>NZ_VEDO01000022.1 GCF_007677875.1 Variovorax boronicumulans | reverse complement strand
CAGGCCTTCGGCCTCGGCGGCGCGCTTGACGTCTTCCGAGCCGGGCACGACCCAGGCGCGCACATGGGCGGCGACCCGACGACCACGTGCGATGTCGGCCGCGGCGCGCAGGTCGGACAGGCGCGAATTCGTGCACGAGCCGATGAACACCCAGTCGACCGGCGTGCCGGCGATCGGCGCGCCTGCGGCCAAGCCCATGTAATCGAGCGCATGGGCGATGGCGTCGGCGCCCTGTCCGGCCACCTGCCGCGGGTCGGGGGTGCGCCCGTCGATGGCGATCGCGTGTTCGGGGCTGGTGCCCCAGGTCACGGTGGGCGTGACCGTGCCGGCGTCGATCTGCACCTCGCGGTCGAACCGGGCGTCCGGATCGGAGCGCAGTTCCCGCCACGCGGCGACCGCGGCCTCGAAGTCGGCGCCCTGCGGCGCGAAGCGGCGGCCCTTGACGTAGGCGAAGGTGCGTTCGTCCGGCGCGATCACGCCGGAGCGCGCGCCGAGTTCGACGGTCAGGTTGCACAGGGTCAGCCGTGCCTCGACCTCGAGCGCCTCGATGGTCGAACCCGCGTATTCCACGGCGTGGCCCACGCCGGCATCGGCCCCCAGCAGGCCGATGATGTGCAGCGCCAGATCCTTGGCCGTGACGCCCGGCGCCAGCGCGCCCTCGCAGCGGATGCGCATGTGCCTGGGCCGCTGCAGGCGCAGGGTCTGCGTCGCCAGGGCGTGCGTGCTCTCGCTCGAGCCCACGCCCAGGACCAGCGCGCCCAGTGCACCGTTGGTGCAGGTGTGGCTGTCGCCGCAGACCATGGTCAGGCCGGGCAACACGATGCCCTGCTCCGGCCCCACCACGTGGACAATGCCTTGGCCCGATTCGCCGAGATCGAACAGGCGGATGCCGAAGCGCTGCGCGCCCTGCCGCAATGCGGACCAGAGCCTGCCGCCCGGCACGTAGGTCATGCCGTCACGCCCGGGTCGGGTGGAGACGGCGTGGTCCGGCGTCGCGAACACCAGGTCCGGGTCGTGCACGGCCAGTCCCCGCTGCGCCATGTCGGCCAGCGAAGCAGAGCCGGACAGGTCGTGCAGCAGGTGCCGGTCGATGTGCAGCAGGGCCCAGCCATCGCTGAGCTCGCGCACCACGTGCGCGTCCCAGATCTTGTCGAAGAGTGTGCGGCCGGCCATGGTTCAGCGGCCTTCGCCCTGGGTGCCGAGCGCCGGCACCGTGGTGTCGATCGCGCTGGCGCCGGCATCGAAGCGGCGGCGCATGGCGTCCCAGTCGTCGGCGCCGAAGCGCTGGAAGGTGGCGCCGACGCCGGCCGCGACGGCCGGCACCCTGCGCGTGGCGCGCAGCGCCGCGAGCGCGGCATCGCCGGCCTCGATGGCGGCGCTGACCAGCAGGCCTGGCACGATCGCCAGTTTGTAGCCCATGGACTCGGCCACGGCGGTATCGAACACCGGCGTGCGGCCGCCGCCGACGATGTTGAGCAGGCAGGCGCCGCGCACCTCGCGCGGTATGCGCTCCACCTCCTCCACGGTCTGCGGCGCCTCGACGAAGGCGATATCGGCGCCAACGTCGAGCGCGGCGTTTGCGCGGGCGATGGCTTCGTCCAATCCGAGCATGGCCCGGGCATCGGTGCGCGCGATGATGAGGAACTCCGCGGAGCGGCGCGCCTCGACGGCGGCGCGGATCTTGGACACGAACTCGGCGCGCGCGACCACTTCCTTGCCTTGGAGATGGCCGCAGCGCTTGGGCGCCACCTGGTCTTCGATGTGGATGGCCGCCACGCCGCGCGCCTCGTACTCGCGCACCGTGCGCGCGGTGTTCAGTTCGTTGCCGTAGCCCGTGTCCGCGTCAGCGATGACCGGCAGGTCGACGGAACGCGCCATCACGCCGGCGTTGTCCGCCATCTCGGTCTGCGTCAGCAGGCCGAAGTCCGGAAAGCCCCGCGCCATGGCCGTGCCCGCGCCCGTCATGTAGACCGCGCGGAAGCCAGCTTGGGCAATCAGCCTGGCGCCGATGCCGTCGTACGCGCCGGGGGCCACGGTCAAGCCGGGAGAGTCCAGCATGTCTCGCAATGACGGGCTCCGAAGGAGAGTCTTTTTCGTGTTCATGTGTTTATATTTTAATGACAACAAGACGATCAACGCAATACTTGGGTTTGCTAGCGCAAACCCTCAATGGCTGGTCTCATCGGGCGGTCCGGGGGTTGGATGCAAAAGCAGCGACTCCGCCAGTCGGGGGTCGCATGGCAAAACGCTGGGCGCAGTGCCCCCCCGGGTTCAAGCCACTGGGGAAGTTCGAGGGGACCGCAACAGGAGGGAGAAGACGTTCGTCCGCGGGCATCGGGACGACGTCATGTGGCCGGCAGTGCGCATGCCGCCACGCCAAACTGAATCGCTGGAATTCCGTCAGCGGAACTTCGGGCCCGATGCACCGCATCCTGCAAGCCGCCGAGCCGCGGCATGCACGCGCTCGGCCAGGCCCGTCACACCGCGCCCACCACACCCCACACCGCCCGCCCCAGCGCCAGCACCGCCAACACCCCCAGCAGATCCAGCAGCCGCCGCCGGAACTGGTCCGGCGACACCCGCGCGAACGCCCGGCCGCCGAGCCAGATGCCGGCCAGCATGGCCGGCGCCAGCCACAGCGCCCAGCGCCAGGTGTCCGTCCCCACCAGCGCCCCGGCATCGCCCGCCCGCGGCAGCACGGCCGCGAAGGCCAGCGCCAGCACGTCGGAGCACAGCAGCATCAGCACCATGGTCGCGCGCAGCGCGGCCGGCGCCATGCGCGTGGCGCTCAGCAGCACGGCGACCACGATGCCGCCGATGGCGGCCACGCCGTTGACCACGCCCGAGAGTGTGCCGACCCCCAAGCGGACGCGCTGTGTCGGCTCCAGCGCCGGCCGCACGCCGCTGCGCAAGGCCAGCACGGCCACCACCAGCAGCCCACCGATCACCAGGCGCAGCCCGCTCTCCGGCAGCCAGGCCAGCAGCGCCACGCCGACAGGCACGCCCAGCACCTGCCCCGCCACCAGCGCACGCAACCAGGGCCAGTCGGCATCGCGCAGGCCCAGGCGCAGCATGTGCAGGCTGGCCAGGATCTCCAGCAGGAAGATGGACGGAATCACGTCCGCGGGCGCGACCAGCAGCGACAGGCCGGCCACGCTGAAGGCCGAGAAGCCGAAGCCCGCGAAGCCGCGCACGAAGCCGGCGCCCAGCACCACGGCCAGCGCGGCCAGCAAGGGCCAGCCGGCCAGCGGCGGCGCGAGCAGCGCGGCCGTCAGCGCCGCACCCTCACATGCGGCCCTTCCACGGCACGACGCGGCGCTCGACCCAGCGCATGAGCAGGTCGAACAGATAGGCCACCACGCCGATCACCACAATGCCCATGATCACGATGTCGGTGCGCAGGAAGTTCGAGGCGTTGAGCACCATCTGGCCCAGGCCCATGTTGGCCGCCACCATCTCGGCCGCCACCAGCGTGGTCCATCCGAAACCGATCGCGATGCGCATGCCCACCAGGATCTCGGGCATGGCCGCGGGCAGCACCACATGGCGCACCACCTGCCAGTAGCTCGCGCCCATGGAGTAGGCGGCGTTGATCTGCTCCTGCGCGGCGCTGCGCATGCCCGAGCGCGCGGCCAGCGCCAGCGGCGCGAAGCACGACAGAAAGATCAGCAGCACCTTGGGCAACTCGTCGATGCCGAACCAGATGATGATGAGCGGCAGGTAGGCCAGCGGCGGCAGCGGGCGGTAGAACTCCAGCGGCGGATCGAAGATGCCGCGCGCCCAGCGGCTCATGCCCATGGCGATGCCGACGGGAATCGCCGTCACGCAGGCCAGGAAGAAGGCCGAGAACACGCGGAACATGCTGGCCAGGAAGTGCTGCCACAGCGGCTTGTCGTTGGCCTGGCCGGTCAGGTAGGCCCAGAACTGCTCGAACACCGCCTGCGGCGTGGGCAGGAACAGCGGCTTGACCCAGCCCAGGTTGGTCACCAGCGTCCACAGCACCAGAAGGACGACGACCGTGGCCACGCTGATGGCGCCGCTGTGGCCTTCGCCGGGCGTGCGGAAGCGGCTGGTCTGGAGTGGCGCCGAGGCCGACGGCGCCGCGACGGACGGGGCCGGCACGACCGGCCCTGCCAAGGTCGATGCGCTGTCAGGCATGGGCGGGCTCCATCGCTTCACGGTGGTGGATGATGGCCAGCACCTCCTCGCGCATGCGGATGAAGGCCGGCTCGGACTTGACCTTGCGCGCATCGCCGTGGGCGAGGAACTGGCGCGAAAACGGCACGTCGTCGTAGACGTGCGAGATGCGGCCCGGGCTGGGGCTCATGACGATCAGGCGCGTGGACAGGAACAGCGCCTCCTCCACGTCGTGGGTGATGAAGAACACCATCTTCTGGGTGGCCATCCACGCGCGCAGCAGGATCTCCTGCACCTGTTCGCGCGTGAAGGCGTCCAGCGCGCCCATGGGCTCGTCCATGAGCAACACGGCCGGGTCGTTGGCCAGCGCCCGCGCGATGCCCACGCGCTGCTGCATGCCGCCCGACAGTTCGTACACAGCGCGGTCGGCGTACTTGGCCAGGCCCACCAGGGCCAGCTTCTGCTCGGCGATGCGTGCGCGCTCGGCGGCGGCCACGCCCCGCAACTGCAGGCCCAGCGCCACGTTGTCGCGCACGTTGAGCCAGGGCATCAGCGCATGCTTCTGGAACACCACGCCGCGCTCGGCGCCAGGCCCCGCCACGGGCTGGCCGTCCAGCAGCACCTGGCCCGACGAGGGCGGCAGGAAGCCGGCGATGCAGTTGAGCAGCGTGGTCTTGCCGCAGCCCGAGGCGCCGAGCGCGACCACGAAGTCGCCGCCCTGCATGCGCAGGTTGACGGGCGCCAGCGCCTGCAGCGTGCCGCCCTTGACGGCGTAGTTCACCGTCAGTTCACGGATGTCGAGCGTGGGCATGGACGTGCCTTACTGGCCCAGGGCCTTCTTCACGTACACGTCGGTCACGAAGTTCGCGTAGCTCGGCTTGACCTCCTGCACGCGGCCCTGCTCCTTGAGGAACTCCGCGGTGCCGGCCATGGCCTTGGCCGCGCCGCCGCCGAGCCAGTTGGCCGAGAGCTGCTCCTGCAGCGTCGGGAAGCTGTACAGCGCCATGCCGGCCGCCACGTCCTTGGGGTCGGCCTTGGTCCACTTGGCCACCGCCTTGACCTGCGCCGAGTCGGCATTCCAGCCCTTCAGGCCCGCGCGCACCTCGGCGTTGGCACGGTCCAGTGCCTTGACGAAGGCGACCATGAAAGCCTCGTTGGCCGCCGCCCACTTGGCGTCGACGACGATGCCTTCGAAGGTCGGATGGCCCTGCTTGCCGATGCTGCCGGAGGTGGCGATGACCTTGCCATTGCCCTTGACCTTGGTCAGCACCGGGTCCCAGATGAAGGTGGCGTCGATGTCGCCGCGCTCCCAGGCGGCGGCCACCTCGGGCGGGCGCATGTTGTTGACGTTGACCTGGCGCGTGTCCACGCCGGCCGCTTTCAGCGCGGCCATGAGCTGGTAGTGCGCGGTGGAGACGAAGGGCACGCCCACGCGCTTACCCTTGAGGTCGGCCAGCGTGTTGACGTTGGAGCCGTTGCGCGCAACCAGGGCCTCGGCGTCGGCGATGTCGGCCGAGACCCAGAACAGCCGGATGTCCTGGCCCTGGCTGGCCGCGGCCGTGAGCGGGCTGGAGCCGACCTCCCCCATCTGCACGTTGCCCGAGGCCATGGCGCGGATCACGTCGCCGCCGCCGCCGAACATGCGCCAGTTGATCTTGTAGCCGGTGGCTTTCTCGACCTCGCCGGATTCCATGACCAGGCGCAGCGGCACCAGCATGTCCTGGTGGGCGAAGGTCACCTCCCTGGTCTGGGCCTGGGCCCCGGCTGCGAGGACGAGTGCGGCAGCCGCGGCTGCGCGGTGCATGGATCGACGGGTAAGCATCTTGGAGATCTCCTGGGTCCGAACGGGAACACATGCGGCCACCGCGGAACTGCGGCGCCGGGTGGGCGAGCCGGGCCAATGTGCAGCAATGGCGCACGACACAAAAGAACCAGCGTGCGCCCGCCCATGGGGCCAGGGCACCAGGGTGAACCCTCGGTTTGGTGCGGCGCGCACCTGCCGCGTGCGCCGCGCGCGGGCTCTTCAGGCGCGCCGTGCGCCGCGTGCTGTGGCCAGTTCGTCCACAGCCTTGGCCAGCGCGGCGATGCCATCGTCGATGCGCTCGGTGGCGATCGACGACAGGCGCAGCCGGAAGTGCGGGCAGGGATAGGGCGGGTGCTGGAAGAACACCTCGCCTGGCTCGATCAGCACGCCGTGGCGCTGCGCGATGGAAGCCAGCTCGGCACCGTCCACCCAGGCCGGGGCGTTGACCCACATCGAGGCGCCGCCGCGCGGCAGTTCGAAGGCAAAGTCCGGCAGGTGCGTGCGCAGCGCGCGGGCCGCCTGCTGCACGCGCTCCTGCATGACGAGGTTGACGCGGCGCGCGTGCGATTCGTGGTGGCCCAGCGAGATGAACAGCGCATAGGCGTGCTGCAGGAAGGCGCTCGGGTGGCGCACCATGGCGTGGCGCAGCACGCGCAGCTCCTGGATCAACGCGCGTGGCGCCACGATGTAACCCAGCCGCATCGAGGGCGACAGGCTCTTGGACAACGAGCCCACGTAGACCACGCGGCCGCTCTTGTCCAGGCTTTTGAGCGCGGGCATGGGCGCGCCTTCGTACAGGTTCTCGGCCTCGTAGTCGTCCTCGATGATCACGAAGTCGGCCAGCTCGGCCTTGCGCAGCAGCCACTCGCGCCTTGTGAGCGACAGCGTCGCCGTCGTCGGGCTCTGCTGCGAGGGCGTGACGAACAAATAGTCCAGCGGCGGCAAGGTGTCCACCAGCACGCCTTCGCCATCCACCGCCACCGGCACCCAGCGCGGCCGGCGCAGCGAGAAGGTGTTGCGCGCATGCGGGTAGCCCGGCTCCTCGAAGCCGAGCCGGCGCGTCTCGTCCAGCAGCGCGTCCGCCAGCAGGTGGAAGGCCTGCTGCGCGCCCACGGTGACGAGGATCTCCTCGCGCAGCGCGAACACGCCGCGCTTGGGCAGGAGGTGCAGGCGGATCTGCTCGATGAGGTCCGGCACGTCGTCGGTCTCGAAGTCCGGCGTCCACTGCGCGAGCTGGGCGCGCGCCAGGCTGCGCGTGCAGCATTCGCGGAACCCCTCGATCGGGAACAGCTCGGGGTCGTGCGTGCCGTAGACGAAGGGATAGGGCACCTCACGCCAGCGCTCGGGCTTGGACAAGGTGGGCGCATCGGCCAGCGAGCGCAGCACGCGCGCGCCCCAGTCCGGTGCCACGCCACCGCCACTGCCGAAGCTGGCCGGCGGCGTGGCGCCCACGCTGGCGGGCCGTGCGTTGCGCGCCACGAACACGCCGCTGCGCGCGCGCGCCTCCAGGAAGCCCTCGTCGATGAGCTGCTGGTAGGCCGCCGTGGCCGTGTTGCGCGACAGGCCCAGCAGGCGCGAGATTTCGCGCGAGGATGGCATCGCCGCGCCGGCCGGCAGCCGCCCCTCCAGGATGGGCTGCACGATGGCCAGGCGCAGGCGGCCCTGCAACGGCAGGCCGGGCTGCTCGGGCACGACGAACAGCCTGGCCCATTGGTGGTGCGCGTCGGCGCCGGGGGTGCTCATGGGAGGCGCAGTCTAGCGCCAGCCCGCGCCACGCCGACCGCCCACTGGCGTGGTGGATTGGGGCCCACTGGCACTATCGCCGCGCGGATCAATTGCCTAACCTGCAACGCAATCTGAACAGGAGAGCGTCTTGAGCACCACCCCCCCGCCCGTCACCGAAGCCACCCTGGCCGCCTTCAGCGATGCCTGGAACCGCCACGACCTCGAGGCCCTGATGTCCTTCATGACGGAGGACTGCATCTTCCAGACCGCTGGCGGTCCGGACGCTTGCGGCACGCGCCACGTCGGCGCGGCGGCAGTGCGCAAGGCCTTCCCCGTGGCCTGGGAAACCATGCCCGACGCACAGTGGCGCAACGGCAAGCACTTCGTGCATGGCGACTTCGGCGTGTCCGAATGGACCTTCACCGGCACCGCCGCCGACGGCACGCGCGTGGAGGTCGACGGTGTGGACCTGTTCACCTTCCGGGACGGCAAGATCCACCTCAAGAACGTGTTCCGCAAGACGCGCCCCAACCTGCCGGCGCGTTGAGACGATGAGCAGCCTGCCCTTCACCGCGGCCGACGGTCCAGCCGAGCGGCGCTACGACCCACGCTACGACCCCCTGGTCGCGCCCGATCCCGGTGCGGGGCGCGCCTACGCACCGACCTGGTGGGTGGCCAGCGCCGGCCAGCCACCGGCCGACGACGGCCCCGTGCGCGGCGACTTCGATGCCGACGTGGTCGTCATCGGCGCCGGCGCGACCGGCATGTCCACGGCGCTGTACCTCGCGCAGGAGCACGGCATCGCCGCCGTGGTGCTGGAGGCCAACCAGACCGCCTGGGGTTGCTCCAGCCGCAGCGGCGGGCAGGGCCAGAACGCCAGCGGCCGGCTCAAACGCGGGCAGTGGATTGCCCGCTGGGGCCTGGACACCGCGCGGGCGCTGGACCGCGAGATCCGCACCGGGTTCGAGAACTTCGCCGAGCTCACGCGCCAGATCGACTGCGACGCTTACGACGGCGGCCATCTGTACGTGGCGCACCGGCCCGAGAAGATGGACTACCTGCGCAGCGAGTCGCGCGTCATGAACGAGCAGTTCGGCTACCGCACGCGCATGCTCACGCCCGGCCAGATCCACGAAGAGTTCTGCGGCGAACGCGAGGCCGCCGGCGCCATGTGGGAAGAGCACGGCATCGGCATCCACCCGCTGAAGTTCACTTTCGGCCTGATGCGCCGCGCCCGTGCGCTGGGCGTGAAGGTGCATCCGGGCAGCCCCGTGCAGGGCTGGGAGACCATCGGCGGCGTGCACCATCTGCGCACGCCCGGGGGCACCGTGCGGGCGCGCCGCGTGGCCGTGTGCACGGGCGGCTACACCGGCCAGCAGTTGCACCCGCTGCTGCGCAACAAGATCATGCCGATCCTGTCCAACTCGGTCGTCACGCGCGAGCTGACGCCGGCCGAGTGGGCCGCCTGCGGCGTGCGCAACGAGACCTTTCTGACGGACACACGCACGCTGCGCTTCTACTACCGCTTCCTGCCGGGCCGCCGGCTGCAGCTGGGCAGCCGCAGCTCCGTCACGGGCGCGGACGCCGAAGCGCCCGAGCACCTGCAGCTGCTAACGAACGCCATCGCGCGCAAGTTCCCGCCGCTGGCTGGGATCCAGATCGACCACTCCTGGTGGGGCTGGGTGGATGTGAGCCACGACATGATGCCGCGCATCACGCGGCCCGATCCGGCGCAAACCATCTGGTACGCCGTGGGCTACGGTGGCAACGGGGTCTCGTTCTCCACCTGGGCCGGCAAGCGCCTGGCGCAGCGCATCACCGGCCAGGACGCGGACCGGGCGGTGTTTTCCCTGCCCATCTACGAGGGCCCGCTGGAGTACCCCAACGCGTTCGGCGTGGTACGGTCCCCGCTGCTGGCGCCGTTCCGCCGCATCGGCCAGCGCGCGCTCTACAAGTGGTACTGGCTGCGCGACGAAAAGTAGCGCACCGTTGCGGCGCACCAAGGGAAAACACCGCCCCTCTGGCACCAGCATTTCTCCGCCTGTGGCATGCGTGGTTGGCGTGCTTCATGCGTATCGTTGGCGCAAGGCCGCGGTGGGCGCGGCCAACCGACCAGAGGAGTTCCGCATGCGATCGTTTTCCCTGCACCGCCGCGCCCTCGGCAGCATCGCTCTCGCTGCCGCAGCGCTGGCCGCGACGGCCTTGCCTGCCCAGGCCCAGGAGCAGCCCAAGAAGGGCGGCACGCTGGTGGTGGGCAGCACCCAGGTGCCACGCCACCTCAACGGTGCGGTGCAGTCCGGCATCGCCACGGCCATGCCCTCCACGCAGCTGTTCGCCAGCCCTCTGCGCTTTGACGACAAGTGGCAGCCGCAGCCCTACCTGGCGGAATCGTGGAAGCTGGCGGAAGACGGCAAGTCGCTCACGCTAAACCTGCGCAAGAACGCCGTATTCCACGACGGCAAGCCCATCACTTCGGAAGACGTGGCCTTCTCCATCATGGCCATCAAGGCCAACCACCCGTTCCAGACCATGCTGGCGCCGGTGGAGAAGGTGGAGACGCCGGACCCGTACACGGCCATCATCCGCATGAGCCAGCCGCACCCGGCGATCCTGCTGGCCATGAGCCCGGCGCTGGCACCGATCCTGCCCAGGCACATCTATGGCGACGGCACCGACCTCAAAGCCCATCCGCGCAACACCACCGACGTGGTCGGCTCCGGGCCGTTCAAGCTGGCCGAGTTCCGCGCCGGCCAGCGCATCGTGCTGGAGCGCTTCGACAAATTCTTCCTGGCCGGCAAGCCCTACCTGGACAAGGTCATCCTGAACATCGTGCCCGACACCTCCAGCCTGCTGCTGGGGCTGGAGCGCGGCGACATCCAGATGGTGCCCTACGTGGCCGTCTCCATCGATCTCAAGCGGCTGCAGAACAACCCCAGCATCGTGCTCACGAACAAGGGGTTCGAGGGCATCGGCGCCATCAACTGGCTGGCCATCAACACCGCCAAGAAGCCCCTGGACGACGTGCGCGTGCGCAAGGCCATCGCCTATGCCATCGACAAGAACTTCATCACCAAGGCCTTGATGGGCGGCTTCGCCGCGCCGGCCGACGGCCCCCTCGTGGCCAGCAGCCCGTTCGCGGTGGCCGACCTCGTGCGCTATCCGGTGGACCTCAAGAAGGCCGCCGCGCTGCTGGACGAGGCCGGCCTCAAGGCGGGCAGCAACGGCGAGCGCTTCAAGATCAGCATCGACTACCTGCCCGGCGTGGACGAGCAGCAGAAGAACGTCGCCGAGTACGTGCGCGCCCAGCTCAAGAAAATCGGCGTGACGGTGGAGGTGCGCGCCTCGGCCGACTTCCCGGCCTGGGCCAAGCGGCTGGCCACGCACGACTTCGACCTGTCCATGGACACCGTGTTCAACTGGGGCGACCCGGTGATCGGCGTGCACCGCACCTACCTGTCCACCAACATCAAGCCGGTGGTCTGGACCAACACCCAGTCGTACAAGAACGCGCAGGTCGACGAGCTGCTCAACACGGCCGGCGGCATCATGGACGAAACCAAGCGCAAGGCCTACTACGCCACGTTCCAGAAGATCGTGACCGACGAGGTGCCCATCGTCTTCATCAACAACTCGCCCTACTACACGGCGACGCGCAAGAACGTGGGCAACGTGCCGACGACGATCTGGGGCCCCGCGGCCCCGTACGACGAGGTCTTCCTGAAGTAGGCGGGCGGCGCCAGCCTTGTTGCCGACATGCGCGTGGCCAGACAAGTGCAGCACGCGCAGGCCGCTGTCCGCAAGGGGGGGTGGCATCGCGCGACGGCGGCTTGCCGCCGATGGAGCCACATGCCCCGGCACGCCGCCGACCAAGGTGGTCCTGCCCACAGTCACCTGCCGCGCGTCCGCCGGCGGCGTGCCGTTGGCACATGCTGCCCCTGGGCGAAGTCCCGGTTGAAACGGATTGCGCACCCTGCCCATACTGGCCTGTCTCTCCACCCATCCCTTCGATGACATGAACATGCTGCGCGCTCTTGCAACTCGCCTGCTCCAGGGCTTCCTGCTGGTGCTGGCCGTGGTGGTGCTGAACTTCATGCTGGTGCATGCAGCGCCCGGCGACCCGGTCGAGACGATTGCCGGCGCCAGCGGCGGCATGAGCCCCGAACTCATGGCCGAGCTGCGCACCCAGTACGGGCTGGACCGCCCGCTGCCCGTGCAGCTGGGCATCTACCTGGGCCGCGTTCTGGGCGGCGACCTGGGCTACTCGTACTTCTTCAACCTGCCAGTGGCGCAGATGATCTTCGAGCGCGTGCCCGCCACGCTGCTGCTGGTGGTCTCGGCCGTGCTGCTGGCTTTCCTGGCTGGCACGCTGCTGGGCGTGCTGTCCGCGCGCCGGCCCAACGGACTGCTGTCGCAGTGCATCACGGTGCTGTCGCTGGTGGGCTTCGCCGCACCGGTGTTCTGGACCGGCATGCTGCTGGTGCTGCTGTTCGCCTCTGTGCTGCCCATCCTGCCGGTGGCAGGCATGCGCTCGGCCGACTCGGTCGGCGCCAGCGGTCTGGCCGACGTGCTGGACGTGGCCCACCATCTGGTACTGCCCACCGTCACGCTGGCCGTGGTCTACCTCGCGCAGTACAGCCGGCTGGCGCGCTCGTCCATGCTGGACGTGCTGGGCTCTGACTACATCCGCACCGCGCGCGCCAAGGGCCTGGCCGAGCATGTGGTCCTGTACAAGCACGCGCTGCGCAACGCGCTGCTGCCGGTGGTCACCATGCTGGGCCTGCAGTTCGGCAACGTGATGGCCGGCGCCATCATCGTGGAGACGGTTTTCAACTGGCCCGGCCTGGGCCGCCTGGCCTTCGACTCGGTGCTGCGGCGCGACTTCCCGACCATCCTCGGGGTGCTGCTGTTCTCCTCCATCGTGGTGGTGGTCATGAACCTGCTCACCGACCTCGCCTACCGCCTCATCGACCCACGCATCAAGACTGCATGAAGGCCCCTGCATGAGCACCACCGCCCCACCCGTCACTCCGGTGCCCGCCGCACGGCCGGCCGCGGCCGCCAAGGCCGAACACCCGGCGCGCGAAGCGCTGCGCATGTTCCTGCGCAATCCCGCGGCCATCGCCGGCCTGGTGATGCTGATCGCCGTGCTGCTCGTGGCCATCGCGGGCCCCTGGGTCTACCCGGCCGATCCCTTCGAAATCCGCACCATGCCGCTGACGCCGCCTTTCAGCGAGGAAGCCTGGCTGGGCAGCGACCAGCTCGGCCGCGACGTGCTGACCGGCATCGTCTACGGCGGCCGCGCCACGCTGCTGGTGGGCGCCTTCGCGGCGCTGCTGTCCGTGTCCATCGGCGTCTCGCTGGGCGCGCTGGCGGGCTACTACGGCGGCCGTGTCGATGCGCTGCTGATGCGCGTGACCGAGTTCTTCCAGGTGCTGCCGGCGCTGCTGTTCGCGATGGTGGTGGTCACGCTGTTCGCGCCCTCGCTGGTCACCGTCACGCTCGCCATCGGCATCGTGAGCTGGCCCGGCACGGCGCGGCTCGCCCGTGCCGAGTTCCTCAAGATCAAGAGCCTCGAATTCGTGCGCGCCGAGCGTGCGATCGGCGCGCGCGACGCCCGCATCATCTGGAAGGTGATCCTGCCCAACGCCCTGCCCTCGCTGGTGGTGTCGGCCACGCTGGCCGTGGGCGCCGCCATCCTGTTCGAGGCCGGCCTGTCCTTCCTGGGCCTGGGCGACCCGAACCAGATGAGTTGGGGTCTCATGATCGGCTCGGCGCGCCAGTACGTGCTGTCGTGCTGGTGGGCCGTGGCCTTCCCGGGCGCCGCGATCTTTGTGACGGTGCTGGCCGTCAGCCTGATCGGCGACGGACTCAACGATGCCTTGAACCCCAAACTCCGGGAGCGGTGATGGACGACCCACTGTTGCAGGTCAAGGACCTGCGCGTCACCTTCCACAGCCGCCGCGGCGAAGCCATGGTGCTCAACGGCGTGGACTTCGGCATCCGCGCCGGCGAAACGCTCTGCGTGGTCGGCGAATCGGGCTGCGGCAAGAGCATGACGGCGCTGGCGCTGCTGCGCCTGATCCCCTCGCCGCCCGGCCGCATCACGGGCGGCCAGATGCTGTTCCAGGGCGAGGACCTGCTGGCCGCCGACGATGCCCGCATGCGCGAGGTGCGCGGCAACCGCATCTCCATGATCTTCCAGGAGCCCATGACCTCGCTGAACCCGGTGTTCACGGTGGGCGAGCAGATCGGCGAATCGCTGCGGCTGCACGCGGGCCTGGACCCGGCGGCCGCGCAGGCGCGGGCGGTGGAGATGCTCAAGCAGGTCGGCATCCCGGCGCCCGAGCGGCGCGTGCACGAGTACCCGCACCAGCTGTCCGGCGGCATGCGCCAGCGCGTGATGATCGCGATGGCGCTGGCCTGCCGGCCCGACATCCTGATCGCCGACGAACCCACCACCGCGCTGGACGTGACCGTGCAGGCCCAGATCTTCGACCTGCTGCGCGAACTGCAGCGCGACAAGGGCACGGCCATCCTGCTCATCACGCACGACATGGGCGCCGTGGCCGAGATGGCCGACCGCGTGATGGTGATGTACGCCGGCCGCGTGATCGAACAGGGCAGCTGCGAGCAGGTGCTGTCTGCGCCCGCCCATCCCTACACGCGCGGCCTCATCGCCTGCCTGCCGGAGTTGGGCAGCAGCCAGGCGCCCGCGCGCGAGGACCTGCCCGAGATCCCGGGCGTGGTGCCCTCGATTTGGGAGCTCGGAAGCGGCTGCGCGTTTCGCGCGCGCTGCCGCGAGGCCTTGCCGCGTTGCGCGAACGATGTGCCGCCGCTGGTGGCACTGGAGGGCCAGGGCCATGGCGTGGCCTGCTGGCTGCACAGCCAGGCCCCCAAGCTGCGGGCACGCACGGAGGAACTGGCATGAACGCCCGCACCGAAGACACCCTGCTGCAGGTGGACGACCTGCGGGTGCATTTCCCGCGGCCGCGCAACGGCCTGTTCCAGCCGCCCGAGGTGGTCAAGGCGGTCGATGGCGTGTCCTTCAGCGTGCGCCGCGGCAGCACGCTGGCCGTGGTCGGCGAGTCGGGCTCGGGCAAGACCACCACGGCGCTGGCCGTGATGCGGCTGGCGCCCGTGACATCGGGCCGCATGCGGCTGGGCGACACCGACCTGGCCGCGCTGTCCGGTGAGGCCCTGCGGCAGGCGCGTCGGCGCATGCAGATCGTGTTCCAGGACCCGTTCTCCTCGCTGAACCCGCGCCAGCGCGCCGGCGCCGCCGTGCGCGCGCCGCTGGACCTCATGCAGGTCGGCACGCCCACCGAGCGCGAGGCCCGCGTGGCCGAGCTGTTCACCCAGGTCGGCCTGCGGCCCGAGCAGCAGCACCTGTTTCCGCACCAGTTCTCAGGCGGACAGCGCCAGCGCATCAACATCGCGCGCGCGCTGGCCACCAACCCCGAGTTGGTGGTCTGCGACGAGCCCGTGTCGGCGCTGGACATCGCGATCCGCGCGCAGATCCTGAACCTGCTGGCGCGGCTGCAGAAGGACCTGGGCCTGACCTTTCTGTTCATCTCGCACGACATGGCGGTGGTCGAGCACATCTGCGACGACATCGCCGTCATGTACCTGGGCCAGATCGTCGAGCGCGCACCGCGCAAGACCTTCTTCGCCCGGCCGCTGCACCCCTACAGCGTGGCGCTGATGTCGGCCGTGCCCACCGTGGGCGGCGGGCGCCAGCGCGCGGCCCGGCGCATCAAGCTCACGGGCGATCCCCCCAGCCCGATCAACCCGCCGCCGGGCTGCCGCTTCGCCGGCCGCTGCCCGGTGGCCGTGCCGGCCTGCGCGGCCGAACTGCCGCCGCTGCGCGAGGCCGCGCCCGGCCACTGGGTGCGCTGCATCCGCGTCGAAAACCATGGCGGCTCGCCCGTCGCACCGCTGGCCATGCCAGCATGAACGCCCATCCACGCATGACCACGACCACCGTCTACCGCGCCCGCAAGATCATCACGCTCGAAGCCGGCCAGCCCGAGGCCACCCACGTGGCCGTGCGCGAGGGCCGCATCCTGGCCGTCGGCGACTTGCAACGCTGCGCCGCCTGGGGGCCGTACGACCTGGACGAACGCTTCGCCGACAAGGTGCTCATGCCAGGGCTGGTGGAGGGCCACTGCCACCTCAAGGAAGGCAGCATGTGGGAGTGGACGTACACCGGCTGGTTCGACCGGCGCGACCCCGACGGCAAGGTCTGGCCTGGCCTGCGCAGCATGGACGCGGTGGTCGCGCGGCTGGCTGAGGTCTCGGCGCGCATGGACGCCGCGGGCCAGGCCGCCAGCGCGCCGCTGATCGCCTGGGGGTTCGATCCGATCTACTTCGGCGGCGAGCGCATGACGGTGGAACACCTGGACCGCGCCAGCGCGGTGCGGCCCATCATCATCGCGCACGCCAACGGTCATCTCATGAACGTCAACACGGCCATGCTGCGCATCGCCGAGATCACGCGCGACAACGAAGTCGAGGGCGTGGTCAAGTTCGGCGCCGGGCACGCCCAGGCCGGCGAGCCCACGGGCGAACTGCAGGAGCCAGCCGCCATGTTCCTGGTGCTGCGCAAGATTGGCAACGCCGGCCTGCTGGCGCCCATGACCGAGGCCGGCGTGCGCTCCTTCGCGCGGCTGGCCTGCCGCCAGGGCGTGACCACGGCCACCGACCTCGTCAACAAGCTCAGCGAGGACGACGTGCGCGTGCTCGAGACGGCGCTGGCCGACGATGCCGTCTCCATCCGCATCCTGCCGGCCTTCCAGGCTTTCCATGGCACGCACGCCGCGCAGGCCGGTGCCGAGCACGTGAAGGCGCTGATGGCGCGCAACACCGACCGGCTGCGCTATGGCCTCGTGAAAATGATGCTGGACGGCTCCATCCAGGGCTTCTCGGCCCGGCTGCGCTGGCCCGGCCACTTCAACGGCGCGCCCAACGGCATCTGGGTCATGGCGCCGGCGCAGTACGAGGCCGATTTCGAGACCTATCACCGCGCCGGCCTGCTGGTGCACACCCACACCAACGGCGACGAAGCCAGCGAGGCGGCGATCGACGCCATCGGCCGTGTGCTCGCGCGCGCGCCGCGGCCCGACCACCGCCACACCTTGCAGCACGGCCAGATGATCGACGGCCCGCTGTTTGCCCGCATGGCCGCGCTGGGCCTCGCCGCCAACCTGTTCGCCAACCACCTGTGGTACTGGGGCGACCAGCACTACGAGATGACCATGGGCCCGGACCGAGCCATGCGGCTCGATGCCTGCGGCAGCGCGCTGGCCGCCGGCGTGCCTCTGGCCATCCACTCGGATGCGCCGGTCACGCCGCTCGGGCCGCTGTTCACGGCCTGGTGCGCCGTCAACCGCGTCACGCCCAAGGGCCGCGTGCTCGGCGAGGCCGAGCGGCTGACGGTGCCGCAGGCGCTGCATGCCATCACGCTGGGGCCGGCCTACACGCTCAGGCTGGAGCACGAGATCGGCTCCATCGCCTGCGGCAAGCGTGCCGACTTCTGCGTGCTGGAGGACGATCCGCTCGCGGTCGATCCCATGGCGCTCAAGGACATCCGCGTCTGGGGTACGGTGCTGTCGGGCCGGGTGTTCGAGGCCAGGTGAGCGCCGTCCCACGCCTGCCGCTCACGGTGCTGGGCGGCTTCCTGGGCGCCGGCAAGACCACGCTGCTGAACCATTGGCTGCGCCACGCCGGCGGCCAGCGGCTGGCGGTGCTGGTCAACGATTTCGGCGCGCTGAACCTGGATGTGGAACTGGTGCAGGCCAACAGCGGCGACACCGTGGCCCTGACCAACGGCTGCGTGTGCTGCCAGATCGGCGACGACCTGTCGATGGCGCTGATCCAGGTGCTGGAGCGGCGCCAGGACTTCGACGCCGTGGTGGTGGAGGCCAGCGGCGTCTCCGACCCCTGGCGCATCGCCCAGCTCGGCCTTGCCGATCCGGCCCTGGTGCTGGACGGCGTGGTGGTGCTGGTGGACGCCAGCGCCGTGCTGGCGCAGGCGGCCGATCCGCTGCTGGCCGACACGCTGGCGCGGCAGGTGGCCCGGGCCGACCTGCTGGTGTTGAACAAGACCGACCTCGTGGACGCGGCGCACCTGGCCCGGGTCCACGTCTGGGCCGACCGGCATGCGACTGGCGCGCGCCGCTGCGAGGCGGTTCAGGCCCGGGTGCCCACCGCGCTGCTGAGCGGCGCCGCGCTGCTGCGCCAGGCGGCGGCAGCCGCCCGCACCGACGCGCGGCTGCAGGTGATGCCGCCGCACCACGGCCAGCAGTACGCGACCTGGTCGGCGCAGCCGCAGGACGCGCTGTCCGAGACGGCGCTGGCCACCTGGCTCGCGGACGTCCCGGCCGGCGTGCTGCGACTCAAGGGCATCGTGCGCACGGGCCCCACCCGGTGGTGCGAGCTCCAGTTCGCAGGGCGCAGCGCACGCCTGCGCCCGGCCGCGGCGCCCACGGGCGGCGCCAAGGTGGTGGCCATCGGCCTGCAGGGGCGGCTGCCGGTGGCCGCGCTCGATGCGCTGGTGCAGCCCTAGCGGCCGGCACAGGGCGCTGGCGCCTGAGAAGCTGCACGGCGCGTCCCCACGCTTGCGCGATCCCTGCGAACGCTGGACGGACACGGCCGTGGTCCAGACACGGCGACGGTGTGGCGCTTCGGGTCCAACGGCTGGCCGCGCGAGCGGCCCATTCACACGTGCTCAGGCGTCGAGGATTTTGCGGTTGCCGGCACCCGGCAAGGTTCGCAGCGTCTTCACCGTCCTGCTCTGGTAGTCGCGACTCCAGACGGTATCGACCTGCACCCACTCGCTACGCGCCTCACCCGGCGTCAAGGTCAGCACGACATAGCCGCGCTGGCTGAGTTCGGCGTAGCGCAGGTCGGGAATCATGTCGGGAAAAGCGTCCTCCAGCACGGCGCTGGAGATCAGAGGGAGCCCGCGTTCGAACCCCGGGGAGCTGACCGAAGCGGTAGCGAACTCCACGCCCACGGTCAGACCGGCTGCATCGGTCAGATCGCTGGCCCACGCGTTGTGGGTGTCGCCGGCCAGTGAAATGAGGTTCTTGTTCGCATCGCGGGCCACCGCCAGCACCGACTCGCGCGCTGCCGGATAGCCATCCCAGGCGTCCAGGTTGTAGGGCGCGCGCCGTTGGTTCACCAACGCGCGCTGCGCATCGCTGCGCAGCTCCTCGGGCGTTGCCTTGGCCAGTGTGTACTCCGCCAGCGTCTCGAGCGTCAGCGACGAGGCGACGGACAGCGGGATCTCCATGCGCGCCATCAGCACCTGCTGGCCGAGCACCTGCCACGTCGCGTTGGAGGCCGTCATCTGTGCCGTCAGCCACGCCGACTGCTCCGTGCCCAACAACTGCCGCCCGGTCCCCAGTCCCTGGCCTTCGAGGTATGCGGGCAAGGCGAGCTGTTCGTCGCGCCCGATCAATCGCGTGTCCAGCATGTGCAGCGATGCGAGACTGCCGAAGTCGAAGCTGCGGTAGATTTTCAATGGATTGGCGGGATCGGGCACGCGGACCGGCAGCCATTCCTGCCAGGCCTGCACCGCGGCCGCACGGCGCTCGGCAAAGCTCCCCTCCGAGGCACTGTCGTGGTTGGCCGCGCCTCCCGACCAGGCGTTGTCCGCAACGTCGTGGTCGTCCCAGACGGCAATGAGCGGCACCGCCGCATGCAGCGCCCGCAGGTCCGGATCGGACTTGTACTGCGCATGCCGCTGCCGGTAGTCCGACAGTGTCACGATCTCCTGCCGCGGGCTGGACTCCCGGTCGATCACGAAGGCGGTCTGCGATGCATAGCCCAGCAGCCCGTATTCGTAGATGTAGTCGCCCAGGTGCAAAGCGACATCGATGTCGCCACGTTTCGCCACGTCGGCGTACACGTTGAAATACCCAGCAGGAAAATTGGCGCACGACAGCACGGCCAGCTTGACGTGCGCAACGTCTCCGGCGGGCAGCGTCTTCGTCCGGCCGGTGGGCGAGCGCTCTTCACCATACAGGAAGCGATAGAAGTAGGTGCTTGCGGGCTGGAGTCCCGTCACATCCACTTTCACCGTGTAGTCTTGCGTCGGCCCGGTGCCGACGGTGCCGCGCCCGACGATGGCGCCGAAGTTCGCGTCGCTCGAAATCTCCCAGACCACCGCGAAATTGCCAGGCGCGGCGGGCGTCACGCGGGTCCACAGGATCACGCGGTCCACGAGCGGATCTCCGCTGGCCACCCCATGCGCGAAGGCGTCGCTCGGTTCTTGCGGCGGTGGCGGCGTGCCGCCATCGCCGTCCCCGCCGCCACAGGCCGTCAAGCCCCCGGATCCCACCGCCACCGCATACAGCATCGCGCTGCGCATGAAGCGCCGGCGAGAAGGTTCTTTGCCGACGCCTTGGCTGGCGGGTGCCGAAGGGAGACCGTCGGGCGATGCGTGCTTCATGGTTCGTTCTTGTTGTACTGGCTGCGGGGTGCCGCCGAACGGATCGGAGCGTTGCCGATGGAAAGGCCACGCGCAGCAGGCGCAAAGGCCGCCCTTGCGTCAGCCGTCTCTGACCCGAGGACCGGGCGTCGCCCGTCTGCGCGGCGGCACAGCGCACTCCGCTGCACAGCGCCGCCTTGGGCGCCACGACCGCGTCGAGCTCCGCATCGTGGCGCAGCCGTGCCGCATTGGTGGCGAAGCGCGGGTCGTTCGCGCCGTCGCGTCCGTGGAGCCGCCGTCCGACGCCTGGTGGCGCGGCCTGACGCGCGGTCAGTAGCGCGCCTGCACGCCCTGCCCCGCGCGCTGCGTGGCCGGGTCGCGCAGCACCTGCGCCAGGTGCTCGAGGTAGAGGTCGGCCACCGGTTCGTGCGTGAGGTTCAGCATGTGGTGCAAGCCGTCCGGCGCGCGCACGTAGCCCACCGTCCAACCCCTGTCCGTCATGCCCTGGCCGATGGCCGCCATGTCGCGTTCGGGCGCGCCGTAGGCCAGGATGGACAGCTGCGGATCGCCCAGCGTGGGCAGGCCCAGCTGCGCCGCGCCCTGCTGCAGCCGCACGCGCGTGGCCAGCACGCGCTGCGTGATGCGCAGGTAGCCGTCCCGGCCTAGGAAGCGCAGCACGGCCCAGGCTGCCGCGATGGCACCACCGGCCCGCGTTCCCACCAGCGAATGCGTGAAGTACTGCCCGCGCGGCCAGCCGTCGAAATGCCAGCCCATGCGTGCGAAGTCTTCCTCGTGCGCGAAGAACAGCGTGGACGCGCCCTTGGCCGTGTAGCCGTACTTGTGCAGGTCGGCCGAGATGCTGGTCACGCCGGGCACGGCGAAGTCGAAGTCGGGCACACACGCGCCGAGCTGGCGTGCGAAAGGAATGAAGTAGCCGCCCACGCAGGCGTCCACGTGCATCCACAGGCCGCGGCGCTGCGCCATGGCCGCGATGTCGGCAATGGGATCGACCACGCCATGCGGGAAAGCCGGCGCCGAGCCGACCAGGAGGATGGTCTGGGGCGTGATGGCCGCCTCCATGGCCGCCGGGTCGGCCAGGAAGCCCGCACCCAGCGGCACGCGCACCACCTGCAGTTCCATGAAGTGCGCGGCCTTGTCGAACGCGGGATGCGCACTGACGGGCAGCACGATGGACAGTGGTCCTTGCTTGCCCTCGGCACGCGCACGGTCGCGCGCGCACTTCACGGCCAGAAAGATGCTCTCGGTTCCGCCCGTGGTCATGGCGCCGCGTGCGCCGGGGCCGCCATGCAGCAAAGAGAGGCCCATGGCCACGACCTCCCGCTCGAAGCGGGCTAGGCTGCCGAAGGCGCGCGGCCCCAGCCCGTTCTCGGAGAAGTACATCGCATAGGCCTTCTTGGCCACCTGCAGCACGTCCTCCCCGGCGTAGTGGATGAACATGGGCACGCGGCCGCCGCGCCAGTCCACGTCGCCGCGGCCGGCCTCGTCGAGCTCCTGTTCGAGCTGGTCCCAGGCAATGCCCTGCTGGGGCAGTTGAATGTCGGTCATGGTGTTCATCCTTCCCGGCCGCCCCAGTGGACGACCTTGTTCTCGACGGCCCGCGCGAGCAGGTCCAGCCCATAGCCCAGCACGGCCATGATCAGCGCGCCCACCAGCACCACATTGGTGAGCAGGAAATCCGCGGCCGACAGCGCCATCCAGGCGATGCCGTCGCTGGTGGCGATCATCTCGGCGCCCACCAGCATGGTCACGCCCAGCCCGATGCTCACGCGCAGCCCCGTGAAGATGCCCGGCAGACTGGCCGGAAAGATCACGCGGCGAAACACCATGCCACGCGAAGCACCCAACGCCAGCGCCGCCTGCACCTTGCGCTGGCCCACGCCGCGCACGGCTTGCATGGCGCTGATGGACAGCACCGGGAACAGCGCCAGCACGATGATCACGACCTTGGACACCTCGCCGATGCCGAACCAGATGATCAGCAACGGCAGCAGCGCCAGCTTGGGCATGGGGCGCGTGATCTCGATTGGCGGGTCGCACAGGCCCTTGACCGTCTCGTTCATGCCCATCCACAGGCCCAGCGGGATGGCCAGCAGCGCGGCGATGGAAAAGCCCAGGCCGAAGCGCATCAGGCTGATGCCCAGGTGGTGGAACAGGCTCTTGCCCTGGTAGCCGTCGCGCAGCAGCGTGGCGAAGGTGCTGGCCACCGACTGCGGCGAAGGCAGGAACAGCGGCGCCACCAGCGGGCCGCGGCCCAGGTCGATGGTCAGCGCGACCCACACCAGCAGCAGCGCCGCGAAGGACGCCGTGTTGAGCAGCCGGACGCGTGTCTTGGCGGATCTCATCGCGCCTCCTCCTGCCGTTGCGCCGTGCGCGCCTCGTTGTGCAGCAGGCCCACGATCTCGGCCTTCATGCGCACGAAGTCGGGGCTGGTGGCCAGTCCCGGCGTGGTGCGCTGCGCGAAGGTGGGCGCGAAGCGCGCCTTGATGCGCCCGGGCCGCGCCGACATGACCACGATGTCGGTGGCCAGGAACAGCGCCTCCTCGATGCTGTGCGTGATCCACAGCACCGTCTTGCGTGTCTGCAGCCAGATGCGCTTGATCTCTTCCTGCAGCAGCTCGCGCGTCTGCGCGTCGAGCGCGGCGAAGGGCTCGTCCATGAGCAGGATCTCCGGATCGTTGGCCAGGGCCCGGGCGATGCCCACGCGCTGCTGCATGCCACCCGACAGCTCGTACGGATAGCGCCTGGCGAACGCCGCCAGACCCACCATCTCCAGAAAGTCCATGGCGATCCGCTCGGCCTCGGCGCGCGGCTTGCCGGTGGCCAGTGGACCGAAGGCCACGTTGTCGAGCACGCTCATCCAGGTGAACAGCGCGCCCTGCTGGAACACCACGCCGCGTCGGGCATCCGGCCCGCGCACCGGCAGGCCGTCCATGAGCACCTGGCCCGTGGTCGGCGTGTCGAAGCCCGCGAGCAGGTTCAGCAGCGTGCTCTTGCCGCAGCCCGAGGGACCGACCAGGCAGACGAAGGCGTTGGCAGCGATGTCTAGCGTGATGGGCTCCAGCGCCTGCACCGCGCGCGCGTCCTCGCCGAAGCGCTTGGACACCCCGTCGAAGCGCGCCTTGATGGCTGTCTCCATCGTTCAGGCCATCTTTGCGATGAAGCTGGCATCGACCAGGCCCGACCAGTCCTTGGGCATGGCCGCGATCTGGCCCGACTCCAGCAGGAACTGCGCCTGGGTCTGCAGCGTCTTCTCCACGCCCGTGCCCTTCTCACCCGGCCGGCCCATCCACTTGGAGGTGAGCTGCTCGCGCGCGGGCACCGGGTAGAAGGTGTTGAGCGAACGCATCACGGCCGGCTCGTCCACGCCCAGGAACTTGGTCATGGTGGCGACCACGTCCTTGGGGTCCTGCTTGAAGGACTGGGCGATCTTCTCGAAGTCCTTGAGGAAGGCCAGCACCAGGTCGGGCGACTGCTGCTTGAACGCGTCGCGCACCAGCAGGCCGTCGAAGATCACCAGGCCGCTCTTGTCGGCCAGGTCGCCGGTCTGGAAGAGGATGCGGCCGCCGTCTTCCGTGAGACGCGGCACGACGGGTACCCAGATGTAGGCCGCGTCGATCTCGCGGCGCTGCCAGGCCGACGCGATCTGGTCGGCCCGCATGTTGATGAGCTTCACGTCGTTGATGCCCAGCCCGGCGGTTTTGAGCGCGGCGATGGCTGCGAAGTGCACCGAGGTGTTGAACGGCAGACCGATCTTCTTGCCGCGCAGGCCGGCCAGCGTGTCGATGCCGGTGTTGCCCTGCACCACCAGGCATTCGCTGTCGACGATGTTCTTGTAGACGTAGACCATGGAGGCCTTGAGCCCGTTGGCGTAGCCCACCACCATGGGACTGGAGCCGAGGTTGCAGACGTCCAGGCTGCCGCCGGCCATGGCCGAGATCACCTCGGAGCCCGCGCGCACGGTCACGAAGCTGCCGTTGACGCCAGGGCCGAAGGTGCCGGCGATGGCGTCCTTGGCGCGGATGTAGTTCTGCGCGTCGATCGATCCGAAGGTGCCCAGCCGCACCTGGCGCGCCTGGGCATGCGCCGCCGCGCCCAGCAGGCCGGCGGAGGAGGCGATGAACATCTGGGCGGCCGCGCGCTGGAACTCGCGGCGGGACAACAGGAACTGCATGCGGTGACCCTCTCTTGGATGGCGTGGGCGGGACACGCACCCGGAACCGCTCCGGACGCGCAGCCCGCACGGTAGGTCACTCAGAATATATTGTCAAACAGCCAGAGGCTGCCAACTCATGGGTCCAGCAGGCGCACGAGGAAGCTGGAACCGTGCACCAGATCGTCGCGCACTGCCTTGGCGAGCGCTTCTGCATCACGGCGGTGCAGCGCCTCCATGGCGGCGAGATGGTTCTCGTGTCCTGTGAGGCTGCCGCAGTAGCGCGGGAACAGCAGGTTCAGCGTGGGGCCCACGCGGCGCCACAGGACCTCGATGAAGCCGACCAGGATGGTCTGCTGGGAGGCTCGATATATCGAAAGGTGAAAATCCGTGTTCTCGGCCAGCGTGCGGTGCGCGTCGCCCGCGCGGATGGCTGCCACATGCTGGGCCACCACCTGCTCGAGCCGACGGATCTCTTCGTGCGCGATGCGCGTGGCCGCCTCGCGCGCGGCCAGCGGCTCCAGTTCCATGCGGATCTTGAGGATCTCGCGGTAGGTTTCCACGTCCAGCCGCGGCACGCGGATCACGCGGCCGCCCACCACCTCCAGGCCGCGCTCGGCCACGAGCCGCTGCACAGCCTCGCGCACGGGCGTAAGGCTCACGCCGTAGCGCTCGGCCACGCCGCGCACCGTCAGCACCTGCTCGGGCAGCAGCGCGCCGGTCATGAGCTCGTGGTGCAGCCGCTGGTAGGCCTGGTCGGCCAGCGTGTGGCCGCGCGGCAGGGCTTCGGCGTCGAGTTCGGCGTCCTCGGGCTTGGCCGGATGGCGGGCGCGTTCGCGGGTGGTGGCGGGCATGGGGCGGCTGTGGAGCAACGCGCCGGGCACCAGGCCCGGCAGCGGCTGAATATACTCGGCGCCCGCCGCCTCCGGCTCAGCGTTTCTGCGGCCCGCGCAGCAGCTTGCCCGGCAGCGCGCCCGTGCGCTCGCCGTTCTCCATGATGGCCTCGCCGGCCTTGAAGGTGGCGCGGTAGCCCTCGGCCGTCTGCACCAGGCGCCGGCCGCCGGCCGGCAGGTCGAAGGCGACGTAGGGCGGCGGGATGCGCAGGCGCTCAAAGTCGATGATGTTCACATCGGCCAGGTAACCCGGCTGCAGCAGGCCGCGGTCGTGCAGGCCGTAGATGGCGGCAGTGTCCCGCGTCTGGCGCTGCACCATGAGCTCCAAAGGCAAGGTGGGGCCGCGCTGGCGGTCGCGCGCCCAGTGCGTGAGCATGTAGGTGGGCATGCTCACGTCGCAGATGTAGCCGCAGTGCGCGCCGCCATCGGCCAGGCTCATCATGGTGCGCGGGTGCTGCAGCTGGGTGTGCAGTTGGCTGAGGTCGTTGTAGGCGTAGTTGAAGCTCGGGAAGTAGACCAGCCCCAAGCCCTCCTGCGCCATCAGCATGTCGTAGGCCACCTCCAGCGGCGATCGGCCTTCGCGCTGCGCGATGGAGGCGATGCTCATCTCCTGCGCCGGCTCGTAATCGGGCTCGGCGCCCAGCGCGTACATCTTGTGGAAGCTCTGCGTGAGGTAGGCCAGGCGCGAGTCGTGCTCCATGGCCTGGCGCATGGCAGCGGCATCGGTCAGCTGGGCGCGCACGGCGGGGTCGCGCAGGCGCGCCAGCTTCTCGTTCCAGGGCAGTGGCGCCAGGCTCTGCCACAGCGGGTGTGCCATGAACGGGTGCGTGGAACCCAGCCAGGCCATCAGGATGCCGGCCGGCCGGCCGGCCACGGCGCCGTAGAGCGGGATGCCTTCCTTCTGCGCGTCGTCCAGCGCGGCGAGCAGGCGCTTCCAGGTGTCCGGCGTCTGGTCGGTCTGCACCAGCGCGAAGGCCACGGGCAGGCGGTTGCGCCGCGCCACCTCGGCCAGCCAGGGCACCTCGGTCTCCATCTGGCTGTGGTTGGAGGTCATCTGGAACACGCCGTGGCCGACCTCGCCCATGGCCCGCGCGATGCCCAGGATCTCGTCGGGCGAGGCGAAGGTGCCGGGCGGGTACTTGCGCTGCTGGTACTTGTGGATCAGCGTGCGCGTGGTGGAAAAGCCCAGCGCGCCGGCCGTGAGACCCTCGCGCACCAGCAGCACCATCTGCGCGATGTCCTGCGGCGTGGCCTCGTCGTGCGTGATGCCGCGCTCGCCCATCACATAGGTGCGCAGCGCCGAGTGCGGGATCTGCGCGCCCACGTCGAGCGCACGCGGCTTGCGCGCCAGCGCATCCAGGTACTCGGGGAAGCTTTCCCATTCCCACTGGATGCCCTCGGCCAGCACGGTGCCGGGGATGTCCTCCACGCCCTCCATCACGCTGATCAGCCAGTCGTGCCTGTCGGGCCGCACGGGCGCGAAGCCCACGCCGCAGTTGCCCATGACCACGCTGGTCACGCCGTGGTCGGTGGAGGGGCTCAGGTACGGGTCCCAGGTGACCTGGCCGTCGTAGTGGGTGTGCACGTCGACCCAGCCGGGCGTGACCAGCGCGCCCGTGGCATCGATCTCGCGCCGGCCGGCGCCCAGCTTGCCGCCGACTTCGGCGATGCGGCCATCGGTGATGCCGACGTCGCCCGTGCAGCGCGGTGTGCCGCTGCCGTCGACGATGGTGCCGCCGCGGATGACGGTATCGAACATGGTGGTTTTCCTCTTCAATCCAGCTTGATCTTCGCGGCGCGGATGACTTCGCCCCAGCGCTCCGTGTCGCGCTGCACGATGGCCGCGAACTCCGCCCCCGAGGCGCCCGAAGGCTCGTTGCCCTGCGCCTCGATGAGCTTGAGCAGCTCGGGGCTGCGCACGATCCTGGTCAGGATGGCCGCGATCTTCTGCGCCGTGGCCGGCGCCATGTGGCCGGGCCCGAAGATGCCCTGCCAGCCCACGATGTCCAGGCCCTGCACGCCCTGCTCGAACATGGTGGGCAGGTCGGGCAGCGCCGGCACGCGCGTGGGCGTGGCGGTGCCCAGGCCCTTGGCCTTGCCCGACTTGATGGCCTGCACCGCGGTGGCCGTGCCGTCGAAGTACAGCTGCACGTCGCCGGCCATCAGCGCCTGCGAAGCGTCGGACGTGCCCTTGTAGGGCACGTGCACCATGTCGATGCCGGCGCGCATCTTCAGCAGCTCGCCATTCAGGTGCGAGGTCGAGCCCAGCGCGAACGAGGCGAAATTGAGCTTGCCCGGGTTGGCTTTGGCATAGGCCACCAGCTCGCGCACCGAGTTGTAGGGCGCGTTGATGGGCGCGATCAGCACGGTGGCCGACTTCATGACCTGGGTCAGCGGCGTGAAGTCCTTGACCGGGTCGTAGGGCAGCTTGCTGTACAGGTGCGGGTTCTGCGTGTGCGTGACGACGATGGTGTAGAGCAGCGTGTGGCCGTCGGCCGGTGCGCGTGCCACCTCGGACGCGCCGATGAAGGTGCCCGCGCCGGGCTTGTTGTCCACCACCACCGGATGGCCGCCCAGCTCCTCGCTGAACATGCGCGCGATCAGCCGCGCCGTGTTGTCCGAGCCGGCGCCGGCCGAGAATGGCACGACGATGCGGATGGGCTTGCCGGCGATCGGAAAGCCGGTCTGGGCCTGGGCCGGCAGTGCGGCCAGCAAGCTGGCCAGCGGCAAGGCCAGCAGGCCGCGGCGGGAAAAGCTGCGCATGGGATCGTCTCCTTTGCTTCTGGCCAGCACGCAGAGCCGTGCAGTAAGCGCCTATGCAAGCGCTTGCATCAATTCTCGCCAGACGCGTCATGCGCCTAAAACTGGGTGTTTCCCTGATGTCATGATGCATGCGTTTGCACGCTGTCTGCGAGAACGGTCGCCGATGCGCGACACTGCGCACCATGCCGCCACGTTCTGCTACCGCGCCCGATCCTGCCGACGCCTCCCGCGCGGCCTCGCTCGCCGACGTGGCCGCGCTGGCCGGCGTGTCGGCCGGCACGGTCTCGCGCGCGCTGACGCGGCCGGACATGCTCAGCGAGGCCACGCGCACGCGCGTGCTGGCCGCGGCCGAGCGCCTGGGCTACGTGGCCAACGGCGCGGCGCGCGCGCTGGCCATGCGCCGCAGCTTCACCGTGGGCGCCATCGTGCCGCGCTTCGGCCGCTCCTCGTTCCCGACCATGGTGCAGGCGCTGGAGGCCACGCTGGCCACCGAGGGCTACACGCTGCTGCTGTCGGCACCCGAACGCACGCGCGGCCACGATCCGGCGCTGCTGCGCGCGCTGCTGGAGCGCGGCGTCGACGCGGTGGCCCTGCTCGGCGCCGACCAGCCGCCCGCCGTGTTCGCGGCCCTGGCCGCGCACCGGCGCCCCTTCGTGATGATGTGGGAAGAGCACAGCGCCGAGGGGCCTTGCGTGGGCTTCGACGAGGCCGCCGCGGGGGCGCAGCTGGTGGCCCATCTGGCCGGCCTGGGCCACCGCCGCATCGGCATCCTGAGCGGCAGCACCGTGGACAACGAACGCGCCCAGCGCCGCCTGCGCGGGCTGACCGCGGCCATCGCGCGGCACGGCCTGCAGCTGCATCACGCGGCCGTGGTCGAGACCGAGACCGGCTTTGCCCAGGGCTTCGCGGCCATGCAGGAACTGCTGGCGCGGCGCACGCCGGTGACTGCCGTGGTGTGCGCCAACGACTACTTGGCCGGCGGCGCGCTGTCGGCGCTAGCGCAGGCCGGCGTGGCCGTGCCGGCGCAGCTGTCGGTGGCCAGCTTCAACGACAACGACTTCGCCGCCTTCACGCACCCGCCGCTGACCACGGTGCACCTGCCGATCGAGGAGATCGGCGCGCAGGCCGGCCGCGTGCTGCTGGCCGCGCTGCGCGGCGATGCGCCACCCGACAACCCGCTGCTGCCGGCCACGCTGGTGGTGCGCGCCAGCACGGGGCCGGTGCCGGGCTGACAGGAAGTTGCATGACAAAGACCTCCCGTTGTTCGAACGCGCGAGGGGGTGCGTGGCCTGTTCAAGCGCGTTGCGGACGGTGCGTACCGCACGGAGCGTGGTCGCGCACGCGGCTCGCTGCCATCGGTGTGTTCATCGCGCTCGGCATGGTCTCCTTGTCGACGGCCGCGGCCCCCGCCGACCGCGCCTGCGGTGCGCCGCAGCAGGCGGACGACGGCTGGCGCATCGAGCAGGACGCACGGTCGGCGGGATTCGATGCCGGGCTGCTCTGCGAGGGGGCCCAGGACTTCTTCCAGAGCCCGCGCAACCTGCACGGCTTCGTGGTGGAGCGGCATGGCCGGCTGGTGCTGGAGGCCTACCGCGCAGGACCGGACCGGTCGACCTACGCCTTGTGGGCCAGCCGCACCGTCTTCGACAAGGACCAGCGACACGATGTCCGCTCCGTCACGAAGTCCATCGTGGCCTTGCTGTGGGGCATCGCCGAGAGCGAGGGCACCGTGCCGCCGCTGTCCACCCCCGTCCTGGACCTGCTGCCAGCGCTGGCGGACCTGCGCCATGGTGGCCGCGAGCGCATCACGCTGGCCGACATGCTGTGCATGCGCAGCGGCCTGGCCTGGGATGAGGGCGGCACCTACAGCCGCTGGGACAACGACGAGAAGGGGCTGCTGTGGCGCGGCGACCGGGCCCGCTACGTGTTCGATCGGCCGGCCACCACCTCGCCGGGAACGCACTTCAACTACAACGGCGGGCTGACCGCCGTGCTGGGCCAGCTGCTCGAAGAGAAGACGGGACAGGACTTGGCGGAGTTCGCTAGGCAGCGGCTGTTCGATCCGCTGGGTTTTCAGCAGTGGGAATGGGTGGCCGACCTGCGCGGCCGCACGCGTGCGTACACCGGCCTGCGCCTGGTGCCGCGCGATCTCGCACGCATCGGGCGGCTCATGCTGGAGGGAGGCCGGTGGCAAGGCCGGCAGCTGGTGCCGCAGGCCTGGGTCCGCACCATGCTCTCGCCGTGCCCCGCGGGTGGCGAGTACGGCCACCATTGGTGGCGCGGCAGCGTGCAGGTCCGCGGCCAGCGCGTCGCCTGGCACGCCGCCATGGGCAATGGCGGGCAGCGCCTGTTCGTGGTCCCGAGCCTGGACTTGGTCGTGGTGCTGACCGCGGGCGAGTATGGCGACGCGGACATCGGCAGCGTGCAGCAGCACCTGCTCCACCAGGTGGTGGCCGCCACGCTGGAGCATGCGGGCGAGCCGGTCAACACGCCCGCGCCCGCCGCTGCAGCGGTGGCCCAGGACGGCCCGGTCGAGACGCGGGCCACTGTGCGCTCCATCACCGAGGAAGACGGCGGCAAGCGCACGGTGGTGCACCTGAAGCTCGCGCCCGCGTCGAACCTGCCGTTCACGACGCTGCGCTTTCGTGTGCGCGATCCGGCCCTCGTGGCGGGGCTGCGCGTGGGCGCCAGCGTCAAGTTCAGGGCCGAACGCATCGACGGGGAGAACACGCTCGTGGCGATTCGCAGCGTTCCCGCCTGCATTCGCTTTCAGCCGTGCGATTGACCGACCGGTGTCGCCTTCGGCAGCGCCTGTCGGAGGGGCAAGACATGCTGCACGCCGGTGTCAGCGCGGGTCGTCGCCCTCAGCCTTTCCGGTCGGCGCGCCCGCCGCGATCTGCGCCAGCACCTGGCGCAGCCGCGGCGCGGCAGCGTCGAGGAAGCGGCGCATCTTGAGCGGCATCTGCCCACGCGCTGCGTGCACCAGATGCACCGGCACGGGCGCGGGCTCGTAGCCCTCCAGCACCGCCGCCAGCGCGCCGCTGCGCAGCGCATCGGCCACCTGGTAGTGCAGCAGGCGCACGCAGCCGATGCCCCGCACGGCCGCGTCCGCCGCGGCCTGCGGGTTCGTCACGCTGAGCCGCGGACGCACCGCCACATCGCGCGCCGCGCCACAGTGCGGGTCGCGGAAGCGCCAGGACGGCGCGGGCATGGGCGTGTCGACCGCGACGCAGGGCAGCCGGGCCAGGTCTTCGGGCGCCTGCGGCACGCCGTGCGCTGCCAGCAGCGCCGGGCTGGCGCAGGCCAGCGTGCGCAGCACACCGACCTGGGTGGCCACCATGCCGCTGTCGGGCAGGCGGCCGATGCGCACGGCCATGTCCACGTGGTCCTCGACCAGGTCCACGTTGCGGTCGGCCAGCAGCAGCCGGATGTCGATCTGCGGGAAGGCCGCCAGGAAGTCGCCCACGATGGGCAGCACATGGAGCCGGCCGAACAGCACCGGCGCGGTGAGGACCAGCTCGCCCTTGGGCGCCTGGTACTCGCCGGCCGCCTCCTGCTCGGCCGCGTCCACCAGTTCCAGGATCCGGCGCGCGGCGGCCACGTAGGCCTGGCCGGCATCCGTCAGCGTGAGCTTGCGCGTGGTGCGCAGCAGCAGCCGGGTTCCCAGCTGCGCCTCCAGGTCGGCGATGCGGCGGCTCAGCGTGGCCAGCGGCACCTGCAGCGCACGGCCGGCGGCGGACAGGCTGCCGGTCTCGGTGACCTTGACCAGCATCGCCATGGCATCGAGGCGGTCCATGCGTCCTCCCATATTTCGAGAGAGTGATTCTCCAGGCCGATGGATTATCAATCTGGTTGAAAACATGGACCATTGGCGCACCCTTCCAGGAGAAGCACATGGCCTACGGTTTTCTCGACATCGCAATGACCCCCAGCGTGCGCGCCGCGCAGGCCGAGATGGGCGCCGATGGTCTGTGGACCGAATTCCCGGGCCACCGCGAATTCGACTGCTTCACCGAAGCCGAGTCGGCCTTCATCGCCGACCGCGACAGCTTCTACATGGCCACCGTGTCGGAGACCGGCTGGCCTTACATGCAGCACCGCGGGGGGCCGCGCGGCTTCCTCAAGGTGCTGGACGCGCAGACGCTGGCCTTCGCGGACTTCCGCGGCAACCGGCAGTACATCAGCACCGGCAACCTGCGCGCGAACGACCGCGTGAGCCTGTTCCTGATGGACTACCGGCGCCGCGCCCGCCTGAAGGTCTATGCACATGCCGAAGTGCTGGCACCGGATGTCGACCCGGCGTTGACCGCGCAGGTGGTGGTGCCCGGTTACCGCGGCAAGGTCGAACGCATCGTGCGGCTGCGGCTGGCGGCCTTCGACTGGAACTGCCCGCAGCACATCACGCCGCGCTGGAGCGAGGCCGAAATCCGTGCGCTGCAGGATGCCGAGGGCGAGTGAAGCTCAGGAAGTGACCTGGTAGTACAGGTTCTGCGGATGCCGCGCCTGGGCGAAGAAGAACCAACGCTCGGCCAGCAGCCCCGGCGCCTGCAGCGCGACGGCCAGCGGCCACAGCCCCTGCGGCCCGCCGGCCAGCGCCCCGGCCGCGCACAGCGCGGGCAGCACGAAGCCGCACAGCAGGAACAGCCACTTGAGGTTCTTCAGGAACATGGCGGTCCGACCATGGAAGAACTCGCGCGTGTTGAAGGCGCCGGCCGACATGCCCATGGACTTCTGCACGAGCTTGGGGGTGCGGATGCCGGTGGCGCTGTGCAGGGTGGACTTCGGCCGCAGTGCCGCGTTGCGCGCCAGGCTGGCCCAGCGCGCCGCCAACGCCGCCAGCAGCACGCCCAGCGCGGCCGGACCGGTGCGGCGCAGCAGCGCGTCCTCGCCCGCGAAGGCGGCCAGCGCGCTGGCCAGCACCAGGCCTGCGCCCTGGCCGATCAGGATGAAGTTCACCAGCGTGAGCGGCTGCGCCCATTCCTGGATGAAGCGCAGACAGGCGTAGATCATGGCCGTGCACAGCCACAGCAGCGCGGCCAGCAGCAGTGCGCCCAGCGGCAACCACAAAGGCGCTGCGCCACCGGCCGGCAGCAGCGCCCACCACAGCAGCGTCCAGGCGATGAAGGCCGGCAGCACCAGGCATTCGCGCGAGAGCCAGGAGGTGCGCCACATCAGCACGGCGCGCCAGGCGCGCTCCTTGCGGCCCAGGTGGCCGAAGGACGACAGCAGCCCCACGATGGCCATGGCCGCGGCAAGCAGCAACGCGTTGGCGACGAAGCCCGCCTGCATGGGCACCCCGAGCAGCGTGGCCACGGCCAGGGCCACCACCAGGCCCTGCGCGACGCCGGCGATGGCCGTGAACACCACGACCGACATGGCCGGGTTCATGACCGCTCCTCCGACTGCATGGAGCGCCGCGGCAGGTAGCGGTTGGCCGGCTGCGTCTCCCACTCGGGCATCAGCGCGTAGCCGCCGCGCTCACGGATCGCGATGGCCACCTCGCTGGTCGGGTCCTTCACGTCGCCGAACAGGCGCGCGTTGGTCGGGCAGGCTTTCACGCAGGCGGGCTTGCGGTCTTCGGGCGCGAGATTTTCGTCGTGCACCCGGTCCACGCACAGCGTGCACTTGGTCATGACCTGGCGCTCCTCGTCGAGCTCGCGCGCGCCGTAGGGGCAGGCCCAGGCGCAGTACTTGCAGCCGATGCACTTGTCATAGTCCACCAGCACGATGCCGTCCTCGGCGCGCTTGTAGCTCGCGCCCGTGGGACAGACGGGCACGCAGGGCGGGTCCTCGCAGTGCAGGCAGCTCTTGGGGAAGTGGATCGTGTCCATGGTCGGGAACACGCCTGCCTCGTAGGTCTGCACGCGGTTGAAGAAAGTGCCCGTGGGATCGGCCCCATAGGCGCGCTCGTCCGCGAGCGGGCCGGCCGATCCCGAGGTGTTCCACTCCTTGCACGAGGTCACGCAGGCATGGCAGCCCACGCAGACGTTGAGGTCGATGACGAGCGCAAGCTGCTTGGCCAGCGTGTCGCCCTGTTGCCAGCGCGCGCTGGACCGCACTTCGGGCGCAGGCGCCAGCGCTGGCGACACCAGCGGCTGTGGGTGCAACAAGTCCTTGAGCCACTGGATCATCTCCGGCCTCCAGCGAAGTAAGCCAGCACACGCTGCGCCTTGCCGCGCACGCCGGGCGCCGGCGGCACGGCGGCGAACTGCGGATAGCTTTCCTGCGGCTCATCGGGCTCAGCCGGCCGGATGCGCACGCGCACGTCGTACCAGCCGGCCTGGCCGGTGATGGGGTCGGAATTGCTGATGGCGCCCGACGGCGTGCCCGCGCAGGGCAGCTCCTCGCTGATCAGGTGGTTCAGCAAAAAGCCCTTGCGCGCCTCGTCCGATCCCGGCGCGAGCTGCCAGGCGCTGTCGGCCTTGCCGATGGCGTTCCAGGTCCAGACCGTGCCGGGCTCCACGGCCTCGGTGTAGCGCGCCATGCCGCGGACCTTGCCCCAGGGGCTCTCGACCCAGCACCAGCCGCCATCCACGATGCCGGCCGCCTGCGCCGTCTTCGGGTTCACATGCAGGTAGTTGTGGCTGTGGATCTGGCGCAGCCAGGCGTTCTGCGAGTCCCAGGAGTGGTACATGGCCATGGGCCGCTGCGTCACCGCGTTGAGCGGGTAGGCCGCGAGGTCGGTGGCGGCCTCCTCCAGCGGCGCATACCAGAAGGGCAGCGGATCGAAGTAGGTGGCGATGCGTTCGCGCAGGTGCGCGGGCGGCTGGCGGCCGCCGCATTGGCCCCGGGCCGCGAGGCGGAAGCACTGCAAGGTGTCGCTGTACAGCGCCAGCTGCACCGGGTCGTTCTTCTGGCGCCAGCCCTTGTCCTTGGCGAAGTCCAGGTAGGCGCGGTTCCAGTTGCGCATGTACTGCATGCCTTCGGGCATGTGGTACTGGAACACGCAGTTGTTCTGCGCGTACATCTCCCACTGCCTGGGGTTGGGCTCGCCGCGCAGGTGCTCGGTGCCGTCCTTGCCGCGCCAGCCCATCAGGAAACCGATGCCGGGCTGCGGCTGGAAGTTGACGACGAAGTCGGGGTAGTCCTTGAACTTGGGCGCACCCTCGCCGGTGGTGAAGGCCGGAAATTTGAGCCGCGTCGCCAGGTCGATCAGCACCTCCTGGAACGGCCGGCACTGGCCCGTGGGCGGCAGCACGGGCACGCGGACCGAGTCGACCGGGCCGTCGAACTCGGAGATCGGCCGGTCCAGCATGCCCATCACGTCGTGCCGCTCCAGGTAGGTGGTGTCGGGCAGCACCAGGTCGGCGAAGGCCACGGTCTCGCTCTGGAACGCGTCGCAGACCACGAGGAACGGGATCTGGTATTCGCCGTCTGCGTGCTTGCGGTTCAGCATCTCGCGCACGGCCTGCGTGTTCATGCTGCTGTTCCAGGCCATGTTGGCCATGAAGATCATCAGCGTGTCGATGCGGTACGGATCGCCCTTGACCGCGTTGGTGATCACGTTGTGCATGAGCCCGTGGGCCGACAGCGGGTGCTCCCACGAGAAGGCGTGGTCGATGCGGATCGGCGAGCCGTCGGGGTAGATGGCCAGCTCGTCCGGGTTGGCCGGAAAACCCAGCGGCGCGGCGTTGAGCGGCGTGTTGGGCTGGATCATGTCCGGGTCGTTGAAGGCCCGGTAGTTGGGCACGATGTGGCGCGGGTACGGCGCCTTGTGGCGAAAGCCGCCCGGCCGGTCGATGGTGCCCAGCACGCTCATGAGCACGGCCAGCGCGCGCACGGTCTGAAAGCCGTTGGAATGCGCCGCCAGCCCGCGCATGGCGTGGAAGGCCACGGGCCGCCCGATGGTGGTGGGGTGCTGCTTGCCCCAGGCATCTTCCCAGGGGATGGGTAGCTCGAAGGCCTGGTGCATGGCCGTCTCGCCCATCTCGCGCGCCAGTTGCCGGATGCGCGCGGCTGGCACGCCGCAAATGGCCTCGGCCCATTCGGGCGTGCAGCTGGCCGCGCGCTCGCGCAGCAGCTGGAAGGCCGGTGCCACGCGCGTGCCGTCTTCCAAGGTGTAGTGCCCTTCGAGCGCGGGGTTGCAACCCTCGGCGATGCCTTCGGGGTAGGCGTTGAGCGCGCGGTTGCCGCTTTTGCACCAGATGAGCTTGTTGTGCGGATGCCGGCCATCGCCGGGCGGCCCCCGCTGCGGGTCGGGGTCGAAGGCGAACAGGCCGTCGCGCTCGCCGCCGTCCAGCACCACCAGCTGCGGCGCGTTGGTGAAGCGCTTGAGGAAGTCGTGGTCGATCCGGTCGCTCGCGAACAGCTCGTGCAGCAGCGCCATGAGCAGTGCGCCGTCGGTGCCGGGCTTGATCGGGATCCATTCGTCGGCGATGGCCGCATAGCCCGTGCGGATGGGGTTGATCGCGATGAAGCGGCCACCCGCGCGCTTGAACTTGCCGAGCGCCATCTTCATCGGGTTGCTGTGGTGGTCTTCGGCCGTGCCGATCATGACGAAGAGCTTGGCGTGCTCCAGGTCCGGGCCGCCGAACTCCCAAAAGCTGCCGCCGATGGTGTAGATCATGCCCGCCGCCATGTTGACCGAGCAGAAGCCACCGTGCGCCGCGTAGTTGGGCGTGCCGAACTGGCGCGCGAACAGGCCGGTGAGCGCCTGCATCTGGTCGCGGCCCGTGAACAGCGCGAACTTCTTGGGGTCGGTGGCGCGGATCTTCGCCAGCCGCTCGGTCAAGAGGGCCATGGCCTCGTCCCACGCGATCGGCTCGAACGCGCCCGCGCCGCGCTCAGTTCCCGGCTTGCGGCGCAGCGGCTGCGTGAGCCGCGCCGGCGAGTACTGCTTCATGATGCCGGCCGAGCCCTTGGCGCAGATCACGCCCTGGTTCAGCGGGTGGTTCGGATTTCCGTCGATGTAGCGCACCTCGGGCCCACTCTCGCCTTCGCGCAGGTGCACGCGGATGCCACAGCGGCAGGCGCACATGTAGCAGGTCGTGGTCTTGACCGTGGTGGCGTCGGCGGGCGTGGGCGCGGCCAACGGGTCGTGCAAGGGCTCGGGCGAGAGGAACTTCAACATGGGGCGGTCCTCGGTGGTCGTTGTCGTCGCCGATCCTAGGCAGCCGCTGCAGTGCTGAAAAGCCGATAATTTTTCTCACCATGATCGAAAAACCTGATCAGCGACTGCGGCTGAACCTGCGCCAGCTGGAGGTCTTCGTGGCCACGGCGCACGCCGGATCGACGCGCGGTGCGGCCGGCCGCATCTCACGTTCACAGTCGGCCGCCAGCGCCGCGTTGGCCGAGCTGGAGGCGGCCGTGGGCGTGCCCCTGTTCGACCGGGTGGGCCGGCGCCTGCTGCTCAACGAGAACGGCCGTGCGCTGCTGCCGCGGGCCAGTGCCGTGCTGGAACAGGCCGGCGAGCTGCAGACCCTGTTCGCCGGCGAACACGCCACGCCACTGCACGTGGCGGCCAGCTTCACCATCGGCGAATACCTGCTGCCCGGCCTGGTGGCGGACTGGACGCGCGCCCACCCCAAGAGCCGTGTGCGCCTGCGCATTGCCAACACCAGCGAGGTGATCGAGGCCGTGGCCGGCTTCGCGGTGGATCTGGGCTTCATCGAGGGGCCGCAGACCCATCCCGACGTGGTGCTGCAGCCCTGGCGCAGCGACGAGCTGGTCGTGGTCGCCGCGCCCACGCATCCGCTGGCCGGCCGCACGGCCAGCCTGCGCCAGCTGGCCGACGCCACCTGGGTCCTGCGCGAGCCCGAATCGGGCACGCGCCAGGCCACCGACGCCTGGCTGCTGGCCCACCTGGACCGGCTGGACGTGGGCTTCGAACTGGGCAGCACCGAGGCCATCAAGCGGCTGGTGGCGGCTGGCGCCGGGCTGGGCTGCCTGTCGCGTCAGGCCGTGGCCCATGCGCTGGACGAAGGCTGGCTGGTGGCGCTGGGCAGCCGGCTGCCGCGCGCGCCGCGGCGGCTGGCGGTGGCCACGCACCGCAGCCGGCCGCTGGGCCGGGCGGCAACCGACTTCATCGCGCACTGCACGGCGGCTGGCCACACCGCACGAGGCCATACCAAAGCCTGAATTTTGGAACGCACGACCGCCTGGCGTACAAAAAACGACCGGGCATCGACTGTGCACACGGAATCGGTGACCGGCTGGAGCCACCCGCAGGATACTGCCGCGCTGCCGCGCTGAATGCCGCACCATGAACCTGCTGGAACCTGCCATCTACCTCGTGACCGGGTTCTGCGCCTACGGGGCGCTGAACCATGCGGCCGACAACAACCTGCCCCGCCTGCGCCAGGCCCAATGGATGCTGGCCGGCCTGTGCCTGTGCATCGTCGTGGGCAACCTGCTGTACATCGGCATGGTGCGCAGCAGCACGCCGGACACCTACCTGCCGCTGGCGCGCCTGAACCTCGCGGTGGCCACGGTGCAGTTCCTGGTTCTGCTGTGGTTCATCGCGCTCTACACGGACGTGCGCCCATCCTGGGCGCTGTGGCCGCTGACGGCCGTGTTCGCAGCCGCCTGGTGCCTGAACTGGTTCGCGCCCTACACCCTGGCCTTTGCGGGGCCGCCGGTGCTTGAGCGCCTGTCGCTGCCCGGCGCTGGTGAATGGGCGCTGGCGGTCGCCCCCACGCACCCGGGCGCGCGGGCGCTGCTGCTCGCCCTCGTGGCGCTGATCGGCTACGGCGTGTATGCGCTGCACCGCATGCAGCGGCGCCCCGGCGCCGGCTGGGTCGCCCTGGGCCTGGGCCTGCTGGCGTTCAGCACCGTTTGGGCGGTGCTCATCCGGCTGCGCCTGCTGGACCTGCCGCCCCTGGGCAGCGTGCTGCTGCCCTTCATGCTCATGGCCTTCAGCCGGGCGCTGCAGACCGAGGCCCGCAGCCTGCTGGCGCTGAACCAGATGCTCATCGACCAGCTGCCGGCCAATGTCTATGCGCGCGATCTGGCCGGCCGCTTCATCGCCGTGAACCAGGCCTACGAACGCTGCAACGGCGTGCGGGCGGCCGACATCCTGGGCCACACGCCGCAGGCGGTCTGGCCCGATGCCTTCGGCCGCAGCCTGCTGCAGCACGATGCCGACGTGCTGCAGGCCGGCGCGCTGCTGCAGGGCGAGGAGCAGCGCCAGATCGACGGGCAGGAGCACACCTTCCTGGCGCGGCGGTTTCCGATCCGCCTGCCCGACGGCACCATCACCGGCGTGGCCGGCATCGCCGCGGACATCACCGAGCACAAGACCATGGAGCGTGCGCTGCGCGCGCTGTCGGCCGACCTGGAACGCCAGGTCGACGCGCGCACCCAGGCCCTGCGCGAGCAGGCGGCGGCGCTGGTCGAGGCCAAAGAGCGCGCCGAGGATGCCGCTGCCAGCAAGGGCCGCTTCCTGGCCACCATGAGCCACGAGATCCGCACGCCGATCAACGCCATCATGGGCATGGGCTACCTGGCGCTGAAGTCCGCCGTCGATGCGCGCCAGCGCGACCAGTTGCTCAAGATCCAGGGCGCGGCCGAACACCTGCTGGGCATCCTGAACGACATCCTGGACTTCTCCAAGATCGAGGCGGGCCGGGTGGACATCGAGTGCATCGACTTCGCGCTGGACCAGGTGCTGCAGAACCTGCGCACCGTGGTGGCCGAAAAGGCCGAGGTCAAGGGGCTGGCGTTCACCATCGCCACCGCGGCGGACGTGCCGCCGCACCTGCGGGGCGATCCGCTGCGCCTGGGCCAGGTGCTGATCAACTACGCCACCAACGCGATCAAGTTCACCGAGCGCGGCGCGGTCGATGTCCAGGTGCGCGTGGACGCGCAGGACGCCGGCGGCGTGCTGCTGCGCTTCGCGGTGCGCGACACCGGCATCGGGCTCACGCCCGAGCAGGTCGGGCGGCTGTTCCAGAGCTTCTCGCAGGCCGACCAGTCCACCACCCGGCGCTTCGGCGGCACCGGGCTGGGCCTGGCCATCTGCAAGAACCTGGTCGCGCTGATGGGCGGCGAGGTCGGCGTCGACAGCACGCCGGGCCAGGGCTCGACCTTCTGGTTCACCGCGCGCCTGCAGGTCGGCAGCGCACAGGCGGTGCACGCGCTACCGGCGGCTGATCCGGCCCGGCTCGATGCGCTGCGCGGCCACCACGTGCTGCTGGCCGAGGACAACCTGCTGAACCAGGAGATCGCCCGCGAACTGCTGGCCGAGGTCGGCATCACCGTGGACGTGGCGGGCAACGGCCGGGAGGCGCTGGAGCTGGCCACGACACGGCCCTACGCGCTGGTGCTGATGGACATGCAAATGCCCGAAATGGACGGCATCGAGGCGACGCGGGAGATCCGCCGCAGCGTGCCGGCCGCTCAGCTGCCCATCGTCGCCATGACCGCCAACGCGATGGCGGCGGACCGGGAACGCTGCCTGGCCGCCGGCATGGACGATTTCCTGTCCAAGCCGATCGACCTGCAGGCGCTGTGGCAGTGCCTGCTGCGATGGCTGGCCGGCAAGTCACCGGCCAAGCCCGCGCCAGCGGCCCCCGTGGCCGCGACGCCCCTGGTCGCGCCACCTGCATCCTCATCCACGGCCAGCGCACGCGCGCTGCGCATCGAGGGCCTGGACACGCAGCGCGGCATGCGCCAGCTGGGCGGCCGCGAGGCTTTGTACCTGCGCATGGTGCGCAGCTTCGCGGCCAGCCAGGCCGACGCGGTGGCGCGCATGCGGCATGCGCTGCAGCAACGGGACACCGGCGAGGCCAGGCGCATCGCGCACACCCTGCGCGGCCTGGCCGCCGGCATCGGCGCCGACCCGCTGGCGCGGCTGGCCGGCGAACTGGAGATCGGCCTCGCCGCCGACCAGCCGACGAGCGCGCTGGCGCCGCAGCTGGACGCCACCGAATGCCTGCTGCTGCCCCTCGTGCATGCGCTGGCAGACGCCTTGCCCGCCGAGCCGCAGGTCCCAGCGGCCGCTGCTACGCCACCGCGCGACGCGGACGAAGACAGCAGCGCCCGGCTCATCGCGCTGCTGCGCGACAGCGACCCCGGCGTGCTGGACTACTTCACGCAGTACCGCAGCACGCTCGAGGCCGAACTCGGCGAGGAGGCCGGCGCACTGGGCCAGCACATCGCGGCCTACCGCTTCGACGAAGCGCTGGCGCTGCTGGGCGTGGCGCAGAGCTGAGCCGCGCCGCCGGGCCTCAGGCGGCGTCGGGCGCGGCCAGAAAGCTGTCCCCCGCCGTCAAGGGCGCGTGCCGGTAGCTGGCGGGCGTGCGGCTCAGTTTCACTGGCGCCCCGACGCCGCGGTAACCGCCCTCCAGTTCCACCACCATGCCGCGGTGCGCGGTGTGCGGGTGCGTGAGCGCTGCGTCCACCGGCAGCACGGGCGCGGCCGGCACGCCGGCGGCCATGAGGTCGTCCACGAGCTGGCGGCCGTCGAAGCGCGCCAGTGCGGCCTCGAGCAGCGGCTTGAGTGCCGCGCGATGCACCGAGCGACCACCGGCCGTGCAGTAGTCCGGGTGCGCGGACAGTTCGGGCACGCCGACCACGCGGCACAGGGCCGCGAACTGGCGGTCGTTGCCCACGGCCAGGAACACCGGATCGGTGGCCGTGCGCACCGTGTCGTAGGGGTAGATGTTGGGATGGGCATTGCCGGTGCGGCCCGGCACGCGGCCGTCCATGAACCAGTTGGCCGCATGCGGGTGCAGCAGCGAGATGCCGGCGTCGTACAGCGCGGCCTCGACGAACTGGCCCTGCCCGCTCCTGTGGCGCTCCTGCAATGCCAGCAGCACGCCGATCACCGCGTTCAGGCCCGTGACCATGTCGACCACGGGCAGGCCCACGCGCAGCGGCTCGCCGCCGGCCTCGCCGTTGACGCTCATGAGGCCGGTCATGGCCTGCACGGCGGCGTCGTAGCCCGGCAGCGCGCCGAGCGGGCCGTCGGCGCCGAAGCCCGAGACGCGGCACCAGATGAGGCGCGGGAAGCGCTGGGCAAGCTGCTCGTAGCCGATGCCCCAGCGCTCCATGGTGCCGGTCTTGAAGTTTTCCACGAGCACGTCGGCCTCGGCCACGAGCGCCAGCAACTTGTCGCGCTCGGCCGGGTCGGTCAGGTCCAGGTGCTGCACCCGCTTGTTGCGGTTGAGCCCGTGGTAATAGGAGGCCACGCCATCGCGGAAGGGCGGCCCCCAGGTGCGCGTGTCGTCGCCGCCGGGCGGTTCGATCTTGAGCACGTCGGCACCATGGTCACCGAGGATCTGGCCGCAGTAGGGGCCACCGAGGATGCGCGACAGGTCGAGCACGCGGATGCCGGCCAATGCGCCGGGTGCGATCGTCATGGAAAGTTCTCCTGGTGCTACTCGGGGGTTCTTTCAACCAGCTTGAAGGTGCCGGTCGCAAGCGTGAGCAGGTTGCCCTCGGCGTCGTGCGCCTCGCCCCGCACGAAGCACAGCGACTTGCCGCGCCGCTCGCAGCGGGCCGTGGCCGTCACGTCGCCGCGCGTGCCGGCCACGTAGTGCAGCGCCATGTCGACCGTGATGACGCCGTAGCGCGTGGGGTCGTGGGCGCGCGCGGCGCACGAGAGCACGCTGTCCATGAGCACGGCATAGGCGCCGCCGTGCACGTCGCCACGGCTGTTGGTGTGCTGCGGGTTGGCGGGCATCAGCACGCGGGCTTCGTCGCCTTCGATGTGCAGGCCGCGCAGGCCGAAGGCCTGGACCATGGGCATGCGCAGGCTGAACAGGGTGTCGGGGGCTTCGTTGTCGAAAGAAGGCATGGCAGGTCGGGTGGAATCGAAAACGCCCGAGGTTAATGGACGGTTGCCGTCAGTCGAGTTGCGCACCGGACTGCTGGACCACGGCCGCCCAGGCGGTCTTCTGCGCCGCGATGAACCTGGCCAGCTGCGCGGGCGCGTGGTCGGGTGCGCTCTCCAGCCCCTGGGTGGCGAACAGCTCCTTGACCTTGGGGCTGTTCAGCACTTCGGTGAAGGCCTTGTTGAGCCTGGCAATGCGGTCGGCCGGCGTGCCGGCCGGCGCGACGATGCCGAAGAACACGCTCACGTCGTAGCCCGGTACGCCCTGCTCGGCAATGGACGGCAGGTCCGGCAGGGCCTGCGAGCGCTGCGCGGTGGCGATGCCCAGCGCACGCAGCTTGCCAGCTTTGACGTACGGCAGCGCGGTCAGCACGTCGGTGAAGCTCATGCTGACCTGGCCGCCCAGCAGGTCGTTGAGGGCCGGGCCCGTGCCCTTGTAGGGGATGTGCTGGATGTCGGTGCCCGCCTTCTCGTTGAACAGCACGCCGGCCAGGTGCGAGGACGCGCCGTTGCCCGAGGACGCATAGCTGAGCTTGCCCGGGTGGGCCTTGGCGTAGGCCACGAGTTCCTGGACGTTCTGCGCCGGCACGCCGGGGTTGACCACCAGGATGTTGGGCAGGTGGCCGACCTGGATGATGGGGGCGAAGCTCTTGACGGGGTCGTAGGTGCTCTTGCGGTACAGGCTCGCGTTGATGGCCAGCGGGCCCGAAGTGCCGAACAGCAGGGTCTGGCCGTCGGCCGCGGCACGCGCGACGTATTCCGCGCCGATGTTGCCGCCCGCACCCGCGCGGTTCTCCACGATGACGGGCTGGCCCAGCCTGTCCTTCATCTCGGCCGCGATGGTGCGGGCCATGGCGTCGGTCGGCCCGCCGGGCGGGAAGGGCACGACCAGCATGACGGGTTTGTCCGGGAAGCTCTGGGCCTGGGCCTGGGCCTGGGCCTGGCCGATCGGTACGAGGGCCAGCAGGGCAGCGGACAGAAAGGTGGCGAGGATGCGCATGGTGGTCTCCTTGTGGGCAATGCAGCGCCGTGCCACCGGCGTGCGGCGGGTGGGCGCGGGGATCGTGAAATCAGGCGGCGACGGTGGCCGGGCGCAGCGCGCCAGCCTGCCAGTCCGCCGGGATGTCGGCGATGGCCAGCGGATCGCGCGGCAGCACGCGGTGCAGCAGCACCAGCTGGGCCCAGCGCAGCCGCGCGGCCGAGCCCGTGCGCTGCGCCTCCCAGGCCATGGCGATGGCACTGGCGCAGTGGTACAGGCCGGAGGCCGCCTGGCGTGCGAGCACCTCCCCACCGGGCGCCGCAGCGGTCTGGCCGAGCGCCGCAGCACGTGCGAGCGCATCGCGCAGCGCGCGGTCGAAGGCCGGCGCCAGCGCCGCCTCGTCCAGCAGCGCATGCAGGTGGGCCTGCAGCACGGGCAGCGCGTTCTCGCGCTGGATCGCGCGCACCACGTCCAGCGCGACGATGTTGCTCGTGCCCTCCCAGATCGAACCGAGGTGCGCGTCGCGCACGAGCCGCGCATCCGACCATTCCTCGATGTAGCCGCAGCCGCCGCGCACCTCCATCGCGTCGCCCGTCACCTTGCGCGCATCGCGGCAGGCGCGGAACTTGACCATGGGCGTGAGGATGCGCAGCAGCGCGTAGGCGCCCTCTTCACCAGCGTCCGAGCGCTCCAGCGCCTGCGCGGTTTGGAACACCATGGAGCGCGCCTGCTCGGCCGGCAGCCGCAGCTTGTCGAGCTGGCGCTGCATCAGCGGCATGTCGGCCAGGCGCTTGCCGAAGGCCATGCGCTGGCTGGCGATGAACTCGGCCTCGGCGCAGGCGCGGCGCATCATGCCGGCCGAGCGCACGCCGTTGGACAGGCGCGAGTTGTTCACCATGTCGGCCATCTGCACGAAGCCGCGGCCGGGCTCGCCAACCAGCCACGCCTGCGCGCCGTCGAGGATGATCTCGCCCGAGGCCATGGAGCGCGTGCCCAGCTTGTGCTTGAGGCGCACGATGCGGTAGCGGTTCAGGCTGCCATCGGAAAGGCGGCGCGGCAGCAGGAACAGCGAGACGCCCTTGATGCCGGCCGGCGCACCGTCGGGCCGGGCCAGCACCATCGCGAAGTCGGCGTCGGGGTTGGAGCAGAACCACTTGTCACCGGTCAGAAGCCAGCTGCCATCGGGCTGGGCGCTGGCGCGCGTCAGCGTGGCGGCGATGTCCGAGCCCGCGGCCTGCTCGGTCATGAACATGGCGCCCTGGGCCAGTTCGTCGAAGTCCAGCGAGGTCAGGCGCGGCAGGCAGCGCGCCACGAGCTCGGGGTCGCCGAACTTCTTGAGCGTGCGCGTGAGCGAGTCCGTCATCGAGACCGGGCAGCACAGGCCGAACTCGGCCTGCACGAACAGGTAGAACAGCACGTACTTGACGGCGGGCGGCATCTTGCCGGTCCAGCCGAAGCTCTCGTCGCGGTGCGAGATGGAACCCATCGCGAACTCGCTCAGTGCCAGCCGCTCCATCTCCACATAGGCCGGGTGCTTGACGATGGTCTGCTGGTCCAGGCCCGTGCGCGTGCGGTGCTCGAGCACCGGCGGATGGCGGTCGGCCGTGCCGGCCAGTTCATCGAGCGGGCCGCCTGCCAGGCCGCCCAGGCGCTCGAAGTGCGGCAGCATGTGGCGGCGCAGGTCGTCGGGCAGGTACAGGGCCAGCAGCAGCTGCAGCTCGGTGTCGGTGCTGAACAGGTTCTGGCCGTGGCGGTCGGGGATGGGATGGGTTGCTGTCTCGGGCATGGGTCTGTCTCCTGCGGAACCGCGATGGTGCGGCCACCATCCATGCGTGTCCAATATTGATGACGACTCGATCCATAGGAGACATGTATTGATGGAACTGCGCCATTTGCGTTACTTCGCCGTGCTGGCCGACGAGCTGCACTTCGGCCGCGCGGCCGAGCGGCTGGCGATCTCGCAACCCCCGCTGTCGGTGGCGATCCGCCAGCTCGAGGATGCCGTCGGCGCGCGCCTGTTCGAGCGCAACAGCAAGCAGGTGCGGCTCACGCCGGCCGGCCAGGCCCTGCGGGCCTCGGCGCGCAAGCTGCTGCGCCAGGCCGAGGAGGCCGCGCTGGAGGCGCGCGAGGTGGCGGCCGGCTCGGCCGGGCGGCTGCGCATCGGCTTCGTCGGCGCCATGCTGTACCGGGGGCTGCCGCAGGCGTTGCGCAGCTTCCAGGCCGGCCACACGGCCGTGCGCATCGGTCTGGCCGAACTCAATTCCGCCGAGCAGATCACCGACCTGCTGCACGACCGGCTGGACCTGGGCTTCATGCACACGGCGCGGCTGCCCGCAGAGCTGCACTCGCGCTTGCTCCTCAGCGAGCCCTTCGTGGCCTGCCTGCCGCAGGCCCATGCGCTGGCACGGCGCCGGCGTGTCGATCCCGCCGCGCTGCGTGACGAGGCGGTCGTGCTGTTCTCGCGCGTGGCCTCGCCCGATTACCACGAGCGCATCCTCGCCATCTGCGCCCAGGCCGGCTTCCTGCCCGAGGTGCGGCACGAAGTGCGCCACTGGCTGGCGGTGGTCTCCATGGTGGCACAGGGGCTGGGCGTGGCGCTGGTGCCGCAGGCCATGCAGCGCTGTGGCCTGGGCGGCGTGGTGTTCCGCCCGCTGCAGGGCGTCACGGCGCTGTCTGAAACCTACGCGGTGTGGCGGCCCGGACCGCAGAACGTGCTGGTGCAGGACATGCTGCGCGCGCTGCGCCAGCTGCGGCCGGCCGAGGCCTCAGGACCGGTGCCGACGGGCGGGGCTGGCGATGGCAACGAATCGTTGCAATGACGCCAAACACTGTTTTTAAATACAGCTAAGATCGATTGCAGGCCACCGCCGGTGGCCCCCGATTCCGCCCCTCGCTGCGCCTTCCTCCACCACCATGACGCCGGCCGCCGCCCCTGCCATTGCCCAGCTCGCCGCCAGTGCCGCGCCGCCCGCCGGGGCGCAGCCGCTGGTCTTCGGCTGGATCAGCGTGCCCTTGCTGACGGTGCTCATCCTGGCGTGCTCGGCCACGGTCGCGTTCATCGGCCTGTCGTTCACGCTGCTGGCGTCGCGCGCCGACACCTTCCGCCACCTGCGCGTGGGCTTCAATGCGCTGCGCGCGACCATGCCGGCCCGCTTCTGGACGCTGACCGAGATGCCCGAGCCGGCGCAGTTTGCGCAGCTGACCAAGTACTGGCAGTACGCGTTCGACGAGTGGATCATCACGCGCGAACTCAACCCCATCGTGTTCGGCCGCCTCTGGCGCGCCTACTACCGCGACGTGATCCGCGTCTCGTGCAAGAGCCCGGTGATGGTGGTCGCGCTGTTCCAGGCGGCCGAGGGAGCCACCGCGCCGGTGGACTTCAAGTTCATCGCGCTGGTGCTCGGGCCGCGCTTCACCGATCCCGCCGTGCTGGCGCGCGCCAAGCAACTGGCGCAGGAACACCGGATCGCGGTGCCTGCGGGATGCCCGTAGCGCCAGCGCAGACGTTCTGCACAGCAGTCTAAGATTCCGTTTTGCCTCTTTGCCGCGGCGTGGCCGCGATGACCGCATGCCACAGCGATCCAACACGGCCGCGCGGAGCGCCAGAGCGGATGCCCACCGGGCCGCGCGCGACCCGCAGGACCGCCACTTCGTCACCGCGCTGGCGCGCGGCCTCCAGGTGCTGAGCTGCTTCAAGTCGGGCGAGGAGCGCCTCGGAAACCAGGAACTGGCGCAGCGCTGCCAGCTGCCCAAGTCCACCATCACGCGGCTCACCCACACGCTCACGCGGCTCGACTACCTGCACCACATCGAGGAATCGGGCCGCTACCGCCTGGGCGTGGCGGCATTGGCCCTGGGCGGCACCACGCTGGCGCGGCTGGATGTCAAGGAGGTGGGCCGGCCGCTGATGCAGGCGCTGGCCAACGCCACCAGCACGCTGGTCTCGCTGGGCACGCGCGACGACCTGGCCATGCTCTACATCGAGAGCTGCCGCAGCTACTCGCTCGTGACGCTGCGGCTGGAGATCGGCTCGCGCATCCCGCTGGCACCCAGTGCCATGGGCCGCGCCTTCCTGGCCGGGGCGGAGCCCGCCTTGCGCAAGGGCCTGGAGGAACGCCTGCGTGCGCTCGATCCGCTGCACTGGCCGCGCCTGCAGGCCGGCATCGACCAGGCCGTGGCCGAGCTCGCTGCCCACGGCTGCTGCAGTTCGCTGGGCGACTGGCATGCCGAGATCCACGCCATCGCGGTGCCGCTGCGCACCGGCCAGGGTCTGCCGCCCATGGTCGTCAACGCGGCCTGCCCGGCCAGCGCGGGCTCGGCCCGGCACCTGCTGCAGGAGGTGCGGCCGCGGCTCATCGAGACCGTGCGCACGATCGAGGCGCGGCTCCAGCAGTGATGTGACCGGTGCCGGACGGCCGCCCAAAGGGTGTGCCTCAGCCGCGCTGGCGCACGATCTCCTCCTCGACCTCGCGCAGCCGGTCCTTGCCGAAGAAGAGTTCGTCGCCGACCAGGAAGCTCGGCGAGCCGAAGGCGCCGCGCGCGTGCGCCTCGTTGGTGTTGGCCAGCAGCCGGGCCTTCATGTCGGCCTCCTGCGCCGTGGCCAGCAGCTGCGCGGCCGGAAGGCCCGCCTCCTCCAGCGTGGCCGTCACCACGGCCGCCTGCCCCATGTCCAGGCCGCGTTCCCACATCGCGACGTAGACCGCCTCCACATAGGGTGCGAAGCAGCCCAGCTTCTGCGCCGCCACCGCGCCGCGCATGAGCTGCAGCGTGTTGATCGGGAAGAAGGGGTTGAAGCGGTAGTTGGCCAGGCCATGCCGCGCGACGAAGCGGTCGATCTCCAGCCGGTCGTAGGCGCGCTTGTTGGGAATGTCGGCGAAGGCCTCGGCCGGCGAACGGTTGTTGGCCAGCTTGAACAGGCCGCCCAGCAGAATGGGCTGGTACACGAAGGGCACGCCGGTGCGCGCCTCGATGGCCGGGATGACCCGGTGGCACAGGTAGGCATTGGGGCTGCCGAAGTCGAACAGGAACTGGACGGTGGGGGTGGGCATGCGTTGTCTCCTTGCAGATCGTTCTTGGTTCACCAGGCTTCCATCCAGGGCCGCAGTTCGAGCTCGTGCGTCCAGGCATTGCGCGGCTGCTGGTGCAGCTGCCAGTAGGTCTCGGCGATGCTCTCGGGGTCGACGATGCCCTGCTGGTCCTTCAGTGCATAGCGCTCGGGGAAGGTGGTGCGGATGAACTCGGTGTCGATGGCGCCGTCGATGACCGGGTGCGCCACGTGGATGCCCTTGGGGCCCAGCTCGCGCGCCATGCTCTGCGCCAGCGCGCGCAGGGCCGCCTTGGCGCCGGCAAAGGCGGCGTACCCATCGCGCCCGCGCAGGCTGGCCGTGGCGCCCGTGAACAGAATGGTGCCGCGCCCGCGCGGCAGCATGGCGCGGGCCACCTCGCGGCCCATCAGGAAGCCGCCGAAGCAGGCCATCTCCCAGACCTTGAAGTACACGCGGGCGGTGGTCTCGGTGATCGGAAAGCGCACGTTGGCACCGATGTTGAAGACGGCCACCTCGATGGGTGCGATCTCGGCCTCGATCTTCTGCACGAGGCCGACCATCTCCTCTTCCTTGCGCGCATCGCTGCCGAAGGCATGGGCCTTTCCGCCCTCGGCCTCGATCTGCGCCACCAGCGGCGCAAGCTTGTCGGCACTGCGCCGTGTCACGCAGGCGATGTAGCCCTCGCGCGCGAAGCGCCGGGCAATGGCGCCGCCGGTGGCGTCGCCCGCGCCGATGACCAGGACGGCCCTGGGGGTGGAAGTTGTCATGCGGTCTCCTCGGAGTTTTCAGGGTTGCGGCACCGGCGGCGCGGCCGGCTGCGCCGGCTGCTGGGCCATGGTCTTGAGCACGTTCTTGAGCACCTTGCCGGTGGGCGCCGCCGGCAGCGCCGGCAGCACGCGGATCTCGCTGGGCAGCTTGTAGGGCGAGAGCTGCGCGCGCAAGTGGCGGCGCAGGCCGTCTTCGTCCAGCGCGGCGCCGCCCTGGGTTTCAACGAAGGCGACCACCTCCTCGTTGTGTTCCACGCTGCGCCCGACCACGGCGGACTGCACCACCTGCGGGAAAGCGTTGATCGCCTGCTCCACCTCGACTGGGTAGACGTTGAAGCCCGAGCGGATGATGAGCTCGCGCGTACGGCCGGCGATGTGCAGAGCGCCGTCGTCCGTGCGCCGCGCGAGGTCGCCGGTGTTGAACCAGCCCTCGGCGTCGACGGCGGCCCGGGTCTGCGCGGGGCTGCGGTAGTAGCCGCGCATCACGTTGGGACCGCGCACGTGCAGTTCACCGACCTCGCCCGGCGCCACGGGCAGGCCGGCGCGGTCCATCAGGCGCACCTGCACGCCGGGCACTGGCGGGCCCACGGCGCAGTCGGTGCGTGGCGCATCGACAGGCGTCTGCGCCACTGTGGGCGCGGTTTCGGTCAGGCCGTAGCCGTTGTGCAGCGGCAGGCCGAAAAAGCGCTCCACCTCGGCCTTCAGGCTCGCCGTGAGCGGCGAGCCCGACACGCCGATGAAGCGCAGCCGCGGTGCCGCCAGCGGCCGGCCCTGGCGCTGCTCCAGCAGCCGCGCGAACATGGCCGGCACGCCCATGAACACGGTGGCACCCTGCTGCTCCAGCGCAGCGGCCAGCGCCTGCGGGCTGAAGCGCGGCTCCAGCAGCAGCGCCGCGCCGCTGGCCATGCTGCCCAGGAACTGAATCGACAGGCCCACCACATGCGCCATGGGCAGCACGCCGTACAGCAGGTCGCCGGGGCCGAAGCGCCGCTGCGTGCGCAGCGTGTGGGCCGCGAACAGCAGGTTGGTGTGGCTCAGCATCACACCCTTGGGCGCGCCCGAGGTGCCAGAGGTGTAGATCATGGCGGCCACCTGCTCGCCCGCGTCCGCGGCGCAGGGCTCCGGCTGCACGTCGGCGGCGAGCGGGCCCAACAGCAGGCCGTCGAGTCCTCGCCAGTCCACGGCCGTGGCGCCATGCCGCTCGGCGTGGCGCGCCGCATCGGCCGAAACATGGGCCGTGTAGAGCACGCGCCGCGCGCCCGCGTGGGCGATGAACTCGTCGATCTCGCGCGGCGACAGGCGCGCGTTGACGATGGCCGGCCAGGCATCGAGCCGGCTCAGCGCGAGCACCAGCACGCACAGGGCCACGCAGTTCTCGCCGACCAGCAGCACCCGGTCGCCGGCGCGCACACCGGCGGCCTGCAGCGCCGCGGCCGCAGCCTGCCCGGCGTGGTCGAGCGCGGCATAGCCGAGCCCGCCATGCGCGTCGCGCACAGCAGGCGCATCGGGCTGCGACAGCACCCAGGGGTCCAGCAGTTCATGGATGCGCCGGGGCGGCGCCGTGGTCGGGTGGGTCACGCCTGTCTCCTTGCGGGACGCGCGGCGGCGTCCTCTGCGCAGGATGGTATGGCGCACACCGGGTGCGCGGACCCCACAGCCGGCTCGCGCGTCCAAGTTCAAAACTGCACTGCGGAACGGGCGCCCTTCCGCGCCGTCGCCGCAGGCTGCTTCAGGCCGTGCGGATGTCCTGCGCGCGCTTGGCCAGTTCGTGCCGCAGCTGCTTGCGCTCGAGCGCCTGGGCGTGGCGGCGGCGCTCGTCGGGCGAGAACGGGCGCAGTGGTGCGACGGCCACCGGCTTGCGGTCCTCGTCCACCGCCACCATGGTAAAGAAGCAGCTGTTCACATGGCGCGAGGCCTGGGTGCGGATGTTCTCGGCGATCACCTTGATGCCGATCTCCATCGACGAGGTGCCCGTGTAGTTGACCGAGGCCAGGAAGGTCACCAGTTCGCCCACCAGGATGGGTTCGCGGAACATCACCTGGTCCACCGACAGCGTGACCACGTAACAGCCCGAATAGCGCGCCGCGCAGGCGTAGGCCACCTGGTCCAGCAGCTTGAGGATGGTGCCGCCGTGCACGTTGCCCGAAAAATTGGCCGTGTCGGGTGTCATGAGCACGGTCATCGTGAGCTGGTGGGCGGGCATGTCCAAGGTGGTTCTCCGTTCGCTGGGGCGCCGATTGTGCGTGAAACGCCACGCGAAACCCGTGCCAAGCCCCGCCCCGCGTCGGCCCGCGACTACATGCTTTCGCGGCCCTGCCGGAGCAACGGATCGGCCCGGCGATGCGAAGCTGGTTGCCTGTGCCACGCAACGGAGACCCGCCATGCCAGACACCCACCGCCCCCCGCCGCCGATGAAGGAAGAGCCCGAACCCTCTGCAGAGGAGTCCGTGCCCAGCGACGGCAAGGACCGCGAGGGCGAAAAGATGATGGAGGAACTGGGCCGCGACAAGCCCGGCAAACCGCTGGCACCCGAGCGCGAGAAGACCTGAGCCTCACGCTGCGCCCGCGTGCAGCCCCTCCTTGAGCGGCTGGAAGCTGTCGGCCGTGGCGATCGGCCAGTAGTAGCGGAACACGTTGTGCAGGCCGTCCAGCGGCCCCAGGAGCGCGCCCGGCGCGACGCGCGTGATCAGGTTGGACAGCAGCCGCACCTCGGTGTCGGAGATGCGGCGCACGATGTGGTGGGCCGTGATCTGCTGTGGGTGCTCCAGACCCGCGGCCTGCACGAGTTCCTGCAGCGCATGCAGCGTGCTGCGGTGGAAGTTGTGCACGCGCTCGGCCTTGGCCGGGACCACCAGCGCCTGCTGGCGCAGCGGGTCCTGCGTGGTCACGCCCGTGGGACAGTGGCCGGTATGGCAGGCCTGGGCCTGGATGCAGCCCAGCGCCATCATGAAACCGCGCGCCGAATTGCACCAGTCCGCCCCCAGGGCCATCATGCGCGCCACGTCGAAGGCCGTGATCACCTTGCCGGCGCAGCCGATCTTGATGCGCTGGCGCAGGTTCACGCCCACTAGCGTGTTGTGCACCATGAGCAGGCCTTCCTGCAGCGGCGCGCCCACGTGGTCGCTGAACTCCACCGGCGCCGCGCCCGTGCCGCCCTCGGCGCCGTCGACGACGATGAAGTCCGGCGTGATGCCGGTCTGCAGCATGGCCTTGACGATGGCGAACCATTCCCAAGGATGGCCCAGGCAGAACTTGAAGCCCACCGGCTTGCCGCCTGACAGCCGCCGCAGCTCGGCGATGAAGCGCATCATCTGGAGCGGCGTGCCGAAGGCGCTGTGCGAGGACGGCGAGATGCAGTCGATGCCCACCGGCACGCCGCGCGCCGCGGCGATCTCGGGGGTGACCTTGGGGCCGGGCAGCACGCCGCCATGGCCGGGCTTGGCACCCTGGCTGATCTTGATCTCGATCATCTTGACCTGCGGGTCGGTGGCGTTGGCCACGAAGCGCTCGGGGCTGAAGCTGCCGTCGTCGTTGCGGCAGCCGAAGTAGCCCGAGCCGATCTCCCAGATCAGGTCGCCACCGTGCTGGCGGTGGTACTGCGAGATCGAGCCCTCGCCCGTGTCGTGCGCGAAGCCGCCGAGCCTGGCGCCGCGGTTCAGCGCCTGGATGGCGTTGGCCGACAGCGCGCCGAAGCTCATGGCCGAGATGTTGAACACGCTGGCGCTGTAGGGCTGGGTGCAGGGGTGGGCATGGGCCGGGCCACCGGTGTCGCCGATCTGCACGCGGAAGTCGTGGCCGGCCAGCCGCGTCGGCCGCATCGAGTGGTTGATCCACTCGTAGCCCAGAAGGCTCACGTCCAGGTGGGTGCCGAAGGGCCGGTTGTCCGGCTCGCCCTTGGCGCGCTGGTAAACCAGGGAACGCTGCGCGCGCGAGAACGGCGCGGCCTCGGCGTCGCTCTCGATGAAGTACTGGCGGATCTCGGGCCGGATGAACTCCAGCAGGAAGCGCATGTGGCCGATCACCGGGTAGTTGCGCAGGATGGCGTGGCGCGTCTGGCGCAGGTCGTGCACGCCGGTGCCGCTGAGGCCGGCGAACACCAGCATGGCCAGCCAGGCCGCCCAGGCCGTGGGCAGCAGCGCCACCGCGACGGCGCTGGCGACCAGGCCCGCCAGGCACAGCGCGAAGCTACTGTATCGCAGGGGAAAGAGGGCGGACGAGGTCGGTCGCATGGTGCTCTGTGATGGTTGTTGTGGGGCCGCAGCGGGCGCAGTGAACCATGATCGCAGCCGCCGGACAAGCCGGGATGACACCGCCCCATGCCGTAGCATCGACCGATGCGTTTTCTTGCCAAGAGCCTCGCCGCCCTGCTGCTGTCTGCCGCCGTGATCCTGCCGCTGGGCGTGGTCGGCCTGCTGGTGCTGGCCTGGTACTGCACCGACCACCAGCCCAGTGTGGTGCGCCTGGCCGTGACCACGCCGGCCGACGTGGGACGCGCACTGCGCCTGGCCGAACGCAACGACCCGCGCAAGGCGCCGCCCGGCGTGCTGCGCACCATCACGCTGACGCCTGAAGAGCTGGACCTGCTGCTGCCGCACCTGGCCGCGCACCTGGCCCGCGGCCAGGCCGTCGCCGAGTTGCAGGACGGCCGCGCGCGCGTGCAGCTGAGCCTGCCACTGCCCAGCAGCCCGTTCGGCTCCTGGCTCAACGTGCAGGGGCAGCTGGTGCAGACCGAAGGCCTGCCGCGGGTGCAGTCGCTGCGGCTGGGCCGGCTGGAGCTGCCGCAGGCCGTGTCCGACTGGCTGCTCGCGCGCGGGCTGGCCTGGCTGCAGCAGAACCCGGGGCTCGGCAGCGCGGCCGATGCAGTGCAGCGCGTGCAGATCACCCCGCAGGCCCTGAGCATCGTGTACGCCTGGCACGACGGCCTGCCCGGCCCGCTGCAGGCTGCGCTGCTGCCGCCCGAGGAGGTGCAGCGCCTGCGCGCCCATCAACAGCGGCTGGCGCAGCTGGTGCAGGCACCGCAGCCGCAGGGCCTCGCCTTGCACGAGCTGCTGCAGCCGCTGCTGGTCCTGGCTGCCGAACGTGCGGGCGGCGCCAGGGCCACGCCCGAGGCGCGCGCCCAGGAGCAGCGCGCCGCGCTGCTGGTGCTGGCCTTCTACGTCAACGGCAAAGGCTTGCAGGCCATCGCGCCGGCCGCGGCCGACGGTCCCACCCCTCGACCGCAGCGCGTGCACCTGGCCGGCCGGGGCGACCTGGCCCAGCACTTCAGCGTGTCGGCCGCGCTGGCCGCCGTGGCCGGCACGCCGCTGGCCGACGCGGTCGGGCTCTACAAGGAACTGGACGACGCGGGCACAGGCGGCAGCGGCTTCTCGTTCGTGGACCTCGCGGCCGACCGCGCCGGCACGCGCCTGGGCGCGCTGGCGGTCGGCCCGGCCGTGGCCCAGGAACGACTGCAACGCCGCGTGGCCGCCGGCCTGACCGAACAGGACCTGCTGCCCAGCGTTCGCGACCTGCCGGAGTTCCTGCCGCAGGCCACCTTCCAGAAGCGCTACGGCGAACCCGGCAGCGCGGCCTACAAGCGTATGCAGGCCGACATCGAACGGCGGATCGGCGCGCTGGCCCTGTACCGCTGAGCCCGGTGGCTACATCGCGCAGGGCAGACCGCCCATCCGCACGACCAGCGCCAGCTGGCGCACATCGGCCCTGCGCGCCGCGCAAGGCATCGGCCCCAGCGTGGGCGACCGGCTGGAGCAGCCTGGCTGCGAATCGCTCGGACACCTGGGCCACGCCCATGCGCTGGGCGTCGCGACCGGTCACGCCGGCATGACCGCCCTGCTCGGCCAATTGCAGGCGCTCGAAACCGAGCTGCACCATCCCGGCCGAACCTGCACGTCCGAGCGGCTGGAGCAACTGCTGCATGCCGACTTCCACGAGATCGGCCGCTCGGGCCGTGCGTACGACCGCGCCACCGTGCTGGCCTGGCTTGCAGGCCAGGCGCACCGGCCCGATGTGGTGTCTGACGGCTTTCGCGTGGAACGCCTGTCGCCGGACACCGCGCTGCTGCACTTTCGCTCCGTGCAGCGCGGGGCGGGCCAGCCCGCGCAGCACACGCTGCGCATGTCGCTGTGGGTGCAGACCGCGGCCGGCTGGCAGTTGCGCTACCACCAGGGCACGCCGGCCGCCGCGCCCTGGTAGTGCCTGCGCTCCGCCGGGCCGGCGCTCAGGCCAAAGCCGAGGCCGGCCCGAAGAACTCGTACCGGCTCTGCCCGGGCGGCACGCCCAGCGCCTGCAGATCGCGTCGCAGCTGGGCCATGAAGGACTTGGGCCCCAGGAAGTAGGCGTCCAGGTCGCGGTCCGCGGGCAGCCAGTCGGCCAGCCGCGCGCGGTCGAGCCGGCCGATGGCGTGCGGCGCCGGCCCGGCGCCGGCAGGCTCGTCATGGCAGTAGAACACCTGCAAGCGCGAATGCTGCGCGGCCTGCGCATCCACATGGGCGCGGAAGGCATGCACGTCGGCGTTGCGCGCGCAATGGATGAAGTGCACGGGCCGCTCGCGCGGCGCGGCCAGTGCGGCGTCCAGCATGGCCAGGGTGGGCGTGATGCCGACGCCGCCGCTGATCAGCACCAGCGGCTTGCCGCTGTCGGCCAGCGTGAACTCGCCGGCGGGCGGGAAAACGTCGAGCAGATCGCCCTCCTGCACGCGGTCGTGCAGGTGGTTGGAGGCCACGCCGCCAGGCTCGCGCTTGACGCTGATGCGGTACCGCCGGCCGTCCGGGGCGGCCGACAGCGAGTAGTTGCGGCGGATCTCCTGGCCGTCCACGACCAGGCGCAGGCCCAGGTACTGGCCGGGGCGAAAGTCCAGCAGCGGCCCGCCATCGGCCGGCACGAGGTTCAAGGACGTGATCTCGGCGCTCTCGCGCTGCTTGCCGGCCACGCGGAAGGCACGCGCGCCGCGCCAGCCGCCCGGCGCCTGGGCGTTGTCGGCATAGACCGCAGCCTCGGCGCCGATCAGCAGGTCAGCGAGCTGACCGTAGGCTGCGGCCCAGGCTTCGATCACGGCATCGGTGGCGATCTCGGCACCCAGCACCTCGCGGATCGCGCGCAGCAGGCTGTCGCCGACGAGTGGGTAATGCGCGGGCAGCACCTGCAGCGCCACGTGCTTTTGCACGATCTGCTGCGCCAGCGGGCCCAGGGCTTCGAGGCGGTCGATGTTCTTCGCGTACATCAGCACGCCGTTGGCCAGCGCGCGCGGCTGGTCGCCGCTGGCCTGGTGGGCCTGGTTGAACAGCGGCCGCACCTCGGGGTGGTCGCGGAACAGGCCCTTGTAGAAGTGCGTGGTCAGCGCCTCGCCGCCGGTTTCCAGCAGGGGCACGGTGCTCTTGACGATGTCGCGTTGCGCAGGGGTCAGCATGGGTGGACTGGGTTGGTGAATGATGCAGGTGCAAGGCAGTGTTCGTGCCAGAGAAAAACTTCTTTATCCACAACAGCTTGCTGCGCATGCAGTCAAAATGACACTGCCAGAAGACCAGTCCGTATGACCTCTTTCGGGACATGATGACTCCCCAATCACTCCTTGCTGCCATGCTGCCGCTGGTGGCCGACCTGGCGCGCCAGATCCCGCCGTCCGAACGCTACCGGCGCCTGCTTGATGCCGTGCGCCGCCTGCTGCCCGCCGATGCCGTGGCGCTGCTGCGCCTGGACGGCGACGCGCTGGTGCCGCTGGCCGTGGACGGCCTCGCCCCCGACACGCTGGGCCGGCGCTTTCTGGTCGGGCAACACCCGCGCCTGCAGGCGCTGCTGCAGGCCCAGGGCCCGCTGCGCTTTGCGCCCGACTGCGGCCTGCCCGACCCTTACGACGGCCTGGTCGAGCATGTGCAGGGCCACCTGCCCGTGCACGACTGCATGGGCTGTGCGCTGCGCGTGCAGGACCGGCCCTGGGGCCTCATGACGCTGGACGCGCTGGCGTTGTCGCGCTTCGACGGTCTGGACATGGTCGCACTGCAAAGCCTGGCCGACCTGGCCGCCGCTACCGTGGCCGCGGCCGAGCGCATGGACGACCTGGCGCTGCGCGCCGAAGACGCCCAGCGCCGCGCCGAGCAGTACCGCCGCGCGGCCGGCGGCGCGCCTGCGCGCCGGCTGGTGGGCCGCAGCGCCGCCCACCGCGCGTTGCTGCGCGAGATCGCGCTGGTCGGCCCCAGCGAGCTCACGGTGCTCGTGGGCGGCGAGACCGGCGTGGGCAAGGAACTGGTGGTGCAGGCGCTGCATGCGGCCTCGCCGCGCGCCGGCCGCCCGCTCGTGAGCCTGAACTGCGCGGCACTGCCCGAGACCCTGGTCGAGAGCGAGCTGTTCGGCCATGTGCGCGGCGCCTTCTCGGGTGCCGTGGCCGAGCGCCAGGGCAAGTTCGAGCTGGCCGACGGCGGCACGCTGTTCCTCGACGAGGTCGGCGAGCTGCCGCTGGCGGTGCAGGCCAAGCTGCTGCGCGTGCTGCAGAACGGCCAGCTGCAGCGCCTGGGCTCGGACCGCGAGCACCGCGTGGACGTGCGCCTGGTCGCCGCCACCAACCGCGACCTGGCGGCCGAGGTGCGCGCCGGCCGCTTCCGCGCCGACCTGTACCACCGGCTGGGTGCCTACCCGCTGCAAGTGCCGCCGCTGCGCGAACGCGGCCGCGACGTGCTGCTGCTGGCCGGCGCCTTCTGCGAGGAGCAGCGCGCCAGCCTGGGCCTGGGCAACGTGCGGCTGGACGCGGACGCGCAGCAGGCCCTGCTGGCCCATGCCTGGCCCGGCAACGTGCGCGAGCTCGAGCATGTGCTGGCGCGGGCGGCACTGCGCGCGCTGGGCCGCCACGCGCAGCGGCCGCGCGTGCTGAGCGTGGGCGCCGGCGACCTCGGCCTGGCCGCGCCGCCGCTGGCGCTGGCGGCGGCGCCCATGCCGGCCGCGCTGCCCGCTGCCCCCATGCCGCTGCGCCAGCGCGTGCAGACCTTCGAGCGCCAGGCCATCGAGCAGGCGCTGGCCGCCCATGCCGGCAACTGGGCTGCCGCCGCCCGTGCGCTGGCGATGGACCGCGCCAACCTCGTCCGGCTCGCGCGCCGGCTGGGCCTGGCCGTGCCGGCGCGCAACGGCCGGCGCGCGCGGACGGGCTGATCAGCGCGACAGGTCGATCGCGTACTTCGACAAGCCCTTGCCCGAGCCGTCGTCGGCCGCCACCAGCGCGATGTTGGACAGGCCCGCGGCCTGCGCCACCGCCAGCGCATTCGGCGCACTGCTGAACACCACGCGGCCGGCCGTCGCCACGGGCGTGAAGCGCCAGCTGCGCGCCGCCCCGTGGCTGGCACGGGTCACCGTCGGGTTGGCGCGGATGTGGGCGATCAGCACGTCGCGGTTGGCGTCGGGCGAGGCCCAGATGGTGGCCGAGCCGTCCAGCTTGGGGATGAAGCTCGCGCCGCTGGTGGCGCGGTAGTTGTTGGTCGCGATCACGAATTCCTGCGCCGGATCGATCGGCTGGCCCAGGTAGCGGAGGTTCCGGATGCGGCTGCCCTGGGCCTGGGTCACGTCGATCTCATACTGGATGTCCGGGGTCGTGAACATGTCGAAGTTGTAGCCCGGGAACGTGCTGATCAGCGCCTGCTCGCCGGTGGCGGCCGGGTCGATGCGGTTGAAGCGGCGCGCCGCGGCCTCCAGCCACTGGCGGATGTCGGCCCCATTGACCTTCACGGCGTAGACGGTGTTGGGATAGAGGTAGAGGTCAGCAGCGTTGTAGATGGCCAGGTCGCCGGCCGCCACGTCGGTGTAGTCGCCCGCGCCCTGGAAGCCGGACTTGAACGGCGCGCTGACCGACAGCACGGGCAGGCCCGCGTACTGCGGCAGGTTGGCCTGGATGGTGGCCGCGACGTAGCGCTGCTGGGCGGCGTTCACGATCTGGATCGCGCCCGGGTCGCCGACATCGGCGAACAGCGTGCTCATGCGGAAGTCGGTGCTGCCGATGGGCTGCTGCACGTAGGCGATGGTGGCCTGGTGCGGCGCCTCGACCAGCGGCGCGATGCTGGGGTCCGCGGCCACGTACTGGGCCGGACTGGCCTGGGTCTGCGCGTTGCGCAGCGCGCTCTTGCTGGCAGCCTTGTCCACGCTCCAGCGCTGGCCGTCCCAGCGCAGCGCGAGCTGGATCACGCCCAGCGCCTTGCCCCAGGAACTGGGCATCACGGCCGGCACGCCCTGCACGGTGCCGGCGGTGTTGTCCACGCCGGCCTGGGTGTAGGCCGGCCGCGCGCCGCGGTCGGGGAACACGCCGTGCTGGTGGCCCATGACCAGCGCGTCGATGCCGGGCACCTTCGCCAGATGCAGGCCGGGGTTCTCCATGCTGGGCGCGTAGCGGGACGCATCGAGACCGCCGTGCAGCAGCGCGACGACGATGTCGGCGCCCTGGGCGCGCACCTCGGGGAGGTAGCGTGTGGCGGCCTCGACGGCGCCCTCGACACCGACCTTGCCTTCGAGGAAGCGCTTGTCCCAATTCAGGATGCCGGGCGTGGTGAAGCCGATCACGCCGATCTTGAGCGGCAGTGCGACCGCCGTGCCGTCGGCGCGCCTGGCCTGCACCGTGCGCTCGAGCACAGCGTAGGGCTGGACCAGCCGCTGGTTGGATTTGTTGCTCTTGACGTTGGCCAGCACCATGGCGAAGCCCGGGCCCGCGCACTTGCGCGAGGCATCGACGCCGTCGACATCCATGCCGCCGCCCAGCACCTGGTTCAGGAACGGCAGGCCGTAGTTGAACTCGTGGTTGCCGAGCGTGCCGGCGTCGTACTGCAGCGCGCCCATGGCCTTGTACATGGCGTGCTGCTGCGTGCAGGGGATCGGGTTGACGACGGCCTCGTAGTCGGCCAGCGCCGTCCCCTGGATGGTGTCGCCGTTGTCCACCAGCAGCGTGTTGGCGAACTCGCTGCGCGCCTGGCGCACCAGCGTGGCCGTGCGCTCGAAGCCGTAGGACGGATCGGCCGCGAGCTTGAAGTAGTCGTAGCTGCGGACGTTGTTGTGCAGGTCCGTCGTGGCCAGCACGGCCAAGGTGGCCTCGGCCGGCTGCGCGGCCACCGGATCGCCGCCACCGCAGGCGGCCAGCAGGACCAGGACACCAACGCTGCACGAGGCCATGGCGCAACGGAATGAAGAGAGGGGGTGGAGCGGATGGGGCGTGTTCACGCCCGGGATTCTTGGAAGCCGCCTTGACGGCCCCATGACGGGATGTGACCGTGCGTTACAAGGTCAACCACCTTGTTTCGCGCGCTCATACAGCGGCATGACTTTGGGCAGATTGCGCTCGATGCCCGCGATGCGCGTGTTGCCCGAGGGGTGGGTGCTGAGCCACTGCGGCGGCGCGCCCTGCGCGGCCGCGTTCATCTTCTGCCACAGCGTGACGGCGGCACGCGGGTCGTAGCCGGCGCGCGCGGCCAGCTCCAGGCCCACGAGGTCGGCATCGGTCTCGTTCTCGCGCGAGAAGGACAGGCTCAGCAGCTGTGCACCGCCGCCGATCACCTGCTGGCCGATGGTGCCCACGCCCAGCACCTGGGCCAGCACGTTGGCCCCCAGGCTGGTGGCGGCGTTCTTGCCGGCGCGCTCGCGCGCATGCTCGCGCAGCGCGTGCGCGATCTCGTGGCCCATCACGGCCGCGACCTCGTCGTCCGTGAGCTTGAGCTGGTTCAGGATGCCCGTGTAGAAGGCGATCTTGCCGCCCGGCATGCACCAGGCGTTGACCTGCTTGCTGCCGATCAGGTTGACCTCCCACTTCCAGTCCTTGGCGCGCGGGTTCCAGTCGATCGCGTGGGGAATGATGCGCTCGGCGATCGCACGCAGGCGCTGCAGCTGCGGGTTGTTGGCCGGCGCCAGCGCGTTCTGCTGGGCCGCCTCGCGCAGCACCTGGCGGTACTGCTGCAGGGCCGTGGCCTCCATCTGTTCGGCCGAGACCAGGCCGGTGAAGACCGAGTTCTGGCCGACATTCACGCCCTCGCGCTGGGCCAGCGCCGGGGTGCTCAGCAAGGCGCCGGCCAGGCCGAGCGCGACGAGGGTCTTGGTGGGCTTCATGCAGTTCTTCGCGCGGCCCGCGACGGGGGCCGCCACGTATTATTCCCAGATGACATCCCGCCCGGCAAAGCCCGCAGAACTCGAGGTCGCACCGGCCCCCACCGCACCGCCCAAGCCCTCCTGGGCCCAGACCCTGCGCGTCTACCTGGAGCCGGCCACGCTGCGCATGCTGGCGCTGGGCTTTTCGGCCGGACTGCCGCTGCTGCTGGTGCTGGGCACCTTGAGCTTTCGGCTGCGTGGCGCCGGCATCGACCGCACCACCATCGGCTACCTGAGCTGGGTCGGCCTGGCCTACGGCTTCAAGTGGGTCTGGGCGCCGCTGGTCGACCGGCTGCCGCTGCCGCTCTTGACCGGCTGGCTGGGCCGGCGCCGCAGCTGGCTGCTGCTGTCGCAGGCGCTCATCGTGGGGGGCCTGGTGGGAATGGCGCTGGCCGACCCGCGCGGCGGGCTCACGCCGCTGGTCTGGTGCGCGCTGCTGGTGGCCTTCGGCTCGGCCACGCAGGACATCGCACTGGACGCCTTCCGCATCGAATCGGCCGCCACCGACAAGCAGGCCGCGCTGGCCGCCGCCTACCAGACCGGCTACCGGCTGGCGATGATCTGGGCCGGCGCCGGCGTGCTGTGGATCGTGGCCGGTGTGCGCGTGGAGGCGCAGGGCTACGAGAATCCGGCCTGGGCCACGGCCTACCTGGCCATGGCCGCCAGCATGGCCATCGGCGTGCTGACCGTTCTGCTCTCGCGCGAGCCGGCGCCGCGCGCCTTCCAACCCGCGCGCAGCCCGGGCGAGTGGCTGCAGCAGACGCTGTTCGAGCCGTTTGCCGATTTCTTCCGCCGCTACGGCTGGCAGGCCGCGCAGATCCTCGCGCTGATCGCCATCTACCGCATCAGCGACGTGGTGATGGGCATCATGGCCAACCCCTTCTACGTGGACATGGGCTTTTCCGAAGCCGAAGTGGCCACCGTCAGCAAGGTGTACGGCGTGGTCATGACGCTGGTGGGCGCCTTCGTCGGCGGCGCGCTGGCCATGCGCCTCGGGGTGCTGCGCGTGCTGATGCTGGGCGCCGTGCTCAGCGCGGCCAGCAACCTGCTGTTCGCCTGGATGGCCGGCCGCGGCCACGACATCGTGGCGCTCACGCTGGTGGTCTCGGCCGACAACCTGGCCGGCGGCATCGCCTCGGCCGCCTTCATCGCCTACCTGTCGAGCCTGACCAACGTGCAGTACTCGGCCACGCAGTACGCGCTGTTCAGCTCGCTGATGCTGCTGCTGCCCAAGTTCATCGCGGGCTTTTCGGGCCAGTACGTCGACGCCTTCGGCTATGCCAGCTTCTTCACGGGCACGGCCTTGCTGGGCGTGCCCGTGCTGGCGCTGGTGTGGCTGGTGGGCCGGCGGCTTCCCGCCAAGCCGCGCTGACCACCGTTTACTTAACTTTACGGCCGTGACAACACAGGTCGGCGCGCGCGCCGCACGATGGCGTCTCCGCTGCCTGCACAGAAGAAACCCATGAGCACTCCTTTGCTGATGATCGAGGACGACACCCGGCTCGCCCAGATGGTGGGCGCCTACCTGGGCCAATCCGGCTTCGCGGTAGAGCACAAAGCCACGGCCGGCGAGGGGCTGGCGCGGCTGCAGCAACCCGGCGGCCTGCCCGAACTCGTGATCCTGGACCTCATGCTGCCCGACATGGACGGCCTGGAGGTCTGCCGCCGCATCCGCGCCGCCCAGGGCGAGATGGCGCGCGTGCCGGTGCTCATGCTGACGGCCAAGGGCGACCCGCTGGACCGCATCATCGGCCTGGAGCTCGGCGCCGACGACTACTTGCCCAAGCCCTTCGAGCCGCGCGAACTGCTGGCGCGCATCCGCGCCGTGCTGCGCCGGCGCAGCGAGGGCGCGCCCGTGGCCAGCCAGGTCCTGCGCTTCGGCAGCCTGGAGATCGACCGCGACGCGCGCAGCGTGACGGTGGGCGGCCAGCCCTGCGAACTGACGGCCTACCAGTTCGACCTGCTGGTCACGCTGGCCGAGCGCGCCGGCCGCGTGCTGAGCCGCGACCAGATCATGGAGGCCGTGCGCGGCCGCGAGCTGGAGGCCTTCGACCGCTCGATCGACGTGCACATGGGCCGCATCCGCGCGGCCATCGAGGCCGATCCCAAGAACCCCAAGCGCATCGTGACGGTGCGCGGCGCCGGCTATGTCTTCGCCAAGCAGCAGGACTGAGCAACGGGGCTCCGAGGCACCGCCGCGGCGCCTGCCCGGCGTGCTGCAGCGCCTGTACGTGCGCATCTGGCTGTCGGTGCTGGCCGCCGTGGCCGTGCTCATGCTGCTGCTGGGCTGGGTCTGGCGCATCACCACCGACCCGCCGGCACGCACGGTGGTCGTGCAGAACATGGCCGGCGAGGTGATCGGCCAGGGTGCCTGGCGCGGCTGGCGCGACCTGGACGGCCGTGTGCCGCCCCACTTCGACGGAGACAACGAGCCTCCCGACCCGGCCACGGTGGCCAGGTACCAGAACCTCAAGAGCGGGCCCGAGTTCCTCGTGCGCATGCAGGACGGGCAGGAACTCGTGCTGCACATGCCGCGCCCGCCGCGCTCGGTGTGGGGCCGTCCGCCGGACGGCTTCTTCTGGGTGCTGGGCATGGTCGGAATCGGCTGCGCGCTGGTCATGTACCCGGTGGCGCGCCGGCTCACGCGCCGGCTCGAACGGCTGCAGAGCGGCGTGGAGCGCTGGGGCGCGGGCGACCTGTCGGTGCGCGTGGCCGTGCGCGGCGACGACGAGGTCGGCTTCCTGGCGCAGCGCTTCAACAGCGCGGCCGAGCGCATCGAGCAGCTCATGCGCGCGCAGAAGTCGCTGCTGGCCAATGCCTCGCACGAGCTGCGCTCGCCGCTGGCGCGCATCCGCATGGGGCTGGAGCTGATGGGGAGCGCGCCCACGCCCGCCATCCGCGACGAGATCAGCCGCAACATCGCCGAACTCGACCAGCTCGTCGACGAGATCCTGCTGGCCAGCCGGCTCGATGCGCGCGAGGCCGACATGGGCACCGTCGAAGAGGTCGACTGGACCGGGCTCACGGCCGAGGAATGCGCGCGGCTGGACGTGGCCTTCGAGGCCGGTGCCGCCGATGGCAGCGATGCCGCGCCCGTGCAGGTGCGCGGCGTGCCCAAGCTGCTGCGCCGCGCCGTGCGCAACCTGCTGGAGAACGCGCGCCGCTACGGCCGCGGCGAGGTCAGCGCCAGCCTGCAGCACGACGGCCGCCAGGCCGTGCTGCGCGTGTTCGACCGCGGGCCGGGCGTGCCGCCCGCGCTGCGCGAACGCATCTTCGAGCCCTTCTACCGCCTGCCCGGCGCCAGCGAAAGCAACGGCGGCGTGGGTCTGGGCCTGGCGCTGGTCAAGTCCATCGCCGAGCGCCATGGCGGCTCGGTGCGTTGCGAGGGGCGCGAAGGCGGCGGTGCCTGCTTCGTGATCGCGCTGCCGGACGCGGTTTAGGGCGCGGCGGTCTGCAGGAAGGCCGGCTGCGGCCACTCCAGCAGTTCGGCCGTGCGCGCCACGACCCAGTTCGCCTCGGGCGGCTCGACGCCGCTGCCGTCCTGCAGCAGGCCCATCCAGCAGCGGCGCAGCACCTCGTCCTTGCTGAGGTCGTGCTTGTGCTCCAGGCTCGCGCACAGGGTGGTCATCTGCACCGCCATGTCCTCGCACAGGTCGTGGCGCGCCTCCACGTGGTCGCGCGTGGCCGTGGGCCGGCCGTTGGCGCTGTACAGGGCCATGAAGGCGGCCGGAATGAGGGTCTGGTTCGGGTCTTCCATGGGGCGGCGAGTATGCGCCCGTTCCTGCCGATGATCAGCCGATGCCGGCGATGCGGCCGATGTCCTCGGCGCACTTCTGCAGCCGCGGCAGCAGCTCGAACAGGTCTTCGTGCGCCGTGTGGGTGCCGCGCAGCGCGGCGATGGTCAGCGCCGCACGGGTGTGGCCGTCGGGGCGGCCCACCGGCACGCTGAGGTCGCGGCCGCCGACGAAGCGCGCGTTCTCGGCATAGCCCCAACGGTCGGCGCGCATCTTGCCGAGCATGGCGAGGTAGGCGCTGCGCTCGTCTGCGCTCCTGCGCAGGAACTCCGCACGGCGCGCCAGCACGGCGTCGCGCTCGGCCTCGGGGGTATTGGCCAGCAGCACTTGGCCCGACAGCGTGTCGACGGCCGAGTGCAGCGAGCCAGCCTCCACCGACAGGCGGATCGGCGTGGGCGCGTCCACCTGCGTGAGCACGAGCAGTTGGTCGCGGTGCAGCACCGAGAGGTGGCAGGACTCGCGCACGCTCTCGACCAGCTCGCGCATGGGCGCCTCGGCCGCGCGCAGCAGCTGCTCGTGCGGCGAATGCGTGCGGCTCAGCTCGAACAGCTTGAGGGTGAGCACATAGCCGCCGCTGGACTCCCGCCGCAGGTAGCCGCGCCCCTCCAGCACGCCCAGCAGCCGGAACAACTCGCCAGGCTCGCGCCCGAGCGCACGGGCAAGCTGGGCCTGGGTCATCGGCACGGCCTGGGCCGACAGCAGCTCCAGCACGTCCAGCGCCTTGTCGACCGCGGGTGCGGCGTAACGCGGGCGGCTTTCGGGGCGGTCTTCTTCGGCGGGGCGCGGGGTCTGTCGGGCAAGACGTGGCATGGCCCGCGAAGTCTAGTGGCTGGCCGTGCGCCGCTCCACGATGTGCAGATGCTCGCAGGCCAGCACCGTTTCCTGGCGCTGGTTGGTGACGGTCACGGCCTCGACCACGATGCCGTGGCCGGCGCGCTTGGGGTGGTCGCGCTTGTCGGAGATGGCGACCTGGGCGTAGAGCGTGTCGCCGATGAACACCGGCTTGACGAAGCGCAGCCTGTCGTAGCCATAGGACATGGCGCGCGGATTGATCACGGTGGCCGTGAGGCCGATGCCCACGCTGAACACCAGCGTGCCGTGCGCAATGCGCTGGCCGAAGTCCTGCGTGGCGCACCAGGCGGCGTCCATGTGGTGCGGGAAGAAGTCGCCGGTCTGGCCAGCGTGCAGCACGATGTCGGCCTCGGTGATGGTGCGGCCGGTGGTCCGGCGCGTGGCGCCGAGCGCGTAGTCTTCGAAGAATTGTTCGTGGGTGCTCATGGCTGTGCTGCGGTGGAGGTGGTGGCGGCCGGCAGGCCGAATTCGGCCGCGATGGCGGCGGTGTCCGCGCCCAGGCGCGGCGCGCCCTGCGCGCTGGTCAGACGCTGGCCGTCGAGCCGGATCGGGCAGCGCGTGGTCTGCATCGCGGCGCCGGATGCGCTGCGGATGGTCTGGGTCATCTGCAGCGCGGCGAACGCCGGATGCGCCAACAGGCGCGGCCAGTCCAGCACCTCGGCGCACCAGATGCCGGCCGGCTCCAGCAGGGCCAGCCAGTGGGCCGTGGTCTGCTCCGCCAGGTCGCGCTGCAGCTGCTGCTTGAGCGCGTCGCGCGTGCGGAACCAGGCCTCCGAGTCGGCCGCCAGCGCGGCGAGCGCGGCGCTGCCGATCAGGGCCGCGAGCCGGTCCATGGGCGTCATGGCTACGGCCATCCAGCCGTCGCGCGTGCGGTAGATGCCGTAGGGCGCCGCGCCATGCACGCTGGCATGGTTGGCCGCCGTGCGCGCGGGCTGCGCACCGTCGCCGTTGAGGAAGGCCGTGAGCGGCTCGAACTGCAAATCCAGCGCCGACTCCAGCAGGCTGACCTCCACCAGCCCGCCGCGCCCGGTGATGCCGCGGCGCAGCAACGCGGCCAGGATGCCCTGCACGAGGTGCGCGCCCGTGATCACGTCGATCACCGAGACGCCGGCCGGCACTGGCGGCCCGCCGCCGTCCGCGCCGTCGTCGCCGGTGAGCCAGGCCAGGCCGGACAGCGACTGCACGAGCAGATCCTGGCCCGGCTTGTCGCGCCAGGGCCCCTCGTTGCCGTAGCCCGTGACCGCGGCATAGACGATCCGCGGGTTCAGGGCCAGCACGCTGGCGGCGTCCAGGCCGATGCGCTCCATCACGCCCGGACGGAAGTTGTGGACCATCACGTCGGCCTGCGCGATCAAAGCCCGCACGCGGTCCAGATCGCCGGCCTGCTTGAGATCGGCCGCAAAGCTGCGCTTGCGCCGGTTGATGGTGTGGAACAGCGCGCTGTCGCCCTCGAAGCGCTGGTCGGCCAGCACCAGGCCGCGGCACAGGTCGCCGCCGTCGGGCCGCTCGACCTTGATCACGTCCGCGCCGAGGTCGGCCAGCCGCAGCGCGCAGGACGGACCGGCCAGGAACTGGCTGAAGTCCAACACGCGCAGGCCCGCCAGCGGCAAAGGGGCATCGGGCACATCACACATATGCAAAAACTCGCTTCATCCATGCCATAAATTCACGGAAAACCCTAATCGACTTTCCTGCATCTCCGGTCAATGATGCATATATGAACGCTACGTTCATATAGGAATTACACCGATGCGCGCTCTGCGCACCACCCGGGAGACATCCATGCCTTCACGCCGCCTTGCCGCTGCCACCTTGTCCACCCTTGCCGCCGGCCTGGCGCTCGGGATGTGCGCGCTGCCCGCCGCCGCGCAGAACTTCACCGTGCGCTTCTCCACCTCGCAGGTGAACCCGAACGAGCCGGTGGTGAAGGTCATGCACAGCTTTGCTGACCGCGTGAAGGAGCGCTCCAAGGGCCGGCTCACGTTCACCATCTTCACGGGCGACCAGCTCGGCCCGCAGAAGAAGGTCAACGAGATGGTCAAGAGCGGCGCCCGCGTGCTCAGCGTGACCGACTACGGCCAGCTGAGCCAGTTCGTGCCCGACGTGGGCGTGCTGGCCGGCCCCTACCTGTACGGCAGCGTGGACGAAGGGCGCAAGCTGTTCGGCTCGCCGGTCTACCAGGAGCTGGCCGCCAAGCTGGAGCAGCAAGGCCTGAAGGTCATCGTCTCCGACGGCCTGTTCGGCGTGCGCCATGTGCTGGGCAGCAAGCCCGTGCGCACGCCGGCCGACATGGCCGGCATGACGCTGCGCGTGCCGCCCTCGCCCATCATGCTGGAGACCTTCACGGCGCTGGGCGGCCGCCCCACCGCCCTGCCCTGGGGCGAGGTCTACAACGCGCTGCAGACCAACGTGGTCGATGCGGCCGAGGCCAACTACGGCTCGCTGGTCGGCTCCAAGCTCTACGAGGTGCGCAAGGTGCTCTCGACCACGGCGCACCAGACCATGTATGTGGCCATGGTCACGAGCACCGACTTCTGGAAGAGCCTGCCGGCCGACCTGCAGGCCCTGCTCATGGAGGAAGGCAGGAAGGCCGGCGCCGAGCTGACCCAATTGACCGTGGCCTCGGACGCGGCCTACGCCGAGGAGATGAAGAAGAACGGCGTGCAGATCGTGAGCGACGTGGACACCAAGGCCTTCGCCGAGAAGGCCAAGGTGGCCTACTCCAAGGTGCCGGGCCTCACGCCGGGCATCTACGACAAGGTTCGCGCCGCGATGCAATGAAGCAGACAAGGTCCACCCCCGTTTGGCCGGCCTTACTCCGTGTGGCCGTCCAATACCCCCTCCAGGGGGCGCACCCAGCGGCCTGGCAGAGCCAGTTCCACGGGTGTCCTGGCATGGCCGGCTCCGCGGCCATCCGCACCGCTGCATGCGAGCATGGCTGGGAATGTTCCCCATGAGCGTTCCATCTTCGCCCGGCCCGCTGCTGAGCCTGCGCCGTGCCGACGAGGCCATCGGCGTGGCCTGTGCCTGCGCCATCGTGCTGTCCATCACCTGGGGCGTGGTGACGCGCTACCTGTTCCCGCAGCCGGCGTCCTGGACCTTCGAGGTCGCGGTGATCGCCTTCGGCTGGCTGGTGTTCTTCGGCGCGGCCGCCTGCGTGCGCTGGCGCATGCACGCCGACGTGGACGCGCTGGTCGCGCTCTTCCCGCCGGCCCTGCGCCGCGCCATCTTCATCTTCAACTGGTGGCTGCTGGCCGCGCTGTTCGCCACGCTGACGGCCATGTTCGTCTGGCAGGCCGTGCTCGCGCATTCGATCCGCGTGGTGGTGATCGACATCCCGCGCTCGGTGGTCTACGCACCCATGGCGATCGCCTCGGCGCTGATGCTGGTGCAGCACGTGCTGCTCAAGCCCTGGGCCGATGGCTGGCAGTGGCGGCCTTCGACGGAGCAAGGCGCATGAGTTCGTCCCTCCATCTCTGGCTCCCGTCCATCCTGATGCTGGTGCTGCTGGCGCTGCAGACGCCGATCACCTGGTCCATGGCGATCGCCGCGCTGGGCTTCTTCCTGCTCAACATGGGCGAGATGCCGCTGGCCAACTTCGCACAGCAGATGGCCGAGGGCACGGAGTCGGTCTCGCTGCTGGCGCTGCCGCTGTTCGTGCTGGCCGGCTGCATCATGAACGCCTCGGGCATCACGCGCCGGCTGCTGAACCTGGCCGAAGTGCTGGTCGGCCACATGACCGGCGCGCTGGCCCAGATGTGCACGGTGCTGGCCACGCTGCTGGGCGGGCTCACGGCCTCGGCCAACGCCGACGCAGCCATGCTGGCCAAGACCATCGGCCTGCAGATGACGCAGCGCGGCTACAGCGCACCCTTCGCGGCCGTGATCACCTCCTCGGCCGCGATCATCACGGCGCTGATCCCGCCTTCGATCGGGCTGATCATCTACGGCTTCCTGGCCGAGGCCTCGATCGGCCGGCTGTTCGCGGCCGGCATCGTGCCCGGCCTGCTGCTGGCCGCGGCGCTGATGCTGACCACGCACGTGCTGGCCATCAAACGCCGCTACAAGCCGCAGCGCGCCACCCGCGCCAGCGCGCGCGAGCTGCGCCAGGCGCTGGTGGACGGGCTGTGGGCGCTGTCGATCCCGGCCGTGATCATCCTGGGCACGCGCTACGGCATCTTCACCACCACCGAGTCCGGCGCCATCGTCGTGCTCTACGTGCTGCTGGTCGCGCTGTTCGGCTACCGCGAGATGCGGCTGGCGCAGCTGCCCGAGGTGCTGGCCGAGTCGGTGCGCGACTCCGCCAGCGTGATGATGATGATCTGCGCGGCGGCCGCGTTCGGCTTCTACCTGTCGTGGGAGCAGGTGCCGCAGGCCATGTCGGGCTGGCTGGCCGGCACGACCAAGGACCCCATCGTCCTGCTGCTGCTGATCAACCTCGTGCTGATCGTGCTGGGCACGGCCATCGAGGGTTCGGCCGCGCTGATCATTCTGACGCCCATGCTGCTGCCGCTGATCGAAGGCGCGCACATCGACAAGGTGCACTTCGGCATCGTGCTGATCACCAACCTCACGATCGCCGGCATCACGCCGCCGGTCGGCGGGCTCATGTACATCAGCTCGCAGACGCTGCGCGTGCGCATGGGCGACTACGCGCGCGAGGTCATCCCCTACCTCGGCGTGATGTTGCTGCTGCTGGTGCTGCTGTCGGTGTTCCCGCAGCTGTCGCTGTGGCTGCCGCAGCTGCTCTACGGCTCCGGCGCGGTCCAGTAATCCTTTCATTCGCACCACCATGACCATCACCCTCAAGGGCATGACCTGGGACCACCCGCGCGGCGTCGACCCGCTGGTGGCCTGTGCCCGGCTCTGGCAGGAACGCACCGGCGTCGCCATCGCCTGGGACCGCCGCTCGCTGCAGGACTTCGAGTCCTTTCCGGTCGAGGAACTCGCGCGCCAGTACGACCTGATCGTGATCGACCACCCGCATGTGGGCCAGATCACGCGCGAGGACTGCCTGCTGCCCTTCGACGCGGCGCGCCTGGCCGGCATCGCGAACGGCTCGGTCGGCCCCTCCTACCCCAGCTACCACTGGCAGGGCCGCCAATGGGCGCTGCCCATCGACGCGGCCACGCAGGTGCAGGCCTGGCGGCCCGACCGGCTGGCCGCGCCGGCGGCCGACTGGGATGCGGTCATGGCGCTGGCGGCCGAGGGCCGCGTGGCCCTGCCGCTGCGCCCGCCCCATTCGCTGATGTGCCTGTACACGCTGAGCGCCCAGCTCGGCGCGCCGGGCCGCGTCGATGGGCCCGAACTGTTCGACCTGGACACCGCGGGCGCCGCCTGCGCCCAGCTGCAGGCGCTGCTGCCGCGGCTGGACCCGCGCTGCTTCACGCAGGACCCGATCGCCGTCTTCGAGGACATGGCCCAGGCCGATGCACGCGCGGCCTGCGTGCCCTTGATCTACGGCTACGTGAGCTATGCCTGGGCGGGCTTGCGGCCGGCGCGGCTGGGCTTTGCCGACATCCCCGCGCTGCAGGGCCGCGGCCCGCAGGGCTCGGCGCTGGGCGGCACGGGCATCGCGGTGTCGGCGCGCACGGCGCACGCGCAGGCGGCGTTCGACTTCGCGCTCTGGGTGGCTGGCGCCGAAGCCCAGCGCGGTCCCTACGCGGCGGCCGGCGGCCAGCCGGGCCATGCCGCGGCCTGGGAGGACGACGGCGTCAACGCCGCCGCCGGCGACTTCTACCGCGCCACGCGCGCCACGCTGGAGGGCGCCTGGGTGCGGCCGCGCCACGACGGCTACATGGCCTTTCAGCACGCGGCCTCGGTGCGCCTGAACACCGGGCTGCAGAACGGCGAGCCGGCGCGCGCCATCGTCGCGGCGCTCAATGCCCTGTTCCGCGAAAGCCTTCCCGCATGACCGCTCCGCTGGAAGGCCTGCTGGTCCTGGACCTCGCGCAGTTCCTCTCGGGCCCCTCGGCCACGCTGCGCCTGGCGGACCTGGGCGCGCGCGTGATCAAGGTCGAGCGGCCCGGCAGCGGCGACATCTGCCGCACGCTGTACCTGACCGACACCGACCTGGGCGGCGATTCCACGCTGTTCCATGCGATCAACCGCAACAAGGAGAGCCTGGCGCTGGACCTCAAGCGGCCCGAGGACATGGCCGCGCTGCAGCGCCTGGTGGCGCGCGCCGATGTGGTGGTGCAGAACTTCCGGCCCGGCGTGATCGAGCGCCTGGGCATGGGTTACGAACAGGCGCGCGCGCTGAACCCGCGCCTGGTCTACGCCGGCATCTCGGGCTACGGCGAGACCGGCGACTGGGCGCACCTGCCGGGCCAGGACCTGCTCGCGCAGTCGCTGTCGGGCGTGACCTGGCTCAACGGTCACGAAGGCGACGGCCCGGTGCCGCTGGGCCTGTCCATCGCCGACATGCTGGCCGGCCATGTGCTGACCGAGGGCATCCTCGCCGCGCTGGTGCGGCGCGGCATCACAGGCCAGGGCGCGCTGGTGCAGACCAGCCTGCTCGAGGCCCTGGTCGACCTGCAGTTCGAGCTGCTGACCACGCACCTGAACGACGGCCGCCGGCTGCCCGCGCGCGCGGGCTTTCGCAACGCCAATGCCTACCTGGCCGCGCCCTACGGCTTGTACCCCACGCGCGACGGCTACCTGGCGCTGGCCATGATGCCGCTGGCGCAGCTGGCGGCAACCCTGCCGCTGCCCGCGCTCACGCAGTTCAGCGCGGAGGACGCTTTCACCCAGCGCGACGCGATCAAGCGCCTGATCGCCGCCGCCTTGTGCCAGCACGACACGGCGCACTGGCTGGCCCGGCTGCGGCCGGCCGATGTCTGGTGCGCCGAGGTGCTGGACTGGCCGCGCCTGCTGCAAAGCCGCGCCTTCGGCCTGCTGGACATGCTGCAGACCGTGCAGCGCAGCGACGGCACGCCGGTGCACACCACGCGCGGCCCGCTGCGCATCGACGGCGCGCGGGCGCGCAGCCGGCACGCGGCGCCGCGCGTGGGCGAACACAGCACCGCGATCCGGGCCGAATTCGACCTCTGAGCCTGCGCGTGGCGCTCGCTATAGTCGGCGGCTCCAGCAGGAGAACCGCATGGCCAAAGGCGAGCAGCGCAGCAACAAGATGGTCAAGAAACCGAAGAAGGACAGCAGTCCTCCGCCGGCCTCGACCAGCCCATCGACCCGGCCTACGCCGCCCGTCACGACGGTGATGCCCAAGGGCAAGCTCAAGAACAAGCCGGCCTGATCAGGCGCCGCGCCGCGCCGCCTCGATCGCGGCGACGTCGATCTTCTTCATGGTCATCATGGCCTCGAACACGCGCTTGGCCACGGCCGGGTCGGGGTCGGCGAAGCCGTCCAGCAGCACGCGCGGTGTGATCTGCCAGGACAGGCCCCAGCGGTCCTTGCACCAACCGCACTCGCTCTCCTGGCCACCGTTGCCGACGATGGCGTTCCACAGCCGATCGGTCTCGGCCTGGTCGTCGGTCGCGATCTGGAACGAGAAGGCCTCGCTGTGCCTGAAGGCCGGGCCACCGTTCAGGCCCACGCAGGGGATGCCGGCCACGGTGAATTCCACGGTCAGCACATCCCCCTGCTTGCCTGCCGGATAGTCGCGCGGCGCGCGGTGCACGGCACCGACCGCGCTGTCGGGAAAGGTGCGGGCGTAGAACCTGGCGGCGGCCTCGGCGTCCTGATCGAACCACAGGCAGATGGTGTTCCTGGGCTGCATGCGCGTCTCCTTGCAGGGCAAAGCGGCCATCTTGGCACCAAGCCGGCGCCGGTTCCATAAGCCCAACGTATGCAAACGCAACAGCGACCGGCGTTCCCTTGCAGGGCGCGGCTGCCGATACTGCCGGCAGCCGCATGCCGCGGCCGTCCAGGAGACAACATGCCCCGCCTTCCCCGCCGCAGCGTTGCGGCCGCCCTGACCGCTGCCCTGGCCTGCACGGCCGCCTTTGCGCAAGCGCCCGCCGCCTGGCCCAGCAAACCCATCCGCTTCATCGTGCCCTTCTCGGCCGGCGGCGCAAACGACCTCATGGGCCGGGCGGCTGCCGAGGGCGCGTCCAAGGTCCTGGGCCAGCCCATCATCGTGGAGAACAAGCCCGGCGGCGGGACCACGCTGGGCGCCGATCTCGTGGCCAAGTCCGCGCCCGACGGCTATACCTTCCTCGTCAGCGCGGCCGGGGTGATCTCCAACAGCATGATCAAGAAGACCATGCCGTACAAGGATGCCGACCTGGCGCCGGTCGCGATGATCGGGCTGGCGCCCTCGGTGATCCTGGTGCCGGCCGACGCGCCGTACCACACGCTCAAGGAGTTCATCGCCGCATCGCGCAAGGGCGACGGTTTCCATTGGGCCACCGCGGGCACCGGCAGCACGCCGCACTTCGTCGGCGGCCTGCTGCAGACGCGCTATGACGCCCAGCTGGACATCGTGCCGTACAAGAGCGGTTCGGAATCGATCACGGCGGTGCTCGGCAAGCAGGTCGAGGCCACCTCGGAGGCCAGCATCGTCGCCATCCCCTACCTCAGGAGCGGCAAGCTCAGGGCCCTGGCCGGCACCTGGACGGCGCGCATCTCGGCCTACCCGGAACTGGCGACGGCCACCGAGCAGGGCTATGGCGAAGTGCGCATCGCGCACTGGGCCGGCGTGCACGCGCCGCGCAACACGCCACCGGCCATCCTGGACAAGCTGGCCGCCGCCATCGACACCGCCATGAAGTCGCCCGAGATCGCCAGCCGCCTCAAGGGCATGGGCATCGAGCCGGTGGGCGGCACGCGGGCGTCGTTCGTGCAGTTCGCGGACGAGGAGCGGGCCCGCCTGGGCGCGGTGGTCAAGGCCACGGGCATGAAGGACGAGTGAGTTGCCGGCAGCCGGCCTTCACGCCGTCGACAGCCATGCGCACGTGTTCGTGCGCGGGCTGCCGCTGGCGCCCCAACGCCGCCACGCACCCGACTACGACGCGCCCCTGGCGGACTACCTGGCGCTGCTCGACGCGCACGGCGTGTCGCATGCGGTGCTGGTCCAGCCCAGTTTCCTCGGCACGGACAACAGCTTCCTGCTGGCGGCACTGCGGGCCGCACCCGGGCGCCTGCGCGGCGTCGTGGTGGTGGACCCGCGGACCGATGCGCGCGCGCTGCGCGCGCTGGCTGCGGCCGGCGTGTGCGGCCTGCGCCTGAACCTGGTGGGTCTGCCGCTGCCGGACCTCGCGCTGCCCGAGTGGCAGCGCCTGCTGGCCGAGGTGCGCGCGCTGGACTGGCACGTGGAACTGCACCGGCCCGCGCACGACCTCGCGCTGGCGGCCCAGCCGGTGCTGGACGCGGGCTGCCGGCTGGTGGTGGACCACTTCGGCCTGCCGGGCAGCACGGGCCTCAGCGACTGGCTGCTGCGTGCCGCCGCCAGCGGGCGCACCTGGGTCAAGCTGTCCGCTGCCTACCGCAACTGGTCCGCGGGCAGCGCGCCCGCCGAGGCCCCCGCGGCCGCCGCGCGGCTGCTGCAGGCCTTCGGCCCCGAACGCCTGGTATGGGGCAGCGACTGGCCGCACACCCAACACCGCGACGTCGCCGACTACGCCAGCACCCACGCCGCCCTGGCCGCCTGGGTGCCGGACCCGGCCGCGCGCCAACGCATCCTGGCGGACACGCCCACCGAACTCTTCCATTTCCATACCGGAGACCACCATGCACCTGTCTGACCCCCGCTGGACCCGCGGGCTCGCTGCCGCCGCCATCGCCCTGTGCGCTGTGGCCGCACACGCCCAGGCCTGGCCGACCAAGCCCGTCAAGCTCGTCGTGAGCTACCCGCCCGGCGGCACGCTGGACGCCGTGGCCCGCATCGTCGCCACGCCGCTGTCGCAGCGGCTGGGCCAGCCGGTGGTGGTCGACAACCGGGCCGGCGCCGGCGGCGCCATCGGCGGGGACCTCGTGGCCAAGAGTGCGCCCGATGGCTACACCGTGCTGCTCGATGCCTCCAACCACGCGCAGAACCCGGCCCTGCGCAGCAAGATGCCCTTCGACACGCTGCGCGACCTCGCGCCCGTGTCGCTGCTGGTCAAAGTGCCCAACGTGCTGGTGGTGAACCCGGCGACGCCGATCCGCACCGTGCAGGACCTCATCGCCCAGGCCCGCGCAAAACCCGGCGAGATCAACTTCGCGTCGTCGGGCAACGGCTCGGCCCAGCATCTGGCGGCCGAGCAGTTCAGCGCCATGGCCGGCGTGCGCATGACGCACGTGGCCTACAAGGGCGGCGGCCCGGCCTTGACCGACGTGATGGCCGGCCAGGTGCCGGTGTTCTTCGGCAGCCTGGCGTCCAGCCTGGCCTACATCCAGGGTGGCAAGCTGCGCGCCGTGGCCGTCACGGGCCGCGCACGTGCGGCCGTGCTGCCGGAGGTGCCCACGGTCGCCGAGGCCGGCCTGCCGGCTTATGAGGTCTACGAGTGGAATGCCGTCTTCGTGCCGGCCGGCACGCCGCCCGCCATCACCGAGCGGCTGTCGCGGGAGCTGACGGCCGTGCTGCAGACACCCGAGGTGCGCCAGCGGCTGGAGGCCACGGGCGCCGAAGTCATCGGCGCGGGCCCGGCCGAGCTCGACGCCTTCCGCCGCGCCGAGATCACGCGCTGGACCAAGCTGGCCCGGGACAACAGGATCCAGCTCGATTGATGCGCGGGCGGCTCAGCTGAGCTTGATCGCCGCGCCCTTGACCGCCTGGCCCAGCACGGCCACCTGCTCCTTGACCAGGCCGTTGAACATCGCCACCGTCTCGGGCCGGGCCAGGATGCCCAGCTCGCCTAGCTTCTTCTGGATCTCGGGCATGACCAGCACCTCGTTGCACGCGGTGTTCAGGCGCGCGACCAGATCGGCCGGCAGCCCGGCCGGGCCGGACAGGCCGAAGAAGTTCTCCAGCACCAGCCTGGGCTGCTGCAGCTCCACGATGGTGGGCACCTCCGGCATCAGGGGTGAGCGCTGCGTGCCCGTCACCGCCAGCGGCACGAGCTGGCCGCTCTTGAAGAAGGGCACATAGGCCGTGATCACGTCGATGCCCACCGCAATGGTGCCCGCGATGAGGTCGGTGCTCATGGGTGCACCGCCACGGTAGGGCACGTGCACCATGTTCAGGCCCGCCGTCTTCTTGAGCAGCTCGCCATGGATGTGGCCGATGGACCCCGGGCCGCCCGAGCCGAAGTCCATTTGGCCCTTCTTGGCCGCCGCCTCGAACTCGGCATAGCTCTTCAGGCCCGACGGCTTGCTGGCCATGATGACCAGCGGCGCCGCGCCCAGGTAGGCGATGTGGGTGAAGGCCGCCACCGGGTCGTAGGGCGGCTTTTCCATCGTGAACGGGCCGAGCGCGATGGGCGTGGTGTTCGCCAGCATCAGCGTGTAGCCGTCGGCCGGTGCGCCGGCCACCGCTGCGCCGCCGATGGTCCCGCCCGCACCGGGCCGGTTGTCGACCACCACCGGCTGCCCCAGCTTCTTGGCCAGCTGCTCGGCCATCAACCGCGCCAGCACGTCGCTGGAGCCGCCCGGTGGGAAGGTCACGACGATCTTGATGGGCTTGTCGGGCCACTGTGCGCGGGCCGGCAGCGCGGCGGCGGCCGTGCCGGCGCACAGCCATTGCAGCGCGCTGCGCCGGGTGGGGTGGAAGGGGGCCATGGCGTCCTCTCGTCGGGGTTGACGGGCAGCGATAGCAATAAGCGCGCCCGCCGACGCAGCGGGCGGTGGTGTCGCGGCCGGGGCCGGCGCGTCAGGCGGCCAGCATCTCGGCGAACAGGTCGGCGAAGCCCGGGCGCGAACGCATGCGCCACAGCGCCGAGAGCGCGAAGCGCGGCAGCAGGTCGACCTCCTGCACGTCGGCGAAGCGCACGCCTTCGTGCTGCAGCGCGCGCACCGAAGCGGGCAGCAGCGACCAGCCCAGGCCCGCCGCCACGCAGGCCAGCACCGTGAGGGTGCGGTTGGCATCCTGCACCACGCGCACCTCGTGGCCCGCACTGCGGCAGGCGCTGAGCAGGCGGGCGCGCAGGGCGGGAATCTGCTGCTCGGGAAACCACACCAGGCCATGCCGCGCGATGTCGGCCAGCGACACCGGCGCGCCGGCCGCCGGCGCATCGGCGGCCGGCAGCGCGGCCACGAACGGCTCGCTGCCCAGCGGCAACTCGTGCACGCGCGCGTTGACCGAGACGGGCGGATGCAGCAGCGCCACGTCGATGCGCCCGCCCTCGAGCGCGGCCACCTGCTCGGCGTTGCTCATCTCGCGCAGCACCACGTCCAACTGCGGATGGGCGGCGCGCAGCCGGCGCAGCGCGCGCGGCAGGACTTCGTAGACCGCATGCGTGACGAAGCCGATGGTCAGCCGCCCGGCCCGGCCGGCGCCAATGGCACGGGCGCGCGCTTCGGCGGCATCGCCGTGCGCCAGGCTGGCACGCAGGTCGTCCAGGATGGCCTGGCCGGCCTCGGTCGGCGCGGCACCGCGGCGGTTGCGCTCGAACAGCTTCGCACCGAGTTCGGCCTCGAGCCGGTTCAGCGTCTGCGTCAGTGCCGGCTGCGCCAGGCCCAGGCGCTCGGCCGCCTGCGTGAGGCTGCCCGTCTCGGCAATCGCCACCACGCAGCGCATCTGCCGGGTGTCCATGCGGGCGCGTGCGTTCAGCGACCTGCCAGTGCGCGGGTCAGGGCGGCCGCGCTGGGCTCGTTGCAGCCGCTGCGGTTCTGGCCGGACCACAGCGACGTGAAATCGGTCCGTCCCTGGGCCTCGGCCTTGGCCTTCAAGGGGGCCAGCGCCGCGGTCGCGGTCGGAAAGGCGGGCGCGTCCGGGCTCAGGGCGCCCAGTTCGCGCATGAGCCGGTTGACGATGCCGCGCGCAGGGCGGCCCGTGAACAGCCGCGTCAGCTCGGTGGGCGCGGCCAGGTCCCGCAGCGCGGCGCGGTGCAGGGCACTCGTCTCGGCCTCGTCGCAGCCCAGGTAGGCCGTGCCCACCTGCACGGCCGCGGCGCCCAGCGCCAGCGCGGCCTGCACGCCGCGCGCGTCGGCGATGCCGCCGGCCGCCACCACGGGCAGCGACACGGCATCGACGATCTGCGGCAACAGCGCCATGGTGCCGCTCTGCAGGCCGAGGTCGTGCGACAGGAAATGGCCGCGGTGGCCGCCCGCCTCCAGGCCCTGGGCGATCACCACGTCGGCTCCGTGCTGCTGCAGCCAGACGGCCTCGGCCACGGTGGTGGCCGAGGACCAGACCTGGGCACCGCGCGCCTTCACGCGCGCGAGCAGCGCGGGCGCCGGCAGCCCGAAGTGGAAACTGACCACGGCCGGCCGGAACTCCTCCAGCACCTCGGCCATGGCGGCCGTGAAGGGCTGGCGGCCGGCCCCGGCCGGCACACCGGCGGGGTCGATGCCGAATTCGGCGTAGTAGGGAGCGAGGCGATCGCGCCAGTGCGCCTCGGCCGCGGCGTCGGGTGCGGGCGGCTGGTGCACGAAGAAGTTGACGTTCCAGGGCCCGGGCGTGGCCGACGACAGTGCCTGCAGTTCGGTGCGCAAGCCGGCCGCGTCGAACATCGCGCCGGGCAGCGAACCCAGGCCGCCGGCCGCGCAGACGGTGGCCGCGAGCCGGCTGCGCTGGACACCGGCCATGGGTGCCTGGACGATGGGCAGCTCCGTGCCCAGGAATGCATGGTGCATGGCCGGTCTCCCAAATGAAGTTCAGGCGATGGTAGCGAGCACCTCGGCCACGCGCGTCGGCCGGATGTCGACCATGCAGCGGTTGTGGCCCAGCGGGCAGGTGCGCTCAAAGCAGGGCGCGCAGTCCAGCGGCGGCTGGTAGGCCGCGTCGCGCTTGAGCCAGAGCACGGTGGCCGCATCGCTGAGCGGCGGCGTGTGCTCGGGGCTCGTGGAGCCGTAGACCGCGACCTGCGGCGTGCCGAAGGCAGCAGCCACATGCATGAGGCCGGAATCGTTGCTGACCACGCTGTGGGCCGCGGCGATCAGGCCGAAGGCATCGAGCAGCGCTGTCTTGCCCGCAAAGTTGATGCAGCGGCCCGGCACGCGGGCGTTGGCGGCGCTGGCGATCTCCTCGCACAGCGCGTGCTCCTTGCCCGAGCCCAGCAACAGCACGGGCAGGGACAGGCCCGCCGCCAGTTCGGCGTAATGCGCGGGGGGCCAGCGCTTGGACGGGCCGAATTCCGCCCCTGGCGCGAACACGTGGTAGCCGCGGCGCGCCAGTCCATGGGCCGCGAGCACCGCGTCGACCTGCGCCGGCGGGAGCAGCAACCGCGGCCGGTCGGCCTCGGTGCCCGGCTCGCCCGCCAGTGCCGAGTAGAAGCCCACCATGGGCGGACGCTCGTCGCGCGGCGGGTTGGGCAGCCGCTGCGTGAGCAGGCCGTAGCGCATCTCGCCGTGGTAGCCGACGCGGCGCCGGATGCCGGCCAGGAACGGCAGCAAGGCGCTCTTGGCCGAGTTCGGCAGCACGTAGGCGTTGTCGAAGCGGCCACGCAACTGGCGCGCCATCGCGCGGCGCGCCTGCCACTGCAGGCCGCCGTGCTGGAACGGGAACTCGATGACCTCGTCCACCTGCGGCATGGCGCGGTAGACGGGCGCCACCCAGGGCAGCGCGCCCACGCTGAGCCGTTCACCCCGCTGGTGGAGCCGCAGCATCAGCGGCTCCGTCATCACCGCGTCGCCGATCCACTGCGGCGCGATGATCAAAGACCGCATGCCACTTCCACCGTCCGTGACGTCAAACCAGAGCGGCTCGGCCCGCTCGACCACGGTGCCCAAGGCCGCGGAGCAGGCCATGCCAGCAGACGCCGCTGAACTGGCTCTGCCAGGCCGCTGGCGGCGCCCCCTTCGCGTAGCGGAAGAGGGGAGCGGCGTAGCCGCCTGGGGGGGATGTCACTGCTAGTGCCCGGCTCCAAAGTGCTCACCGGCCTTGAGCTGGTAGGTGGTGCCGCAGTAGGGGCACTTGGCCACGCCGGTCTTGGCCACGTCCAGGTAGACCTTGGGGTGGGTGTTCCACAGCTGCATGCCGGCCTTGGGCGCAGGGCAGAACACGCCGCCTTGGGAATTCAGATCCTTGGCCAGCAGTTCGATGGTGGCGGTGGTGCTCATGGGAATCAGACTTTGGTCAGCCAGTGGGCGTACTTGGGATTGCGTCCGTTCACGATGTCGAAGAACGCATTCTGGATTTTCTCGGTGATCGGGCCGCGCGAGCCGCTGCCCAGCTGCACGCGGTCGAGTTCGCGGATCGGTGTGACCTCGGCGGCGGTGCCCGTGAAGAAGGCTTCGTCGGCGATGTAGATCTCATCGCGCGTGATGCGCTTCTGGACGAGCTCAAGCCCCAAGTCCTTGCAGATGTGCAGCACGGTGTTGCGCGTGATGCCGTTCAGTGCGCCGGCCGACAGGTCGGGCGTGTAGACCACGCCGTCCTTGACCACGAACACGTTCTCACCCGCGCCTTCGCTGACGAAGCCGGATGCGTCGAGCAGCAGCGCCTCGTCGTAGCCGTCGTCCAGGGCTTCCATGTTGGCCAGGATGGAGTTGCTGTAGTTGCTGACGGCCTTGGCCTGCGTCATCGTGATGTTGACGTGGTGGCGCGTGTAGCTGGAGGTCTTCACGCGGATGCCGCGCTGCATGCCCTCTTCGCCCAGGTAGGCGCCCCAGGCCCAGGCCGCGACCATGGCGTGGATGGTGTTGCCCCTGGGGCTCACGCCCAGCTTCTGCGAGCCGATCCACACCAGCGGGCGCAGGTAGCAGCTTTCCAGCTGGTTCTCGCGCACGACGTCGAGCTGGGCCTGGTTGAACTGCTCGGGGCTGAACGGAATCTGCATGCGCAGGATCTTGGCGCTGTTGAACAGGCGCTGGGTGTGTTCCTGCAGGCGGAAGATGGCGGTGCCGTTCACCGTGTTGTAGGCGCGCACGCCCTCGAAGGCGCCGCAGCCGTAGTGCAGCGTGTGCGTCAGCACGTGGACCTTCGCGTCGCGCCAGTCGACCATCTGGCCATCCATCCAGATCTTGCCGTCGCGATCGGCCATGGAGGGCGCGGGGGGAATGAGGCTCATGGTGCGCGAATCCTTGTCTTGGGAAGCTGCCGTGGGGCGAAAAACCGCAGATTTTACGGCGCGGCCGGCGGCGCCTCGGCCGGCTCGGGCGCGGGCTCGGGCCGTGTCATCTGCCACTGCTGCAGCTTGCCGCCCAGGAACGTGCAGTCCACGTACGAGCCGCCCGCATCGGTCCAGCGGTAGACCTCGGGCTGCGCGTCCTTGGGGCTCAGGAGCTGGCCCAGCGCACGCGTCATGGCCACCACGTGCAGCAGCGTGTGGCCGGGCTTGAGCTTGGCGTTGAGCATGACCGCGCTGCCGACGAAGCCGATCGGCCGGTCTGCCGCGCGCTTCATGACCTGCATCATGCGCGTGACGTGCAGCAGCGCCCACATCGTCAGCGCCCCGCCGACCAGCACGATGCCGGGCCAGCCGTAGTTGCGGAACGCGAAGAACAACACCGCCAGGATGGCCAGAGGGACAAGAATCTTCTTCAATTGCATGAGACGCGATTCTCGCCGCATGCTGTTGGCCCCCCGAGGATGCCCCGTGGAACCGACGCTGTAGCGCGCGCTCGCTAGGCCGAGCGCAGCACCGCCACTGCCTCGTCCACCCGGTCCACCGCGTGGATGGTCAATCCCTCGATGGGCTTCCTGGGCGCGTTGGCCTTGGGCACCACGGCCACCGAGAAGCCCAGCTTGGCCGCTTCGCGCAGCCGCTCCTGGCCGCGCGGCGCGGGCCGTACCTCGCCGGCGAGGCCCACTTCGCCGAAGGCCACGAAGCCCTTGGGCAGCGGCTTGCCGCGCAGGCTGCTGGTGATGGCCAGCAGCACCGCGAGGTCGGCCGCGGGCTCGGCGATGCGCACGCCGCCGACCGCGTTGACGAACACATCCTGGTCCAGGCAGGCCACGCCGGCATGGCGGTGCAGCACCGCCAGCAGCATGGCCAGGCGGTCGCGGTCCAGGCCGACCGACAGGCGCCGCGGGCTGGGGCCGCCGTCGTCCACCAGCGCCTGGATTTCCACCAGCATCGGCCGCGTGCCCTCCAGCGTGACCAGCACGCAGCTGCCGGGCACCGGCTCGCTGTGCTGCGACAGGAATATCGCGCTTGGGTTGCTGACGCCCTTCAGCCCCTTCTCGGTCATCGCGAACACGCCGATCTCGTTGACAGCGCCGAAGCGGTTCTTGATGGCGCGCACCAGGCGGAAGCTGCTGTGCGTGTCGCCCTCGAAGTACAGCACCGTGTCGACCATGTGCTCGAGCACGCGCGGCCCGGCCAGGGCGCCCTCCTTGGTCACGTGGCCCACGAGCACGATGGCGCTGCCGCCCGACTTGGCCGCGCGCGTGAGGTGGGCCGCGCACTCGCGCACCTGGGCCACCGAGCCCGGCGCCGAGGTCAGCTGCTCGCTGTAGACGGTCTGGATGGAATCGATGACGGCAACGCCGGGCTTGCGCGCCTCCAGCGTGGCGAGGATTTTCTCGAGCTGCGTCTCCGCCAGCACCGGCACCTGGCTGTGGTCCAGTCCGAGCCGGCGCGAACGCAGCGCCACCTGGGCACCGCTCTCCTCGCCCGTCACGTACAGCGTGGGCATGCCGGCGCGCTGCAGCGCGTCCAGCGCCTGCAGCAGCAGCGTGGACTTGCCGATGCCGGGGTCGCCGCCGATCAGTACCACGCCGCCGTCGACGATGCCGCCGCCCAGCACGCGGTCCAGTTCCTCCTGGCCGGTCGGAGTGCGCGCGACCTCGCTGGCCTCGATGTCGGCCAGCACCTGCAGCTCGGCCGCAGGCGCCAGTGCGGCGAAACGGTTCCGGCCGCTGGCGGCCGGTTGCGCCACCGTCTCCACCAGCGTGTTCCAGGCTTCGCAGTGCGGGCACTTGCCCAGCCACTTGGGGCTGGTGCCCCCGCATTCGCTGCAGACGTAGATCGACTTCTCTTTGGCCATCGCGCCACTATAGACAGTGGCCGCCGGCGGCCGTCAACCGGCCGTGATGCGGCCGAGCAGTTCCTCGCGCGAGGCCGCGCCGGGCGCCGGCGCCAGCACGAAGTCCCAGTCCACGCGCCAGAACGGCGCCGCCATGCCGTAGCGCCGCGCCTCGTCGGCGTCGTCCACCCTCTGGACATCGGCGACCAGCTCACGCTTGACGCCGAACACCGCGTCCTCGCCCAAATAGGGGCAGTCGGGCGTGAAGATGTGCGTGATGACGGGCGCGTGGCCGGGCGCCGTGACGATGAAGTGCAGGTGCGCCGCGCGGTTCGGATGCCGCCCCAGCCGGCCCAGCAGCTGGCCCACCGGACCGTCCGACGGGATCGGGTAATGGCGCGGCTTGACGGACTTGAACCAGTAGCGGCCCTCGGCATCGGCTTCGAACACGCCGCGCAGGTTGCCCTCGGGCTGGACGCCCTGCTGCTGCACGTCGTAGAAGCCGTCGTCGTTGGTCTGCCACACGTCCAGCGTGGCGCCGGCCACCGGCCGGCCCTGGGTGTCCACCACCCGGCCACGCACGACCATGGGCTCGCCCTTGCCGTCGCGGCAGATGTCGGCGCCCAGCGGGTAGCGCGGCGCGCCATCCACGAAGAAGGGTCCGAGGATGGTGTTGGGCGTGGCGCCGCTGGGGCGGCGGTTGTTGATGGAATCCACCAGCATGGAGACGCCCAGCACGTCCGACAGCAGGATGTACTCCTGGCGCCAGGCGTTGCACATCTGGCCGGTTTCGGTCAGGAAGCGGATCGCGGCCAGCCATTCCTCGTGCGTGGGCTCGATCTCCTTGACCGCCGCGTGCAGGTGCCGCACCAGCGCGGCCATCACCTGCCGGAGGCGCGGCGGGACGTCCTCGCCCATGCGGGCGTTGACGACCTCGGCCGAGCGGTCTTCGTCGAAGTACGCGAGGCCCGCGGGGCCACGGTCGGATGGTGGCTGTGCCATGGAGTCTCCTGTTCGTTCGTCGCCCGCGCCGCGCCTGCCGGCACGGTCAGGATTGCGCGGCCGCGCTGCCCCGCATTCTCTGCACGCCCGCGATCCAGTCCGCGAAGGCGGCCATCTGCCGGGTGACGAAGTCGCGCGTGGTGGCGTCGGTGCAGGCGCCGGTCTGGGCGTCGAACTTCGCGGCCGCGCCGCCGATGAACACCTCGGGCTTGACCAGCGGCATGGCGTTGACGAACAGCAGCACCTTGCGCAGGTCGTACTGCACGCGCGCGCCGCCGAGCGGCCCCGGCGAGGCGCTCACGATGGCGACGGGCTTGCCGTCCAGGGGCTGGTCCTCGCCACGGCTGATCCAGTCGATCACATTCTTGAGGCCGCCGGGGATGCTGAAGTTGTACTCCGGCGTGGCGATCAGCACGGCGTCGGCCGCGCGGACGCGTGTGCGCAGCGCCGCCACCGGCGCCGGAAATCCGTGCGCCAGTTCGTCGGCATCGAGGATGGGGACTGCGCGCCAGTCGAGTTCCTCGATGGCCAGGTGGGCCGGCGCCACCTCCTGCGCGAGCCGGATCGCGTGGCGGTTGAGGGAGGCACGGCGCAGGCTGCCGCAGAGCGCGACGACGTCGAGTTTCTTCATGGGTCTTGGAGCGGGTGGATGGGAAAAGATGTTCATTCGAGCGTGATGTCGTTGTCTTTCACGACCTTGGCCCAACGCACGGATTCTGCGCCGATGGTCTGCACGAAGTCGGCCGACGAGCCGCCCACGGGCACCAGGCCCTGCTCGGCCAGGAAGCGGCGGTAATCGTCAGAGGCGGCGATCTGCCGCGACACGTTGCCCAGTACCTCGAGGACCGACGGCGGCGTGCCCTTGAGCGCGAACAGGCCGTGCCAGGAATCGCCCTCGAAGCCGGGAAAGGCCTCGGCCACGGTGGGCACCTGTGTCAGCGATTCCAGCCGGTGGGCGCTGGAGACGGCGAGCGGCCGGATCTTGCCCGACCGGATGTGCTGCAGCACGTCGGCGATGGGCGAGAAGGCCACGTCCACCCGCCCGGCGATGAGGTCGGTCACGCCGCCGTCGCGGTAGGGCACGTGGTTGAGCTTCAGGCCCGCGCTGTTGGCGAAGTAGGCCATGGACATGTGCGGCACCGTGCCCACGCCGTACGAGGCGTAGCTCACGCCGCCGGGTCGGGCCTTGGCGTCCTTGATCAGGTCGGCCACGGTCTTGTAGGGCGACTGGCTCGACACCGAGATCACCAACGGGATCGACAGCATGCGCGTGACGGGCACGAGGTCCTGCGCCTGGTAGGGCAGCTTCTTGTAGACGAAGGGGTTGATCGTGACCGTGCCGCTCGCCGTGTAGAGCAGCGTGTAGCCATCGGCCGGCGCCGCGGCCACGGCCTGCGTGCCGACGATGGTCGAGGCCCCTGCCTTGTTCTCCACCAGCACGGGCTGCTGCAGCTGCCGCGACACGCGGTCGCCCCAGTAGCGCGCCATCACGTCGGGCGCCGTGCCGGCCGGAAACGGCACGATGACGCGGATCGGCTTGCTCGGCCAGCGGTCCTGGGCGAGCACGGCGCCGGCGGTGGCGAGCAGGGCCAGCGCCACGAGGGGGCCCTGGATGGCGCGAAGGGTGGGAGGGGTCATGCTTGTCTCTCGTGTGGTGTGAAGGGGCTGGCGACCGTGCGGCGGAGCGATGGCGTGCCGGGTCAGCCGGGCGCGCCGATGGCGTAGTCGACCTGGTGGCGCGCGATGCGCAGGCCTTCCAGTTCCTGGCGCACGCGCAGGTGCGCGGGGTGGGAGGCGTAGGCGTCCAGCGCCTGCTGCGACTCGAACTCGGAATACAGCACCACATCGCAGGCGTAGTCCACGCCGCTGCTGTCCAGCCCGATCTCCAGGCGCGCCATGCCGGGGATCGCACCGACCAGGCTTTCGAACCGGCTCTTGAGAAACAGCGCGGCCTGCTGGCGGTCGGCCGGGGTGTCGCCGCGCATGTTCCACATGACGATGTGCTTGATCATGGGCGGATGGTAGATTCGCGCGCGGCGGCAAAAAATAGCAACTTCGGGAAATTCTTTCCCGCAAATCGGGAAAGTCATCCATGGACCGTTTTGCCTCAGTGGGCCTGTTCGTGCAGGTCGCCGAAACCGGCAGCCTGACCCGTGCGGCCGAAGCGCTGGGCATGTCGACCTCGGCGGCCAGCCGCCACCTGTTCGCGCTGGAAGAGCACCTGGGCGTGCGGCTGGTGCAGCGCACCACCCGCCGGCTCCAGCTCACCGACGCGGGCACGGAGTTCTACCGGCGCACGCGCTCGCTCGTCACCGAACTGCGCGAGGCCGAGGAGGCCGTCACCGAATCCACCGCCAATCCCACGGGCGTGCTGCGCGTGACGGCCTCGCTGTCGTTCTGCCTGCTGCACATCGCGCCGCTGCTGCCCGAGTTCACACGCAACTACCCGGCGATCTCGGTGGAGGTGGTGGCCGCGAACCGCTACTACGACATCATCGACAACAACATCGACCTGGCCATCCGCACGCGCGAGTTCGAGGCGGATTCCAACATCACCATCCGCCGCCTGGCCGCCACGCGGCGCATCCTGACCGCGGCGCCCGCCTACCTGGCAGAGCACGGCATGCCGCGCATCCCCGGCGAGCTGGCCGCGCACCGCATGCTGATCTACAGCCATGCCATCGACCCGCACCGCCTGGACCTGCGCCGCGGCGACGCGCGCGAGGAGGTACTGGTCAAGCCGCTGCTGGAAGCCAACGACGGGCAGATCGTGGTGCAGGCCGCGCTTGCGGGCATGGGCATCCTGGTGCAGCCCAAGTACATCGTGCAGGAGCACCTGGAGGCTGGCCGGCTGGTGCCGGTGCTGGACGACTGGGACCTGCCGCGCCTGACGATCAACTTCGCATTCCAGAGCCGGCGCCACCTGCCGGCTAAGGTGCGGCTGTTCATGCAGGCCATGATCGACCGCTTCGCGCAGCGGGGCTACGAGCGGCTCTGGACCGCCTGAGCCAGCGCCCGCGCCCGGCCCGACATCACGCCGGCACGGGGTCCGCCTGCGGCGCTGGTCCATGCGCCAGCGGCGCCGCCGCGCCGACCCAGCCCGCCGCCGTGCCGATGCTGTCCAGCAGGTGGTCGGTGAAGGCCCGCACCTTGGCGTTGGCCCGGCCGCGCGGGCGCAGCAGGTGGATGCCGCTGACCTCGGCAGGCGGCGCGTCTTCCAGCTGCAGTTCGACGATGCGCCCGGCCGCCAGGTCCTCGCCGATGGCCCAGTTGGGCATCAGCGCGATGCCCAGGCCGCGGGCCGCGCACATGCGCCGCGTGTCGCAGTCGTTGCTTTCCAGCGCGAACTGGGGCGGCTGGCGCCAGTCGATGCCGGCCAGCTCGCGCCAGCCACGCACGCTGGTGCTGTGTTGCCGGTCGATCAGCCGGTGCGCCGCCAGGTCGGCCATGCGGCGCGGCGTGCCGTGGCGGCGCAGATAGGCCGGCGAGGCGCCCATCACGTAGCGCTGGCTGCCGATGCGCCGGCCCACCAGCGCGCTGTCGGGCTGGTCCCCGATGCGGATGACGAGGTCGAAGCGCTCGGCCACCGGGTCGACCACGCGCTCGGTCAGCTCCAGCTCGACGCTCAGCGCCGGATGGCGCTCGAACAGCGCCGGCAGGTGCGGCGCCACATGCCGGCGGCCGAAGGCCGGCACGCAACTCATGCGCAGCAGGCCCTGCACGCTGCCGTCCAGCGCCACCACCTCGCTGCGCGTGTCCATCAGGTCGTGCAGGATCTTCAGCGCGCGCTCGTACAGCAGCGTGCCGGCCTCGGTCAGCGCCAGCGCGCGCGTGGAGCGCGTGAACAGCGGCACCTGCATGTCGCGCTCCAGCGCGTCGATCTGGCGCGCCACGGAAGAGGCCGCCAGGCCGCGGCGCCGCGCGGCGGCGGAAAAGCTCCCGTCGTGCACCACATCCACGAACAGGGACAGGCTCTCGGCAAAACCCAGGGGATTCATCTGTGCACCTCGCGCAAAGGCGTTTGGCCGTGTAGCAGCATTCCGCCCATGGCACGCAAAGAATAGCATCGGCCGCCCCATCCAGACGAGACACGACGCGCCATGCATCCCTACAAGACCCCACCCGCCACTGCCCCCACCCTGCGCCGACGCCATGCCTGGCTGGCCACCGGCCTGGCCCTGCTGCTGGCCAGCGCCGGGGCAGCGTGGGCGGACCCGTACCCCGACCGCATGCTGACGCTGATCGTGCCGTTCGCCGCCGGAGGCACGGTGGACAAGGTGGCCCGGCTGCTGCAGGAACCGCTGCGCGAGCGGCTGGGCCAGCAGGTGCTGGTGGACAACCGCGGCGGGGCCGGCGGCACCATCGGCATGGCCCAGCTCGCCAAGAGCGCGCCCGACGGGTACACGGTGGCCATGGTGTTCGACTCCTATGCGACCGAGCAGCACATCCACCGCAAGCTGCCCTACGACACCTTGCGCGACTTCGCCGGCGTCTCCTACGCGGTGCGTTCGCCGATGGTGCTGGTGGTGCCTGCCGCGTCGCCCTACAAGACCGTGCAGGAGTACGTGGCGGCCGCGCGCCAGCGCGACGTGACCTACGCATCGGTGGGCGCCGGCAGCTCCAACCACCTGGCCGCCGAGCAGTTCCACGAGACGGCCGGCAGCCGCGGCCTGCATGTGCCCTACAAGGGCGGCGGCCCGGCCATCGCCGATCTGCTGGGTGGCCACGTGGACTCCATGATTGCCAGCCTCCCGCTGGTGCTGCCGCACGTGCAGGCCGGCAAGCTGCGTGCGCTGGCGGTCACCTCGCAGGCGCGCAGCGCACCGCTGCCCCAGGTGCCGGCCGTCGCCGAGACGCACCCGGGTTTCGAGATTTACTCCTGGGTCGGCATGGTGGCGCCCGCCAAAACGCCTGCGCCGGCGCTGGACAAGCTCTCGGCCGCCATGACGGCCACGCTGCGCGATCCCGCGCTGGCACGCCGCATGGCGGACAACGGCTTCGAGGTCGTGGCCGGCGACCGCGCCGCCATGGACCAGCTGGTGCAGCGCGAAAGCCAGCGCTGGGGCCAGCTCATCGCCAAGCGCAAGATCAGCGTGGAATGAGCGCCATGCCGGACCGCCCTTTCACCTACGAGAGCCGCGCGCAGCGCGTGCTGTTCGGCGCCGGCACGCTGGCGCAGGCCCCCGACGAGCTGGACCGGCTCGGCGCGCGCAAGGCCCTGGTGCTCAGCACGGCGCTGCAGCGCGGCCAGGCCGAACACGTGGCGGCACTGCTCGGGCCGCGCGCCGCCGGCGTCTTCGACGGTGCCGTGATGCACGTGCCCCTGGCCAGTGCCGAGGCCGCCCGCGCCGCGGCGCGCGACGCCGGTGCCGACGCCCTGGTGGCCGTGGGTGGCGGCTCCACGGTGGGCCTGGCCAAGGCGATCGCGCTGGTCGCCCCGCTGCCGGTGCTGGCCATCCCGACCACCTACGCCGGCTCGGAAATGACGCCCATCTACGGGCTCACCGAGAACGGCTTGAAGCGCACGGGCCGCGATGCACGCGTGCTGCCGCGCACCGTGCTGTACGACCCCGACCTCACGCTGGCGCTGCCGGTGGGCCTGTCGGTGGTGAGCGGCATCAACGCCATCGCGCACGCGGCCGAGGGCCTGTACGCGGCCGACGGCAACCCCGTCACCAGCCTGATGGCGGCCGAAGGCATCGCGGCCCTGGGCCGCGCGCTGCCAGCTCTGCACGCCGCCCCGCGCGACCGGACCGCCCGCAGCGACGCGCTGTACGGCGCCTGGCTCAGCGGCCTGGTGCTGGGCAGCGTGGCCATGGCGCTGCACCACAAGCTGTGCCATACCCTGGGCGGCAGCTTCAACCTGCCGCACGCCGAGCTGCACACCGTGGTGCTGCCGCACGTGCTGGCCTACAACGCGGCCGCAGCGCCGCAGGCCATGCAGCGCATCGCCAGCGCCCTGGGCGCGGTGGATGCGGCGCAAGGTGTCCAGGCCCTAGCGCGCGGGCTGGGGGCACCCGTCGCGCTGCGGGACATCGGCATGCGCGCCCAGGATCTGGACCAGGCCTGCGCCCTGGCCTTGCGCGACGCGTATCCGAATCCACGGCCGATCGAGGCCGCGCCGCTGCGGGCCCTGCTGCAGGCCGCGTACGAGGGCGCGCTACCAGCGGCCTGAGCCGCCGCACGCGGCAGCGCTCAACGGCCCTGGAACTGCGGCTTGCTGCGCGCGAAGAAGGCGTCCACGCCCGTGCGGAAGTCCTCGGTGGCGGCGCACACATGGAACGCTGCCGACTCGGCGTCGAGCTGCTCGGGCAGCGCGCGGTCGAAGCTCGACCGCATGAGCCGGCGCAGCTGGCCCAGCGCCACCGTGGGGCCGTTGGCCAGGCGCTGGGCCAGCGCCATGGCGGCCGCGGGCAGACCATCGGCCGGCAGCACCTGGTTGACCAGGCCCATGCGCTCGGCCGCCGCAGCGTCGAGCATGTCGCCCAGCATGGCGATCTCCAGCGCCCGGCGCAGGCCGACCCAGCGCGGCAGCGCCCAGGAGGCGCCCACGTCGCAGCTCGCGCCGATGTTCACGTAGGCCAGGTTGAAGCGCGTGCCCTCGGCCGCGAGCACGAAGTCGGCCTGCAGCATCAGCGACAGCCCGGCGCCGGCGGCCACACCGTGCACCTGCGCCACGATGGGCGCGTCGATGCCGGCCAGCACCACCAGGGCTTCGTGCAGCGCGCCGATCAGGGCCCTGGCGCCACCCTGCGGATCGGCCTGCAGCACCGCGAGGTCGCCGCCGGCCATGAATCCCTTGCCGCTGCCCGAGAGCAGCACGGCACGCACGCTCCGGTCGGCGGCGATGTCCTGGGCCGCGGCCAGAAAGGCCTGGGCCATCGGCACGTCCAGCGCGTTGAGCGCGGCCGGACGGTTGAAGCACAGCGTGGCGACCGCGCCTTCGCGGCCGATCAGAAGAGGGGCATCGTCTGGGGTCATGGGGTGCTCTTTCGGGATGCGCGCCGGCGTGGCGCGGAGGATGGCGGGGGAGGCACCGGGGCCAGCACGCCGCCCAGCAGCAGCGCGATGCCCTGGTCGGCGATCTGCCCGGGCGTCATCGCGCCGTCGGGCCGGTACCAGCGGCCGATCCAGCTCAGCGCGCCGGCGAGCATGAAGGCGGCCAGCTTGGGGTCGCAGGGCTGCAGCGAGCCTTCCGCCATGCCTTCGGTGACGAGGCGGCGGAACTCGTGGTCGATGCCGGCCTTGAGCCGGCGCAGTTCCTTGCGCAGCGGCGGCGGCAGCGGGTCCTCGCCGATGCGGATCACGCACTGGCCGAAGTCGTCCATCACGATGGCGGCATAGCTGCGCATGCAGGCGCGCAGCTGGTCCAGCGCGCGGCCGCCCTGCTGGCGCACTTCGGCGATGCCCTGCTGCATGGTGGCCAGCGCCGTGCGCACGCACTCGAGCAGGATGTCGTCCTTGCTCTTGACGTAGTAGTACAGCGTGGGCTTGCTCACATGCAAGCGCTCGGCGATGTCGTCCAGCGAGGTGGCGTGAAAACCGCGCTCGTTGAACAGCCGCGCCGCCGTCTGCAGCACGGCCTGGCGCTTCTTCTCGCGCTGGTCTCCCCGGGCACCCGCAGCCAGCCAGGGCGAGGCGATGGCGCGGGCGGCGCGGCGGCGGGGCGTGGTGCTCATGGTGCGCAGGGTATTTCCCGATGCAACGCGTGACAGCTTGTATCGAAGATCGCGGCGTTACTGGCGGGTAGAAAGTCTACGAACCAGTAGCCTCTACCGCACGTAGGAACAAACCCGTACGTCCATGCCGTCCGCCCTGCCCTCCACCAGCGCTGCCCCCGTCCTGCGGGTGGAGGATCTGACGCTGGCCTTCGGCGGCGTGAAGGCGCTGGCCGGTGTGGGCTTCGAGGTGCAGCCCGGCTCCATCACCGCCGTGATCGGCCCCAACGGCGCAGGCAAGACCTCGTTGTTCAACACCATCTCGGGCTTCTACTGCCCCAGCGCCGGGCGTGTGCGCTTCGAGGGCGCGGACATCACGCGCGTACCGGCGCCGCGCCGCGCGGCCATGGGCCTGGCGCGGAGCTTTCAGAACATCGCGCTGTTCCGCGGCATGACGGTGCTGGACAACATCAAGCTCGGCCGCCATGCACATCTGAAGACCAACGTGTTCGACGCGCTGTTCTACGTCGGCCGCGCGCGCCGCGAGGAAGCAGAACTGCGCCGCGACGTGGAGGAGCGCATCATCGATTTCCTGGAGATCGACCACATCCGCCACGCCAGCGTGGCCGCCCTGCCCTACGGCCTGCAAAAGCGCGTGGAAATGGCACGGGCCCTGGCCATGCAGCCCAAGGTGCTGATGCTCGACGAGCCCGTGGCCGGCATGAACCGCGAGGAGACCGAGGACATGGCGCGCTTCATCCTCGACGTGCGGCGCGAGTGGGGCATCACCGTGCTGATGGTGGAGCACGACATGGGCATGGTGATGGACCTGTCGGACCACGTGGTGGTGCTCAACTTCGGCCAGGTCATCGCCCAGGGCACGCCGCAGCAGGTGCAGGCCGATCCCGAGGTAGTGCGCGCCTACCTCGGCGCGGGCGACGTGGGCGCGCTGCGGCGCAAGCTGCGCGGCGAGGCCGTCACGCCATGAACTTCGACTGGGCCTACCTCTTCGAGATCGCGCTGACCGGGCTGGCCAGCGGCGGGCTCTATGCCTTTGCGGCACTGGCCTTCGTGCTCGTCTACAAGGCCACGCGCGTGGTCAACATCGCCATCGGCGAAATGCTGATGGTGGGCGCCTACCTGTTCTTCGCGTTCGCCGCCAGCATGGCACTGCCCGTGTGGCTTGCCATCCTGGGTGCGGTGCTGGGCACGGGGCTGCTGGGCGCGGTGGTCGAGCGCACCATGATCCGCCCGCTGCTGGGCGAGCCGCCGATCTCGGCCTTCATGGTCACGGTGGGCCTGGCCTCGATCCTGGTGGGGCTGGTGGAGATCATCTGGACCGCGGACCAGCGCCGGCTGCCCGAGTTCTTCCCCAGCCAGCCCGTGGTGATCGGCGAGGCCTTCCTTGCGCCCAAGGTGGCCTACGGCGCGCTCGCCGCGCTGGTGCTGATCGCGCTGGTGCTGCTGCTGTTCCGCTTCTGGCGCGGCGGCGTGGCGCTGCGCGCCACGGCCTCCGACCAGGGCGCGGCGTACATGATGGGCATCCGCGTGCCGCGCGTGTTCTCGCTGGCCTGGGTGGCCTCGGCCATGATCGCGGCGGTGGCCGGCATCGTCGTCGGCGCCATCGGCGGCATCTCCTCGTCGATGGGCGTGTTCGGCCTGTCGGTGCTGGTGGTGGTGATCGTGGGCGGGCTCGACAGCGTGCTGGGCGCCCTGGTCGGCGGCCTGTTCATCGGCCTCGTCGAAGCGCTGGCCGGTGCCTACCTCGGCGGCGAATACAAGCTGCTGGCCACCTTCATCGTGCTCGTGTGCGTGCTGCTGATCCGGCCCTACGGCCTGTTCGGCACCCACGAGATCGAACGCCTCTGACGACCACCCGCCATGCGCATCGGCACCCTCAAGGAAAGCTACACGGCCGACGCGGCACTGTTCGACTCGCGCACGCAGAAGGCCTGGCTGGCCGTGGGTGCGGCCGTGCTCGTGCTGTTCCCCTTCGTCGCAAGCGACTACTGGCTCTACCTGGCCTGCCTGGTGGCCATCAACGTCGCCAGCGCCACGGGCCTGAACATCCTCACGGGCTACACCGGCCTCGTGAGCCTGGGCCAGGCCGCCTTCATGGGCCTGGGCGCCTACACGGTGGCGATCGGCCAGTTGCGCTACGGCCTGCCGTTCTGGGCGGCCATTCCCGCGGGCGGCGTGGTGGCCATGCTGGGCGGTGTGCTCGTGGGTCTGCCCTCGCTGCGCGTGAAGGGGCTGTACCTGGCGATCGCGACCATCGCGGCCTCGTTCATCGCGCACTTCCTGTTCGCCAACCTGAAGATCACGGGCGGCACCACGGGCCTGTCGCTGCGGCCCGCGGAGGTGTTCGGGCTGCCGCTGGACACCTCGTTCCGCATCTACTGGCTGATCGTGCCGGTCATGGTGCTCATGGTGCTGGGCGCGGCCAACCTGTTCCGCACGCGCGTGGGCCGCGCCTTCATCGCCGTGCGCGACCGCGACATCTCGGCCGAGGTGCTGGGCATCCCGCTGTTGCGCACCAAGCTGCTGTCGTTCGCGCTGTCCTCGTTCTACGCCGGCGTGGCGGGCGGGCTGTGGGCCTACTTCTTCCGCGTGGTGACGCCCGAGAGCTTTCCGCTCCTGATGTCGATCTTCTTCCTCGCGGCCATCATCGTCGGCGGCATGGGCACCATCCTCGGGGGCATCCTCGGCGCCGTGTTCATGACGCTGGTGCCCGAGGTGCTCAAGCTGGTGTTCGACCTGCTGCCGGGCGGTACCGAGACGACGGTTTTCCTCTCGCCGGTGCGCACGGTCGTGTTCGGCCTGCTGATCGTGGGCTTCCTGGTGTTCGAGCCGCACGGGCTCGCCGAAGTGTGGCGGCGGATCCGCCGCTTTTTCCATCTCTGGCCTTTCAGGAACTGACAAGGAGACTGCCATGCGTGCTGCCACCCAGAAACCCACCTCCGACCGTCGCCGCGCCCTGGTGCTCGGCGGCAGTGCTGCGCTGGCAGCCGCTGCGCTGCCGCGCGCCGTGCGCGCCCAGGGCGAGGACATCGTGATCGGCGGCTCCATCCCGATGACGGGCGTGTTCGCCTTCGCCGGCATCGGCATCAACGCCGGCATCGCCGACTACGTGAAGATCGCCAACGACGCGGGCGGCATCAAGGGCCGCAAGCTGCGCTACGTGCCGGAAGACACGGGCTACAAGGTCGACGTCTCGGTGGCCGCCTACAAGAAGATCACGAGCCAGAACAAGGTCAACCTGTACTACGGCGACTCCACGGGCTTTGCCAAGACCATCAACGCCGAGCTGGACCGCAGCGGCCAGATCCTGATGGCTGGTGCCTCCTTCGCCAGCGAGCTCAACAACCCGCAGAAGTACCCGCACCAGTTCCTCGTCGGGCCGGACTACACAGAGATGTTCGGTATCCTGCTGCAGCACATTGCCAAGGAGAAGCCCGGTGCCAAGGTGGCCTTCGTCTACAGCGATTCGGAGTTCGGCCGCGACCCGATCGAGGCCAGCGAGGCGGCGGCCAAAAAGCTGGGCCTGACCGTGCCGATCAAGATCATGACGCCGCCCGGCAGCGTGGACGTGTCGACCGAGGTCATCAAGCTGCGCCGCGCCGCGCCCGACTACACCATCTTCCACGGCTACATCCTCGCGCCCATCCCCGAGTTCATCCAGCAGGGCAAGCAGCAGGGCATGACCAGCAAGTGGATGGGCACCTTCTGGACCATGGACAGCTCCACCGTCATGAAGATGGGCGAGGCCGGCGACGGCTTCATGGGCGTGATGCCCTTCCGCTACTACTACGACACCGAGAAGGCGCCCATGCTGGAGAAGATCCGTGCCCTGCGGCCCGAGTACCAGAGCACGGCTTACATCCAGGGCTTTTTGACGGCCATGCTGTTCGCCGAGGCGGCCAGGCGCACGCTGGATGCCGGCAAACCGCTGGACGGCAAGAACCTCAAGGCCGCGCTGAACACCATCAAGGACTTCGACACCGGCGGGCTGATCGGCGTGCCGATCACGATCAGCGGCAACTCGATTCCGGTGGGCCGCGTGTACCGCGCCGACATGAAGGCGCAGAAGATGGTCGCGGCCAGCGACTGGATCAAACTCTGAGCGACGCTGTGCACGGGCAAGCTCCAGCCCAGGGACACCGCGGAACCGGCTCTGCCGGGCCGCTGGTGTCGCCCCCTGCAAGGGGGTTGGCGGAGCGGCGCCCTGCGCCGCGCAGACTGGGGGTGGGTTCATGAACATCCTCGAGGTCAACAACATCGAGGTGGTCTACAACAAGGCCGTGCAGGTGCTGCGCGGCCTGTCGCTGGCCGTGCCGCGCGGGCAGATCGTGGCGCTGCTGGGCGGCAACGGGGCCGGCAAGTCCACCACGCTCAAGGCCATCTGCGGCCTGCTGCCGCTGGAGGACGGCGAGCTGCAGGCCGGCCGCATCGCCTTCGACGGCGCGCCCACCGACAAGCTGGAGCCGCACGTGCTGGTGCGCCGCGGCCTGGCCCATGTGATGGAGGGCCGGCGCGTGTTCGAGGACCTCACCGTGGAAGAAAACCTCGTGGCCGCCACCTACGCGCTCACCGGTCGCAAGAGCGTGCCGCGCGACTTCGACGCGGTGTACGCCTACTTCCCGCGGCTGCACGAGCGGCGCAAGGGCCTGGCCGGCTACCTGTCGGGCGGTGAGCAGCAGATGCTGGCCATCGGCCGCGCGCTGGTGGCCGAGCCGCAACTCATGCTGCTGGACGAGCCCTCGCTGGGCCTGTCACCCAAACTCGTGGAGGAGATCTTCACCATCATCGCGCGCATCAACGCCGAGCGCGGCACCTCCATGCTGCTGGTGGAGCAGAACGCTTCCATCGCGCTGGCCGTGGCCGACGCGGGCTACATCATGGAGAACGGCAAGATCGTGATCGACGGCAGCGCCGAGCGGCTGGCGGCCGACCCCGACGTGCGCGAGTTCTACCTGGGCGTGGGCGGCAGCGGCGAGAGCCGCAGCTTCAAGGACCTCAAGCACTACAAGCGCCGCAAGAGGTGGCTGTCGTGAGCCTGCCCGACAAGACCCTACCCCAGATGCTGCGCGAGCAGGCGCAGCGCCAGGGCGCGCGCGTGGCCATCCGCCAGAAGGACTTCGGCATCTGGCAACCCATCACCTGGGCCGACTACCTGCGCCGCGCCGGCCATGTGGGCCTGGGCCTGGCGTCGCTGGGCCTGCCCGCGGGTGGCCACCTGGGCGTGATCTCCGAGAACCGCGTGGAATGGGTGCTGGCGCAGATGGGCGCGGGCCTGGTCGGCGCGGTGACGGTGGGCGTGTACCCCACCAGCCCCAGCAACGAGGTGGCCTACGTGGTCGGCCATGCCGACGTGGAGGTGGTGGTCTGCGAAGACCAGGAGCAGCTCGACAAGGTGCTGGACGCGCAGGCCCAGCTGCCGCGCCTGCAGCGCATCGTGGTCGTGGAAACCAAGGGCCTGGCCAGCTACCCGCCCGACGTGCGCGAACGCATCGTCTCTTTCGCCGAACTGGAGCGCCTGGGCGCCGAGGTGCAGGCGCGCGAGGGCCTCGCCCGCATCGACGCGGCGCTGGCCGCGCAGACGCTGGACGACATCGGCCTGATGATCTACACCTCCGGCTCCACCGGCGCGCCCAAGGGCGCCATGCTGTCGTGGCGCAACATCCGCGGCGTGGTGCCCGGCATCGTGGACCGGCTGGGCCTTCGCGCCACCACCACGCACCTGTCGTACTTGCCGTTGTGCCACGTGGCGGAGCAGATGCTGAGCTGCTTCGTGCCGCTGTACCTGGGCTCGCAGGTGCACTTCGGCGAATCCATCCGCACCGTGCAGGAAGACCTGCGCGAGGTGGCGCCCAGCATGTTCCTGGGCGTGCCGCGCATCTGGGAAAAGCTGCACGCGGCCATCACGATCAAGATGCAGGACGCCGGCCCGCTGCAGCGCGCGCTGTATGCGCGCGCCATGGCCGCCGGCGCGCCGCTGGCCGAAAAGCCGCGCGGCCGGTGGACGCTCGGCGACCGGCTGCGCTTCGCGCTGGCCTACTGGACCGTGCTGCGCGCGCTGCAGAACTTCATCGGACTGCGCGCGGCCCAGGTGGCGCTGACGGGCGCGGCGCCGATCCCTCCCGACGTGGTGCGCTTCTTCCGCACGCTGGGCGTGCCGCTGGTGGAGGTATACGGCCTCACCGAATCCAGCGGCATGGTGACGGGCCAGGCCGTGGACCAGCTGCGTACTGGCACCGTGGGCCCGCCCACGCTGGGTGTGGAGGCGCGCATCGGCGAACAGGGCGAACTGCAGATCCGCGGCGACATGGTGTTCGCGGGCTACTACAAGAGCCCCGAGGCCACGGCCGCCGCGGTGCAGGACGGCTGGCTGCACACGGGCGACGTGGTGCAGCAGGATGCGGACGGCCACATCCGCATCGTCGACCGGCTCAAGGACATCATGATCACGGCCGGCGGCAAGAACCTCACGCCGTCGGAGATTGAGAACCAGATGAAGGGTAGCCCCTACATCAAGGAATGCATCGTGGTGGCCGACGGCCGCAAGTTCGTGGCGGCGCTGGTGCAGATTGACGAGGAGACCGTGGGCAAGTGGGCCGAGGCGCAGCGGCTGGCGTTCACGCACTTCCGCTCACTGGTGGAGCTGCCGCAGGTCCGCGATCTGGTGCAGGGCGAGATCGACCGCGGGAATGCCCGGCTGGCGCAGGTGGCGCAGATCCGGCGCTTCCACCTGCTGACCAAGGCGCTGGACCACGACGATGGGGAGGTGACGGCGACGATGAAGGTGCGGCGGGCGAGCGTTTACAAAGCTTATGCGAGGGAGATCGAGGAGATGTTTACGGGGTGAGGAGATGTGGGGGGGCCAGCGCAGGCCGCGCAACGATTCTCGAGATCAATCACCGCGACACGCGCCAGTTCCTGCAGACGGCCAGCCTCATGGCCGCTGAGCTGTTGCGCCCCGACGAGTAAAACGCAGACGGATGCCGCCGGTGCTGTCCGTTTCTGCCCGCGCAGATCGGCAAGTGCTCGGGCGGTTCCCGCCCGGTGCCGACGCGATCACCGTGGTGACGATCACTCCATCAGGCCTGCGCTGGCGCTAGATGGATCACGCGGCCAGTTCGATGCCATGGCGGCGCATGACAGCCACCAGCTGATTCTTGTCCGGCGGCCCGCCTGCGCCCAGAACCCCGGCCACGTCCTCGAAGTAGGCCGGACCGATGTTGGCCGGAGAGAACACCACCAGGGCGCGCGCCGGCACATCGCCGGGATTGGAGAAGTGGTGCACGCTGCCCCGCGGGGAGAAGCAATGGTCGCCCGGCTGCAGCACGCGGACCGCGCCGTCCACGCGGTAGGTGAGGCTGCCCTCCAGCACGCGGATGGTTTCGTCCACATCGGCATGGCGGTGCGGTGGCGGCACCTGCGCCCTCGGTTGCACGACCATCTCAGCCATGGCCATGTGACCGGCCGTGTCTTTGCCGTCTACAAGGAACTGCATCGACAAAGAACCGATGGGAATGGGCGCGCGTGAGGTCGACATGGCGGTATCTCTGGTGGTAAGGTAAAGTCACTTTACCCTATGGCTTCCAGACGTCAACCCCCTTCCCGTCGGTTTCCCGGCGATGACCAGCCCGACGACCCGCTGATTGGCGCGCGGCTGCGGTTTCTGCTGGCGGCGGTGGAGATGCGCATCGAGCAGGCACTGGCCGATGCGGGCTTCGGCGATATCACCCGGGCGCACTTCAAGGTTCTGCGCTTTCCACCACCGGAGAACGAGCGTCCCATCGACCTGGCCCACCGCGCAGGCATGACCAAGCAGGCAATGAACTACCTGCTGGCGCAACTGGAGCAGCAGGGCTATATCGCGCGCGCAGCCGCGAGCGACGGTGCCACGCGGCGCATCACGTTGACCGAAGCAGGTTGGGAGGTGGCACGCATCCAGCGCGAGACGGTGCGGGCCATCGAACGGGAATGGCGTGCAGCCGCAGGTGCTGCGCGCTTCGACGCCTTCTACGCGGTGCTCACAGAGTTGGCCGGCAATCACTGCTAGCGATGAGACGGGCTGAGCCCGTGGGCGGAATCGATCTGCCACCTCAGGCGTGCGCCCCTGCGGGCCTGCAGCGACAAAATTGCCCGAAGGCGGTTGTGTCAAAGAGCGCTGGAAGCCGTTCAGACTTTGCCGCCCAACTGCCGGCCGTGCTGCACGGCGTAGACAGCTTCGGCGCGCACGGCTCCGCGGGTCAGGCTGCTCGTCGCGCTGCTCACTTGCGGCACATGGTCGGCTTCACCGCTGATGTTGTCGCCAGCGAAGCTGGGACGGTTGCGACACCGGCACCGCCGTCCGGACCTGCGCCTCGGGCCAGGACGCCGCTGTCCACGCCTTCGCCGCTGAACGCCCGCGTGCCATTTCCCCGCTGGCCCTGCGGGCACTTCGTGCCTCGCTAGACTGCGCCCGCTCTTATTGGGGAGTAGCCACCGGGATGCGTCTGCAGGCCAGCACGTCGTCCCGGAGCAGCGTCGTCAGTACGGCCGGGGTGCCCTGCACCGCGGCCCGGCGCTGTCAGCCACGGCACCGGTCTCGCACCGCGTGCAAGTCGGCACGGCAAGACCAGTCTTGGGTTCGGGAAGCCACCGCGGCGTGCTCTGCAAAGGGCCGCCGGGTGGATCGTTGCGACTCTTTTTGAAGGCTGTCATGCAAACCATCGGTTCACCACTCATGTGGTCCCTGTTCGCCGCGTTCGTCGTCGTGGCGCTGCTGGTCGATTTCTTCGCGATGAGCAAACAAGGCGCCCACCGCGTCAGCACCAAGGAGGCGGCCATCTGGTCGCTGGTGTGGGTCGGCGTTTCGTTCGTCTTCATGGGCTGGATGTGGTGGTACCTGGGCGGCACCGGAACGGACGAGGCCGCACGTGCGCTCGCGGGCGACAAGGCGCTGGAGTTCGTCACCGGCTACCTGATCGAGAAGGCGCTGGCGGTCGACAACATCTTCGTGTTCCTGATGTTGTTCACCTACTTCGCCGTGCCGCCCGAGTACCAGAAGCGCGTGCTGATGATCGGCATCCTGGGCGCGCTGGTGCTGCGCGCGGGCATGATCCTCGTGGGCGCCTGGCTGATCACGCAGTTCCACTGGGTGCTCTACGTGTTCGGCGCGTTCCTGCTGTTCACGGGCATCAAGATGTGGTGGGCCGCCGGGCAGGAGCCGGACCTGGACAACAACCCCGCGCTGAAGTGGATGCGCAGCCGCTTCAAGATCGCGCCGGACTACGACGGCGAGAAGTTCTTCACCGTGGTGAACGGCGTGAAGATGGCCACGCCGATGCTGGTCGTCATCGGGCTGATCGGCATCGTCGACGTGGTGTTCGCGGTCGATTCGATCCCCGCCATCTTCGCCATCACGACCGACCCGTTCATCGTGCTGACCTCCAACGTGTTCGCCATCCTGGGCCTGCGCGCGATGTACTTCCTGCTGGCCAGCATGCACGAGCGCTTCCACCTGCTGAGCTATGGCCTGGCGATCATCCTGGTGTTCATCGGCGCAAAGATGCTGCTGATCGACCTCTACAAGATTCCGGTGGGCTACTCGCTGGGCTTCACGGTGCTCGTGCTGGCGGTGACGATGGTGCTCTCGCTCGTGGTGCCGCCCAAGGAGCCGGCCGCTGCCGGCGGGGGCGCCTACCCCTTCGGCGCGAAGGACAAACACAACTGACGGGACGGCGCGGCGGCCCGCCAGCCGCCACAGCCGCATCGACCCAGGCCCGGTGCCGCGCCCGGGCCGCAGGGCGCCGGCGCAGGCGCCGTTCAGCAGGTGGCGGCACGCGGGCGCCGCCACCATGCCCGCCACGCACGCCGCCACCAGCGGTCTCCGCCACCCGTTTGGCGGGCCTGCGACAGGCAGACGAACTGCGCTGCACCACAGGCCTGCACCGCATGCCAGCCGGTCTGCGTGGCCGTCCAGGCCTGGCCCTCGGTCACTTCATGCCGGCGCCCCGCCACCATGCGTTCGGCGAGCCATTCCGCCGGGCCCTGCACCTGGAGCAGGCCCTGCAGCGCCACGAGCGTGGTGCCGGCCGGCAGGTGGACGTGCAGCTGCTCGCGCGCGGCAAGCGTTCTGGTGGAGGAAGGGGCAAGGTGGTGCATGGCAGGCTCCGGATGGGTTCAACACATGCTGTGGATCGTAGGAACGGCGCCGCTTCCGGAACAGGCACAGCCGCCGCCCATCTGCACCGGAACAGCGCCGCAGGAACACCATCTGTTATGGTGCCGCTCCGCGCCATCTGCATCTGTTCAGCCGCCAGGCCCCGGCGCAAGATCGGACGGCAGCTCCCACGCGCCATGCCCGCCACGCCCCGCTACCGCCAGATCGCCGCGCACTACCTGCAGGCCATCCGCGCCGACGCGCTGCAGCCCGGCGACCGGCTGCCTTCGCTGCGCGAGATCATGCAGTTGCATGGCGTGAGCCTGTCCACCGCGCTGCAGGTCTGCCGCACCCTCGAGGCCGATGGATGGGCGCAGGCGCGCGAGCGCTCGGGTTATTTCGTGACGCGGCCGCGGCGGCTGAAGATCGTGCCCATGGACGAGCCGGCCACCGACCGCGCGCCGGACCCGGCGCAGTTCGTCGGCATCCACGAGAAGGTGTCGGCCTTCGTCACGCAGCGGCGCGCGCATGCGGTGCACCTGAACCTGTCGACGGCGCGCGGCGCGCCCGCGCTGTATCCGGCCGAGGCCATGCGCAACGCGGTCACACGTGCGCTGCGCCAGCATCCCGAGCTGCTGACCCAGGCCACGCCTTCGCGCGAGCGCACGCCGTTCCGCGAGGCCGTGGCCCAGCGCGCGGTGCGCGTGGGCATGGCGCTGTCACCGGAGGAGGTGCTGCCCACGCACGGCTGCATCGAGGCGTTGAACCTGGCGCTGCGCGCCGTGGCCCAGCCCGGCGACACCGTGGCCGTGGAGTCGCCCACCTTCTACGGCCTGCTGCAGGTGCTGGAAACGCTGGGCATGCGCGCGCTGGAGATTCCCACGAGCCCGCAGACCGGTTTGTCGATCGAGGCGCTGGAGCTGGCCATCGCGGCCTACCGCGACATCAAGGCCGTGGTGGTGGTGCCGCATTTGCAGAACCCGCTGGGCAGCGTGATGCCGGACGCGCACAAGGCGCGGCTGGCGGCGCTGTGCGAACAGCAGGGCATCGCGCTGATCGAGGACGACACGTACAGCGAGCTGCTGGACGCGCCGGCGCCGGCGCGCGCGCTCAAGTCCTTCGACCGCAGCGGCAACATCATCCACTGCGCCTCGCTGCACAAGGTGCTGGCGCCGGGGCTGCGGCTGGGCTGGATCAGCGCAGGCCGCTGGCAGGCGCGGGTGGAGATGCTCAAGTACGCGCAGTCGCGCAGCAACGAGGCGCTGGCGCAGTGGGCGGCCGGCGGTTTCATGGCCTCGGGCGCCTACGACCGGCACCTGAAGCAGCTGCGCGCCCACCTGCGCGTGCAGCGCGAGCGCACCGCCGAGGCCATCGCCCAGCATTTCCCGCCCGGCACACGGCTGAACCTGCCGCCCGGCGGGCTGCAGCTGTGGGTGGAGCTACCCCGGCCGCTGTCTTCGGTGGCGGTGTTCAATGCTGCCTTGCGCGAACACATCCTGGTGGCGCCGGGCACGCTGTTCTCCAACACCACGCGATGCGACCACTACGTGCGCATCAACTGTGGCCTGCCGTGGACGCCGGCACTCGAGGCCGGGCTGCAGCGCCTGGGCGGGATCGTCTGCGCGCAGCACGCGGCCGGGCCGGTGCGCGCTGCGGCATGACACGGCACACCATCGGCATCGCACGGCATCGGCTTGCAAGGAACTGGTCGAAAGGCCGCGGAGCAGGCCATGCCAGTGCACCCGCGGGACCGGCTCCGCCGGACCGCTGGGTGCGCCCCTTGAGGGGTATTGGCTGGCTACACGCAGTGAGCCAGCCAAACGGGGTGGTCGATCACTCGATCTTGGCGCCCGACGCCTCGACGATGCCCTTCCACTTCTGGTAGTCGCTCTTGACCAGCGCGGAGAACTGCTCGGCCGTCATGCGCTGGACCTCCGCGCCCTGGGCCTGGACCGCGGCCACCATGTCCGGCATGGCCAGCAGCTTGTCGACCTCGTTGTGCACGGTGGCGACGATCTCCTTGGGCGTGCCGGCCGGCAGGAACAGGCCGTACCAGGTGCTGACGTCGAAGTCCTTGTAGCCGAGTTCGGCCACGGTCGGGATCTCGGGCGCGGTGGAACTGCGCTTGGCCGAGGTCACGGCCAGGGCCCGTAGCTTGCCCGACTTGAGCTGGCCGATCGCCGAAGGCAGCGAGGACACCATCAGGTCCACGTTCCCGGCCAGCACGTCCATCATGGCCGGGTTGGAGCCCTTGTACGGCACGTGGCGGATGTTGATGCCGGCCGCGGTCTTGAAGATCTCGCCGGCCAGGTGGATGGTGGTGCCGTTGCCGGGCGAGCCGTAGGTGATGGTGTCGGGCGCGGTCTTGGCCGCGGCCACCACGTCGCCCAGCGTCTTGAAGCGCGAGGTGCTGGAGGTGACGATGACCACCGGCGTGTAGGCGATGTGCGAGACCGCGACGAGGTCGCGCGTCGGGTCCCAGGGCAGGTTCTTGTACAGCCAGGGGCCGACGACCAGGTTGTCCTTCTGGCCCATGACCATGTCGTAGCCGGTGGGCGCGGAACGCACCGCCTCGCCGATGCCCACGGTGCCGCCGGCACCGGCGCGGTTCTCGGCCACCACGGTCCACTTGGTGACCTCGGTCAGCTTGGCCGCGACCAGGCGCGACAGGATGTCGGTGCCGCCGCCGGGCGGGAACGGCACGATCAGGCGGATCGGCTTGCTCGGGTAGGCCTGTGCGAGCGCCAGGCCCGGGGCCAGCGCGCCGGCCGCCAGCGCGCTGCAGAAGGTGCGGCGGAACATCGAAGTCTCCTTGTAGGTAGGGGGCACCGGGCGAACGCTCAGACGTTGGTGATCGACACCGCGCGCGTGTTCAGGTAGGCCTCCATCGCCTCCGGGCCGCCTTCGGAGCCGTAACCCGAATCCTTGATGCCGCCGAACGGCAGCTCGGCCGAGGGCGTGGCGGGCTGGTTGACCCACAGCATGCCCACTTCCACGCGCTGCGACAGGATGTGCGCATTCTTCAGCGAGCGCGTGAAGGCGTAGCCGGCCAGGCCGAAGGACAGGCGGTTGGCCTCGGTGATCGCGTCCTCGATCTTGTCGAATGCGCGGATCGCGGCCATGGGGCCGAAGGGCTCGTCGTTGAAGACCTTGGCCGACAGCGGCACGTCGTTCAGGATGGTGGGCTGCCAGAAGTTGCCGGCATCGCCGATGCGCTCGCCGCCGACCAGCAGCTTGGCGCCCTGCTTGACGGCGTCTTCCGTGAACTCGGCCATGGCCGTCAGGCGGCGCGGGTTGGCCAGCGGGCCCATGGTGGTGCCCTCGGTCAGGCCGTCACCGACCTTCAGGCCGCGGGCGTAGGCGGCCATCGTCTCGGCGAATTCCTTCTGCACGCTGCTGTGCACCAGAAAGCGCGTGGGCGAGATGCAGACCTGGCCTGCGTTGCGGAACTTGGCGGCACCGGCAGCCTTGACGGCCAGCTGGATGTCGGCGTCCTCGCAGACGATCACGGGGGCGTGGCCGCCCAGTTCCATGGTCACACGCTTCATGTGCTGGCCCGCCAGGGCGGCCAGCATCTTGCCGACCGGCGTGGAGCCCGTGAACGTGACCTTGCGAATGATGGGGTGCGGGATCAGGTAATTGGAGATCTCGGCCGGGTTGCCGTAAACCAGGCCGACCACGCCGGCCGGCACGCCGGCGTCGGCAAAGGCCTTGATCAGCGCGGCGGGCGAGGCCGGGGTTTCTTCCGGCGCCTTGACCAGCATGGAGCAGCCGCTGGCCAGCGCGGCCGACAGCTTGCGCACCACCTGGTTGATCGGGAAGTTCCAGGGCGTGAAGGCGGCGACCGGGCCGACCGGGTCCTTCACGACCAGCTGGCGCACGGCCAGGTTGCGCGAGGGCACGATGCGGCCGTACACGCGCATGCCTTCGTCTGCGAACCATTCGATGATGTCGGCAGACGCCATGGCCTCGACCTTGGCCTCGGCCAGCGGCTTGCCGTTCTCCTGGGTCAGGATGGCGGCGATCTCGCCGGCGCGCTCGCGCATCAGCGCAGCGGCGCGGCGCATGGTCTTGGCGCGCTCGATGGCGGGCATGTCGCGCCAGACCTCGAAGCCCTTCTGCGCGGCTTCCAGGGCGCGGTCCAGGTCCTTGGTGCCGGCGTGGGCGACGCGGCCGATTTCCTTGCCCGTGGAGGGATTGAACACGGCCAGCGTGCGGCCGTCGGCGGCGTCCTGCCATTCACCGGCGATGAAGAGTTGGGTGCTGGGGTAGGTCATGGCAATCTCCTGGGAAGTCGGACAACAGACAAGGAAAGGCGAAAGCGGGCGATTGTCCACGGTTTCGACAACGCCCACGGCGCTGCCCGGGTACGGCCCCGCAGGAAGGAATGGTGTGTGGTTTGCGCTCAGGCGCGCAGGAAGCTGCGGCTGTCGTGACCGCGCACGCGCGCGAGCCGGCGCATGAGCCGGTCGATGGCGACCGGGTCGGGCTCCAGGTCGCACTGCAGCTCGAACAGCGTCTCGCGCAGGCGCCTGATCAGGCGTGCCTGGCGCAGGCTGGGCGCAATACGCGGGGCGGGCAGGTGGTGTTCGGGCATGGAAGGGCTCCCGAGGGATGGGGCGGGCCACCGGCCCGCACGACTGCATTCTGCAAACGCGGGCCAGTGCGCACCGTCGGCCCGCAGCCAGCGGCCGTGTAGGCCATGGGACGACAGCGGCACAATGCCCGGCTTTCACCGCCCCGGAGACCGCGCCATGCCCCACCTCGTCGTGCTGTACAGCCCCAATGCGGAACCGGGGACCGACATGGGCGCGCTGTGCCGCCAGTTGTCCGACACCATGCTGGCGCAGCGCGACGATGCCGGCAAACAGGTGTTCCCGACGGGTGGCACGCGCGTGCTCGCCTTTGCCGCGACGTACTACGCCGTGGCCGACCACCAGGGCGACTACGCATTCATCTACCTGAACCTGCGCATGGCCAAGGGCCGGCCCGCGGCGCTGCAGCAGCGCATCGGCGAGGCATTGATCGCGGCCGTGCGCGAACACCTGGCGCCCATCTTCGCCACACGCCACATCGGCGTCACGCTGCAGATCGACGAGGGCCACGAGGTCTTCGACGCCAAGCACAGCAACCTGCACCCGCTGTTCGGCCCCCCGAACTGAGACCACCCCGTTTGAATGGCTCACAGCGTGTAGCCATTCGATACCCCTTGTATCTTCAGCCGAGGAGTCTTTCATCAGTTTGCGTCAGTGCGCCAAACCTGTTTCC
>NZ_VEDO01000021.1 GCF_007677875.1 Variovorax boronicumulans | reverse complement strand
ACTTTCAACACAGTTGCTCAAGGGGCGCACCCGGCGGCCTGGCAGAGCCAGTTCCGCGGGTGCGCTGGCATGGCCTGCTCCGCGGCCTCCGGAACCTCTGCATGCGAGCCCGGTTCCGAACCTGCAAGACCACATGTCGCACTGGCCGATTCTTCCGAAGGAAAACACCATGGAACCCGACCCCCTCGAGTCCGCCCAACTGCTGGTGCGCCGCGCCGGCCGCGCGCTGGCCCGGCACGGCCTGCTGCACGCCTACGGCCACTGCAGCATGCGGCTCGACGCCGACCACTTCCTGGTCTGCGCCAGCCAGCCGCCCGGCACCATCGGCTTTGGCGTGCCGGGCACGGTCGTGCCGCTGGCCGGCGACTTCCCCGCCGACCTGCTGGGCGAGGTGCGCATCCACCGCGAAATCTACCGGCGCCGCCCCGACATCGGCGGTGTGGTGCGCGCCATGCCGCCCAAGGCCATGTCGCTGTCCACGCTGCGCCGCACGCCGCGCGTGCTGCACGGCATGGGCAGCTACTTCCATCCCGGCACGCCGCTTTGGGACGACGTGCAGCTGCTGCGTTCGGACGCCCAGGCCGAGGCCCTGGTGGCGCAGATGGGCCAGGCACCGGCCATCGTGATGCGCGGCAACGGCGTGGTCGTGGCCGGCCCCAGCCTGCCCGACGCCGTGGTGCTGACCTGGTACCTGGAAGACGCTGCCCGCATCGAGCTGGACTGCGCCGCCTTTGGCGACGAGCCCGCCGAACTCACGGCCGACGAAGCCACGCAGCGCGCCACACGCGCGGGCCGCATCTTCGAACGCATGTGGGACTATCTTTCGCACGGAGATACCGAAGTTTGACCACCACCGAACACGCCCCCATCGCCGTGCTCGGCGCGGGCGTCATCGGCGCCGCCTGGGCGGCCTTTTTCGCGCTGGCCGGCCGCAGCGTGCGCGTGGCCGACCCCGCACCGGATGCGCAGCAGCGCCTGGACGACATGCTCGCGCGCGCCCGCCCCGCCATGCAGGCGCTGGGCCTGTTGCATGCGCAGCCCACGCTGCCGCGCCTGTGCGCCGGTGTCGAAGAAGCCGTGCAGGGTGTCGGCGCGATCCAGGAGGCCCTGCCCGAGCAGTTGGAGCTCAAGCGCGCCGCCTACCGCGCCGTGGAGGCCGCCGCGCCGCTTGACGCGCTGCTGATGTCCAGTTCGTCCGGCCTCATGCCCACGCTGCTGCAGCAGGGCCTGGCGCACCCGGAGCGCCTTTTGATCGCCCACCCCTGCAACCCGGCCTACCTGATGCCGCTCGTGGAGCTGGTCGGCGGCCGGGCCACCAGCGCCGAGGCCATGGACCGGGCCGAGGCTTTCTACCGCGCTTTAGGCAAGCAGACCGTGCGCCTGCAGCGCGAGGCCACGGGCCACCTCGTCAACCGACTGCAGGCCGCGCTGTGGCGCGAGGCCGTGCACCTGGTCGCCGGCGGCTACGCCACGGTGGCCGACGTGGACCGCGCCGTGACCGAGGGCCTGGGCGCGCGCTGGACCGTCTGCGGCCCGCACGCGGTCTTCCACCTGTCGGGCGGCCCGCGCGGCATGGAAGCCTTCCTGGAGCGGCTGGGCCCGGCCGTGGAAAGCTGGTGGGCCGACCTGGGCCAGCCCAGCCTGGACGAGGACACGCGCGCCAGGCTCGTCGCGCAGATGCAGGACGCCGCCGCCGGCCGCAGCACCGAGGCCATGGCGCAACAGCGCGATGCCCACATGCTGCGCGTGATGCGCCTGCTGCAAGGCGATCCTCCACCGCTCTGAGGATTGCGTTCGCCGGTGGGCGCCGCACAATCCATAGCACGGCCGCATGGCCGTGCAAGGAGCCCACGATGAGCGAAGAACGCAAGCAATGGATCTGCACGGCCGTCGACATCGATGGCGGCCAGCGCGTGGCGGGCAACCCCATGCAGCTCACGCCCATGGGCGTGGCGGCCAAGAACAAGCTCTGGCCACGCGACAAGGTGCTGAAGGTGCGCTTTCTGCAGGGCAGCGCCGCGCTGCACGAACGCACGCTGAAGACCGCACAGGCCTGGATGCTGGACGGCGTGCACCTCAAGCTGGAGCCGGCCCGGCCTGACGAGGCGGGCGACATCCGCATCAGCTTCGACCCTGCCGCCGGCTCCTGGTCCTACGTGGGCACGGACGCGCAGGGCATCCGCAGTTCGCAGGCCACGATGAACCTGGGCTGGGCCGCGCTGGACACGCCCGAGCAGGACTTCTCCAGCGTGGTGATCCACGAATTCGGCCACGCGCTGGGCCTGCTGCACGAGCACAACCACCCCGGCGCCCGGGTGGAATGGGACAAGGCAGCGGTCAAGGCCGACCTGGGCGGCGCGCCCAACTTCTGGGACGACGCGACCATCGCGCACAACGTGTTCGCCAAGTTCGACGCGTCCACCACCATCACGACCGACTTCGACAGCGCCTCGGTCATGATCTACACCATCCCGTCCCACTGGACCACCAACGGCAAGAGCTTCATGCCCTCGTGGAAGCTGTCGGCCGGCGATGCCGCCACCATCCGCAAGCTCTACGCCTGACCTGCTGGCCTTCCAGGGCCTGCGCATGCGCGTACACCGCATCGGGCTGGCCCACTGGCGGCCCAGCGCGCGGCTGCGCAGCTGGGGCGTGGCGCCGCTGCACCGCAACGGCGATCAGCTGTTGGTGCCCTGCGGTGCGCGCGAGGCCTTGTGGCTGGGCTTCTGGCAGGACGAAGAGGACGGGCCCGGCGCCACGGTGGAGCTGCACGACCGCGCCCACGGACGCGCCGCGCGCATCGTGCTGCCGCCCGATTTTCAGCTCACCGCGCTGGGCGGTACCGGGGGCGCGGCATATCCGATCGCCCCGCCTGCTGCGCACTACGAACTCGCGCTCATGGCCAACGGCGCGCGCTGCCTGCTCACGCTGCAGCTGCAGCCCCCGCGCGAATGGGCCCAGGCCGCCGGCCGTGCCGCCCCGGCCGCGCTGACCGGCCCACCCCCCACCCCGCCCCGCTACGGCTAGGAGACGCCATGGCCCTGGAACCCGTCGCCAACACGCCCGGCCTGTGGCGCGACCCGCAATGGCAGCCCGGCATGCCAGGCCTGTATGCGCTGCTGGCCGGCGTGAGCGCCTACCCGCACCTGGAAGGCGGCAGCGCGCCCGCGCCCGACGCCTTCGGCCTGGGCCAGCTGGGTGCCTCGGCCAACACCGCAGCCAGCCTGTTCGACTGGCTGCGCGCCGACTTCCGGCACGAAGGCCTGCCGCTCGTCTGGTGCCAGCTGCTGCTGTCGCCCACGGCCGAGGAGAAGGCGGGCCTGGACGCACGCGGCCTCGTGCACTACGCGCCGGCCGACCATGCCACGCTGGTCAAGGCCATCCAGCGCTGGACCGGGCAAGTGCCCAGCGCGCCCGCCGCGGCACGCCAGAGCCGCACCCTGTTCTTCTTCAGCGGCCACGGCGTGCAATCCAACTGGCGCGCGCTGCTGCTGCCCAGCGACTACCTGGACCCGGACCCCGGCGCGCCGCAGCTGCAGAACTGCATCAGCACACGCGAGTTGCAGGACTGGATGGAACAAAGCCCCGTGGCCGAGCACCTGGCCCTCATCGACGCCTGCCGCAACGAGTTCTCGCCGCTGGCCTCGCGCGGCGCCACGGCCAACACCTGCTTTCCGCTGCTGCAGGCGGGCACCCAGGTGCCGCGCACGGCAGCCTCGCTGGCCGCCACCTCGCCCGGCACGCAGGCCTACCAGGTGCCCGGCCAGCCGCACACGCTGTTCGGCCAGGCTGTGCTCAATGCCGTGCGTGGTGCCGGCGGCGGTGATGCGCGGCTGGAGTTCCGCGAGCTCGTGACGGCCGTGCGCGACGACGTCAACGCCCTGCTCAGGGCGGCCAGCCAGGGGCAGCTGGAGCAGGCCGTGCGGCCGCGTGTGGAAGGCGACGATGCGCTGGTCGTGACCGAGCTGCTGGCCGGCCCCGTGCCGCCGCCGCCCGTGCCCGTGCCGGGCGGCCTGCCGCGCGTGGGCGCCGCACGGCCACGGCCCGACGCGCTGGCCGAGGCGCTGCGCGCGAGCGCTGAACGTTTCGACCCCGCGCTCGCCGTGCACGACGCGATCGACTTCGAACTGCTGGTGCAGGACTTCGGCGAGATCCACCGCCGCATGGGCCACGAGTACGCCTCGCACCTGTGGCGCGAATGCGTGCGCGCCTTCGGCCTGGACGATGGGCAGCCGCTCGGCGGGGGCCTGGTGCTGCAGGCGGTCGAGCGCGACGACCCGAGCAGCCAGGTGCAGGTGGACCTGGAAGTGCCCGCCCGTGCGGGCGGCGTGCTGCTGGTGTTCGAGGGCGCGCAGTACGTGCAGCGCGAGCGGCTCGCCGTGGCCTTGCCGACCGATGCGAACGGCCCGGTGCCGATCCGGCTGTCGCTGCAGTTCGGCCCGGCCCTGCCCGGCGAGCCGCCACGCCTGCTCAAGCTGCAGGCGCGCCTGGGGCCATCCGCGCACAACCCGCACTACCAATACGTCTGGCAACTGCTGCGCGAGGCCGAACTCGGCAGCCCGCGCAAGGCGGCCGAACGCATCGACGCCGAGCGCCTGCGCGCGGCCGCACAGGATGCGCCCAATGGCCAGGTCGCGCTCACGGCCGGCCTGCTGCTGCAGGCCACTGCGGGCCACATCGACCAGCTGCAGGCCTTCCCGCGCAGCCTGCTGCAGCGTGCGCCCGCGCTGCCCGATGCCGCCGTGCTCTGGGCCGCGGCGCTGCACCATGCGCTGGCGTTGGGCAAGAAGAAGCCGTTCGGCGAGTCCGCCCCGCAGGACGCGTGCGTGGCAGCGCTGGCCAGCCTGCAGCCGCGCGGCCTGCCCTACTTTGCCGACAGCCTGGAGCTGGCCGAACGCCTGTTGCGCCAGGCCCTGCGCGGGCCGCTGCAACCAGGCCAGGGTGAAAAGCTGCGCGCCGTGCAGCAGGCCATCGCGCAGCTGTATGAGGTGGCCCAGCCCGACGGACAGTTCCCCGTGCTGGCCGGCCTGCCCCGGCCCGCGAGTCTGCCGGGCCAGGGGGCGCTGAGCATCGCCGAGATGCGCGCCCTGCTGGGAAGACGGTGAACTACCTGGCAAGTTGGCCAGGAATCCGACATAGAAGCGCCTCTGAGGCCAATTCGGCGCGGCACCCTCGTCTTCGGCAGCGGCGCCCTTGCGCCTTCCGAGCGCCGCTGCAGCTGCGGGCAACGCGGATCGTGGATGGCTGGAACTTGCCCGGCTCTCTTTATGCCTGCACTGTACTCATCACCCTCAGAATGACCACGAGAACGATGACCGCGAGGATGGCGCCACAAATGATCATCATGCGCTTGTTCGCATACGTGTTGCGGCTGGACGACGTGGGAACGGCACTCTGTTCAGGCTTGGTTTCGAGCATGTTGTGGCCTTTGGTATGGATGCGCCATTTCGCAGCATCCAAGTGCCCGGGAGAGCGGGACAACAGGACGGACGAGCGCAGGACGGGATGCTGAAACGTCACGGCGCCTGTAGGGCCGCTGCCAGTCGCCTGAACCCGCGTCGCTGCAGCGCAATCGGCCGGAAAGTGAAGTTGAAGCGCACTGCTGCCTGCCGCACTTCGCCCTCAGCGCATTCTCATGGGCGATGTCGACATCTGCGATGGCCTGGACTGCCGCTGGTCGTTGGGCCATGGACTTCAATTTCGATTCGGCATGGCCGCACGTCCGCGCCGAGACTGACCATACCGTCTTCACGTCATTGTTCGCAGGGAAGACGTTGTTCAAACTCGGCCGCTGCGAATGAAAGGGGCTGGGATGCCATTGCGCAGCGATGGAGGACGGTGGTTGGGCGAGCTGGTCCTGGCCGCGGCGGGGCTACTGTCCGCGGCGGGCGCCCAGGCGCTGGTGATCTCGGCGGGCAGCCCCATCACCATGGTGCCGGACCATATTCCTGCGGTGTTGGGAGCGGAGCAGTTCCTGTTGCCCATCGAGGTGCGCGAGGCGGCGGACCTGCAGGATTGGAGTTTCGACCTTGCCTTCGACCCTGCTGTGGTGCGGCGGGTCGACCCGGGCGGGTTCTACGATGGCATGTATGCGGCGCAGTTCAGTGCGGCGCAACCTGCGCTGTCCTCCATCGTCAGCAGCGGCCTGCTGCTGGACGGGCAACTGGTCGGAGTGGCGGGATTTTCAGGAGGCGTCAGCGGCGACGGACTGCTGGCCTACATCGCCTTCGAATTTCTGGCGCCGGGGCAGGACCCAGGGTTCGAAGTAGGCAACGTGCCCCTACCCATCCCCGAACCCGGCACGGTCGCGCTGATGGTTCTTGGCCTGGCCCTGCTCACCGGCCGGCGCGGACGAATCCATGGCCCAGCACAGGAGTCAACATGAACCGCAGGAAGCAACTTGTCCTGGCCGCCCTGTCCGCGTTCTGCGCATGGGCGACGCCGACCGCCGCACAGACCACGGCGAACGGCCCGTACTACGCCACGCCGGCCTGGGACCAGACACTGCCGGCCGCCACACGTTTCATCGTGCTGTCGAACTTCAAGAGCGAGGCCGTGCTGGACCGCGAGACCGGTCTGGTGTGGGAGCGCACGCCCAGCCCCGTCGGCTACGGGCCGACGCTGGCACCTGGCGTCTTCGGTGGCATCTACGCAAGCGAGCACTGCCTGTCGGCGACGACTGGAGGGCGGATGGGTTGGCGCCAGCCCAGCGTGGCTGAGCTGATGAGCCTGATCGTGCCTTCGGCATCGCCCGGGGTTCCGCAAGCGTTGCCCGCCGGGCACCCGTTCGAGCTCGGCTTCTCGGAAACCTTCTGGACATCGACGCGCTACTATCCTGACCGCTACCCCTTGGCCTACCGTACCGTGAGCATCATGGGCGTCCTTGGTGCCGCCGATGGCGGCACGTTGAAGTACCCGGTCTGGTGTGTGCGCGGAGGTTCCGTCGCGGCAGTGCACTGACTGTCCGGACTCCCGGTGAGGTTGCCCCTGAACACCGAGGTGCGCAGCCCACCACTCCACAACCTGAGGCGACACCAGGAAGACTGCCTCTGTGCAGTGGCGAACGCCCTCGACGCCAACGTTGGCGCGAACTTCTCTGACAAGCAGCCTGCCATGGGACATCACGTCGAACACCGCCAAGTCGGTGACGATGGCCTTGACGCACAGTACCCCGGTCAGCGGCAGCATGCAGCGCGATCGCACCTTCGGTTTGCCCTTATCGTCAACGTGTTGCAATGCCGCGATGACCTTGCCCCGGCTCGCCACGCACGGAGGTTCCTTACAGCGCATCCCACCGCGGCACGACGCCGCCCACCTGAAGAAGCAGGCCAGGCAGCTGCTGGCCGCGCTGCGCGCCGGCGAGGCCGAGGCCTTGGCCCGCCTGCGCGCCGCCCTGCCCGCCGCGCCGGGCGCCAGCGATGCGGCTCCGGCGGCCATGGGACCGCGCCTGCGCGACGCGCAGTCCTGCATCGCGCGCGAGCACGGTTTCGTCTCCTGGTCGGAACTGATGGGCTTCGTGGCCGCGCGCATTGCCCATGCCGAGGCCATCGCCGACCCGGCCCGCGCGCGACTGCGCTGGGGGCAGCTGGCCTACGCCGGCAACGTGGCCGGCGGCACGGAACGCGCGCAGCCGGCCGCGGCAGCGCGGCTCCTGGCCGAGCAACCCACGCTGGCCGATGGCGATGCGCTGGTGGCCTGCGCCATCGGCGACGCCACGCGGCTGCGCCAGGCCATGGCGCAGGATCCGCAGTGGCTGCACCGGCCCGGCGGCGCACTGCAGCTGCCGCCACTGTTCGCCGTAGCCCATTCCAGCCTGTGGCAGCTGCCCGCATTCCGGCCTGGCTTGCTGGCCAGCGCACGGCTGCTGCTCGATGCCGGGGCCGACGCCAACCAGTCCGTCGGCAACCGCTGGCCGCCGGCCTCGCTGCAGTCACCCTCGCCCGCCGAGCGGCTGTCCGCCTTGTACGGCGCGGCTGGACAGAACCGCGACCCGGAACTCACTGGCCTGCTGCTGGCCGCAGGCGCAGACCCGAACGATGGCGAATCCCTCTACCACGCGCTCGAGAGCGTGGCATGCACCGAACTGCTGCTGCAGGCCGGTGCGCGCGTGACGGGCAGCAACGCGCTGTACCGGGTGCTCGACCTCGACGCCCTGCCCCAGCTGCGCCTGCTGCTGGACCATGGTGCCGACCCGAACGAGCCCGCCCCCGGCCAGCCGGCCGCCACCTGGGGCCGGCCGCTGCTGTGGGCGATCCGCCGGCGCCGCTCGGCTGCGCACATCGAAGCGCTGCTGCAGGCCGGCGCCGACCCGAGAGCGCGCATGCCGGACGGCACCGACGCCGCCACGCTCGCGCTGCGCTACGGCCTGCCCGAGGTCGCCGCACTGCTGGTCGCGGCCGGTGCGCCGGCGCCGGCCGCGCCGCTGGAGCACTTCCTCGCCGCCTGCGCACGCGGCGACGAGGCCGCGGCACGGCAGCTGCAGCAGCCCGGCTGGCCCGCGGAACTGCCCGGCGAACAGCTGCGCCTGCTGCCTGAACTTGCGGCCCAGGGCCTGCTGCCAGCCGTGCAGTGCATGCTGCGCCTGGGGTGGCCCGTGGCCGTGCGCGGCGGCGACTGGGACGCCTCGGCGCTGAACCAGGCGGTGTTCCGCGGCGACGCGGCCATGGCGCGCCTGCTGCTCGACCATGGCGCGCAATGGACCGAGCGCCACGGCTACGGCGACAACTGCTGCGGCACGCTGCAGTGGGCCTCGTGCAACCAACCCGAGGACGGGGCGGGCGACTGGCTGGGCTGCGCCCAGGCCCTTGTCGCGCACGGCATGCCCGGCGCGCAGCCCGATCCCCAGGACCCGGACGGCGTGCTGTTCCAAGGCCGGCGCGCGCGCTTTTCCGACGAGGTCACGCAATTCCTGCTCGAGGCCGGGGCCGCGCAGACCGGCTCTGCGCCAGCAGACCGATCTCGCTAGACTGGCCCGATGCCCAACGACGACACCACCTACACCCCGCCCGCCGTCTGGACCTGGAACAAGGCCAGCGGCGGCCGCTTCGCCAACATCAACCGTCCCGTGGCCGGCCCCACGCACGACAAGGAGCTGCCGGTCGGCAAGCACCCGCTGCAGCTGTACTCGCTGGGCACGCCGAACGGCGTCAAGGTCACGGTGATGCTGGAGGAACTGCTGGCCGCGGGCCACGCGGGGGCCGAGTACGACGCCTGGCTCATCAACATTGGCGAGGGCGACCAGTTCGGCAGCGGCTTCGTGGCCGTCAATCCCAACTCCAAGATCCCGGCGCTGGTGGACCGCAGCGGCACGGAGCCCGTGCGCGTGTTCGAGTCCGGCGCCATCCTTTTGTACCTGGCCGAGAAGTTCGGCGCCTTCGTGCCGGCCAGCGGGGCGCCCCGCGCCGAGTGCCTGTCCTGGCTGTTCTGGCAGATGGGCAGCGCGCCCTTTCTCGGCGGCGGCTTCGGTCACTTCTACGCCTATGCCCCCAGCAAGATCGAGTACGCGATCGACCGCTACGCGATGGAAGTCAAGCGCCAGCTGGACGTGCTGAACCGGCGCCTGGCGGAAAGCCGCTTCGTGGCCGGCGACGACTACACCATCGCCGACATGGCGATCTGGCCCTGGTACGGCGCGCTGGCCAAGGGCCAGCTGTACGGCGAGTCGGGCACCTTCCTGCAGGTGCAGGAATACACTCACGTGCAGCGCTGGACCGAGGAGATCGCGCAGCGTCCGGCCGCGCGCCGTGGCCGCATGGTCAACCGCGTGCAGGGCAAGCCCGAGAGCCAGCTGCGCGAACGCCACGACGCGAGCGACTTCGACACGAAGACGCTCGACAAGCTCGGCGCTTAGACGCGCACCGTCGGCGGCGCCGCGTTAAGCGTCTCGATCGCAAAGCCTGCGGCCGCCTTGTAGCGCGCCATGAAAGCTTCGCGCTCTGCCTTGGGCACCACCTGGTCGATGTCGTCGAACACGCCGCCGCAGCGCTCATCCACCAGGCCTAACAGGCCGAACGGGCCGGCGCCGCGGTTGCGCAGCACCAGGGCCGAGATGTCGGCGCAGAGCCTGTCGTCGTAGGCGCGCAGCGCGGCCGGGCCCACGCCCTGCGCCTGCAGCATCGCGCCCAGCACGCGCGCGTCCACGATGGCCTGGCTGGCGCCATTGGAGCCGACCGGGTACATCACGTGGGCGGCATCCCCCAGCAAGGCCACGCGGCCATCGATCCAGGTCGGCACCGGGTCGCGGTCGATCATGGGGTACTCGAACACCTGGCTGGCGCCGCGCAGCAGAGCCGGCACGTCGATCCAGCCATAGTCCCAGCCGTCGAAATGGTGGATGAACTCGTCGACGGCCACGCGCCGGTTCCAGTCGCCCTGGGTCCAGCCCTGGGAGTTGTCGACCGTGATCTCGGCGATCCAGTTGATGGTGGCCAGGCCCGTGGCCGGGTCGGGCCGGGAGATCGGGTAGCAGACCATGCGGTGCTTGAGGCTGCCCAGGCCGACGAAGGACGCGCCCGTGCGGATCGGCACGCCCGGCGTGGTGCCGCGCCACATGATGGCGCCGCCCCAGTGGATGGGCGGCTGCTGCGGGTGCATCTGCGCGCGCACGGCCGAGTGCAGGCCATCGGCGGCGACCAGCAGGGCACCCTGCACCTCGCGCCGCTGGCCATCGCGCGTCTCGATCTGCGCCGTGACGCCATCCTCGCCATTGCGGTAGCCCGTCACGCGCTGGCCCAGTTGCACGGCCTGCGGCCCCACGCGCTCCAGCACCGTTCGGTACAGCAGCATCTGCAGCTCGCCGCGGTGCACCGAGTACTGCGGCCAGCGGTAGCCCGCGGCCAGGCCGCGCGGCTCGGCATAGATCTCGCGGCCGTTGCGGCCGACCAGCGCCCATTCGCGCGCCTGGATGCCGATGCGGTCGAGCACGCGGTCGTCCAGCCCCAGCTCGTAGAGCTCGCGCACGGCATTGGGCTGCAGGTTGATGCCCACGCCCAGCGGTTGCAGCTCCGGCACGGCCTCGTAGACCACGCAGGGCACGCCGATCTGGTGCAGCGTGAGGGCCATGGCCATGCCGCCGATGCCGCCGCCGGCGATCAGGACAGGGGTTGCGGAAGGTGTCTTGGTCTCCAACATGGGGCCGGATTGTGCGGCAAGGCCGGGGCCCGCCACGCGGGCGCCCCTTCGTGCGGCGCGGCCCGCGGTCAGTGGCGGAACTCGGGGATGTCCGGCCGCGCACCCCACATGCAGAACGAGGCCGGCTCGAATGGGAACTGGCGCGGCTGCTCGTCGGGGTCGGTCACCATGCGCACGCCGCTCGAGTATTCGTAGACCATGCCGTCCGGCCCTTCGAAGTACAGGAACATCGCGCCCGAGGTCGGATGCCGGCCCGGGCCGAACACGGTGCGCACGCCGCGCTCGCGCAGGAAGTACCAGGACTGCATGATGTCGTCGATGGACGCCACCTGGTGGTTGACGTGCTGCACGCCGGCGAAGCTGGACGGGAACAGCGCGATCTTGTGGTGCACGGCATCGATGCGCAGCAGCGGCGCCTGGCCGATGCGGTCGCTGACCTTGGCCGACAGCACCTGCGTCCAGAAGGCTTCGTCGCGCACGGGGTCGGTGCTGCGCAGGCCCACGTGCGAGAAGCCGGTGTTGGCCACGGGCCGCGTGGGCGTGAAAGGGCGGCCGGCCTGCGGCGCGGGCACAAGCAGATCGATCCGGTTGCCGCTCGGGTCACGGAACGAAACGAAGGCGTCGACGCGGCGCTGCGCGCACTCCGCGGCGCTGCCCCGGTGCACCGGATGGCCCAGGCGCTCCAGTTCGGCCGCGGCGTCGTCCAGCGCCACGCCCGCGCGCAGGTCGAAGCCCACTGTGTGGTCGCGCGGGTCACCGTCGAAGTAGACCAGCGTGTGGTCGCGCGCATCGCTGCGCAGGTAGACGGACTGCCCGTTCTTGGGGTTGCCGCTGCGCGCCCCCTCGGCCAGGCCGAGGATGTCGTGCGCATAGCGCGCCGCGCCTGCCAGGTCGCGCGTGCCCAGACGCACATAGCGGATGTCGTGCAGATCGATCATGGCTTGTCTCGCTCGGCGCTCTGGCGGCGCCCCCGTGGTGGTCCGCCGAGTCTAGGCCGCCCGTCGCGCCGCACAAGCCGGTGCCGTCAATGCGCAGTATTGAGCCCGTGAATGCCGCGCCTGCCGCTCAGGCCTGGAACAGCGTCGCGATCTGCGTGCGCAGCCACTGGTGGGCCGGATCCTGGTGGCTGCGCCGGTGCCAGTGCTGGCGGATCTCGATGGGCGGCACCGCCAGCGGCAGCGGCAACACGCGCAGGCCCGGCTGGTCGGCGAAGCTCAGCGCCAGCCGCGAGGGCACGGTGGCGATGAGATCGGTTTGCGCCACCACGACCGACAGGCCCATGGAGTGCGCCACCTGCAGGCCCACGCGGCGGCGCACACCGGCCCGGGCGAAGGCGCGGTCCAGCCGCTCGTCCAGCAGCTCGTGGCTGGCCGCAGCTGGCCGGTACGAGATGTGGGCCGCCTGCAGGTAGGCCGCGCGCGTGAGCCGCGTGGCGATGCCGGGATGGCCGGCCCGCACCAGCACCACGTAGTGCTCGGCGAACAGGCGCTGCGCGAAGAAGCTGTCGCCGAACGCGGCGAAATAGCCGATCGCCAGATCGATCTCGCCGGCCGCGAGCGCCGCCTGCGCGCGCGCCGGCGGCATGTCCACCGTGGCCAAGTGCACACCCGGTGCCTGGCCCGTCAGGTGCTGCACCAGCCGTGGCAGGAACACACGCTGGGCGATTTCCGTCATGCAGATGCGAAGGCCCTGCGCGGCCTTGGCCGGCACGAACACGCGGCGCTGCGCGAGGGCTTGCTCCAGCTGGCGCAGCGCCCGCTGGACCGGCTCGGCCAGGCCCTCGGCCAGCGGCGTGGGCTGCATGCGGCCCTGCAGCCGCACGAACAGCGGGTCGTCGAAGTGCTGACGCAGCCGGTTCAGGGCGTTGCTCATCGAGCCCTGGGTCAGACCGATCTCGGCACCAGCGGCCGTCACGCTGCGGCAGCGCCAGATCGCGTCGAACACGCGCAACAGATTCAGGTCCGGCAGCGCCGGCTTCATGCCGCGGATCGGGCGAGCAGCTTTTGCAGCACCGCATGCACCTGCGGCGGGTCGACCGGCTTGACCAGGTGGCCGGCGAAGCCCGCTGCGGCGGTGCTGCGCAGATCGCTCTCTGCGCCGAAGCCGCTCAAGGCCAGCACCGGCAGGCGCGTGCCGAGAGCGCGGCCGATGTCCACGCCGCTGCCGTCGGGCAGGCCCAGGTCGGTCAGCACGATGTCGAAGGACTGGGCCTCGGCCAGTTGCAGCGCCGCGGCCACGCTGGCCGCATGCGCGACCTCGTAGCCATACTCTTCCAGGCACATGCGCAGCGCCATCGCGGCGCCGGGGTGGTCTTCCACCATCAGCACGCGCGCGTGCAGGGTCGGCATGGGCTCGGCCGGGGGCTGCTGCGGCGGCGGTGGCGGCACGGCGCCTTCGCGCAAGGGCAGGCGCAGCGTGAAGCGCGCACCCTGGCCCACGCCGGCACTGTCGGCCAGCAGCACGCCGCCATGGGCCAGCGCCAGATGGCGCGCAATGGCCAGGCCCAGGCCCAGGCCGCCGCGCTCGCGCGCGGTGTCGCGGTCGGCCTGCTCGAAGGCCGTGAAGATGCGCTCCAGCGCGTCGGGCGCGATCCCGATGCCCTGGTCGCAGCACGAAAACACGAACTCACCTGCTTCCAGTGCGGTGTGCAGGTGCACCACGCCACCGGGCTCGCTGAACTTGATGGCGTTGCGCACGAGGTTGGCGATGACCTGCTGCATGCGCACCGGGTCGGCGTACACCCAGGCAGTGCCGTCCGCCAATGCGAGGTCCACGTGCATGCCGCGCTCTTCGAGCGCCTCGGCCAGCATGGCCAGCGCCTCGCGCACCACCACGTGCATGTCGACCACTTCGGGCTTGATGCCCAGCTTGCCGCTGGTGATGGCCGAGATGTCGAGCAGGTCGTCGATCAGCCGCGTCTCCACGGCCACGTTGCGCCGCACCAGCGGCACCAGATCCTGGTGCGTCGCCGGCACGCTGGCGTGGCGCTCGAGCAGGTGCACGGCGGCCGAGACGGCCGACAGCGGCGCGCGCAGCTCGTGCGACAGCATGGCGATGAAACGGTCCTTGGCCTGGCTGGCGCGCTCGGCCTCGCACCGCGCGGCCTCGGCCTGCTCCTTCGCTTCGCGCAGCGCCTGCGCGGCGAGGTGTTCGGCCGTGGTGTCGCGCGCGATGCTGCACCAGCCGAGCACGGCGCCGCCCTCGCCGTGCAGCGGCATCAGCACGCCCTCGGCCCACAGGCGCGAGCCGTCGCGCCGACGCATCCAGCGCTGGGTGGCAGCGCGCTGCGCGGTGGCAGCCAGGCGCAGGTCGCGCCGCCAGGCTTCGCGCGCGTCCTCGCCCTCGGGCAGCAGCAGCGTGGCGTTCTGCCCCACGGCCTCGCTGCGCTCGAAGCCGAAGATGGCCTGGGCGCCGCGGTTCCAGCTGGTGATGCGTTGCTCGGCGTCGAGCAGCAGCACGGCGTAGTCGCGCAGCGACTCCACGATGCGGGCATACAGGCTGTCGGCCTCGCGTAGGCGCGCTTCGGCGGCATCGCGCGCAGCGCGCTCGCGCACCTCGCGCAAGGCACGCTCGAGCACCAGCGGCAGCCGCTCGAGCCGGCCCTTGCTCACATAGTCGGTGGCGCCGCGCTTGAGCAGCTCGACCGCGTTGTCCTCGCCGATCACGCCCGAGACGAAGATGAAGGGCAGCTCCGGCGCCTTCGCCCGGGTGATCGCCAGGGCCTGGTCGCCGCCGAAGCCGGGCAGCTGGAAATCGGAGAGCACGGCGTCGAAGCGCTGCGTGGCCAGCGCCTGGACGAAACCCGCCTCGTCGCGTACCAGCGTGCAGCGCGCCCCGGGATGGCTGGCCTGCACGCACTCCTGCAACAGTTCCGCATCGAAGGCGGAGTCCTCCAGCAGCAGCAGCGCCAGCGGCTCACTCATGCTCGTAGCGCCGGCTGGCCTTGAGCGAACCGGGCGGCGGCTCGTTCAGCACGGCCCAGAAGATGCCCAGGTCGGCGATGGCGGCCACGAACTGCTTGAATTCCACCGGCTTGACCACATACGCATTGACGCCCAGCTCGTAGCTGCGGATCACGTCGGTCTCCTGCTGCGAGGAGGTCAGCATGACCACCGGGATGCTGCGCAGACTCGGGTCGGCACGCACAGCCTGCAGCACCTCCAGGCCGTTGACCTTGGGCAGCTTCAGGTCCAGCAGGATCACGGCCGGGTTGCCCTCGCTGCGGTCGGCATGGGCGTCCTCGCGGCGCAGGTAAGACAGGGCCTGGGCGCCGTCGCGCAGCACGACGACGTCGTTGGCCAGTTGGCTGCGCTCGAGCGCCAGCAGGGTGAGCTCGAGGTCGCGGGTGTCGTCCTCGACGAGCAGGATGGGCTTGAGCATGGGCTGTTGTTCTTCAGTGGATGGGGGAGCGCGGCAGCACGAAGCCGAAGGCCGCGCCCTGCTGCGGTGCGCCGCGGGCCCAGACTTCGCCGCCATGGCGTTCGACGATGCGCTTGACGTTGGCAAGTCCGATGCCGGTGCCTTCGAATTCCTCGGCCGGGTGCAAGCGCTGGAACACGCCGAACAGCTTGTCGACGTACTTCATCTCGAATCCGACGCCATTGTCCTCGACCTCCAGCCCGACGCCATCCGCGCGAACCACCGCGCGCACCACGACGCGCGGCGCGGCCTGGCGGCAGGTGTACTTCTGGGCATTGGCCAGCAGGTTGCGCGTGGCCACCTGCAGCAAAAAGGGGTCGGCATACAGCGGCGGCAGATCGGGCGCCACCTCCCAGTGCACACGGTGACGGGGCTCGTCGCGCTGCAGTTCGCGCACCAGGTCGGCCACCATGGCCGCCGTGTCCACGCTGCGCGGCTTGAGCGCGGCCCGGCCCAGGCGCGAGAAATCCAGCAGCGCGTCGACGAGCTGGCCGGCGAAGGCAGCCGCCTCCTTGACATGGCCCAGGTAGCGGCGGCCGCGCTCGCTGACCTGGCTGCCGTCCATCTCCAGCACCAGGTCGGCATAGCCGGCGATGTGCCGCATCGGCGCGCGCAGGTCGTGCGAGACGGTGTAGGAGAAGGCTTCCAGCTCCTTGTTGACCCGGCCCAGCGCCGTGGCAGCGTCGGCCATCTCCTGGGCACGGCGCAGCACGATGCCGATCAGCGCCTCGCGCAGTTCGCGCGCGGCCGCCAGTTCGGAGGCGCGCCATCGTGCGGAGCGACCGCCGATGCGCTCGACCCAAGTCTGAAAGCTCTTGCGCGGATGGATGCGCCCGTCGGCATGGATGGTCTTGCCCGGGTTGCCGGCCCAGCGCACCGTGCGCACGATCTCCGGGCGGAACCACAGGATGACGTGGCGGTGGACCTGCGAGATCGACACCGCGAGCACGCCGGCCACCGTCTCGCGCAGCGCAGCGCCGCCCGGGTAGTCGCGGGCCAGCGCGTCGCTGGCGTAGACCTCTTCCCCGCGCCCGACGATCCAGCGCGCCAGGGCCTCGATCTGGGCTGGCGGCGGCGTCTCGCCGACGGTCCAGACCGCATCGTCCAGCACCACGGCGGCACCGCTGGCCGACGCCAGCCTCTGCAGACCCGTGCTGTGGACCAGGCGGCTCAGCGTGCCATCGCTTTCGGCGAGCTGGGCCACGAGAGAGAGCGTGAGCTGGCGCAGTTCCAGCCGCTCGGCCGCCTCCTCGGCGGCCTGCAGCGCACCGATCTGCAGCGACAGCAGCTGGCCGAGATGCTCGCAGGCTGCGCGCACGTTGCGTGCCAGCGTGCGCGGCGCGTGGTCGTGGCAGGACACTAGGCCCCAAAGCCTGCCGTCGACGACGATGGACGCCGACATCGAGGCCAGCGTGCCCATGTTGCGCATGTACTCCAGGTGCACGGGCGAGACGCTGCGCAGGACGGCCTGGGACAGGTCGACCTGCGCCGCCGCAGCGCCGTCCACGCCCACCAAAGGCACCGGCGCGTAGCGCGCATCGGGAATCAGCCGGAAGTGGTTGAGCAGGTACAGCGCGCGCGCCTGACGCGGGATGTCGGATGCCGGAAAGTGGTGGCCGAGATAGCTGTCGTAGCCGTCCTCCAGCGTCTCGGCCAGTACCTCGCCGTGGTCGTCCTCGTCGAAGCGGTAGACCAGGGCCCGGCCGAAGCCGCTCAGGCGACGCATCTCCTCGGCCGCCAGCAGGCACAGCGACGCCAGGTCGCGTGCCTGCTGCAGCCGCGGAAGGAAGTTGCGGGCCAGCGCATAGATCGGTGCCGGGCCGGGATCCTCGGGACCGGCTTCCTCGCATTCGACGATCACGTGGGCCGTCGTGCGGTGCGCCGAGACCTCCTGCGCCACGCCGCCCGGCAGCTGCAGCCGGCCCAGGCCGACCGGCGAACTGCCGGCGCCCGTGGCCGGCAGCGCCGACAGGGCCGTGCGGTCCAGCGCTGCAAGCACCGCCGCACGCTCTGGCGCAGGCCACCCCGCACTGGCGGCCACGGGCTGCAGCGTCTGGGCGTCCAGCACCAGCATGCGCCCATGCGGCTGGATGGCACCGGGCCAGCGGATCGGTTCGAAATCGCAGGCAGTGAGATCGGGAGGGAGTGCGTCCGCCGTCATGGAGCGGGTGGGAGCGGGCAAGGAAACGTTTCGGCGGCCGTAGTGTGCCACCACGCGCGGTCACGCCCTGTAGGAGAGCAGCGCGCCTGGCTATGGCATGCTCGCGCAGCCGCCATCCCTCGCCCCGCCATGAACGCAGCCACCGCCCGCGCGCCCCAGTACTGGCTCATGAAATCCGAGCCCGACGAATGCTCGATCGACGACGCGCTGGCCGCGCCCGACCAGACGGTTGCCTGGACCGGCGTGCGCAACTACCAGGCGCGCAACTTCATGCGCGACGCCATGCAGATCGGCGACGGCGTGCTATTCTACCACTCCAGCTGCCCGCAACCCGGCATCGCCGGCATCGCGCGCGTGGCCTCCGAGGTCCGGCCCGATCCCACGCAGTTCGATCCGGCCTCGCCCTACCACGATCCAACGGCCAAGCCCGAAGCGCCGCGCTGGCTTTTGCGCGACGTGCAGGCGCTGCGCAAGACCCGCTTGTTGCCGCTGGCCGAACTGCGCGCACATCCGGGCCTGGCCGGCATGGTGCTGCTGCAACGCGGCAGCCGGCTGTCGATCACGCCGGTGGAACCCGTGCATTGGGCCCTCATCGTCGATGGCTTGCTGGGCGGCCGATAATCCGCGCCCGCAATCCGCATCCCACCCGGCCGCCCACGGCCTGCACAAGGAACATCGACATGGCACGCATGGTGAACTGCATCAAACTCGGCCGCGAGGCCGAAGGCCTGGATCTGCCGCCCTACCCGGGCGAACTGGGCAAGCGCATCTGGCAGAACGTCAGCAAGGAAGCCTGGGCCGCCTGGCTCAAGCAGCAGACCATGCTGATCAACGAGAACAAGCTCAACATGGCCGACCAGCGCGCGCGCCAGTACCTCGCACGCCAGATGGAGAACCACTTCTTCGGCGCCGGTGCCGACGTGGCCCAGGGCTACGTGCCGCCTGCCGCCTGAGCCCGCGTGGCCGAGCCCATCGAATGGCTGGCCGATGGCGCTCCCTTCAATCCGCGCTTCGGTGACCGCTACCGTTCCGAAGCCGGACTGGCGCAGGCCTTCGGTGTGTTCCTGCACGGCTGTGGCCTGCCGCAGGCCTGGGCCGGGCAGCCGCACTGGACCATCCTGGAGACCGGCTTCGGCCTGGGCCTGAACTTCCTGGCGGCCTGGTCTGCCTGGCGCGCCGACCCGGAGCGACCCGCCAGGCTGCACTTCGTCTCGGTCGAGGCCTATCCCGCATCCGCCGAGGACCTGCGCCGCAGCGCCGCCGCCTTCCCCGAACTGCAGCCGCTCGCCGATGCGCTGGCCGCCCAGTACGCGGGCCTGCGGCCTGGCCTGCACCGGCTGCGGCTGGAGCAAGGGCGCGTGCTGCTGACGCTGGCCATCGGCGAGGCACAGCCCATGCTGCGCGAACTGCGGTGCCGGGCCGACGCGGTGTTCCTCGATGGTTTCAGCCCCGCACGCAACCCGGACATCTGGAGCCTGGACACGCTCAAGGCCGTGGCCCGCTGCTGCCGCCACGGCACGCGGCTGGCGACCTGGAGCATCGCCCGTGCCGTGCGCGATGGCCTCGCGCAGTGCGGGTTCGCGGTGCAACGTGTGGCCGGTGTGCCGCCCAAGCGTGACCGGCTGGAGGCCACCTATGCGCCGGCCTGGACACCCAGGCTGCGTCCGCAACCCTCGCTCGACGACGTCCCGGTGGCCCAACCTGGCGAATGCGCGGTGCTGGGCGCCGGCCTGGCCGGTGCCTGCGTGGCGCGCCAGCTGGCCGAGCGCGGCTGGCAGGTGCTGGTGCTGGACGCGGGCGAAGCCCCTGCCGCCGGCGCCTCCGGCCTGCCGGCGGGCCTGTTCTCGCCGCACGACGCGGCCAGCGACACCGTGCCCACGCAGCTCTCGCGCGCCGGTGCGCGCTGCACCGCGCAGCTGCTGCAGGCCCTGCTAAGCGCTGGCGAGGACTACGCACTGACCGGCGTGCTGGAGCGGCGCCTGCGCGGGGCGCGTGCGCCGGCCACGCCCGGCGACCTGTTCAGCGCGCCCGCCGATGCCGCCTGCGTGCAGGCCGCGGGCCTGCCGCCGGCCACGCCCGCGCACTGGCATGCCCTGGCCGGATGGGTGCGCCCGGCCCGGCTCGTGCAGGCCCTGCTCGCGCATCCCGCCATCCGGTTCCAGGGCGGCCTGCGCACCAGCCGGGTGCAGTCCACGCCCCAGGGCTGGTCGCTGCACGACGCTCACGGCCAAGTGCTGCACAGCACGCCGCTTCTCGTCGTGACCGCCGGCATCGGCAGCGCATCCCTGCTGGCGATGCAAGGGCTGCAGAACGTGCGCGGGCAGATCAGCATGGGCCCCTGCCCGCCCACGCTGCCAGTGCCGGCAATGCCGGTCAACGGCCATGGCCACTTCATTCCCGGCGTGCCCGGTGCGCAGGGGCCCATCTGGCTCAGCGGCTCGAGCTTCGTGCGCGGCGACATCGCAGCCGACCTGCGCGAAGACGAGCAGCGCTACAACCTCGAGCGGCTGCAGGTGCTGCTGCCAGCCACGGCCCAGGCGATCGCCGAAGGTCCCACCCCGGCGGCCTGGGCCGGCGTGCGCTGCGCTTCGCCGGACCGGCTGCCGCTGGCCGGCCGCTGGGCCGACGGGCTGTGGGTGCTGACCGCGCTGGGCGCGCGCGGCCTCACGCTTGCGCCGCTCGCTGCCGAATTGATCGCCGCGCGGCTGCACGGCGAGCCGCTGCCGGTGCCGGCCCGTCTGGCCGCGGCGCTCGATCCGCGGCGGCTGCGGCCGGCGGCCTGAGCACCAAAAGACAAGGGGCCCGAAGGCCCCTTGTCTGTCGCTTGCGGCGCGGGTTGGAATCAGCGCACCACGGCCAGCTGCTCGCGCGCGCCGCCCTTGTAGGTGTACAGCGTCAGCGCACCGTTCTTGATGTCGCCCTTCTCGTCGAAGGCGATGTTGCCGGTGATGCCCTTGTATTCGATCTTGGCGAGCTCGGGCAGGTACTTCTCGGGCTCGGGCGAACCGGCCTTCTGCATGGCCGTGGCCAGCACCTTCACAGCGTCGTACACGTACGGCGAGTACAGCTGGACGTCGGTGTTGAACTTCGTTTTGAAGTCGGCCTTGAACTTGTCCAGGCCGGCCTTCAGGTCGCCGTCCACGCCGCCGGCTTCGGCACACACGACTTGCCCATCGCCCATCGCATCGCCGGCCAGCTTGGCCAGCTCGGCCGTGCAGATGCCGTCGCCGCCCATGAACTTCACCGTCAGGCCCAACTGCTTGGCCTGGCGCAGCATCGGGCCGGCCACCGCGTCCATGCCGCCGTAGAACAGCACGTCGGGCTTGGCGCCCTTGAGCTTGGTCAGGATGGCGTTGAAGTCGGTGGACTTGTCCGTCGTGAACTCATGGCCCACCAGGTTGCCGTTGGCGGCCTTGACGGCCTTCTCGAATTCCTCGGCCACGCCCTGGCCGTAGGCCGTGCGGTCGTCGATCACGGCGACCGACTTGCCGGCCAGCTCGCCGATCGCGTACTTGCCCAGCGTGCTGCCCAGGTGCACGTCATCGGCCACGACGCGGAACGTGGTCTTGAAGCCCTGGCGCGTGTACTTGGGGTTGGTCGCGGACGGCGAGATCTGCGGAATGCCGGCGTCGCTGTAGATCTTGGAAGCGGGGATCGTGGTGCCCGAGTTCAGGTGACCGACCACGCCCTGGACCTTGCTGTCCACGAGTTTCTGGGCGACGGCCGTGCCCTGCTTGGGATCGGCCGCATCGTCTTCGGCCAGCAGTTCGAACTTGGCGACCTTGTCGCCGATCTTGAAGCCGGCGGCATTGAGCTCGTCGATGGCCATGCGCGCGCCCATCTCGTTGTCTTTGCCCAGGTGGGCGATGGCGCCGCTGGTGGGGCCGACGTGGCCGATCTTCACGGTGATGGTTTCACCAGCGGGGGCGGCAGCGGGAGCGGCCGCAGCGGGCGCAGATGCGGGCGCTGGCGCCGGTTCTTCCTTTTTGCCGCACGCAACGAGCACCATGGCGGCCAGGGCGACAGCGGTCCATTTCAACTGCATAAGAATCCTCCAGACAGGGAAAAACGAGAGAACAGGTTTATACCGCTAGCGGTATGCAATTTGCGGGCCCGATTGCACCGATCGGCACAAACGCCACTAGGGGTTTCACGCAGTTGGACGCTGGGTCAGCTCGGCCGCCACGGCCTCGGCCACAGCCTGGCGCACCACGAACTCGATCTCCTCGCGCAGACGCGGTACCAGCGCGTGCGTGTGCTGCAGCACCATGCTGGCCACGGCATCGTGCAGTTGCTGCTCGAGGGCCAGGTCCACGCGCTGCATGACCCGGTGCAGGAGTTGGTCCTGCAGGGCCTGCGGGTCGAGCGGCGCGGCCTGCGTGGGCTGCGGCGGCGGTGGCGCAAGGCGCGGCTCGGGCATGGGCGGGACCGGCGCGACCGGCTCCACGCGCGCCGCGGCACCGACCACCTCGGTCAGCACCGGCACATAGCGCGGTGGCACGCGCGGCACATCGCTCATGGCTCACTCCTTGAATTCAAGGTCGTGCCGAACGATGGCGTAGCCGCGCGCCACGTAGTGCTTCCAGCGCCCACGTGCGAGCGAGCGGTCTTCTTCGCCGTTGCTGACGACTTCGATCAGACGCTCGAAGCGCTCGAAGCCGGCCGGCACCAGGCCGCCCAGGTTCACGAGCACGGGCAGCGCCGGGGCCTGCAGCACGTCCACGGCCAGCACCACGGGCGACGCGCCCAGCACGCGCGCCGGGCTGGTGCCCAGCAGGGCGTGCGGCACGAAGTCCAGCGGCGAGAAGGTCCACAGCTGCTGGTCCAGCCGGGCCAGCATGTCGTCCGGGCCGCTCACGACGGCGCGCGCACCGCCCGTCACGGCCTTGCGCAGCAACCGGCAGGCGTAGGCCAGTTTGTCCGGGGCGTTGAAGTGGAAGGCGATCTCGGTCATGCCCGCGGATGGCTCCCGCTCACGGCTTCTCAGGTCTTGACGCTGCGCTTGCGGGCCGCAGCCTTGGGTGCGGCGGCCGCAGGCGCGCCGGCCTGGTCCAGCAGATAAGCCAGCAGCAGGCCGACCGGGCGGCCGGTCGCGCCCTTGGCAGCGCCGCCCTTCCAGGCCGTTCCGGCGATGTCCAGGTGGGCCCAGGCGCGCGTGCCGACGAAGCGCTGCAGGAACTTGGCGGCCGTGACCGCCCCGCCCGCGCGGCCCGCCACGTTGGCGACGTCGGCGAAGTTGGTCTTCAGGCCCTCGGCGTAGTCGTCGTCCAGCGGCAGGCGCCAGCACGGGTCGAGCGCACTGTCGCCAGCCGCCAGCAGCGCGGCGGCCAGCGTTTCGTCGTTGGAGAAGAGGCCGCTGCGCACGCCACCCAGCGCGACCACACAGGCGCCCGTCAGCGTGGCGATGTCGACGATGGCCGCGGGCTTGAAGCGCTCGGCATAGGTCAGGGCATCGCACAGGATCAGCCGGCCTTCGGCATCGGTGTTGAGGATCTCGATGGTCTGCCCGCTCATGCTGGTGACCACGTCGCCGGGCTTGACGGCCCGGCCGTCCGGCATGTTCTCGCAGCTCGCGATCAGGCCCACCACGTTGATGGCGGGCTGGATCTCGGCCAGCGCACGGAACACACCCAGCACGCTGGCGGCGCCGCACATGTCGAACTTCATCTCGTCCATCTCGCCCGCGGGCTTGATGGAGATGCCGCCGGTGTCGAAGCTGATGCCCTTGCCGACCAGCACGGTGGGCGCTGCCCCGCGCGCGCCGCCGTTGTAGCGCAGCACGGCGAAGCGCAGCGGCTCCTCCGAACCCTGGGCCACGGCCATGAAGGCGCCCATGCCGAGCTTGGCCACCTCGCGCGGCCCCAGCACCTCGCAGGTGATGCCGGGATGGCGCGCCAGCGACTTGGCGGCGTTGGCGATCAGCGTGGGCGTGGCGTGGTTGCCCGGGCGGTTGCCCCATTCCTTGGCGAACTCCACGCCAGCCACCAGGCCCACGGCCTGGTCGAACGCGGCGCGGGCCTTGGCGACCTCGGCCACGGCCACCACCACCTGGGCCAGCTTGCGCGGCTCGGGCTTGGACTTGGTGGCGGTGTAGACATAGCTGGCGTCGGCCACGGCGGCGATGGCCGCACGCAGCGCGGCCTCGGTCCAGGGACCGGCGCAGCACAGCACCAAGCGCTTGGCCTGGCGCAGTGTGCCCATGCCCGCCAGCACGGCCTGGCGCACGGTACGCGCGCTGCCGTCGCCGCTGCCGGCCAGGACAACGCGCGTGGCGGCCACGCCCTGCGGCTGGTACAGGGCCAACGTCTTGCCTGCCTTGCCGTCGACATCGCCGGACTTGCGCGCCTGCGCGATCCAGCCGGACAGTGCGTCCGTGCCCGTCGCCGGGGTTTCGGGCACCAGCACCAGCAGTGCGTCGCACTTGGCGGCGGCACAGCCCGCTGCGTCGAGGGACTTGAGTTCGAAGTTCATAATCCAGCCTTTTTTGGCTGGCGATGTTATTCCATTCCTCCCTACGCAAGGAGCTGGCCAGGGGCTTTGGCGCGACCTTCGTCGCCCTCATCACCATCGTGATGACCATGCTGTTGATCAGCACCTTGCGGCTGGCCTCGCGTGGGCGCGTGAACCCCTCGGACGTGCTGCAGGTGCTGGGCTACACCGTCCTGGGCCACCTGCCCACCATCCTCACGCTGAGCCTGTTCGTGGCCTGCGTGGCCACGCTCTCGCGCATGTACCGCGACAGCGAGATGGTGATCTGGTTCACCGCTGGCCAGGGACCGGCCAGGCTGTTCGTTCCGCTGCTGCGCTTCGCCTGGCCGATGCTGCTGGTGGTGGCCAGCATGGCCCTCGTCGTCTGGCCCTGGTCCAACCAGCAGATCCAGGAACTGCGCACCCGCTTCGAGCAGCGCAGCGACGTGGAGCGCGTGACGCCGGGACAGTTCCAGGAATCGGCCGACGGCAGCCGTGTGTTCTTCGTCGACAAGGATTCGCCGGACGCGATGAACGTGAACAACGTGTTCATGTCGGCACAGGATGCAGGCAAGGAGTCGGTGACCTCGGCCCGCGCGGCCCGCACCGAGATCCGCGGTGACGACCGCTTCGTGCTGTTGACCGACGGCCAGCGGCTGGAGACCACCAACGGCAAGGAGTCGCTGCGCATCACCGAGTTCCAGGAATACGGCACGCGCATCGGCGACAGCAAAGCCGGGGGGGGGCAGCGTGTGAACCCGCGCACGCTGTCGACCATGGCGCTGCTGGCCGAGCCCACGCCCGTGAACCAGGCGGAGCTCTCCTGGCGCATCGGCTTCGCGATCGCGGCCTTCAACTTCCTGCTGCTGTCGCTGGTGCTGTCCAGCGGCAACCCGCGCTCAACGCGCAGCGGCAACCTGGTGCTGTCGCTGTTTGCCTTCGTCGTCTACTACAACCTGATCAACCTGGGGCAAAGCTGGATCGCCAGCGGCCGTGTCGGCTTCGCCGCCTTCGTCGTGCTCGTGCATGGCGGGGTGCTGCTGCTGGCGCTGCTGGCGCTGGCGCAGCGCCACCACCGCTTCAGCCTGCTGGCCTGGCTGCGCCGCGGCCGCGCCCTGCCCGACTCCGCGCAAGCCACATGAAAACCATCCGCCGCCTGATCTACCGCGAGCAGCTGACGGCCGTGGGCTTCGTCACGCTGGGCTTTCTTGCGCTGTTCTTCTTCTTCGATTTCGTCGACGAGCTGTCGGACATCGGCAAGTACGGCGCCGCGGGCTACCAGCTCACGCACGCGCTGCTGTACGTCACGCTGCTGGTGCCCAACCATCTGTACGAGCTGCTGCCGATCACGCTCCTGATCGGCACCATCTTCGTGATGGCGCGCTTCGCCCAGAGCTCCGAATACACCATCCTGCGCACGAGCGGCCTGGGACCCTGGCGCGCGCTCGGAACGCTGGTGGCGCTGGGCCTGGGCTTCGTGCTGCTGACCTTCGCCGTGGGCGACTACGTTGCGCCGGCTTCCGACCGCATGGCGCAGCTGCTCAAGGCACGCTACCAGGGCCGCATCACGATCGGCCAGACCGGTGCCTGGCTCAAGGAAGGCCAACGCGAACATTCCTACGCCGTCAACGTGGCCGCGCTGACGCCGGACGGCCAGATGCAAGGCGTGCGCATCTTCGAGTTCGACGGGCGCAACACGCTGCGCTCCGCCGTGCAGGCCGAAGGCGCCCGCTTCGCCAGCGGCGGCTGGGAACTGTCGGGCGTGCAGCGCACCACCTACCGCCATGCCGGCGACGAGGCCAGCGTGCAGCGCGAGCGCCTGCCCAGCCTGCAATGGTCCACCGGCATCACCTACGAGATGGTCACGACCGCGCTGCTCAAGCCCGATCGCATGCGCACCATCGACCTGTTCCAGTACATCCAGCATCTGAACGCCAACCAGCAATCGGCCCAGCGCTTCGAAATCGAGTTCTGGCGCAAAGTGTTTTACCCGATCAGCTGCGTGGTGATGGTGGTGCTGGCCCTGCCCTTCGCCTACCTGCACTTTCGCAACACCGGCATCGCGGGCTATGTGTTCGGCGGCGTCATGGCGGGGATCAGCTTCTTCCTGCTCAACAACGTGTTCGGGTATATCGGCAATCTGCAGAACTGGCAGCCCTGGCTGACGGCGGCAGCGCCAGGGCTGATCTACAGCGCGATCTCGCTTGGCGCGTTCGGCTGGCTGGTGCTGCGGCGATGAAGGGCGTTTTGCTGTTCGGGCATGGTTCGCGTGACCCGGCCTGGCGAGCGCCCATCGAGGCGGTGGCCGCACGCATTGCGGCGCGGCCCGGTGCGCCGGCCGTGCGCTGCGCCTACCTCGAGCTGTGCACCCCGGATTTCGCGAGCGCCAGCGCTGAGCTCGTGGCGCTGGGCGTGACCGAGTTGCGCGTGTTGCCCATGTTCCTGGGGATGGGGCGCCACGCGCGCGAAGACCTCCCCGCTTTGGTGCGCGATCTGCAGGCACGCTGCCCTGCGCTCAACATTGTGGTGCTCCCTACGGTGGGTGAGCACCCGGACGCACTCGACCTCTTCGCCACGCTCGCGATCCTATAGATGATTGCGGCATAATGAATTTCGTCGTTAGGCGAAATCATTATGAATTTGCACCAGTTCCGTTTCGTCCAGGAGGCCGCGCGGCGCAACCTGAACCTCACCGAGGCGGCCAAGGCCCTGCACACTTCCCAGCCCGGGGTTTCCAAGGCGATCATCGAACTCGAAGAAGAACTCGGCATCGAGATCTTCGCGCGCCACGGCAAACGCCTGAAGCGCATCACCGAGCCAGGCCAGCACGTGCTGCGCAGCATCGAGCTGATCATGCGCGAGGTCGGCAACCTGAAGCGCATCGGCGAACAGTTCAGCGCCGAAGACAGCGGCACGCTGTCCATCGCGACCACCCACACGCAGGCGCGCTACGTGCTGCCGGTGCCCGTCGCCAAGCTGCGCGAGGCCTATCCCAAGGTCAACGTGAGCCTGCACCAGGGCGCGCCCGACCAGGTGGCGCGCATGCTCATCGACGAGGTGGCCGAGATCGGCATTGCGACCGAATCGCTGTCCAGCTATACCGAACTGCTGACCTTGCCCTGCTACGAGTGGCAGCACATGCTGGTGCTGCCTCAGGACCATCCGCTGGCGGCCAAGGAGCGGCTCACGCTGGAGGACATCGCGGCCGAGCCCATCATCACCTACCACCCCTCGTTCACGGGACGCACGCGCGTGGACCACGCGTTCGCGCAGCGCCACCTGACGCCGCGCATCGCGCTGGAGGCGATCGATTCGGACGTGATCAAGACCTACGTGCGCCTGGGCCTGGGCCTGGGCATCGTGGCCGAGATGGCGGTGCGCGACGACACGGGCACCGACCTCGTGGCGCGCCCGATGGGTAAGCTGTTCGGCATGAACGTGGCGCGCGTGGCCTTCAAGCGCGGCGCCTACCTGCGCAACTTCGTCTACCGCTTCGCCGAGCTGCTCAGCGATCGGCTGGACCGTAACCTGGTGGCCAAAGCCATGGCCGGCCACGCCAACGATTATGAACTTTAGGCACACCCCCAGTCTGCGCGCTGCGCGCTCCGCCAGCCCCCTTGCAGGGGGCGCCTCCTGCGGCCTGGCAGAGCCAGTTCCGCGGCGGCCCTCGCCTCGGTCGCGCCCATCCGCAAGTTTGTGACCTCATCCCACGCGTTCATCCCATGACCATCGCGCCCCGCACTCCCACCATCCAGAGCAAGCTGCCCAAGGTCGGCACCACCATCTTCACGGTCATGTCCGCCCTTGCGACCGAGAAGAACGCCGTGAACCTGGGCCAGGGCTTCCCGGACTTCGCCTGCGACCCGCTGCTGGTCGACGCTGTGGACCAGGCCATGCGCGCGGGCCTGAACCAGTACCCGCCCATGGCCGGCGTGCCGGCGCTGCGCGAGGCCGTGGCTGCCAAGATCGAAGCCCTGCATGGCAAGCGCTACAGCGCGGCCGACGAGATCACCATCACGGCCGGCGCCACGCAGGCCATCCTGACGGCCATCCTGGCCATCGTGCGGCCGGGCGACGAGGTCATCGTGCTGGAGCCGTGCTATGACAGCTACATCCCCAACATCGAACTGGCCGGCGGCACGGTGGTGCGCGTGCCACTGGTGCCGCGCACTTTTCGGCCCGACTTCGACAAGATCGCCGCCGCGATCACGCCGCGCACGCGCGCCATCCTCGTCAACTCGCCGCACAACCCCAGCGCGACGATCTGGTCGGCCGAGGACATGCGCAAGCTCGAGGCGCTGCTGGCACCGACCGACGTATTCCTGATCAGCGACGAGGTCTACGAGCACATGGTCTACGACGGCCGCGCGCACGAAAGCGCGGCGCGTTTCCCGGGCCTGGCGGCGCGCGCCTTCGTGGTCTCCAGCTTCGGCAAGACCTACCACGTGACGGGCTGGAAGGTCGGCGTGGTGGCGGCGCCCGCGGCCTTGACGGCCGAGTTCCGCAAGGTGCACCAGTTCAACGTCTTCACAGTCAACACGCCCGTGCAGCACGGCCTGGCGCGCTACATGGCAGACCCGCAGCGCTACCTCGCCCTGCCGGGCTTCTACCAGGCCAAGCGCGACCTGTTCCGCGCGGGCCTGGCCAAGACCCGCTTCGAGCTGCTGCCCAGCGAGGGCAGCTTCTTCCAGTGCGTGGACATCTCGGCCGTCAGTGATCTGCCGGAGGCGCAGTTCTGCCAATGGCTCACGACCGAGATCGGCGTGGCCGCGATCCCGCTGTCGGCCTTCTACGCCGACGGTTTCGACCAGCGCGTGGTGCGCTTTTGCTACGCCAAGGAAGACGCCACGCTGCGTACCGCACTGGATCGCCTCGCTAAGCTGTAGTCAGCTTTTGGCGGCCAAGCCGAGCCGCTCAATGGTGGCCTTCTCGGCCGCATAGCTCTCGCGTGCGAATCGCGTGTAGTCCTCGGTGTTCTTGTAGATGACGGTCTGGTCGAACTTGTCGAAGGTGGCCAGCACCGCCGGATCCTCCAGCGTCTTGCGGAAGGCGTCGTGCAGCACGCGCACGACGGCCGGGTCCATGCCCTTGGGGCCGCAGACCCCGAAGGGCGAGTCCGACACCGTCTTGTAGCCGAGCTCGTCCAGCGTGGGCACCTGGGGCCAGCGCTTGGTGCGCTGGCTGCCGTAGGTGGCCAGCAGGCGCAACTTGCCCGCTTCCACATGGGGGCCCCAGCCGGTGGCGTCGCTGGCCGACATCACGTGCTCGCCGAGCACGGCCTGCATGTTGTCGGCATTGCCCTTGAATGGCACGTGCACGAGCTGGATTCCGGCGCGCTGCGCAAACTCCTCCATCGCCAGGTGCGGGCTGGTGCCGGCCCCAGTGTGGCCATAGGTCAGCTTGCCGGGATTGGCCTTGGCATAGGCCACGTAGTCCTGGATGCTCTTGATGGGCGAGCTGGCGGGCACGACGAGGCCGAAGGTGTAGCCGGTGAGGCAGGCGATCCAGGTGAAGTCCTTGAGCACGTCGAACGACACCTTCTGCATGTGCGGAATGCGGAACACGCCGTGCGGCAGTTGCGAGACCGTGTAGCCGTCGGGCTTGGCGTTGACGAGTTCGATGGCGCCCAGCGTGCCGCCCGCGCCGGGCTTGTTGTCCACGATGATGCTGGTACCCAGGGTGCGGCCCGCGCTCTCGGCCAGCGAGCGGATCACGGCATCCGTGGAGCCGCCGGCGGGCCAGGGGCAGATGTAGCGGATCGGCTTGGCCGGATAGGCCTGGGCACGCAGCACGGCGGGCGCGGCCACCGCGGCCAGGGCGCCCGCGGAGCGGGCCAGGAACAGGCGGCGATCGGTCATGGTGATTCTCCTCGTCGGGCGCAATGGAAGTCGCCGCACTCTAGGGAAGAAGCGCCGGTGCCTACCGTAGGAAAACCCCCACCGCCTGTCGCGCCCGGCACCTGCGGACGGCCCGCACTGGTCCAAGCACCATCAGGCCATCACAACAAACTGAGGGATGGCCATGACGCTTTCGACGATTCTCCTGATCGTGCTGATCCTGCTCTTGATCGGTGCACTGCCTTCGTGGCCGCACAGCCGCAACTGGGGCTATGTCCCGAGCGGCGGTCTGGGCCTTGTGGTGCTCGTCGTCGTGATCCTGCTGCTGATGGGCAGGATCTAGCACTTCACGCCGGCTGCACGCGCGGGTTCGGCGTGGGTGCAGTGACTCGCTGCAGCAAGTGGTTTGTGGCCGGGACCGGCCTTTGCACCACACCGGCCGCTTCCTGCGGCCTTCGCCTTTGGCCTGACGTCCAGACCGCGCGCGCCCTGCTCGACGCCGGCATGGCGCCCAATGGCCCCTGGTTGGCGGGGGTATCCAGTTCGACCAGGCGTACAAGCAACAAAGCCCCGCTGCGCGGGGCTTTGCGTTTGTCTGGTAGAGCTGTGGCGATCAGGCGAAGTTGGCTTGCGCGAATTCCCAGTTCACGAGCTTGTCCAGGAAGGTCTCGACGAACTTGGGACGCAGGTTGCGGTAGTCGATGTAGTAGGCGTGCTCCCAGACGTCGACCGTCAGCAGCGCCTTGTCGGCGGTGGTCAGCGGCGTGCCTGCAGCGCCGGTGTTGACGATGTCGACCGAACCATCGGCCTTCTTGACCAGCCAAGTCCAGCCCGAGCCGAAATTGCCGACGGCGGACTTGACGAAGGCTTCCTTGAAGGCGGCGTAGCTGCCCCACTTGGCGTTGATGGCCTCCAGCAGCGCGCCGCTGGGTTCGCCGCCGCCGGCGGGCTTCATGCAGTTCCAGAAGAAGGTGTGGTTCCAGATCTGGGCGGCGTTGTTGTAGATGCCGCCGCTGGATTTCTTGACGATCTCTTCGAGCGTCATGTTCTCGAACTCCGTGCCCTTTTGCAGGTTGTTCAGGTTCACGACGTAGGCATTGTGGTGCTTGCCGTGGTGGTACTCCAGCGTCTCCTTGGAGTAGTGCGGCGCCAGCGCGTCGATGGCATACGGCAGATCAGGCAGCTTGTGTTCCATGTTTTTTCCTCGTGAGTGGGTTGGAGAAATGATGGGGTCTGGTCGGACGCGGCATTGTAGGAATTAAACGCGATGGGTCTTCGTCACCTGCAGATCGGCCTCGCCGTCGGCCAGGGTAGCGCGCACGGCCGCGCCGTCGGGCAACTGCGCCACGCTGGTGACGGTGCGGCCGGTTGCGTCCGTAAGCAACGTATACCCGCGCTGCAGCACCACGCGCGGATCCAGCAGCTCAAGTCCGCGTGCCGCATGGGCCAATGCCTGGCGCGCCTGCTGCACCCGGCCCTGCATGGCGGACTGCAGCCGCGGCTGCTGCACCTCGAGCCGGTGGCGCCGCTGCGCCAACTGCGTGGCCAGGCCGTGGCGCAGGCGTTGCTCGAGCTGGGCCAGGTGCAGGCGCTGGCGGCCCGCACCCTGGGATGGGCGGCCGAGCCGGGCAGCGGCCTGGTCCAGCCGCTGCGCGCGTTGGTCCAGCGCGCGCATGGCGGCACCGTGCAGGCGCGTGGCCATGCCGTCCAGTACGGCCAGCCAGACCTCGCGCGGCTGCGCCGCCAGCTCCGCCGCTGCCGTGGGCGTGGGTGCCCGCAGGTCGGCCACGAAGTCGGCGATGCTGAAGTCGGTTTCGTGGCCCACGCCGCTGACCAGCGGCACCGGGCTCTGGGCGATGCAGCGCGCCAGCGCCTCGTCGTTGAAGGCCCAGAGGTCTTCGACCGAACCGCCGCCGCGGACGAGCAGGATCAGGTCGACGGGCTGGCCGGCGCCGCCCTGGGCATGCGCGTACAGCCGCTGCAGCGCGCGCACCAGGTCGGCCGGCGCGTCGGCGCCTTGCACCAGGGCCGGCGCCAGCAACACGGGCACATGCGGCAGGCGGCGCCGCAGCGCCGTGACCACGTCGTGCAGGGCCGCCGCGCCCGGCGAGGTCACGAGGCCGATGCCGCGCGGCAGCGCCGGCAGCGGCCGCTTGCGCGCGGCGTCGAACAGGCCCTCGGCCTCGAGCCGGGCTTTCAGACGCAGGAACTGCTCCATGAGCGCGCCGGCGCCCGCACGCTGCAGGCTTTCGACGACGAGCTGCAGGTCGCCGCGCGCCTCGTACACCGACAGGCGGCCGCGCAATTCCACCAGGTCGCCATCACGCGGTGAAAAATCGACCAGCGCGGCTGCGCGTCGAAACATCGCGCAGCGGATCTGGCCTTGCCCATCCTTGATCTGGAAGTAGCAATGCCCGCTCGATGCGCGCGAAAAGCCTGAAATCTCGCCACGGACCGCGACAGGATTGAACTTCTGCTCCAGCGCCCCAGCAATGGCGCGGCACAGCGCCCCGACTTGCCACACCAGCGGCGTCGTTGCTGGACTCACAGGCGCATGCATGAGCAGGTCTTTGCTGCAGCACAGCATTCAGGCGACGAATACTCCACAGCGCCGCGCAGGGGGGGCTCAGCGGCCCAAGAGTGCCCGATCCGCCAAGCACTCACGTCAAAGCGCTTTGATTTCATTGAATTTTTTTCTGCCTGCGTTTTAATCAAAATGTCAAAGAGCCGCGCCAGTGCTGGGTTTGCGGCGCGTGAAGCAGAGTTCTTCACAAAGTTATCCACATGTCCTGTGGGTACCGTCCGACGGATGCCGACAGACCGGGCTGGCGGCGTCAACGGCGCGGCGCCCCCGAAAAACACTGCGCCATAATCCGCGCGGCGTTCCATTGCCAGGGGAGATTCGCTCTTGTTTTCGATCATACAAGCCGCCGGTTGGCCCATCTGGCCTCTGATTGCGTGCTCGGTTTTGGCTTTGGCCTTGGTCATCGAACGCTTCATCAACCTCAACCCGCGGCGCATCGTCCCGCCCAAGCTGCTGGACGAGGCGATGACGGTGTCGCAAAAGACGGTGCCCGAGCCCGGCATCGTGACGCAGTTGGCGCAGAACTCGGCGTTGGGCGAAGTGCTGGCCAGCGGGCTGCGCACCCTGCACACCAATCCGCGCTGCAGCGAGGAGGACCTGCGTGCCAGCATCGAGAGCACTGGCCGCGCCGTGGCGCACCGCCTCGAGAAGTATTTGACGGCGCTGGCGACCATCGCTTCGGCAGCGCCGCTGCTGGGCCTTCTGGGCACGGTGATCGGCATGATCGAGATCTTCGGCTCCCAGTCCGGTGCCACCGCGGGCGGCGTTGGCAACCCCGCCCAACTGGCCCAGGGCATCTCCATCGCGCTGTACAACACCGCCTTCGGGCTGATCGTGGCGATTCCCTCGCTGATCTTCTGGCGGTATTTCCGCGCCCGCGTCGATGGCTACCTGCTGAAGCTGGAACTGGCGGGCGAGCGCTTCGCCCGCCATCTGAACGGCCTGCGCAAGTCCGCATGAACTTCCGCCGCCGTGGGACGGAAGAGCCCGAGATCAACCTGATCCCGTTCATCGACGTGTTGCTGGTCGTGCTGATCTTCCTGATGCTGTCCACCACCTACAGCAAGTACGCCGAGCTGCAGGTCCGCCTGCCGCTGGCCAATGCCGAGGCGCAGCGTGAGCGCCCGCGCGAGGTGGTGGTGTCCATTGCCGCCGACGGCCGCTACGCGATCGACCGCCAGCCGCTCGACGGCCGCAGCGTGGAGCTGCTGGTGCAAGCGCTGCTGGGCGCCACCAAAGGTGTACAGGAACCCATCGTCGTGATCAGCGCCGACGCCAGCACGCCGCACCAGGCGGTGGTCACGGCCATGGACGCGGCACGCCGCGCCGGCCTGCAGCAGCTGACCTTCGCGACCCAGCGCTCCGCCAACGGGCGCTGAGGTCGGCCCTGGGGCAACCTGCATGCGTGGCTGGCTCTCAGCGCTGCTGCCGCGACTATGGCAGTCGCGCGCCCTGGCCTGGCCACTATGGCCGTTGTCGCTGCTCTACGGTGCCGTGACCGGCCTGCGCCGCCTGCTGTACCGCAGCGGTCTGCGGCGCAGCATCCGGCTGCCGGTGCCGGTGCTGGTGGTCGGCAACGTGGTGGCGGGCGGATCGGGCAAGACGCCCGTGACCATGGCCATGGTGGAGCACCTGCAGTCCCGGGGCTGGCGCGTGGGCGTGCTTTCGCGCGGCTACGGCCGCAGCACGACGGACTGCCGCGAGGTGCTGCCCGACAGCCCAGCCCGGGAGGTGGGCGACGAACCCGCGCTGATCCGGCGCCACTGCGGTGTGCCCGTCTTCGTGGCGCCGCGTCGCGCCGAGGCCGGGCTGGCCCTGCTGGAGCAGAATCCCGCGACCGACCTGCTGCTTTGCGACGATGGCCTGCAGCATCTGGCGCTGGCGCGCGACCTGGAAGTCTGCGTGTTCGATGACCGCGGCCTCGGCAACGGCTGGCTGCTGCCCGCAGGCCCGCTGCGCGAGCCCTGGCCGCGCGCCGCCGACCTCGTGCTGCACAGCGGCGAGCGGCCGGCCTTCGCGGGCTGGCGCGCGCGCCGCGCCCTGGCTGGGCACGCGCAGCGGGCCGACGGCCAGCGCCTGGCCCTGGCCGACCTGGCCGACACTCCCGTGCTGGCGCTGGCCGGCATCGCACGGCCCGAGCGCTTCTTTGGCATGCTGCGCGCTGCCGGCCTGCGCCGGCTGCACGTATTGCCATTGGCCGACCACCAGGACTTCGAGGGCTGGCAGCCGCCGGCCGACGCGCCAGCCATCTGGCTCTGCACGGAGAAGGATGCGGTCAAGCTGTGGGCCAGCCACCCCGGCGCCTGGGCCGTGCCGCTGCAAGTGGAACTCGATGCCGGCGCCTGGCAGGCGCTGGATGCCCGGCTCGCCGCGCTGCGCCCGCCGCGGGTACCATAGTGCCCTTTCGACATTCCCCTCCTCGATCCCATGGACAGCAAGCTTTTGGAACTGCTCGTCTGCCCTGTCACCAAGGGCCCGCTGCAGTGCGAACGCGAACGCCAGGAACTGGTGTCGCGCAGCGCGCGGCTGGCCTATCCGGTGCGCGACGGCATCCCCATCCTGCTGGAGAACGAAGCCCGCACGCTGAGCGACGAGGAACTCGGGCTGTGACCCGTTTCACGGTGCTGATCCCGGCGCGTCTGGCGTCCACGCGTCTGCCCAACAAGCCGCTCGCGGCGCTCGGCGATGCACCCATGGTGGTGCGCGTGGCGCAGCGCGCCATGCGCTCGCAGGCCTCGCGCACCGTGGTCGCCTGCGACAGCGACAAGATCATGCAGGCCTGCGCCGCCCATGGCGTGGAAGCCATCCTGACGCGCAACGACCATGCCTCGGGTAGCGACCGACTGGCTGAGGCCTGCGCGCTGCTGGGTCTGGACGGTGACGACCTCGTCGTCAACGTGCAGGGCGACGAGCCGCTCATCGCACCGCCGCTGATCGACGCGGTGGCTGCGTTGCTGGAGCAGCATCCCGAGGCCAGCATGAGCACGGCCGGCCACGCCATCGACAGCGTGGAGGACCTGCGCAATCCCAACGTGGTCAAGGTCGTGCGCGACGCGCGCGGCCGCGCCCTGTACTTCAGCCGCGCCCCGATCCCATGGTGGCGCGACGGCTTCGCCGAAGGCATCAACGCCCTGCCCCAGCCGGCACCGCTGCGCCATGTGGGCATCTACGGTTACCGCGCCGGCTTCCTGCGCAGTTTTCCGACTCTGGCCCAGGCGCCGATCGAGCAGAGCGAAGCGCTCGAACAACTGCGCGCCATGTGGCACGGCCACCAGATCGCCGTGCATGTGACCGAGCATGCGCCGGGGCCGGGCGTGGACACGGCGCAGGACCTGGAACGCGTTCGCCAGCTGTTCTGACGAACTGTTGCGCCCGGGACTGACGGCTCCGGGGTGCATGCTATCCTTTGACGCAGAAGCACTGCGGCAGCCTGCGCGCTGCCAGCGCTGCCGCCAACATCTACAAGCAATCCGAGGACATCCATGAGACTGATTCTGTTGGGCGCGCCAGGCGCCGGCAAAGGCACGCAAGCCACGTTCATCTGCAAGCAGTTCGGGATTCCCCAGATTTCCACGGGCGACATGCTGCGCGCAGCCGTCAAGGCCGGCACGCCACTGGGCCTGCAGGCCAAGTCGGTCATGGATTCCGGCGCGCTGGTCAGCGACGACATCATCATCGGCCTGGTCAAGGAGCGCATCGCCCAGCCCGACTGCGCCAAAGGCTTCCTGTTCGACGGCTTCCCGCGCACCATCCCGCAGGCCGACGCCATGAAGGCGGCCGGCGTCAAGCTCGACTTCGTGCTCGAGATCGACGTGCCATTCGATGCCATCATCGAGCGCATGAGCGGCCGCCGTTCGCACCCGGCCTCAGGCCGCGTTTACCACGTGCGCTTCAACCCGCCGAAGGTCGAAGGCCGGGACGATGTGACCGGCGAGCCGCTGGTGCAGCGCGAGGACGACAGCGAAGCCACCGTGACCAAGCGCCTGGACGTCTATAGCGCGCAGACGCGCCCGCTGATCGACTACTACACCCAGTGGTCAAAGGACGACCCGGCCAACGCGCCCAAGTACAGAAAGATCGACGGCACCGGCAGCGTGGACGAGATCACCGCGCGCGCCCTGGCGGCCCTGGCCGCCTAACTCAGTCCGCCAGCAGATCCAGCTGCAGCTGGATCCGCGCCTTGACAGGCGACAGCGCCCCGGCCCCGGGCAGCGCGTCGCCCTCCGCCCCTCCCATCACCCGCCCCTGGTCACAGCGGCTGGAGCGCAGCACGCGCACGCCGGCCGATTGCGCCTGCAGCAAGGCCGCCTCGAGCGCGTGGTGCACGCTGCCGTTGCCGGTCGCAGCGACCACGATGCCGCGTGCGCCATCGCGCACCAGTGCATCGACGCCGGCGCCGCTCGCGCCCGCGTGGCTGAAGACGATCTCCACGCGCGGCCAGCCCTCTGGCGCGGAGGGCAGCCGCTCCAGCAGCCCAGGGGTCGGCAGGGCCCGCGGCCAGTCGCGCAACTGGCGCAGGGCACCCGCCTCCACATAGCCGAGCGGACCGGCGTCACCCGAGCTGAAAGCATCAAGGCGGTAGCCGTGCACCTTGCGCACGTCGAACGCCGTATGCACCACCCCCGCGCAAACAGCGACCACCCCGCGTGCGCCCGGCTGCGCCGCCACGGCCAGTGCATCGCGCAGGTTTTGCGGGCCGTCCGGCATGGCCGCGTTGGCCGGCCGCATCGCACACGCCAGCACGATGGGCTTGGCCGGCGCCAGCACTGCCTGCAGAAAATAGGCGGTTTCCTCCAGCGTGTCGGTGCCGTGCGTGATGACGATGCCCTGCACCGCATCGTGTGCCAATGCTTCGGCGCAGCGCTGGGCCAGGCGCAGCCACACCGGGCCGTCCATGTCCTTGCTGTCGATCTGCGCGACCTGCTCGACCTCCAAGGTGCAGCCGGGCGGCGCATCGAAGCCCGCCAACAGCTGCGCCACCCCGACCTGGGCTGCCTGGTAGCCCAGCGTGTCGCCCGCGCGCGGCGCCAGGCCGGCGATGGTGCCGCCCGAGCCGAGCACGCGCAGTGTGCGCAGGGACGAGCCATGAAATGCATCGGATGCTTGCATGCTTGTAAAAACTGATTGAAAATACAGGTACTGGAAATTTACACAGACCGCTGTGTTCCAGCCCACAGGGTAGCTGTACCACGTCGCTCAAGGAACTGCCATGTCAGACGCCTCTTCCGCCTTCCCGGCCAAGCTCACGGCACGCCAGCAACAGATTCTGGAACTGATCCAGGCCGCCATCGCGAACACCGGCGCACCGCCTACGCGCGCGGAGATCGCCGCCGAACTGGGCTTCAAGTCGGCCAACGCTGCGGAGGAGCACCTGCAGGCGCTGGCGCGCAAGGGCGTGATCGAGCTCCTGAGCGGCACCTCGCGCGGCATCCGGCTGCGCGGCGACATGCTGCGCTCCGTCAACGAACGCCGCAACAAGCAGTTCACGCTGCCACTGCAAGAACTCGCGCAACTGGCCCTGCCCCTGGTCGGCCGCGTGGCGGCGGGCTCGCCCATCCTCGCGCAGGAGCATGTGGACCAGACCTACTACGTGGAAAGCAGCCTGTTTCAGCACAAGCCCGATTACCTGCTGCGCGTGCGCGGCATGTCCATGCGCGATGCCGGCATCATGGACGGTGACCTGCTCGCCGTGCGCGCCACCAAGGATGCCAAGAACGGTCAGATCGTCGTTGCCCGGCTCGGCGACGATGTCACGGTCAAGCGCTACAAGCGCACCGCTGACAGCATCGAGTTGCATCCCGAGAACCCCGACTACCCCACCATCTTCGTGGAGCCCGGCGACCCCTTCGAGATCGAAGGCCTGGCCGTCGGGCTGATCCGCAACACCATGCTGATGTAGGCCGAAGGCCTGTCCGCACAGTGCCAGGTGGCGGGCGTCCGCCGCGCAGCGCGCGGCAACCCTGGCGCTGTGCCTTTCAACCAATCCTGCCCCAATCCGCCCGAATGGACGGAAGGAGTTTGAAATGGGAATCGCAATGCTGACCGCCGTGCGCGTGGCCCGGCTACCGCAGTGGTTCGAAGAGTTCGGTCCGCGGCGGCTGGCGGGACGCCTGCAGCAGCGGCTGCGCCGCCGGCCGCTGCAGGTGGCGCCCACCGCGGCCCGCCCTGGACCCGCGCTCCGCGTGCTGCGCGTGCTGGAGCCGCACCAGCCGCGCACCGCAGCGGGCCGCATGGTCATCTCCGGCCGCATGGCCGACGTGTGCGCCGAGCTCGACCGGCTGGCCGCAGCGGAAGCCGCCACACGGCACTGACCGCAAGCCGCCGATGGCGCGGCACAGGGCTGCGGCAAGCACGGGGGCCATACCCGCTGCTGCCCTGGCGCCATGGGGGCGCGAGGCACAATGGCCGCATGAACATTGTGATCCTCGACGACTACCAGGACGCGGTGCGCAAGCTCGAATGCGCAACCAAGCTCGAACCCTATGCGGCCAAGGTCTACACCAACACCGTCAAGGGTCTGGGACAGTTGTCGGTCCGGCTGCGCGACGCAGACATCCTCGTGCTGATCCGCGAGCGCACCCACCTGAACCGCGCGCTGATCGAAAAACTGCCCCGCCTCAAGCTGATCGCCCAGACCGGGCGCGTGGGCCCACACATCGACATCGCCGCCTGCACCGAACGCGGCGTGGCGGTCGCCGAGGGTGTCGGCTCGCCGGTGGCGCCGGCCGAACTGACCTGGGCGCTGATCATGGCCGCCACGCGCCGGCTGCCGCAGTACATCGGCAACCTCAAGCACGGCGCATGGCAGCAGTCGGGCATGAAGACGGCCTCCATGCCGCCCAATTTCGGCCTGGGCACGGTGCTGCGCGAACGCACCATGGGCATCTTCGGCTACGGCCGCATCGGACAGATCGTCAGCACCTATGCGCGCGCCTTTGGCATGCGCGTGCTGGTCTGGGGCCGTGCCGGCTCCTGCGAGCGCGCATTGGCCGACGGCCACCAGATCGCCGCCAGCCAGGAAGAGTTGTTCGCCAACAGCGACGTGCTGTCCTTGCACCTGCGCCTGAACGAGGAGACGCGCGGCATCGTCAAGCTCGACGATCTCGCGCGCATGAAACCGACCTCGCTGCTGGTCAACACCTCCCGCGCCGAACTCATCGAGCCCGATGCCTTGCTGGCCGGCCTGAACCGTGGCCGCCCAGGCATGGCCGCAGTCGACGTGTTCGAGAGCGAACCCATCCTGCAAGGCCATGCGCTGCTGCGCCTGGAGAACTGCATCTGCACGCCGCACATCGGCTATGTGGAACTGCAGAGCTACGAGATGTACTTCAGCGCCGCGTTCGACAACGTGCTGAACTACATCCGCGGCACGCCCACCAACATCGTCAACCCGGGATCGCTGCAGGTGCGCCGCTGAGCGGCCCCGGGGACTGGCAGTCCCCGCCTCTTCAGCGCGTGGACTTGGGCGCGATGCGCGCCTCGGTGTTCGGATCGAACAGGTCGAAATCGATCAGGCCGCTGTCGATCTCGGGCTTGTCCGACCTGGCAGGCGCGCCGACCGGTGGCGCCGTCGGGGTCGGCGCCGACGCCGGCATCTCGGCCAGCGCGTCGTCGTCCAGCAGCGGCAGGTCGATGTCGACCAGTGACAGCTCAGGCAGTACCGCGACATCACCGGTGCTGGTCGACAGGTCGATGTCCAGTTCCAGTCCGCTGCCGTCGTGCACGGTCGGCAACGGTGCCTGGCCGGAATCGGGCACGAGGTCGAGCAGCGGATCCGCGGCGGCACCGGCCATCAGCGGCGCCGTGGCCTGCAGCCCGGCGCCCAGCGCGCGCGGTTCTGCCACGGCAGGCGCCGGCGGCGGGATCACGCCGAAGCCCGAGTGCGAACGCGTGCCACCGGCCGGCACGAACACGTCCTGCGCCACGCCGTACAGCATCAGCAGATCCCGGTAGGCGGCCAGGTCGAGCGGGCGGCCGCTGTCGTCCGGGTGGCGCAGCAGATTGGCTTCGATGGTGTCCAGCACCCGCACGTGGCCCCAGGCGGTCTCGATGCTGAGCAGCGTCGCGGGGTAGTCCTCCAGCCCCAGGCCTTCGTCGGCAAAGGCGGCGAAGTTGGGCACATGGGCATTGAAGCGGCGCTCGAAGCGTGCGCGCAGCCCGTTGAAGTCGTCCTTGCGCCCCTGCTGGTGGTAGATGCGGAACAGCTCCAGGAAGGCCAGCGGGCTCATGTCCTGGTGCTCGTCCAGGTGCTGTTGCAGCACCTCGATGGCCTGCTCGTACTGGCCCAGCGAGACGAAAAAGTCGGCATGCTGCTGCACGTCGACGAACTCGTCCGGACGCACGGGCCGCGACGCATCCACGGGCTGCACGCGGTCGTGGGCGAAGACCGCGGCCGCCACAGCCCCCGTATCCACCGTCGACGGCCGTCCGACAGCCAGAGCGGAGGCCGGCTCGCTGTCCAGGAACTCGTCGGCCAGCGAAGGCCGCGACGCCACGGGCGGCCGCGTTGCAGGCGGCGCGACGACCGGGGGCACGGGCAGGGTCGCGGGGGCGCGCGGAGCGGCCTCGCCGCTCCAAGGGGCAGCGGCCAGCGCGGCGCTGCGCGCACGCTGCCAGAAGTACGCGGCCAGGCCGACCATGAGGGCCAGCAGCGCCAGCAGGCCATAGACGAACAGGATGTCGACCCGGCCGCTCTCGGCTTCGTCGAGCCGGCGCTCCGCGCGCTCCAGCCGGGCGCGCAATTCACGCTCGGCCGCGCTCGGCTCGGCCGCCTGCTTGCGCTGCACGGCCTGCTGTGCCTCCAGCGCTTCGAGGCGCTGTTTGTCGCGCACGATCTCTTCGGGCGTGGTGCGCAGAGCGCGCCACATCGCGGCCACGGCCGCGCGCTGCGCGGCATCGTCGATGAGCTGCGAGTTCAGCGTCGGGCTGGGCTGCATGCCGGCCACGGGCGTGGCCGGCGCATCCAGCGTCAGCCGCGGTGTGCCCGTCGCGGGCGCCGAAGCCGCGGCCTGCGCCTTGGCAGCTGCGGGACGCGGCGCGGCCGCGGATTTGGGTGCGGCGGCCGGCGCCGGTGCACGTGCGGGTGCCGGAGCACGCGCTGCAGGGCGCTGTGCCGGACGCGGCGCCGGCGCGGCCGCGGCGCGGGACGGTGGCGCAGGAGCCGGCCGCACCGACGCCGCCGGCGGCAGTGGCGTGGCTGCAACAGACTGTGGTGCCGGCGCGGGCGCGGAGGCCGACCCCGCAAGATCCACCGGCCCCGCGGCCGTCTTCAATTCCGCCGGGAACTCGGGCAGGAAGTCATAGCGCCGCGTGCCGCCCTGGCCGCACAGCGCGTGCAGCACGAGGCCCACGACCGGCTCGTCGACGATGGCGCTGGAGCGGATGCGCAGCACCGCTTCCTGGACTCCGCTGGCCGGCGCCTGCACCACCAGGCGCACGCGCGATGACTCCACCAGCGTGTCGCCGTGGAATACCTCCACGCGAAAACACTGCGCCGTGGCATCTTCAGGCTGGTCGACCCGCACCTCCACTGCAAGGCTCAGCGGCTGGCCGAGAACCACGGTGCCGCGGGCCCGGCCCAAACTCAATGCCGAACTGCCGACCGCCACCCCCAGCAGTCCCAGCCCCACCAGCTTGTGTTGTAGTTTCACAGTGAGTGCTTAGCGTCTTTCGCGCACCATACCACCCGGATCGGCGCGTCATAATTGATCGATGGACACAGCATATCGCGTGGTCGGCGTGGTCGGCGCCGGCGCAATGGGCCGCGGAATCGCTCAAATTGCAGCACAAGCGGGTAGTACCGTCAAACTTTTCGACACGGCTCCGGGCGCCGCCGCCAAGGGCCAGGAGGCGGTGTATGCACAGTGGGACAAACTCCACGAAAAAGGCCGCCTGAACACACAAGACCGCCAAGCGCAACGCGAAGCGCTGCAGGTGGCCGCCTCGCTGGCCGAACTGGCGGACTGCGACCTCGTTGTCGAGGCGGTCGTCGAGCGGCTGGAAGTCAAGCAGGCCCTGTTTGCAGAACTCGAAACGATCGTGCGGCAGGACGCGGTGCTGGCCAGCAACACTTCCTCGCTGTCGATCACGGCCATCGCCGCCGCGCTGAAGCAACCGCAGCGGGTGGCCGGCTACCACTTCTTCAACCCCGTGCCGCTCATGAAGGTGGTCGAGGTCATCGCCGGGCTCAAAACCGAGGCCGCGGTCTGCGCCGACCTCGCACGTTACGCACGGGCCATGGGCCACACGCCGGTGCAGGCGGCCGACACGCCGGGCTTCATCGTCAACCATGCGGGGCGCGGCTACGGCACCGAGGCGCTGCGCATCGTCGGTGAATCGGTGGCCGATTTCGCCACCATCGACCGCATCCTCAAAGACCAGGTCGGCTTCAGGCTGGGCCCGTTCGAGCTCATGGACCTGACCGGGCTGGACGTCTCGCACCCGGTCATGGAATCGATCTACCGCCAGTACTACGAAGAGCCGCGCTACCGCCCCAGCGCGTTGGCGGCGCAGCGCGTGGCCGGCGGCGTGGTCGGCCGCAAGGCGGGCGAAGGCTTCTACCGCTATGTCGACGGCGTGGCCCAGGTGCCGGCCGAACCGCCCGTGCCCCAGGTCGATCAGATGCCGCCGGTCTGGGTCTCGCCGCGTGCCTCGCGCCGCGCCGAGCTGCTGCAGTTGCTCAAGAACCTGGGGGCCCGCATCGAGACCGGCCAGTCGCCTTCGATGGAGGCCCTGACCCTGGTGGCGCCGCTGGGCTTCGACATCACCACGGTGGCCGTGGTCGAGCGGCTGGACCCGGCGCGCACCGTCGGCATCGACATGCTGATCGACGACGCCGCCACCAAGCGCCGCGTGCTGGCCACGAATCCGGCGACGCGCGAGGACATGCGCAATGCCGCGCACGCGTTGTTTGCGCGCGACGGCAAGGCCGTCAGCGTGTTGCGCGACAGCGGCGGCTTCGTCACGCAGCGCGTGCTGGCGACCATCGTGAACATCGCCTCCGACATCTGCCAGCAGTCCATCTGCACGCCGCGCGATCTCGAACTTGCCGTCACGCTGGGCCTGGGCTACCCCGCTGGCCCGCTGGCCCTGGGCGACCGTTGCGGCCCGACCAACATCCTGGAAGTGCTGTTCAACCTGCAGACCGTCTACGGCGATCCGCGTTACCGCCCCAGCCCCTGGCTGCGCCGGCGCGGCGCGATCGGCCTGTCGCTGCTGCACGAAGAGAACTGAAGCCACGCGCCCCATGCCCGCCGCCCTGCTCAGCACCCGCCATGGCACGACCATGGTGCTCACCCTGTCTCACCCGGAGCGGCACAACGCGCTGGGGCCGGACCTGTGGGCCGCCGGCGTCGAGGCGCTGAACGTCGCCGAATCCAACGCCGAGGTGGCCTGTGTGGTCATCACGGGCGCTGGCAGCCTGTTCAGCGTGGGCCACGATCTGGAACAGCTGCAGGCCAGCCGGCGCGAGAGCGCCTCGCACCAGGTCGCGCTGACCGAAGGTCTGCACAGCTGGATCGAGGCCATCCGCAGCTTTCCCAAGCCTGTGGTCGCTGCGGTCGAGGGTGGAGCCGCCGATGCGGGCTTCGCGCTCGCGCTGGCCTGCGATTTCATCGTCGCCGCACGCAACGCGCAGTTCGCACTGGCCGGCAGCGCGCTGGGCCTGTCGCCCGATGCGGGCGCGAGCTGGAGCCTGGCGCGCGCGCTGCCGCGCCAGCTGGCCGCAGAGCTGCTGATGCTGGGCACGCGCGTGGATGCAGAGCGGCTGCATGCGCTGGGCGTGGTCAACCGCATCTGCGGCCCGGGCATGGCGCTGCACGACGCCCTGGCGCTGGCCGCGCAGCTGAACACGCGCGCGCCGCATGTGCTGGCCAGTGACAAGGAGCTGCTGGCCCTGGCCGACGGCGGCACGCTGTCCGAACAACTTGCGCACGAACGCGACCGCTTCGTCGCCAACCTGCACCATACAGGCACCAGCGCGGCCATTGCCGCCTTCCGCGAGCAGCGCGGCACGCCGCCACTCACCTGAGTCTTGCCCGGCCGCCCGGCCACAGTCACCCAAAAGACAGGACATGGACGAACCCATTCTTAACATCGCCGAGCGCGAGGCCATCAACGCCGGGCGCTGGTTTTCCTCCCTCTCCCCCTCGCTGCGGCACGACATCCTTCGATGCGCCTACGTTCGACGCTACAAGAACGGCGAACTGATCGCCGCCCGCGGCGACATCGCGGAAGAATGGATCGCCTGCGCCAAGGGCGCAGCCCGCGTCAGCTCCACCTCGATCACGGGCAAGCAGATCACGCTGACCTACGTGGAGCCCGGCATCTGGTTCGGCGACGTGGCCTTCTTCGACAGCGACCGGCGCACGCACGACGTCTATGCGCATGGCGCGACCACCATCGTCTGCGTGGCACGGGCCGATTTCAAGAAGATCCTGGCAGCGCACAGCGAGCTCTACGAGGCGCTGATGTGGCTGCAGTCGCGCCGCATCCGGCTGCTGTTCGGCCTGGTGGAAGATCTCAACACCCTGCCCCTGCGCGCGCGGCTGGCCAAGCAGCTGCTGCACCTGGTACGCAGCTACGGCGTGCCCAGCCTGGAAGACGGCAACGAGATCCGCATCAGCCTGCAGCTCGCGCAGGAAGAACTCGCGCAGCTGCTGGGCGCCTCGCGCCAGCGCGTGAACCAGGAACTCAAGACCATGGAGCGCGAGGAAGCCATCCGCATCGAAGCGGCCGGCCTCATCGTGCGCGACCGCGATGCGCTGATGCGCATCGTCGAGACCGACCGCTGAACCATCGACAAGGGAGACACACCGTATGAGCGAATTCGACCACTTCGAAGGCACCCGCGCCGTCACCGGCCAGCACGCCTTCGACGTCCAGCGCCTGACCGACTGGCTGGCCACCCGGCTGCCCGGCTTCGCAGGCCCGCTGCAGGTCGAACTGTTCAAAGGTGGACAGTCCAATCCCACCTACAAACTCAGCACGCCCACGCAGCGCTACGTGATGCGCTCCAAGCCCGGCCCCGTGGCCAAGCTGCTGCCGTCGGCCCACGCGATCGAGCGCGAGTTCGCCGTGATGGGCGGCCTGGCCGGCACCGACGTGCCGGTACCCGCCATGCTGTGCCTGTGCGACGACGAATCGGTCATCGGCCGCGCCTTCTACGTCATGGAGTTCAAGGAAGGCCGCGTGCTCTGGGACCAGGGTCTGCCCGGCATGGACCCGGCCGGCCGCGCCGCCATCTACGACGAGATGAACCGCGTGATCGCGGCCCTGCACAGCGTGGACTTCGCCGCGCGCGGCCTGGCCCACTACGGCAAGCCCGGCAATTACTTCGAGCGCCAGATCGGCCGCTGGAGCAAGCAGTACGTCGCGTCGATCACCCAGCCCATCCCCGAGATGGACAAGCTCATCGACTGGCTGCCGCGCAACATGCCTGCGAGCGCGCGCGACGAGCGCTTCACGAGCATCGTGCACGGCGATTACAGGCTGGACAACACCATGTTCCACGCGACCGAGCCGCGCATCGTCGCGGTGCTGGACTGGGAGCTGTCCACTCTGGGCCACCCGCTGGCGGATTTCAGCTACCACTGCATGTCCTGGCACATCAGCCCGGGCCAGTTCCGCGGCATCGCGGGCCTGGATCTGAAGGCCCTGGGCATCCCGGCCGAGGCCGACTACATTGCGCGCTACTGCGAGCGCACCGGTTTCGCCCGGCCCGAGGATCTGCAGCGCGACTGGAACTTCTACCTGGCCTACAACATGTTCCGCCTGGCCGCGATCCTGCAGGGCATCGCCAAGCGCGCCGAGGATGGCACGGCCTCGAGCGACCGCGCCGCCACCTCGGGCGCCGGCGCCCGGCCATTGGCCGAACTGGCCTGGAAGTTCGCGCAGCAGGCCTGAGCCCCCCACCGAACATCCCGAGGAGACAAGCCATGGATTTCGAGTACTCCCCCAAGACCGAAGCTCTGCGCCAGCGTGTGCTGCGCTTCATGGACGAGCACATCTACCCGGCCGAGGCCATCTACCACGCCGAACTGCAGGCCAACACGGCAGCGGGCAAGCGCTGGACACCGCTGCAGGTGATTGAAGACCTCAAGGCCAAGGCCCGCGCGCAGGACCTCTGGAACCTGTTCCTGCCCGAGGACACGGCCGCACTCTCCGGCTTCCAAGGCGCCGGCCTGACCAACGAGGAATACGCCCCGCTGGCCGAGATCATGGGCCGCGTGCCCTTCGCCTCCGAGGTCTTCAACTGCTCGGCGCCCGACACCGGCAACATGGAGACGATCGCGCGCTACGGCAGCGACGAGCACCGCGCGCGCTGGCTCAAGCCCTTGCTCGAAGGCCAGATCCGTTCGGCCTTTGCGATGACCGAGCCCGATGTGGCGTCCAGCGATGCGACCAACATTGCCACGCGCATCGAGCGCGACGGTGACGACTACGTGATCAACGGCCGCAAGTGGTGGATCTCCGGCGCGGGCGATCCGCGCTGCGCGGTCTATATCACGATGGGCAAGAGCGACCCCGACGCGGCGCGCCACCAGCAGCAGAGCATGGTCCTGGTGCCGGCCGACACGCCCGGCATCAAGGTCTTGCGCCCGCTCAACGTGATGGGCTATGACGACGCGCCGCACGGCCACATGGAGATGGTGTTCGAGAACGTGCGTGTCCCGGCCTCCAACATGCTGCTGGGCCAGGGCCGCGGCTTCGAGATCGCCCAGGGCCGCCTGGGCCCGGGCCGCATCCACCACTGCATGCGCCTGATCGGCCTGGCAGAACGCGCGCTCGAACTCATGTGCCGGCGCGCCGCCTCGCGCGTGGCCTTCGGCAAGACCGTGGCCCAGCAGACCGTCACACAGGAACGCATCGCCGAAGCGCGCTGCAAAATCGACATGGCGCGCCTGCTCACGCTCAAGACGGCCTGGCTCATGGACAAGGCCGGCAACAAGGTGGCCAAGAACGAGATCGCGATGATCAAGGTCGTCGCGCCCAGCATGGCCTGCCAGGTCATCGACTGGGCGATGCAGGTGCACGGCGGCGGCGGCATGTGCGACGACTTCCCGCTGGCCTTCGCCTACACCCATGCGCGTACGCTGCGCTTCGCCGACGGCCCGGACGAGGTGCACCGCAACGCCATCGCCAAGATGGAACTGGGCAAGTACTCGGACCGACCGCAGCAGCACGACATGCCGGTGACGCGGTTCTGAGGCGGCTCGGGGCATGATCACCGTCCACAGCTGGGCCACGCCCAACGGCCACAAGGTCCACATCATGCTGGAGGAATGCGGCCTGCCCTACCGGGTGGTGCCGGTGGACATCGGCGCGGGCGAACAGTTCGCGCCCGACTTCCTGCGGATCAGTCCGAACAACAAGATCCCGGCCATCGTCGACGACGACGGGCCGGACGGGCGACCGCTCACGCTGTTCGAGTCCGGCGCCATCCTGCTCTACCTGGCCAGCAAGACCGGTATGTTCCTGCCCGAGGGCGACCGCGCGCGCTACACCGTACTGCAATGGCTGATGTTCCAGATGGGCAGCGTGGGCCCCATGCTGGGCCAGAACCACCATTTCCGCCTGTATGCGCCGGAAAAGCTGGCCTATCCGATCCAGCGCTACACCGACGAGGCGCGCCGCCTGTACGGCGTGATGGACCGCCAGCTGGCAGACAGCGCCCACATCGCCGGGCCCGAGTACAGCATCGCCGACATCGCCATCTTTCCCTGGCTGCGCAACTGGCAGAACCAGGGGATCGCCTGGGCCGATTACCCCCACCTGAAAGTCTGGTTCGACCGCATCGCCAAACGCCCGGCCGTGCAGCGCGGCGTGGCCGTGCTGGCCGACCGGCGCAAGCCGATCACGGACGACAAGGCGCGCGAGAACCTGTTCGGCGCCGCCCAGTACCAGCGGCGCTGAAGCCGCCCGCGCGGCGCCGCCGCGCGCTCAGGCCGCGCCCAGCAGGGCCGGCTGGCCCGTGTACCCGAGGGAAGGCTCGGCGCCGGCCCCATGCGCCCCACCGGCGCGCACCTTGAACACCGCCATGGCCTGCACCAGTTGCTCGGCCTGGCTGCGCAGGCTGTCGGCCGCCGCGGCCGACTCCTCCACCAGCGCGGCGTTCTGCTGCGTGGCCTGGTCCATCTGCGTGACGGCCTCGCCCACCTGCGAGACGCCCGCGCTCTGCTCGTTGCTGGCAGCGCTGATCTCGCCCACCAGATCGCTGACGCGCTGGATCGCGGCCACCACCTCCTGCATGGTGCTGCCGGCATCGCCGACCAGCACCGTGCCCTGCTGCACGCGCTCCACGCTGGTGCCGATCAAGGCCTTGATCTCGCGCGCGGCCTCGGCCGAGCGGCCGGCCAGGCTGCGCACCTCGCTGGCCACCACCGCGAAGCCGCGTCCCTGGTCGCCCGCGCGCGCGGCCTCCACGGCCGCGTTGAGCGCCAGGATGTTGGTCTGGAAGGCGATCGAATCGATGGTGCCGATGATGCTGGCGATCTTGCCCGAGCTCTCGTCGATGCCCTTCATCGTGTCGACCACGCGGGCCACGACTTCACCGCCGCGGCCGGCCACGCTGGCCGCGTTCTCGGCCAAACTCTTGGCCTGGCGGGCGTTGTCGGCGTTCTGGCGCACGGTGGAGCTGAGCTGCTCCATGGAGGCCGCGGTCTCCTCGAGCGCCGAGGCCTGCTGCTCGGTGCGCGCCGACAGGTCGTTGTTGCCGTGCGCGATTTCGGCGCTGGCCGTGGCCACGCCATCGGCACTGCGGCGCACGCCGGTCACCACGCTGGCCAGCTGCTGCTGCATGTCGCGCAGCGCCGCAGCCAGGGCGGCCGCCTCGTCGCGGCCTTCGACCTGCACCGGCTGCGTGAGGTCACCATCGGCAATGCGGCGCGCCACCACGCCGGCCTCGGCCAGCGGCTGCGTGATCGAACGCGAGATCGCCCAGGCGAACAGCGCGCCCAGCAGCACCGCGGCAATGCCGCTCACGATCAGAATGGTCTGGCCCTGGTCTACCGAACTGCCGGCGCTGCGAAGCGACTCGGCGTAGCGATCCTGCTGGCGCTTTTCCAGCGTCAGGATGCTGTCGCTGTAGGCCGTGGCCAGCGGACGCAGCGTGCGCTCGAGCTCGGCCGACACGTCCTCACCCGCCTGGCGCCGCTTGAGCAGGGCCGCGCGCGGTGTCCGGTAGGCCTCACGACGGGCATCGATGTCCTGCAGCATGCGCTTGCCGATCTCGGTGTTCACCAGCTCGTGCAGCCGCTCGCGCGAGGCCGCCGTGATCTGCGAGGTCTTGTCCATCTCGGCCTGCCAGCGCGGGATGCGGCTGGTGTCCGAGTCCAGCAGCGCGGCCTCGGTGCGCACCCAGTTCAGATCGATGGTCTGGCGCCAGCGAATCGCGACCTCCTGGCGCTCCTTGTCCAGTGTGCCCAGCCGTTGGGTGGCGGCGTCGGACTGCTCCAGGCGCCAGACACCCATGGCCGTGCTGGCCGCGACGATCAACAGGATCACGGCAAATGCCAAACCCAGCCGCGCACCGATGCGCAGATTGCGCAGGCCGCTCATGGTTGGCGCTCCGAGGGCGCGACGCACAAGATGGGGGAAAGAGAGGAAGCAAACATGGGATCCCTGCGGTGTTGGAGGATGGAGCGACCGCGGCATCGCAGCAATGCGCGCACGGTGTCCAAGGACCTGCGGGGATCCCGCCGGATGCAAGCCGGCGCCCGAACCGGCGCATGCGCGCCCGTCGGAGCCGGTGGTTCTTCGTGCGCAACTCCCGTTGCGTTGCCGCCACAAGAAAGTCTAGCAGCGCAACCAATATGGATCAAATAGATTCGGCAATTGGTCGAATCAGAGAAACAGTTTAAGCCCCATCAAGGCGCGAGGCTGGGGCGCGGCCAGGGCACGGCTGCACCCGCCTGTGGCGTTGCAGGCCCAAGCCCGGCCAGAGCCGCCAACATCGCCGGCACCGTCTCCTGCGGCCGTTCGCCCAGCATGCGCACGACGCAGATGCCGTCGGCTCCGGCCCGGGCTGCCGCGCCGATCTGCGCAGGCGCGAGGATGCCGCCGATGGCCACCACGGGCGCACCGGCCACTGCGCACCACCAGGCCAAGTTGTCCAGACCCTGCGGCCGCCAGGGCATGGCCTTGGTCAGCGTGGGCCAGACCGGACCGCAGGCGATGTAGGCCGGCGCCAGGCTGCGTGCGCGCGCCAGCTCCCACAGGCTGTGGGAGCTGACGCCCAGCGCCAGGCCGCTCGCGCGCAGCGCGGCACGCTCGCCGGCGTCCAGGGCGAGCATGTCTTCCTGGCCCAGGTGCACGCCATGCGCGCCGTGCCGCATGGCCAGTTGCCAGTGGTCGTTGACAAACAGGCGCGCGCCCGCAGCACGGCAGGTTACGGTGGCCTCCGCCACCTGGGCTTGCAGCGCTTCCCACCAGGCCGCCGTGGCGGCCGCGGGCAGCTTGATGCGCAACTGCACGCTGCGCACGCCGCTGGCCAGCACGGCGCGCACACGCGCGGCGCTGTCGACGATGGCGTACAAGCCCAGCGGCGCTGCGCGCGGGCCCGCCGGCGCCGCCCAGGGCAGCTGGTCACCCCATCCCATCGTGGGCAACAGGTCGGGCTCGGCATGGAAGCCGGGCCGCGCCAGCACCTGGCCCGGGCCGCGCCCCGCCGCACGGCCGTTGCGCAGCGCATGGGTGGCGGCCATCTTGGCCAGCACCACGGCATCGGCCGCGACGAAACCATGGGCCAGCGCGGCCGCCGCGCTGCTCGCAAAGGTGCAGCCCGTGGCGTGGGTGTTGCCCGTGCCGATGCGCGGCAGCGCGAGCCAGCCGCTGGCTTGCGGGCTGGCCAGCCAGTCCAGCGCCAGGCCGGCTTCCTCGGGCGTGGCGTCGTCCGGCGTGTCGGCCGGGTCGCCGCCCGTGATGCAGACGGCCTGGGCGCCCAGCGCACGCAGGGCCTGGGCTGCGTCCGGCACCTCGTCGCGGCGCAGGCCGGGAAGGCCCAGCAGCCGCGCGGCCTCGCGCCGGTTCGGCGTGATCAGTGTGGCGCGCGGCAGCAGGTGCGCGCGGTAGGCCGCGACCGCGCCGTCGTCGGCGAAGTTGGCGCCGCTGCTGGCGCCCAGGACCGGGTCGACCACGAGCGGCAGGCCGGGATGGGCCTCGCGCAAGCGGTCGGTCCAGACGGCCACGCTGCGCATCTGGGCGGCATCGGCCAGCAGCCCGGTCTTCACGGCGGCCGGCGGCATGTCGGCCTCGAGCGTGGCCAGTTGGGCATCCAGCAGCTGCGGGCTGACCGCTTCCACGCGTGTGACGGCCTGCGAGTTCTGCGCGGTGACGGCCGCCACCACGCCGCAGAAGTGGGCGTCGGGCCAGGCATCGATCGCGCGCTGGTCGGCGGCGAGGCCGGCGCCGCCGCTGCTGTCGGTGCCGGCGATGCTCCAAATGCGTTTCATGCCGCGCCTCCGATCAACAACGGTGCGCCGCCGACCGGCGTGCTCGGCACGGCGAAGTCCTGCCGGGCCATCACACCCGCCTGCCATGCCGCCCTGCCCGCCTGCGCGGCCGCCCGGAACGCAGCAGCCATGCGCACTGGGTCGCGCGCCTGGGCCACGGCCGAGTTCAAAAGCACCGCGTCGAACCCCAGCTCCAGCGCCTGCGCCGCATGCGACGGCGCGCCGATGCCGGCATCGACGATGAGCGTGGCATCCGGAAGCCGCTCGCGCAGGCTGCGCAGCGCGAACGGGTTCAGCAGCCCCTGCCCCGAGCCGATCGGTGCGCCCCAGGGCATCAGCACCGGGCAACCCACGTCGAGCAGGCGGCGGCACAGCACGAGGTCGTCCGTGCAATAGGGCCAGACCACGAAGCCCTCGCGCACGAGCTGCTGCGCGGCCTGCAGCAGTTCGAAGGGGTCGGGCTGCAGCGTGTGCTCATCGCCCACCACCTCAAGCTTGAGCCAGGGCGTGTCGTAGAGCTCGCGCGCCATCAAGGCCAGTTGCACGGCCTCGCGGGCCGTGCGGCAGCCCGCCGTGTTGGGCAGCAGCCGCGCGCCCCGCTGCTGCACGGCAGCGCGCACGATGGCGACGAAGCCGTTGTCGCCATTCGCCGCGAGCGCCCTCTTGAGGCCCACGGTGACGACCTCGGCGCCCGAGGCCGCGATGGCTTCGCCCAGCACCTGCGGCGACGGGTAGCCGGCCGTGCCGAGCAGCAAGCGGCTCGTGAGAGAAACGCCGGCCACCTGCCAGCAGTCGTTCGGTGCTCCAGCCTCAGGCATGGCTCATCCTCCGGTGATGGGTTGGAACAGCACGACGGCATCGCCGCTGTGCAATGCATAGTCGTGGCGGTGGCCGCGCGCGACGAAGACGCCGTTGACGGCCGTGCTGACGGCCTCGGGCTGGTGGCCCAGCGCGGCAACCAGCGTGGCCAGCGTGCTGCCAGCGGCCAGCGCGTGCGGCTGGCCGTCGAGCACGATGGGAACGGTTTCAGGCGTCATGCAACCACCTCCTGCCGCAGCAGCGCCAGCGCGTCCTGCACCAGCGCCGGCGCCATGAGCCAGCCATGGCGGAACAGTCCGTTGATGCGCAGCAGCCCGTCCTCGTGCACGGTAAGCGGCAGGTGGTCCGGCAGGGCCGGCCGCAGGTGCCGGTCCAGCCGCAGGATCCTCGCCTCGGCCAGCACGGGCAGCACGCTGTGCGCCGCGCTCATGAGCTCCACGGCGCTCTTGAGCGAGACGGGCGAGCGGTCCTCGCTCTCGATCTCGGTCGCGCCCAGGAACAAGAGCTCGTCCGGCCGCGGCACGAGGTAGACGCGGTGGCGCGGGTGCACGAGGCGAACCGGCCGCGTGAGGCCGTGGCCCGGCGCGTGCAGCCAGACCGTCTCGCCGCGCACGCCGCGCAGCGGCAGGCTCTGGGCCGCGCCAAGCCCGCGCACATCGATCACGCAGTCGAAGTCTGTATGGCCGCCATCGGCAAACTGCAGCCGCCCCGGCAGCACCTGCGCGACGGGCCGCTGCCAGTACCAGGTGACGCCCTCGGCCGCCGCATGCAGCGCGGCCAGGGTCGCCAGCGGATCGATCTGCGCCTCGCCCGGCAGCAGCCAGGCATGGGCCGGTGCTGGCAACGCCGGCTCCAGCCGCGCCAACGCCGCCGCGTCCAGCGCTTCGGGCGCCGCATGCGTCTCCCCGGCCAGCCGCGCCAGCACGCGCTGCGCGCTGGGCAGGTCGCTGCGGTGCGCCACGAGCAGGCTGCCGCGCTCGGCGAAGAACGGCCGCGGCGCCGGCAGGGCCGTGACGATGCCGCGCCACAGCGCGATCGAGCGCCAGCCCAGTGCGGCCACGCGCGCATCCGCGTGGTCGCGTTCGGCCAGCGGGCTCAGCATGCCGGCCGCACTGAACGCGGCCGGGCCCTGGGCGTCGAACGCCGGCGCGGGGCCGGCCGCGGCGTCGAACACCTGCACCCGCGCACCCGTGCGCGCCAGCCGCCAGGCCAGCAGCCGGCCCAGCAGGCCCGCGCCGGCAATCGCAAAGCCCTGCATCAGCTGCGCTCGATCGGGATGTAGAACTCGCCGCCGCCAGCCTTGAATTCGGCCGACTTCTGGGCCATGCCGCTGGCCGCGTAGTCACGCACCTCCTGCGTGATCTTCATCGAACAGAACTTGGGGCCGCACATGGAGCAGAAGTGCGCGACCTTGCTGGCGTCCTTGGGCAGCGTCTCGTCGTGGAATTCGCGCGCCGTGTCCGGGTCCAGGCCCAGGTTGAACTGGTCGGCCCAGCGGAACTCGAAGCGCGCCTTGCTGAGCGCATCGTCGCGCGCCCGCGCACCCGGGTGGCCCTTGGCCACGTCGGCCGCGTGCGCGGCGATCTTGTAGGCAATGATGCCCTGCTTGACGTCCTCGCGGTCCGGCAGCCCCAGGTGCTCCTTGGGCGTCACGTAGCACAGCATGGCCGTGCCCATCCAGCCGATCATGGCCGCGCCGATGGCGCTGGCGATGTGGTCGTAGCCCGGCGCGATGTCGATGGTCAGCGGGCCCAGCGTGTAGAACGGCGCCTCGTGGCAGTGCTGGAGCTGCTCTTCCATGTTGGCCTGCACCAGGTGCATGGGCACATGGCCCGGGCCTTCGATCATGGTCTGCACATCGTGCTTCCATGCCAGCTGCGTGAGTTCGCCCAGCGTGCGCAGCTCGGCGAACTGCGCCTCGTCGTTGGCATCGGCCGCGCAGCCGGGGCGCAGGCCGTCGCCGAGCGAGAAGCTCACGTCGTAGGCCTTCATGATGTCGCAGATGTCTTCGAAGTGCGTGTAGAGGAAGCTCTCCTGGTGGTGGGCGATGCACCACTTGGCCATGATCGATCCGCCGCGCGAGACGATGCCCGTCATGCGATCCGCCGTCAGGCGGATGAAGGGCAGGCGCAGGCCGGCGTGGATGGTGAAGTAGTCCACACCCTGCTCGGCCTGCTCGATCAGCGTGTCGCGGAAGATCGCCCAGGTCAGGTCCTCGGCCACACCGCCGACTTTCTCCAGCGCCTGGTAGATCGGCACCGTGCCGATGGGCACCGGGCTGTTGCGCACGATCCAGTCGCGCGTGGTGTGGATGTTGCGGCCCGTGCTGAGGTCCATCACGTTGTCCGCGCCCCAGCGGATCGCCCAGACCAGCTTGTCGACCTCCTCCTCGATGCTGGAGGTCACGGCCGAGTTGCCGATGTTGGCGTTGATCTTGACCAGGAAGTTGCGCCCGATGGCCATGGGCTCGACCTCGGGGTGGTTGATGTTGGCCGGGATGATGGCGCGGCCGCGTGCCACCTCCTCGCGCACGAACTCCGGCGTGATCGGTCCCTTGGGCAGCGCCGCGCCGAGCGGGTTGCCGGCCAGGCGGCGCTCGCGGCCGGCATCGCGCTGGTACTGCGCCATCCACTCGCGCCGGCCGTTCTCGCGCAGCGCCACGTACTCCATCTCGGGGGTCACGATGCCGCGGCGGGCGTAGTGCATCTGGGTCACATTGCCGGTGTGGTTGCCGCCTGCCCTGGCACGGCGCGGAATGCGCTGCAGCGCGGCGGCCTCGGCACGCAGTTGGGCCAGGCGCGCATCGTCCTTGCCGCCGTCGTCCAGGGCCTGGCGGATGCGGCCGGTGTAGAACTCGGTGTCGGCCCGGCTGTCCAGCCAGGGCGCGCGCAGCGCCGGCAGGCCGCGGCGCACGTCGATGGTGGCGTTGGGGTCGGTGTAGGGCCCTGAGGTGTCGTAGAGGTGGACGCGCTCGCCGTTGGTCAGCAACACCTCGCGCAAGGGCACGCGCAGATCGGGGCGCGAGCCTTGGAGATAGACCTTGGTCGAGGCCGGAAAGGGTTCACGTGTGAGCGCGAGGCGCTCGGCGAGCGGAACGGCAAGGCGGTCGGGGGCGTTCATGCGGGCAATCTCCTTGGGTTGGATGGATTGCTCCGCATCGCGCGGGATGCCCGTACGCACCCCATGCACCACCATGGGAACGTGCGCAGGCACCACGGCACTGCAGCTCTTCTTACGCTGGTATGACCCAGATCAAGTTCGCGGTTCCGGCGATCAGGTTCGCCATCTCAGCACGCCATACGTGCACCCCGGAGCGGGCGCGAGTCTAGCGGCGTGGCGCACGCCGTGTCAACGTCGGTGGCCAGCACGCGCCCCATGCGCCGCGGGACGGTCGCAGGTGCCAATTCAAAGGGCCGCTGGGTGGCCTGCCTGGAGGGGATCGAACCCCCGACCCACAGCTTAGAAGGCTGTTGCTCTATCCAACTGAGCTACAGGCAGATCGGCGCACGGGCGGTCCGGCGCCAGGGCCGCGATCATAGCTTCTCGGTGGCCCCAGCCCTGGCAGCGGCCCGCCGCCGGACCGCCACGCCCAACGGTGGCACCGGGGCGACCGCAGGCGGGCAACGGCCGGCCTGCACGCCGGCTGCGCGCATACATTGAGAGGCCACCATGCACAGTCCCGAGACCCGCGCCCGCCTCGCACATTGCCAGGGCCTGCTTCGCACCATCGCCGTGCCCGCCGAATTGGACGATCTGGCTTCCGACCTCATCGCCCACCTGATCCAGCTGCACGACGCAGGCCGGCTGACGCCCGCCTTCCTGCTGCTGGCGATGAAGGCCTTCGAAGAGGTCGAGGCCCTGGCCCCCGTGCTGGCCCCGCTGGCCGAAATCGCGAGCACCCAGGCCCAGGCCGAAGGCCACCGCGAACCCAGGGACTGCTCCGGACGGCCCTGGGTGGTGTCGCGCTACGACCCGCTGCAGGCATGAATCCGCGCACCCCGCGCAGCCGCCGCGCGCCAGACGGACGGCCGCGCTGGCATGGAAATCACCCTACACACTTGCTACGTTTTCTGTGCGCTACTATGCCGAATAGCGCGCGCTGAGCGAGCGAATCAGACCCCGGCGGCAGTGTCTGTGGCCCCGGTTCGTGGGTGCCTCCCTTGCGCCGCACCAGACATGTCCATGCGACCAGGCATTCCTCCCCCATCCCCAGACCGCGCGGACGCGCCGTCCGGTTTCAGCGACCTGGCGCCCCTGGGCCAGCCACCGGACGCGCCGACGCCGGCGCGCGACCCGATCCGGCGTGCGCGCTGGCTGGTGGTCTTCGTGTGCCTGGCGCTGTTGGCCACCAACATCTGGCTCATCGTCGATGCACGCGCCCACGCCATCGCGCAGGCGCAGTTGGCCAGCACCAATCTAGCGCGGGCCGTGACGGAGCGCATGGAAGCGGCGGTGTCCGAGGCCGACCACGTCCTGGACAGCCTGGTCTACGAACTCGAGCGCAGCGACCTCTCGCCGACCGCGCTCGAGCCCATGCAGCCGCTGCTGGTCAACCACGTGGCACGCACGGAGCAGCTCAAGGGCCTGTTCGTCTACGACGCGCGGGGCGCCTGGGTCGCCACGTCGGTGCCGCGATGGGACCCGGGCTGGAACAACGCCGACCGCGCCTACTTCATCCACCACCGCGACAACCCCAGCGCATCGACGCTGATCGGCCCGCCGATCTTGAGCCGCTCGTCGGGCGAGTGGATCGTGCCAGTGTCGCGCCGGCTCAACGGGATCGATGGCGAGTTCGCCGGCGTGGCGCTGGCCACCTTGAGCGTGCGGCACCTGCGCAGCATGCTGGAGCGCTTCGACGTGGGCGAAGGCGCGATCCTCTTGACCGTGGTCGGCCGCATGGTCGCGCGCAACCCCTCGATCGACGCCGACATCGGCAAGCCGCTGCCGCCCTCGGAGGTGACGACCTTCCTTGCGACGCACCGCTCCGGCACGGTCGATGCGCGCTCGCCGCTGGACGGCGTGCCGCGGCTGGTCAGCTTCGAGCATGCGCGCAACTATCCGCTGCAGGTCACGGTGGCGGCCGGCAAGAGCCAGGTGCTGGCGAACTGGCGCGTCAACTCGGCGCTGCAGACGGTCTGGGTCGGCTTCCTGTGCCTGCTGCTGCAGCGCGCCGGAGCCTACACGCGCCGCACCATGGCGCAGCGCCTGCAGGCCGAGGCCCGCCTGCGCGAGGCCCGCGATGCGCTGAGCCGGGCCAACGAGCAGCTGGCCGCCCTGGCGCGCATCGACGATCTGACCCGGCTGCCGAACCGGCGCTACTTCGACCGGCGCTTCGCGCGCGTGTTCCGCCAGGCGCAGCGCGAGGGCAGCCCGCTGGCCCTGGTCATGGTCGACGTGGACGACTTCAAGAAGTACAACGACCGCTACGGCCATGTGGAGGGAGACGAATGCCTGCGCCGTGTGGCCGCGGCGCTGCGCGCCACCGTGCAGCGGCCGGAGGACTTCGTCGCACGCTACGGTGGCGAGGAGATGGTGCTGCTGCTGCCGCAGACCGACCAGTTGGGCGCCACCCTGGTGGCCGAGGCGGCGCGCACCGCAGTGGCCGCCATGGACATTCCGCACGCGGCGGTGTTGGCCGGCAAGGTCACCATCAGCCTGGGCGTGGCCGCCATCGTGCCCGGCCCGCAGGACACCGAGCCGGCCTTGCTCAAGGCCGCCGATGCCGCGCTCTACGAAGCCAAGCGCAAGGGCCGCGACCAGGTCGCCGTCAGCGGTTGAGAACAGCCGCGTACTGCGCGCGCACGGCGTCGACCGAGGCCTGCTGGCTCTGTTCGTACAGCGCGATCTCGTCGGCCACCGGCGCGCCCAGCGCGGCCTCGAAGGCCTCCTGGGCGGCGTTGGCGGCATAGCTCTTCTGTTCGGCCCCGCCCAGGTTGGACTGGAAGATGCCGGCTGCGCTGACGGGCAGGAAGTCCTCGTACACGATGGGGCTGGCCGCCACCAGGCCCTGCGCGCGCAGCGCCTGCAGGTCGAACGCGGCGCCGCTCGCGGCCACGCGGGCCAGGCCGTCTGCATCCAGCACGCGCCAGCGGAAGAAGGCCAGCCCGCGCTCGCGCAGCTGGTCCAGGTCGTCGGGGAACGCCTGGAAGGCCGCGGCCAGACGCTCGCTGTAGTCGGCCGACGCGCTGCCGGCGCCCTGCATCGAACGCACGCCGGCCAGCAGCTGGTCGTACAGCGCACGGCCCGCGCGCGTGAGCGCCATGCCGCGCTGCTCGATCTCGCCGAAGCGCGCGGTGTGCGAGCCGTCGGCACCGTCTTCGGCGAAGACGATGGGCTCTTCGAGCGCCTTGAAACTGGTCTGGCGCAACAGGATGGCGTGCTTGCGGCGCGGCGGGCCTTCCACCACTTCCTTGGCGGCGATGCCCCGTCGCGGCATCTCGGCCTGTGCGGCGTCGATGTCCAGCGTGCGCGGCGTGAGGTGGTTGATGTGCGGGCCCTTGAACGAGACCACGTCGGCCACCAGGCGGTGCGCGCCGTGCAGTTGGCGGTAGGTGGCGTGGCTCACGGTGGCCTCGCTGTGCCAGCGGAAGGTCTGCGTCACCTCCTGCACGAACTCGGCGGCCTGCACTTCGGTCAGGCCGCCCGCATCTTCCGCCAGCGCGGTCAGTTCGAGCGCGCGCGGCGTGAAGATCGCGCGCCGCGCCAGGATGGCCTCGGCCTGCGCGCGCAGCGCCGCGTCGGCGATTAGCTCCAGCCGCAGCAGCGAGGTGAACACGCGGAACGGGTTGTTGCGCAGCGCCGCGTCGCTGACCGGGCGGAAGGCCGTGGCGTGCACGGGTACGCCGGCCACCGAGAGGTCGTAGTAGCCGACCGGAAACATGCCCATGACGCGGAAGATGCGCCGCATGTCGGCCAGCTCGCGCGCCGTGCCCAGACGGATGGCGCCGTGGCGCTCCACGTCCAGCCGGCGCAGCTCATTGGCAGCCTCCAGTGCGCCGCGCAGGGCGCTGTCCTGTTCGAGCGTGGCGCGGTTGATGTCCGCGACCAGCTCGAGCAAGGTGCCGTACTGCGGCACCTCGGTCTTGTACATGGCCGACATGGACCGGGAGAACGCATCGCGGATCTGGTCCGCACTGGCAAACGTTGGCATGGGAGAACGATGGATGGAGGAAGTGGGGTTCAGTGCTGGCGTGCCAGCACCCGGCCGGGGTTCAGGATGTCCAGCGGGTCGAAGGCGGTCTTCACCGCGCGCATGAGGTCCAGCGCCACGGGCGACTTGTGCAGCGGCAGCTTGTGGCGCTTGAGCTCGCCGATGCCGTGCTCGGCCGAGATCGAGCCGCCGAAGGCGCTCACGGTGTCGTAGACGATGGCCGTGATCTGCTCCTCGTATTGCGTCACGAAAGCCTTGGAGTCGCCTTCGGCCGGCGCCTGGATGTTGTAGTGCAGGTTGCCGTCGCCCAGGTGTCCGAAGTTGACGAAGCGCACGCCGGGCACGGCCGCCGCCAGCGCCGCATCGGCTGCGCGCACAAAGTCGGGAATGCGCGAGACCGGGATCGAGATGTCGTGCTTGATGTTGAAGCCCTCCTCGACCTGGGCCAGCGTGATGCTCTCGCGGATGTGCCAGAGGTCGTGCGCCTGCTTCATGCTTTCGGCCACGATGGCGTCGGCGACGATGCCCTGCTCGAAGGCGGTTTCCAGCAGGCGCTCGAACAGGCCGCGCGCATGCGCCTCGGACTCGTGGTCCGAGATCTCCAGCAGCACGCACCAGGGGGTCTCACGCCACATCGGCACGCGCAGATGCGGGTAGTGCTGGTCCACCAGGCCCAGCGCGAACTGGTTCATGAGCTCGAAGCCCGTGAGCCCCGCCGCCAGGTGCTGGTGCGCCAGGCCCAGCAGGCGGTTCGCATCCTCCAGCGAGGGCACGGCGGCCCAGGCCGTCAGCTGCGCGGCAGGCCGGGGGTACAGCCGCAGCGTGGCCGCCGTGATGATGCCCAGCGTGCCTTCGCTGCCGACGATGAGGTCGCGCAGGTCGTAGCCCGTGTTGTCCTTGCGCAGGCCCGCCAGGCCGTCCCAGACCTGGCCCTGGGCCGTGACCACCTCCACGCCCAGGCACAGCTCGCGCGCATTGCCGTAGCGCACCACCTGCGTGCCGCCGGCATTGGTGGCCAGGTTGCCGCCGATGGTGCAGCTGCCCTCGGCGCCCAGGCTCAGGGGGAACAGGAAGCCGGCCGCATCGGCCGCCTCCTGCAAGGTCTGCAGGATGCAGCCCGCCTCGACCGTGATGGTCATGTTGTGCGCATCGATGCCGCGCACGGCCGCCATGCGGCGCAGGCTCAGCACCACCTGCGTGCCGCTGTCGTCGGGCACCGAGCCGGCCACCAGGCCGGTGTTGCCGCCCTGCGGCACGATGGCCACGCGCGCGGCGGCGCAGGCCTGCACCACGGCGGCCACCTCCTGCGTGCTTCCCGGCCGCACCACGCACAGCGCACGGCCCTGGGCGCGGCGACGCCAGTCCTGCTCGTAGCCCGATGCGTCCTCGCCCGTCAGCACGTTCGCCGCGCCGACGATGCCGGCGAGCGTCTCGACCAGACCGCTCATTGCACCGTCACGCCGGCGTTCTTGATGATGGCGCCCCAGTGCTGGTACTCGGCGCGCGTGAAGTCGCGGAACGCGCCGGCCTCCATGAGCCGCACCTCGCCGCCCAACGCCGTCACGCGGGTCTTGAAGTCGGCGCTGCCGGCGACCTTGAGCGTGGCGTCCTGCAGCCGCTTCAAGATGGCCGGCGCCGTGCCCTTGGGCGCCAGCACGCCGTTCCAGGTGGCGGTCACGAAATCGGGGTAGCCGCTTTCCTTCATGGTCGGCACGTTGGGCAGAGCCGGCAGGCGCTCGGCCGAGGTCACGGCCAGCGCGCGCAGCTTGCCGGACTGCACAAAGGGCAACGCGGGCGTCACGTTCTCGAAGATGAAATCGATCTGCCCGCCCATGAGGTCGGTCAGCGCCGGTGCGCTGCCCTTGTAGGGCACGTGCAGCAGGTCCAGCTTGGTGGCCGTCTTGAACAGCTCGCCCGACAGGTGCACGGTGGAGCCGGTGCCCGGCGAGCCGTAGCTCAGGCCGGCGCCGCGCTTGCGTTCGGCGGCCACGAAGTCGGCCACCGTGCGCACGGGCGTCTTGGCCTCGTTGACGACCAGCACGTTGGGGATGCTCGTCACCAGCGCCACGTACTCGTAGTCCGAGAGGTTCTTCTCGCCCAGGTTGCGGTACAGGCTCTGGTTGATGGCCTGGGTACCGGCCGTGCCGAACAGCAGCGTGTAGCCGTCGTTCGGTGCGCCGGCCACACGGCTGGCACCGATCGAGCCGTTGGCGCCCGCCAGGTTCTCCACGATCACGGGCTGGCCCAATTGCTCACCCAGGCCCTGGGCCAGCATGCGCGCGATGAGATCGGTGTTGCCGCCCGGTGCGAATGGCACGACCAGCTTGACGGGCTTGTTGGGGTAATCGCCCTGGGCGAAGGCCGGGGCGGCGAGGCCAGCGGCCAGCAGCGCCAGCGTGGCGAGGAATCGCTTGCGCGAAGGGGTCTTGGACAGCAGGGAACGGGTCATCGAAAAGGTCTCTGGAATCGGTGCGCGGCGCGGGGGTGCCGGCGCAAAGACACGGATGTTTCCGACAAGCGTCCTTGAGATCAATCAATGTTTCGGAAGAAGTTCATTCCATCTTGGAATGAACCATTGCGGAAATTACGTAGCATTGCGCGGGCTAGAATCGCGCGCAAAACTGCCTCTCTTCCTCTGATGCCCGCCGCGCATGGCGCGAGCACCGGCAAAACGCACGCTCTGCAAGTTGATGCATGCACGGAAATACCTCCCCTCCATGGGCCTGCTGGTCGCATTCGAGGCCTGCGCGCGGCTGCAGAAGTTCACGGCGGCCGCCGAAGAGCTGAGCCTGACCCAGAGCGCCGTGAGCCGGCAGATCCGCGCGCTGGAGGACATCGTCGGCGTCGAGCTGTTCGCGCGCGAGCGCCAGACCGTGCGCCTGACGCCGGCGGGCGAGGCCTACGCCGTAGAACTGCGCCACGCTCTGCACGCGATCGCGCAGGCCACGCTGCGCCTGAAGGCCAGCCCCGGCGCCGGCACGCTCACGCTGGCCATCCTGCCGACCATGGGCACGCGCTGGCTCGCACCGCTGCTGCCGGACTTCACGCGCCAGAACCCTGGCGTGACGCTGAACCTCGTGACGCGGCTGCAGCCTTTCAACATGGAAGCCGAGGGCGTGGACGCCGCCCTGCACTACGGTGCGCCCGAATGGCCGCGCGCCGAACTCGACCTGCTGTTCGACGAAACCGTGGTGCCGGCGTGCGCGCGCGCGCTCAAGGCGCAGCACGGCTTCGCGGTGCCGGCCGACCTGCTCGGCGCGCCGCTGCTGCACCTGGCCTCGCGGCCGCAGGCCTGGGCCGACTGGTTCGCAGCGCAGGGGCTGGCCGCCGACGGTGGCGCGGGCATGAACGTCGATCAGTTCGCCACCGCCATGCAGGCGGCCGCCGCCGGGCTGGGCGTGGCGCTGCTGCCTGAGTTTTTGTTCCAGGAGGAATTGGCGCGGGGCGACCTGGTCTCGGCCGTCGACGTGCGCAGCCGCAGCGCCGGCCGTTACTACCTGGCCTGCGCCGCCCACCGGGCCTGGTATCCGCCGCTGACCGCGTTCCGCCACTGGGTCCGCGAGCAGGCGGCGCGCACGGCGGCGACCTGGGCCTGAACGCCCTGCCCGTCATCGTCAGAACGCGCTCTTGACGACGCCCCCGTCCACGCGCAGGAGCCAGTCGCCAGGGGGCCGCTCTCAGGCCGCCGCCCGCTGCGCCTGCGCGAACGCGTTGCCCGGCCGCTCCAGTCCCAGGTTCTCGCGCAGCGTGCGGCCCTCGTACGCCGTGCGGAACAGCCCACGCCGCTGCAGCTCGGGCACCACGAGGTCCACGAACTCGTTCAGCGAGGCCGGCAGCACGGGCGGCATCACGTTGAAGCCGTCAGCCGCACCGTTCTCGAACCACTCCTGCATGCGGTCGGCGATCTGTGCCGGCGTGCCTACCACGACCCAGTGGCCGCGCGCGCCGGCCAGGTACTCGTAGAGCTGGCGGACCGTGAAGCGCTCGCGCCGCGCCAGTTCCAGCACCACCTGGGTGCGGCTCTGGATGCCCCTGGGTGCCTCGGGGATGTACGGGGGCGGCGCGTCCAGGTCCCAGCGGCTGACATCCTCGCCGGGCCAGAACGGCGCGATCGCGGCCAGGCCCACCGCCGGATGGATCAGCGCCTGCAGCTCGGCCCACTTGGCCTGCGCCTCCTCTTCGGTGCGGCCGATCACGGGCGAGATGCCGGGCAGCACCAGCAGCTGCTCGGGCCGGCGGCCGTATTTGGCCATGCGGCCCTTCACGTCGCGGTAGAAGGCCTGGGCCTCCGCCAGGCTGGTCCAGGCCGTGAAGATGGCCTCGGCCGTGGCGGCGGCCAGCTCCTTGCCGTCCTCGGACGAGCCCGCCTGCACGATCACGGGGTAGCCCTGGGGCGGGCGCTCCAGGTTCAGCGGGCCCTTGACCTTGAAGTGCTTGCCCACGTGGTTCAGCGCGTGCAGCTTGGCTGGATCGAAATAGACGCCGGAGGCCGCATCGCGCACGAAGGCGTCGTCCTCGAAGCTGTCCCACAGGCCCTTGACCACGTGCACGAACTCGTGCGCGCGCTCGTAGCGCAGGGCGGGGTCCGGGTGTGCGTCGAGGCCGAAGTTGCCGTGCACGTTGTCGGCGCTCGTGGTCACCACGTTCCAGGCCGCGCGGCCCTTGCTGATGTGGTCCAGCGAGGCGAACTTGCGGGCCAGAAGGTAGGGGTCTTCGTAGGTCGTCGACGCCGTGGCGACGAAGCCGATGTGCTTGGTGACGGCCGACAGCGCGGCCCACAGCGTGACCGGCTCGAAGTAGGACATGCGGCCCTGGCGGCGCAGCGCCTCCTCGCCGCCACGGAAGCCGATGCCGGGGCTGTCGGCCACGAAGACCTGGTCGAACAGACCGCGCTCGGCGGTCTGCGCGACCTCCATGTAGTGGTCGATGTTGACGCCCGAGTCGATCTGCGAACCGGGGTGGCGCCAGGCCGCGATGTGGTGGCCCGTGGCCATGATGAAGGCGCCCAGGCGCAGTTTGCGTTGTGCCATCACACGGTCCCCGGGGCTGCGTCGAATCGAGGCCGGTGGCCCATCGGGGTGGCGGACAGTGGTGAAGGATCGGACATGCGGGCTCCTGGCGCGCCGCCACCGCCGTCGGCGGGGTCAGGGCGCGCGAGCCGCCCATTGTTCGAAGGCGGCCCCGCCAACCCAACGAAGCTTTTCGCGCAAGCTTATGCGCGCGCATGAAAAAGCGGCTGCAGACCAGGTCCGCAGCCGCTGGCGCACGGGCGTCCTGCTTACTTGGCCAAGGTCAGCGTGCCCTTCATGATGGCCGAGTGGCCCGGGAAGGAGCAGAAGTAGCTGTAGGCCTCGCCGGCCTTGAGCTTGGCTACATCGAAGCTGACCGAGGCGCTCTCGCCGCCGCCGATGATCTTGGTCGCGGCGATCACGCGCGCATCGCCGGGCTTGAGGTAGTCGTTCGGCAGGCCGGCGGCGATGCCGTCGCTGGCCACGCCGGCCATGTCGGCCGTCTTGGCCAGCACCCAGTTGTGGCCCATGGACGCTTTCGGCAGCTTGCCCACGTGTTTGAGCGTGAGCTTGAACTGCTTGCAGCTTGCCGGCACGGAAAGCTGGGCCTTGGTGAACTGCATGGCGTCGGTGCTGTCGATCTCGGCCTCGCAGGGGCCGGCGGCCAGGGCCGGGCCCGCCAGCACGCAGGCCGCGGCCAGCGCCAGGGTATTGCGTCGAATGCGCATGTCTTGTCCTCTCGGGTTTCTTGGGAAGGGTGTGGGACGGACTCTAGGACCGACGCAGCGCTGAGGCCTTGATGTGGATCACGCCTTGAGCAGATCGAACAGCGTGCGCGCCACCACCTTGGTGGCGCGGCGCAGGTCTTCCAGCACGATGTGCTCGTCGGCGCGCTTGGCGTTGGACTCGAGCACGGTGCGCGGGCCGGCGCCGTAGATCACGGCCGGAATGCCTCGCTCGCTGAACAGCCGCGCATCGGTGTACAGCGGCGTGCCGGAGGCTTTCACCGGCTCACCGAACAGGGCCGTGGCATGGCGGCACAACGACTCGACCAGCGGCGCATTGCCGGCCAGCGGCTTCATGGCGTGGGCCAGCAGCAGGCGCTTGATCTCCACGCGGATGCCAGCCTGGCCCGCAGCCGCCTGCTCGATCAGACCGCGCAGCCGTGCTTCCACAGCGACCGGGTCTTCCTCGGGAATCATGCGGCGGTCGACCTTGAGGACCACCTTGCCGGGCACCACGTTGGTGTTGGTGCCGCCGTTGATCTGGCCGACGTTGATGTAGCCGTGGTTGATGCCTTCCACCGCGCTCTTGGTCTTGCGCAGCTCGCCGTTCTCGGCGTACAGCGCGGTCAGGATGCGGTTGGCGGCCTGCAGCGCGTCCACTGCGGTTTCGGGCACCGCCGCATGGCCCATCTTGCCGTGCACCGTGACTTCCAGCTGCAGACAGCCGTTGTGCGCCGTGACGACCTGGTAGCTGAAGCCGGCCGCGATTTCCAGATCCGGCTTGGTGATGCCTTTCTCCAGCAGCCACGCCGGGCCGAGTTCGCCGCCGAATTCCTCGTCGTAGGTGAACAGCAGGTCCACGCCGCCAGCCAGCGGCGCGCCGGCCGCTTCCAGCGCGCGCGTGGCGAAGCTGAAGGTCGAGAAGTCGCACTTGCTGACGGCCGCGGCACGGCCGTAGAGCTTGCCGTCCACGACCTCGCCGCCGTAGGGATCGCGCGTCCAGCCTTCGCCGGGCGGCACCACGTCGCCGTGGGCGTTCAACGCGACCACCCGGCCACCCTGGCCGTAGCGGCGCTGCACCACGAGGTTGGTGATGGACTCCAGGCCGTGCTCCTTCACGGTCGCGGCCGGTACTTCGTGGGCCTGGGCCTCGAAGCCGAAGTCCTGGAGCAGCGCGGCCGTGCGCAGCGCGTGCGGCGTGTTGTTTCCGGGCGGCGTGTCGGTCGGCACCTGCACCAGGGCCTGCAGGAAGCGCACCTGCTCGTCGAAGTGGGCGTCGACCCAGCGGTCGAGGGCGTCGTAGGGGGTGTTGGTCGTGCTCATGCTTGTTCGCTCGCGAGTTGGGTCAGAAGGGTCTGGAACGCGCGCACGCTGAGTTCCATGTCGTGGTTGGTGGTCGATTCCAGCGGGTTGTGGCTGATGCCGGCGTTCTCGCCGCGCACGAACAGCATGGCCTGGGGCATGACTTCGTGCAGCTTCATGGCGTCGTGGCCCGCACCGCTGGGCATGCGGTACAGCGGCAGGCCCAGGGCCTGCACGGCGCGCTCCCAGCGCTGCTGCCAGGCCGGCGCGCTCGGCGCGGCCGATGCGCGCATGGTCTGCTCCACATGGTGGTGCACGCCGCGGCGTTCGCAGATGGCCTGCAACTCGGCCAGCACGTCGCGCTCGCAAGCGTCGCGCGCTGCGTTGGTCGTGGCGCGGATGTCCAGGCTGAACTTGCAGCGGCCCGGCACCACGTTGATGGAACCGTTGGGCACCTCGAGCATGCCCACGGTAGCGACCAGGTGCGGCTCGGCCGCGGCGCGCTTTTCCATGAACAGCACGAGCTCGGCCACGGCCGCGGCCGCATCGCGCCGCCGGTCCATGGGCGTGGTGCCGGCGTGGCTGGCCATGCCGACGACCTCGCCGACGTAGCGCACGCTGCCGTTGATCGAGGTCACGATGCCCAGTGGCAGGTCCATCTCGTTGAGCACGGGGCCCTGCTCGATGTGGACTTCGACGAAGCCCAGGTAGCGTGCCGGATCGCGGCGCAGGCCGGCGATGTCCTCCACGCGCAGGCCGGCATGCGCGATGGCCGTGCGCATGGGGATGCCGTCGGCGTCTTCCTGGTCCAGCCAGTTCGGGTCGAAGTCGCCGGTCAGCGCGCCCGAGCCCAGGAACACGGCCTTGTAGCGCTGGCCCTCCTCTTCCGCGAAGCCCACGACCTCGAAGCCATAGGGCAGTCGCTTGCCCGCGCGGTGCAGTTCGCGCACGCAGGCCATGGGCACCAGAATGCCGAGCCGGCCGTCGTACTTGCCGCCGTTGCGCACGGTGTCGTAGTGGCTGCCGGTCAAGAGGCGGGGGGCATCGCGGTCCGTGCCGTGGTAGATGCCGACCACGTTGCCGACGGCGTCGATCGTGACCTCGTCGAAGCCGCAGTCCTCGCGCATCCAGGTGGCCAGCTGCGCAGCGCAGGCACGGTGCGCATCGGTCAGGTAGGTGACGGTGAGTTCGCCGCGCTCGGCGTAGCCGGGGTCGGTGTGGACGGCCAGCTGCTCGGCCCAATCCCAGACCAGGTTGCCCAGCACGGGCGACTGGCCGAACTTGTCGTCCAGCCGGATCTCGGCGATGCGATGGATCGCGCGCAGCGCCTCGGCAAATTCGTAGTCGGGGTGGTGGTGAAGCCGGCGCTGCACCGTGGCAATGATCTGCTGCTTGGTGAGCCCGGTGCCGCGCGGGCCGCGCACGGGCATGATGAACGGGAAGCCGAAGCGCGCGTTGTACTGCGCGTTGAGCCGGCCGATCAGCGCGAGCTCGTCGGGCGTGCAGTTCGTCAGGCCGGCCTTGCTCTGCTCGTTGGTGGATTCGGCGGTCAGCGTGTTGCTGGCCATGGCCTTGCCGGCCAGCTCCGGGTGGGCACGCACCAGCGCCATCTGCTGGTCACGGCCGGCGCGGCGCACCGACTCGGCCAGCGCGGCCTTGAGCGCGGCCAGCGAGGCGAAGGGCCGCGCGGCCCAGGCGCCTTCGGCGACCCAGGGCGAGTGTTCGTAAGTGCCGTCCAGCAAGGCGACGAAGTCGGCCTGCGTGGCGGCGTTGAGCTGTTCCAGCGTGAGCGGCATGTTCACTCCCAGACAAAGGCGGTGTTGGCATCGAAGGGATGCACCTGCTTCCAGTGGCGCGCGATGTCGATGCGGCGCGTGACCCAGACCCGGTCGTGCGACTGCACGTGGTCCAGGAAGCGCTGCAGCGCGCGCATGCGGCCGGGGCGGCCGAGCAGCCGGCAGTGCATGCCGATGCTCATCATCGCGGGGCGCTCCGCTCCTTCAGCGTAGTGCACGTCGAAGGCGTCGCGCAGGTACTCGAAGAACTCGTCGCCGTGGCTGAAGCCCTGCGGCAGTGCGAAGCGCATGTCGTTGCAGTCCAGCGTGTAGGGCACGACCAGGTGGGGCGCGAGGCTGCCGTCGGTCTTCTTCACGCGCAGCCAGAACGGCAGGTCGTCGCCGTAGTAGTCGCTGTCGTACTCGAAGCCGCCATGGTCCGCCACCAGTCGGCGCGTGTTGGGGCTGTCGCGGCCCGTGTACCAGCCCAGCGGCGTCTGGCCCGTGATGCGCTGGATGATCTCCATGCCGCGCTCCAGGTGCTCGCGCTCCACCGAGGGCGCCAGGTTCTGGTAGTGGATCCAGCGCCAGCCGTGGCAGGCGATCTCGTGGCCCAGCTCGACGAAGGCGGCCGTGACCTCGGGGCAGCGCTCCAGCGCCATGGACACGCCGAACACCGTGAGCGGCAGGCCGCGCCGTTCGAACTCGCGCAGCAGCCGCCACACGCCCACGCGCGATCCGTATTCGTAGATGCCTTCCATGGAGAGGTGGCGGTCCGGATAGGCGGCCGGGTTGAACATCTCGGACAGGAATTGCTCGCTGCCGGCATCGCCGTGCAGCACGGAGTTCTCGCCGCCTTCCTCGTAGTTCAGCACGAACTGCACGGCCACGCGGGCCCGGCCAGGCCATTGCGCATGGGGCGGGTTGCGGCCGTAGCCGCGCAGGTCGCGCGGGTAGCGGGGAGCGGGCGCGGGAGGGGTCGGGGATGGCATGTCGGGTGGTGTCTCTTTCACTGCTTGGGCCGCAACACGGCGGCCAGGTCGGGGGTGCGCGGATCGAGCCGCAGGTTGCGCTCCACGCTCGTGATGTGCTGCTCCATGAGCCGGGCGGCGGCGCGGCCGTCGCGCTTTTCCAGCGCCTGCACGATCTCGATGTGCTCGGATTGCGAGTGCTCGGCCGAGTGGCCGCTCTGGTACATCAGCGCGATCAGTTGCGAGCGCGACAGCAGGTCGGCGATGAGTTCGGCCAGCACCTCGTTGCCGAGCAGCCGCGCCAGGATCACATGGAAATCGGCCAGCAGCCGCGTGCGCCCGCTCACGTCGGAGCGCTTGACCGCATCGCGCTCGTCCTGCAAATGGGCGCGCAGCTGCGCGATCTGTGCGTCGGTGATGCGGGCCGCGAGTTCGCGCGCCATGCCGCCTTCGACGAGGCGGCGCAGCTCGAACACCTGGCGCGCCTCTTCGGCCGACATGGTGGCCACGAAGGCGCCGCGCGCGGGCAGCAGCGTGACCAGCCGGCTGCGGCTCAGCTGGTTCAGCGCCTGGCGCACCACGGTGCGCGAGACCGAGAACACGTCGGCGATCTGCTGCTCCACGAGCTTGGTGCCGGGCATCAGGCGCTGCTCGACGATGGCGCTCGTGATGGACTCGACGATCTGGTCCGTGGTGCTGGGCGCATCGCGCGGCGTGCGCACCGGTTCCACCAGGCGCAGGGAAGAGGCAGGCTTGCGGGGCATGATGGATTGAAGACGATTGATGCCTTTGATTGTGTACAGTAATTTGAGGCAACGCAAGCCCTGGACGCTGAGATGGGCATCCATCGACCGCGCTCCGCTCCGGCTGCTGGCGGCGTTCCGCGGCGGCCGGCTCGGAAAAACTGAATACAGAAAAGACCGAGAACCGCCCTACTCTGCCTGCGCCAGATCGGCGCCCCACCATTCACCCTGCAGCTGCTGCTGCAACCAGGCGATGAAGGCCGTGACCTTGGCCGGCACCAGCTTGGGCGACGGAAACACCGCGTGCATTTCCTGCGACGGCAGGGCGTGGTCGGCGAGCAGCTGCACGACGTGCCCCTGCGCATGCGAGGTGTGGGCCACGTACCAGGGCAGCACGGCCAGGCCCATGCCGGCGCGGCAGGCCGCCAGCAGGGCCGAGAGGTTGTTGGACTTGAGCACGGCGCGCACGGGCTGGGCCAGCTCCTCGCCCGCGGGCGTGACGAAGGGCCAGCGCGCATCGCCCTGCACGCTGCTGTAGACCAGGCAGTCGTGCCCGGTCAGGTCCGCGGGCCGCAGCGGCGTGCCGCGCGCGGCCAGATAGGCCGGCGCGCCGGCCAGCATCCAGGGGTTGCGGCCCAGGTAGCGCGCCCCGAGCGCCGAGTCGGCCAGCCGGCCCATGCGCACGGCCAGGTCCACGCCCTGCTCCACGAGGTTCACGTAGCGGTCGTCGAAGGACAGCTCCACCTGCAGCTGCGGATGGGCCTGCATGTAGCGCAGCACCAGCGGCACCAGCACGCGCCGGCCGAACGCCACCGAGCAGTTGATGCGCAACAGGCCGCTGCCGCCGCCCTGCACCAGCGCGGCCACGCTGTCGGCCTCGTCGGCATCGCGCACCAGGGCCTTGCAGCGCTCGTAGTACAGCAGGCCGACCTCAGTCGGCGTCACGCCGCGCGTACTGCGGTGCAGCAGCCGCGCGCCCAGCCGGCGCTCGGCCTCGGCCACCGCCTTGGTGGCCGTGGGCTGGGTGGTGGCCAGTTCGGCCGCGGCCTTGCTGAAGCTGCCCGTCTCCACGACGCGCACGAAGACCTGCATGGTCATGAGGCGATCCATGTCAGTGTTCCCTTCCGCGAAGCGCCATGGTGGCCGAACGGCCCAGGGCCGAGCGCAGCGATGGCCCGTCTGTGACCCCGTTCCCCGGGGCCCCTGCGCCCACGCCGAGGAGCGCAGTGGCCTGGGCGGCGCGGGGAACCACGCGCTTCAACATCTGACTCATCGTGCTTGTCTGAGCGAAGTGAACGCAGTGAACGCAGCGAGTTGCACGATGCGCCCAGGCCGCGAGCACCGCAGGTTGCCCGGAGCGCCAGCGGAGGGACGCGGGCACCGGGGTCGCCCTTTCTTTGGTTACTTTCTTTCGGCGAAACGAAAGAAAGTGACTGCACTGCCGGGGGCAATCCCGGCCTCTGGTGCCAGCAGGAAACACCACGTCTGATCGAGGTGAGGAGGTGGGGGCTTCTCCCCCACACCCCGACTTACTTTCTCTTGCTTCGCCAAGAGAAAGTAAGCAAAGAGAAGGCGACCCCGGTGCCCCTGTCCTTCTGCTTGCGCTCCAGGCAACCTGCGGTGCTCGCGCCATGGGCTGCATTGCGCAACTCGCACCGTTCACTGCGTTCACTCAGCTCGAACAAGCGCAATGAGTCAGTTATTGAAGCGCAAGGTGCCCTTGCGCAGCCCATGGCTCTGCGCTCCTCGGCAGGGGCACAGGGGGAAATCCTACACGGGCCATCGCTGCGCTCGGCCTTGGGCTCGGGCCATCGCTTCGCTTGGCCAAGCTTTCCGGTTTGAACGTTCATCGTCCCAGTGTAGGCCCACCTATTCCAACGCGGAATAGTTCATATCCACGCCCAGGCGTTCACGGCAGGCGCCTGCTTCACGACCATCGCCTCCGATTGCACCAACCCAGGAGACCTGCAATGGCGAAGATGAAGGCGGCGATGGCCGCAGTGCTCGTGATGGAGAAAGAAGGCATCACCCAGGCCTTCGGCGTGCCCGGCGCCGCCATCAACCCGCTCTACGCGCAGCTGCGCGAGCGCCAGACCATCGGCCACGTGCTGGCGCGCCATGTCGAGGGCGCCTCGCACATGGCCGAGGGCTACACGCGGGCCAAGGCCGGCAACATCGGCGTGTGCATCGGCACCTCTGGCCCGGCCGGCACCGACATGGTCACGGGCCTGTACTCGGCCAGCGCCGACAGCATCCCGATCCTGTGCATCACCGGCCAGGCCCCGCGCGCACGGCTGCACAAGGAAGACTTCCAGGCGGTGGACATCGCCAGCATCGTCAAGCCCGTCACCAAGTGGGCCACCACGGTGCTGGAGCCGGCCCAGGTGCCGCGCGCCTTCCAGCAGGCCTTCCACCTCATGCGCTCAGGCCGCCCGGGCCCGGTGCTGATCGACCTGCCCTTCGACGTGATGATGGCCGAGATCGAGTTCGACATGGACACCTACGCGCCGCTGCCCGTCTACAAGCCGGCCGCCACGCGCGCGCAGATCGACAAGGCGCTGGACATGCTGGAGCGCGCCGAGCGCCCGCTGATCGTGGCCGGCGGCGGCATCGTCAACGCCGACGCGTCCGAGCTGCTGGTCGAGTTCGCCGAGCTGACCGGCATCCCCGTGATCCCCACGCTGATGGGCTGGGGCACCATCCCCGACGACCACCCGCTCATGGCCGGCATGTGCGGCCTGCAGACCAGCCACCGCTATGGCAACGCCAACATGCTGGCGAGCGACTTCGTGCTGGGCATCGGCAACCGCTGGGCCAACCGCCACACCGGCAGCCCCGAGGTCTACTGCAAGGGCCGCCAATTCATCCACGTCGACATCGAGCCCACTCAGATCGGCCGCGTGTTCGCGCCCGACTACGGCATCGTCTCCGATGCCAAGGCAGCGCTCGAACTCTTCGTGCAGGCCGCCCGCGAGCGCGCCGCGCAGCGCAGGCTGCCCGAGCGCGCCGCCTGGGCCGCCGAATGCCAGGACCGCAAGCGCGACATCCAATACCTGCGCAAGACCAACTACGACAGCGTGCCCATGAAGCCGCAGCGCGTGTACCAGTGCATGAACAACGCCTTCGGCAAGGACGTGACCTACGTCTCCACGATCGGCCTGTCGCAGATCGCCGCAGCGCAGTTCCTGCATGTCTACGGCCCGCGCCAGTGGATCAACTGCGGCCAGGCCGGCCCGCTGGGCTGGACCGTGCCGGCCGCGCTGGGTGTGCGTGCCGCCGACCCGGGCCGCAAGATCGTCGCGCTCTCGGGCGACTACGACTTCCAGTTCATGCTGGAGGAACTGGCCGTGGGCGCGCAGTTCAAGCTGCCTTACCTGCACATCGTGGTGAACAACAGCTACCTGGGCCTGATCCGCCAGAGCCAGCGCGGCTTCGGCATGGACTACTGCGTACAGCTGGCCTTCGACAACATCAACACCCCGGCCGACGAGCCGGTGCGCAGCTACGGCGTGGACCACATGAAGGTGGTCGAAGGCCTGGGCTGCAAGGCGATCCGCGTGCACCGTGCCGACGAGATCGCGCCGGCCCTGCGCCAGGCCGAGGCCTGGATGGAGGAGCACCGCGTGCCGGTGGTGGTGGAGGTGCTGCTCGAGCAGGTGACCAACATCGCCATGGGCACCGAGATCGACAACGTGGTGGAGTTCGAGGATTTGGCCACGAGCAAATCCGACGTGCCCACGGCCATCGCCGCCGCCATGCTGGATTGAGGGAGGACGCCATGCCCCGATTCGCCGCCAACCTTTCGATGCTGTTCAACGAGGTCCCGTTCCTGGACCGCTTCGAACGCGCCGCCCGCGCCGGCTTCCAGGCCGTCGAGTTCATGTTCCCCTACCCGTACTCGGCCACCGACATCCTGGCGCGCCTGCAGCAGCACCATCTGCAGCTGGTGCTGCACAACCTGCCCGCTGGCGACTGGGACGCCGGCGAGCGCGGCATCGCCTGCATCCCGGGGCGCGAGCGCGAGTTCCGCACCGGTGTGGGCCAGGCCATCGAATACGCCCGCGTGCTCGGCGTGCCGCAGCTCAACTGCCTGGTGGGCAAGACGCCGGCCGGCACGGACATCGCCGAGGTGCACGCCACGCTGGTGGAGAACCTGCGCTACGCCGCTACCCAACTGGCCGGCGCCGGTCTCAAGCTGCTGATCGAGCCGGTCAACAGCCACGACATCCCCGGCTTCCACCTGAACCGCAGCGGCCAGACGCTGGCCCTGCTCGACGAGATTGGCGCGGCCAATGTCTTCCTGCAGTACGACATCTACCACATGCAGCGCATGGAAGGCGAACTCGCCGCCACGCTCACCAAGCAGCTGCCGCGCATCGGCCACATCCAGCTGGCCGACAACCCCGGCCGCCACGAGCCCGGCACGGGCGAGATCAACTACCCCTTCCTGTTCGCCCACCTGGACCGCATCGGCTACCAGGGCTGGATCGGATGCGAATACAAGCCCGCGGGCCGCACCGAGGACGGCCTCTCCTGGATTCCCCACCACTGACAACGACGACCTGCAAGACATGACCTCTTCCTCTTCTCTCAAGATCGGTTTCATCGGCCTGGGCGTCATGGGCACGCCCATGGCGGGACATCTCGTCAAGGCCGGCCACCAGCTGTTCCTGCACACGCTGGGCAAGGTGCCGGCCGCGCTGGCCGAAACCAGCGCCACGCAGTGCACCTCGGCCCGCGGCGTGGCCGAGCGCGCCGACATCGTGATCACCATGCTGCCCGACACGCCCGATGTGGCGGCCGTGCTGTTCGGCGAGGACGGCGTGGCGTCGGGCCTCGCGAACGGCGGCAAGGGCAAGCTCGTCATCGACATGTCCTCGATCTCGCCCGTGGAGACGCAAGACTTCGCGCGCCGCATCGAGGCGCTGGGCGCCGACTACCTGGACGCACCGGTCTCCGGTGGCGACGTGGGTGCGCGCAACGCCACGCTGTCCATCATGTGCGGCGGCAAGCCCGAGGTGTTCGAGCGCGCCAAGCCCGTGCTGGCCGTGATGGGCAAGAACATCACGCGCGTGGGCGCAAGCGGCGACGGCCAGTCCGCCAAGGTGGCCAACCAGATCGTGGTGGCGCTGACCATCCAGGCCGTGGCCGAGGGCCTGCTGTTCGCCGCCCGTGCCGGCGCCGACCCGGCCCGTGTGCGCGAGGCGCTGCTGGGCGGCCTGGCCAGCTCGCGCATCCTCGAGGTGCTGGGCGAGCGCATGGTCGCGCGCACCGTGGAGCCGGGTTTCCGCATCGCGCTGCACCAGAAGGACCTGAACCTCGCGCTGGGTGCGGCACGCCAGCTGGGCCTGGCGCTGCCGGGCACGGCCGGTGCGCAGCAGCTGTTCTCGGCCTGCGTGGCCCAGGGCGGCGCGGCCTGGGACCACTCGGGCATGGTGCGCGCGCTCGAAGCCCTGTCGCAGTTCAGGATCGGCGACAAGCCGGCCTGAGTCCGTCCGCTCCTGCGGGTACGGCGCTTGCATCGCTTCCGCAGCCGCGGAGGCGTGCAGGCGCCTGATCGCGTATACGATCCATGCCTGCCCACACTCTTCGAAAGGAACAACGACCATGGGACACCTGAGCACCCACGTCCTCGACACCGCCCACGGCTGCCCGGCCGCCGGCATGCGGGTCACGCTGCAGCGCGTGCAGGCCGACGGCAGCGCGCAGACCGTCAAGACCCTCACGCTCAACGCCGACGGCCGCAACGATGGCGGCCCGCTGCTGGACGCCTCCAGCATGGAAACCGGCCGCTGGCGCCTCGTGTTCGAGGTGGCGGCCTACTTCCGCGCCCGCGGCGTGCACCTGCCCGACCCGCCCTTCATCGACAGCGTGCCACTGGACTTCGGCATCGCCGACAGGGCCGGCCACTACCACGTTCCGCTGCTCGTGAGCCCTTACAGCTACAGCACCTACCGCGGCTCCTGAGCTCCATCAGTATGCGATCAAAGGGTTTTTCCGGAGACAAAAACGTTCTATAGTGTATACGATAGGCCTTATACCCAGGTCGCCGCGGGTCTCCTTCTCCAAGGAGTTTTGCGACCGAAGCTCCTCACAGAACCCGCTGTGGTGGGGGGAAGAACCGGCCGGCACTGGCCGCGGCTTCCCCTACTGAAAGCCGTCCAGCGCGCGTGCACTTGTCCGAAGTCCTGTGGAGAACGCCCCGATGACCACGCCCGCTGTCCACCCCGTGGATGAACGCCTGCCCACCGGCCGCCTGGCCGCGCTGGGCCTGCAGCACGTCCTTGTGATCTATGCCGGTGCGGTGGCGGTGCCGCTGATCGTCGGCCGTGCGCTGCAGCTCACGCCGCACCAGGTGGCCATGCTGATCAGCGCCGACCTGTTCTGCTGCGGCATCGTCACACTGATCCAGTCCTTCGGCATGACGCGCTGGTTCGGCATCAAGCTGCCCGTGATGATGGGCGTGACCTTCGCGGCCGTCGGCCCGATGGTGGCCTTCGCCAACGCCATGCCGGGCGTGGAGGGCGCGCGCGCGATCTTTGGCGCCATCATCGGCGCGGGCGTCATCTCCATGCTGATTGCGCCGGCCATCAGCAAGATGCTGCGCTTCTTCCCGCCCGTGGTGACGGGCACCATCATCGCCGTGATCGGGATCAGCCTCATGCGCGTGGGCGTTGGCTGGGCCATGGGAGGGCCGGCCTCGATGGCGCAGACCGTCAACGCCGACGCGCTGGTGCGCCTGGTGGACGCCACGCGCGCCGCGGCCGAGGCCAAGGGCGTGCCGGTCGGCCAGCTGCTGGGCCCGATCCCGATGCAGGACAACCCGAAGTACGGCGCGCTCGACACCATGGGCATCGCCGCCGCGGTGCTGGTCTTCATCCTCTTGCTGGTGCGTTTCGGCCGCGGCTTCGTCGCCAACATCTCGGTGCTGCTGGGCATCGTGGCCGGCTGCGCCGTGGCCGTGGCCGTGGGCAAGATGGACTTCCACAAGGTGGCCGAGGCGGCCTGGTTCGACGTCGTCACGCCGCTGGCCTTCGGCATGCCGACCTTCGACCCGGTGATGATCCTGACCATGACGCTGGTCATGGTGGTCGTGATGATCGAGTCGACCGGCATGTTCCTCGCGCTGTCGGACATCACGGGCAAGAAGATCTCGCAGGCCGAACTGGCCGCGGGCCTGCGCACCGACGGACTGGGCACCGTGATCGGCGGCGTGTTCAACACCTTCCCCTACACCAGCTTCAGCCAGAACGTGGGCCTGGTCGGCGTGACCGGCGTGCGCAGCCGCTGGGTCTGCGTGGCCGGCGGCGTGATCATGGTGGTGCTGGGCCTGTTGCCCAAGATGGGGGCGCTGGTCGAGAGCGTGCCCACCTTCGTGCTCGGCGGCGCCGGCCTCGTGATGTTCGGCATGGTGGCGGCCACCGGCATCCGCATCCTGTCGGCCGTGGACTTCCGCGGCAACCGCAACAACCTGTACATCGTCGCGCTGGCCATCGGCTTCGGCCTGATCCCGCTGGTGGCGCCGCGCTGGATGCAGCAGATGGCGCACGGCCTGCACCCGCTGCTGGAGTCCGGCATCCTGCTGACGGCGATCTCCGCTGTGCTGCTCAACATCTACTTCAACGGCACGGGCGACAACACGGCCGATGCGATCGAGGCCGCCAAGGCCGCCGAAGCGCACTGACCAGCGCCGCACGCAGCGGCCGACATACGTCGAGGGGCTGGGATGCGCGGTGCGCGTCCCGGCCCGTTGTGCTTTTCGCGGCGGCCTGGCGATCGCCGAGGCCGCCTCGCCCATGCTGTGCCTGCACGACCTGCACAGCGCCATCGTGGTCGCCAGCTTCACATTGGCCAACGCGCCGAGCGCGGTCTACGTCAGCCCGGGTGGCCGCTACGCGCTGGCGCTGCAACGCCCGCAGGACGCGACGCAGATCGTCGACGGCGGCATCTGGCAGGAAGACCACGGCGACCACGACCACGACCACGACTAAAAGGAAGCGCCGCGCCAGCTGACGATGCGCATCGACGGCCCGCAGCCAACGCACCACGACGAACGCGCCGGCCAGGCCGCGCTCTTCATGGACGGCCGCGCCGCGACCTCACAGAACGCCTCGGCCCAGTTGTTCGCGGACGCCTGCATCGGCGCCGGCCACCTGCTGGCGTCGCTGGCCCTGCCCTTGCCCATGCACGGCTTCGCCGAGCCCAACGGCGCGCACCTGATCACCAGTTGGCGCGACCCTGCGAACAGCGGCCCGACGCAGATCGAGGTCTACCGCCGCCAGGGCGCAGGCTACGGTTTCGTGGACCGCCTGGAGGCGCCATGCCCCGGCATGCACGGCAGCTACACGCAGGGCACCATCGCCGGCCACCCCGCACTGGCGCGTTTCGTCGACATCGGCAACAGCGGCACGCCCTCGACCACGCGCCTGGACGGCATCGACCCGGTCACCCACAACGCCACGCCGATCACGATGGGCAGGCCGGCCTGTCGTGGCTGCACAACCGGGACGAGGCCGCGCTGGAGGATGACCACGAGCCCCCCGCGCAGACCACCAGGCAGCCCACGCCGCGTCAGCACGCCCAGGCGCTGGCGCAGGCCCGGGCGCGCTGCGCCGCGCAGGGCGCGCAGCCGACAGAGCAACGCGCGCTGGTGCTGGAGCTGCTGCTGGCGCGCGACGGCGCGGGCAAGGCCTACGACCTGCTGGCCGACATGCGCGCGCTGAACCCGGGCGTGGCGCCGATGACGGTCTACCGCGCGCCCGAATTCCTGGTCGAGCAGGGCCTGGTCCACAAAGTCGCGGCCACCAGCAGCTTCGTGGTCTGCAAGCACGGCCCGCACCCGCACAACGACCCGGTGTTCCTGGTCTGCGGGCGCTGCGGCGATGCCACCGAGTGGGACAACCTCGCCCTCGGCGACCAGGTCGAGCAGGCCCTGGCCGGCCTGGGGCTGGATGCCTATGGCATGGAGATCCTGTGGATTGCGTGCGCTGCCAGGCGCAGGATGCCCAGCGGCGATAGCCCATCCGAAATGTGACGCGACTGTGTCGCGCCACGCCGCGCGCTGCCACCGTTGCGCCACGCTTGCCAGACATCGGCCAGGACAATGGGGCCCGTCTTCCAAGCGCGACGAAGTCATCCATGCGCAGCACCAACACCAAGACCACCGCGGCCGCTGCCGGTCGACGGCGGCCGCGAGGCCGATACCGCCGGTCCACGGCCTCTGGCCCGGCGTGCTGCCGGCCACGCCGGCCGTCTGGGCGAAAGGCCGTGCTTGTCGCCCTGTCCTACGCGCCCAGGCCGGCGAGGCGCTTAGTCTCGGCGGTTTTGCAGCCGCCCTGCCACGGAGGTTTGCCATGCCACCCACGGACCCGCGCAGCCCGCGCCTGAAGTTCGTCCAGCTGGCCTGCACGCTGTCTGCGCTCATGGCCATGGCCGTACTGGCGGGCTGGGCGTTCGACCTGCCGGCGCTGCGCAGCGTGATCCCGGGCGCTGTGCAGATGAAGGCCAACACCGCCGTGGGCTTGTTGGCCTGTTCGGCTGCGCTGTGGCTGCGCACCCGCGCCGGCCCCGCGGCCGACCGCTGGGCCGTAGGACTGGGCGTCGCCGTGGCCCTTCTGGGCCTGGCGACGCTGGCCGAGTACCTGTTCGACTGGATCCCCGGACTGGACGAGGCCCTGTTCCACGACCGCGACACTGCCTTCAACCAGGCGCGCGGCCGCATGTCCCCGTACAGCGCCATTGCGCTCGTGGCGCTGGCCGGCGCCATCGCCGCCATGCGGCGCCCACGGCTGGCGCCGCTCGTCCGCACCGCCGCAGCGTTCGTGGCCGGCATCGGCATCGTGTGCTTCGTCGGCTACCTGTGGAACGTCAGCGCCATCGTGACCGACCGCATCGCCCCGCCGGTGGCCTTGCACACGGCCTGGGCCTTCTTGCTGCTGGGCACGGCGGCCTACCTGCTGGTCACCACGCCACAGGTGCAGAGCGGCTCCCGCGTGCGTAGCCGCATCGAGACGCTGGTGCTATCGGGCTTCATCCCGACCGCGCTGTTCGTGCTCATGGGGGGTGGGCTGACGTACACCACGGGCGCGCGCTTCGCCGACACGGCGCGCCTGATCGCGCACACGCAGGAGGTGCGCGCCGAACTGGCCGGCGTCTACGGCGCCATCGCCGACGCCGAACTCGCGCGCCGCAACCAGATGTTGACCGGCGAACTGCAGTTCTCGGCTGACTACGTGACCTGGGCCGTCGCGACGCGCCGAAACCTAAACGACGTGCGCGGCCTGGTCAGCGACAACCCCGAGCAGCTGGCGCGGCATGCGCGCCTGATGGAGCTGACAGAGGCGCATCTGGGCATGCTCGAGGCGGTCGGCTCCGCGCTGGTGCGCCAAGGCCTGGAGCCGGCGCGTGCACTGCTGCGCAGCGAGAGCACGCGCCAGAACCTGCAGCAGCTGCGCGAACTCGTGCGCGAGATGGACGCCGCCGAAGCTGCGCTGCTGGAAACCCGCCTGCGCCGTGCCGGGTCGCAGCGCGACTCCACGCTGGTGGCCCTGCTGGTCACGCTGGTGCTGCTGACGACCTTGTTCGTGCTGCTGTTCCGCGCCATCCGCCAGGAGGTGCAGGCCCGGGCCGTGGCCGAGGACCACCTGCAACAGCTCAACGCCGCTTTGGAGCAACGCGTGCAGGAGCGCACCCGCGAACTGCAGTTCCAGCAGGCCTTCCTGCGCCGTGTGATCGATCTGAACCGCAACCTGATCTTCGCCAAGGATGCCGAAGGCCGCTTCGTGCTGGCCAACCAGGCACTGGCCGAGGCCTACGGCACGGACGTGGAATCGCTGGTCGGACGCAGCGAACTGGACTTCAACCCCGACCACGCCCAGGTGCGGCGCTTCTTCGCTGCCGACCGGCAGGTCATCGAGAGCGGGCGCGACCTGCTGATCGAGGAGGAGCAACTGGCCGCCGCCGATGGCAGCACGCGCTGGTTCAGCACCATCAAGCGCCCCATCCTGTCGCTGGACGGCCGGCAGCGCATCCTGTTGGGCGTGGCGACCGACATCACCAAGCGCAAGGAGGCCGAGGACGAACTGCGCCAGATGGCCGCCACGCTGGAGCAGCGTGTGCAGGAGCGCACGCTGGCCCTGCAGCAGGCCAATGCGGCGCTCGTGGCCGCGCGCCAGGAGGCCGATGCCGCCAGCCGCACCAAGTCCGCTTTCCTGGCCAACATGAGCCACGAGATCCGCACGCCGATGAACGCCATCATCGGCCTGACCCACCTGTTGGCCCGCGACGCGCGCGACCGCACCCAGCGCGAGCGGCTGGACAAGGTGGGCGCCGCCGCCCAGCATCTGCTGCAGGTCATCAACGACATCCTGGACATCTCCAAGATCGAAGCGGGCAAGCTCACGCTGGAGAACATCGAGTTCTCGCTGGACGGCGTGCTGGCCCGCGCCGTCGAGCTGGTGGCCGGTCAGGCTCGCAGCAAAGGCCTGGAGCTGATCCTGGACCAGGACCACCTGCCGCGCCGGCTGCGCGGCGATCCCACGCGGCTGTCGCAGATCCTCATCAACCTGCTGACCAATGCCGTCAAGTTCACCGAGACGGGCTGGGTGCGGGTGCGCGGCGCGGTGGTCAAGGAAGATGCGCAGCGGCAGCTGGTGCGCTTCGAGGTTCAGGATACCGGGCCGGGCATCTCGCACGACCGCCAGGCAGCGCTGTTCAACGCCTTCGAGCAGGCCGACAACTCCTCCTCCCGTCGGCACGGCGGCACCGGCCTGGGCCTGGCCCTGTCGCGCCAGCTGGCCCGCGCCATGGGCGGTGAGGCCGGCGTGGACAGCGCCCCGGGCTCGGGCAGCAGCTTCTGGTTCACGGCCTGGCTGGGCCGCGCGGCGCAGGCCCCCCGGCCAGCCATGCAGCCGGCGCTGCAGGGCCTGCGCGCGCTCGTCATCGACGACCTGCCGGAAGCCCTGGCCGTGATCGGCGAGCAGCTGCAGCTGCTGGGCGTGCAGGTCGATGCGGTGCGCAGTTGCGAGGAGGCGGTGCGCCGCATCGAGACGCGCATGGCGGCGCGCCAGGCCTACGACGTGCTGCTGATCGACTGGCGCATGGAACCGGCCGACGGCATCGAGACCCTGCGCCGCCTGCGCGCCCTGCTGGGCGACGGCATCCCGCCCAGCATCCTGGTGACGGCCTTCGACGAACCGACGCTGGTGGCGCGCGCCCGCGCCGCCCACTTCGACGCCGTGATGCTCAAGCCGCTGACCTCGGCCGCCCTGCACGATCGCCTGGTCGAGCTGCTGTGCAGCACGGAAACAGGGGCCGAAGCGGCTGGCCTGCACGCCTCCGACGCCGCCAGCCTGCTGCAGCAGCGGCATGCCGGCCAGCGCATCCTGCTGGCCGAGGACAACCCCGTGAACCGCGAAGTGGCGCAGGACCTTCTGCAGCTCGTCGGCCTGGTGGTCGAGACCGCCTGGGACGGCGGCCGCGCCGTGGAAATGGCGCTGTCGCGCTCCTACGATCTGATCCTCATGGATGTGCAGATGCCCGTGATGGACGGCACCGAAGCCACCCGCGCGATCCGCCAGCGCGATGGCGAGGGCACGCCCATCATCGCCATGACCGCCAACGCCTTTGCCGAGGACCGCCAAGCCTGCCTGGACGCGGGCATGAACGACCACGTGGGCAAACCCGTCGATCCCGAAACCCTCTACGCCAAGCTGCTGCGCTGGCTGCCGCTGCGCGAACCGGCCTCGTCGGGCCTGCAGCCGCTGGCGCAGGCGGGCGGGCCGACGCAGGGCGAGCCGCTGCAGGCGCGGCTGGCGCGCGTGCCTGGCTTCGATGTGGAGCAGGCGCTGCGCCATGTGGCCGGGCAGATGCCCATCCTGGAGCGCGCGCTGGGCCGCTTCGTCGAAACCTACGGCCAGGGGCTGCCGCAGCTGCTGGACACCAGCGGCACGCCGGGCGAAGTGGCGGCGCGCTGGCGCAAGGTCTGCCACTCGGTGCGCGGTGCGCTGACCACGGTGGGCGCGCCTGCGCTGCTGCAGGCCCTGCGCCGCTTCGAGCAGCAACTGGCCGACGGCGCCGCGCCCGCCACGTTGGCCGGCCAGGGCCTTGAGCTGCACCGCGAACTCGTGCAACTGGTGCGCCGCCTGGGGCGCGAACTGGGCCAGGGCAGGCAGGACTGACGCGAGGCGACTGTGACGCAACTGTGACGCGCCGCGCTGCCAGGCGCCACAGTTGCGCCACGCTTGAAGCGGCGCCGGGTTGAACAATCCAGGCCATCGGATCGCCAAGCGGTCCGGCCCCACAACCCAACGCAACGAGGTCCACCATGCGCCGCACCGTCACCCGAATCGCCCTGGCTGCCCTGTCCACCGCCGCGGTGCTGGCCGCACCCCAGGCCATTGCTGCCGGCTCGCTGGCCGGCCAACTCAATGCGCAAATGACCTTGCAGGCCGGTTGCATCGTCTCCGGTGCCCCCGGGGCCGGCTCCACCGGCGTGAACTTCGGCGCCCTGGATTTCGGCACCCAGCCGGCCACCTTCACCGGCATCCTGGCCGCCACGGCTTCCGGCGGCGCCGGTGGCGCCGGCGCCACCCAGATCCTGTGCTCGCCCGACGTGACCTCCCTGTCCATCACCGTCTCCGGCGGCAACAACGCTGGCCAGGGCGGCTCCGTGGGGGTCGGCTCGCGCGCCATGAAGCTCGGCACCTCCAACTACCTGCCCTACGAGGTCTACAGCGACGTCGGCATGACCAATGCCTACCCCACCAGCGCCAGCGCCGTCGGCGTCACCCTGCCGGGCACGGGCGTGGCCCTGCCGCTGCCCATTTATGGCCGCATCAACAAGACCAGCGCCGCCGCCCTCGTCTCTGGCACCTACACCGATGTGCTGCAGGTCACACTGGCTTGGTGACTTATGACCCTATTCGGGCGATCCCCAGCACAATAGTTTGCGAAACTGTTTCAAAATTCGTCCATTGACATCCAAGGAGGTCCATGCGTTCGTCAATGCGGCGTGCGGCGGTCGGCGGCAGCGTGTGGCTTGCCGTGGTGGGAATCGGGATGTCGCACGCGGCGACGCAGGTCCCCACCACCGCCAATTTCCTGGTCAGCGCGACGGTGTCGTCGGGCTGCTGGGTGGTGGGCAACGTATCGCAGACCAGCGGCATCGGCTTCGGCAAGCTCGATTTCGGCAGCCATCCGGCCGTGCAGGCCGGCAACTATGACGCCGCCATCGGGCTGGCCGCCAGCCCCGCCCAGGTGCAGTGCACGCCCGGCGCCACCGTCACCATGACCATCGACGGGGGCCAGAACGCCCTGGGCAGCCAGCGCCGGATGCGCTTCGGCAGTTTCTACCTTCCCTACGTGCTGACCACCCAGCCCGGTGGCGGTGCCGTGGTGGCGCCCGGCATGGGCGTTTCCGTGGACGCCAGCGCCGGGCCGACGCTGGTGCCGGTCTATGGCCGCGCCACCGCACCGGGCGCCGGCTTGCCGGCAGGCAACTACACCGACACCTTGCAGGTGGTCTTCAGCTGGTAGGAGACCGCCGATGCTGCGCCCCGTCCTGTTGCACACCCTGGGACTGGCCGCCTGCCTGGTCGGCGCTGCGGCGCAGGCCCAATCCTCGCTCATGATCTGGCCGCTCGATCCCGTGATCGAGGACGACCAGCGTGCCGCCGCCCTCTGGCTGGAGAACCGTGGCCAGCAGCCGATGTCGCTGCAGATCCGCGTGCTGGCCTGGAGCCAGGGCGACGGAACCGACAGCTACGCGGTCCAGGAAACAGTGATCGCCAGTCCGCCCATGGCCGTGGTTCCGCCCGGCCAGCGCCAGCTGGTGCGGCTCATGAACACCCGGCCCGCACCGCAGGGCACGGAACTGGCGTACCGCGTGCTCGTGGACGAGCTCCCCAATGCCGACGGCGGCGAGGACGGCCAGCGCCAGGGCAGCGCCATGGGCATCAAGCTGCAGATCCGTTACTCGGTGCCGCTGTTCGTGTCGGGCAAGGACCACTGGACCAAGCCGCGCGCCGACAGGCCGCGCGACGCCGCCACCGCCGCCAAGCCGGAGCTGCGCTGGCGTACGGAGCGCGGCATGGACGGGCATTACCTGTTCGTGCGCAACGACGGCCGCGCCCACGCGCGGCTCACGGCCGTGCAGTGGGCGCGGGGCAACGCGCTGGTGACCGTCAACCCCGGTCTGCTCGGCTATGTGCTGCCCGGCGCGGAGATGCGCTGGAAGCTCGAACAGCCACCGCCGCCGGGCCACGTCCCGCAGGCCCGGGTGAACAACGCCGAGGCCGTGACCGTGTTCGTGGCGCAATAGCCGCGGCCGATGCATGCACTGCCGTCGTTCACCGTCCTGATGGCAGCCATCGCCAGCTCCAGCGTCCCAGCCCAGGGACTGCCCCCGCCGCCGCAGCCCGGTGCCGCGGCGGCGCTGGCCGGCGCCACGCTGTACCTGGAGCTGGTGGTCAACCAGCAAGCCACCGGCCAGGTGGTGCCCGTGCTCGTGAAGGACGGCAGCTACCACGTGGCCGCGGACACGCTGCGCGCGCTGCACGTGCGCTTTCCGGCGACGGGCGCCCAACTGGTGGCGGTGGACCGCATCGAAGGCCTGGGCGTGCGCTACGACAGCGTGGCCCAGCGGCTGGAACTCATGCTGCCCCCGTCCTGGCTGCCCGCGCAGCAGCTGGGCAGTGGTGCGCCGGTCGAACGGCTGCGACCCACGGTGGGCAGCGGCTTCCTGCTCAACTACGAACTCTATGCCGCCAACCCCGGCCGCACCGAGTCCAGCACCGCGCTATGGACCGAGCAGCGCTGGTTCGGCGCATGGGGCCTGCTGTCCAACACCGGCGTCGCGCGCCACACCCGTACCGGAACGGACGGCGCCGGCGGGGCGGGAGGCCGCGGCTACCTGCGCTATGACACCAGTTGGCGCTATTCGGACACCGACGCCGTGCGCTCGGTCACGGCCGGCGACCTGATCACGGCCACCCTGCCCTGGGGCAGCGCGGTGCGCATCGGAGGCATCCAGGTCGCACGCAACTTCGCGATCCGGCCCGACCTCGTGCCCTACCCGCTGCCCAGTTTCTCGGGCCAGGCCGCCGTGCCTTCCGCCGTGGACCTGTTCATCAACGGTCAGCGCGCGGGCCGCGAGAAGGTCCAGCCCGGGCCGTTCACGCTGAACACCATGCCCTTCATCACGGGCGCAGGCGAGGCCACGGTGGTCACCACCGACGCGCTGGGCCGCCAGGTGCTGACCACGGTGCCGTTCTACGTCTCCAGCACCTTGCTCAAGACCGGTACGGACGACTACGCACTGTCCGCCGGCGCGCTGCGGCGCGGCTATGGCCAGGACAGCTTCGGCTACGGCCGCGCGGTCGCCAGCGGCAGCTGGCGCTACGGTTTGAGCGACGCCCTGACGCTGGAGGCGCGCGGCGAGCTGGCGCGCGGCCTGCGCGTGGGCGGTGCCGGTGCCGTGGTGGCGCTGGGGCGCTACGGTGTGGTCAACGGCGCGCTCGCGCACGGCGGCGACGGCGTGCAGTGGACCGCGGGCTACCAGTACAACGCCCAGCGCTTCGGCCTGGGGCTGCAGCACACCCAGCGCACCGGTGGCTGGCGCGACCTGGCGGGGCTGGACCGGCGGCAGGGTGCCACCGCGGGCCGCAGCAACACCCAGCTCACGACCAGCCTGTCGCTGGGCGCGGTCGGTGCCGTCGCCCTCGGCTACTTCGATGCCCAGGCGCTGGACGGAGCGCGCAGCCGCATCGCCACGGCCAGCTACTCGCGCGCGCTGGGCAGCGACAGCTTCCTGTCGCTGAACCTGAACAAGGCGCTGGGTGCCGGCGACTACCTCGTGCAGCTGCAATGGACGCTGCTGCTGGGCGATCGCGGTGCCATGAGCGTGGTCGGCACGCGCGACCGCAGCGGCTTCGGCCGCCAGCTGCAATACAGCCGCACGCCGCCGCCGGCCGGTGGCCTGGGGTGGAATCTCTCGTATGCCAACGGCGCCGGACCGGACGACTACCGCCAGGGCAGCATGACCTGGCGCGGCGATCACGTGCAGCTGCAGGGCGGCGCCTACGCCCAGGGCGGACGCAGCTCCACCTGGGCCGGCGCCAGCGGCGCCATCGTCGGCATGGACGGCGGCTGGTTTGCGGCCAACCGCATCAACGACGCCTTCGCGCTGGTCGCCACCGGCGTGGCCGACGTCCCCGTGCGCTTCGAAAACCAGGTGGTCGGCCGCACCAATGTCCGCGGCCACCTGCTGGTGCCCGGTGTCAACGCCTACTACCCGGCGCGCTTCGAGATCGACCTGCTGGACCTGCCCGAGGACATGCAGGTGCCGCATTCCGAGCAGCGCGTGCTGCTGGGCTCGGGCAGCGGCGCGCTGCTGCGCTTTCCGATCCAGCAGGTCCGTGCAGCGAGCCTCACGCTGGTGGACGGCAGCGGCCGGCCGCTCCCGGTGGGCCTGTCGGTACAGCTGCTGGGCTCCGGCCGCAGCGCCACGCTGGGCTGGGACGGCCAGGTGTACCTGGAGGGCCTGGCGACGGACAACGAACTGCTGGTGCGCGGGGCCGGCTTTCCGGGCTGCAGGGTCCGCTTCGCGATGGATGCTCAGGCCCGCGGCGTGGCCCGGCTGGGGCCGCTGGTGTGCCAGCCCTTGCCTTCCAACGCCATGGCGGGCCGCTGGCCCTGAACCCGTGCAACATGCCATGCAGCCATCGACCCTTGCCCTGCTGCTGACGCTGGCCGCCCTGGCGCCGCTCGGCGCCAGCGCCTGCACCATGACCGAAACCGGGGGGCTGCTGCCTGGCGCTGCCACCCAGCGCGTGGCCAGCGGTCCGACGCTGACCACGGCGGCCAGTTTCAACTTCAGTTGCACGGGCGTGGTGCTGGCCCTGCTGAACGGGACGCCCACGCTCAAGGGCCAGCTGCAGACGGCGACCAGCGGCCTCACGCTCAAGAACACGGCCAACAGCAGCTACCAGATTCCCTACCAGATCTACAGCAACACCGGCTACAGCACGGGCTACGCCAGCGGCGCGCTGGTGGTGGACCTGAACGGCGCCAACCTGGTCAGCCTGCTGACCTCGGGCAGCAGCACCAACGTGCCGCTGTACATCGCCACCACGCCCGGCCCGAACATCCCCGCCGGCGTGTACACCGACACGGTGCAGGTGACCTGGACCTACTTCAACATCTGCGAGGGCCTGATCGGTGCGCTGGGTGTGTGCGTGGGGGTCACCAACACCGGCACCACCGTGCGCAACCTGACCATTTCGCTGACCGTCAGCAACGACTGCACCATCACGGCACCGCCCGTGAGTTTCGGCAGCGCGCCACTGCTGGCCGGTTTCCCAACGGTGTCGCAGAACATCAGCCTGCAATGCAGCCGCAACATGGTCTACACCGTGGGCCTGTCGCCCGGCAGCTATGCCAGCGGCGGGCGCCGGCGCATGGCCTCGGGCGCCTCGCGGCTGGCCTACGACATCTTCAAGGCCGACAACACCGTCTGGGGCAGTGCCAATGCCGCAGAGCGCGCACCCGGCCCGGCGCCCGCCACCGGCAACAGCGTGCAGACGATCCCCTACAGCGCCCGCATCTACCAGGACCAGGCCAATCCGGCGCCGGGCACCTACACCGACAACGTCGTCGTGGACGTGAGCTTCTAGATGTCAGCGCACGAAGAACAGCGCCACGCTGGCCACCAGGCCGCCGACCCAGACCAGGCTGCGCAAGGTACTTCGGTCGCGCACGTAGAGCGACACGTACACCACGCGCAGCAGCACATACGCCAGGGCCAGCGCGTCGATGCGCGCCTGGGCCGCGCCGAACTGGTGGGCCGCCAGCACACCGGCCATGAACAGCGGCAGGCCTTCGAAGCCGTTGTGCTGCGCCGCCAGCGCCCTGGCGCGCCAGCCGCGCTGGCGTTGCGCCCATTCACGCGGCGCGCTGTTGTCGGCCCGGCCGAAGGCGCCAGCCTTGGCAATCCAGGCGGTCAGATACGGCAACGCGGCGGCGGCCAGCAGGCACCAATAGGCCAGACTCAGGTGGTGGGTTTGCATCGCGGACAGTCTCCTCGGGGTGGGCGGATGGGCCGCGATTGTGATCGCGCCCCGCCCCCCGCCGCCCGCGCCACCATTGCGAGGTTTCAGAAGGAGAAGAAATGCACATCGCCATCCTGGAGGACGATCCCGTGCAGCGCGAGCTGCTCACGCTGCTGGTGCAACAGGGCCGCCACACCTGCAAGGGCTTCGAGACGGCTGCCGCCTTCCAGGCCGGCGTGCAGGCCGGCACCTTCGACCTGGCCTTGATCGACTGGATGCTGCCCGACGGCAACGGTGGCGAGGTGCTGCATTGGGTGCGCAAGACCGTGGGCTGGCAGCTGCCGTGCATCATCATCACGGCGCGCGAGGAAGAGCCCGTGACCGTGGCGGCCCTGGAAGCCGGTGCCGACGACTACATCGTCAAACCGGCCAAGCCGCTGGAGCTGCTGGCGCGCATCACGGCAGCCTCGCGCCGGGCGCGACCCGGCCAGTTGCCGGTGCTCCGCGCGGGCGAGTACGAGATCGACATCACGCGCCAGCGCCTGGCCATGGCCGGCCAGCCCATGGAGCTCACCCAGAAGGAGTTCGACCTGGCGGTGTGCCTGTTCCAGAACATGGGCAAGCTGCTCTCGCGCGACTTCCTGCTCGACAAGGTCTGGGGCGTGTCCACCGAGGTCGACGCACGCACCGTGGACACCCACGTGAGCCGGCTGCGCCGCAAGCTCAAGCTGGACGGCACGTACGGCTGGAAGATGGTCTCGGTCTACGGCTTCGGCTACCGCTTCGAGCGAGTGGACGGCTGATCAACCCAGACGCTGCGCGACCGCGGCCACCAGCGCGTCCAGCGCGCTGCGCAGTTCTTCCAGCGGGGCGCGCAGTTCGTCGGCCGGTGCACCTTTGGTCAGCGCCGCCTCCAGCGCCGCGCTCATCTCGCGCAGGCGGCCTGCGCCGATCATGCCGACCACGCCGCGCAAGCCATGCAAGGCCCGCGCCAGCGCGGTGCGCTCGCCTTCGTCGAGCAGCCGCACCAGCGTGGCGCCGGTGGCGGCGTAGTGGGCCACGAACTGCTGCAGCACACGCAGCAGGATGTCGTTCTGGCCCGCCGCATACTCCAGCGCCTGCGGCAGGTCGATCAGGTCCGCCATGCGCGCGACGACATCGGCCGAGCCTGCCGGCGCGACGGCCGGCGGCGCGGGCTCCGGGCCGGCCAGCGCCAGCGGGGCCGGCGGCCGGCCTTCGCCGAGCCGCGCGGGCAGCCAGCGCAGCAACGCGGCATGCAGTTCGCGCGGATCCACCGGTTTGGGCAGGTGCTCGTTCATGCCGGCCTCCAGGCAGGCCTGGCGGTCCTCGGGAAAGGCGTTCGCGGTCATCGCGATGATGGGAAGTTGCGCGAGCATGGGCTCCCGGCGGATGCGGCGTGTGACCTCCAGCCCGTCCAGGTGCGGCATCTGCACGTCCATGAGCACCAGGTCGTAGGGGCGGCTGCGCACCATTTCCAGCGCCTGGGCGCCGTCGCCCGCCACATCCACCTGCACACCGGCGGCGTGCAGCAGCTGCGTGGCCACTTCCTGGTTGACGAGGTTGTCCTCGGCCAGCAGCACGCGCGCGCCGGCCGTGCTGGCCAGCAAGGTCTGCGGCCGGGCCTGGGTGTCGACGGCGCCGGCGTCGGCCACCAGCCGCAGCAAGGTGTCGCGCAGCAGGCCCGTCGTGACGGGCTTGGCGAGCACGGCGCCGAAGCCGGCGTCGCGCGCCAGCTGGTGCAGCGAAGCGCGGTCGTGCGTGGCCAGCAGCACCATGGCACGCGGCGGCGCCAACGCCGCCAGGCGCATGCCGGCCTGCACGCCGTCCATGCCCGGCATGGCACCGTCGAGCAACAGCAACTCGTAGGGCCGGCCTTGCTGCAGCGCCTGCTGTGCCCGGACCAGCGCCTGGGCGCCGTCCGGCGCCGTATCGGCCACAAGGCCCAGGCCGCGCAACAGCTCGGCCAGCGTGTCGCGGGCCTCGGGCAGGTCGTCCACCACCAGCGCGCGCAGGCCCTGCAGCGCGGCGGGCTGCACCGCCGGTTCGGCCGGGGCGACGCCCAGGCGCGCCGTGAACCAGAAGCGGCTGCCCTTGCCGGGCTGGCTCTCGGCCCCGGCTTCGCCACCCATCTGCTCGGCGATGCTGCGCGTGAGCGCCAGGCCCAGGCCGGTGCCGCCGTGGCGCCGGGTGCTGGTGCCGTCGGCCTGGGCGAAGGGCGTGAACAGCCGGCCGAGGTCTTCGGCGGCGATGCCGATGCCGGTGTCCTGGACGGCGAAGCGCAACAGCAGCTCGTCGCCCTCCTGCGCCAGCAGTTCCACGCGCAGCATCACGAGGCCGCGCTCGGTGAACTTCACGGCATTGAACAGCAGCTTCAGCAGCGCCTGCTGCAGCCGCGCGGCGTCGCCGCGCAGCAGGTCGGGCACGGGCTCTGCATGCAGGACAAGCTCGATGTCCTTCTCGCGCGCAGCGTCCACCACCGCGGCGCAGCTGCGTGCCAGCAGTGCGTCGAGCGAGAAGTCGGCCAGCTCCAGCCGCAGCTGACCGGACTCGATGCGCGACAGGTCCAGGATGTCGTTGAGCTGCTGCAGCAGCTGGCTGGCCGCACCGACGATGCGGCCCAGCTGCTGCTGCTGGGTTGCGTCGTCGATTTCGCGGCGCAGGAGGTGGGCGAAGCCCAGGATGGCGTTGAGCGGCGTGCGGATCTCGTGGCTCATGTTGGCCAGGAAGATGGTCTTGGCCTGGTTCGCCGCGGCGGCGCGGTCGCGCGCCTGTTCCAGTTCTTCGTGGCGCTCGCGCAGCAGCTGTTCGGCCTGCTTGTCGCGCGTGATGTTCGTGGCCAGCACCACGAAGCCCTTGACCTCGCCCTCGCGCCGGTCGGGGATGTACTGCACGCGCGTGTCGGCACGCTCGCCATGCACGCTGTACTCGACCTGCTCGAACTCCTGCGGCACGCCCGCCAGCGCCGCCGCCACGCGCGGCGCCACGCGTTCGGCGAAGGCGGCGCCGCGCACCTCGACCAGCGTGCGGCCGATCACGCCCTCGGAGGTCTCGCCGAACCATTCGCGCTGGGTGCGGTTGACGAAGCGGCAGCGCAGACCGCTATCCCAATAGACCAGGCGGCCCGGCACGCTGTCGGCCACCAGGTGGGCGAAGCGCTCGGCTTCCTGCAGCTGCGCGTTCAGGGCCTGCATGCGCTGCTGGTCCTCGGTGCGCTCCTGCAGCATGCCGGTCAGCTCGCGCGTGCGCGACTGGACCTCGCGTTCGAGCTGATCGAGCGCCTGGCGCTGGCCGTGCTGCTGCACCGTCACGTCGGTGAACGAGCAGACCACGGCGCTGAGCGTGCCGCCGGGCCCGCCATGCACGGGTTCGGCGTTCACGCAGAGCCACTGGCGCCGACCGTGGCGGTCGGTGCGCGCCACCATCACGTCGCGGCGGGCCTGGCCGTCGGTCAGCACGCGGCCGACCGGTGTCTCGCCGGCCACCAGTGGCTGGCCCTGCAGGTCGTGCAGCACCAGGCCCCAGTCCTTGGGATGGGCGCCCAGCATGTCCTCGGCGCGCAGGTCCAGCAGGCGCTGCGCCGCCGGATTGGCGACGGTGGCCAGGCCCTGCGCGTCGTAGGCGATCACGCCCTCATTCAGGGACGTGAGCAGCGAGCGGTGGAATTCCTCGCTGCGCGCCAGCGCCTGGCTGGCCTCGCGGACCTCGTGCACGTCGCTGCTGGTGCCGAACCAGCGCCGCGGACGGCCGGCGTGGCCGCCCACGGCGCCGAAGCGCACATTGCACCAGCGGTAGCCGCCATCGGCGTGGCGCAGCCGGAAGTCGGACAGACGGTCGGCGCCGCTGGACTGCAGCATGCGCCACTCGCCGAGCACGGTCGGGCGGTCGTCCGGATGGATCAGGTCCAGCCAGCCGGCGCCCAGCAGCTCGCGCACGGGTTTGCCGCTGAACTGTGCCCAGCGTTCGTTGAGGTACTCCGAGTGCGCCTCGGCGTCGCAGATCCAGACCATCTGCGGCAGCAGGTCCAGCATCTGGCGGTGCTGGGCGGCGTCGGCATGCAGGGCGGTCTCGAGCTTGCGCCAGCGCCGCTCCCAGCGCCATGCCGCGCCCAGCGCCAGCAGCAGCACGGCGCCGAGGGCCGACCAGGCCAGCCAGTACCGGCGCTGCTGCAACGCGCGCGACTGCGCCAGCCGGGCTTCGCTCTGGGCCTCCACGCGCTCGGTCTCCTGCAACAGGGCCGCCAGCGCCGACCGGCTGGGCCCGGCCTCCGCGCCACGCCAGGGCGAGCGCGCCAGGTCCGCACCGGCCCATTGCGCGTGCAGCGCCAGAGCCTGCTCGGACAGCGTGTTGGGCAGGCCCAGCGGCGCGCCCGCCACGCGCTGGCCCAGCACGTTCATGCGCTCCAGCGCATGCAGCCAGCCCGCACGCTCGGCCGCGTCGGGCGGCGCGTTGCCTTCGGAAGCGCCGGCCTGCAGCCGCGGCGTCAGCTCGGCCCGCACCACGGCCAGCTGGCGCAGCGGACGCATCTGCTGTTCGAAAGCGTCGGCCTGGAAGCGGTCCATCGCGGCCAGCCCCAGCGAGGCCAGCGCCGCCACCAGCCACAGGCCCACGGCCGCGCGCAACAGCCGGCGCGGCGCGGCGGGCGCGGGCATGCGCGCCAGCTCGGGAAACGGGCCTATGGTGCGGACGGGATGGGGCATGCGCGCGGTGCCTTCAACGACGGGTGGGGCCATTGGGCACCAGGGCGGCCCTGCAAATGTGGCACAAGTGTGTTGGCACTGGCCTGCCGCACGCCCGACGCCTTCACGGCCTTGCGCCGTGGCCCTCGCCCGCGCGGGGCCGCTGCAGGCCGCAGAGTTCGTCGAGGTCCTTGAAACGCCAGTCGGATGGGGATTCGTAGCGTTCGATGGCGTCGCCCAGGGCGGCATCGGCCAGATCGACCTCGCGCGGATACACCCGCACGTTGGTGTCCAGGTTGAAGAAGGCCTTGACGCGCGGGGCCAGCAGGTTGGCCGGGTTCTGCTCCATGACCACGGCGAGCCTTCCCGAGCGCAGACGAACCAGGGAGCCGATGGGGTAGATGCCCACCGTGCGCACGAAGGCCTGGAACACCTTGGGGTCGAAGTGGCCCTTCCACTGCACCATCTGGCGCAGCGACTCCGCCGGGCTCCAGCCGCGCTTGTAGGGCCGGTCGGAGGTGATGGCGTCGTACACATCGCAGATGGCGCCCATCTTGGCGACGGTGCTGATCTGGTCGCCGGCCAGGCCATGGGGGTAGCCCGTGCCATCGACCTTCTCATGGTGGTGCAGACACACATCGAGCACCACCGGCCCGGCGCCACCGCCTTCGGTGAGCAGCGCGTGGCCGCGCGCCGGATGGCTGCGCATGATGCGGAACTCGGCGTCCGACAGCTTGCCGGGACGGTTCAGGATGTCCAGGGGCATGGCGGCCTTGCCCACGTCGTGCAGCATGCCCGCCAGGCCGACCTTGCGCAGCAGCCGGTCATTGAGGCCGAGCTGACGCCCCAGGCCAATCATGAGCGCGCACACCGCCACCGAGTGCATGTACGTGTATTCGTCATGGCGTTTGAGCCGCGCCACGCTGATGAGGGCGTGCGGCTTGGCCAGCACCGATTCGCAGATCTCGTCGACCATGCTTTCGCAGCCGGGCAGGTCGAGCGCCTTGCCCAGCCGCGCATCGGCGAACATGGTCGTGATGCGGGGCAACGAGCGGTGGATGAGCGCCATCGCCTGCCCCACGTCGTCGTCGGACTCCTGCAGCATGGGCAGCAAAGGGGCCGGCATGGTCGCGAAGCGCTCCAACTCCTGCTCCACCATCACCTTGACCTCCGCTTCGGGGATGCCGGTCTCGATGTCCAGGCCCTTGTCGGTGTCGATCCACAGCTCCTGGACGCCGCTGGCGCGCACCTTCGACAGCTGCGCTTCCGTGCCGACCAGGAACTTGGCACGCCAGAACGGGTGGTCCATCCAGGAACCGCAGAACTCCTGCACGTACATGCCCAGCCGCAGCTGCGCGGCAGGAATCTTCTTCAGCATCGCGCCGCCTCCGGGCCGCGCCCGGCGCCCGGCGCCCTGGCCGCGACCGACGCCGTGGCGCGGGTGCACGGCCTGTCGACATCCCCCAAGTTCTTCCTGCGCATCCTCGGCTCCATCTTGTGCGGTCTTGTTACTGCAGCGCATCGGCCAGCGCCCCAAGCTGCTCGATTCTCTGGACAAGCAGCACCTGCATTGTGGCGACACTGTGGCGGTTGGGCGCCTGCCCACGGGCCGATCCGGCCGCCCACGCGCCCGCCGGGACGGCGGCCGGCCGCCCACGACACGTGCTACAAACCCGGGTTTTTCCAACCACCCCACCGACACCGCCGAGGCGCTCCCGCATGAAACTGAAGATGGCTGAAAACTCGCTGTTCGCGATCCTGCTGCGCTCGCGCTGGTGGATCAGCCTGGCGATCGCTTGCGCCTTCGTGCTGGTCAGCGCCGCGCTGCTGCCGCGGGAGTACGCGCTGGCCGGTGCGCTGGGCGGGGTGCCTTTCGCCATCATCGGCGCCATCGCGCTGAAGCGGCAGTGGGGTGCGCCCAGTGCGGGCATGGTCGAGGCCCAGCTGGCGCGCGCCGCGGGCATGTCGTGGAACGAATTCGCCGCCGCACTGGAATCGGCCTACCGCCAGGCCGGCTACGAGGTCAAGAAGACGACGGGCGGCGCCGACTTTGTGCTCGAAAAAGGCGGCCGCACCACGCTGGTCAGCGCCAAGCGCTGGAAGGCGGCGCGCCAGGGCGTGGAGCCATTGCGCGAGCTGGACGCCGCGCGCCGCGCGAGGGACGCCGATGCGGCCGTGTTCCTGGCGCTTGGCGAACTCAGCGAGAACGCCGGTGCCTTCGCCAAGCAGGCGCCGATCCGCGTGCTGCAGGGCCCGGATCTGGCGGTGTTGCTGCGGGCGTCCTAGCCCGATTCAGGGCGCCTGGCCGCCGCCGCGCTGCGGTTGCCGCTGTGGCCTGCGCGCCGCCTGCCTGGCCGCCCGCGCCGCATCGGCCAGATCGGCCTGGGCACGCCAGGCCGCGAACTCCTCCAGCGTCTCCAGCGTCACGCGGCCCCAGGCGCCGCTGCGGAAGTCGTGGATCGCGATCTCGGCCGCCTTCTGCAGGTCGGGCCGGCCGCCCGGCAGCAGCGGTGCGCGCCGGCGACCGATCTCGGCCAGCACGGCCTCGTCGTTGAGGCCTTCCATGTCCTTGAGCTTGTAGCGCTCGCGCAGCCGCTCCGGATAGCGGCCCTGCATCTGCGTGAGCAGCGCCAATGCCACCTCGACATCGTCATAGGCGTTGCGGCCGACGGCGCCGCTGGCGGCCAGCAACTCGCCGCTCTGCGCCACGGCGATGCGCGGCCACAGCATGCCGGGCGTGTCGTACAGGTAGAAGTCGTCCTCCAGCACGATGCGCTGCTCGGTCTTGGTGATGCCGGCCTCGTCGCCGGTCTTGGCCTTGCGCTGCCCGCGCAGGCTGTTGATCAGGGTGGACTTGCCCACGTTGGGAATGCCGCAGACCAGCACGCGCATGGGCTTGGCCATGCCGCCACGGTTGGGCGCCAGCGCCCGGCAGGCCGGTGCCAGCGCGCGGATCGGTGCCGCCATGCCCGCATCCAGCGCGATGGCATTGGTGCCGACCAGCGCCTGGTAGTGGGCCAGCCAGCGGGCCGTCTGCTCCGGGTCGGCCAGGTCCTGCTTGGTCAGCAGCTTGAGCGCGGGCTTGCTCTGGGTCAGCTCGGCGATCAGCGGATTGGCGCTGGAGCCCGGCAGGCGCGCGTCCAGCAACTCGATCACCACGTCGATCTCGGGCAGGCGCTCGGCGATGGCCTTGCGCGTCGCGTGCATGTGACCGGGAAACCATTGGATGGACATGCGTGCGGGCTCTCTGTGCGGATCGGGGGCCGGATTGTCCGCCAACTGCCGAACCGCCCGATCCGCACGGCTGGCGTGCGCGCAGTGCACTCGCCTGGTGCATTGGCGGCCTTCGATGCACGCTGGAAGCCCGAACGCCGGGTTTTTGCCGATGTTTCGGCTGGCACGGGATCTGCATGATGTCAGCTGTCGACAGATGACAGCCAACACTTCAGGACATCCCGTGGAAACAGCAGAACGCATCGCCCCGGCCCAACCCGCCCCGTGCACCGTCAGCCGCCCCGCCATGTCGCCGGCAGAACGCCAGGTGCGCGAAGACCTGGCGGCCGCCTACCGGCTCGTCGCCCTGTATGGCATGGACGACAGCATCTACACCCACATCTCGGCGCGCGTGCCCGGCACCGAGGACCAGTTCCTGATCAACCCCTTCGGCATGCTGTTCCGCGACATCACGGCCTCCTCGCTCGTGAAGATCGATCTGGAAGGAAATATCGTCGAGCCCAGCGAGTGGGATGTGAACCCGGCGGGCTTCACGATCCACAGCGCCGTGCACGCGGCCCGTCACGACGCCGCCTGCGTGCTGCACACCCACACGGTGGCCGGCGTGGCCGTGTCGTCGCTCGCCGGCGGCCTGCAGCCCTGCAACCAGTGGGCGCTGCAATTCCACAAGCGCGTGACCTACCACGCCTTCGAAGGCATCGCGCTGAACCACGCCGAGCGCGAGCGCCTGGTGGCCGACCTGGGCCCCACGTCGCGCGCCATGATCCTGCGCAACCACGGCCTGATCACGCTGGGGCGCACCATCTCCGAGGCCTTCATCCTCATGCACAACCTGGAGCGCGCCTGCCGCGTGCAGGTCGCCATCCAGAGCACGGGCCAGGCTATCCATCCCGTGCCCGAAGAGGTCTGCGAGCTGACCGCACGCCAGTACGAGAGCGGCGACACCAACCGCCTGGCCGCGCAGCCCACCGACCCCTACGCCCGTGAATGGCGCGCGCTGCTGCAACGCCTGGAGCCGGCGTCCACCGCCTCCTACCGCGCCTGATCCACCGCCTTCCCAGCCCTTGCCCCACCCTCCAGAAAGGTCCGCACCGATGAAACGCCGCCACCTGCTCCAAGCCGCCCCCGCCGCCCTCGGCCTGTCCATCGCCGGGGTGCCATTGCACAGCCTGGCCCAGGCCAGGAAGGGCGTCGTCAACGTGCTGGTCCAGCCCGAGCCGCCGGGCCTGATGATGGGCATCGTGCAGAACGGCCCGACGCAGCTGATCGCGGGCAACATCTACGAAGGCCTGCTGCGCTACGACGAGAAGCTCGCGCCCCAGCCGCAGCTGGCGACCTCCTGGACCGTGAGCCCGGACAGCAAGACCTACGTCTTCAAGCTCAAGCCGAACGTGAAATGGCACGACGGCAAGCCCTTCACGGCCGACGACGTCGTGTTCTCCTGCGACGTGTTCCTGCGCAAGACGCATGCGCGCTTTCGCGCCAGCCTGGCCCATGTGGAGTCGATCAAGGCGCTGGACCCGCTGACGGTGGAGTTCAAGCTCAAGCAGCCGTTCGGCCCCTTCCTGGGCATCTTCGAGAACGGCACCATGCCCATGGTGCCCAAGCACATCTACGAAGGCACGGACTTCCTGACCAACCCGGCCAACGCCACGCCCATCGGCACCGGCCCGCTCAAGTTCAAGGAGTGGTCCAAGGGCTCCTACATTCACCTGGTGGCCAACGAGAACTACCACCAGGCCGGCGCCGTCACGGTGGAGAGCGTGTACTTCCACGTGATTCCCGACGCCGCGGCACGCGCCGCCGCGTTCGAATCGGGCAAGGTCGACATCGCGCCGGGCGGCACGGTGGAATACTTCGACGTGGCCCGCCTGTCCAAGCTGCCGGGCGCGGCCGTCACCACCAAGGGCTGGGAGTTCTTCGCGCCGCACAGCTGGCTGTGGATCAACAACCGCACCAAGCCCATGGACAGCGTGAAGTTCCGCCAGGCCATCTGGACCGCCATCGACCGCGAGGCCATGGCCAAGATCGCCTGGTACGGCTTCGCCAAGCCGGCCACGGGCCCGTTCAACAGCCACATCGCCTTCGCCAGCGACGACGTCGCCAAGTACCCGCGCGACCTGGCCAAGGCCAAGAAGTTGCTGGCCGAGTCCGGCTACAAGGGCGAGACCATCCGCCTGCTGCCGCTGCCCTACGGCGAGTCCTGGCAGCGCCAGGCCGAGATCGTGCGCCAGAACCTCACCCAGGCCGGCGTCAAGATCGAGATGGTCGCCACCGACGTGGCCGGCTGGAACCAGCGCTGCAACGAGTGGGACTTCGACCTGGCCTTCACCTACGTCTACCAGTACGGTGACCCGGCGCTGGGCGTGGGCCGCAACTACACCAGCGACAACATCGCCAAGGGCTCGCCGTTCAACAACGTGGCCGGCTACAGCAACGCCAAGGTCGACGAGCTGTTCGCGGCCGGCGCCAAGGAAGGGGACCCGGCCAAGCGCAAGGCGATCTACCTGGAAGTGCAGAAGCTGCTCGTCGAGGAAGTGCCGGTGGCCTGGCTGCACGAGATCAACTTCCCGACGCTGTACCGCAACAAGATCCAGAACATCGTCAGCTCGGGCATCGGCCTGAACGACAGCCTGGGCCGCGTCAAGCTGGCCTGATCTCCCCCTCACCGCATGCGGTGGCCGGCCAGGCCGGGCCGCCGCATGCCCGAACCCGAGCTTGCGATGAAACGACTCCAGTTCATGTCCGTGCGTGTCCTGCAAGGCCTGTTGGCCCTGCTGGTCATCGCGACCGCCAACTTCATGCTGGTGCGCGCCGCGCCGGGCGACCCGGTGTCGATCATGGCCGGCGAGGCCGGTGCGTCCGATCCGCAGTTCGTGGCCCAGCTGCGCGCGCAGTTCGGGCTGGACCAGCCGCTGCCCACGCAGCTGGCCAATTACCTGGGCCATGTGCTGAAGCTGGACCTGGGCTACTCCTACCGCCAGCAGCAGCCCGTGGCCGACCTGATCCTGGAGCGCCTGCCCGCCACGCTGCTGCTCACGGGCACGGCCTTCGGCCTGTCGCTGCTGTTCGGCATCGTGCTGGGCGCGCTGGCCAGCCGCCACGCGGGCAAGTGGCAGGACAGCCTGATCACCGTGGTCGCGCTGGTGTTCTACGCCACGCCGCTGTACTGGCTCGCGATGATGGCCGTGCTGCTGTTCACCGTGCAGATGGACCTGCTGCCGGCCTTCGGCTTCTTCACCGTGGGCGCCGAGCTCACGGGCGTGGCCAAGGCGCTGGACATCGGCAAGCACCTGATCCTGCCCGCGCTGACGCTGGCGCTGTTCTACATGGCGGTCTACGCCCGCATGACGCGCGCCTCCATGCTGGAGGTCGCGCAGATGGATTTCGTCAAGACCGCGCGCGCCAAGGGCGTGCACCCCGGCCGCATCCAGCGCAAGCACATCCTGCGCAACGCGCTGCTGCCCGTGGTCACGCTGGCCGGCATCCAGGCCGGCGGCATGATCGGCGGCGCCGTGCTGACCGAGACCGTGTTCGCCTGGCCCGGCATCGGCCGCCTGATGTTCGACGCGCTGCTGCAGCGCGACTACAACCTCTTGATGGGTTGCTTCCTGTTCACCGCGGCCATGGCCGTGCTGTTCAACCTGATCACCGACTTCGTCTACACCCTCGTGGACCCCCGCATCGAACTGGGCTGAGGAACAACACCATGAAAAGCAGTTTCTGGCGGCGCTTTTGCCGCAACAAGGGTGCGGTCTTCGGCCTCATCGTGCTGATGCTGGTGGCCCTGGTCACCGTGCTGGGCCCCTTCATCGCCCAGAACAACCCCTGGGACATGGTCGGCATGCCCTTCGCCAAGCCCTGGGCCGAGCAAGGCCTGCCGCTGGGCTCGGACACCATGGGCCGCGACATCTTCGCGGGCATCGTGGCAGGCGCCCGCGTCTCGCTGCTGATCGGCGTGGTCTCCACCGTGGTCTCGCTGCTGATCGGCGTGTCCATCGGCGCCATTTCGGGCTACTTCGGCGGCTGGGTCGACGCCACGCTGATGCGCTTCACCGAGCTGTTCCAGGCCATCCCGAGCTTCGCGCTGGCCATCGTGCTGGTGGCCATCTTCGAACCCTCGGTCGGCTCCATCGTGGCGGCCATCGCGGTGGTCTCCTGGCCGCCCGTGGCGCGCCTGGTGCGCAGCGAGTTCCTGACGCTGCGCCAGCGCGACTTCGTGGCCGCGGCCCAGCTCGCGGGTCAGTCCACGCCGCGCATCATCCTGACGCAGATCCTGCCCAATGCGGCCTCGCCCATCGTGGTCATGGCCTCGCTGATGGTAGCCACGGCCATCCTGCTGGAGTCCAGCCTGAGCTTCCTGGGCCTGGGCGATCCGAACCAGATGAGCTGGGGCTACATGGTCGGCTCGGCCCGCACGGTGCTGCGCCAGGCCTGGTGGATGGCCGTGTTCCCGGGCGTCGCCATCCTGCTCACGGTGCTGGCGCTGAACCTGGTCGGTGAAGGCCTGAACGACGGCTTGAACGCACGTGCTGACGGGAGAGGGAAATGAAGATGGAAAAGAGCGCTTCGCTGGTTCGACCCGTGCTGGACATCCAGGGCCTGGACATCCGCCTGCCCCGCGGCGCCGACCGTGAACTCGCCGTGCAGGGCGCCGCGCTGCAACTGCTGCCGGGCCAGACCCTGTGCGTGGTGGGCGAGTCCGGTTCGGGCAAGTCTATGATCGCCAACGCCATCATGGGCCTGCTGCCGCGGCCCCACGTGGAGCCCGTGGCCGGCAAGATCCTGTTCGATGGCCAGGACCTGCTGCAGCTCAGCGAAGCCCAGCTGCGCGAGCTGCGCGGCCGGCGCATGGGCATGGTGTTCCAGGAGCCGATGACGGCGCTGAACCCCGTCATGCGCATCGGCGAGCAGATCGCCGAAGTGTTCGACGCGCACGTGAGTCTGTCCGCATCCGAGAAGCGCCAGCGCATCCTCGCCGCGCTGGCCGACGTGGGCCTGCCCGAGCCCGAGGTGCTGATCGACAGCTACCCCTTCCGCCTCTCGGGCGGCCAGCGCCAGCGCGTGATGATCGCATGCGCGCTGGTGCTGGAGCCGGCCCTGCTGATCTGCGACGAACCCACGACCGCGCTGGACGTCACCACGCAGGCGCAGATCCTCAAGCTCATCCGCGAGCTGCAGCAGCGCAAGGGCACGGCCGTGCTGTTCATCACGCACGACTTCGGCGTGGTCTCGGAGATCGCCGACCAGGTCGTCGTGATGCAGACCGGCCAGGTGGTCGAGGCCGGCCCCGCCGCCGCCGTGCTGGCGCACCCGCAGCATGCCTACACGCGCAAGCTGATCGCCGCCATCCCGAACGGCCAGGTGCGCCAGCCGGCCGAAGACCGCAACGTCGACCACGTGCTGCAGGTGCAGGACCTGCGCAAGACCTACGTCACGGGCGGCAGCCTGTTCAAGAAGGGCCGGCGCGTGGAAGCGGCCAAGGGCCTGTCCTTCGACCTGCGCCGCGGCGAGACGCTGGGCCTGGTCGGCGAGTCCGGCTCGGGCAAGTCCACCGTAGGCCGCTGCATCGTGGGCCTGGCGCCGTTCGACAGCGGGCGCATCCTGTTCAAGGGCCGTGCACTGCAATCGGGCGCGCAGTTCCGCCAGCAGACGCAGGGCAAGATCCAGATGGTGTTCCAGGACCCCTACGCTTCGCTGAACCCGCGCCACCGCATCGGCTCCGCCATTGCCCAGGGCCCCATCGCCCAGGGCCTGTCGAAGGAGAAAGCCATGGCCCGCGCCATGGAGCTGCTGGAACTCGTGGGCTTGAAACCCGACGCGGCCGACCGCTTCCCGCACGAGTTCTCGGGCGGACAGCGCCAGCGCATCGGCATCGCGCGCGCGCTGGCGATGGAGCCCGAACTGCTGGTGGCCGACGAACCGGTCTCCGCGCTCGACGTGTCGGTGCAGGCCCAGGTGCTGAAGCTGTTCGCCGAGGTGCGCGAGCGCTTCCAGCTGGCCATGGTCTTCATCACGCACGATCTGCGCGTGGCCGGCGAGATGTGCGACCACATCGCCGTGATGCAACGCGGGCAGATCGTCGAGTACGGCGAAACGGCCAAGGTGCTGGCGAACCCGCAGCATGTCTACACGCGCACGCTGATCGAGGCGCAGCCGAGGCTGTCGGCTGCTGCGGTTGAGGCGGTCGCGGCATGACGTTGAACATCGCCCTGGTCTCGGACCAGATCGCCATGGACTACCTGCGCCCGGCGTTCACGGCGCGCTTCCCGGATGCCAGGTTCCACCGCATCGACACCGAGGTGCAGGACCTCGACGCGCTCGCGGAGATCGATGCCGTGGTCTGCTGGTCCCCGCCCATCGGCCTGCTGGCCCGCATGCCGAAGCTGCGGCTGATCCAGTCCGTCGGCGCCGGCACCGACCACATCACGCGCGACACGTCTCTGCCCGACGTGCCGGTCTGCCGCGTCGTCGACACCGAGATGGCGGCTGGCATGAACGCCTACGTGGCCTGGGCCGTGGTGCACGGCCAGCGCCACATGGGCGGCTACATCGAGAGCCAGCGCCGCGCCGCGTGGGAAGAATCGCCCGTCGTGCCCCCGGGCCGCCACCGCGTGGGCATCGCCGGCCTCGGCGTGCTGGGCCAGTCGACCGCGAAGGCACTGGCCGCCATCGGCTACCAGGTACGTGGCTGGAGCCGCAGCCCCAAGAGCGGCCTGCCCGACGGCATCGCCGCCTTCCACGGCGATGCAGGCCGCGCCGAATTCCTGGCCGGCTGCGACACCCTGGTCTGCCTGTTGCCGCTGACCGAAGACACCCACGGCATACTGAACGCCGACCTGTTCGCCCAGCTGCCGCGCGGTGCCCATCTCGTCAACGCCGGCCGCGGCGCGCAGCTCGTGCAGGACGACCTGCTCGCGGCACTGGAGAGCGGCCAGGTCGCCTCGGCCGTGCTGGACGCCTTCGTCGAGGAACCGCTGCCGCAGGCGCATCCGTTCTGGCACCACCCGCGCATCACCGTCACCCCACACATCGCCACGCGCACCGGCCCCGAGGCCATCGCACGGCTGACCCACGACAACCTGCAACGCCTGAGCGCGTGAAACCCAGAGGAGCCCCCATGGCCAAAGACCCGATGAGCACCGGCGAGAAGGACGTCGCCACCCACCTGCACTCCTACACCAACCTGGCCGCGCTGCCGCAGACGCCGCCGCTCGTGATCGTGGGAGGCGACGGCATCCACGTCGTCGACGACCAGGGCAAGCGCTATGTCGAGGGCATGTCCGGCCTGTGGTGCGCCTCGCTGGGCTTTTCCAACAAGCGCCTGGCCGCGGCCGGCGCCAAGGCCCTGGACACCCTGCCCTACTACCACACCTTCAACCAGCGCACCAACGTGGCGGTGGCCGACCTGGCCGAGAAGCTGCTGGCGCTGGCGCCCGCGCCCATGGCCCGCGTGTTCTTCGCCAACTCGGGTTCCGAGGCCAACGACAGCGCTGTCAAGATGGTCTGGTACTACCACAACGCCACTGGCAAGCCCGAGAAGAAAAAGATCATCGCGCGCCGCAATGCCTACCACGGCGTGACCGTGGCCGCCGCCAGCCTGGGCGGCCTGGACGGCAACCACCGTGACTTCGATCTGCCCATCGCCACGGCACCCGAAGCGCGCTTCCTGCACGTGGACTGCCCGCACCACTACCGCTACGCCCAGGAAGGCGAGACGGAGCAGGACTTCTCCACGCGCCTGGCCCGACAGCTGGAAGAGCGCATCCTGGCCGAAGGCCCGGACACCGTGGCCGCCTTCATCGCCGAGCCCGTGATGGGCGCCGGCGGCGTGCTGGTGCCGCCGGCCGGCTACTTCGAGAAGGTGCAGGCCGTGCTGCGCAAGTACGACGTGCTGATGATCGCCGACGAGGTGATCTGCGGTTTCGGCCGCACCGGCAACATGTTCGGCTCGACCACCTTCGGCATCCGGCCCGACATCCTGTGCTGCGCCAAGGCCCTGTCCTCGGGCTACGTGCCGATCTCGGCGGTGATGGTCAACGACAAGGTGCACAGCGCCATCGCGGCCCACAGCGGCAAGCTGGGCAGCTTCGGCCACGGCTACACCTATTCGGGCCACCCGGTCGCCTGTGCCGTGGCGCTGGAGACGCTCCAGGTGTATGAGGACGAGAAGCTCATCGACCATGTGCAGGCGCTGGCACCGGCGTTTCAGGCCGGCCTCAAGAGCTTCGCCGAACGGCGCTGGGTCGGCAACGTGCGCGGCGTGGGCCTGATCGGCGCCATCGAACTCATGGCCGACAAGGCCGCGCGCACGCCGTTCGCGGCCGACCGCAAGGCCGGCTACCGCTTCGCCATGCTGGCGCTGGAGGAAGGCCTGATCGTGCGCGCCATGGGAGACAGCATCGGGCTGTGCCCACCGCTCATCATCACCGCGGCCGAGCTGGCCGACCTGTTCGCCCGCTTCACGCGCGCGATGGACCGCTTCGACGCCGAGATGGGAGCTTGACCATGCAGGCCTTCTTCTCCGACGACCAGCTGCTGCACGACCCGCAGCAGTACATGCGCGTGGGCCGCATCTGCAAGCCCGCCGACCTGCCCACGCGCGCCGAGGCGCTCATGGCCACGCTGGCCACCCGCGGCATCGCCGTCACCGCGCCGCCCGACGCCGGCCGCGCTGCGCTGGAGCTGGTGCACAGCACCGACTACCTCGATTACCTGGAAACCGCGTACGCGCGCTGGCAGAAGATCGAGTCCTTCGGCCTGGAGCCGGGCATCGAAGTGCTGCCCAACATGTCGCCGCACGGCCCGCGCGAAGGCGCCTGCCCCTCGCCGGCCGTGCTCGCCCAGACGGGCTGGTACGTGGGCGACCTCTCCTGCCCCATCGGCCCGAACACCTGGCGCTCGGTGCTGCGCTCGGCCCATGCGGCACTGGCCGCCGCCGAGACGGTGCGCAGTGCGGGCGGCGTGGCCTATGCGCTGTGCCGCCCCTCGGGCCACCATGCCCAGCGCGCCCGCGCGGCCGGCTTCTGCTATGTGAACAACAGCGCCATCGCGGCGGCCACGCTGCGCCAGACGCACGACCGCGTGGCGGTGCTCGACATCGACGCCCACCACGGCGACGGCACGCAGCAGATCTTCTACGAGCGCGGCGACGTGCTGACCATCTCCACGCACGCCGACCCGTCGAACTACTACCCCTGGTACACGGGCTACGCGCACGAGCGCGGCACCGGCGAAGGCGAGGGCTGCAACCTGAACCTGCCGCTGGCCCACGGCAGCGGCAATGCCGAATTCGCCCAGGCGCTGGACCAGGCCATGGCCGCCATCGAGCGCTTCCAGCCGCAGGCCCTCGTCATGCCGCTGGGCTTCGACACCTACAAGGACGACCCGATCAGCGTGCTGAAGTTCGACATGGAGGCCTTCCGCCTGGCCGGCGCCCGCGTGCGCGCGCTGGGCCTGCCCACGGTGGTGGTGCAGGAGGGCGGCTACATGGTGGGCGCCATCGGCGCGGCGCTGGACGCGTTCCTCGAAGGGCTGAACGGATGACGGTCTCGGTGAATGGCGAGAGGCTGTGGCAGAGCCTGATGGACCTGGCCCGGGTTGGCGCCACGCCCAAAGGCGGCAACTGCCGGCTGGCCCTGAGCAAAGAGGACGGCCAGGGCCGCGACCTGGTGGTCGGCTGGATGCGCGACGCCGGCCTGCAGATCACGGTCGACCAAGTCGGCAACATCTTCGGCGTGCGGCCGGGCCGCGACGCTGCGCGCAAGCCGGTCATGACCGGCAGCCACATCGACACCCAGCCCACCGGCGGCCGCTTCGACGGCTGCTTCGGCGTGATGGCCGGACTGGAGGTCATGCGCACGCTGAACGACCAGGGCATCCAGACCGAAGCGCCACTCGCGCTCGCGATCTGGACCAACGAGGAAGGCACGCGCTTCGTGCCCGTCATGATGGGCTCGGGCGTGCACTGCGGCGTGTTTCCGCTGGAAACGGCCCTTGCGGCCACCGACATCGACGGCAAGGCGGTGCGTGACGAGCTGCGGGCCATCGGCTACGCGGGCACCGCGCCCATCGGCACCGTCCAGGCCGCCTGCTACCTGGAGGCCCACATCGAGCAGGGCCCCATCCTGGAGGCCGAGGAGACCACCATCGGCGTGGTCACAGGCTCGCTGGGCCTGCGCTGGTACGACGTGACCGTGACCGGCATGGAGGCCCACGCCGGCCCCACGCCCATGGCGCTGCGCCGCGACGCGCTGTACGCCGCCACCCACCTCGTGCAGGCCGTGGTCGACATCGCCAACGATCCCGCGTTCGCGCCGCTCGGCCGTGGCACCGTGGGCGTGGTCAACGCCTACCCAGCCTCGCGCAACGTGATCCCCGGCCGTGTGCAGTTCACGGTGGACCTGCGTCACGAGGATGCGGCCTTGCTGGAGCGGATGGAACAGCGTTTCCGCGCTGCGGCCGCCGCCCTGTCTGCGGGCGAGACCACGGGCACGCCCGTGCAGGTGGACATCGCCTTCGTGCAGGAATTCCCGCCCACGCCCTTCGACCGCACGCTGGTTGAGCGCGTGCGGAGCGAAGCCATCGCACGCGGCATGAGCCAGCGCGACATCGTGACGGGCGCCGGGCACGACGCCGTCTACATGGCGCGCTGCGTCCCCACCGCGATGATCTTCGTGCCCTGCAAGGACGGCATCAGCCACAACGAGGTGGAGGACGCCGATCCCGGCCATCTCGAAGCCGGCGCGAACGTCCTGCTCGGAGCCATGCTCGCGCAAGCACGATGAGTTCGGTTCCGGCCTCGACCAACCTGCCGCGCGACAGCGCAGCCACTGGCGTCGCGCTGTTCCTGGCAGCGCTGGTGCTGTTCGCGGCCTACGACGCCTTCGCCAAGCAGATGGTCGGCCACTACGCGCCGGCCGTCGTGAACCTGGGCCGCTACACCGCCATCGGCACGTTGGCCCTGGTGCTGCTGCTGCGCCACGGCGACCTGCGGTTGTGGCGCCAGCCGCACCAGAAGCTCTTGAGCGCGCGCAGCGTGTCGCTGGCCATCGTGGCCACCTGCTTCATGACCGCGCTGGTCACCATGCCGCTGGCCGAGGCCACGGCGATCTACTTCACGGCCCCGCTGATCATGGTCGCGCTCTCGCCCTGGCTGCTCGGCGAACGCGTGGGCCGTGCGCAGTGGACGGCCGTGCTGCTGGGATTCGCGGGCATGCTGTGCATCGTGCGGCCCGGCGGCAACCTGCCGCTGGCCGGCACGCTGCTGATGGCCGTCTCGGCCGTCTGCTATGCGATCTTCCAGGTGCTCACGCGCAAGCTGTCGGGCCTGGTGCCCGGGCCGGTGCAGTTCGCGCACATGGCGCTGGCCTGCCTGGTCGTCACCAACGTCCCCGTGCTGTTCATGCCGAGCATCAGCCTGCCACCCTGGCCCGAGATGGCGCTCCTGATCGCCGGCGGCGCCGTGAGCGGCGGCGCCCAGCTGCTGTTGCTGGCCGCGTTCCGCCGCGTCGGCGCGGCCACGCTGGCGCCGCTCAACTACGTGCAGCTGCTGCTGGCCGTGCTGATCAGCACACTGTGGTTCCGGCGGCCGCCGGACGCACTGGCGCTGGCCGGCATGGCGCTCATCGCCGTCGCGGGGGTGTACCTCGCGCGCGCACGCCGGCCGGCCTGATTCCACAACACGAGACAACAGGGAGCACCCACCATGGTCACCAGCCGGCTCGAAGCCGCCGCCCCCCCCGCCTTCTCCTCAATCCAGGTGCCCGACCTGGTGGGCGTGGTCGAGGCCCAGTTGCAGGAGGCCATCCTGTCGGGCCGCATCGGCCCCGGCGAGCGCATCGTCGAAGCCGAACTCGCACGCCAGATGGGCGTGAGCCGCGCGCCCGTGCGCGAGGCCGCGCGTCGGCTGGAAAGCCTGGGCCTGCTGGTCTCGCGGCCGCGCCACGGCTTTGCGGTGCGCACGGTCTCGGCCAAGCAGGTCAACGACCTGTACGAGGTGCGCATCCAGCTCGAACTGCTGGGTGCGGCCCTGGCCTGCCAACATGCCAGCGACGCCGAATTGGCCCAGCTCGATCTGCGCGTGAACGACATGGTCGAACGCGCCGAGGTCCTGCCCTCGGCCGAGCGCGTGGCCCTGGACCTGGACTTCCACTTCGCCATCAGCGCGCTGTCGGGCAACCACTATCTGCACCGGCTGTTCGACAACATGCAGACCGAGGTGCGCATGTTCCTGGCGCTCAGCGAGGACAGCTACGGCGACCTCAAGACCCTGGCCGAGACGCACCGGCCGATCGCCCACGCGCTGGCCCAGCGCGATGTGGGCGCCGTGCAGCATGCGCTGCGCTTCCATCTCGAAGATGCGAAGGCGCATGCCGCGGGCCTGTTCAAGAACTGAGATGCTCCGCCTCGCCCCCCTTGGCCGAGCAAAGCGATGGCCCGAGTCCCAGGCCGAGCGCAGCGATGGCCCGAATGGGACTTTCCCCTGTGCCCCTGCCGAGGAGCGCAGTGCCATGGGCTGCGCGGGGAACCACGCGCTTCAACATCTGACTCATTGCGCTTGTCCGAGCGCAGTGAACGCAGTGAACGAAGCGAGTTGCGCAATGCAGCCCATGGCGCGAGCACCGCAGGTTGCCCGGAGCGCCAGCGGAGGG
>NZ_VEDO01000020.1 GCF_007677875.1 Variovorax boronicumulans | reverse complement strand
TGAAACGACTTTGCGCCGATGATAGTGCGGGTTCCCGTGTGAAAGTAGGTCATCGTCAGGCTCCGACAGCCAAAACGCCCCAACCTCCAACGAGGTCGGGGCGTTTTTATTTGTGCACTTGATTCGTGAGTGTCTTCGGCTTGCGAAATAAAAAAAGGCCGGCGAGAACACTCGCCGGCCTTTTTGATGTTCTGAATGCAGTGGCTTATTTGGCCGTCGGCATCACGAACTCCGCACCCTTGCCGATGCTTTCGGGCCAGCGCTGCATGATGGACTTCTGCTTGGTGTAAAAGCGCACGCCCTCTTCGCCATAGGCGTGCATGTCGCCGAACAGGCTCTTCTTCCAGCCGCCGAAGCCGTGCCAGGCCATGGGCACGGGGATCGGCACGTTGATGCCGACCATGCCGACCTGGATGCGGCGCGCGAACTCGCGTGCGACGTTGCCGTCGCGCGTGAAGCAGGCCGTGCCGTTGCCAAACTCGTGCCTGTTGATGAGATCGATGGCGGCCGCGAGGTCGGGCACGCGCACGCAGGCCAGCACGGGGCCGAAGATTTCTTCCTTGTAGATCTTCATCTCGGGCGTGACCTTGTCGAACAGCGTGCCGCCCGTGAAGAAGCCCTGTTCGTGGCCAGCCACCTTGAAGTTGCGGCCGTCTACCAGCAGTTCGGCGCCTTCTTCTACGCCAGTGGCGATGTAGCCCTCGATGCGCTCCAGCGCCTGCTTCGTGACGATGGGGCCCATCTCGGCGTCCAGTTCCATGCCGTTCTTGACGACGAGCGTCCTGGCGCGATCGGCAAGCTTCGGGATCAGCTTGTCGGCTGCGTCGCCCACCAGAACCGCCACCGAAATCGCCATGCAGCGCTCGCCGGCCGAGCCGTAGCCGGCGCCCACCAGCGCGTCCACGGCCTGGTCGATGTCGGCATCGGGCATCACCACCATGTGGTTCTTGGCGCCGCCCAGGGCTTGCACCCGCTTGCCGTGGCGGGCGCCGGTCTCGTAGATGTACTGGGCGATGGGCGTGGAGCCGACGAAGCTGATGGCCTTGACGTCCGGGTGCTCGAGCAGCGCATCCACGGCCAGCTTGTCGCCCTGTACCACGTTGAACACGCCGTCGGGCAGGCCGGCTTCCTTCAGGAGCTTGGCGATGAACAACGAGGGCGAGGGATCGCGCTCGCTGGGCTTGAGCACGAAGGTGTTGCCCGCCGCAATGGCGACCGGGAACATCCACATCGGAACCATGACCGGGAAGTTGAACGGCGTGATGCCCGCGATCACGCCGAGCGGCTGGCGCAGCGTCCAGTTGTCGATGCCGGTGGAGACCTGGTCGGTGAAATCGCCCTTGAGCAACTGCGGCACGCCGCAGGCGAACTCGATGATGTCGATGCCGCGCGAGACCTCGCCCTGCGCGTCGGTGAACACCTTGCCATGCTCCGCCGTGATCATGGCGGCCAGCGCGTCCTTGTGCTGGTTGACCAACTCCAAGAACTTGAGCAACACGCGCGCACGGCGGATCGGCGGCGTGTCGGCCCAAGCCGGGAAGGCGGCCTGGGCCGCAGCCACGGCGGCGTCCACATCAGGCTTGTCGGCCAGGCGCAACCGCCTCGCCTCCGTCCCTAGGGCTGGATTGAACACGGCCTGCGTGCGCTCGCCCACGCCCTGGACGGGCTGGCCGGCGATGAAGTGCGCCACTTCGGCGCTGTCGGTGTAGGCGGGGGTGGCGGGCAGGTCGCGCTTCATGGAATGTCTCGCTGAAAGGGAAGAAAGGCCGCAAGTCTAGGAACCGCGGCGGCCCATGTACAGGCAATCCGGCTGAACTGATTGTTCGCCGTCATGAACAATAGGCCGCATGACCTCCGAAAAAACCGACCAGCTTTGGAGTGCCCTGCACGCGCTCGCGGTGCTCGGCGAACACGGCAGCTTTACGGCGGCGGCCGCGCGTTTGTCCATCAGCAAGGCGGCCATGAGCCAGCGCATTGCCGAGCTCGAGCGCGCGGCGGGCGTGCCGCTGGTTCAGCGCACCACGCGCAGCGTGCGGCTGACAGAGGCCGGGCAGCGCCTGACTGACGGCACGCGCAGCGCGTTCGCGCAAATCCAGCAGAGCTTCGCGGCCGTGCGCGACCTGGCCGACGCGCCGCAGGGCCTGCTGCGCGTGACAGCGCCCGTGGCTTTCGCGCGCCAGCAGTTGGTGCCGCGCCTGCCCGAATTCCTGCGGGCGTACCCGCAGGTGCGGTTGGAGCTGGACCTGTCCGACGGCCTGCGCCAGCTCGCCGTGGAGGGCTTCGACCTGGCCGTGCGCCACACCGCCGCACCGCCCGAGACCCATGTGGCTTGGTTGCTGGCGCCCACGCGCTCCTTGCTCGTGGCGAGCCGGGCCTATCTGCGCCGCCGCGGTGCTCCGGCCGACCCGGAGGCGCTGCGCACGCACGACTGCCTGCATTACCCGCGTGCCGGCCAGATGGCCGGCTGGACGATGCTGCGTGGCGAGGAGCGCGCGGTCGTCCCCGTGGCTGGCGTCTTCGCGGCCAACAACAGCGAGGCGCTGCGCGACGCTGCACTGGCCGGCCTTGGCATTGCATTGGTGCCCGACTTCAGCGCCCAGGCCGCGCTGCGCAGCGGCCAGCTGCAGCGGGTGTTGCCCGAGTGGAAGGTCGAAGGCCAATTCAGCGAGACGCTTTATGCGATCCGACCCTACGCACCCTACGTGCCACGGGCCGTAGAGGCCTTCGTCGCTTACTTGCGCCAGGCCTTCGCTGCCGGCTTCAGCGCCTGAGCTCTGTATTTCTCGCTCAGGCAGCAACGGACGGGAAGCGGGGCCACCCCAAGCATCAAACCCGGAAGGCGCTTCCAGCAGACCCGGCCCGCGCGCCTGTACGGTCGCGCCCTGCTTGCGGCCAGCCGCTTCACGCCGGGCCGGCATCGGGCTTCCTACGGCGGCCTGGCCGAGGCGCTTGGCGAGGCGGTGGAGCATTGGCGCGCCGCAGTTGCGGGAGTGGCCGGAACGCGTGCCTCAGCGCATGCCCGGCCGCCAGCAGCGCCACGCGACCCTGCTCGCGTGCAAGTCGCCGGCCCGAACGAGGAACTGCACCGCATGCCCCTGGCTGCGCAGGGGCTGACGGGTGGCTGCGCCTGCCTGCTAAACCCCATCGACACCGCGGCGCTGGCCACCGCAGCCGGATCCCGCTCCCAGGCGGGCCAGCCACCTGAGCGCCGGCGCGCTGCAGGCCCTGACCGCGGCGCTGCCGGCACTGAGCCTTCACACCAGCCAAGTGCGCAGGGCCTGGGTGACCTGCGCGGGCTGCTCCAGCGTGCTCAGGTGGCCGCAATCGGCGAAGACTTCAAGCCGCGCACCGGGCACCAGGGCCGCCATCTCCTCGTGCAATGCGGGCGGTGTCAGCAGATCCTGGGCGCCGCAGGCGATCAAGGTCGGGCAGGCCACCTGCGCCAGCGCGGCGCGCGCATCGAGGCGCCCGATGATGGCCTCCTGCTGTCGCGCGAAGGCCTGCTCGCCCACATTGCGGGCCATGCTGCGCACCTGGGCGCGCAGCGCTGCATGCTCCGGTGCCTGCGGCCACACCAGGCGCGGCAGCAGCGCATCGGCCGCCGCGCCCATGCCCTCGGCGCGGCTGCGCGCCACCAGTTCGCGGCGCGCGGCGCTGGCGGTGGGCGCATCGGCCACAGCATTGGTGTCGAGCAAGGCCAGGTGCGTCACGCGCTGCGGTGCCCGGCGCTGCATGGCCATGGCGATGTAGCCGCCCATGGACAGGCCGGCCAGCGCAAAGCGCGCGAACGGGCAGTCGGCGAGGATGGCGCCGGCCAGTGCCTCGATGCTGTCGTGCTGCGTGGGCGCTGGCACCCAGGCATCGGCGGTGCCGGCCAGGCCGGCGACCTGTGGCGCCCAGAGCTGGGCGTCGCAGAGCAGGCCGGGGACGAGGACGAGGGGGTGGGGCGGGTTCATGGCGGTACGGGGGGCTGGTTGATGTCGGCTCGATTGTCCGGCGCCCCTTTGGGATCGACGGCCACGCCCGCGCCCAGCAGGGAACAGCGGTCCGCGCCATCAACCTGCGCCTGAACGATACGCTGGTCGAGCAGGCGCGGCGCTACAGCCCCAACCTCCCGGCCACTGTCGACGCCTTGCTGGGCCGCACCGGGCCGCTTGCAGCGGACCTCTTCAGCGCCGTTCGTCCGGCAGGACCTTGACCCGCTCCGTCATGCGCGAACAGGCCGCTCGTTGTGTGCGCGTCGTCGGCCTCATCCCCACACCTGCTCCAACGCGCGCCAAGCCGCCTGCACCACCGCATCGCCCTGCCGCCGGGCCAGACAGACGAACTGCAGCTCGCAGGGAATGCGCACCCGGTCGGCCACGGCCAGGCCATGCGTCTGGCTCTCGCGGATGGCGATCGCATCGCGCACCAGCGACAGGCCCACGCCCGACTTGATGAGGTCCAGCATCGAGGCCTCCTGGTCTACCAGCGCGGCGCGTCGCGGTGCCAGGCCGCGCGGGCCGAACACGCCCTGCAGCAGCCGATGGTGCGCCGACTCGGGCGGCGTCTCCAGCCAGGGCAGGGTGGCCAGCGCCTCCCAGTCGCGCCCCGCCACCTGCGGCCCCCAGCCGGCGGGCGCCACCACGCGGTAATCGAAGCGCGTGAGCGTGCGCCCGGCCAGCGCGGGCGGTAGCGCCTCGGTCGCGGCCAGGCTGGGGCTCAGGTAGAAGCACACGTCGAGCTGCCCCTGCTGCAGCTGTGCCAGCACGCTGCCGCTGATGCCGTGGCGCAGCTCGGTCGCGATCTGCGGGGCCGAGCGCACCAGCGCGCCCAGCCAGTCGCCCAGCCGCAGGAAGGACGGGTCGAGGATGGTGCCGATGCGCAGCAGGCCGCGCGCGCTGCCGTGCAGCCGCTCCACGCCTTGCGCGAAGTCTTCGGCCGCGGCCAGCGTGCGTTCGGCCAGCTGCAGCAGCGCCGCGCCGTCGGCCGACAGCGCCATGCCGTGGGCACCGCGCTGGAACAGCTCCAGCCCGCTCGCCTCGGCCAGCTTCTTGAGTTGCAGGCTCAGCGCCGGTTGCGTCCGGTGCAGCCGCGCGGCCGCCCGCGAGACGCTGCCTTCGTGCGCGACGGTGACGAAGGCGCGCAGCAGGTGCAGGTCGAGCAGGGCGGGGTTCATATTTGCAGTGCTTATACCAGTAGGGGTAGAACTCATTGGCTTGGCTGCGGCGCCCGGGCGACACTCGCGCCCCCAGGGAGACACCAGCATGAGCGGCAGCAATACCTTCGACCACATCGTCATCGGCGCAGGCACGGCCGGCAGCCTGATGGCCAACCGTCTGAGCAAGGACCCTGAGCGCCGCGTGCTGCTGATCGAGGCCGGCGGCCGCGACGACTACCACTGGATCCACATCCCGGTGGGCTACCTGTATTGCATCGGCAACCCGCGCACCGACTGGCTCTACCAGACCGAGCCCGATGCGGGCCTGAACGGCCGCACGCTGCGCTACCCGCGCGGCAAGACGCTGGGCGGCTGCTCGTCCATCAACGGCATGATCTACATGCGCGGCCAGGCGCGCGACTACGCCAGCTGGGCCGAGGCCACGGGCGACGCCACCTGGCGCTGGGAGAACGTGCTGCCGGCCTTCAAGCAGCACGAGGACCACTACCTGGGTGCGGACGAGATGCACGGCGCCGGCGGCGAATGGCGCGTGGAAAAGCAACGCCTGCGCTGGGACATCCTGGACGCGTTCGCGCAGGCCGCGCAGCAGGCCGGCGTGCCGCACAGCACGGACTTCAACCGCGGCGACAACGAGGGCGTGGGCTACTTCCAGGTCAACCAGAAGAGCGGCTGGCGCTGGAACACGGCCAAGGCCTTCCTGCGCCCGACCTGCTACGGCCGGCCCAACTTCGAACTGTGGACCGGCGGCCAGGTGGCGCGGCTGCTGCTCGAGCGCCAGACCGACGGCAGCCTGCGCTGTACCGGCGCCGAGGTCTGGACGGGCGGCGAGCTCGTCACCGTGCGCGCCACGCGCGAGGTGCTGCTGTGCGCCGGCGCCGTCGGCTCGCCGCAGATCCTGCAGCTCTCGGGCATCGGCCCGGGTGCGCTCCTGCAGCAGCACGGCATTGCGGTGCAGGCCGACCTGCCCGGCGTGGGCGAGAACCTGCAGGACCACCTGCAGATCCGCGCCGTCTACAAGATCTCGGGCACTCCCACGCTCAACGTGCTGGCCTCCTCGCTCGCGGGCAAGGCCCGCATCGGTCTGCAGTACCTGCTCTCGCGCAGCGGGCCCATGAGCATGGCGCCCTCGCAGCTGGGGGCGTTCACGCGCAGCGATCCGGGCCGGCCGCACGCCAACATCCAGTACCACGTGCAGCCGCTCTCGCTGGACGCTTTCGGCGAGCCGCTGCACAGCTTTCCGGCCTTCACCGCGAGCGTGTGCAACCTCAACCCCACGAGCCGCGGCAGCGTGCGCATCCGGAGCCCGCGCTTCGGCGACGCGCCAGCCATCGCCCCCAACTACCTGAGCACCGACGCCGACCGCCAGGTCGCCGCCGATTCGCTGCGCGTGACGCGCCGCATCGCGGCCCAGCCGGCCCTGGCGCCTTTCAAGCCCGAGGAATACAAGCCCGGCCCGCAGTACCAGAGCGACGAAGACCTCGCGCGCCTGGCCGGCGACATCGCCACCACCATCTTCCACCCCGTGGGCACCACGGCCATGGGCCGCGATGGTGATCCGATGGCCGTGCTCGACAGCCGCATGCGGGTGCGCGATGGGCGGGGTGGCCGCATCGTGGGGCTGCGCGTGGTCGATGCCGGCGCCATGCCCACCATCACCAGCGGCAACACCAACAGCCCCACACTCATGATGGCCGAGAAGGCCGCGGCCTGGGTGCTGGAAGACACGCGCCGCTGAGCGCGCCCCCCGTGCCGTTCAACGCTGCGTCAGCAGCGCCGCGAACATGGCCGTGCCGATCACGCCATGCACCTGCGTGGTCGGGTGCATCGCGTCCCAGAACAGGAAGGGCGGCATGAAGGCCGGCTGGGTCACGTCCACGCAGGTGGCCGGGTTGGTGAACAGGCAGGTGGCCGCGCCCTTGCCCGGGGCCAGGAACTCTGCGGCCGGCACGTCGTCGATGATGAGGCCGGTGGACAGCATGGTGGCGCCGAGCTTGTAGATGTCCACGGTCACGATGCGCACGCCGCGCAGCTCGCGCTCCAGGCTGGCCAGCGCGGTCTTGAGCACGGCGTTGTGCTGCTTGCTCAGCGCCGTGAACTGCGCACCGGCGTTCTGCGACACGGCGAAGGGCGTGATGCCCATGTCGGCCAGGTTGGGCACGATGAAATCGCGCGCGCCGGCCGCATACAGGCCGCGGATGGCGGTGGTCACGTTGCCGACCACCGTGTAGGGGTCGCTCGTCAGCATCTGCAGGTAGTCGTTGGAGCCGCTCCAGACCATGTACAGCGCCGTGGCGGGCGCCTTGCGGCCGTTCAGCGCGGTCGTGAACTGGCCGACCTGGCCCAGCAGGCCCGGCACCGTGAAGCCCATGGGCGTGGGCGTGGACACACCCGAGGCCGAGCCGCCGAAGGCGAAGCTCAGCGCCGGCTTGGTGCTCAGCGTGGGGTCGGTCACCGAAGGCGAGAGCTCGGCATTGTTCTTGCGCGCCATCAGACGCCACAGGTACTCAGCCGCCACAGGTCCGTTGCTGAAGCGGCCCTGCCAGTAGGTGGCGTAGGGCGTGGCCGAGGGCGGAATCGCGGGCGTCATGCCCATGCTGCCGCTGACGATGTAGTCGTTGCCGGTGTCCGACAGGCTGTCGCCGAACACGTAGAAACCAGGGTAGCTGACCTTGCCGGCCCAGGCGGCGGGCAACACACCCAGCAACAGGGCAAGGCAAAGCAGGCGCCACAGCGAGCGCAGATGGTTTGTGAACATGGGTTCCCTCCCGGGGACAGTGGTATCGGGGAAAAGGATGGTACGTAACGAGATGCCGGATTCGGTATAAAAACCCAACAAATGTGTAACAGCTTCTGCGTGCCCGTCAGGTCCAATGGCGATGTTGGCCCGGGTTGCCGCGACCAATGCTCCGGCGTAGGGACCAGGGCCATCGGGGATGCCGGCAGACGGGCGCCCACCACCGTGCGATGCGCGACGCGACACACGGGCACGGCAGGCGGCGTGGCAGAAAGGGCCGCATGTTTGTCATTTGCGCCATCACACGCGCTTGCCGCCATGGCCGCTGTGTCGCAAGGGCCGCTCGCCATGGCCCCAGTCCCATGGGAGCTATCGGTCCGCGGCGCCACGGTGGTCGACGGCACGCGGCGCCCGCGCTTCGCGGCCGACGTCGGTGTGCGGCAAGGGCGCATCACCGCCGTCCGCGACCTCCGACAGCTGCGCCAGGTGCGCATGGATCTGCGCCACCGCGGCCGCGCCTTCGCCGATCGCGCCGCCCACGCGCTTGACCGAGCCCGATCGCACGTCGCCCACCGCGAACACGCCAGGCACGCTGGTCTCCAGCGTGCCCCTGGCCTGCGCATCGTCTCCGGTCTGCACGAAGCCGTGGCGGTCCACCGCGACGCCGCAGCCCTGCAGCCAGTCGGCCTCGGGTTCGGCGCCGACGAACAGGAACAGGTTGCGCGCCGGGCAATCGTGCTGGGCGCCGGTGCGCGCGTCGCGCCAGGTCGCCCCTTGCAGCCCGGTGGCCGGGTCGCCGTGCAGCCGCACCAGCTCGGTGTGCGGGCGCAGCACGATGTTGGGCGATGCCTCGATGCGGTCGATCAGGTAGCGCGACATGCTCGCCGCCAGCGAGGGCCCGCGCACCAGGATGTTGACGAGGGCCGCGTGCTGCGAGAGGAACACTGCGGCCTGCCCGGCCGAGTTGCCGCCGCCGACCAGCGCCACCTCCTGCCGGGTGCACATGCGCGCCTCGATGGCCGAGGCCCAGTACCACACGCCGCGGCCCTCGAACTCCGACAGCCGCGGCACCTGCGGACGGCGGTAGCGCGCGCCGCTGGCCACCACCACGGTGCGCGCGCGCAGCTGCCGGCCGTCGGCCAGCCCCACGCGCAGTCCCTCGCCGGTGTGCGTGCCACTGCAGTCCAGCGACACGGCCTTGGCCGGGATCATCATCTCGGCGCCGAACTTCTGCGCCTGCACGTAGGCGCGCCCGGCCAGGGCGCCGCCCGAGATGCCGGTGGGAAAGCCCAGGTAGTTCTCGATGCGCGCGCTGGCGCCGGCCTGGCCGCCATAGCTGCGGCAGTCCAGCACGATGACGCGCAGCCCTTCGGAGGCCGCGTAGACCGCCGTCGCCAGACCCGCCGGGCCGGCGCCCACCACGACCACGTCGAACAGGTCGGCGTGCTCCGCGGTGTCGACCATGCCGATGCAGCGGGCCAGCGCGTCTTCGCTCGGGTTGACCAGCACGGCGCCGTTGGGGCAGGCCACCAGCAGGCCGGCCTCGCCGTACTGCGCCAGCAAGGTCGCGGCATCGGGGTCGGTCGACGCATCCACCACGTGGTAGGGCTGGCCGTTGCGGCGCAGGAAGTTCTGCAGACGCACCACGTCGGCCGAATCGGGCGGGCCCATCAGCACCGGGCCGCTGGCCCCCGCGTCGATGAGGGCCACGCGCCGCAGGATCAGCGCGCGCACGATGCGCTCGCCCAAGTCGGCCTCGGCCACGATCAGGGCGCGCAACTGCTCGGGCGGCACCAGCAACGCCTGCACGTCCTCTTCGGCATGGCCATCGACCAGCGCAGGCTGGCCCGACAGCGTGCCGACCTCCGCCAGGAACTGGCCCGGTCCCTGCACCGCCACCGGCGTCACGTGGCCCAGGCCGTCGCGCTGCGTGATCGCCACCGCGCCCGACAACACGAGGTACAGGCCGGGCCCCGGCTCGCCGGCGCGGAACAGGCACTCGCCGCGTGGGTAGTGCCGCAGTTCGCCGAAGCGCCGCACGCGCGCGGCATCGGCGGCGTCCAGCACCGGGAACATCTGGTGCCGACGCGTTTCCACTTCGATCGTCTCAGGGGTGGCCATGGTCTCTCCGGCGCCGGGGCGGCTGATGGGGGCGGCTTCATTCTGCAGGATCGTCCCCGCGGGCAGGCCCCGCTCAACGCGCCGATCTGATCCGACGGGCTGGCGCACGCCATCTGATACGCCGCTTTTCTAGCGAACTGCATCTGGTGCCGCACCCGGGACGCGGGCACAGTTCCAGGCACTGCCACGGGCAGTGCGCTGCTGCCGTGCGTTGCCATGAACCCAAGCCGCGACGCCGTCCGCTTGCCGGGCCGCGGCGTTCCTGGCGCAGCCCTGTTCCTCCACCACCTCAACTTCATCGAACCATGGATTGGGTTCCCATCGTCTTCATCGTCTTCAAGGTTCTCGTGTTCGGAACCTGCATGTTCCGCGCCATCAAGTGGCACCACGACGAAGGAAAAAAGAAGAAGCGCAAGCCAGCCGATCAAGCTTGAAGGCGGGCACGCGCGTTCCGGGGCCGCACGGAGAGCTCCGCCTGCAAAAGCTTTCCCGCGCGGCTGCGCGGCGCGCAACCCTATCACCGCGATCGAAAACCGGTATCGCCTTCGCCACAGGACGGCGCCAGAATGGCCAGCCTTCCCGCCACAACAACGGAGTTGCGATGAGCCAAGACCAGACCCCCGCCAAATGCCCCTTCACCCAGTCCGCCGGTGCCGGCCGCACCAACCTCGACTGGTGGCCCAAGCAGCTGCGCGTGGATCTGCTGCACCAGCACTCGTCCAAGTCCGACCCCATGGGGCCGGACTTCGACTACGCCGCCGAGTTCAAGACGCTGGACCTTGCGGCCGTCAAGAAGGACCTTGCCGCGCTGATGACCGATTCGCAGCCCTGGTGGCCGGCCGACTTCGGCCACTACGGGCCGCTGTTCATCCGCATGGCCTGGCACAGCGCCGGCACCTACCGCATCGGCGACGGCCGCGGCGGCGCCGGCCGGGGCCAGCAGCGCTTCGCCCCGCTCAACAGCTGGCCCGACAACGTGAGCCTGGACAAGGCGCGCCGCCTGCTGTGGCCGATCAAGCAGAAGTACGGCCGCAAGATCTCGTGGGCCGATCTCATGATCCTGACCGGCAACGTGGCGCTGGAGACCATGGGCTTGAAGACCTTCGGCTTCGCCGGCGGCCGGCGCGACGTGTGGGAGCCCGACCAGGATGTCTACTGGGGCCGCGAGGACAAATGGCTGGGCGGCGACGTGCGCTACAGCCAGGGTTCGCCGGGCGTCCAGAAGGACCGCGGCGTGCTGGTCAAGGACGACGACAGCCAGGTGCCGCACACGCGCGACCTGGAGAACCCGCTGGCCGCCGTGCAGATGGGCCTGATCTATGTGAACCCCGAGGGCCCGGACGGCAACCCCGACCCGGTGGCCGCCGCGCGTGACATCCGCGACACCTTCGGCCGCATGGCCATGGACGACGAAGAGACGGTGGCGCTCATCGCCGGCGGCCACACCTTCGGCAAAACGCACGGCGCCGCGCCGGCCTCGCACGTGGCCGAGGAGCCCGAGGCTGCCGACATCGCAGCCCAGGGCCTGGGCTGGAAGAACAGCCACGGCAGTGGCGTGGGCGCCGACACCATCACCAGCGGCCTGGAGGTCACCTGGACGACCACCCCCACGCGCTGGGGCAACAACTTCTTCGAAAACCTGTTCGGCTTCGAGTGGGAACTGACCAAGAGCCCGGCCGGTGCCCACCAGTGGGTGGCCAAGGATGCGGGCGAGATCATCCCGCATGCCTTCGACCCGGCGAAGAAGCTGCGGCCCACCATGCTCACCACCGACCTGGCGCTGCGCTTCGACCCGGCCTACGAGAAGATCTCGCGCCGCTTCCTGGCCCATCCGGAGCAGTTCGCCGACGCCTTCGCGCGCGCCTGGTTCAAGCTCACGCACCGCGACATGGGGCCGCGCGTGCGCTACCTGGGCCCCGAAGTCCCGGCCGAAGAACTGGTCTGGCAAGACCCGGTGCCCGCCGTGGACCACCCGCTTGTGGACGCGCAGGACATCGAGGGCCTCAAGTCCAAGGTGCTGGCCTCGGGGCTCACGGTGGCCGAGCTGGTTTCGACGGCCTGGGCCTCGGCCTGCACCTTCCGCGGCTCCGACATGCGCGGTGGCGCCAACGGCGCGCGCATCCGTCTGGCGCCGCAGAAGGACTGGGCCGTGAACCAGCCGGCGCAGCTGGCCCGCGTCCTGGCCCGGCTGGAGGAGGTGCGCAGCGCCTTCCAGGCCGGCGGCAAGAAGATTTCGCTGGCCGACCTGATCGTGCTGGCCGGGGCCGCCGGGGTCGAGAAAGCCGCGCGCGATGCGGGCCACGCCGTGCAGGTGCCGTTCACACCCGGCCGCACCGACGCTTCGCAGGCCCAGACCGACGTGGCCAGCTTCGCGCCGCTGGAGCCGGTGGCCGATGGCTTTCGCAATTACGTGAAGGCCCGTTACGACGTGCCGGCCGAGGTGTTCCTCGTGGACCGCGCCCAGTTGCTCACGCTGACCGGCCCCGAGATGGCGGTGCTGGTCGGCGGCCTGCGCGTGCTGGCCGCCAACGCCGACGGCAGCACGCACGGCGTGTTCACCGACCGCCCGGGCCAGCTCACGAACGACTTCTTCGTGCACCTGCTGGACATGGCCACGGAATGGAAGCCGGCCGGCGTCGACCCGCAGCCGCTGTACGAAGGGCGCGACCGCAAGACCGGCGCGCTGCGCTGGACGGGCACGCGCGCCGACCTGGTGTTCGGTTCGAACGCGGTGCTGCGCGCCGTGGCCGAGGTCTACGCCAGCGCCGATGCCCAGGCCAAGTTCGTGCAGGATTTCGTGCGCGCCTGGACCAAGGTGATGGAACTGGACCGGTTCGACCTGGCCTGAAGCGGCGCACCGGCGCCTGCGCGCCCCGCGTGGCCCGCCATCAGGGCGTGCCGCCGTGGCGGCGCAGGCGCGTGGCCTGCGCGCGGATCGCATCGCGCTCGGCGGCGGGCAGGCGCGCAAGGTTGCGCACCTGCATCTTCATGCGCTGGTTCTGCGCCAGCAGCTCCTCGTGCCGCAGCAGGAAATCCCAGTACAGCGTGGTGAACGGGCAGGCCTCGTCGCCCGTGCGCTGGCCGGGGTCGAAGCGGCAGCCCTTGCAGTAGCCGCTCATGCGCTGCAGGTACTTGCCGCTGGCCGCGTAGGGCTTGCTGCCCATCACCCCGCCGTCGGCGTACTGGCTCATGCCCAGCGTGTTGGGCAACTCCACCCATTCCACCGCGTCCACGTACACCGCGAGATACCAGGCATGCACCTGCTGCGGCGCCACGCCCAGCAGCAGCGCGTAGAGCCCCGTCACCATCAGGCGCTGGATGTGGTGGGCGTAGCCGGTTTCCAGCGTCTGCGTGATCGCGTCGGACAGGCACGCCATCGGCACCCGGCCATGCCAGTAGAACTCGGGCAGATCCTCTCGGGCGTCCAGGCCGTTGCGCTCGGCATAGCGCGGCATCTGCGTCCAGTACACGCCGCGCACGTACTCGCGCCAGCCCAGGATCTGGCGGATGAAGCCTTCCACGCTGGCCAGCGGCGCGCGGCCCTCGCGCCAGGCCGTCTCGGCCGCCTGCACCGCCTCGCGCGGGTCGAGCAGCTTGAGGTTCAGCGCCGAGGAGATGTGGGCATGGAAGAGCCAGGGCTCGCCGGGCCACATGGCGTCCTGCCAGGTGCCGAAGAAGGGCAGCCGCTCGTCGATGAAGCGCGCCAGCGCCACCAGCGCATCGGCGCGGGTCACGGGCCAGTCGAAGCGTTCCAGCGAACCGGGGTGGTCGCCGAAGCGCGTGCGCACGAGCGCGAGCACTTCGCGCGTCGTGCGGTCCGGCGCGAAGCCCACGCGCTCCGGCACCCCCTGCGGCCCCTTGGCGCCGAAGCTCTCGCGGTTCTCGCTGTCGAAGTTCCAGCGGCCGCCGGCCGGCTCCTTGCCGTCCATCAGCACGCCGTGGCGCGCGCGCAGTTCGCGGTACCAGAACTCCATGCGCAGGCCACGGCGGCCCTTGGCATGCGCGGCGAACTCGCGCACGGTGGCGTAGAAGTGCCGGTCCTCGCGCACGTCCAGCACCAGGCGGTGCGCGGCGGCCACCGCACGCAGCGCCTGCAGCACCCGCCAGTCGCCCGGTGCGGTCATGACGAGCTCGGCGGGTTGCAGGCGTTCGATCGCGGCGCCGAGCTCGGCGGCGAGGGTGCCGCGGTTGCCCCGGTCGTCCAGCCGGGTGTAGTGCAGCAGGCGACCGGCCTCCCGCAGCTCGTGCGCGAAGTGGCGCATCGCCGAGAGGAACACCGCAATGCGCGGCTGCGCGCTCCAGACGTGGGTGCTCTCCTCGGCCACCTCGGCCATCCAGACGGCGTCCTGCGCCGGGTCGAAGCCGTCGAACGCAGCCGCCTGCAGATCCAGCTGGTCGCCCAGCACCACGACGAGGTGCCGCACCGGGTGCACCCCCGCGCTGCGCTCAGTCTTCGCTGCCACGGTGCTTGCCGCGCCTGCAGGCGTCGGAACAGTACTTCACCTCGTCCCAGTTCCGGGCCCAGGCGCGGCGCCAGACCATGGGCCGCCCGCAGGCCGCGCAGGGCTTGCTGGGCAGGGACTGCTTGTTGCCCTTGAAACTACGCGCGGACCCGCTCACGGTGTGTCTCCGGGAGCCGGCGTGCGCCGGGCAGCTGCGGGGGAGGGTGTCATGGTGCCGGCAGCCGCACTGTGTCGGACAGGTGTCCCATAGCGTTCCTGGCCCTGCGGCCACCTTGGTCGGTCATCGTGAAATGGCTGCCACAGTCGAGGTGCCGCCCTGCACGTTGAGTCGGCTGGTTGATCGGCACGGCGGCATCGAGCATCTTGCAGCGCCCCGCCGCGCTGTAGCGCACCGGCCGACGCGTCGTCCGCATGGGAGCGTTGTACGCGAACATGCTTGGGCCGGATCATCCCCTGGCCGTCGCAGGGGAATGGACCGCGCCGTGCTGGCGCGGGCGGCAAAACGTGGCGCAGCGGCGCGCGCAGGGACGCGATGGCCCCCAGGCGGTTTCGGCAGCGTCGAAAGCCAGCTCCACCGTGGCCCGTTCGGGTCGTGGCACAACAGCTGCCACAGGGCTCCGGCCTGCCGCCGAAGCTCGTACTTCCAGCCCGCCGCGTCGAAGCGCGCCTTGGCTTCCTTCAGGCCTTTGGCCGAACGCCATGTGGTCAATCACGCCCGCGCGTTGGGCCGGCACCGGGCGGTCGGAGTGGACGTGCAGGATGGCGTGCTTCGCGTCCTCGCCGTACAGTCAGGCCTCTGCAAAGCCCAGGTCGGGCCCTGTTGGAGGAGGAGCCGTTCCGCCGCGGCCACCGCGTGCGCATCCTCGAGCACGCGCTGGAGCCGCTCGCACCCCAGCTGCCGCAGGCCGTCTACGACCGGCTGCACCGCGCGCTGTCGGTGATCTACGGCATCGAGCCGTATGTCATCCTCAAGGACATCTGGGGCGTGAGCGACCGCGAGGTCGAGCGCACCGCGCTGTGGATGGCCGACGCCATGGTCGATGCCGCCCTGCGCGAAGCCGCTGCGCAACAACCGGCGGCCGCGCCCCGCACCGCCAAACGAAAGACATCTGCATGAACACCGAAGCCACACGCGACCCCGCCTGGTACGACGCCCAGTACCACACGCGCGCCGCCATTCCCGAGCATCCGCAGATCCTGCAGTACTGGACCGATGCCTCCAAGGCCACGCGCGGCAGGCTGCGCAGCAAGCTCGACCTGCGCTACGGCGAGGGCACCAAGGAGACGCTGGACCTGTTCCCGGCCGCCGCGCCGGACGCACCGGTGCTCATCTACATCCACGGCGGGTTCTGGCGCGCATTGGACAAGCGCGACCACAGCTTCGTGGCCGAGCCCTTCGTGGCGGCTGACGCCTCGGTGATCCTGCCCAACTATGCGCTGGCGCCGTACGCCAGCATCGCGCAGATCGTGCAGCAAATGGTCAAGGCCGTGGCCTGGGTCTGGCGCGAAGCCGAGGCCCTGGGCGTGGACCGCCAGCGCATCGCGCTGGCCGGCCACAGCGCCGGCGGCCACCTCGCGGCCATGCTGCTGGCCTGCGACTGGCGTGCCGTGGAGCGGCGCATGCCGGCGCAGCCGCTGCGCGGCGCGCTGGCGCTGTCGGGCATCTACGAGCTGGAGCCGCTGCGCCATGCGCCCTTCCTCGCGCCCGACCTCAAGCTGACAGAGGAGTCCGCCCTGCAGCTGAGCCCGGCCTGGATGCCCGCGCCTCCCGGACCGCTGCTGGCCCTGGTCGGCGGCGAGGAGAGCGCCGAGTTCCAGCGCCAGAATGCGCTGATCCGCGAACGTTGGGGCGAGACCGCGGTGCCGGTCTGCGAGAGCGTGCCGGGCCGCCACCACATGAACGTGCTGCACGAGCTGGCCGATCCGGCCGCGCGCGCGCACCGGCTGGCGCTGGGACTGCTCGGCCTGTGAACCTCGCCGGCCTGGTGTAGGGTTCGGGCTTCGCTCGAACCAGAAGAAAAGCCATGGAGACAAACCACCCGCCGGGCCCCGGCGTGGATTCGCCCTACGCCATGTTCCGGCTCGGCGTCGCCCTGCTGCTCATGGCCGTGGGCAATGGCGGCATGTACGTGGTGTCGGTGGCGCTGCCCGCCGTGCAGGCCGAGTTCGGCGTGGCCCGCTCCGATGCCTCGCTGCCCTACACGCTGCTGATGCTGGGCTTTGGCGCTGGCGGCGTGCTGATGGGCAGGCTCGCGGACCGCTTCGGCATCGCCTGGCCGCTGCTGCTGGGCGGCCTGTGCCTGGGCCTGGGCTACTGGGCCAGCGCCACGGCCGACAGCATCCTGGGCTTCGCGCTCGCGCAAGGCCTGCTGGTGGGCTTCCTGGGTTGCTCGGCCAGCTTCGCGCCGCTGATCGCCGACACCGCACTGTGGTTCGAGCGCCGGCGCGGCATGGCGGTGGGCGTGTGCGCCAGCGGCAACTACCTGGCCGGCACGGTGTGGCCGCCGGTGGCCCAGCACTTCATCGAGACCGTAGGCTGGCGCCAGACCTACCTGGGCATGGCCGTGTTCTGCAGCCTCGCGGTGGGCGCGCTCGCGCTGTGCATGCGCCAGCGGCCGCCGGCCGTGGCCGTGGCGCCGCAGGGCCCGGCGGCGGCCGCGGCGGCGGCGCTGGTCACAAGCCGGCCGTTCGGCCTGTCGCTGGGGTCGGCCCAGGGCCTGCTCTGCGTCGCGGGCCTGGCCTGTTGCGTCGCCATGTCCATGCCCCAGGTGCACATCGTGGCCTACTGCGGCGACCTGGGTTACGGCGCGGCGCGCGGCGCCGAGATGCTGGCGCTGATGCTGGGCTTCGGCGTGGTCAGCCGGCTGGTCTCGGGCTGGATCTGCGACCGCATCGGCGGCCTGCGCACGCTGCTGCTGGGCTCGGCGCTGCAGGGCGTGGCGCTGCTGCTGTTCCTGCCCTTCGACGGCCTGGTGCCGCTGTACGTGATCTCGGCGCTGTTCGGCCTGTTCCAGGGCGGCATCGTGCCGTCCTACGCCATCATCGTGCGCGAGTACTTCCCGCCGCAGGAGGCCGGGGCGCGCGTGGGCACGGTCATCATGGCCACGTTGTTCGGCATGGCGCTGGGCGGCTGGATGTCGGGCAAGGTGTTCGACCTCACGGGCAGCTACCACGCGGCCTTCCTGAACGGCATCGCCTTCAATCTGTTGAACCTGAGCATCACGGCCACGCTGCTGTGGCGCGTGCAGCGGCTGCGGCGCGTGCCGGCCTGAAGCGGACGGGGTTCTACACTGCGCGGTTTTTCGGATCCCCAGGAGTTCTCCCGATGTCTCTCGTTTCCCTCCGTCCAGGCTTGCTGGCCAGCGCCGTGGCCTCGGCATTGCTGCTCGGCGCCTGCGCGCCGATGGCGCCCAAGGCCGCCGCGCCGGCCGCAGCGCCTGCGCAGGCCGCCGTGCCCGTGGACGCCGCGCTGCGCGCGCAGACCCAGGCCGAGGTCGGTCCCTACCTCAAGACGCTGGAGACGCTGGTCGGCATCGAGTCCGGCAGCCGCGACCTGGAGGGCTTGCGCCAGCTCAGCGGCACCGTGGCCGAGCGGCTGCGCAAGGCCGGCATGCAGGTGGAGATCAAGCCGACGCGCGCGCCGGGCTTCCACCCGCAACTGAACGGCGCGGAGCTGGGCAGCATGGTCTATGCCACGCGCAAGGGCACGGGCGCCAAGAAGGTGCTGCTGATCGCCCACATGGACACCGTGTATCCGCGCGGCATGGGCGCCAAGCAGCCCTTCCGCATCGATGGCGACCGTGCCTACGGCCTGGGCATCGCCGACGACAAGCAGGGCGTGGCGCTGATCCTGCACGTGGTGGAACTGCTGGCGCGCAACGGCGTCAACGACTTCGCCGAACTCGGCGTGCTGATCAACGGCGACGAGGAGGTCGGCTCGCCGGGCTCCGGCCCCTTCCTGACGGAGATGGGCAGCGCCTACGACGCGGTGTTCTCGTTCGAGGGCGGCGGCAGCGCCACGGCCCAGGGCGGCGACATGGTGCGCCTGGCCACGAGCAGCATTGCCATCGTCGAGATGAAGGTGACCGGCAAGGCCAGCCATGCCGGCGCCGCGCCCGAGCAGGGGCGCAACGCGCTGTACGAGCTCGCGCACCAGATGCTCAAGTCGCGCCAGTTCGGCGACCCGGCCAAGGGCCTGCAGATCAACTGGACCGTGGCCAACGCGGGCAACTCGCGCAATGTGATCCCGGCCGAGGCCACGGCGGTGGCCGACGTGCGCTCGCTGACCAATGCCGACCTGGACCTCATGGAGGCATCGCTCAAAAAGGCCATCGAGGACAAGCTGATCCCGGACACCAAGATCGACCTCACCTTCTACCGCAGCCGCCCGGCCTTCGTGTCGAACGCGGCCTCGCGTGCGCTGGCGCAGCATGCCCGCGGCCTGTACGGCGGCCTGGACATGCCGCTGGAGATCCGCGAGCGCGCCACCGGCGGCGGCACCGATGCGGCCTTCGCCGGCCTGCGCCCGCGCGGCGGCGTGCTGGAGAGCTTCGGCCTGCGCGGCTTCGGCGCGCACTCCAATGACGACGAGTACGTGCTGGTGTCCAACGTGGCGCCGCGCCTGTACCTCGCCGCGCGCATGGTCATGGACACGGGCCGCGGCCAGGTCGGCTGGTAGGCGCAGACCGGGGCGTGGATGTGCACACCGAAGCCCTGGCGCTGACCACGGCGCTTGGCCACTGCGTCGATGCCATCGCCACCACGCCCGACGACACTGAAGCCGCCTACGTGTTCGCCCATGGGGCGGGCGCCGGCATGGACCATGCCTTCATGGTGGAGGTCGCCCAGGGTCTGGCCGCGCGCCGCATCGCGTGCCTGCGCTACCAGTTCCCGTACATGCAGGCGGGTTCGCGCCGGGTGGACGCGGCCCCCGTCGCGCAGGCCACGGTGCGTGCCGCGGTGGCCTGGGCGCAGGCCCGCTGGCCCGGGCTGCCGCTGCTGGCGGGCGGCAAGTCCTTCGGCGGGCGCATGACGTCCCAGGCACAGGCCGCCGAGGCCCTGCCTGGCGTGCAGGGCCTGGTCTTCCTGGGCTTTCCGCTGCACCCGGCGGGCCGGCCGGAGACGGACCGTGCCGCGCACCTGGCGCAGATCGACCTGCCAATGCTGTTCATCCGCGGCACCCGCGATGCCTTGGCCGAGCCGGCGCCCTATGCGCAGATGGGCCGGCAGCTGGACGGCATGGCCACGCACCTGGACATCGCCGAGGCCGACCACGGCTTCCATGTGCTGCGGCGCAGCGGCCGCAGCGATGAAGAGGCGAGAGAAGAACTGCTGGACGGGTTCTGGGCCTGGGCGCAGGCCTGGCGGATCTGAGAACGTGAACTTGTTCTAAGCCGCAGGCCGAACCGCCACGGCCTCGATCTCCACCTTCACGGGCGCAATGAGCCCGGCGATCACGGTCGAGCGCGCGGGTGCCTGCTCGGCCGGAAAACGCTCCGCGTAAGCCGCGTTGAAGGCCGGGTAGTCCACCGCATCGGTGAGCCAGACGGTGGTCTTGACCACGTCTTCCAGCGTGCAGCCAGCTTCGCGCAGGATGCGTTCGATGTGGTCCAGCGTGGCGTGGGTCTGGCCCGCGATGTCGGGCGCGGCCGGGCCGGCCGGCGTCATGGGCACCTGGCCAGAGACGAAGACGAGCCGGTCCCAGGCCACGGCGGCCGAGATCGGCTGGCGCTGGCCGGCGCGCACCACGGCGCCGATGCGTTCGATCGGCGCGTCCATCAGTCGGCCTTGGCGCCGGAGGTCTTGACGATGGGCGTCCACTTCTTCACCTCGGCCTCGATCAAGGCCTTGAACGCGGCCGGCGTCGTGCCCTCGATCAGGAAGCCGCGCGCGGCGAAGAAGTCGGCGATCTCGGGTGTCTTGATGGCCTTGTTGACCTCCGTGCTGATCTTGGCGATGAGCTCGGGCGGCGTGGCGCTCGGGGCGAACAGGCCCTGCCAGGACAGCGCCTCGAAGCCCGGGTAGCCGCTCTCGGCCACGGTCGGCACCTTGGGCAGCATGGGGTGGCGCTGTTTGGAGGTGACGGCCAGCGCGCGCAGCTTGCCGGCCTCCAGCTGCGGCATCACCACCAGCAGGTCGCCGAAGGTCGCCTCGATCTGGCCGCCCATGAGGTCTTGCAGCATGCCGGCGCTGCCGCGGTAGGGGATGTGCACCATCGAGGTCTTCGTGGCCTGCTTGAACATCTCGCCCGTCAGGTGCATGGAGGTGCCGTTGCCGGCCGAGCCGTAGCTGATGGAGCCTGGCCTGGCCTTGGCCAGCGCGATGAATTCGGCCAGGGTGTCGGCCTTGACCTTCGGGTTCACGGTGACCACCAGCGGCGAGCTCACGACCATGGAGACGGGCGCGAAGTCCTTGACCACGTCGTAGGGCAGCTTGGGGTACAGCGCCTGTGCGATGGCGTTGCTGCCCGTCACGCCCATCAGCAGCGTCATGCCGTCGGGCGCGGACTTGGCCACATAGTCGGCGCCCACCGTGCCGCCCGCGCCCGCTCGGTTCTCCACGATGACGGTCTGGCCCAGCGCCACCGACAGCTTCTCACCCATGCGGCGCGCCAGCAGGTCGGTGCTGCCACCGGGCGGGAACGGCACGACGATGCGCATGGTCTTGCCGCCCTGGGCCTGGGCGAGCAGCGGCGCGGCGGCCACGGCGGTACCAGCGAACAGGCGGCGCAGGGACTGTCGGCGGGAGAGGGGCTGGGTCATGGGGCACTTTCGGAAAGGAAGGGAACCGGGGTGGCCATGCAGGAAACGTGCAGGGCGGATGTCATGCGGAGGGCTCGGGCGCTGGCGGCCCCCAGCCGCCGCCGCCCGCGGTCTCGACCACGAGCCGGTCGCCGGCCTGCCACTGCGCACGGGCCTTGGCGGGCAGGGCTTCGATGCGGCCGTCCGCGCGTTCGATGCGTGCGGCGGCGCAGGCGCCTGGCCGCCCGCCGGCCGCGCCCTGGGGCGCGATGCCGTGGCGCTTGCCGCGGTAGGAAATGCTGCCGCTGCCGTGCAGCAGGCGGTAGACGCGGACCACGCCGTCGCCGCCGCGGTGGCGGCCGGCGCCGCCCGAGCCGGCGCGCAGGGCCACGCGTTCCACGCGCAGCGGGACCTGGGCCTCGATGGCCTCGGCCGGCGTGCTGCGGGCGTTGCCCACGTCGGTGGACACGCCCGAGCCGCCCGGCCCCGTGGGCGCACCGCCGGCCGCCGAGGCGATGATCTCGGTCAGCAGCCAGGGCGTGCCATCGGGCCGCGTGCCGCCCAGCGAGAGCACCACGGCTTCGCCCGCGTTGGGCGCCGGCATGCGCGCCGGCAGCGCCTGGGCCCAGGCGCCCAGCAGCGCGTTGGCCAGCAGCTTGACGAGGTTGGTGCGCGCGTTGACGGCGGCCGGAAACGCCGGGTCGACGATGCTGCCGGGCCGCGTGCGCAGCGTGAGCGGCGCGAGGCTGCCGTCGTTGGGGGCGGCCTGCGGCGCGAGCATGCGCGCGAAGTAGGCCACGGCCGCCTGCACCGCACCGCGCGCGGCGTTCACGGGGCCCGGGGTCTGGTCGGCGCAGCCCGTGAGGTCGAGTTCGGCGCGGTCGCCGCGCTTGCGGATGCAGACCGCCACGCGCACGGGCGCGGCCGTGAGGCCGTCGCCGTCCAGCGCGTCCTCGAAGGTGTAGTCGCCATCGGGCGCGGCCGCCAGTGCGGCGCGGGCCGCGGCTTCCGATGCCGCCAGGGCGGCGCCGCAGCGCGTGGCCGCATCGGGCATGCGCTGCCACAGCGCGGCGAGCTCCTGCGTGCCTTGCGCCAGGCAGGTCCATTGCGCGGCCAGGTCGCCTTCGAGGTTCTCGGGCATGCGGCTGTTGGCGCGCAAGAGGCGCAGCAGCGCGGCGTCGACCGCGCCCGCGCGGTACAGCGGTGTGGGCGGGATGCGCAGGCCCTCCTGCTGGATGCTGGTCGCGTGCGTGGGCACCGAGCCCGGCGCGATGCCGCCCACGTCCTGGTGGTGCAGCACGCAGGCCACGAGCGCCACCGTGCGGCCGGCCACGCAGACCGGGCGCACGAGCGTGAGGTCGGGCAGGTGCGTGCCGCCGTGCCAGGGGTCGTTGAGCAGGTAGCCGTCGCCCTCGGCCATGGCCTCGGCGGGGTAGAGCGCGAGCAGCCCGGCCACGGCCGGCGACAGGCTGCCCAGCAGCAGCGGCAGCGTGCGGGCCTGGGCGACGAGCCGGCCGTCGGGCAGGAAGACGGCGGCGGCGCAGTCCATGGCCTCGCGCACCACACTGGAGACGGCTTCGGCCACGAGCCGCTGCTGCATGCGGTCGGCCAGCGCCTCCAGCTGCTGCGGCAGTCCTTCGTCGGGCGCGGATGCCGGTGCTGCGGCCGGCGCCTGCAGGCCCAGCGCCTGCACGGTCGCCAGCGTACGCTCGTACTCGCCGTCCTGCGCCAGCACCGTGTGCGAGCAGACCACTGGAAGATCGGGCCACCGCTGCGCGATGTGCTGCGCCAGCGCTTTCTCGTGCGCGGGGTTGCGCTGCGCGAACAGCAGACAGATCGCGATGCCGGCAGGCGTCCGCGGCAGCGCGGCCAGCGCTTCGAGCACGCCGGCCATGTCCAGCGGCTCGACCTCGGCGCCGGCGGCATCGATGCGGCCGCGCGCCTCGATGCGCCAGTCGGCTGGCAGCAGCTGCGGCCAGGGCGAAGCCGGCACGTGCAGCGCGTAGGGGTCGGCGCGGTTCTGCCGCGCGAGCGTCAGCACGTCGGCGAAGCCTGCGGTGCAGATCAGCGCGATGTCCGGCATCTCAGAAGCGGTCCGGCCGGAACGGCGTGAGATCGACTTGCGTGGGCCGGCCCGCCACGAGGTGCGCCACCTCGCGCCCCGTGCTCGCGCCCATGCACATGCCCATGTGGCCGTGGCCGAAGGCGAGCCAGGCGTTGTCGGCGTGGCGGGCGCGGCCGACCACGGGCAGGCTGTCGGGCAGGCAGGGCCGGTGGCCCATCCACTGCGTCGTTGCGCTGGTGTCCAGGTGCGGAAACAGCTGGCGGCCCAGGCGCAGCAAGGCTTGCGCACGCTCGTAGCGCGGCGCTGCCTTCAGGCCAGCGAACTCCACCGTGCCGGCCAGGCGCAGGCCCATGGCCATGGGATTGACCATGAGGTTGTTCTCCACCGCCATCACGGTGTGGCGCAGCTGCAGGTTGGAACTGCGCACCGTGACGTGGTAGCCGCGCTGCGTCTCCAGCGGCACGCGCGCTCCCAGCTGCGCCGCGAGCGGCCGCGACCAGGCGCCGGCCGCCACCACCACGCCGTCGACCGGCAGGCAGGCGCCTTCGTCGGTGCGCACGCCCGTGACGCGGCGGCCCTGGCGTTCGAAACCGGCCACGTGCTTGCGCAGATGCACCGCGCCGCGCGCCATGCAATGCGCGTGCAGCGCCTTGACCAGGGCCGAGGGGTCTGTCGTGGAGCCGTTCTCGGGCGCCAGGATGCCGAAGCGAAAGCGCCCCTTGAGGTCGGGCTCCAGCTCCTCCAGCTCGTCCTGCTCGACATCGCGCATCTGCACGCCCAGCGAGCGGCGCAAATGCATGCCCCAGGCCCATTGCGCGGCCTTCTCGCGCGAGGAGTAGACGTAGAGGCAGCCGCTGCGGCGCACCAAATCCGTCGCCTGGGCATCCTGCAGCAGCGGGCCGTAGCAGTCGAAGATGGGCACCAGCAGGCCGCGCAATGCGGTGGCGATGCGCGTGACCTCCTCGCGCGAGGAATGCCGCAGCATGCGCACCAGCCAGGGCAGCACCACGGGCGCATGGCGCCAGCGCACGGTGAGCGGGCCCAGCGGGTCGAGCAGCCAGTCAGGCACGCGCTTCCACATGCCCGGCATGCCCACGGGCAGGCAGGCGCTGGGCGAGAGCGAGCCCGCGTTGCCGAAGGAACACGCCTCCCCAGGCTCCAGCGGATCGAAGAAGGTGACCTGGTGACCGTCGCGCTGCAGCCAGGCGGCGGTGCAGGTGCCGACGATGCCGGTCCCGATGACGGCGACATGCATAGGCGGCGGATTGTGCGGGCGCTGGGCGCATCAAGCCAACGAATTCGTTTGATTTGTGCATCAGGATTTCTGATTCATGGTCGTTGCCCGCGCCACAATGGTGCGGCCATGAACATCACCCTTCGCCAGATGCGTGCGTTCTCGGTCGTGGCACGCAGCGCGAGCTTCACGCTGGCCGCGCGCCAGCTGCACCTGACCCAGTCGGCCGTCAGCATGCTGGTGCAGCAGCTCGAGGAAGAACTGGGCGTCAAGCTGTTCGACCGCACGCGCCATGCCGTCACGCTGACCGAGGCCGGTCAGCAGCTGCTGCCGCTGGCGCGGCGCATGCTCGACGATCTGCGCCAGATCGAGGAGGGCGCGGGCGACCTGCGCAGCTTGAAGAGCGGCGTGCTGCGCGTGGTGGCGCCGCAGCTGATGGCCTGTACCTGGGTGGCGGGTGCGCTGGCGCGGTTCGAGCGCGCGCACCCGCAGGTGGGCCTGCGCATCGTCGATGGCTCGGCCGACGACATCGTGGGCACCGTGCGCCGCGGCGATGCCGAACTGGGCATCGGCCCGGAGCGCGCCATCGGCGAGGACGTGACGCGCAGCTTCCTCATGCACGTGCCCATGCGCCTGGTCTGTGCTGCCGCGCACCCGCTGGCCGGCCGCGAGGCCGTGCAGTGGCGGGAACTGCAGGGCGAGCGCTGGGTGGTGTACTCGGGCGACTTCAGCCGCTATGTCGAGCAGCGCCTGCAGGAACACGATGCCTCGCTCTCGATGCAGACCGCCACCGAGGTGCGCTACCTCACGACCGCGCTGGCGCTGGTCGGCGCCGGGCTCGGCGTGGCCATGGTGCCCGACTACGCGCGCAGTTTTGCGGCCAACTTCGGCATCCGCTTCCTGCCCTTGCGCGCGCCGGCGCTGAACCGGGAGTTCTTCGTCTACCAGCGCCGCAGCCTCGCGCTGTCGCCGGCGGCCCAGGCGTTCGTGCAGATGCTGCGCGCGCAGTCGCGCGAGCGCTGATCGGGCGCGGCCTCAGCGCGGCACGCGCGCCGGAATGAAGTGCGCCAGCACGCCGGCCGCTGCGAAGGCCACCAGGCCGATGCTCGCGATGCCCCAGCCCAGCGACAGCGCGCCGGCCAGGAAGGACAGCAGCGCCGGCCCGCTGGACGAACCGATGTCGGCCATCAGCCGCCACACGCCCAGGAAGTGCGCGCGGCCGTGGCGCGGCGAATGGTCGGCGCCCAGCGTCATGATCAGGCCCGAGCCGATGCCGTTGCCAAAACCGATGGCCAGGGCCGCGGCCAGGAGCGTGTTGAACCCGGTGGTGAATGGCATCGCCAGCAGGCCCAGGCCCATGATGACCATGGACGGCACGGCCACCCAGCGCCGGCCCTTGAGGTCCATGAGCTTGCCGGCCGGGTAGAACACCAGCATGTCGATGCCGCCGGCCAGGCCGTAGACCAGCGAGGCGACGGCCGGGGCCAGCATGAGGTGGTCGGCCCACAGCGGGATCACGACCTGGCGCGAGGCGCGCACGGCGCTCAGCAGCGTGACGCCCAGGCCCAGCGTCAGGAAGGTGCGGCGGTGGTCGCGCAGCGTGGAAGCGATGCTGGTGGCCGCTGGTGCGGCTTGCCCCGGGGGTGCCTTGGGCACTTCGAGATCGGGCACGCGCGAACCCAGGGCCGCCGCGGCCAGCACGCCCGCGATGCCCACGCCGTAGGCGCCCGACAGGCCGAAGGCATGCACGGCCGCCGCGCCCAGGAAGGGGCCGACGAACATGCCGATGCGCATCACGCCGCCCAGCGTGGACAGCGCACGCGCCCGGAACTGCAGCGGCACGGCCTCGGTCATGTAGCTCTGGCGCGCCAGGTTGTAGACGGCCTGCGACATGCCCACCATGAAGCAGCCCAGCGCGAACAGCGCCAGGTGGCCCGTGAACACGCAGATCGCCATGCCCAGCGCGCTCCACAGGCCGGCGGCGACGATGGCGCCGCGCTCGCCCCAGCGCATGGTGATCAGCGAGGCCGGGATGTTGCTGAGCAGCGAGCCCAGGCCGATCAGCGTGACCATCAGCGCAGCCGCGGGCACGGAGCCGCCCATCTCGCGCACCATGAGCGGCACGATCGGCAGGATCGCGCCCTCGCCCAGGCCGAAGAGCAGCGAGGGGCCGAAGGCGGGGATGGCGATGCGGCGGAAGGAGAACGCGGGGGAGGAGGCGGGCGCGGCGGGCGGGGCGGACATGCGGGAGGCGGCGGTGCGGGCCGAAGGGAACGGGGTGCGGGGCGCGATTGTGGCGCCGCCCGAATCCTCCTGCGTTGCGCTCAGGCTCTGCGCGGTGCCTCGGTCATGGCGTGCGCCGCGTGCGCGGGCGCTTGGATGTCGTCGCCTCGGGCGCGCTCAGCGCATAGAACTCGTGCAGCTTGGCCGCCAGCAGTTGCCGGTCTGGCAACTGCGTCTGGTACTGCGCGACCAGCGCGGGCGCCAGCGTGCGGCTCAGTGCGTACTCCACCACCTCCGCGTCCTTGCCCGCGCACAGCAGCAGGCCGATGGCCGGGTTCTCGTGCGGCTTCTTCACGTCGCGGTCCAGCGCTTCGAGGTAGAAGTTCAGCTTGCCCAGGTGTTCCGGTTCGAAGCGGTCGACCTTGAGCTCGATGGCCACCAGGCAGTTCAGGCCGCGGTGGAAGAACAGCAAGTCCAGGGCGAAGTCGCGCTCGCCCACCTGCAAGGGAAATTCCGAGCCGACGAAGCAGAAGTCGCGGCCCAGCTCGATCAGGAAAGTGCGCAGTTCGGCCAGCAGGCCGCGGTGCAGGTCGGCTTCGGTGTGGCCGGCAGGAAGATTCAGGAACTCGACGGCATAGGCGTCCTTGAAGGCCGCTGCCGCCGCATCGCCGTGGATTTGTGTCAGCGCTGCTGACACTTTTGGTGCGGCCAGCACGGCCTGATCGAAGGCGCACAGCCGCAGTTGTCGCTCCAGTTCGCGCGTGCCCCAGCGCTGCTGGATGGCCGTGCGCAGGTAGAACGCGCGCTCTTCTGGACGCTTGGCCTGGGTCAGGATCAGGAGGTTGTGGGTCCAGGGAAGTTGTGTCAGCAGCGCCGTCACCACTTCATCGCCGCGGTAGGTCTCGAAAAATTGCCGCATCCGGAACAGGTTGCGACGCGTGAAGCCGCGCTGCCCGGGGAGGGTGCGCGCCAGATGGGCCGCCAGCTTGTCCACCACGCCTTCGCCCCATTCGGCGGCTGCCAGCTTGCCGCTGATGTACTCGCCGACCTGCCAGTACAGGCTTACCAACTCGGTGTTGACGGCCTGGTAGGCGCGCTGGCGCGCCTGTTCGATCAGCCGCACGACTTCGGCGAATGCGTCCTTCACAGGTGCAGATGCAGCTGCGAGAGGTTTCTGGATGCCGGTTGGCGGGCAGGCATCCGGGCATTGTCATCCACCGAAGACCGCGTGAACGACCGGACGCGTATTCAAGCCGCCGCCAGCATCCCTTCGACCAGGCGCCCCGCATGCAGCACCAGCTCGTCCGCATAGCGCTTGCCCACCACCTGCAGTCCGAACGGCAGACCCTGCGCGTCGCGCCCCAGCGGCAGGCTCAGCGCCGGCTGCTGCGTGAGGTTGAAGGGGTAGCAGTAGCCGTTGCCGGCAAACCAGTTGCGCGGCTGTGCGTCGGGCGCTTCCTGCACGTCGGGCAGCAGGGGGGCCACGGTCGGAGCGGTCGGCGTCAGCAGCACGTCGATGCCGGCGAACTGCTGGGCCAGCGCGCCGGCCAGGCCGCGCAACTGGGCACGGGCGCGCGCCAGCCGCGTGGGCGCGAGCGCGGCGCCCTGTTCCCACAGGCGCTGCAGCGCCGGGGCCAGCGCGGCGCGCTGCGCGTCGCTCCAATCGACGAAGGACTCGTGCACGCGCGACTGCCAGACGGTCCACATGGCCTGGTCGGCGTCCAGTCCCAGCGCCGGCAGCGCCACCAGCTGGTGGCCAGCAGCGGCGAGGCGCTCCAGCAGGGCCTGCAGGGCCAGCGCGATGGCGGGGTCCAGCGCGGTCGGCGCGCCCAGCGCCAGGCTCCAGCCGATGCGCAGCTGGGCGGGCCGCTGCGCGGGCGTGCGCGGGTAGAGCGAGGCCGGGTCGCGTGCGTCGGCCTGGCCCAGCACGGCCATGGCGCGCGCGCAATCGGCCACGCTGCGCGTGAGCGGGCCGAAGTGCGCGAACTCGGCAAAGGCGCTCTGCGGCGCGGCCGGGATCGTGCCGAAGGTCGGCTTGAAGCCGACCACACCGCACCACGCGGCCGGGATGCGCACCGAGCCGCCCGCGTCGCTGCCCACGGCCAGCGGCCCCCAGCCGGCGGCCACCTGTGCGGCCGCGCCGCTGCTGGAGCCGCCAGCGCTGCGCGCCGCATCGCGCGGGTTGCGCGTGGTGCCGGCGTGGGGGTTGCTGCTGTCGATGGTCCAGCCGAACTCGGTGGTCGTGGTCTTGCCGAACAGCACGGCGCCGGCCGCGCGCAGATGGGCCACGAGCGGTGCGTCCTGCGCGGCGGGCGGGTCGCCGGCGGTGGACAGCGAGCCGCGCCGCGTGGGCCAGCCGGCCACGGGCAGCAGGTCCTTGATGGAGACCGGCACGCCGTCCAGCGGCCCCAGCGCGCGGCCGGCCTGCCAGCGCGCGGCCGAGGCTTGCGCCTGCGCCAGCGCGCCTTCGGCATCCAGGTGGCAGAAGGCGTTGAGGCCTTGCGCGTCGGCGCCGGCCTCGGCCAGCAGCGCCTGCAGCACGGCCACCGGCTCGTGCACCCCGCGCGCGTAGGCGGCGGTCAGCGCGCCGATGTCCAGCTTCAGCGCTTGCGTGCTCATCCCTTGGTCGCCGGGTAGGTCTCGAACTCCACGTTGGCCAGCACCTCGCCGACCTTCTCGACGCGGCGGATGTACTGGTCCTGCACGATGTCGCGCGTCTTGGCGTCGATGGCGATGCGCCCGCGCGGACTGTCCAGCTGCAGGCCCTGCATGGCCTGCAACAGCGCGGCGCCGTCGGCGTTGCCGCCGGCCTTCTGCAGGGCCGCGTAGATGGCGGCCATGCCGTCGTAGGCGGCCACGGCCATGATGGTGGGCCGGGCCTTGGCGTCGCGCTGGGCCTTGAAGTCGCGCACGAAGCGCGCGTTCAATTCGGACTTGTGGTGCATGGAATAGGGGTAGACCGTGGTGAGCCCCAGTGCGCGCTCGCCGATGGTCTCGACGATGGCCTCGTCGACGATGTCGCCCGTGCCCACGAGCTGGATGCCGGCCTGCTCCAGGCCCTTCTCGCGGTACTCGCGGATGAAGGCCGGCGCCACGTCGCCGCCGTTGACGAAGGCGAACAGCAGGTCGGGCCTGGCGTCCTTCACGCGCTGCATGTAGGGCGAGAAGTCCAGCGTGACCAGCGGCGTGCGCACGCTGCCCACGATTTCGCCGCCCGTGGCCTTGTAGGCAGCCAGGAAGGCGGCCTCGGCGTCGTGGCCGGGCGCGTAGTCGGCCACGATCACATACGCCTTCTTCGAGCCCTTCTGCGCCGCCCACTGCGCGATCGGCGGCACGGTGCTCTGGTAGTCGAACGAGGTGCGCACCATGAAGGGCGACTTCTCGGTCAGCCTGGCCGCGGCGGCGTTCATGACCACCATGGGCACCTTGGCTTGCGTGGCGATGGGCGCGACCGACAGCGCGTTGGGCGTGAAGCCGAAGCCGGCCAGCACGCTGACCTTGTCGCGCACGATGAGTTCCTGCGCGTGCCGCTTGGCCAGTTCGGGGTTGGGGCCGGCCACGTCCTTGACGATGACCTCCACCTTGCGGCCGGCGACGCTGTCGCCGAACTGCTTCTGGTAGACCGCGATGCCGGCCTGCATCTGGCGGCCGAACTCGGCGAAGGGGCCGGACATCTCGGCGATGAGGCCGATGCGGATGGGGTCCTGCGCAGCGAAGGCGCGGGGCAGGGCCAGGCCGAGGGCGCTGGCGGTGAGCAGGTGGCGGCGGTGGAACATGGAAGACTCCTTGAGAAGGGGGCAGCGTCAGGCGGGCTCTTCTTCGATGCCGACGCCGAGGAACTTGTCGAGCAGGGCCTGGTCCGCGGCCAGGGCCTTGCTTGGCCCGGCGTGCACCACGGTGCCGCGCTCCAGCACGATGGCCTGGTGCGTCATCTCCAGCGCCAGCACCGGGTGCTGCTCGACCACGATGGAGGCCAGCCCCTCCTGTTCGCAGAGCCGGCGGATGGCCTCGGCCAGTTCCTCGACGATGATGGGCGCCAGGCCCTCCATGGGCTCGTCGAGCAGCAGCAGCAGCGGGTTGGTCATCAGCGCGCGGGCGATGGCCAGCATCTGCTGCTCGCCGCCCGAGAGCTGGTTGCCGTAATTGCCGCGGCGCTCGCGCAGGCGCGGGAACAGGCCGTAGACGCGCTCCAGGTTCCAGGCGCCGGGGCGGGCGACCACGGTCAGGTTCTCTTCCACGGTCAGCGAGGGGAAGACCTCGCGCTCCTGCGGCACCCAGCCCAGGCCGGCGCGCACGCGCTGGTGAGCGGGCAGCCGGGTGATGTCCTGGCCGCGCCAGCGGATCGCGCCGCCCGTCACGCGCGTGTTGCCCATCAGGGTCTCCAGCGTGGTGGTCTTACCCACGCCGTTGCGTCCCAGGATGGCCAGGCTCTCGCCGGCGCGCAGGGAAAAGCCCAGGCGGTCCAGCACCACGGCATTGCCGTAGCCGGCGGTCACGCCGTCGAAGGCCAGCAGTTCAGACATGGGTGGCCTCCTTGCGGATATTGACTTGGGTCTTGCCCAGGTAGACCTCGCGCACGCGCGGGTCGTGGCCGATCTCGGCCGGGCTGCCCTCGGTCAGGATGCGGCCGGCCACGAGCACCGAGATGCGCCGCGCGAAGCGGAACACGAGCTTCATGTCGTGCTCGATGAACAGCACGCTGATGTCGCCGGGCAGCTCGGCGATCACGTCGAAGAGTTCGCCGCTCTCGTCCTCCGGCACGCCGGCGGCCGGCTCGTCCAGCAGCAGGATGCGCGGGCGCGCGGCCAGGGCCAGCGCGATCTCCAGCAGCCGCTGCTTGCCGTAGGCGAGTTCGGCCACGGGCACGTCGGCCAGCGCGTCCAGCCGCAGCCGGGCCAGCAAGGCATGGGCTTCGTCGAACGCGGCCTTGCTGCGGCCGAAGGGGCGCCACCAGGTCGCGCCGTGGCCTTCGCGCTCGTGGATGGCCAGCACCACCGACAGCAGCGGCGTGAGGCTGGGAAAGAGCGTGTTGATCTGGAAGGTGCGCGCCAGCCCGCTGCGCGCGCGCCGGTCGGCCGGCCAGGCGGTGATGTCTTCTCCGTTCATGCGGATGCTGCCCGCGCTCGGCTTGTAGATGCCGGTGAGCAGGTTGATCAGCGTGGTCTTGCCGGCGCCGTTCGGGCCGATCAAGGCCTGGCGCGCGCCGGGTTCCAGCGAAAGGTTCACATCGGCCACGGCATGGAAGGCGCCGAAGCTGATGCCCAGGCCTTGCGTCACGAGCGCGCTCATGCCGAATGCTCCCTGGTGCGGATGCGGCGCGACAGCGCGCCCATGATGCCGCCGCGGCCCAGCATGACGGCCGCGATCAGAAAGATGCCGAGCCAGAACATCCAGTACTCGGGGTTCATGTCGGCGAACCAGTCGTGCACCAGCATGTAGACGATGGCGCCGACCAGGCCGCCGTACAGCCGGCCCGTGCCGCCCAGCACCAGGATGATCAGCACCTCGGCCGAGCGGTTGAAGCCGATGGACTCGATGCCCACGAACTGCGTGGTCTGTGCCAGCAGCGCACCGGCCACACCGGCCACCGCGGCCGAGAAGCCGTAGGCCATGCGCAGCCGTGCCTCCACAGGCGAGCCGATGGCCAGCATGCGCTTGCGGTTGTCGTGGATGCCGCGCAGTGCCAGCCCGAAGGGCGAGCGCAGGACCAGGCGCACGAGGAGGAACATCGCCAGCACCACGCCGAAGGCATAGAGAAAGGCGGTCTTGCCGAACAGGTCGAACGCGAACACGCCGAACACGGGCGACACGTTCATGCCCTGCAGGCCGTCGCTGCCGCCCGTGATGGCCGAGAGCCGGTTCGCAAGTTCGTAGAGCAGCACGCAGACGCCGATCGTGATCATGAGCCGCGTGAGGTCGGCACCGCGCACGATCAAATAGCTCAGCGCATAGCCCAGCGCGCCGGCCACGAGCAGCGCGGCCAGCAGGCCACTGAAGGGTTCGCCCCAGCCGTGCTTGGCCAGGAGGCCCGCCGTGTAGGCACCTGCGCCGAAAAAGGCTGCATGGCCCACGGTCAGGATGCCGGCGTAGCCCAGCGCCATGTCCAGCGCCACGGCGAACAGGCCGAAGATCAGCACTTGCGAGAGCAGCGTGAGGTGGTTCGGCGCGAGGAAGAAGCTGGACGCAAGCAGCAGCCAGAACGCGATCTCGGCCGCGCGCAGCTGGCCGGGTGAGAGGGTGATGGACTTCATGCCAGTCCTTTCTTGGGCACGATGCCGTTGGGCCGCAGCAGCAGCATGGCGATCATGAACACGTAGATCAGGAAGGCGCCGGCCTCGGGCAGGTAGTACTTGCCGGCCACGTCGACGATGCCGACGAGCAGCGCGGCGATGAAGGGCCCGGTGATGGTGCCGGCCCCGCCCACGCAGACCACGATCAGAAAGTACACCATGTACTTGAGCGGGAACGAGGGCTCCAGGCCCAGCATGCCGAGGCTCAGCGCGCCGCCCAGGCCCGCCAGGCCGCAGCCCAGCGAGAAGGTCAGGAAGAACAGCCGCTGCACATGGATGCCGGTGCCGCCGGCCACGCGCTGGTTGTCCACCGCGGCACGCACCATGGCGCCATAGCGCGTGCGGCCCATGGCCAGCATCAGCAGCACCAGCACGGCCACGCCGCAGACGATCAGGAAGGCGCGGTAGCGGCTCAGCTCCAGTCCGGCGATGCCGAACTGGCCTCGCAGCGCGGGCGGCAGGTGGAAGGGCAGCATCGTCGGGCCGAAGAAGTACGTCAGCGCCGCGATCGACACGAACACCACGCCGATGGACAGCAGCACCTGGTCCAGCGGGTGCGCGCGGTACAGGCGCCGGTAGAACACGAACTCCAGCACGGCGCCCAGCAGGGCCGCCGCCACGAAAGCCGCAGCCAGTGCGCCCCAGTAGTGGAGGCCCAGCTGGTTCATGAGCACCGCAGCCGTGTAGCCGCCCACCACCGCGAAGCTGCCGTGCGCGAGGTTGACGAAGTTCATCAAGCCCATGGTGATGGACAGGCCCACCGCCATGAGGAACAGGAGCATGCCGTAGGCCACCCCGTCGAAAAGGACGATTCCCATTGGATTTCCGGTGCGGGGCACGCGGCGCCCGAGTGGGCGCCGCGTGCCGAGGTCAGCGCCTTGCGCGCAGGCGGAAGGCAACGCTGAACAAGTCCTCGCGGCGCGCGCATCCCTGGATCGGGCGATCTGCTTCGTTGCAAATCCTCGCGATAGCTTGGGCCATCGCTGCGGTTTGCGCCTTGCATCTCATCCCGATCCAAGGCGCGCGCATTCGCGAAACTTGTCCAGCGTCGCCTTACTTGGCTTCCTTGGCCGGGTCCTTCACGCGGTCGAACTTGTCGACCTCCACGTTCACGAGCTTGCCGCCCGCCTTCTCGGTCTTGCGGATGTAGACGGTCTGCACGATGTCGCGCGTGGCGGCGTCGATCTCGATCGGGCCGCGCGGGCTCTCGAAAGACAGGCCCTTGAGCGCCTCCATGACCTTGTCGCCACTGGCGTCGCCGCCGGTCTTCTTGAGCGCAAGGTCGATGGCGGACATCGCGTCGTAGGCCGTCACGGCGAAGTAGCTGGGCCGCATCGTGGTGCCGAACTGGGCCTCGAAGTCCTTCACGAACTTCTGGTTCTTGGCCGAGGGATGGGCGTAGGAGTAGTGGTGGCTCGTGATCAGGCCCAGGGCCACGTCGCCCGTGGCGTCCAGGTAGCTGTCGTCGGTGGCCTCGCCCGTGGCGTAGAGCTTGATGCCGGCTTCGTCCATGCCGCGCTCCTTCCAGACCTTGAGGAAGGCCGGCGGCATCACGCCCGAGGGGAAGAAGAAGAACACGGATTGCGGCTTGGCGTCCTTGATGCGCTGCACATAGGCCGAGAAGTCGGGGTTGTTCATGGGCGTGCGCAGTTCCCCCACGACCTTGCCGCCGCCTTCTTCGAAGGCCTTCTTGAAGGCCGTCAGCGAATCCGTGCCCGAGGCGTAGTCGGCCACGACCACGTAGGCCTCCTTGGTGCCGTTCTTGGCCATCCAGCGCGCCATCGGGTCGGACACCTGCTGCACCGTGAACGACAGCCGCGCCACGTAGGGCGAGCTGCTGGTGATGGCCGAGGACGAGGCGTTCATGACCACGGTCGGGATCTTGGCCTGGGTGGCGATGCCGGCCACGGCGTAGGCGTTGGGGCTGAAGTCCAGGCCCGTGAGGATCTGCACCTTGTCGCGCACGATGAGTTCCTGCGCGATGCGCTTGGCGGCGTCGGGCGCGGGGCCGGCGGTGTCCTTCTTGACGATCTCCACCGTGCGGCCCGCGATCTTGCCGCCGTGCTCCTTGAGGTAGAGCGCCACGCCCGCGTCGAACTGGCGGCCGTAGTCCGCATAGGGGCCGGAGTAGGTGCCGATCAGGCCGATCTTGATCGCGTCCTGGGCCTGCGCGGCACCGGCGATGCAAGCCAGTGCCGCCATGGCGGAGGCGGCGAGGAGGGAGCGTTTGGTCATCGTCATCGTGGGGAACTCCGTGGGGAAGAATCAGCCGCGGGGCTGGGGAATGGAAAACGGTTTGAGATCGGCCGCGGGGTCGGCCAGCGTCTCGGCAGGAATCCGGGCGCGTTGGGCGATCAGCTTGCGCGCCAGCATGTGCTCGGCCGGCCGGTTCACCGAGTGCGCTGCCACGACGGCGCCATCGCGCAGGTAGAACAGCGTGAAACGGTCCTCGGCCATGTCGCCGCGCAGCACGGTGGAGTCTCCATGCGCGGGGATGCCCGCCATTTGCAGCTTGAGCTCGTGCTGCTCGCTCCAGAACCAGGGCACGGCCGTGAGCGGCTGCGGCTGGCCGACCAGCACCGAGGCCGCGGCGCGCGCGCCGTCGTTGGCGGCCTGGATGGATTCGAGGCGCAGGCGGCCAAGATCACCGGGCAGATGCGGCAGTTCCATGTTGGCGACGTCGCCGGCGGCCAGCACGTTGGGCGCGCTGGTGCGGCCACAGCCGTCGACGAGGATGCCGCCCGCGCAGGCGATGCCGGCCGCCTCGGCCAGCTCCACGTTGGGCAGCACGCCGATGCCGAGCACGACGAGGTCGCAGGGGAACGTGCGGCCGTCGTCGAGCAGGACCGAATCGACATGGCCAGCGGCGTTCCCCAGCAGCGCCTCGACGCCCCGGCCCAGTTCCAGCGCCACGCCGCGCTGGCGGTGCGCCTGGGCCACGTACTCCGACATGGCGGGCGGGAAGCTGCGCGCGAGCAGGCGCGTCTGGCCCTCCAGCACGGTGACATGGGCGCCGGCGGCCGTCAGCGCGGCCGCGACCTCCAGGCCGATGAAGCCGCCGCCGACTACGCAGGCGCGCGTGCCGGCGCGGGCGCCCGAGACGGCGCCGTGCACGGCCAGCGCGTCGTCCAGCGTGCGCAGTTCGTGCACGCCGTGCAGCGCAGCGCCGGGCACGGGCAGCGGCCGGCAGCGCGCGCCCGTGGTCAGCGCGAGCCAGCCGTAGTCGATGTGGCTGCCGTCGGCCAGCTGCACGCGCCGGGCCGCGAGGTCGAGTGCGGTGGCGCGCGTGGCGAGGCGCAGTTCGATCTTCTGTTCCGCGAAGAAGCCAGGCCCGCGCAGCGCGAGTTGGTCCACGGCCGTCTTGCCGGTCAACAGGCCCTTGGACAGCGGCGGGCGCTGGTAGGGCGCATGCGTCTCGTCGCCGAGCAGCACGATGGGCGCGTCGAAGCCGAGCTCACGTGCCGAAGCCGCGAGCTGCACGCCCGCATAGGACGCGCCGACGATGACGAGCGCATCGGCCATCAGACCTGCGTCTCCGGCACGCGCACCGTGAGGCCGTCGAGGTCCGCCGTCACCGGGATCTGGCAGGACAGCCGGCTGTTGGGCGCGCGCGCGCTGGCCGTACCGTCCAGCAGCTCGTCTTCCATCTCGTCGGGCGGCGTGAGCTTGCCGAGGAAGGCCTCGTCGACGTAGACATGGCAGGTCGCGCAGGAGCAGCTGCCGCCGCACTCGGCGTCGATGCCGCGGATGTTGTGGTGGATGGCGGTCTCCATCACGCTGGCGCCGGGCTTGGCCTCGACACTGCGCGTGCTGCCGTCCTTGAGGATGTAGTGGATCGTGGGCATGTGGTGGTGCTCAAAACATGTCGAAGTACTCGCGGTGTTCCCACTCGGTGACTTCGAGGTTGAAGCGGGCGATTTCCGCTTGCTTGATGTGGCAGTAGTAGTCGACGAAGCCCTTGCCCAGGCCCTCGACCAGCACGGGGTCGGCCTGCAGCGCGGCCAGCGCGGCATCCAGCGAGCGCGGCAGCTGCTCGGCCGGCGTCTCGTAGGGTGCGTCGGCCGAGGGGCCGGGGTCCATGGCCTGCTCCACGCCGTGCAGGCCCGAGACGATCTGCGAGGCCAGGTACAGGTAGGGATTGGCCGTGGGCTCGCCCACGCGGTTCTCGATGCGCGAGGCCTTGTCGCCCGGCGCGCCCAGCACACGCAGCATGGCGCCGCGGTTGTCCTGGGCCCAGATGGCGCGGTCGGGCGCGAGCGAGAAGGGCCGGTAGCGCCGGTAGCCGTTCAACGTGGGGCTGGCCAGCGCAGCGGCGCCGACGGCATGGGCCTTGAGCCCGGCCAGGTAGTGCATGCCGAGCGGGCTGAGCGGATCGCTGCCCCGTTCGGGCATGAAGGCATTCACGCCGTTGGCCGTGTGGCGCAGCGACTGGTGCAGGTGCCAGCCACTGGACATCACGCTCGGGATCTTCGGGCGGCACATGAAGGTGGCGTGGTACCCATGGCGTTGGCAGATCTGCTTGATCGCGCTGCGCAGCAGCACCATGGTGTCGGCCGGCAGCAGGCCCACGGTGGGGCCGAACACGAGTTCGAACTGGCTGGGGCCAAACTCGATTTCCAGCGAATGCAGCGGCAGGCCCAGGGCCTGCAACTGCTGGCGCAGCAGGTCCATGAGCGCGTCCACGCGGTCATAGCGCAGCTCGGTCAGGTACTGGTGGCCGTGCGTGAGCAGCGAGACGGCGGGCGGCGTGCCGGGCTGGCCTGCGTCGGCCAACGCCATGGGGGCCTGGTCGAGCTTGAATACATGGAACTCCACCTCCAGGCCGGCCACGAACTCCAGGCCGCGTGCCGCAAGGCGGTCGATGGCGCGTTGCAGGATGCGGCGCGTTGCGAAGGGGCAGGCCTGGCCGTCCTTCATGTAGGCGTCGCACAGCACCCAGCCCGTGCGCGGCGCCCAGGGCAGCATGCGGAAGGTGCCGGGGTCGGGCAGCACTGTGAAGTCGGCGCCGCCCTGCAGGCCTTCGAGCGCGAAGCCGCCGCCGGCCGAGAACACCGGGAACACCGAGCGGTGCGAGGTGTCCTTGGCCAGCAGTGTGGTCGTGAGGTTGATGCCGCTGGCCAGGGCGCCGCGCGCGGCCGCGGCCACCAGCGTCTTGCCGCGCAGCACGCCGTGCTGGTCGGGCCAGGCGAAGCGCAGCACGTCGAGTTCGCCCGCGTCGATGCGGGCGACGATCTCGGCGGCCTGGGCCTGTTGGTCGGCGCTCCAGAGGCCGAAGCGTTCGGCGAAGTTGCTCATGTCAAGCTGCCGTTGCCAGCCGGGCGCTGGCCCAGTCGGAGCCCTGGCGGCGCGCCAGGTCGGCTTCGAGGCAGTAGCTGTCGGTCTTGTCGGCAGCCGCCACGCCGTCAATGGAGGGGGGGCCGGTGAAGCTTCCGGCTTCCTCGGCCGTCGGGTGCATGGGCACGGGCTCGCCGGCCTGCGCCGCCTCGATCGCCTTCACGAGCTGGCGGCGGTACAGCATGATGCCCTTGTCGGTCGTGCCCAGGTGCTCGCGCGTGCGGTCCTGGATGCTCCCCATGGATTCGCAGGCCCATTGGTCGTGCACGTTGATGTCCTCGCCCATGCCGGTGTAGGTCTTGGTGCGCTGTTCATCGGCGTTGTAGCCGTACTGGTTGCGCTTGTTCTTGCGCGAGGTGTAGTCGGGAAGGTCGATGGTTTTGAGGCGCTGCGCGCGCATTTGCTCCTTGTCCACCGGGCCCGTGAAGCTCGTGAAGATCGCATACCAGTAGCAGCTGTGGTCGTCCACGGGCACGTGCCACTGCGAGATCGTCATCTCCGTGCTCATCGGGATCACGAAGGCCTGAGGAAACACCACGTTGGTCACGCGCACGTGGGTCTGCTCGGGCGAGAGCGTGCGCAGCGTGGTCAGGCGCATGCCGTAGGGCGCGGCCTCGGCGCGGATCTCGGGCCGGTCGTATTCGCGCAGCACCTGGGTGATGGCCATGTCGGAGTCGGCCGAGGCGCCGCGGAACTGCTTGCCGTAGCTCTCCGAGGTGTCCTCGTCCTCGTAGAAGCGGTGCAGGAAGGAGGCGTGGGCCGGGTCCATGCCCACCTCCAGCGCCTGCAGCCAGTTGCATTCCCACAGGCCCTTGAACGCGAAGGTGTGGCTGTCGGGCGCGACGAAGCAGTCGAAGTCGGGGAAGGCCGGCGGTTCGCCCTCGCCGATGTAGGCGAACACAATGCCGCTCTTCTCCACCACCGGGTAGGCGCCTTGCTTGATGCGCGTGCAGAGCTTGCTGCCGGCGGGCTCGGCCGGCGTCTCCAGGCACTGGCCGCTGGCGTCGAACAGCCAGCCGTGGAAGGCGCAGCGCAGGCCGCCGTTCTCGAGCCGGCCGTAGGCCAGGTCGGCGCCGCGGTGCGGGCAGTCGCGGTCCAGCAGGCCGACGCGGCCGGTCTCGTCGCGGAACAGCACGAAGTGCTGGCCCATGAGCTGCACGGGCTTGAGCGGTCGCGGGCCGCGCAGCTCCTCGGACAGGGCCACGGGCTGCCAGTACTGGCGCAGCAGCGTGCCGGCCGGCGTGCCGCGGCCGACGCGGGTGATGAAGTCGTTCTGTTCAGCGCTGATCATCGTGGGGCTCCAGGGGTGAAATCAGATCTGCACGCCGTTGCATGCAATGGGATTCATTGTCTGCATCATCTGATCTGCGTCAAAGCCTTGTCACACTGAATTGCTCGGGATTTAGGGCGTTTGAGCTGCGTCAAAACGGTGCGCTCACGTTTTCCCTCTTGCGTCTTGAAACATCTGCATGCAGAAATCAGGCCAATTGACGGAGTTCTGCGTGCACTGAGAGCGACTTCTACAATCGGCAACCAAACCCTGCATGCAACGAGGCCCTCATGGACTCCCAACAATCCCGCGTGCTCGTGCAGCTGCGCGACATGATCCTGAAGGGCGAATTCGGCCCCGGCGAGCGCCTGGCCGAGATCCCGCTGGCCGAGAAGCTCAATGCCTCGCGCACGCCCGTGCGCCTGGCGCTGGCCAGCCTGGAGCACGAAGGGCTGATCGAGCCCTCGCCGGCCGGCGGCTACCAGATGCGCCGCTTCACCTCGCAGGAGATCGCCGACGCGATCCGCGTGCGCGGCGTGATCGAGGGCCTGGCGCTGCGCCTGCTGGCCGAGGACGGCGCGCCGCGCCAGCTGCTGCGCGAGCTGCACGACTGCCTGGACGAGGGCGACAAGGCCGTCCACAAGCCCACCATGGAGCTGGACGACTACGCGGCCTACGTGGAGATGAACGACCGCTTCCACCGGCTCGTGGTGGAGGGCTGCGGCAACGCGGCGGTCAAGCGCATCATGGACCTGCTGGACAGCCAGCCCTTCGCCGCGCCCAGCGCCATGCTGCCCATGCAGTCGTCCATGCAGGAAGGCCAGCAGTGGATGCAGCAGGCGCACCGCACGCACCACGCCATGGTGCAGGCGATCGAGAAGGGCCAGGGCTACCGCGCCCAGGCCCTGGGCGAGGAGCATGTGGAGATCGCGCGCATGAACCTCGACTACGCGCTGGAGCGGCCCGAGCTGGCGGCCGAACTCATGCCGGGCATGAAGCTGGTGGCGGCACGGCGCTGAGTGGCCGGCGATGTCGATCCGGCCCACCTTCGTTCGTCGAGGGGGGCGGGGTGCGCCTGGACGGGCGCGCCGACCGTTCAATCCACTGGAGTCAACACATGTCCTACATCGATGGTTTCGTGATTGCCGTTCCGACCGCCCACAAGCAGAAGTTCATCGAGCACGCGCGCCAGCTCGACCCGATCTTCCTGGAGCTTGGCGCGCTGCGCGTGATCGAGGGCTGGGGCGACGACGTGCCCCACGGCAAGCTCACGGATTTCTACCGCGCCGTGCAGGCCACGGCCGAGGAGACGGTGGCGTTCTCCTGGGTCGAATGGCCGGACAAGGCCACGCGCGACGCCGCCATGAAGAAGATGATGGAAGACCCGCGCATGGACCCGTCCGCGCCGGGCAACCCGCCCATGCCCTTTGACGGCAAGCGCATGATCTTCGGCGGCTTCGCGCAGGTGGTCGAAGTCAAGGTTTGAACGCTGGACGCGGGCCTCCGGCAGGATGTCGGTCCGCGACTACACCGCTTCGCGGCAGCGGCCGGGCGGCCCGGGCATGGTCGCCCACGATGATGGGCGCCACTACACCGAGAGCGCCATGACCCAGTCCCACCGCCCCCCACGCCGCCACGGCGAAGACGACGGCGAGCCCGAGCCGGGCGGCATGCCCGTCGAGCCCGGCGATGGTGCGCCCGAACCTGGCCGGCCCGCCGAGCCGGACCCCGATGGTGCACCGCAGCCCCCCGGTCCGTGAACAGCTCAAGCTGCTGCTGACGGACCCGGCTGGCTTTGCCTGGCGGGTCGTCAAGGCGTTCAAGGCCAACCAGGGGCTGCTGCTGGCGGGCGCGGTGGCCTATTACGCGCTGCTGTCGATCGTGCCCATGCTGATCCTGACGGTGATCGCGCTGTCGCACTTCATCGACGAGGCGGCCTTGCTGGCCACCTTGCGGCACTACCTGGCTTGGCTGCTGCCCGGCCAATCGGGCGCCGTGGTGGCCGAGTTGGCGAATTTTCTGGCGCACCGTGAGGTGCTGGGCTGGGTGCTGCTGGCCAGCATGTTGTTTTTCAGCTCGCTCGCATTCACGGTGCTGGAGAACGCGATGTCCGTCGTGTTCCACCACCGGGTGGTGCGGCGTCGGCATTTCGCCGTGTCGGCCGTGCTGCCTTATGTCTGCATCCTGGTGCTGGGGGCGGGACTGCTGGTGGTGACGCTGGTCTCCGGTGCACTGCAGGCGGTGGGGCGCGAAGAACTGCACTTTCTCTGGCGTGACTGGTCGCTGGACCACGTCTCCACGGTGTTGCTCTATCTGCTGGGCTTCGCAGGAGAGGTGTTTGTGCTGACCGCCATCTACCTCGTGCTGCCGGTCGGCAGGCCCTCTCCCGCGCACGCCCTGCTGGGCGCTCTCGCCGCGGCCGTGTTGTGGGAGATATCGCGCCGCGTGCTGGTCTGGTACATGGCCACGCTGTCGCAGATCGGGCAGGTCTACGGTTCGCTGACCACGGCCATTGCCGTTCTGCTGACGCTGGAACTGGCCGCGGCGCTGCTGCTGCTCGGCGCGCAGGTGATCGCCGAGTTCGAGCGCCTGGGCGCCGCAGAACCCGCTGCGCCTGCGGGATTCCGGACCGCGGATAGGCTTGCGCGATGACGTCGTCGACCCCACCCGCCCCCAGCCAGCGCCTGTGGCAGATCGACGCGCTGCGCGGCCTCATGCTGGTGCTGATGACATTCACCCATCTGCCCACGCTGTTCGCCTCGCCCACCGGGCAGCCCTTCGGCTTCGTTTCGGCGGCCGAGGGCTTCGTGCTGCTCTCGGGCTTCATGGCCGGAATGGTCTATGCCGGCCGCGAGCGCAAGGAGGGCGAAGACCGCATGCGCGCGGCCTTCTACCGCCGCGTGGCCAAGATCTACCTGTGCCAGGCCGCCATGCTGCTGTTCCTGTTCAGCGTGGTGGCGCTGATCGCCGTGGTGCTGCAGGAGGACGCCATCACCGGCCTCATGAAGTACTACCTGCACGAGCCGCTGCACGCGCTGGTCGGCGCACTGCTCTTGATCTACAGCCCGCCGCTGCTGGACATCCTGCCGCTGTACGTGCTGTTCATGCTGATCAGCCCCATGGTGCTGCTGCACGGCCTGCGCCATGGTTGGGGCGGCATCCTGGCTTGCAGCGTGGCGCTGTGGCTGGCCGCGCAGTTCAAGGTCGGCGCCTGGCTCTACGAGGCGCTGGCGCCCGCCGCCGGCATCCGCGTGCCGCTGGTACAGACCGGCGCCTTCGACGTGCTGGCCTGGCAGTTCCTCTGGATCATGGGGCTGTGGATGGGGGCCGAGCGCGCCGCCCAGCGCCCGCCCGTCGTGTTCCCGCGCTGGCTGCTGCACACCGCGATCGTCTATGCGGCCGTGTGCTTTGTCTGGCGCCACGTGGTGGGCCAGGTGCCGATCCCGCAGGACGCCGGCCTGAACATGCTGTTCGACAAGTGGCAGCTGGCGCCGCTGCGGTTGTTCAACCTGTTCGCGCTGCTGGTGCTGGCCATGCATTACGCGCCCTGGCTGGCCACCCACCTGCCGCGCGTGCGCGCGCTGGAGACGCTGGGTGCGGCCTCGCTGCCGGTGTTCTGCGGCCACCTGGTGCTGGCGCTGCTGGCGCTGGCGCTGTTCGGTGCGCCCACGCCCGCGCGCAGCGCGTGGATCGACGTGGGCATCGTGGTGGTCTCGTTCGCCGCGCTGTACGGCGTGGCGCTGCTGAGCCAGGAGTTGGACCGCCAGGCGGCCGCGCGGCGTCAGACGCGCGCGGCGGGCCGCATCAAGGGGCAGGCTGGGCCGACACCGCCGTCTTCTGCAGTGCTGCCGCGTTGAGCGCGGCTGCCTGAGGCTGCTGCGGCAGCAGGTGCGGCGTGATCGTACTCTTCCAGATCGCGTAGCCGGCCGGGTTCATGTGCAGCGCGTCGGCCGAGTACAGGTCGGTGCGCGGCTTGCCATCGGCATCGAGCATGCGCGAGTAGATGTCGATGAAGTCCAGGTTCGGCGTTTTCGCGCTGTAGCCCGCGATGAGCGCGTTGGCCTGCATGGCCTGCGGGAGCAGCGCCACGCGCGAGGGGCTGGGCTTGATCGACAGGTAGGCGATGCGCGTGTCGGGCAGTTCGGCGCGCACGCGTTCGACGAACTCGGCGAAGCTGTCCAGCACCTGCTGCGGCGTGCGGCCTTCGGCCAGGTCGTTGTCGCCGGCGTAGACGACGATCAGCCGGGGTTTGTAAGGCAGGACCAGCTGCTCCACGTGGGCGGCCACATCCAGCATGCGGGAGCCGCCGAAGCCGCGCTTGATCACGGGCATCTTGTCGAACTGGGTTTCCAGATCGTCCCAGAGCCGGATCGAAGAGCTGCCGACGAACAGCACGCCGCCGGTCTGCGGCGCCTGCTTCAGGTCGGCCGCGGCGAAGGCGTCGAAGCTCTCCTTCCAGCGTGTGTCGACCGCCGTGGCGGCCCGCTGCTGGGGCGCACCGCGACCGGTCTGCAGTGGCATGGTCTGCGCCCCCGCCGAGGCGCCGAGGCCCAGGCCGTACAGCGCGAAGGCGAGCTTGGTGAGGCGGCGTTTGGTTGTACGCATGTGCTTCATCTTGCTCTTCTCAAGACGTGGATCTGTCAGCCCATTCCCACGACGCCTGCCGGACTCAGCGCATCAGCGCCTCGATCTCGTCGGCCTTGACCGGCACGCCGCGCGTGATGAGTTCGCAGCCGTCGGCCGTGACGATGGCGTCGTCCTCGATGCGGATGCCGATGCCGTGGAACTGCTCCGGCGCTTCGGTGCCGGGCCGCACGTAGATGCCGGGTTCGATGGTCAGCACCATGCCGGGGCGCAGGATGCGGCTGGGCCGGTCGGTGATGGTCTCGCCCGACAGCGCGTCCTTGCGCTGGCTGCCGTTGCCGATCTCGCTGGGCTCCACGTAGCTGCCGCAGTCGTGCACGTCCATGCCCAGCCAGTGGCCGGTGCGGTGCATGTAGTAGGCGAAGTAGGCGCGCTTCTCGATCACGTCGTCCACGCTGCCGACCTTGTTCCTGTCCAGCAGGCCGAGGTCCAGCATGCCCTGGGCCAGCACCTTGACGGTGGCCTCGTGCGGGTCGTTGAAGCGCCTGCCCGCCCGCGTGGCGGCCACGGCCGCGTCCTGGCTGGCGAGAACCAGTTCGTACAGCGCGCGCTGCGGACCCGTGAACCGGCCGTTGGCGGGGAAGGTGCGCGTGATGTCGCTGGCGTAGCCGTCGAGTTCGCAGCCGGCGTCGATCAGCACGAGTTCGCCGTCGCGCACGGGCGCGGCGTCGGCGCGGTAGTGCAGCACGCAGGCGTTGGCGCCGGCCGCCACGATGGAGCCGTAAGCCGGGTACTGCGAGCCGCCCATGCGGAAGGCGTGCAGCAGTTCGGCGTCCAGGTGGTACTCGCGCACCTGCTTCCCTTCGCGCAGCATGCGCGCGCTGGTCTGCATGGCGCGGATGTGGGCCTGGGCGCTGATCTGCGCGGCACGGCGCATGATGTCCTGCTCGTGCGCGTCCTTGACCAGCCGCATCTCGTCCAGGATGCCGCACAGGTCGCGCTGCGATTCGGGACACAGCGCACCGAAGCGCACGCGTGCGCGCACCGAGGACAGCCAGCCGTCGATGCGCGACTCCAGCCCCTTGTGGATCGCGAACGGGAACCAGACCGTGCCACGGTTCTCCAGCAGCTTGGGCAACTGGGCGTCCAGCGTGGCGACCGAGTGGGCCGCGCTCACGCCCAGGGCCTCGGGCGCTGCGTCAGGGCCCAGCCGGTAACCGTCCCAGATCTCGCGCTCCAGGTCCTTGGGCGCGCAGAACAGCGTGCTGCTGCCGTCGCCGGTGATGACCAGCCAGGCATTGGGCTCAGTGAAGCCGGTCAGGTAGTAGAAGTAGCTGTCGTGCCGGTACAGGAAGTCGCTGTCGCGGTTGCGCTGGCGCTCCGGTGCGGTGGGCACGATGGCGATGCCGTCGCGCCCGATCTGGCGGGCGACTTCGGCGCGGCGTTGGGCGTAGGGCGTGGTCATGCCACGATCCTACCGCCGGGCGCATCAGCCGCGCTGCATCGCGCCCGACAGCAGCACGCGTCGGCCCGCTTGGCCCTGGGCCAGCGCATCGACCAGCGCGCGCGCCACGTCGGCCGCGCGGATCGGGCGGTAGTTGGCCGGGATCAGCGGCCGCAGCCAGCGGCTGATGGCCTCGCCGACGACCTCGCCGCGGCGCGCGGGCTGGCCCAGCGGGCCGCGGTCGCCGACCAGCAGCGAGGGCCGGGCGACCACCAGGCTCTCGAAGCCGATCTGCGCAACGGCCTGCTCGACCTCGCCCTTGACGCGGTTGTAGAACACGCGCGAGCCGGCGTCCGCCCCCATGGCGCTGACCAGGCCGAGCCGGCGGGCGCCCGCGGCCCGCGTCGCGCGGGCCACGGCCAGCACGGCATCGTGGTCCACGGCGCGGAAGGCCTGCTGGCTGCCGGCCACCTTGATCGTGGTGCCCAAGGCGATGAAAGCGCTGTCCAGCGGCGGCAGCGCCGGGATGCTGCGCAGGTCCGAGGGGTGGTGGTGCAGCTTGGCATGCGGCGTGGGCGGCGCGCGCCGGCCCAGCGTATGGACGGCTGCGACACGCCGGTCGGCCAGCAGCAGCGCGAGGATCTCGCGGCCGACCAGGCCCGTGGCGCCGGCCAGCAGCACCTTCACGGGGTGGCTCCGTCCGGCGCCGCCAACTGCGCCAACTGGGCCGGCGTGCCGATGTTGTGCCAGGCACCGTGGTAGACCTCGGCGCCGATCTGTCGGTCGCGGATCGCGGCCTTCAGCAGCGGCCCGAGCGCGGCTTTCTGGCCGACGGGCACGCCGGCACACAGTGCCTTGCGCATCAGCGCGAAGTTGGCATAGGTCCAGCGCCGGCCGTCCGGGCCGGCATCGGCCAGGGCCAGGCCATCGGCGCCGATGCCGAAGTCGCCCGCGGGATGGAAATCGGGGTTGGGCACCAGCCACAAGTGGGCCAGGCGCCCGGGCTGCGCCACGAAGGCGGCGGCACGTGCCGCGTCGTAGGGGAAATCGGGCGCGTGGATGTCGCCCGAAACGAGCCAGAAGCACTCGTCCAGCCAGGGCAGCGCCTTGGCGATGCCGCCGGCCGTCTCCAGCGCGCCGCCATGGTCGCGGCCTTCCATGGAGTAGTGGATCGACAGGCCCCAGCGGCTGCCGTCTCCGAGCGCGGCCGGGATCTGCTCCTCCAGCCAGGCCGTGTTGACGACCACACGCTGCACGCCCGCGCGCGCGAGCGCCTCCAGGTGCCAGACGACCATGGGCTTGCCATGCACGGGCAGCAGCGGCTTGGGGGTCCGGTCGGACAGCGGCCGCATGCGCTCGCCGCGGCCGGCAGCGAGCACCATGGCGCAGCGAACGGGCTGCGCAGGGAAGGTCTGGGAAGGCATGGTCCCGATTATCGGGACCGGGCCCCGCCTCAGCCGAACAGCTTGGCGGCCGTCTTGGCCACCAGCTCGCCCTGGTGGCGCGCGCCGGCCAGTTCGATGGCGCTGGGCTGGCGCGAGCCGTCGCCCCCGGCGATCGTGGTCGCGCCATACGGGGCGCCGCCGACGATCTCGTCCAGCGTCATCTGGCCGCCGTGGCTGTAGGGCAGGCCCACGATCACGAGGCCGAAATGCAGCAGGTTGGTGATGATGGAGAACAGCGTGGTCTCCTGGCCGCCGTGCTGGGTGGCCGTGGAGGTGAAGGCCGCGCCGACCTTGCCGTTCAGCGCGCCGCGGGCCCACAGGCCACCGGCCTGGTCCAGGAAGGCCGCCATCTGCGAGGACATGCGGCCGAAGCGCGTGCCGGTGCCGACGACGATGGCGTCGTAGTTCGCGAGGTCCTCGACCGTGGCCACGGGCGCCGCCTGGTCCAGCTTGAAGTGCGACTTCTTGGCGATTTCCTCGGGCACGGTTTCGGGCACGCGCTTGATGTCCACCTGGGCGCCCGCGGCGCGCGCGCCTTCGGCGATGGCGCCGGCCATGGTCTCGATGTGACCGTAGGTGGAGTAGTAGAGGACGAGGACTTTGGCCATGGTGCTTCCTGGTAGATGAAGGGGTGGCTGCATTGTTGGTGCAGCCACCCTGGCGGCGCACCGCCCAAAGGTGAAGGCAGCGTTCAAGCCTTTTGAATGAACCTCCTCACTTCGCGCGCAGCAACTCGCCCACCTCCAGCAGCACGAGCTCGTTGTCGTCGGCCTGGTCGGGCACGCGGCTGCTGCTGAACGGCAGGTTGTTGTCGTTGCCCACCACGATGTGCGTGGCGTCCACGATGTCCACGTTCTCGATGGTGAAGAACGGGAAGGTCAGCACGCCGTTCGTCAAGGGCTTCTTCGCCAGCTTGTGCGGGTCCTGGATGGCCATGAGGTCGATGTAGCCGACCTTGCGCACGGCCTGGCCCACGTTGGCCTCCGTCATCTCGATCTTGTAGACGCGCTTGAACTTGGCCAGGTCGTGGAAGCAGTCGTTGCGCTTTTCGCCGGCCGGGCAGGCCTTGTCGGGCGTGCCTTCGCCGTTGTCGCGCTCGATGACGAGGCCGGTGGTGGCATCGACCATGTTGAAGTCGCCGATGGCGTGGTGGCCGGCCTCCAGCGGGTACTTCCAGTGGCGGCCGGTCCAGGCCTTCTTCTGCACGTCGAACTCGAGCACGCGCAGCGCGGTCTTGCCGTCCACCTGCTCATTGGACTTGGCCGCGGCGTTCCACAGCGGGCCTTCCAGCAACGCGTAGAGCTTGCTGCCGTCGGGCGAGGCGGCCATGCCCTCGAAGCCCTTGGAGCGGCGCACCTCGAAGGCCGGCAGCGCGGCGTCGGGTGCGCCCGGCATGGCGATGGCCGGGTGGTCGGGCGAGCGCACGGTCTTGCCGTCCGCCTGGGTCTCGAACACGGCCAGCACCTTGCCGTCGAGGTCGGCCTGGATCAGCCAGGGCCCGAACTCCTCGGCGATCCACAGCGAACCGCCGGCGAACTGGAAGCTCTCGGGGTCGAAGTCCGCGCCGGTCAGGTAGCGTTTCTCGCTGCCCTCCTGGACGATGCGGAAGGGCACCTTGTGGTCCGGGTCGTGCAGGAACACGGTCTTCTTGCGGTCGAACTTGCCCGTTTTGAAATCCACCGCGTAGTGGTTCAGGTAGAGCATGAAGTCCGGCGAGTTGGCCTTGTTGCCGGCGCCGTTGTCCGTGAGGATCCAGAAGCTGCCGTCCGCCATGCGCTTGATGCCCGAATGGCCTTGGGCGGGCTGGCCTTCGAAGGGCAGGCCGATGCCGGTGGGGCGGCCGCCCGAGAGGCCCATCACCGCGCCGGTCTTGTCCGTGCGCTGGGCCGTCGTGAACTTGCCGGCCATGCGCAGGTCGGCCGGTGCGTCGGCCGGCGGCGGGATCAGCGTGAGGGCGGGTAGCACGGCGTGGCCGGCCAGGGTGGCCGGGTAGGCCTGCTGGGCTTGGGCGAAGGGAGACAGGGCGGCGGCGCAGGCAATGGCAACGCTGGTCGCGACGAGGTTCTTGCGGAACATGCGGAAGGGTCCGGGGTGAAAAGACAAGCCCGCGAGCCTGCCGGCGCCGCATGACAGCGGCGTGAACGTTAGCGGTTGACCAGCAGCGTCCCCTCGCGCGCAGCCGCGCCGGAGCGCAGCAGGTCCTCCACCAGCGCCAGGCCCCAGGCGTCCATGGGCGCGTCGGTGAAATGCCGCGCATGGAGCGTCTGGAAGTAAGGCGTGCGCCGGGCCCAGGCCAGCAGCTCTGCCTCGGGGATGGATTGCAGTTCCAGCAGCTTGAACTTGAGCAGCACCTTGGCGGCGTACAGCGCGTGCTTGCGCGGCGCGGCGACAAAGCCGTCCAGCCGCCGGCGCGCGCGCTCCAGCGCCGGGCCCACGTCGTCGAAGGCGCCGCCGTGGCCCGGCACGACGGTGGCCGGAGCCAGCCGCTCGATGAGGTCCAGCGAGGCACCGACCTCGGCGAACGCGGATGCCCCTTCGAGCTCGGGAAACACCACGCCGAAGCCGTTGTGCCACAGCGCGTCGCCGGCCACGAGCAGCCGCCACGATGGCTCGAACAGCAGCACGGCATGCGGATCGTGGCCGGGTGCCGCATGCACCTGCCAGTGTCCGGCGCCCAGCGCGACCTCCTGGCCCGGTTGCAGCAGGCTGTCGAAGTGGAAGCGCGGGCACAGCTGGCCGGTGGGCGCGTAGCTCAGCGCGTGGGCGTCCCAGTCGCGCACCGCCTGGGCCTGGCCCGGCGGAATGGCCGTCTGCAACGCGGGGTAGCGCTGTTGCAAGGCCGCGTTGCCGCCGCAGTGGTCGCTGTGCAGGTGGGTGTTGAGCAGCCGGTCCAGCGGCGCGCCGTCCAGCGCCTGGTCCACCAGCGCCAGCGTCTGCGCGGCATGCGTGCAATAGCCTGAATCGACCAGCGCGGCCGGGCCCGTACCGCGCAGATCGGTCAGCAACAGGTTGTTGGAGGAGAGCCAGCCGCGCTCGAACAGCACGACACCAGCGGGAAGACAAGGCATGGGCAGGGGCCAGGTGGTGGAGCCTTGGCGACTGTAGGGCAGAGCCGTGGCATGGCCGCCTCGCTAAAATCCCGGGTTTCCCCCGATTTCGACCGGAGCTGCCCACCCATGGCGAACACTGACACGCAGGCCTCTTCCACCCCCGTTGTTGAGGCCGCCGCGCCCGCCAGCCGCATGGCCAATGCCATCCGCGCCCTGGCCATGGACGCCGTGCAGCAGGCCAATTCCGGCCACCCCGGTGCCCCTATGGGCATGGCCGACATGGCTGTGGCGCTGTGGGCCCGCCACTTGAAGCACAACCCGCGCAACCCGGCCTGGTTCGACCGCGACCGCTTCGTGCTGTCCAACGGCCATGGCTCCATGCTGCTGTACGCGCTGCTGCACCTCACGGGCTACGCGCTGCCGATCGAAGAACTCAAGAACTTCCGCCAGCTGCACAGCAAGACCGCCGGCCACCCCGAGCACGGCATCACGCCTGGCGTGGAGACCACCACCGGCCCGCTGGGCCAGGGCATCACCAACGCGGTGGGCATGGCGCTAGCCGAGAAGCTGCTGGCCGCTGAATTCAACCGCCCGAATTTCCCCGTCGTCGACCACCGCACCTACGTGTTCCTGGGCGACGGCTGCCTCATGGAAGGCATCAGCCACGAGGCCGTGGCCCTGGCTGGCGCCTGGAAGCTGGACAAGCTGATCGCGCTGTACGACGACAACGGCATCTCCATCGACGGCAAGGTCGCGCCCTGGTTCATCGACAACACGGCCCTGCGCTTCGTCGCCAGCGGCTGGCAGGTGCTGGGCCCGGTCGACGGCCAGGACGCCGAAGCCGTGTCCAAGGCCATCGAGGAGGCCAAGGCCTCGCAGGGCAAGCCCACGCTGATCATCTGCAAGACGGCCATCGGCAAGGGCTCGCCCAACCGCGCCGGCACGGCCAAGGCCCACGGCGAGCCGCTGGGCGCCGAGGAAATCGCGCTCACGCGCGAAGCCCTGGGCTGGGATGCCGCCCCCTTCGAGATCCCCGCAGACGTCTACGCCGCCTGGGACGCCAAGGCCAAGGGCCTGGCCGCGGAAGCGGATTGGGACGTGCTGTTCGCCGGCTACAAGGCCGCCCACCCGCAGCTGGCCGCCGAACTGACGCGCCGCATGCAGGGCGAGCTGCCCGCCAGCTTCGGCGAGACCACCGCGCGCATCGCCTCCGAGGCCCATGACCAGGCCGCCACCGTGGCCAGCCGCAAGGCCAGCCAGCTGGCGCTGGAAGGCTTCACGGCCGCCCTGCCCGAGTTGCTGGGCGGCTCGGCCGACCTGACCGGCTCCAACCTGACCAACACCAGCCACACGCCGGCGCTGCGCTTCGACGCCGAGACCGGCGCCGTGGTGCTGGGCGCTGCGCCCGACCGCAAGGCCGGTGCCGAGGACGAGAAGGCCGCGCCGGCGGAAGAGCCGCCGCACGGCGTGATCGGCCGCCACATCAACTACGGTGTGCGCGAATTCGGCATGGCCGCCATCATGAACGGCGTGGCGCTGCACGGCGGCTACATCCCCTACGGCGGCACCTTCCTGACCTTCAGCGACTACAGCCGCAACGCCATCCGCATGGCCGCGTTGATGAAGCAGCGGATCGTGCACGTGTTCACGCACGACTCCATCGGCCTGGGCGAGGACGGGCCGACCCACCAGTCGATCGAGCATGCGGCCAGCCTGCGCCTGATTCCCAACCTGGACGTCTGGCGCCCCGCCGACACGGCCGAAACCGCCATCGCCTGGGCCGTGGCCCTGGCTCAGAAGAATCGCCCGACCGCGCTGCTGCTGTCGCGCCAGAACCTGCCGTATGCGCCCAAAAGCGAGGACGCGCTGGACCACATCGCCAACGGCGCCTACGTGCTGAGCGAGCCTGCCGACGTGGGCCTCAAGGGCAAGGCCCGCGCCGTGATCATCGCCACCGGCTCCGAAGTGCAGCTGGCGCTGGCCGCCCAGAAGCAGCTGGCCGAAGCCAAGATCGCCGTGCGCGTGGTCTCCATGCCCAGCACCACCACCTTCGACCGCCAGAGCCTGGCCTACAAGAAGGCCGTGCTGCCCGAAGGCCTGCCGCGTATCGCGGTGGAGATGGGCGTGACCGACGGCTGGTGGAAGTACGGCTGCGCGGCCGTGGTCGGCATCGACACCTACGGCGAGTCGGCCCCCGCGCCCGTGTTGTTCAAGCACTTCGGCTTCACGCCCGAGAACGTGGCGGCCACCGTGCGCAAGGTTTTGTCCAAGTAAGTTTCAACCTCAGGAGAGAAAGCAATGGCGATCAAGATCGGTATCAACGGCTTCGGCCGCATCGGCCGCAACGTGCTGCGTTCGGCAGTGCAGAACTTCTCCGACATCGAAGTCGTGGGCATCAACGACCTGCTGGAGCCCGACTACCTGGCCTACATGCTGCAGTACGACTCGGTGCATGGCCGCTTCAAGGGCGACATCGCCGTGGACGGCAACACGCTGATCGTCAACGGCAAGAAGATCCGCCTGACGCAGGAGCGCGACCCCGCCGCGCTGAAGTGGAACGAGGTCGGCGCCGACATCGTGGTCGAGTCCACCGGCCTGTTCCTGACCAAGGAAACAGCGCAGAAGCACATCGACGCCGGCGCCAAGAAGGTCATCCTGTCGGCCCCCTCCAAGGACGACACCCCCATGTTCGTCTTCGGCGTGAACGACAAGAGCTACAAGGGCGAGGCCATCATCTCCAACGCCTCGTGCACGACCAACTGCCTGGCCCCGCTGGCCAAGGTGCTGAACGACAAATGGGGCATCAAGCGCGGCCTGATGACCACCGTGCACGCCGCCACCGCGACGCAGAAGACCGTGGACGGCCCGTCCAACAAGGACTGGCGCGGCGGCCGCGGCATCCTGGAGAACATCATCCCCTCCAGCACGGGCGCAGCCAAGGCTGTCGGTGTCGTCATCCCCGAGTTGAACAAGAAGCTGACCGGCATGTCCTTCCGCGTGCCGACTTCCGACGTGTCGGTCGTCGACCTGACGGTGGAACTGGTCAAGGAAGCCAGCTACAAGGACATCTGCGCCGAGTTCAAGGCCCAGTCCGAAGGCGCGCTCAAGGGCGTGCTGGGCTATACGGAAGACAAGGTCGTCGCGACCGACTTCCGCGGTGACGCCCGCACCTCGATCTTCGACGCCGAGGCCGGCATCGCGCTGGACGGCACCTTCGTCAAGCTGGTGTCCTGGTACGACAACGAGTGGGGCTACTCGAACAAGGTGCTCGAAATGGTCCGCGTGATCGCCAAGTAAGGGCGCTGCGCGAGAAGGCCGGGCGCCTCGCCCGGCCCTTGCGGGTGCCCCGGGGCGCGCTACGATGTGCGCCCACCTTGTCTCGCAAGAGTCCAACATGTCCCAGCCTTCCAATGATGCCCAGGCCGCCAAGGACCTGGAGCAGGCGATCGAAAAGGCCAAGGAAGTCGCCGCCGACATCCGTCAGGCGGCCGACGAACTGGCCGTGGCCAACACCGTGCTCGACACCCACCTGAGCGAGGAAGCGCGCACGCGGGAGGTCGACCAGGCGCTGGGCCACACCGGTGCCGTCGAGAAGACACTGACCAAGTCGGCCGAGACGTTGGACGAGGTCAACACCGCACTGGACAGGGCGGCTGCGCCGGTACCGCGCGGCTAAACCGCATCCTTTCCATTCCACGACAAAGGGCCGGCCAAGACCGGCCCTCCTGCTTTCCATGGACAAAGAAGTCGCATCCGCCGTGCTGGCGGTCATCAACGAGAAACGCCTGTCGGGCGACAAGCGCACGCCGGTCGAGATCATTGCCAAGATGGGCGTGTTCGACGCGCGCGACAAGGCCTCGGACCTGGCCTGGCTGGCCACCGGCGACAACATCATCGTGACCGTCTGGGCCGAACTCGTCAGCGTGGGCGAAGGCGGGCGGTGGTTCCTGCTCGAGTCGCTCGACCCGTTGCACCGCATCGGCGGCGGCGAGCGCACGGACCTGCGCATCCAGCGCACCAAGGACCGCATCCAGCTCATCAAGCGGGCGCTGGACGCCGACCAGCCCCTGCGCGCCGTGCTGCAGACCAACCGCGTGGCCATCGCCGACATCGAGACCGACAAGGCCGCCCGCATGTCGGTGCGCGTGCCCGACGACGAGCCCTGGCACGTGGCCGTCTGGAGCCCCGAGCAGCGCCACGTGGTGCTGGTGCGCGGCCCGCGCGGCTGGGTGCCCAGCGAGGCCGAGATACAGGCTGCGCGTGCGCGCGCCGGCATCGTGGACACCGCGCTCGACGCGCCGACCATCGAGGTCGGCGGTGGCGGCGACCTGCACAGCGCCGCGCTGGACCACCTGACGCGCCATTTCGCCGGCTACGGCTACAAGACCGAGACGCTGGAGGCGCCCAACCCGGGCTACGAGGCCGAGGTGCGCGACAAAAAGGGCAAGACCCTGCTCAAGCTCGTCGTGAAGGGCACGGCCACGGGGGCGACCGGCTATGCGCTCACGGCCGCGCAGCGCGCCTTCGCGCGGCGCGACCCGCAATGGCGCCTCGCGGTGGTGTCCGACGTGGGCAGCCCCGCTGCCCAGCACAAGCTGTACAACGGGGCCGACATGGACAAGGCGCCGGGCCTGGCGCCCGAGCTGGGCTGAAACCCGGTGCCTGGGACCCTCAGGCCATCTTGCCGGACAGGTCCCACATGGCATCGACCAGCGCGTCGATGTCGTTCGCGTCGTGCCACAGGTGCGTGGAGACGCGCATCGCGTAGTGGTTCGACGCGGCGCCGATCACCGGGAAGCTGGCGTTGCGGATGATCAGGCCCTGCGGGTACTCGGCCTGCAGGCGCGAGACGAACTGCGTGGCCTTGGCCGAGTTCATCACGTCGTCCTTGTTGCGGAACGGGTTGAACGAGGTCAGCGCGCACACCAGCTTGGGGTCGTCCTTGGGCGAGTACAGCGACTCCACGCCCCAGCGCTCGACGATCTTCTCCTTGAGGTAGGCCGACAGCGTGAGGTCGTAGGTCTCGATGTTCTTGCGGCCGATCTGGTCCCACAGCTGGCAGGCGCTGACCAGGGCCTGGAACATCGGCGTGTGCGTGCTGCCGCAGCTCGTCACGCTGGCGGCGATGTCGTACGTGGCCGTGCCGTTGGTCGTGCGTTCGCGCGTGGAATAGGTGCTGGTGTGCACCGGGTACCACTTGGGCAGCGGCAGCGGGTTGGAGGCGCGGATCTTGTTGCGGATGATCAGGATGCCGGTCGAGCCGGGGCCGCATTGCCACTTGTGGCCGGCGCCCGACATGAAGTCCATGCCCAGCGCGCCGTAGTCGTAGTGCATCATGCCCGGCAGGTGGGCGCCGTCGACGATGCTGATCAGCCCGTGCGTCTTGACCACCTCCATGATCTCGGCGATCGGCAGCAGGGTGCCGGTCACGTAGGTGGGGGAGGACCACATCACGGCGCGCACGTTCTTGCCGGCCGCCTTGAGCGAACGGATGCGCTCGTCGAACAGGTTCTGGTAGGTCGCCGCCGTCTGGTTGTTGCCCACCGGCATCTCGATGCGCGAGATCTCGATGCCGTAGCGGTCCTGCGCGATGGCCAGCGGCGTGTTGCCGCCGCCGTGCTCGTGGTTGGTCGTCACGACCACATCGCCGCGCTGCCACGGAATGCCCAGGATGGCATGGCACATGCCCGAGGAGGTGTTGGCCGAGAAGGCCAGCTCGTCCACGTCCACGCCGAAGGCCGGCGCCACCAGCGCGCGCAGCGCATTGTGGTCGGAGTAGCCGTTGCCCGATTCGCGGGCCTTCTTGCGGTTCTCGGTGTCGAACAGGTCCAGCGCCACCTTGGGCATGGAACCGGCCGTGCCGATGTTCATGAAGGTCTTGGTCGGGTCCAGCGTGAACATGTTCTGCACGTCGGTCCAGAAGGCCTCGTTGGCCACGAGCTGGGCGCGCAGGTCGGCGGCCGGCGTGGCCGAGTTGCTGCTGCCGCAGGCCATGAGCGCCGGGCCCAGCGCCGCGGCGCCGGCGCCGTAGCCCAGCATGCGCAGGAAGTCGCGCCGCTTGGACGGCCAGCGCGTGGTGTCGGCGGCAGCCAGTGCCTCGAGGTTTGCGTTGCGGGCGGTGACGATCTGTTGGTCTTGCATGGTGTGGGTGCTCCAGAGGGGTTCAACGGCGACCGACGATCACGGCGATCTCGACCTTCACGTCGCGCGGCAAACGTGCCACCTCGACGGTGGCGCGCACGGGCGCGTTGCCGGGCTTGAAGTACTCGCCGTAGACCTTGTTCATCGCGGCGAACTCGTTCAAGTCCTTCATGAACACCGACGAGGAGAGCACGTCGGTGTAATCCAGCCCCTGGGACTTGAGCATGGTGCCGATGTAGCGCAGCACGGCGTGGGTCTGCTCCTCGATGGTGGTGCCGACGACGGCGTTGCCGGCCTCGTTGAGCGGAATCACGCCGGAGAGGTACAGCGTGTTGCCGTGCGCCACCATCTGCGAGTACGGGCCGATCGCTGGGGGCACGCCGGTCGTGGACAGCACGGTGCGGTTGGCAGGCATCGCGCACGCCGTCATGAGCAGTGCTGCAGTGCAGCCGGCCACCACCTTGGTGAAGCGGCCGACACGGATGTTGTTGGGCATGGAGCCACCTTTCCTACTTCTGGAATCGAGAACCGCGCGAGGCTCGGAGCCCTGCGCAGCGACAAGAAGCCAGACCCTCCCGGGATGTTTTGCTGCAGTGCAATGCGGTCTGTCTTGCGATGAATTCTAGGAATGGCTCCGGGGTGTGTGACGGATTCATTTCCCTTACGTGGTAGTACGCAGCAGCACGTTCAGGGCCAGGTTTTCGCTGCGCTGCAGCAGTGTTTCCAAATGAAACGCCGCTGGCTGGCACCGGGTTTGCTCTGCACATTCACGTCCGCCATGCACGTCGCTACACATTCCGAAAATTTGGTGCATCCCAGCCCTGGAGTGGGGCGCTGAAATGCAGCTGCGCCTCAAGCTGGTGCTGCTCTCGGGCGTGCCCATCGTCGTCGCCCTGCTGCTCATGGGCGCCACCATGCAGCAGCAGACCTACAAGCTCGTACGCGAGGAGCAATCGCTCGTGCAGAAGGCCTTCATGCACAGCAAGGAGGCCGAGCTCAAGCACTACGTCGAGCTCGCGCGCAACACCTTGCTGCGCATCGCGGAGGGGCCGGGCGAGGTCGGCGCCCGCAAGGAGCAGGCGCTGGCCACGCTGGCGCGCATGCAGTTCGGCGAGAACGGCTACTTCTTCGTCTACGACCAGCACGGCCAGCTGCTGATCGACCCCAAGACCTTGCCCATGCAGGGCGTGGACTTCTGCGATCCGAACGATCCGGCGAGCGCAGACTCGGCGCAGCGCATCCTGCATGTCGCGCGCCGCGGCGGCGGCGTGGTGCACTACAGCTGGAGCAAGCCGAGCTCCCGGTCGGTGGTGCCCAAGATGGCCTATGTGCTCACGGTGCCGGGCTGGGACTGGGTGATCGGCACCGGCATCTACCTGGACGACGTGCAGGGCGCGCTGCAGGCCATCGAGAACGGTGCGCGCACCAACATCGAAGCCACGCGCCAGCGCATCTACGCGATTGCTGCGGTCTGCGTGGTGCTGATCGGGCTGGGCGGCCTGGTGCTCAACCTGAAGGACCACCGCGTCTCCAGCGACAAACTGCGCCGGCTGGCGCGTCGCGTGGTGCGCTCGCAGGAGGACGAGCGCGTGCGCGTGGCGCGCGAGCTGCACGACGGCGTGGTGCAGGTGCTGGCCTCGTCCAAGTTCCTGCTGGAGACCGCCCAGCTGCAGCTGGCCGACCCAGCCACCGCCGCGCCGGCGGCGCCGCGCCAGGCGCTGGACCAGGGGTTGGCGCGCCTGTCCAGCGCGCTGGTGGAGATCCGGCGTGTCTCGCACGGCCTGCGCCCGGCCCTGCTGGACGACCTGGGCTTGGCGCCGGCGCTGACGCTGCTCGCGCAGCAGGTGCAGGAAAGCGGTGCCTTCGCGGTCGGCCTGGTGTGCCGGGGCGCGACCGGGCCGCTGCCGGCCGAGCACGGCACGGTGCTGTTCCGCATCGCGCAGGAGGCCTTGCAGAACTGCCGCAACCACGCCCAGGCCTCGCGCGTGGACATCGTGCTGGACGGCCAGCGCCGCGGCATCGGCCTGCAGGTCATCGACGATGGCCGGGGCTTCGACCTGCGCAGCGTCACCGGCGACGGCACGCGCGGCATCGGCCTGCGCAACATGCGCGAGCGTGCCGAAAGCCTGGGCGGCACGCTGTCCATCGAATCCGGGCGCCACGGCACGCGCATCACGGCCTGGCTGCCCTTGCCGCAGCCCGCTGCCGGGCCCTCGCGTGCGGCGCCTGTGTCCGCGACTCCACCGATGCCCCTGGCCCCGTCCACACCATGATCCAAGAACCTGCCACCATCCGCGTGCTGCTGGTCGACGACCACCCGCTGCTGCGCGACGGCGTGCGCATGCGCCTGCATGCCACGCCGCACATCCGCGTCGTCGGCGAGGCCGGCAGCGTACGCGAGGCCGAGGCGCTGGCCGCCACGCTGCAGCCCGACCTCGTGGTCACCGACATCCGCATGCCCGACGCCAGTGGCATCCAACTCGCCAGCCTGTTTCGCACGCGCTTTCCGGCGCTGAAGGTGCTGGTGCTGTCCATGCACCAGGACGCCGAGTACGTGCGCCGCGCAGTCGCGCTCCAGGTGCAGGGCTATGTGCTCAAGGACGGCCCGGGCCACCACCTGGTCGAGGCCATCGACGCCGTGCATGCGGGTGGGCGCTACTTCAGCCCGGGCCTGCCGCTGCCGACCGAGCCCGCGCCGCCGCCCGTCACACGGGCCTGGGGCCATCTGACACCCAAGGAATCCGCCGTGCTCTCGCTGCTGGCCGACGGCTGCTCCAACCGCGAGATCGCCGATGCACTCGGCGCCTCGGTGCGCACGGTGGAGACGCACCGGCTGCACCTGCGCCGCAAGCTGCGCATCGAGGGCCAGGCCGCGCTGGTCAAGTACGCGGTGTCGTACGCCGACCTGCAGGTCGGCCACGCCTGAGCGTCACGGCGCGGGCGGCTGCGGCAGCCAGCGGTAGCCCAGCGCGCCCAGCAGCAGGGCCGCCGCGATGGCCAGCAGCGGCGCCGTGAAGGTCTCCACGCCCCAGCCCGCCGCCTGCGCCGCGACCCAGCCCGTGCCCCACTGCATGAGGGCCACGCCCATGAACATGGCCATCGTGAACACGGCGAGCGCGCGGCCGATCATGGCCGGCGGATAGGCCGCGCGCACGTCGGCGTACTGCAGCACCATGTAGCCGGACAGGCAGGCCACGGCCACAGCCAGCAGCACGTCGGCCACGACGCCTTGCAGCAGCGCCATGGCCACGAACAGCGCCGCCATGGCCAGCGTGCAGCGGCCGATGCGCCGGCGCCGCGCCGCCATGCCGCCGGGGTCGAAGCGGCCGAACAGCGGCGGGCTGACCAGGGAGACCACCGACACCAGGAGCGCCACATGGCCGCTCACGAGCAGCGACAGGCCGTGCCGCTCGACAAGCATGGGCCCCAGCCACAGGCCGCGCAGCGTCAGGAAGGAGGCATAGTTGACGGCCGACATGCAGACGATGCCCCACGTGTGCGGCATCAGGAACAGCGCGCCGAAGCCGCGCAGCGCCTGTCCGAGCGATTCGCGCGCCGCGGCCGCTGGCACCTGGTACGGCACCTTCCACCAGACCAGCGCCCAGGCGAGGGCCGAGCCGGCGGCCAGGAGCCACATGCCCCAGCGCCAGCCATGGGCTTCGATCAGCCACGCCAGCGGCGTGCCCGTGAACAGCATGCCCGTGCCACCCAGCATGAGCACCAGGCCCGACAGCGCCGCGAAACGCTGCGCCGGAAAGTTCAGCGCGATGAACAGCGTGCAGGCCAGGAAGGCCGGCGCACAGCCCACGCCGATCAGCACCTGCCCCGCGATCAGCTGGGCCTGGCCGCCGGCCGTCGCCGACACGGCCGCGCCCACCACCGCCACCGGAAAGGCGGTCAGCACGGTACGGCGCACGCCGTGCAGGTCCATGCCGATGCCGACCAGCAGCTGCAGCGCACCGAAAGCGAAATGGAAGCTCGCCGCGAACAGGCCGAGCTGTTGCGGCGAAAGCCGGAACTCGGCCTGCAGCGGCGGCGCCAGCATGGCGGCCAGCGTGCGGAAGGCCTGGCTCATGCCGAAGGCGGCCGTCAGCGCCAGCAGCATGGGCCAGGCGGCGCGCGGAGAAAGCGGGGGGCTCGTGGACATGGCGGGCGCGAGCCTACCCGAGCCCGCGCGCCGCTCCTGTCGCTTGCAGGTCGCCGCCATGAAGCGCTTCCACTGACCGCCCGCGCGCAGTGCCTTCAGCGTGCGCGTCTTCGCGTCGACGCGCGTGCTGGCTGCGTCCTGGTCGTGGCTGGGTGGTGATGTCGTCGGATCAGCGCGGGGCCTGGCTGGGGTCTTGCGCGACGACCATCCACTGCACGCCGAAGCGGTCGGCCACCATCCCGAAGGCCGGACTGAAGAAGGTCTTGGCCAGGGGCATCTGCACCTGGCCGCCATCGGCCAGCGCATCGAAACGCTGTTGTGCCTCGGCCGCGTCGGCCACCAGCAGCGAGAGCGAAATGCCCGCAAAGCCCGGCTTGCCGCTGGCCATGCCGTCGGTGGCCATCAGCGTGGAGTCACCGATGCGCAGCTCCGAATGCATGATCTTGTCGCCATCGGGCGGCGGGCCGCCGGCGCAGCCCTCGGGCGCAGGCTGGTCCATCGGCGGCGCGTCTTTGTAGCGCATCAGGAAGCCGACCTGGGCCCCGAGCTTGTCGCGGTAAAAGTCAAGTGCCTCCTGGCAGCGGCCCTCGAAAGAAAGATATGCCTGAACCTGCATGGACTGCCTCCTTTGGATCAATGTGAACAGCGTCCACAAAGATTCTGGCCGTAATAATGGACGCTGTCCACATGGCAGAAAACACACCCCCTTCCCGTGTCCGGGCCCTACCGGCGCGCGGCAGCTACCGGCATGGCGACCTGCGTCGCGCACTGCTAGAGGCCGGGCTGGCGTTGGCCGCAGAGGGTGGGCCCGATGCCGTGGTGCTGCGCGAGGCGACGCGCCGCGCCGGCGTGGCGCCCAACGCGGCCTACCGCCATTTCGCCAACCGCGAAGCCCTGCTCGATGCCGTGCGCGCCGCGGCCGTGGCCGCCGTGGCCGAGGCGATGGAGGCGCGCATGGCGCAATTGCCCGCCCAGGGCGATGCGGTGGCGCGCGCGCGCGCGCGCGTGCGGGCCGTGGGCGCGGGCTACCTGGGCTTCGCCCAGGCGCAAACAGGGCTGTTCCGCACAGCATTCGGCGGGCGCTTTGCGCTTGCCACCCCGCCCGATCCGGCCAAGGCCGGCCGTTCCGGCCTGGACCCGTTCCGCCATCTCGGTGCTGCGCTCGACGCGCTGGTGGCGGCCGGTGCGCTGCCGCCCGCGCGCCGGCCCGGTGCCGAATTCCTGGCCTGGTCCACCGTGCATGGTCTGGCGCTGCTGCTGCTGGATGGGCCGCTGCGCGGTCTGCCGCCCGCGCAGGTGGACGCCTTGGGAGAACGCCTGCTCGACATGGTGGAGCGCGGCCTGTAGACCTGCATCGGCCCGGGCTTCATTGCGGCACCGCACAATCGCCGCCGTGCCCCTGCATTTCTGGACCACCGTCACCCACCTCGGCAACTCGGCGCTGCTGCTGCCCGCCGCGCTGGTGCTGGCACTGTGGCTGCTCAAGACACGGCATGCGCCGCTGGCGCTGGTGTGGGCGCTGTCTTTCGGCACCGCCGTGCTGTTGGTGCTGGCCAGCAAGCTGGCCTTCATGGGCTGGGGCATCGGCAGCGCCGCGCTGGACTTCACGGGCATCAGCGGCCACGCGACCGTCGCCACCGCGGTGTTCACCATGGGGGCGTGGCTGGCGGTGGCCGACCGGTCGCGCCGCCCGCAGGTGCTGGGCATCGTCGCCGGCCTGCTGGTGGGCGTGCTGGTCAGCGTCTCGCGCGTGGTGCTGAACGCGCACTCGGTGTCGGAGGTCGTGGCCGGCTTTGTGGTGGGCGCCATGGCAGCGGCACTGCCGATCGCCTGGGCGGCGGGCCGCACGGTGCGCCTGCGCCAGCGCTGGGTGCCGATGGCCCTGGCCGGCCTGCTGGGCTTGATGCCGCAAATGGGCCAGCCCGCCGAGACCCATGGCCTCGTGGAGAAGATGGCACTGCTGGCCTCCAGCCGCGATGCGGTCTACACGCGCCACATGCTGCACCGCGAACAGCGCAGCCGCTGATCAGTGGTGGTGGCCGTGGCCACCGTGCACATGGCCGTGCTGGATCTCTTCGGCCGTGGCGGCACGCACGCCGCCCACCTGCAGCGTGAACTTGAGCGCCTTGTCGGCCCAGGGATGGTTGGCGTCCAGCAGCACCTGGTCGCCCTTGATCTTCACGACCGTGAAGACCTGTTCGCGACCGTCCTCGGTCATGCCGCGCAGCTGGCCACCGACCTTCACACCGGGCGGAAAGTCCTTCTTGGAGATGGTGCGCGCCAAGGCCTCCTCGCGGCGGCCGAAGGCGTCCTCGGGCTGCAGCTCCAGCGTCACGCGAAAGCCGGTCTCCTGGCCTTCCAGCGCCTCCTCGATCTTGGGCAACGTGTTGCCGTAGCCGCCATGCAGGTAGTCCGTGGTCTCGCGGTTGGCCAATGGCTTGCCGTTGGCCTCGGTCACGCTGTAGTGCAGGGTGACGGCGGTGTCTTTGCTGATCTTCATGGTGCTGCGGTGTCGGTGGGCGCGTTCGCGCGAGGGCGCCGATTGTCGTGCAAGCAGACAGGGCGTCGCACGGTGTCATGGATTTCCCACGCGCAACGCCACGCCGTCGTGCTACAACGCCGCGCATGCTCAAATTCATCGCTGCTGCATTGCTCGCCGCCCCGCTGCTGGCCCCGGCCCAGACCAGCCAGGAGCCGGTCCGCAACCTGATCGTGCGGCTCAAGCCGGCGCCCGAGACCACCGCCTCCACCCGCGAGGCGCCGCAGGCAGCGCGCGAGCGGCTGCGCGCCGTGGCCAGCGCGGCCAGCGTGGGCTTCGCGGACGAGCGTCCCGTCGGCCGCCACCACCAGTTGCTGCGGCTGCCGGCGGCGCAGTCCGGCGCCGAACTCGACGCCACCATGCGGCGCCTGCGCCTGAACCCCGAGGTGCTGGACGTGGAGCCCGACGTGCGCGTGCGCCGCCTGGCCGTGCCCAACGACCCCGACTACCGGCTTCAGTGGCATCTGCAGGCACCCACCACTTTCGCCGCCGCCATGAACATGCCGGCCGCGTGGGACGTGAGCACCGGCAGCAACGCCGTGACGGTGGCGGTGCTCGACGTCGGCGTGCGCCTGAACCACCCTGACCTGACCGGCCGCCTGGTGGCTGGCTACGACTTCGTGAGCGAGGTGGAGTACTCCAACGACGGCGACGGCCGCGACCCCGACGCGAGCGACCCTGGCGACTGGGTCAACGCGGACGACAGGCGCTCGCCGTTGTTCTCCAGCTGCGACATCGAAGACAGTTCCTGGCACGGCACCTTCATCGCCGGCCAGATCGGCGCAGCCACCAACAACGGGCTGGGCGTGGCCGGCATCGACTGGCAGGCCAGAATCCTGCCGGTGCGCATCGCGGGCAAGTGCGGCGCGCTGCTCTCCGATCTGCTGGATGGCATGCGCTGGGCCGCCGGCCTGGCGGTCGTGGGCGCGCCGACCAACACCACGCCGGCACGCATCCTGAACCTGAGCTTCGGCGGCGATGCGGCCTGCAGTGCGAGCTACCAGGACGTCATCGACGAGATCACCGCCGCCGGCGCGCTGCTGGTGGTGGCGGCCGGCAACGAGGCCGGTCCCGTGGGCCGGCCAGCCGATTGCAACGGCGTGCTGGCCGTCGGCGCGGTACAGGAGGACGGCCGCAAGACCGCCTATTCCAACTTCGGCACGCGCGTCGGGATCTCCGCACCCGGGGGCACGGGCACGCTGCCCATCTACTCGCTCGACAACAGCGGCAAGACGGCGCCCGGTGTGGACACCTACGGTCCGAAGCTGGGCACCAGCTTCTCGTCGCCGCAGGCCGCTGGCGTGGCGGCGCTGATGCTCGCCGTCAACCCGGCACTGACGCCAGCGCAACTCATCGTGCGCATGCAGGACTCCGCGCGGCCGCATGTGAACGTGGCTGGTGCATTGCGGTGCAGCACCAACGGCAGCGTCCCGTGCAACTGCGACACCACGACCTGCGGCGCCGGCCTGCTCGACGGCGCACGGGCCGTGCTGGCGGCGGGTTCCTCGCTGGTCCCCCGCGCGGTCGCCGCGCCCGTGGCCACCGTGCCGGAGGGCAGCACGGTGGCGCTGAACGGCAACACCAGCACGGCCAGCACGGGGGCCACCATCGTGGCGTACCGCTGGACCCAGGAATCCGGCCCGGCCACCGCAGCCATCGCGAACCCGTCGTCCGCCAACACCACGGCGACGCTGCCCGTGGCCGGTGCTTATGTGTTCAGCCTGACCGTGACGGACAACGCGGGCCAGCGCGACGTCGTCCGGGTGGCCGCCACGGCCAGCACGAGCCCCAGCGGCGGTGGCGGTGGTGGCGGCGGCGGCACCAGCGGCTGGTGGTGGGGCGCCGGCTTGTGGGTGCTGGCGCTGCTGGCCTGGCGCCGTCGCCCCGCCTGACGAACCCGTGCCCTGCATCCGGGCTTGCGTCGCACTGCCGGCGTGCCGCAGGTGCCTGGGCACAATGGCCTTCTTTTGCGCACCGCTGCCATGAGCACCGTCCACAGCCGCCTCAAGATTGGCCTGTCCGCCTGCTTCTCGCACGCCGACCCCGCGCGCTCGCTGTTCACGGGCAAGACGCTGCAGTACGTGGAGCAGTCCATCGCGCATTGGCTGATGTCCACCGGCGCGATGGTGGTCATGGTGCCCTGCCCCACGGGCAGCACCCAGCGCGGCGACGTGACCTACGAGCACTATGCGCAGTGGCTGGACGGCCTGGTCATGCACGGCGGCGCCGATGTCTGGCCCGGCAGCTACGGCGAGGAGCCGCTGCACGAGAACTGGGCCGGCGACCGCATCCGCGACGAATACGACAAGGCCCTGGTGGCGGCCTTCGAGGCCGTGGGCAAGCCCATCTTCGGCGTCTGCCGCGGGCTACAACTGCTCAACGTGGCCTTCGGCGGCACGCTGTACCAGGACATCAACACCCAGGTGCCCGATTCCTTCGTGCACCGCGACGCGGTCACCTACGACCTGAACTACCACAGCGTCAACATCCTGCAGGGCTCGCGTCTGTCGCGGCTGTACCCGGGCGTGGAGCGCGTGCGCGTCAACAGCATCCACCACCAGGCCATCAAGCGCTTGGCCGACACCTTCGAGGCCGAGGCCTTCAGCGTCAGCGACGGCATCATCGAAGCGATCCGGCGCAAGGATCCGGCCAAGAGCTACGTGGCGGCCGTGCAATGGCATCCGGAGTTCCACCAGCCCGGCTCGGACACCATCGACGACGCGGCCATGCTCAAGGACTTTCTCGACGCCGTGGCCGCGCGCCGCGCGGCGAACAGCCCCTTCGCCAAAAGCTGATGGCCGCGGGTGCGCAAATCGCGCACCATCGTGGCATGAGCACCACCACGCCTTCGAACGACCTCGACCATTTGCGCGCCTGGATCGGCCGCAGCGAGTCGCGCCGCGACCTGCTGACGCTGCAGCCCGTGGCCGCCATGTCCGCCACGCTGGACCGCGAGGACCCTGCGCCCGTGGCCGGCGACGCGCTGCCGCCGCTGTGGCACTGGCTGTACTTCCTGCCCGTGGCACCCGCACGTGAGATCGGGGAAGACGGCCACCCGCGTCGCGGCGGGTTCCTGCCGCCCGTGCCGCTGCCGCGCCGCATGTGGGCCGGAGGCCGGCTGCAATTCCACCGCCCGCTGCGGCTGGGCGCCAGCATCGAGCGCCATTCGCGCATCCTCGACGTGAGCACCAAGAGCGGCCGCAGCGGCGCGCTGGTGTTCGTGACGGTGGAGCACAGCTATGGCGATGCCGACGGCGTGGCGCTGACCGAACAGCACGACATCGTCTACCGCGACGCGCCCCAGCCGGGCGCACCGGCGCCCGCCCCGCAGGCCGCGCCCGCGGACGCGCAGTTCGAGCGCGCCATCGTGCCCGATCCGGTGCTGCTGTTCCGCTATTCCGCGCTGACCTTCAACGGCCACCGCATCCACTATGACCGCTCTTACGTGACCGAGGTCGAGGGCTACCCCGGCCTGATCGTGCACGGGCCGCTGATCGCCACGCTGCTGCTGGACCTGGTGCGGCGCGAGCGCCCCGGCCAGAGCGTGCGCAGCTTCGCGTTCAAGGCCGTGCGCCCGATCTTCGACATCCATCGCTTCAGCGTCTGCGGCCGCGACGATGGCGGCGGCAAGCTCACACTGTGGGCGCGCGACCACGAGGGCGCGCTGGCCATGCAGGCGCAGGCAGAACTGGGCTGAGCATGACCTACCCCTTTTTGAACCGCCTGCGCGTGGTCGAGAGTTCGGCCTTCATCGCCGCGCCGCTGGCCGGTCTCACGCTCGCGCAGTTCGGTGCCGACGTGATCCGCGTGGACATTCCCGGCGGCGGCATCGACTACGCGCGGCTGCCGCGCATGCCGCACCCCGAGGGCCGCGGCCGCAGCATCTACTGGGCCGGGCTCAACAAGGGCAAGCGCTCGGTCGCCATCGACATCCGCAAGCCCGAAGGCCGCGAACTCGTGCAGGCGCTGGCCACGGCGCCTGGCGCCGACGCGGGCGTGCTGCTGACCAACATCGGCACGCCGTGGCTTGCGCACGAGGTGCTCGCCCAGCGCCGTGCCGACATGATCAGCTGCACCATCCAGGGCAATGCCGACGGCAGCACGGCGGTGGACTACACGGTCAACTGCGCCACGGGCTATCCCTACGCCACGGGCGGCGGCTCGCGCGAGCGGCCCGTCAACCACGTGATGCCGGCCTGGGACGTCGCCTGCGCCTACCAGGCCGCGTTCGCCATCGTGGCCGCCGTGAACCGGCGCCAACGCGAGGGCGTGGGCGCGGAACTCAAGATCGCGCTGTCGGACGTGGCTTTCGCCACCTTGTCCAACCTGGGCGTGCTGGCCGAGGCCGAGCTGCTGCAGCAGGAACGCCCCTCCATCGGCAACCACATCTACGGCGCCTTCGGCCGCGACTTCGCGACGGCGGACGGCGAACGCATCATGGTCGCGGCGATCTCAGCCAGCCAATGGCGGTCGCTCGTCAAGGCCTGCGGCATCGGCGAGGCCGTGGCGGCCACGCAGCAGCGCCTGGGCCTGGACTTCGACGACGAGGCCCAGCGCTACGAAGGCCGCGAGGCGATCGCCGAACTGGTGGAGCCCTGGTTCGCCGCGCGCGGCACGGCCGAGGTCGAACGCGCGCTCCAGGCCAACAAGGTCTGCTGGGGCCGCTACAAGACCGTGGGCGAACTGCTGGCCAGCGACCCGCGCGTAAGCACCGCGAACCCCGTGTTCGAGCGCAGCGCCACGCCTGGCATGGGCGAGCATCTGGTGGCAGGCAGCGCCGTGCGCGCACCGGCCATGGACCGCGCGCCCACGCGGCCTGCACCCACCATCGGCAGCGACACGGACGCCGTACTGGCCGAGGTGCTGGGCCTCGATTCAGGCGCCATCGGCCGGCTGCACGACGCAGCCGTCATTGCGGGGCCGAACGGCTGAATTCCCGGCGCACCCAGTCGTCCAGCAGCACCTTCTCGTGCCCCAGCGGGTCGCTGGGGTAGAGCGCGGGGCGCATCAGGAAGCCCGCGTCGCGCAGGTCGCGCCGGCCTTGCTTCACGACGCGGCCGTCGGCCGCCAGCTGCTTGAACTCCAAAGTGATGCGCGGCGGGTAGATGTCGCGCACGATGCGCACCTCACCGGCCTGCGGACCGCGCCAGGGCTCGAAGCCGCCGGCACGCTGCACGTCGGTGATGCGTACTTCGAGTTTCTCGTCCATGGGCAGCACGGCCGCCGCCTTCTCAGCCAGATGGCGGGCCAGCGCGCTGAGCCAGGCTTCGCGCGCGGCCGGTGTTTCGCGGCGGTTCTCGCGCGCCTCGCTGAAGCGGGCCGGGTCGCTCCAGCTCACGCTGACGGCACCTGGCGGCGCGCCCGTGGGGCGCGGTGCGGCGCAGGCCACGAGCAGGGCGGTGGCAATCAGCAGTGCCCAGCGCGACGGCATGGCGGTCATGGCAGATCCTTTCATTCGATGGCCGCGTAGACCAGGTGCCGGAACAGGTTGCGAAAGAAGATGCGCTGGTTCGGCGTCTGCGCCAGCAGCACCGCGAACACGTCCTCGGCCGGGTCGACGAAGAAGAAGGTGCCGCCGATGCCGCTCCAGAAGTACATGCCCGGCGAGCCGGGCTGGGCCACCAGGCCGGGCGCCGTCCGCACGGCCACGCCCAGGCCGAAGCCATGGCCCGGTGCGAGCAGTTCGCCGGCCACGGGAATGCTGCCCAGGTGGTCGGCCACCATCCACTCGATCGTCTTGCGCGAGACCAGGCGCTGGCTCCCTGCGCCCACCACGCGGCCCTGGTTGCGCAGCAGCTGCACGAAGCGCAGGTAGTCGGCCGCAGTGGACACGAGGCCGCCGCCGCCCGATTCGAAGGCCGGCGCGCGCCGCGCATCCAGCATCACCACGCTCTGGCCGGTCTCCGGGCACAGGGCGAAGGGCTCGGCGATGCGGTGCTGCTGCGGGGGCGGCACGCTGAAGCCCGTGTCCACCATGCCCAGGGGGCCCAGGATCAGTCGTTGCAGCAGCGCGCCCAGTGGCTCGCCGGACACGGCCTCCAGCAGCGCGCCCAGCACGTCGGTCGCGCGGCTGTACTGCCAGCAGCTGCCGGGCTGGGCGCTGTAGGGCAGGCGCGCCAGCACGTCACAGAAGCTGGCATTGGTCCGGCCGGTATCGGCCAGGCCGGCGGCCTGGTACTGGCGCTGCACCGCGCTGTTGCCCAGGAATTCGTAGGTGAAGCCGGCCGTGTGGCGCAGCAGGTCGTGCACCGTGGGCGGGCGCAGCGCGCGCTCCAGCACCAGGGCGCCGTCGCGTTCCACGGCCACGGGCGTCTCGGCGAACTGGGGCAGCCAGCGCGTGATCGGGTCGGTCAGCGACAGCCGGCCCTGCTCGGCCATCATCAGCGCCGCCAGTGACACGATGGGCTTGGTCATCGAGTAGATGCGGAAGATCGCATCGGCCGGCATGGCCCGCTGGCCTGCAGGGTCCAGCCGCCCCAGCGCGGCCTGGTGGGCGACCTCGCCGCCCTGGCCCACCAGCACCACGGCGCCGGGCAGCAGGCCGGCATCGACGTGCTGCTGGAGCACCTGGTTCATGCGGGTCAAGGCGGATGCATTCAGAAGAGCCATGGCAGGTTCCTTGGGGTGGCAATGCAGGGGTATTGCGCTGTGGTGGGGTGGCTTTGGGTCTGGAAGTTCCGTGATTACCATCATTTTGGTCACAGATGACCCGCTGCTGGGGTGCGCAATCGAAGGGCCAGTGTCCTCTAAAGTCATGGCACGCCGCAGTCTGCGGCCCGATTCCAGCATTCCCCCGACGATCCGGACTCCGAAAGGCCCGCCATGACCGCACGCACCACCTACCACCGCCTCCAGGTCGCGACCAACCTGGCCCGTTTCATCGAAGACAAGGTGCTGCCCGGCACCGGCATCGACGCGGCCGCGTTCTGGAAGGGTTTCGACGCCATCGTCGGCGACCTGGCGCCCAAGAACATCGCGCTGCTGGCCGAGCGCGACCGCCTGCAGGCCGAACTCGACGCATGGCACAAGGCCCACCCCGGCCCGATCGCCGACATGCCGGCCTACCGCGCCTTCCTGGAGAAGATCGGCTACCTGGTGCCCGTGCCCGCCAGGGTGCAAGCCACCACGGCCAACGTCGACGCCGAACTGGCCACCCAGGCCGGCCCGCAGCTCGTCGTGCCCATCCTGAACGCGCGCTATGCGCTGAACGCGGCCAACGCGCGCTGGGGCTCGCTGTACGACGCGCTGTACGGCACCGATGCGATTTCCGAGGACGACGGCGCGGAGAAGGCCGGCGGCTACAACCCCCTGCGCGGCGCCAAGGTCATCGCGTTTGCGCGCCAATTCCTCGACGACGCCGCGCCGCTGGCCAGTGGTTCCCACAAGGACGCGACGGGCTACCGCGTCGAAGGCGGCAAGCTCGTGGTGCAGACTGGTGCCGGCACGACCGGCCTGAAGGACGCTGCACAGTTCATCGGCTTCCAGGGGGATGCCGGCGCGCCTTCGTCGGTGCTGCTCAAGCACCACGGCATCCACATCGACATCCGCATCGACCGCAGCACGGCGATCGGCCAATCCGATGCGGCCGGTGTCAGCGACGTGGTGCTGGAAGCCGCGCTGTCCACCATCCTGGACCTGGAAGACTCGGTCGCCGTGGTCGATGCCGACGACAAGGTCGTGGCCTACGGCAACTGGCTCGGGATCCTGCAGGGCACGCTGACCGAGGAAGTCGCCAAGGGCGGCAAGACCTTCACGCGCGGCCTGAATCCGGACCGCCAGTACACGGGCGCGAACGGCCAACCCGTCACGCTGCACGGCCGCTCGCTGATGTTCGTGCGCAACGTCGGCCACCTGATGACCAACCCGGCCGTGCTCTACACGGCGGCCGACGGCTCCACCAAGGAGATCCCGGAAGGCATCCTGGACGCGGTCGTCACCACCACCATCGCGCTGCACGACCTGAAGCCGCGCGCCGGCCAGACCGTGCGCAACTCGCGCACGGGCTCGGTCTACATCGTCAAGCCCAAGATGCACGGCCCGGCCGAAGTGGCGTTCGCGAGCGAGCTGTTCTCCCGTGTCGAGCAGCTGCTGGGCCTCGCGGACAGCACCGTCAAGCTGGGCATCATGGACGAGGAGCGCCGCACCAGCGTGAACCTGGCGGCCTGTATCGCCGCGGCCGCCAGCCGCGTGGCCTTCATCAACACCGGCTTCCTGGACCGCACGGGCGACGAGATGCACACGGCCATGTACGCCGGCCCCATGCTGCGCAAGGGCGCGATGAAGACCACGCCCTGGATCACGTCGTATGAGAAGAACAACGTGCTGGTGGGCCTGGCCGCCGGCTTGCGCGGCAAGGCCCAGATCGGCAAGGGCATGTGGGCCATGCCCGACCTCATGGCCGACATGCTGGTGCAGAAGATCGGCCACCCCAAGGCCGGTGCCAACACCGCCTGGGTGCCCAGCCCCACGGCCGCGACGCTGCACGCGCTGCACTACCACCAGGTCAGCGTGGCCGATGTGCAGAAGGAGCTCGAGAAGACGGACGTGGCGGCCGAGCGCGACGCCATCCTGAATGGCCTCCTGACCGTGCCCGTGGCCACCGACACCAACTGGTCGGATGCGGACAAGCAGCAGGAACTCGACAACAACGCCCAGGGCATCCTGGGCTACGTGGTGCGCTGGGTGGACCAGGGCGTGGGCTGCTCCAAGGTGCCCGACATCCACAACGTGGGCCTCATGGAAGACCGCGCCACGCTGCGCATCAGCAGCCAGCACATGGCCAACTGGCTGCAGCACGGCGTGGTGACCGAAGCCCAGGTGCGCGAGACCTTCACGCGCATGGCCGCCGTGGTCGACCAGCAGAACGCCGGTGACCCGCTGTACAAGAGCCTGGTGGCCAACCCGCAGGGCGCCGCGTTCCAGGCCGCGCTGGACCTGGTGTTCAAGGGCAAGGAGCAGCCGAGCGGCTACACCGAGCCGCTGTTGCATGCCTGGCGGCTGAAGGTCAAGGCGGGCTGAGCCTCTTCTTGCCCATTCGTTGGCGACGCCTGCGGGCGCCGCATTGGGGCAGGGATTCGGCCTGTTGCGCGCATGCCCCAGGGCATTGACGTCTCGTTGGCTTATGCGGTCTTGCCTTTGGACTTGGCGGGGCGGGCCGTCTGAGGGTCGGCAGGCACGCGCTTGCGCGATGGGCGCTTCACGGGCGGCGCACTGGGCGTGAGCAACTCCAGCTCGCGCTGGATCTCCGCGCGCAGCACATCCTCGCTGGGCAACGCGAGCTGGTAGCGGCTGGCAAAGATCTGCGCGTGCTTGTCGGCCAGCACGTAGCGCACCACCGCATCGTTCTTCTCGCTGCACAACACCAGACCGATGGTCGGGTTGTCGCCGGCGGTTACCACTTCGCGGTCGTAGTAGTTGACGTACAGCAGCATCTGGCCCAGATCGCCGTGGCTCAGCTTGCCCACCTTGAGATCGATCACCACATAACACTTGAGCTTGACGTGGTAGAAGACCAGATCGGGGTAGAAGTGGTCGCCCTCCAGCGTCAGCCGGTGCTGCCGGCCGACAAAGGCGAAGCCGCTGCCCAGCTCCAGCAGAAAGGCCTGCAGCTGGTTGATCAGGGCCACTTCGATGCGCGACTCCACCAGCCGGTGCGACGCCGGCAGCTCCAGGAACTCCAGCACATACGGGTCCTTGATCACGTCCGGCGGCCGTGCCAACGTCTGGCCTTCACGCGCCAGGTCGAGCACGCCCTGCTTGTCGCGGCTCTTGGCCAGGCGCTCGAACAACAGGCTGTTGATCTGCCGCTCCAGCTGGCGGGCCGACCAGGCGCTGCGGCTGGCCTCCACCTCGTAGAAGTCGCGCGCCTCACGCCGCTGCACCTTCAGCAGGGCACGGTAGTGCGTCCACGACAGGCCGGGGTGCAGCGCACCGGGGCGCCATGCCTCCCCTTCGGAAGATAGGTCACGCACTGCGTGACCGATTGCCCCTGCCGCGCCCGATGTGTCACGTAGTGCGTGACGATGGTCAGCAGCTCCGGATACCCCAGGTAGAACAGGCGCATGTACTTGAGCGCCGAGACCGAAAAGCCCTCGCCATAGTCCTGCGACAGCCGCTCCGACAGCGAGGCCAGCAGCGCCTGGCCATACTCCGCACGCCGCGCACCGCCTTGCTCGGCCTCCACGATCTGCTGGCCGATCAGCCAATTGGCACACACATGGGCCGTGTTGACCGAGCGTGCGGCCTGTGTGCGGGCTGAGTCCCAGATCTGCCGGATGCGCGCCAGCAAGGCTTTGGGAGGCGGCTTGAGGGTCACGCCCTGCCCTCACCGAAGAGGTCATGATGCACCCGCTCGGTCGTCTGGGCGACCGTGGCGCCACGCCAGGCGCCGCAGCACACTAGCAAGCTGCATGCGGCATCGACTTCCTCACGCGCGGCGTCGAACAGCGTGGTGACCAGAAGGACTGGCGAGTCGCCCACCATCCGCCTGGACCGGAGCCAGGCGAAATACTGGGTCTGATAACGGGTGTGGAGGCTCGGCAAGGGCGGTCTCTGGATTGACGGCCAAGAATGATACGAGGGCATCGATACAAGCTGCCGATGGCAAGGGCGGATCGATGCGGCCTGCCTCGCACGCAATGCCTGCGCGGGCCAGCACGGTCAGGCGAAAGAAGCGTGGCGACTCCACGGATTCGGCTGCGTGGAGACGACGGTCCGCAACGGGTGCTGTTGTGCTTGCGTCGCCTCAGTAGCCCCGCTCGCGCGACACCTGTCCCGACACGGGGCGGCCGGCCAGCCAGTCCTCGATCTTGCGGGCGATCTGCGCCACGGTCTCGCGCCGGCCGGTCTGCGCCGCCACGTGCGGCGTCACGGTGACGCGCGGATGGCGCCAGAAGGGATGGTCCGGGGGCAGCGGCTCGGTGCGGAACACGTCCAGCACCGCGCTCTCCACATGGCCCGCGCCCAGCAGGGCCAGCAGGTCTTCTTCCACCAGATGTTCGCCGCGCCCGACGTTGACCACGTGCGCCGGCGCCAGCAGCTGGCCCATCGTCTGCGCGCAGAGGATGCCCGAGGTCTCCTCGGTGAGCGGCAGGATGTTGACCAGGATGCGGCTGCGCGCGAGGAAGGCTGGCAAGCCGTCCGCGGCGGCGAAGACCTGCACCCCGTCCACCGGCTGGCCGCTGCGCGACCAGCCCGCCACGTCGTAATCGAGCTGGGCCAGCACGGCCGCGATCCGCCGGCCGATGGCACCCAGGCCCAGCACGCCGACCGGAAACGCGCGTCGGTCGCGCGCGGGCAGTTGTTGCCAGCGTTCCTGCGTCTGTTGCCTGGCATAGCGCCCGAACTGCCGCACGATGCCCGCCACCGCGTGCACCACGTACTCGGCGATCTGCGCCGACATGCCGGCGTCCTCGATGCGGTAGAGCGCCAGCGACGGCGGCAAGGCCGGGTTGCGCAGCAGCGCGTCCACGCCCGCGCCCAGGTTGAACAGCGCGCGCAGTTGCGGCTCGCGCGCGTACAGCGCGTCCGGCGGCTGGAAGACGATGGCGAGCTCGGCGCCCTGCGGCGGCAGGCCCGCGTGCCATGGCACGAGCTCGGCGTGGGGCAGGGCGGCCTGGAACTCGGCCACATAGTCCGCCGTGTGGAGGGGGTGGGTGCTGCAGAACAGGATCTTCATGGCGATGTCGGCGGCCAGGCCCGGGGGCCTGGCGGTACGGGGAGGTGGGGGAAGCGGTGGCGGGCCGGCATGGCTCAGAACACCTTGCCCGGGTTCATCAAGTGGTTCGGGTCGAGCGCCTGCTTGATCCGCATCAGCAGGTCGGCCTCGATCGCGTGCGCGTGGCGCCGCGGCGCGTCCGCGCCCTGCGCAGCCACAGCGCTGCCGCCGTGTTCGGCGGCCAGCGCGTGCAGCGTCTCGCCCAGCGCCTGCAGCGCCGCGTCGTCCACGGCGGCGCTGGCGGCTTCGCGCACCAGCAGCCCGCAGGTCAGGCTGCCGTCGCCCAGATGCCCGAAGCAGAGCAGCCGCACGTCCGGCGCCTGGCGCCGCAGCGCCGCGCCGGCTTGCGCGACGAACGCGGACAGCCTGGAAAGCGGCAGCCAAACGTCGTGCTTGTGCGTGCGGCCGGCCCGCAGCTGGGCCTCGGCGATGCCCTGCCGCAGCCGCCAGAAGTCCTGCACCAGGACCGGCGTCGACCCGAACGCGACCTCGCCGAGCGCACCCGCGGCCGACGCCTCGGCCAGCACGGACTGCAGGGGCCCGGCCAGCGGGCCGGCGCAGGTGCCGCTGCACGCGATCAGCGCCTGGAAGGCATGCCGCCCCGCCAGTGGAGCGCGCGTGCCGGGGACCTGCGTCAGCACCAGGGCTACGGCCTCTCCGGACATCAGCTCGAACGCCGCAGGACCTTCGCCGCAGCGCGTGCGCAGCGCGTCCTGCAGCGCGACGAGGGCATCCAGCTGCGCGGCGCCCACCCAGGCCGTGGCGACGGCGGCGGGCCGGGGCTGCAGCCGCAGCATGGCCGCGGTGATGACGCCCAGCGCGCCTTCGGAGCCGATCAGCAGTTGCCGCAGGTCGATCCCGCCGTGGTCCTGGTGCCGCCGTTGCAGACCGTTCCACACCTGCCCGTCGGGCAGCACCACCTCCAGGCCGAGCGTGAGCGCGCGCATGCCGGTGGCGCCGCCGGCATTGGTGGCCAGATTGCCGCCGATGGTGCAGTGGGCTTCGGAACCCAGGCGCAGCGCAAACGCGCGCCCGGCATCCTGCGCGGCCTGTTGCACGCGCGCCAGCGCCACGCCGGCTTCTGCCACCAGGGTCATGTTCACCGGGTCGACGCACCGGATGCGGTCCAAGCGCCCGGTGTGCAGGACGATCTGCGCACCGCTGGCATCGGGCGTCGCGCCGCCGCGCAGGCCGGTGTTGCCGCCCTGGGTCACCACCGGCGTGTGCGTCTCGTGGCACACCCGCATGACGGCGGAGGTCTGTGCGGTGTCGGCCGGCCGCACGACGAGCGCGGCCCGGCCGTGCCGGCGGCCCTGCCAGTCGCGCAGGTAGGGCGCCTGGGCATGGGCGTCGTGCACCAGCCCGGCGTCGCCCACGATGGCGTGCAGCCGCCGGTGCAGCTCGGCATGCGGCGCAGCGGGCCGGGCAGGGGCCGCGTGCACGGGGGTCATCGCGCCGGCCTGCCCAAGGGTGCCAGCTGCATGCTCACCAGCCCAGCAGGATGCGGCCCAGCGCCATCGCCGCGGCGGCCTGCGTGGGCTCGACCACCGGCAGGCCGCAGGCCTCGGCCAGCGGTGTGCGGAACGTGGCCATGCCGGCGCAGCCCATCACCAGCACATGGGCGCCGCGTTCGTCCCGCAGGCGCAGGCCGGCGTCGACCATGGCCGCCAGCGTGGCCTCGCGGTCGGCCAGTGCGGACACGCCGCGCCCGATGGCGATCTCGCCGACGCAGCGCTGCGCGATGCCCATGGCGCCCCAGGCCCGCAGGTGGCGCGGGATGGAGCCCGGCAGGATCGCAACCACGCCGAAGTGGTGGCCCAGGGTCAAGGCCGTCAGCACCGCCGCTTCGCTGATGCCCAGTACCGGGACCGCGACGCGCTCGCGCAGCTGCGCCACCCCCGGGTCGCTGAAGCAGGCCACCACGAAGCCGGCGGCGTCGGCCTGGTGGCGCGCGGCGAACGCGTTGACGGCCAGCGCGGCCTCATCCACGTGGGCCTGCGTTTCCACACCGGGCGGGCCGGAGGGGAGTGCCACGCAGCGGATGTGGGGCCCGCCGGCGTGTCGCAGCGGGTCCACCGCGGCATCGAGCTGCGCGGTGACGTGGGCGTTGCTGTTGGGATTGATGACGTAGAGGGTGCGGGGCATGGGGCGGGCGTTCGGCAGGGCGTGCGAAAAGTCTAGGCCGCCCGGCGGGGCATGGCACTTGCTAAGTTGTGGGTCGTCCTTAACGTTCTGTTATCCGCCTGCCCTGCGGGCCGGGCCGGCACGCCATGTCCCTCAACCTGCGCCAGATCGAAGTCTTCCGTGCCGTGATGACCACGGGCTCCATCACCGGCGCGTCGGAGCTGCTGTGCGTCTCGCAGCCGGCGGTCAGCCGGCTGCTCTCGCACACCGAAAGCCGCGTCGGCTTCCCGCTGTTCGAGCGCATCAAGGGGCGGCTGTACCCCACGCCCGAGGCCAAGAAGCTGATCCGTGAAGTGGAGCTGGTCTACGCGGGCGTGGGCCGCGTCAACGAGCTGGCGCGGGAGCTGCGCGAGAACAGCGACGGCATCCTCAACCTGGTCTCCAGCCCCAGCGTCGGCCAGATGATCATTCCGCAGGCGGTGATGCGCTTTCGCCTGCGCCATCCGAATGTCAAGGTCACCTTCCAGTACCTCGGCCCGGTGCCGCTCGTGGAGCGCGTGCTCAACCACCAGGCGGACCTGGCGGTGACGCTGCGCCCGGTGGAGCATCCCAACCTGCTCGCCGTGCCGCTGGGCTCGGCGCGGCTGGTCTGCGTGTGCCCGTACGACCACCCGCTCGCGCGCCTGGCCACGCTGGCGGTGGAGGATCTCGTGCCCTGGCCGCTGGTCTCCTACGAGCGCAGCACCTACTTCGGCCGGCTGGTGGCCCAGCTGTTCGAATCCGCGGGCCAGCCGGTGCGCGCGGCGGTGGAGGTGGGTTCGCCGCAGAACGCCTATGCCATGGTGCAGGCGGGGGCCGGGATCGCGCTGGTCGACGAGTTCTCGGTGCGCAGCTGGACCAACCACCGGCTGGTGGTGCGGCCGGTGCATGGCACGCCGCTGGTCCATGCAACGCTGCTGCACCTGCGCTTCGAACCGCTGTCGCAGATTGCGCAGTCCTTCATCACCGATCTGCGGGCCCTGATGCACGGCAATGGGCCGTCGGTGCCCCGGCAAGGTGCGCAGATGCACCAGGACGAGACGGCTTAACCGAAGGTTATGCCCGTCGCACGAATCGGCAGGCGACAGCGCGGGGCGCGCTCGAAATAATTTCTTCCAACGCGTCGTCCTGCCGCTGCGCCGCAAGCGCTCCGGCAGACCGATGCGGCCCCGTGGGGTGCGGTCGACGACCGCGTTCGCACATGTCCCGGCCCGTCCGTCCTTCCAGCGCCCGCACCATGACCGCTCCCTTCGACCTCACCATCCGTGGCGGCAGGATCTGCAACGCCACCGGCTGCTCCGACGGCGACATCGGCATCGTCGACGGCCGCATCGCCGCCATCGGGCCCGGGCTCGCGCCGGGACGGGAAGACGTGGATGCCCGCGGCCGCTGGGTGCTGCCCGGCGGCATCGACAGCCACTGCCACATCGAGCAGCTGTCGGGCATGGGCCTCCTGTGCGCCGACGACTTCTATTCGGGCACGGTGTCCGCGGCCTTCGGCGGCACGACGACCATCCTGTCGTTCGCCGCCCAGCACCGCAAGGACAGCATCCCCCAGGTGCTGGCCGACTACGCGCGCCGGGCTGCCGAGAAGGCCGTCATCGACTACGGCTTCCACCTGATCCTCACGCGCCCCGACGAGGAGGCGCTGGCCGTGCACCTGCCGCAGGCCATCCGCGACGGCATCACCTCGCTCAAGGTCTACATGACCTACGACCTGCTCAAGCTCGACGACCACGCGCTGCTGGACGTGATGGCGACGGCCGGCCGCGAGGGGGCCATGGTGATGGTGCACGCCGAGAACCACGACATGATCCGCTGGATCGCGCAGCGCCTGCTGGACCGCGGCCACACGGCGCCGAAGTTCCATGGCGTCGCGCACGACCCGCTGGCCGAGGCCGAGGCCACCTACCGCGCGGTGCAGCTGTCGCGCCTGGTGGACGTGCCCATCCTGATCGTGCATGTGGCGGGCGCGGAGACCGTGGAGGTGCTGCGCCAGGCCCGCCGCCTGGGCGCGCAGGTGCATGCCGAGAGCTGCCCGCAGTACCTGTTCCTCGAAGCCTCCAACATCGACCTGCCGGGGGTGGAAGGCGCCAAGTTCTGCTGCAGCCCGCCGCCGCGCGACAAGGCCTCGCAGGAGGCGGTCTGGGCCGGCCTGCTGGACGGCACGCTGGGCGTGTATTCGTCCGACCACTCGCCGTTCCGCTTCGACGCGTCGGGCAAGCTGCCCAAGGGCGAATCGACCACCTTCAAGGAGATGGCCAACGGCGTGCCGGGCATCGAGCTGCGCATGCCGCTGCTGTTCTCCGAGGGCGTCATGAAGGGCCGCATGGGCATCGAGCAGTTCGTGGCGCTGACCGCCACCAACCACGCGCACATGTACGGCCTGGCGCCGCGCAAGGGCGCCATCGCGGTCGGCGCCGATGCGGACATCGCCATCTGGAATCCCGCGCGCGTCGTGGACGTGACGGCCGCGCTGCTGCACGACAACGTGGGCTACACGCCCTACGACGGCATGCGCCTGACGGGCTGGCCGGAAGACGTGTTCAGCCGCGGGCGCAGCGTGGTCCGCGCGGGCACGCTCTGCGCCGCGCCGGGCTCGGGCCAGTTCCTGCGGCGCGGCCCGTCCCGGCCGCTGGGCGCGCCGCCCGCCCCCTCGCCCGGCCGTGGGGCGTTCAGCGCCCTGGTCGGACTCGACACCGCCGGCGGCGCCGCCGCCTGACGCGTTTCACCCCTCCCAACCCTTCCAAACTCCTGCCTCGGACGCCCACGACCATGCACCACGCCCTTCTGCCCCGCCGCCTCGTCCTCTGTGTTCTGGCCGCCAGCGCCGCGGCCATCGTGCCGCTGGCCCAGGCCCAGGACGCGCCGCCCCTGCGCACCGCGGTCGATCCGACCTTCGCGCCGCAGGCCATGGTCAAGCTCGGCGGTGGCATCCAGGGCTTCAACGTCGACCTCGCCGAGGAGCTGGGCAAGCGCCTGCGCCGCAAGGTGGAGATCGAGGCGACCGAGTTCTCCGGCCTGATCCCGGGCCTGAACAGCGGCAAGTACGACTTCCTCATGGCGCCGGTCACGGTGAACCCGGAACGCGCCCGCGCGCTGCTCTTCACCGAGGGCTACACCGAGACCAACTACACCTTCCTGGCCCGCAAGGGCGGCACGAAGCTGGAGTCGCTGGAGGGCCTCAAGGGCAAGACCGTGGCCGTCAACAAGGGCTCCAACTACGAAGGCTGGGCCAAGGAGAACGCCGAGAAATACGGCTTCAAGTACGACACCTACGGAACCAACGCCGACGCGATCCAGGCCGTCATGTCCAACCGCGCCGACTTCAACCTGGCCGGCAACACGGTCGCGGGCTGGGCCGCCAAGCAGAACCCGGCCCTGCAGACCACCTACACGGTGAAGACCGGGCTGGTCTGGGCCATCCCCTTCCGCCTGAACGACAAGGCCGGCCGCGATGCGGTCTCCAACGCCCTCAAGTGCATGAAGCTGGACGGCACCATCGCGCGCCTGGCCAACAAGTGGTATGGCATCGACCCCGCGCCGGGCAGCGTGGAGCGCGCCGTGGCGTCCGGCCATGGCGTGCCCGGCACCGAGAACTACGACGCCACGCCGGTCAAGCCGAACTGCGCCTGAGCCGGACCCCGCGGACGATTGCCCCATCCAGCCATGAGCGCACCCATTCTCGAACTCGTCGGACTGCGCAAGTCCTACGGCGCGCAGGAGGTCCTGCGCGGTGTCGACCTCCGCGTCCGTACGGCCGAACTGGTCTGCGTCATCGGGCCCTCCGGTTCGGGCAAGAGCACCATGCTGCGCTGCTGCAACCGGCTGGAGGAGCCGACCGCCGGCCAAGTGGTGGTCGACGGCCAGGACATCACCCGGCCGGACACGGACATCAACCGCGTGCGCCAGAGCGTGGGCATGGTGTTCCAGCACTTCAACCTGTACCCGCACCTGAGCGTGCTGGAGAACGTGACGCTGGCGCTGCGGCGGGTGCAGAAGAAGGACCGCGCGCAGGCCGAAGCCATCGCCCGCGAGGCACTGCAGCAGGTGGGCCTGGCGCACAAGGCCGACGCCTATCCGGCCCAGCTCTCGGGCGGGCAGCAGCAGCGCGTGGGCATCGCGCGCGGCATCGCGCTCAAGCCCAAGGTCATGCTGTTCGACGAACCCACCAGCGCGCTCGACCCCGAACTCGTCGACGAGGTGCTGCGTGTGATGCGCAGCCTGCGCGACGGCGGCATGACCATGCTGGTGGTGACGCACGAGATGGCCTTCGCGCATGCGGCGGCCGACCGTGTCGTGTTCATGGACGGCGGCGTGATCGCGGAAGAGGGCACGCCGGCCGAGGTCTTCGAGAACCCGAAGGAGGCGCGCACGCGCAGCTTCATCGGCCGTTACATGGACGCCAGGGCGTGAGGGCGGCATGAACGACGCCAACGCCGGCTTCCTCTTCACCTTCTTCAACCCCGCGGTGGCCGCGCAGTACTGGCGCGAGATCGCCTGGGGCATGGTGGTCACGGTCGGCGTCGGCGCGGCGACCGTGGTCACGGGCGTGCTGGCCGGGCTGGCGCTGGCGCTGGCCCGTGCCACCGGGCGCGTCTGGCTGCGCATCCCTGTCGTGGTGTTCTCGGACGTCACGCGCTCGCTGCCGCCGTTGGTCATCATCATCCTGCTGTACTTCGGCCTGCCGGCGGTGAACCTGCCGCTCTCGTCGTTCACCTCGACCTGGCTCGCGCTGTCGCTGGTGCTCGCGGCCTACGCCACGGAAAGCATCTGGGCTGGCCTGTCCTCGCTGCCCCGGGGCCAGATGGAGGCCGCCCGCTCCACCGGCCTGGGCTGGTGGCAGGCCATGCGCTGGGTGCTGCTGCCGCAGGCCCTGCGCCGCGCCGTGCCGCCGCTGACCAACCGCGTGATCGCCACGACCAAGAACACCGCGCTGGGCTCGGTGGTGGCGCTGGGCGAGATCCTCAGCGCCGCCCAGGCCGGCGCTGCCGTGGCGGGCAACCCCACGCCGCTGACCGTGGGCGCGTTCGCCTATCTGCTGGTGTTCCTGCCCATCGTCTTCGTGGCGCGCTGGCTCGAACACCGCTCCACCCCGTCCACCTGACGCGGCCGGCCATGGACACGCTCATCGACACCTTCTTCAACCTGGAGGTCTACCGCCAGGTCTTCCCGTACCTGCTCGGCGGCCTGTGGACCACGGTGTGGCTGTCGGCCATCGTGATCCCGCTGGGTGCGCTGGCCGGGCTGCTGCTGGCGCTGGCCCAGACCCAGTCGGCCACGCGCTGGGTCCGCTGGTCGGTGATCGGCTACGTCGACTTCTTCCGCGCCTTCCCGCCGCTGGTGCTGCTGATCTTCCTGTACTTCGGCCTGCCGTTCCTGGTCGGCAACGTGCTCAAGCTCGGCGCCGTCGTGCTGGCCTTCGTGCTCAACAACGCCAGCTACTTCTGCGAGGTCTTCCGTGCCGGCATCCAGTCCGTGCCCAAGGGCCAGATGGAGGCCGCCCGCTCCACCGGGCTGACCCGCCTGCAGGCGCTGCGGCACGTGGTCCTGCCGCAGGCGGTGCGCAACGTGATGCCCGACCTGCTGGGCAACTGCATCGAGGTCGTCAAGCTGACGACCATCGCCAGCGTGGTCGGCATGCCCGAACTGCTGCGGGCCGCGCGCGACACGCAGTCGCTGGTCTACAACCCCTCGCCCATCGTGCTGGCCGCGCTGCTGTACCTGGCGATGCTGTGGCCGCTCACCCGCGTGCTGGCCAGCCTCGAGAAACGCCGTACCGGCATGGCCGGCCACTGACCTGCGACGGACCCCTGCGCACCGACAGCTTCCGCCCGCCAACCGCCCCTGCCCGGCCGAACCCCGGCCTTTGCCCCGCTCCTGCATGTCCTCACCCACTGCCATGAACCGCCTCATCACCGTCGCCGCCGCCCAGCTGGGCCCCATCCAACGCGCAGAAGGCCGCGACGTCGTCGTCGCGCGCATGGTGCGCCTGCTCGAACGGGCGCACCAGCGCGGCGCCAACGTCGTCGTCTTCCCCGAACTGGCCTTCACCACCTTCTTCCCGCGCTGGTACGTCGAGAACCTGGACGAGGCCGATGGCTGGTACGAGGAGGCCCTGCCTTCGCCGGCCACGCAGCCGCTGTTCGACGCGATCCGCCGCTACGGCCTGACCTGCTACCTGGGCTACGCCGAGATCGCCCACGAGCCCGACGAGAACGGCGTGCTGCGCAAGCGCCGCTTCAACACCTCGGTGGTCATTGCGCCCTCGGGCGAGATCGTGCTCAAGTACCGCAAGGTCCACCTGCCGGGCCACAAGGAGTTCAGCACCATCCGCAAGGTGCAGCATCTGGAAAAGCGCTACTTCGAAGTCGGCAACCTGGGCTTTCCGGTCACGCGTGCGCCCGTCGGCGGCGTGGACGTGAACCTGGGCATGCTGATCTGCAACGACCGGCGCTGGCCCGAGTCCTGGCGCGAACTGGGCCTGCAGCAGGTCGAGCTCGTCATGCTGGGCTACAACACGCCGGCCGTGAACCAGGAGAACCGCGGCTTCGAGGCCCCGTACCAGCGCCAGTTCCATTCGCAGCTGTCGATCCAGGCCGGCTGCTACCAGAACGCCACCTTCGGCGTCGGCGTGGCCAAGGCGGGCAACGAGGACGGCTTCGAGCTCATGGGCCACTCCGTGATCGTCAACCCGCAGGGCGAAGTGATGGCCCTGGCATCGACCTGGGACGACGAGCTCATCGTGGCCGACTGCAACCTCGCCATGTGCGAACTGGGCCGGAGCACCATCTTCAACTTCGCGCAGCACCGCCGCCTGGAGGCCTACCAGCGCATCGCCACGCAGACGGGCAGCAGTGCGCCGGCCGTCTGGCAGCCGGGGCAGGGCGCATGAAGGCCGCGGCACTGCCCGAGCGCATTGCGCACGAAATGCTGGGCGAGCTGCGCGTGCCGCGCTTCGCCGACGTGGCGCATGCGGCCGAAGCCATCGCGCCGCATGTGCTGCGCACCCCGCTGCTGCGCTCGCCCGTGCTGGACGAACGCGCCGGCGGCCCGGTGTGGCTCAAGGCCGAGAACCTGCAGGTCACGGGCTCGTTCAAGATCCGTGGCGCCTTCAACGCGCTGCTGGGGCTGCCACCCGGGCGCCGGGCGGCCGGCGTGGTGGCCTACTCCACGGGCAACCACGGCCAGGCCATCGCCTGGGCCGCGCGCCGGCTCGGCGTGCCCGCCACCATCGTGATGCCCGTGGACGCGCCGAAGAACAAGGTGGCACGTGCGCTGGCGCAGGGTGCGCGCGTGGTGCACTACGACCGCACCAGGGAGAGCCGCGAGGACATCGGCATGCGCCTGCTGGCCGAGACCGGCGGCACGCTGGTGCCGCCGGGCGACCACCCCGAGGTGCTGGCCGCGCAGGGCACCGTCGCGCTCGAAGCGCTGCAGGACCTCGCGCCCGAGGTGCGCGCCAGCCTCGGGCTGTTCGCCGCGCCCTGCGGCGGCGGCGGGCTGATGGCCGGCTGCAGCCTGGCGCTGGCCGCGCTGGCGCCGCAGGCCGAGCGCGTGGCCGTGGAGCCCGCGGGCTTCGACGACACCGTGCGCTCGCTGGCCAGCGGCCGGCGCGAGACCAATGCGCCGGGCGCCGCCACGCTGTGCGACGCGCTGATGGCTGTGACGCCCGCCGAGCTGCCCTTTGCCGTCAACCAGCCGCTGCTGAGCCGCGCCGTCGCCGTCGGCGACGCCGAGGTCGCCGCCGCGATGCGCTTCGCGCTCGAGGAACTGCGCCTGGTCGTGGAACCGGGCGGCAGCGTGGCACTGGCCGCGCTGCTGGCCGGCCACCTCGACCTGCAGGGGCGCAGCGCCGTCATCGTGCTGTCGGGCGGCAACGTCGACCTGCCGGTCCTGCAATCTGTCACTGCATCCCCCCTACACGAGGCCGCGACCAGCGGCCCACAGGAGACCGTCCCGCCCCCCTCGATCCCTGGAAAGTCCTGACCATGTCCGTTTTCGCTTCTTCGTCTTCCGTACGCCGCCTGCTGCTCAAGGCCGTGGCGGCACCGCTGGCCGCGCTGGCCCTGGCGGGCCATGCCGCTGCGGCCTACCCCGACAAGCCGATCACGCTGATCGTGCCGTTCAATGCCGGCACCACGCCCGACATCGTCTCGCGCCTGCTGGCCGACGCGATCGGCCGCGACATCGGCCAGACCATGGTGGTCATGAACCGCGTGGGGGCGTCCGGCATCATCGGCACGCAGGCGCTGATCAACGCGCCGGCCGACGGCTACACCATCGCCTACGCCAACGTGGCAACGCTGGCGATCAACCAGTCGCTGTACAAGAAGCTGGCGTACGACGCCGACCGGCAACTTGCCCCCGTGGCGCTGACGGGCGCGGTGCAGAACGTGCTGGCCGTGCGTGCCGACCTCGGCGTCAAGAGCGTGGCCGAGCTCATCGCACTGGCGAAGAAGAACCCGGGCAAGCTGACGGTCGCCTCGGGCGGCAACGGCACGACCGGCCACCTGTCGGCCGAGATGTTCAAGTCGATGGCCGGCGTGTCCATCGTGCACATCCCCTACAAGGGCGGCCTGGAAGCCGACCTGGCGCTGCTGCGCGGTGAGGTCGACCTGGTGTTCGAAAACATCACCTCCATCGCCCCGCACCTGAAGACCGGCAAGATCGTCCCGCTCGCGGTGACCGGCGCTGCGCGTGACAGCCGTGTGCCCGAGTTGCCGACCATGGCGGAATCGGGCCTCAAGAACTACCAAGCCGTGGCCTGGAACGGCTATGTGGCCGCTGCCGGCACCGACCCCAAGGCACTGGAATTCCTGAATGCTGCCTTCAACAGGGCGCTGCAGTCCCCGGCCGTGAAGCAAGCATTGGAAACCCAGGCCTACGAAGTCCACACCGGCCCGCGCGAAGACCTGTTCAACCTGGCGAAGAAGGAGCGGCCGGTCTGGGCCGACGCGATCAAGCGCTCGGGCGCGACCATCGACTGACGCCGGCCGCAGCGCAGGCCGGCCGCTCACGCCGCACCGGTGCCGGCCGGCGCCTGCGCGTTCCCACCCTTTGACCCACCCCCACCACCATGACCTCCGTCTTCCACCTCGCCTTCAACGTCACCGACCTGGACGCCGCGCGCCGCTTCTATGGCGCCACCCTGGGTTGCCGCGAAGGCCGCAGCACCGCCACCTGGGTCGACTTCGACTTCTTCGGCCACCAGATCTCGCTGCACCTGGGCGAACCGTTCGCCACGGCCGCCACCGGCCGGGTGGGCGACAAGCTCGTGCCCATGCCGCATTTCGGCATGGTGCTGCTGCTGCCGGCCTGGCAGGAACTGGCACACCGGCTGGAAGCCGCCGGCACCGACTTCGTGCTGGCGCCGCAGGTGCGCTTCGCCGGCGAACCCGGCGAGCAATGGACCATGTTCTTCCGCGATCCCTTCGGGAACCCCATCGAAATCAAGGGCTTTCGGACGACCGAAGGGCTCTACGCCGTCTGACACGGCGGGCCGTGGGGGCAGGCGGTTTGCCGATACGATGCGCGGCACCTCCGCCAGCCCTGCCTCCTCCATGTCCTCCCAGCCCCCGGCACTCGAACAAAAAGCCTTCATCCTGCTGCTGGTGGCCGTCTCGGTCGCCTTCGGCTGGATCCTGCTGCCCTTCTACGGCGCGGTGTTCTGGGGGGCGGTGCTGGCCATCGTGTTCGCACCGCTGTACCGGCGCCTGCTGGTCAAGACGCGCCAGCGGCCCACGCTGGCCGCGCTGCTGACCCTGCTCATCATCGTGCTGCTCGTGATCCTGCCGCTGGCCATGATCACGAGTTCGGTGGTGCAGGAGGTGACGGCGCTGTACGCCAAGGTGCGCGACGGCGGCGTGAGCTTCTCGGGCTATGCGCACCAGATCTACGCCGCGCTGCCCGACTGGTTCACACAGTTGCTGGGCCGCTTCGGCCTGGACGACCTGGACGGCCTGCAGCAACGGCTGGTGACCGCGCTGCAGCAGGGCGGCCAGCGCATCGCGCAGCAGGCCATCGACATCGGGCAGAACACCTTCGATTTCGTGGTCAGCTTCTTCATCATGCTGTACCTGCTGTTCTTCCTGCTGCGCGACGGGGCCCGGCTCACGCGGCGCATGCGCGACGCCATCCCGCTCGACGCGGGCTACCTGCGCAACCTCTCGGGCAAGTTCACCACCGTGATCCGCGCCACGGTGAAGGGCAACATCGCCGTGGCCGCGGTGCAGGGCGCGCTGGGTGGTCTGGCGTTCTGGGTGCTGGGCATCCACGCGCCCATGCTGTGGGCGGTTCTGATGGCCTTCCTGTCGCTGCTGCCGGCCGTGGGCGCAGGCCTGGTCTGGGGGCCGGTGGCGGTCTACCTGGTGGCCACCGGCGCCACGCTCGAGGGCATCGGCCTGGTGGTCTACGGCGTGCTGGTGATCGGCTTGGTCGACAACGTGCTGCGCCCGCTGCTGGTGGGCAAGGACACCAAGATGCCCGACTACGTGGTGCTGATCAGCACGCTGGGGGGCATGGCACTGTTCGGGCTCAACGGCTTCGTGATCGGGCCGCTGATCGCGGCCATGTTCATCGCCGTGTGGGACATCTTCGCGACCGAGCAGGCCCAGGCGAATGCGCTGGCCGAAGCGACGGCCGCGCCGCCGAAGCGGGCGGACAACGAGATGCTGTAGTCACAGCAGCCACAGCGCTGCCAGTGCCAGCAGCGCCGGCAGCGCCTGGATGTAGAAGATCTTGCGGCTGACCGTCATGGCGCCGAACACGCCGGCCACCGCCACGCAGGCGAGGAAGAAGACCTTGATGTGCAGGCCCTCGGCACCCAGGTTCAGGCCCCAGATCAGGCCGGCTGCGAGGAAGCCGTTGTACAGGCCCTGGTTGGCGGCCATGGCCTTGGTCATCTCGGCCTTTTCGGGGGTCAGGTCGAAGGCCTTCATGCCCTGGGGCTTGTCCCAGAGCACCATCTCCAGAACCAGGAAGTAAATGTGCAGCAGCGCCACGAGCACGATCAGGATGTTGGCCAGCATGAAGTTCTCCTTGTTCTGTGTTGAAGCGCGGTCCATTGTGCAGGCCGGGGCAAGTGCTTCCGGGGCTACGCAGGCGAATGCGGGCTTGGCCTACACTGATTTGCATGCCTGCCGCACCCCTGCCGCCGCCGCCCGTACCTGACGCGCGCACCTGCCCGCTGTGCGGCCAAGCCAATGCCTGCGTGATGGCGAGCGGCGACGCTGCGCGCGCGGCCGACTGCTGGTGCATGCGCGCGTCCATCGGGCCCGAGGTGCTGGCCCGCGTACCGCCTGACGCGCGCGGTCTGGCCTGCGTCTGCGCGCGTTGCGCTGAGGGCTAACATGCGTGGCTTTCAGCCCTTGCAGGAGAACCACCCATGCCCACCTACCACATCGAAATGATGGAAGGCCGCACCGTCGAGCAGAAGAAAAAGCTCGTGGCCGAGATCACCCGCGTCTCGGTCGAGATCCTCGGCGGTTCGCCCGAATCGGTCGACATCCTCATCACCGACGTCAAGCGCGAGAACTGGGCCACCGGCGGCCAGCTCTGGTCCGAGAAGAAGTAAGCGGGCCGGCCACGGCCCTGTGCCCTTGAGCGCGACGTCCTCCCTGCCCGATCTGCGGGCCCGCTACGGGCCACGCTACCGCTGGCTGCTGCTGCTGTCGGTCATGGTGGGGACCATCGCCTCCATCATGTCCTCCACCATCGTCAACGTGGCGGTGCCGGACATGAGCCACCAGTTCGCGCTGGGACCGTCGCGTGCAGCCTGGGTCAGTTCGGGCTTCATGGTCGCCATGACCAGCTCCATGTTGACCACGCCCTGGCTGCTCGCGCGCTACGGCTACCGCCGCACCTATTCGGGCGCCATGTGGCTGCTCATGGCAGGCGGCATCGCGGGCGGCTTCGCTGCGGACTTCGGCCTGGTGCTCGCGGCCCGCGTGGCCGAGGGCCTGGCGGCGGGCGTGGTGCAGCCCATTCCGGCCATCATCATCCTGCGCGCCTTTCAGCCGCACGAGCAGGGCCGTGCCACCGGCATCTTCGGCATGGGCGTGGTGCTGGCGCCGGCCATCGGCCCCAGCATCGGCGGCCTGCTGGTCGAGGCCTTCGGCTGGCGCTCCATCTTCTTCATGGTCGTGCCCTTCTGCGTCGCCTCGCTCTGGCTGGCGCGCACCTACGTGCCCATGACGGCGCCGGGCGGTGCCGTCGCCACGCGCGATGGCGGCCGGCTCGACTGGTCCGGCCTGGCCCTGGGCACGGTGGGCACGCTGTGCCTGCTCAACGGCATGGTCGAGCTGCACGCGCGGCCGGGCGCCACGGCGGTGCTGCTGCTGGCTGCGGCCGTGGCGGCCTTCGGTACGTTCATCTGGTGGCAGCAGCGCCAGACGCGCGGCGGCGGGCTGCCGCTCATGGACATGCGCCTGTTCCGCTCGCGTGCCTACGCCATGGGCTGTGTGGTCTCGGGCATCTACGGCACGGCGCTGTTCGGTTCCACCTACCTGTTGCCCGTGTACATGCAGTCGGCCCTGCACCTGTCGGCCGCGCATGTGGGAACCATCCTGGTGCCGGCCAGCCTGGTGCTCGCTGGCACCATGGCCCTGGTCGGTCGGCTCGCGGACCGCAAGCCGGCTTCGCTGCTCGTCAGCACGGGGCTCGCGCTGCTGGCGGCCTCGTTCGCGCTCATGATGACCGTGCCAGCGGCCAGCCCGATCGCCTGGCTCGTGGCCTGGGCCATCCTGGGCCGCATCGGGCTGGGCTTCATCCTGCCCTCGCTGAACCTGGGCGCCATGCGCTCGCTGGACAAGTCGCTGATCCCGCAGGGCGCCAGCGCGATCAACTTCCTGCGCATGCTGGGCGGCGCCACGGGTGTGAGCCTGTGCGGCATCGTGCTCGAATGGCGGCTGGCTGCGCACGGCCAGGGCATGCTGGCGCAGCCTGGCGTGAGCACCGAGCGCCTGGCCGCTTTCAACGAAACATTTCTGATGCTGGCCGCGCTGTGCGTGCTGGCGATTGCGGCAGCGCGCCAGTTGCGCGCCGACCCGCGCGCGGGAGCCTGACCATGTGCCAACTGCTGGGCATGAACTGCAATACGCCGACCGACGTGGTGTTCAGCTTCACCGGTTTTGCCGAGCGCGGCGGCCGCACCGACCACCACAGCGACGGCTGGGGTATCGCCTTCTTCGAGGGCCATGGCCTGCGCCATTTCGTCGACCACGAAAGCGCCTGCGCGTCGCCTGTGGCCGAGCTGATCCGGCGCTACCCGATCAAGAGCCGCAACGTGATCTCGCACATCCGCAAGGCCACCCAGGGCGTCGTGGCGCTGGAGAACTGCCACCCCTTCGTGCGCGAGCTGTGGGGCCGCTACTGGGTGTTCGCGCACAACGGCGACCTCAAGGACTTCCATCCGCGCCTGCACGGCGCCTTCCGCCCGGTCGGAAGCACCGACAGCGAGCGCGCGTTCTGCTGGATCATGCAGGAGCTGGCCAAGTCCCATGCCGGCGTGCCCACGGTGGAGGAACTCAGCATCACGCTGCGCGAGCTGGCACTGCGCATCGCGCGGCACGGCACCTTCAACTTCCTGCTGTCCAATGGGCAGGCGCTGTGGGCCCATGCGTCCACGCTGCTGCACTACGTGGAGCGGCGCCACCCGTTCACCCATGCGCAGCTGGCCGACGAGGACCTGTCGGTCGACTTCTCCAGCCTGACCACGCCCGACGACCGTGTGGCCGTGGTCGTGACCACGCCGCTCACGACCAACGAGGCCTGGACGGCCTTTGCGCCGGGTGAGCTCAAGGTCTTCGTCGACGGCGCGCTGAGCGCCCACTAGCACCCGTTTATTGCCGCAGCTCCGGCCGCAGCGCCAGCGCGGTCGTGCGCTTGACGGTGCGCAGCACCAGCATGGAGTTCGAGCGCACCACGCCGGGCAGGCGTGACAGCACCTCGGCGTAGAAGCGCTCGAGGTCTTCGGCATCGCGGTAGGTGAAACGCAGCAGGTAGTCGTTGCTGCCGGCGACATAAAAGCAATCGAGGATCCGTGGCTCGTCCGCCACGGCCTGCTCGAAGGCGCGGAGCGCGTCCGGCGTGGTGCGTTCGACGTTGACGATGGTGAACGAGGTGCCTGGCTGGCCCACTGCCTTGGGGTTGACCAAGGCCACGTAATGGGTGATCACGCCACCGTCCTCGAGCAGCTTGACGCGCCGCAGGCAGGCCGAAGGCGAGAGCTGGACCCGGTGGGCCAGCTCCACATTGGAGAGCTTGGCGTCGTTTTGCAACTCACGCAGGATGGCCACATCAATCGCGTCGAATTGCAAGTCTGCCTCGAACTTTCGCATCAGGTTCGGTTGTTGACGGAGTTATTCGCATGTTATGCGAATACCCAGGGTTCACCCTCCACCCAGGCGCAACCCTATTGCGTGGGCAACCGCCTAAACTGACATGCGAAATGCATACGAAAACACAAATGAACAAGAAAGTGAACACACAGGAGGCGCGATCGACATGCGCAGCGTCCTCCAGTACTGTGGTGCAGTGGGCGAGCGCACGGCGTGCGGTGCCACCGTTCCCCGTCCTCGCCGCGCACTGACCCCGGCACCGCGTCTTTCACTTACAAGGCCAGCCTCGCGTACTTATGAGCTTTCTGAGCGTCGACCAGGATCTTGCACGCGACTCCTACTATGCGGCCACGGCCCCGCGCGAGATCCGGTTTCCAGCGCTCGACGGCGAGGTGCAGACCGATGTGGTCATCGTGGGCGGCGGCTTGGCGGGCCTGTCCGCGGCGATCGAACTGGCAGACCGCGGCCGCCGCGTTGTGCTGCTCGAGGCGCGGCAGGTGGCCTGGGGCGCTTCGGGCCGCAATGGCGGGCAGGCCATCGCCGGTTTGGCCTGCGACCAGAGCGTGATCGAGCAGCAACTCGGCAAGGAGCCGGCCCGCCATGTCTGGGACATGACAGTGGAGGCGCTGGACCTCATCGTCCAGCGCTGCCAGCGGTTCGGCATCGATTGCGACTGGCAGCCGGGCTACATGGCTCTGGCAGTCAACGCGCGCAAGGCCGCCGAGCTGCGCGAATGGCAGGAGCACATGCACCGCGCCTACGGCTACCAGACCACCTGGATCGCGCCACAGGAGATGGGGCGCTGGATCGCCAGCCCGCGCTTTCACAGCGGCATCCACGATGGCCGCTCCGGCCATCTGCATCCACTCAAGTACAGCCTGGGCCTGGCCCGGGCCGCGCAGCGCCTGGGCGTGCGCATCCACGAGGACAGCGCCGTCACGCGGCTGCAGACCGGGGCCCGTCCGCGCGTGCACACGGCCCGCGGCACGGTGGTGGCCGAGCAGGTGCTGCTGGCCGGCAATGTCTACCTGCAAGGCGTGGCGCCGCAGGTGGAGTCGCGCATCATGCCGGTGGGCACCTACATCGTGTGCTCCGAGCCGTTGGACCCTGTGATCTGCGCATCCTTGGTTCCCACGCGCTCGGCCGTGTGCGACACGAACTTCGTGCTCGACTACTTCCGGCCGACCGCCGACCACCGCATGCTCTACGGCGGCCGCGTTAGCTACAGCACTGCCACGCCACGCAACCTCGTGGCCAGCATGCACCAGCGGATGGCGAGGACATTCCCACAACTTGCCGGTTGCCGCATCGACCACGCCTGGGGCGGGTTCGTCGACATCTCCATGAACCGGGCGCCTGATTTCGGGCGCCTGCGCAAAGATGGTGCGCACGAAGCGAAGGGCGAGCGGTCGTATTCCGTGCGTTCGCACCATGCCAATGTGTATTACCTGCAAGGCTTCTCGGGCCATGGCCTGGCGCTGACGGGGCTGGCCGGCAAGCTCGTGGCCGAGGCCATGACAGGCGAGGCCGCACGCTTCGACGTCTTCGCCCGCCTGCGCCACCGTCCATTCCCAGGAGGCGCCTGGCTCCGCACGCCGGCCCTCGTGTTGGGCATGGCTTATTACCGCATGAGGGATGCGCTATGAAATCTCTCGCCCGGTCTGCGCGCGCGGCGGCGGGGCTGTACCACGGCGCGAGGCCGAGCCGGCCTTGGGTGGTGGCACAGCCCTTGCACACACCAACCCACAGAGAAGTTCGTTTCAGCACCAGCAAGCCCAATGCGCCGTGTCGCAAGACCCGGGTTAAGAACCCGGCGCAGCAAGCCCAATGAGCACCAACCGACCGTCCACCCCGCGGAACCCGCCCATCGTGCTGGTTCCCGCCTGCAGCAAGATGCTTGGACACCATCCGTTCCAGGCTGCGGGCCAAAAGTATCTCGATGCCGTCCGGCTGGCCGGCTGCCTGCCCCTGGTGGTGCCGGCCGCGCAGCCGGAGGAGGTGGACGCGCTGCTCGCGATCGCGGACGGTGTCTTCCTCACAGGTTCCGTGTCCAACACGCACCCACGGCATTTCGGCGAAGAGGTCCACGACACCAGTCTGCCGCTGGACGAGGCGCGCGATGCATGGACGCTGCCACTGGTGCGCGAAGTGCTGCGCCGCGGCATGCCGCTGTTCGCGATCTGCCGCGGCCTGCAGGAGACCAACGTCGCGCTGGGCGGCTCGCTGTACCAGGCTGTGCAGGAGCAACCCGGCCTCATGGACCACCGGGCGCGCGACGAGGATCCGCTCGACGTGCAGTACGGACCGGTGCATGCCGTGCGCGTGCTGCCCGGCGGCGTGCTGCATGCCGTGCTCGGGCTGGACGACATCCAGGTCAACAGCCTGCACGGCCAGGGCATCCGCCGCCTGGCGGACGGCCTGCGTGCCGAGGCGCTCGCGCCAGACGGTCTCATCGAGGCCTTCTCGGTGCCGCAATCGCGGGGCTTCAGCCTGTGCGTGCAATGGCATCCCGAGTGGCAGGCTGCCGCGAACCCGGCCTCCCGAAAGCTGTTGACGGCCTTCGGCCGCGCCTGTCTGGCTTGGCGCGCAGGCCACCACCGCCACGAAGACGACGATCTCGCGCCCGAAACCTAGCTGCCCTGACTGCAACGCATCGTTGTCAGACCCAGAACACGCGCCGCGGCCAGCATGCCCGGCGCACAAGAAAGGTAGATATGGTTGCCAGAGAAAGTTTCACGTTCAGCGAGCTCGAGCAATGGCTCAACGAGCGCCGCGTCACCGAGATCGAATGCCTGGTGCCCGACCTCACGGGCGTGGCCCGCGGCAAGATCCTGCCGCGCGAGAAATTCACCGAGGACCGCGGCATGCGGCTGCCCGAGGCCATCGTCGCCATCGGGGTGACGGGTGAGTTTCCGGAGCAGGGCTCCTACTACGATGTGATCTCGCCCACGGACCGCGACATGCACCTGCGGCCCGACCCGGCCACCGTGCGCATCGTGCCCTGGGCAGCCGACCCGACGGCGCAGGTCATCCACGACTGCTTCGACCGCGACGGCAACATGATTCCTTATGCGCCGCGCTCGGTGCTGCGCCGGGTCTGCGACCTGTTCGCCGCCGAAGGCTGGAACCCCGTGGTCGCTCCGGAGCTGGAGTTCTACCTGATCGAGCGCAATGCCGACCCCAACCAGCCGCTGCGCCCGCCGCGTGGCCGCAGCGGTCGCGCCGAAACCTCGCGCCAGTCCTACTCCATCGACGCGGTCAACGAGTTCGACCCGCTGTTCGAGGAGATCTACGAGTACTGCGAGAAGATGGAGCTCAACGTCGACACCCTGATCCACGAGGCGGGTGCCGGGCAGATGGAGATCAACTTCTTCCATGACCATCCGCTGGGACTGGCCGACGAGGTGTTCTTCTTCAAGCGCACCATCCGCGAGGCCGCGTTGCGCCACGAGATGTACGCGACCTTCATGGCCAAGCCCATGGCGCACGAGCCAGGCAGCGCCATGCACGTGCACCAGAGCGTGGTCGACCAGGACGGGCGCAACATCTTCAGCAACGCCGACGGCAGCGCCTCGGACATGTTCCGCTGGTACATCGGCGGGCTGCAGCGCTACATCCCGGCAGCCATGGCGCTGTTCGCACCGTATGTCAATTCGTACCGCCGGCTGTCCCGGGCCACGGCGGCCCCCATCAACATCCAGTGGGGCACCGACAACCGCACCGTGGGCATCCGCTCGCCGGTCGCGGGCCCGGCCGCGCGGCGCATCGAGAACCGCGTCATCGGCGCAGACGCCAATCCTTACGTGGCCCTGGCCGCCACGCTGGCCTGCGGTTACCTGGGCATCAAGAACCGGATCGAGCCCAAGCCCGAATGCAAGGGCGACGCCTACCTCGGCGAATACAGCCTGCCGCGCAGCCTGGGCGAGGCGCTGGGGCTGCTCAAGGCCGAAACCGACCTGCACACCGTGCTGGGCGAGAAATTCGTGACGGTCTACACCGAGGTCAAGGAGATCGAGTACGAGGAGTTCATGAAAGTCATCTCGCCCTGGGAGCGTGAGCACCTGCTGCTGCACGTTTGAGCCAGCACGCCCTCCCATTGCCCACCGATTCCACGAGACAGCCATGAACCAGACCACCCGTACCCGCAGCACCCAGGAATGGCAACGCGCCGATGCCGCGCACTTCCTGCACCCCTTCACCGACTTCCAGAGCCTCGCGCGCAAGGGCTCGCGCATCATCACGCGGGCCGAAGGCATCTACCTGCACGACAGCGAAGGCCACAAGATCCTCGACGCCATGTCAGGCCTGTGGTGCGTGAACGTCGGCTACGGCCGCCAGGAACTCGTCGAGGCCGCCACGCGCCAGTTGCGGGAGCTGCCCTTCTACAACGCCTTCTTCCAGACCGCTACGCCGCCGGCCATCGAGCTGGCCGAACTGCTGGCCGAGGTCACGCCACCGCAGTTCAAGCACGTGTTCTTCTCGGGCTCCGGCTCGGAGGGCAACGACACCGTGGTGCGCATGGTGCGCCGCTACTGGGACCTGCTGGGCCAGCCTCAGCGGCATGTGATCATCAGCCGCAAGAACGCCTACCACGGCTCCACCATGGCCGGTGCGTCGCTGGGTGGAATGGGCGGCATGCATGCCCAGGGCGGCCTGCCGATCCCGGGCATCGTCCACATGGAGCAGCCCTATTGGCATGAACTCGGCCGCGGCCTGTCGCGCGATGACTTCGGCCGCGTGGCGGCCGGCTGGCTGGAAGCCAAGATCCTCGAGGTCGGTGCCGACCAGGTCGCTGCCTTCATCGGCGAGCCGGTACAGGGCGCCGGCGGTGTCATCGTGCCGCCGGACACCTACTGGCCCGAGATCCAGCGCATCTGCGACAAGTACGGGATCCTGCTCGTGTCCGACGAGGTCATCTGCGGCTTCGGCCGCACTGGCCAGTGGTTCGGCTGCGAGCGCTTCGGCACCCGGCCCGACCTCATGACCTTCGCCAAGGGCGTCACCTCCGGCTACATCCCTCTGGGCGGCGTGATGGTGGGCGACCGCGTGGCCAACGTGCTGATCGAGCGCGGTGGCGAGTTCAACCACGGCTACACCTACTCGGGCCACCCCGTGGCCTGCGCCGTGGCTCTGGCCAACATCCGGCTGATCCAGCGCGAAGGCCTGGTCGAACGCGTGCGCGACGACACCGGCCCCTACCTCGCCGAATGCTTCGACGCGCTCCGTGACCACCCGCTCGTGGGCGAGGTGCAGACCTGCGGCCTCATGGGCGCGCTCCTGCTGGTCAAGGACAAGGCCAGCGGCGCGCCCTTCCCCGAGGCGCTGGAGCTCGGCATGGTCTGCCGCAGTCACTGCTTTGGCAACGGCCTGGTCATGCGCGCCGTGGGCGACCGCATGATCATCGCGCCGCCGCTCGTCATGACGCGGGCGCAGATCGACGAGATGCTGGTGCTGATCCGCCGCGCGCTGGACCGGACCCTGGCCGACGCGCAGCGCAACGGCTGGCTCTGAACTCCCCTTTCCCCCTTGTCGCTTGCTCCCCACTTCGGAGGTCTCCAAATGAAGCTGCTGTCGTTCCGTCGCCGTTCGCACCGCATGGCCGGTGCTTTCGCCGGGCTGGCCCTGGCCTGCGCCGCGCTGGCTCCCCAGGCTGCGCTGGCGCAGGAGGAGAAGGTCCTCAACATCTACAACTGGTCCGACTACATCGCCGAAGACACCATCGCCAACTTCGAGAAGGAAACCGGCATCAAGGTGCGCTATGACAATTTCGACAACAACGAAATCGTCCATGCCAAGCTCGTGGCGGGCAAGACCGGCTACGACATCGTGGTGCCGTCGTCTTACTGGGCCAAGCTGCAGGCCGATGGCGGGCTGCTGCAAAAGCTCGACAAGTCCAAGCTGCCCAACCTCAAGAACCTGGACCCGGTGCTGCTGGAGCAATTGGCCAAGCTCGATCCGGGCAACCAGTACCAGGTGAACTGGCTGTGGGGCTACACGACGGTGGGCATCAATGTCGACAAGGTCAAGGCCGCACTGGGCAACATGCCCATGCCGGACAACGCCTGGGACCTCGTGTTCAAGCCCGAGTACATCTCCAAGCTCAAGTCCTGCGGCGTGAGCTTTCTCGACTCGGCCACCGAAATCGTGCCGGCCGCCATGCACTACCTGGGCAAGCCCGCCTACAGCCGCAGCCAGGGGGACTACGCCGGCGTCGGGCCGCTGCTCAAGACCATCCGTCCCTACGTCACGCTGTTCAGCTCGTCGGGCTACATCAACGACATGGCCAACGGCTCGATCTGCCTGGCGCTGGGCTGGTCGGGCGACATCAACATCGCGCGCCAGCGCGCCATCGACGGCAAGACCGGCCAGAAGATCGAGGCCCTGATCCCCAAGACCGGCGGCGTGCTGTTCTTCGACGTGATGGTGATCCCGGCCGATGCGCCGCACCCCGACAACGCACACAAGTTCATCAACTACATCCTGCGCCCCGAGGTGCACGCGGGCCTGTCCAACAAGGTGTTCTACGCGAACCCGAACAAGGAATCGCGCAAGTTCATCAAGCCCGAAGTGGCCAACAACCCGACCATCTTCCCGACCGACGAGGACATGAAGAAGATGGTGGCGCCCGACGCCCTGAGCAACGACATCCGCCGCACGGTCACGCGCCTGTTCACATCGTTCAAAACCGGCATGTGACCTGAGGGTCCTGCCAACCGCGAGGGGGGAGGGAATATGGTGAAGAGCCAGGGGCAGGCGTACCTGCAAATCCGCGACGTGGTCAAGGACTTCGGCGGCGTCAAGGCCGTCAACCACGTCAGCCTGGACATCCAGAAAGGCGAGATCTTCGCGCTGCTGGGCTCGTCGGGCTGCGGCAAGACCACGCTGCTGCGCATGCTCGGCGGATTCGACCTGCCGACCTCCGGCAGCATTGTGCTGGACGGCAAGGACCTCAGCAACCTGCCGCCCTACGAACGGCCCATCAACATGATGTTCCAGTCGTACGCGTTGTTCCCGCACCTCAGCGTGTGGGACAACATCGCCTTCGGTCTGCGCCGTGACGGCATGCCGGGCGATTCGGTAGCGCAGCGCGTCGAAGAAATGCTCAAGCTCGTGCAACTCAGCAAGCTGGCCAGGCGCAAGCCGCACCAGATGTCGGGCGGCCAGCAGCAGCGCGTGGCGCTGGCGCGCAGCCTGGCCAAGCGGCCCAATCTGCTGTTGCTGGACGAGCCGCTCGGCGCGCTCGACAAGAAGCTGCGCGAGGAGACGCAGCTGGAGCTGGTCAACATCATCGAGGAGGTCGGCGTGACCTGCGTGATGGTCACGCACGACCAGGAAGAGGCCATGACCATGGCCTCGCGCATCGCCATCATGAGTGAGGGGCGGCTGCTGCAGGTCGGCGCGCCGGGCGAGATCTACGAGACACCGTCCACGCGCTTCGTTGCCGACTTCATCGGCAACGTCAACCTCATCGACGGCACGCTGGCCGAGGACCACCCCGACCATGTGGTGATTCGCTGCCAGGACATGACGCACTACGTGGGCCACGGCATCACCGGCCACCAGGGCATGGACGTGAGCGTCGCCCTGCGGCCCGAGAAGATCCGCCTGTCGAGGCAGGAGCCCGCGGGTCAGTACAACAAGGTGCAGGGCAAGGTGCGCGACCTGTCCTATTTCGGCAGCTACACCGTTTACCACCTGCAGCTGGCCAGTGGGCAGGTCATCAAGGTCAGCCAGATCAACGCCGAGCGCCATCCCGAAGACGTGCTGACCTGGGACGACACGGCCTGGGCGCACTGGTCCGATTCGGCCCAGGTCGTCCTGACCCAGTAAGGAGGCGGAGATGCGCACGAATCCCACCACCACCGCGCGCCGGCCATGGTGGAGCGGCCGCACGGCCGTGATCGGCATTCCCTACCTGTGGCTGCTGGTGTTCTTCCTGCTGCCCTTCCTGATCGTTGCCAAGATCAGCGTCTCCGAGATGGAGACCGTGAGCGTCAAGGACCTGCTGACGGTCAAGGAAGGCGTGCTGCAGCTGAGCCTGAAGTTCAGCAACTACGTCTTCATCACGCAGGACGACCTCTACTTCCGCGCCTACGTCGCGAGCCTCAAGTACGCCGCCATCACGACCGTGCTGTGCCTGGCGATCGGCTATCCGTTCGCCTACTTCATGGCGCGTGCACGGCCCACGGCCCAGCCACTGCTGCTGATGCTCGTGATGCTGCCGTTCTGGACCTCGTTCCTGCTGCGCGTCTACGCCTGGAAGGGCTTGCTGAGCGAGCACGGCTGGGTGGCCGAGGTGCTGGTGGGCCTGGGCGTGGACCAGCTGCTGGCCGCCGGCGGCATGATCGCCACGCCGGGCAAGCTGCTCAACACGCCGTTTTCGCTGGTGCTGGGCATGGTCTACACCTACCTGCCCTTCATGGTGCTGCCGCTGTACGGCAACCTGGCCAAGATGGACCTGCGCCTGCTGGAGGCCGCCAGCGACCTGGGGGCCACGCCCTGGGTCGCGTTCTGGACGGTGACGGTGCCGCTGTCCAAGGCCGGCATCATCGCCGGCAGCATGCTGGTGTTCATCCCCTGCGTGGGCGAGTTCGTGATCCCCGAGCTGCTTGGCGGGCCGCAGACCCTGATGATCGGCCGCGTGCTGTGGGACGAATTCTTCAGCAACAACGACTGGCCCATGGCCTCCAGCGTGGCCGTGGTCGTGGTGCTGCTGATCCTCATCCCGCTGGCGCTGTTCAACCGCTACCAGGCGCAAACCCAGGAGGCAGGGCGATGACCCGTGCATTGTTCGGGCCCCGTGCCGCGCGCGCGACGGCGCGCACCTGGTTGTTTCTGGGCTATGCCTTCCTGTTCCTGCCGATCGTCGCACTGGTCGTGTACTCCTTCAACGACTCGCCCGTGCCGGGCGTCTGGGAAGGCTTCACGTTCAAGTGGTATGCCGCGCTGGCGCGCGACCGCGAGATCATCGCCGGCCTGTGGCTGTCGATGAAGATCGCGTTCTTCACGGCCTGCGGCTCGGTCGTGCTCGGCACGCTGGCCGCTTTCACGCTGAACAAGTACCGCCGCTTCCGTGGCCGCACGCTGTTCTCGGGCATGGTCAACGCGCCGCTGGTGATGCCCGAGGTCATCGTCGGCCTGTCGCTGCTGCTGATGCTGGTGTCGTTCCAGCGCCTCACGGGCTTTCCCGAGCGCGGCGCGTTCACGATCTGGCTCGGCCACGTGCTGCTGGGCATGGCCTACGCCACCGTGGTGGTCCAGGCCCGGCTGCAGGAGCTGAACCCGCAGCTCGAAGAAGCGGCCATGGACCTCGGCGCCCGCCCGGCCCAGGTGTTCCGGCTGGTCACGCTGCCCATGATCACGCAGTCCATGCTGTCGGCCTGGCTGCTGACCTTCACGCTGTCGCTGGACGACGTGGTGCTGTCGGCCTTCCTGTCCGGACCGGGCTCGACCACGATGCCGCTCGTGATCTTCTCGCGCGCACGGCTGGGCCTGAACCCCACCGTCAATGCCGTGGCGACCGTGATCATCGTGCTGGTCTCCATCGGCGTCATCGTCGCCAGCTACCTCATCGCCCGTGCCGAGCGGGAACGCACCCGCGCGATGGCCATTGCGCGGCGTGAAGAGTGACCTGCGCCTTTCCGATTCCTTTCCCGTGTCCCACAACATGTCCGTCCGAGGAGTAAGAAGATGACCCACTGGAAGCACACCGCCATCGCCACCGCGTTGGCTGCCGCGTTCCCGCTGTCGGCCGCGGCGCAGAGCTCCGCCGAGCTGCTGAACGAACTGCGCGCGCTGCGCGACAAGGTGAACCAGCTCGAAAAGCGACTGCAGGAGACCGAAGCCAAGGCCGCCGCGGCACCGGCACCCGGCATGACGCCCGAGCAGCAGCAGGAGTTCAACCGCATCGCGCTCAAGGCCGAATCGCTGGAAGACACGCGCGACGCGCTGGGCCTGAAGGGCTTGCAGATCAAGGGCTACATGGACCCGACCTACATCTACAACCGGCGACAGGACACCTCGACCTTCCAGTTCCTGAACAAGGTGGACAGCGACGGCTACAACTACGACAACTCCTACTTCGGGGCCGCCGTCATCGACTTCACGAAGGAGACCGACAGCGGTACGCGCTGGCGCCTCACGCTGGCGCCGAACCGCGGTGTCGGCTCCACCTTCGACGGCAATTCCATCATCCACGAGGCATCGGTCTCGATCCCGCTGGGCAGCCCGACGACACGCTTCATCGCCGGCCAGGTGCCGGACTGGTCGGGCTACGAATACCTGCCCGCGCCGCAGAACAAGCTCATCACGCACAACCTGCTGTTTGACTTCACGCTGCCCACGGCCTACACCGGTGCTGGCATGGAGATCACGGATGGCAAGTGGATCTACAAGGCCATGCTGGCCAACATGAACGCGACGCGGCGCGGCTCGGGCAACAAGGCGCCGGTGCTGGCCTACCGCGTCGACTACGCGAAGGGCGAGTACGCGGGCTTCGGTTTCGCGGGCGTGCACGGCAAGGCGCCGAACCTCACCGAACTGGTGCTGGATGCAGACGGCAACCCCATCACGCAGCGCGACTCGACCGTGCACCTGTTCGAGTTCGACGCCTACTTCATCCGCGGCGACTGGACACTGCAGGGCCAGGCCAGCGTCGGCATGCAGCGCCGGGCCGCGATCACGCCGGACCCGGACACCGGCGCCCTGCGCGATGCGCGCTGGTGGGGCCTGTCGGGGCTGGCCGCCTACAAGTTCACGCCGCGCGTGGAGGCCACGGTGCGCGCCGACTACATCAACAACAAGAAGAACGGCGGCGGCCTGCTGGGCTACACGGCCTTCGACGACCGCAACGGCATCGGCCCCGATCCGTTCGGCGATCCGAACAAGGGTGCCAACCGCTACGCGCTCACGGCGGGCCTGAGCTATCTGCTCAATCCCAACACCACGCTGAAGGCCGAGTACCGGCTGGACCGCGCCAACCTGCCGGTGTTCCTGGACGTCCGCAGCGGCGAGTACAAGAAGTCCAACCATCTGCTCGCGACCTCGGTCGTCGTGAGCTTCTGACCTGGCGCGGGGCTTTTCCATGACGCTTTCCTCCTGGCACGAACGGGCCCGCGTGCTGCGGCCCGACGGCCGTATGCTGGTCGACGGCCGGCGCTGCGCCAGCGCCACCGGCCAGACCTTCGACAAGCGCTCGCCGGTGGACGGCCGGCTGCTCGGCGCCGTGGCCCAGGGCCAGGCGGCCGATGTGGACCGTGCCGTGGCCAGCGCGCGCGCCGCCTTCGAGGACGGCCGCTGGTCGCGCCAGCCGCCGGCCGCACGCAAGAAGGTGCTGCAGAAATTCGCCGAAGGCCTGCTGGCCGCCACCGACGAGCTGGCCCTGCTGGAAACACTGGACATGGGCAAGCCGATCCGCTTTGCCCGCAGTGTGGACGTGCCGGCCGCGGCGCGCTGCATCGCGTGGTACGCCGAGGCCATCGACAAGGTGTACGACGAGATCGCACCCACGGGCCCATCGGCACTGGCGCTGATCACGCGCGAGCCCATGGGCGTGGTCGGGGCCATCGTGCCCTGGAACTACCCCATGATCATGGCGGCATGGAAGCTGGGGCCGGCGCTGGCGGCCGGCAACAGCGTGGTGCTCAAGCCCTCGGAGAAGTCGCCCTACACGGCCATGCGCATGGCCGAGATCGCACTCGAAGCCGGACTGCCGCCCGGTGTCTTCAACGTGGTGCCGGGCTTCGGCCATGAAGCGGGTGAGGCGCTGGGCCTGCACCCGGACGTGGACGCCATCGGCTTCACGGGCTCCACACGTGTGGGCCGCCGCATGCTGGCCTATGCGGGGCAGTCCAACCTCAAGCGCGTCTACAACGAACTGGGTGGCAAGTCGGCCTTCCTCGTGTTCCCGGACTTCGACGACCTCGACCGCGCGGCCGAGACGGCGGCCGGCAGCATGTACTTCAACCAGGGCGAATCGTGCAATGCGCCGTCGCGGCTGATGGTGCACGAGGCCATCGCGGACGATTTCGTCGCGCGCGTGGCGCGCCATGCGCCGGCCTACGCCCCGGCCGATCCGCTGGACGAGGCCACGGTCATGGGCGCCGTGGTCGACGAAGGCCAACTGCGCACAGTGATGGGCTACATCGCGGCGGGCGAGGAAGAGGGCGCACGTTGCGTGGCCGGCGGCCGCCAGGCGCGGGCCGACAGCGGCGGCTTCTACGTCGAGCCCACGGTGTTCGATCAGGTGCGCAACGACATGCGCATCGCGCGCGAGGAGATCTTCGGCCCCGTGCTCAGCGTGATCCGCTTTCGCGACGAGGCCCATGCCATCGCGCTGGCCAACGACTCCGCGTACGGCCTGCAGGCCAGCGTGTGGAGCAGCCACATCGACCGCGCGCACCGCGTCGCACGCGCACTGCGCGCCGGCACCGTGCACGTGAACCAGTACGACGAAGACGACATCACCGTGCCGTTCGGCGGCTACAAGCAGTCTGGCAACGGCCGCGACAAGTCGCTGCATGCCTTCGACAAGTACACCGAACTCAAGACCACCTGGCTGCGCATCAATGCCTGATCCGAACACCGCCCAGGCCCTGCAGGAGCAGCTGGCCAAGCAGGGCGTGCACACCGTGCTGGCGCAGTTCACCGACCTGCTCGGCGTGGCGCGCGGCAAGTACGTGCCGCTGGCCCAGATCGGCACCTTGCTTGGCAGCGGTGCCGGCTTCTCCGGCACCTCCATCGCCGGCACCGGCCTGCCGCGCAGCGGCGCGCGCTCCGAGTACTACGGCCGCGGCGACCCGGCCACCGCCCAGGCCCTGCCCTGGATGCCGGGCTATGCCCGCGTGGTCTGCGACGGCCACGTGGACGGCGAGCCCTTCGAGGCCTGCCCGCGCCAGATCCTGCGCCGCCAGGTGGAGCGGCTGGCCGCGCGCGGCTGGGCGCTGCAGGTCGGCATGGAGCCCGAGTTCTTCCTGCTGCGCCGCGATGCGGCGGGCCAGTGGCAGCCCATCGATGCGCTGGACCGCGCGGACAAGCCGTCTTACGACCTCAAGACTCTGCAGCGCCAGGGCGGGTTCCTTGAGGCGCTGAACCGGGCCCTGGTAGACGCCGGTATCGAACTGCTGCAGACCGACCACGAGGATGCCCACGGCCAGTTCGAGGTCAACTTCGGCCATGCCGACGTGCTGACCACGGCCGACCGACTCATGCTGTTCAAGATGGCGGCGCACACGCTGGCCGAGCGGCACGGCGCCAGCTTCTCGATGATGCCCAAGCCCTTCGCCAACCAGCCCGGCAGCGGGATGCACTTCCACGTGTCGCTGTGGAAGGGCGAGGAGAACCTGTTCGCCGACCCACAGTCCGACCTCTCGCAGCTGGCCCTGTCCTTCATCGCTGGCGTGCTCGCGCGTAGCGCGGCGTTGTGCGCGCTGGCCGCGCCCACGGTCAACTCGTACAAGCGGCTCGTGGTCGGTGAGTCGCTCTCGGGCACGAGCTGGGCCCCGGCCTACGTGGCCCATGGCTTCAACAACCGCACGGCGCTGGTGCGCACGCTGCGCGGCCGCTTCGAGTGGCGTCTGCCCGATGCCGCGGCCAACCCCTACTTGGCCGCGGCGGGCCTGATCGCGGCGGGGCTGGACGGTGTGGACCGGCACCTGGACCCGGGCCCGGCACGGCCCGACGACCTGTTCGAGTGGCCCCTGCAGCGCATCCGCGCCGAAGGCATCCCGGTGCTGCCGCAAAGCCTGGGCGAGGCCGTGGAGGCGCTGGAGCGCGACAGCGTGCTGGCCCAGGCCCTGGGCGCTGCGGCGCACGGCGAGTTCGTGCGGCTCAAGCGGGCCGAGTGGACCGCCTATGCGCGCCACGTCAGCGCCTGGGAATTCGAGCGCTACGCGACCGCCTTCTGAGCCTGGCGCGCCACGCGCGCGCAGAGGTAGGTCCAGACGAACTGCGCCGCGGCGTAGCTGGTCAGGTCAGCATGGTCGTAGGGCGGCGACACCTCCACGCAGTCCATGCCCACGAAGGGCAGGTCGGCCATCTCCTCCAGCAGGCTCAGCACCTGGTTGGTGCTCATGCCTCCGGGCTCCGGCGTGCCCGTGCCGGGCGCGAAGGCCGGATCCAGGCAGTCGATGTCCAGGCTCAGGTACAGCGGCGGGTTGCCGTGCGCGGCCAGCCGCTCGCGCAGTTCGGCCACCAGGGGCTGCACCTGCGCCGGGCTCTCCAGCCCGCGCAGCGCGCGCGCGGTGTGGATGATGCCGCCCTGGTCGCGCACGTAGTCGCGGGCCGCGCGCTCGCCGGCCGATCGGATGCCGAACTGCACGAAGCACTCCTTCACCACCAGGCCTTCCTGGATCGCCTCATAGACCCAGGTGCCGTGCCCGCTGGGTTCGCCGAAGTGGTCCTTCCAGGTGTCGCAATGCGCATCGAAATGCACCACCGCGAGCGGCCGGCCGAAGTGCTGGCGGTAGTCGCGCAGCAGGCCCAGCGTGATCGAGTGGTCGCCGCCCAGCCAGGCCATGTGGTAGTGGGCGATGAGCGGGCGCACCAGCGGCACCATCGCGGCACGCATGTCCCTGAGGCTGGTGTTTGGCAGCGGCAGGTCGCCCACGTCGGTCAGCACCGCCTCGGGCGAAACGTCGAACAGCGGGTGCGTGCCGTCGCACAGCATGTGGCTGGCCTCGCGGATCGCGCGCGGCCCGAAGCGCGCGCCGGGGCGGTTGGTGACGCAGCCGTCCCAGGCCACGCCGGCGATGGCGAACGGGCGGCGCGTGTCGTTGGAGGGGACCTTGAGAAAGCTGGTGTTGGAGAGGAAGGCGAAGGCGGTCATGGCATCGTGGAGGGTGCGCGTCGAGTGTGCCGGTTCGGCCTGCGTCTGCCAATGCGCAGACGTCTGCGGCGCGCGTTCAGCGCACCCGCCCCACCATGCGCTGCGCCACCGCGTCGCGCCACCACCATCGGTGCAACAGCACCATGCCCACATGCCCCGCCACGAGCGCCAGCAGCACCCAGGCCAGCAGCCCGTGCGCGGCGTTGGCCGGTGCCATCAGGGCCTCGTTCTTGGGACTGGCGCCCCACAGCGGCAAGGTATTGAACCAGGTGAAGGCCCGGCCCGAGCCCCAGGCGCGCACCAGGGCCAGCAGCGGCACCACCACCATGAGCAGGTACAGCGCGCCATGGCCCGCCGCCGCTGCGCGGCCGAGCCAGCCGGCGCCGTGTGGCGGGCGCCGGCCCGCGTTGGCCAGGCCCCAGGCGCCGCGCAGCACCACCAGCAGCATCAGCAGCAGCCCCACGCTCGAATGAGAGCCCACGAAGAACGACACCACGGGCGTGCGCCCCAGCGCCAGCCGCAGTCCCATGCCGATGAATTGCCAGGCAAACAGCAAAGCCATGCCCCAATGCAGCCAGCGGCTGACGCGGCCGTAGCGGTCGGGCGAGTCGCGCCAGACGGAGGTGGGGACGTTGCGCATGCGGCCGCACTGTAGGCACCCCGGGTAAATCCGTTGTGAACGCGGGGCTTCAGTTGCCCGTGGAGGCGTAGTGCCGCACGCCCACGCGCCAGGCCGCGAACGACAGTGCGAGGAAGCCGAAGCCTGCCAGCGGCGAGATCCAGCCCAGCCAGTCGGTTTCGCCCAGCGGGTCGGCCCGGCCGAGGATCGCCAGGCCCGGGTAGTAGGCCACGCAGGCCAGCGGCACGACGAAGGTCAGAAGCCGCCGGAACCAGCGCGCATACACCGCCATCGGGTACTGGCCGGCCTCGACGCCGCCGCAGGCGAACACGTTGGCGATCTCCAGGCTTTCCACGGTCCAGAAGGCCCGCGTGCCCTGCAGCACGAGGATGCCCAGGAACAGCGCCACGCCACCGGCCACGCAGAACAGTGCCAGCGCGATGGTGGCCGGCGTCCAGTCCATCGGCGCGGTGACGCTGGCGAAGCCCAGCACCGCCAGCGCCTGGAGCAGCCGTCCGAAGCGCGACAGCCGCACGTCGTGCGCCATGAGCTGCAGGGCCAGTGGGCGTGGACGCAGCAGCAGCCGGTCGAAGTGGCCCGTGCGGAGGATGTCGAAGCCGCGGCCCAGCGCGTCGGCCAGCGCGAACATGGTGTGCACGAGCCCGTAGAACAGCGCGACCTCGCCGATGCGCCAGCCCTGCACGCTGCCGAAGCGGTCGAACAGCGCCCAGATTGCCACCACTTCGATGCCGGTGACGAGGAACTGCGAGACGACACGCCGGCCAGCGCTCGGACCTCGCGGTGGCGGCGCTGCCATAGCCCACGCAAGGCGCCGACCAGGCCCGGTGCACGCTCGGCGATGCGGTAGGTCTTGGTCAGCTGGTCGACGACGATCTGCGGCATGGGCGGTCTGGCGAGGGGGCGCGGATTCTAGTCACAATCCCTGCCTTTCCACGCCCCCTGTCTACGCTGTGAACCCAGGCGCCAAGCCCTTCACGATCCAGGACGTCGCCCGCATCGCCGGCGTCTCCGCCATGACCGTCTCGCGCGCGCTCAACACGCCGCAGAAGGTCTCGCCCGACACCCTGGAGCGCGTGCGCGAGGCCGTGCGGCGCACGAACTTCGTGCCCAACGCGATGGCCAGTGGCCTGCGCCGTTCACGCGCGCGGCTGGTCGCGGCGCTGCTGCCGACCATGGTGGGGCCGGTGTTCCAGGAAATGGTCGAGGCCCTGGACCTCGCGCTGCACGAACGCGGCTACCAGCTCATGATTGGCCAGAGCGGCTATGACGCCACGCGCGAGGACGAGTTGCTGCGCGCCATCGTGCAGCGCCGGCCCGACGGCGTGGTCGTGACGGGTGTCGTCCGCTCGGAAGAAGGCCGGCGCGTGCTGCGCGCCAGCGGCATCCCGGTGGTCGAAACCTGGGAATTCACACCCACGCCGATCGACATGCTGGTCGGCTTCTCGCACCCCGCCATCGGCGCCGCGGTGGTCGACTATCTGCATGCGCGCGGCCACCGCCATGTGGCCATGGTCAGCGCGGGCGATGCGCGCGCACTCACGCGCGTGGCGGCCTTCAACGAACGCGCCCAGGCCCTGGGCCTGCAGACCTCGCAGGCGGCGTTCATGCCGGCGCCCAGCACCATGGGCGCGGGCCGCGCCGGACTGGCCGAGCTGCTGCAGCGTGCCCCCGGCGTGACGGCCGTTTTCTGCAGCTCCGACATGCTGGCGCTGGGCGCGGCCGTGGAGGCGCGCGAGCGCGGCATCGCCGTGCCGGGGCAACTGGCCATCGTGGGCCTGGGCGACCAGAGCGTGGCGGCCGACGCCGCGCCGCCGCTGACCACGGTGCGCATCGACGGCACGCGCATCGGTCGTCTGGCGGCCGAGATGGTGGTGGCGCGGGCCGAAGGTCAGGCGCCCGCTGCACCAGTCGTGGACATCGGCTTTTCCATCGTCGAACGCGCCAGCACCTGAACCACGCGGTACCGATACCGCAGGTGTCGCCGGCGCGACGCGCCACCGCGCCACACTGCGACGTGCAAGGGTAATTCCCTAGATCGTGCTTCTGCCACTGCAGATATCGTTAACACACAGCTTGTTAACGATAACTCCGTGTGTGCGCTCATTGGCGAGCACGGCCCCTCATTCCGCGCTTTCAGGAGAAACCCATGAAAAAGTTGCTCGCCGCCATGGCTTGCACGCTCTCGCTCGTGGCCGGTGCCCAGACCACCTGGCCCGACAAGCCCGTCACCATCGTCGTGCCCTTCCCGGCCGGCGGCTCCACCGACATGGTGGCGCGCGCCATGGCGTTGCAGATGGGCACGGCGCTGGGCCAGAGCTTCATCGTCGACAACAAGCCGGGCGCCACGGGCACCATCGGCGCCGGCTTCGTCAAACGGGCCGCGCCGGACGGCTACACGCTGCTGGTGTCCTCCCTGGGCGCCTTCGTGGTCACGCCGCACCTGGTCAAGAGCGTGCCCTACGACGCGACCAAGGATTTCGACTACATCAGCGTGCCCGTGCAGGCGCCCAACGTGCTGGTCGCCTCGCCTAAGCAGAAGGAGCGCACGCTGGCCGAGGTCATCGCGCTGCTCAAGGCCAACCCCGGCAAGGTCAGCTTCGCCAGTTCGGGCAACGGCTCGTCCGACCACCTGTCGGCCGAGGTGTTCTGGCAGCAGAGCGGCACGGAAGGCCTGCACGTGCCCTATAAGGGCGGCGCGCCGGCCATCAACGACCTGCTGGGCGGCCAGGTGGACTTCTCGTTCCAGAACGTCAATGCCGTGCTGCCGCACATCAAGGCCGGCAAGCTGCACGCCATCGCCGTGACGGGCGACAAGCGCTCGCCCGTGCTGCCCGACGTGCCCACGCTGGCCGAGGCCGGCGTCAAGGGCGCTGAGGTGTATTCGTGGCAGGGCTTGGCAGCCCCCAAGGGCCTGCCCGCCGCGGTGAAGGACAAGCTGGCCAAGGCCGCCGTCGCCGCCATCAACGATCCGGCCGTCAAGCAACGCATGGTGGAGCAGGGCCTGGAGATCGTCGGCAGCACGCCGGCCGAGTTCACGGCCTTCCAGGCCAAGGAATGGGCGCGCTGGAAGACGCTGATCGACACCCGCAAGATCTCGGCGGACTGATCCCGTGACCACTCCTCTCGTCAAAGACCTGCGTGTCGTGCCCGTGGCGGGCCACGACGACATGCTCATGAACCTGTCGGGCGCCCACGGCCCGTTCTTCACGCGCAACCTGCTGATCCTCACCGACAACGCCGGCCACACCGGCGTGGGCGAAGTGCCCGGCGGCGAGAAGATCCGCCAGACGCTGGAGGACGCGCGCGCGCTCATCGTCGGCCAGCCGGTGGGCAACTACCAGGCCGTGCTGAACGCCATGCGCACGCAGTTCGCCGAACGCGACAGCGGCGGCCGGGGCCTGCAGACCTTCGACCTGCGCGTGGCCATCCACGCCGTCACCGCCGCCGAGTCGGCGCTGCTCGACCTCTTGGGCCAGCACCTGGAAGTGCCCGTCGCGGCCCTGCTCGGCGAAGGCCAGCAGCGCGACGCCGTGCAGATGCTGGGCTACCTGTTCTACGTCGGCGACCAAGGCAAGACCGATCTGCCTTACCGCCGCGAGCCCGAGGCCGAAAACGCCTGGTTCCGCCTGCGCCACGAAAAGGCCATGACCCCCGAGGCCATCGTGCGCCTGGCCGAAGCGGCCCAGGAGCGCTACGGCTTTCAGGACTTCAAGCTCAAAGGCGGCGTGCTGCGCGGCGACGAGGAGGTCGAGGCCGTCACCGCCCTGCACGAACGCTTCCCCGAGGCCCGCGTCACGCTGGACCCCAACGGCGGCTGGCTGCTGAAAGACGCCATCCGGCTGGGGCGCAAGATGCAGGGCGTGGTCGCCTACGCCGAAGACCCCTGCGGCGCCGAAGGCGTGTTCAGCGGCCGCGAAGTCATGGCCGAGTTCCGCCGCGCCACCGGGCTGCCCACGGCCACCAACATGGTCGCCACCGACTGGCGCGAGATGGCGCACAGCCTGTCGCTGCAGTCCGTGGACATCCCGCTGGCGGACCCGCACTTCTGGACCATGGCCGGCTCGGTGCGCGTGGCCCAGCTGTGCCAGGCCTTCGGCCTGACCTGGGGCTCGCATTCCAACAACCACTTCGACGTCTCGCTGGCCATGTTCACGCACGTGGGCGCGGCAGCACCCGGCAA
>NZ_VEDO01000001.1 GCF_007677875.1 Variovorax boronicumulans | reverse complement strand
GGTCTGGCCGCCTCAACGGCCGCCAGACTCTACCGCGCCGGTCGGATCTAAAGATACAAGCCGCCGCGCGCGGGACGGGTTTCCGTCTCATCGCGCGCGCGACAAGGCGGCTTTCCGTACCGCACCTCGTGTGCCGCGGCAGGAAAGCCTTGAATTCAGTGAAGTTTTTCCTTGCCTCTGTTTGGCATATGGCTTGCGAAGACGTTTTGGTCATCGTGCTGCAACACGCTTGGCGTATCGGCCGCAGGACCCGGCATGGCCACCCTGCGGAACCCCGCGAAGACTCGAACGGAGAGCCTTAATGGCAATGCAATACAAACTCAACGTGATGGCCTGCGCAGTGGCCGTGCTGGCCGCAGGCTGCGGCGGCGGCGGCGGCGACGACGACCCGCCGGCACCACCGCCGCAGACCGGCAACCCCAACGTGCCGACCATCTCGGCCACGGTGCAGGCAGCCTCGCAGAGGATCGTCGCCGACGCCAATGTGCGCGCCGCCGTGGCCGAGTGGGACACGGCGCTCAACGCGCAGGAGCGCTTCAACCAGCACATGGAGCTGGTGCGCATCGCCTCGCCCTCGCGCGAGGAGTACAACCGCGCGCGCGAGATCAAGCGCCGCATGGTCCAGGAGTGGGGCTTCGCCGAGAGCGAGATCCGCACCCGCGAAGACGGCAACCTGCCTGGCTCGGATGTGCAGCTCGTCGACGGCCTGCCGGTCTACAACATCTGCGCCGAGATCAAGGGCAGCTACTCGGCCTCCGCCGGCGCGCAAAGCTACCGCGGCCAGTACCCGAAGGTGCTGGTCGAAGGGCACATCGACACCGTCAACCCCGAACGGCTGACCTACTTCTACGAGCCGGTCAAGCTGCAGCCGATCTCCCAGCCCATCGTCGAGACGCCGGCCCAGCTGGCCGCCATTCCCGACGAGCTGGCCTTCGACGGCGCAGGCCGCATCGTGCAGGACGCCAACTACACGCGCGCACGCCAGTACTTCGCCAACGCCGAGGCCGCGACCGCGGGCAATGCGGTGCGCATCTACGTGCCGGGCTACGGTGACGCCATGGGCAACGTCTCGGGCGTGCTGAACATCGCCAAGGCGATGAAGAAGTACAACATCAAGCCCGTCTACGACATGTGGTTCTGCGGCACCGCCGGCGAGGAAGGCAAGGGCAACCTGGCCGGCATGAAGCAGCTGTACGGCTACGACCAGAACAAGGGCACCGGGACCAACCCGCTGAACTTCGTCACCAACTTCGGCATCGACGGCGGCAGCGGCACCATCAACTTCATCGGCAGCTACCGCTTCGAGATGAAGTACACGGCGCCGGCCACGCCGGGGCCGAACCAGCCGAGCGCGCTGGAAGCCGCCGCGGCCTCGATCGCCAAGATCGCCGACATCAAGACGCCGTGGGACGACAACAAGGAGGCGCTCAAGACCACCTACACCGTGGGCGTGGTGAGCTGCGAGGAGCCGGCTGCCGGCAGCACCGTGGTGCCCAGCTGCACCGTGCAGGTGGACATGCGCTCGCCGCGCCTGGAGCCGCTGAACGAGATCCGCAGCCGCATCGAGCCGCTGTTCCAGGCCGGCGTCAGCGAGGAGAACACGCGCTACAGCCTGGCGGACGCCTCGCCGCAGGCCGTCAAGATGGAACTGACCTGGTTCGGCGACCGCCCCCCGCACGAGCGCACCGACCTGTCCGACGTGTCGATCCAGGCCGCCTGGCAGTCTGCCGAGATCGTGGGCGTGGACAAGCGCACGGAGCTGTCCACCGCCGCGAGCAGCCTGAACGACAACGTGCCGGCCGCCATCGGTGTGCCCACCATCAACCTGAACATCGCGACCTCCGCCACGGGCGGCGGCGGCCACGCGTTCTGGGAATGGGGCATTCCGGGCACGCAGGCGACCGAAGTGCTGCGCATGCAGCGCGTCATGGCCGCGGCGCTGATCGCCTCGGGCTTCCACGCCGCCGACGGCAGCATCGTGCAGCCGGCCGCCGGTCCGATCGGCAAGCGCACCGCCGAAGTCCAGTGAACTTCCAGGAGAGAACCATGAAGAAGACGATCGCATCCCTCGTGTGCCTGGCGGCGCTGGGCCTGGCCTCCGCCCAGGCCGCTACCAACACCAGCATGGTGGTGGAGTTCCAGGGCCCGGGTGGCCACAGCAACGGCGCCTACGGGCGCACGAGCGCCGTGCACGCCGCCGGGCGTGCGCTGGTGCAGCTCAAGGCGGCGGGCCTGCCGGCGGGCTCGTACACCGTGTCCGGCCTCAATGGCGGCAACTCGGTCAACAGCATCGCCAGCGACGCCCGCTACACGGTGACCGCGCTGACCAGCGACCCGGCCGTGGTGGCCACCATCACCCAGCAGGTGACCGCGACGGCCAAGGCCGGTGCCGATGCGGAGAATGCCTTCCGTGGCGTGAAGGCCGGCGACACCGCCGGTGGCGCACGCGCCGACATCCGCTTCACGGTGGTGTCGCAGCCGCAGTAAGCGGCGCGCCGGTCGCAAGCGAAAGGGGCGCAGAGCGATCTGCGCCCTTTTTTTGCTGGCCGCCCCTCTTCGGGTTCAGCTCAGGATCGCCCAGATCCGCCCGCTCGCCCAGTACATGGCCACCGAGCCGATGCCGTACAGCGCCGGTGTGCGCGCCTTGGCGAAACCCGGCCAGGGTGCCAGCGCCTTGCTGATGACCCAGGCCAGCAGCACCACGCCGAGCTGGCCGATCTCCACGCCCAGGTTGAAGGTCAGCAGCGCGATGGGCAGGTGGTTCTCGGGCATGCCGATCTGCTGCAGCGCACCCGCGAACCCCAAGCCATGCACGAGGCCGAACAGGAAGGCCACCAGCGCCGGCCAGCGCCGCGACAGCGTGGCCTGCCTGCCCAGCGCCTCGCCGGCCACCAGCATGATGGACAGCGCGATGGTCGCCTCCACCGGCGGCGGCCGCAGCGCCAGCAGGCCGAAGGCGGAGAGCGCCAGCGTGATGCTGTGCGCGGCCGTGAAGGCCGTGATGGTCCACACCAGCCGGCGGTTGAAGCCCACGAGGAACAGCAGGCTGACCACGAACAGCAGATGGTCCGTGCCGGTCAGGATGTGTTCGATGCCCAGCACGGTGTAGGCCGAGGCGATCTCGCCTATGCCGCGCTGGTCGTCGGCGCTGCCGAACAGGTGCACGGAGGGCTGGGCCGTGGTCAGCGTGTAGACCCGCGTCTGCCCGTCGAGCCAGCGGATCTTGACGATGGCCACGGAATAGCCCTTGCCCACGCCGTCCACCTGCAGCACGCCCGTGAGGCCGTTCGGCCCGCAGTGCAGCAGCGCCGGCTCGGCCGTGCAGCCTGCGGGCCAGACCGGGTTGATGTCGCGCTGCGTCGCGCGCTCGCGCGCGGTCCACTGCCAGGTGAACTCGCCGCGCGAGGTCTCGCGCATCTCCATCTCGGCGATGGTCAGTTCGTGGGCCGACGCAGCGCCCATGCAGGACCACAGCATGGCGGCCAGGAGCCGCCGCAACAGCACGACCAGCGTCATTTCGCCGCCTCGGCCTCGATGCGGACGGTGTACTTCTGGGCCAGCGCGCGCACGGCAGCCGTGCGCTGTTCGGCCATGACCTGGTCGGTCCAGTCCTGCAACACCACGCCGCGCAGGGCCGCGAAGTCGGCCGGCCTGGCGGCCGACACGGCCTCGAGCTGGATCACGCGCCAGCCGTCCTTGCCGGACAGCGCTTGCCACTGGCCGGGCGGTGCGGCCTCCACGGCCTTGGCGAAGGGCTCACCGTAGCTCTGCACGAGGTTGGCATGCGGCCGGCCCTTGAACACGCGCAGGCCGGCACCGACCTCGCCCGGCACGCCGGTGTTCAGGCGGTCGGCCAGCGCGCGCGCGGCGGCCTCGGTCATGTCGCCCGAAAGCACGGCCTCGCGGAAGTCGAAGCGCGCGGGCTCGTCGTACCTGGCCCGGTGCTTCTCGAACCAGGCGCGCAGCGAGGCGTCGTCGTAGGCCGGCAGCTTGTTGTCGGTCTCCAGCACGCTGAGCGCCTTGAAAATCACGCGCTGGCGGATCGCGTCGTCGCCGCGGTCCACCTGCATGGCCATGCCTTCGCGGTACAGCACTTCGTTGTCCAGCCAGGCGCGGCGCAGCGCGGCCAGCTCCTCGGGGTTGGGCAGGCGGCCGCGGGAGGCCTTGAACAGCTCCTGCACCTCGGTGTCGGCGTCCTGCGTCAGCACGATGGTGCGTGGGTCTTCGGCGCGCCCGACGATGGCGTGGTCGACCGCGAACAACAGGCCGCCCAGGACCACGAAGTGCAGCAGCGGTTCGCGCCACCAGCGCGGGCGGGCGGCCGCCGCTTCGGGCGCGGCCTTGGGGGTGCGGTTCGGTTTGGAAGGCATGGCAATCACTCTTCGATATCGGCTGCGGGCGGCTGCGGCCACCCGGCATGGCAAGGCGCCGCGCGGCCGAAGCCGCGCGGCGCCTTGCGCTACAGGGACGGGTTCAGGCCCTGCTCACCTGACGCCGGCCACCACGGTGGAGCCGGCCACCTCGACGAAGATCGGGTTGCTGTAGAACCACAGGTCGGCCCAGGCCGCCACGTCGTAGGCCACGTACTTCTGGCCGGCCACCGTGGGCAGGTGGTTGGGGCAACCGTCGATGGCCGTGCCGGTGTAGGTGCCGCCGTTGCCCGGCACGTTGACGCCCGCGACCTGGCAGGGGATGGTCAGGCGCGTGGGGTCGCCGGCATTGGTGTAGACGTCGGCCAGCGGGTTGCCGTTGGCGTCGGTTTCGTAGGGCACGCTGGCCGGCAGGTTGGAGCCGCGCAGGCGCAGGTACTGCGAGGCCGTCACGGCCGGGATGCGCAAGCTCATGACCTTGTACTCGGCGTTGCCGGCCACCGGCTTCCAGCTCGATTCGTTGAAGGTGCGCAGCACGGCCGCGGTGGTGTTCTTGGCGGCGTCGGGCACGTTGGCCATGTTGGGGTTGATCAGCCAGTCGTTGGGCCACTGGCCCGCGTAGCCGGCGCTGCCGGGCTGGCGGTAGCCGCTGACCAGGCCGCGGACCACGTCCACGTGGTCGAGCACGGGCCGGTTCAGCGGCTGCTGGATGCCGACCTGCGCCAGCGAGGGGTTGGCGAAGGTGTAGGGCGAATAGTTCGTGCCCGCCGGGTCGCGCACGACGATGGAGACCACGATCTCCGCGCCGGCACGCACCTGCAGCTTCTCGCCCATGGTGGCGCAGCCGGCCACGTCGGTGTCGGTGTTGGCCAGCGCGGCCTTGACGGCCATGGCTTCGACGGCGGCGTTGGTGCGGCTGGCCGGGCCGGCGTAGGAGGCGCAGGCGACGAAGGCCAGGCGGTCGATCAGCTGGCCCGTGGCCACGAAGCTGTTGCCGCTGCGGATACCGTCCACGATGGTCTGCGGGCGCAGCTTGGTGTCGTTGCCCTTGCGCACCATGATGAAGTCGCGCTGGTACTCGCCGGGGTAGAAGTCCTGCGTGGAGCGGCGGTCGTCCGGACCGAACTGGCCGCGGTTGTGCCAGTCCGAGCTGCCGAAGAACCACCAGTTGCGGCCCTCGCCGAGCAGCGCGTCCCACACGCCGCCGATCTGCGCGGCGTAGACGCCGGTGCCGCCGTAGGTGGTGCCGCCGACCGAGTCCACGCGCACGCCGCCGATGCTGTTGCGGTTGGGCGAGTACTCGCCGCGGTTGTCCGAGGCGCCGTGGCCGGGCTGCGATTCGAAACCGACCGCGATGCGCGGGCCGGCGTTGTTGAAGTTGCGCAGGTGCTCGACGTTGAAGCCGTTGTTGCCGTTCGGGTTGAACGGGCCGGCGCGCTCCAGGTGGGCCGGCACGTAGTAGCTGCCGTCCGGGTGGTAAGCGGCCATCCACTTGATGCCCTCGACCGTCTTGATGTGGCCGGCCTCGCCCGAGCCCATGAGCTTGGCGGCGCCCGCGTTCCAGTTCGGGCTGGCCTCGTTGGCGCTGCCCGGCACGTTGCAGGTCCAGCCGTTGGGGCCGCCGCGGGTGAGGTCGCCGTCGTTGCCACGGTCGAAGCAGTAGGCCCACTGCGACAGCGCATTGGCGTTGCCCAGCGGCTGGTAGCCCTTGGTGGTGGGCAGTGCGCGCGTGTCGATGGCGGCCGGCACCTGGCCCGTGATGACCGACATCGAGGTGTGCTCGTGGCCGGACACGACCGATTCCATCCCGACGAAGATCGGCACGTTCTTGAGCGCGTTCAGGTACTCGGTGATCGGGTACTGGTACTGCTGGATCGCCTGCCAGCGCCACATGTTCTGGTTCGGGCGGGTGCCGCTGGGCGTGCCCTGGGGCTCCACGGGCGGCTGGCTGTTCTGCCAGGTGGTGTTGGGGCCGATGACGGTACGGCCGTCGGCGGCGTAGACCAGCGGGTAGGCGGGCGTGGCCAGCGAATCGTCCTCGGCCAGTGTGCAGTTGCGGTTGCCAGTGCCGCCGTGGCCGGCCTGGACGAACCAGTCCAGGCCCCAGGGTGTGTCGGTCGTGTCGGTGGACTTCTTGACCAGCTTCTGCATGGAGATCGCGCCGTCCGAGCAGGTGGTGTGGTTGTGGAAGTCGCCGGTCACGTAGGTGCCGGCCGGCTTGGCTGCGTGCGCAGCCGGCGCCAGGGCCAGGGTGGTCAGAACCGTGACCGCGGCGAGCGCGACCGGGTTCTTCTTGAACACGTTCTTCATAGGACTCCTATTGGGCTTTCTCGGAAATGGCCTGGCTGCGCCAGAGCGGCGCAGTTCCCTCGTTCGGGTCGGTGGCAGGACCGCGGGCGATGCTAGAAATGCGGCGTGACCCCGCCGTGACGGCTCTGTGTCACATGAACCGCTGCAGGTCGACGTTGAGCGTGGCCTGCACGACGCCGCCGTTCTCGAAGGTCAGCACCAGCGGATAGGTGCGTGCCACTTCGAGCGGGAATTTCAGGCCCGTGAGCTGAAGGTAGGTGCCGTGTTCGGCCAGGTGCGTCTCGACCCCCTGCGGGATCGCGAAGTCGACCTCGGCGCGGGCCAGCTGGCCGCCGATCTCGGCTCCGTCGGCGACCATGGTCGTGGCGCCGATCAGCCGGTCCGGGCGCGTCACCTGGTCGAACACCATCGAGACGATGACCGACGTCGCACCCGGCCGCGTGGCCGTGCACCAGGGGTGGGTGATGCGCAGGTTGTCGGCGAAGTATTCGCAGGCGCGCGCCTGCGGCAAGGCCAGCGCGGCGCCGAAGGCCAGGCCGGCGCGCAGCGCGGCGCGGCGGTGGATGAGGGGGTGCATGGGAGCTCCTGGGAATGCGGTGGCCGACCAGCCTAGACGGCGCTGGTGAAAGCGTCGTGACGGTCTGGTGCTGCGCGCCCCGGACCGTCACAGCCCTGTCGCGATCGCTGCCTACAGTCCGGCCGCGTCTGCACCTCGCCGACAGCTGCGCCCTGGCGCGCCGCCACCTGTTCCACACCATGTTTCCCGGAGGTTCCCAATGAAATTCCTTCCCGTGGCCGCCCTGGCCCTGTCCGCTGTCGCGCCGGTCCTGGCTGCGCCGGTCACCATCGATTTCGAGACCGCGCCGAGCTTCGCCTCGGTCGGCGACACCTACGCCGCCAGCGGCGTCACCTTCGGCGGCGGCGCACTGGGGCTGCAGAACGACGAGTGGTCGACCTTCTTCACCAACGCACCCTCGCCGCTGGGCGTGATGTTCGCGGCCGACACCGATTCGGCGATGAACGTCGCCAGCGGCTTCTCCGGCCTGTTCAGCTTCTCGTACTCGTCCATCGCCGCCGCCACGGGCGCACTGACGGTGTGGAGCGGCCTGAACGGCACGGGCACCGCGCTCGCCTCGTTCGACCTGGCCGGCAACGCCGCGAACTGCACGGACATCGGCTGGTGCAGCTTCGACCAGCTGTCGGCCAACCTCTCGGGCATCGCCTACTCGGTGACCTTCAACGGCGACGCCACCATCGCCTACGACGATCTGGCGTTCAACACCGTGCCCGAGCCCACCAGCGCGATGCTGCTGGGCCTGGGCCTGGCTGGCCTGGCGGCCGCGCGCCGCCGCCGCCAGTAAGCCACGGCACGCCGTCCGCGCCGACAGGCGGCACCTCCTAGGTGCCGCCCTTTCTGCGTTGGAACCTCCCATCCACTGCGCCACCCGAGCACGATGCACGAGCTCTTCGGACTGTTTCCCACGCCCTTCCTGCGCGTGCCTGCGGCACTCGATGCCGCCCTGGTCGACGGCCTGGTCAGCCATTTCAGCGGTGCCGCCGGCATCGCCAACAACGCATCCGGCCAGCTCTCGCACACGGCCATGCTCCAGCCCGGCGACAGCCCGCTGCTGGTCGAGGCCGCCCAGCGCATCACGCCGCATCTGGCCGCGTTCGGCGCGCAGATGTTCGGCGAGCAGCTGGGCTGGTCGCTCAAGGAAATGTGGGTCAACCTGCTGGACACCGGCGGGCGCCAGGCCATGCACAACCACGCCAACAGCTTCATCTCGGGCGTGGTCTACCTCACACCCACCCACCCGGACGCGCGCACCGTGTTCATGAAGTCGCCGGGCGGCCACGACTTCGCGTTCAAGAACGACCACGACGGCGTGAACACCACGCCCTACAGCGCCGACAAGTGGATCAGCCCGCAGCCCGGGCCGGGCGACCTGGTGCTGTTCCCGAGCTACCTCATGCATGCGGTGCCGACCAACCCGGGCCCGCGGCGCATCACGATGGCGCTCAACGCCATCCCGACCCGGCTGGATTCCTGGGGCTACAAGATTTCGTTCAGCGGATGAGCGCCGCCGGAGCAGGCCCGCGCCGCGCCGCGGTGGTGGCGCTGATGCTGGCCTCGGGCTTCGCCGGGCTGGGCTACCAGATCGTCTGGACGCAGCAGAGCGCGCTGTGGCTGGGCCACGAGACGGCCGGCGTGCTGGCCGTGGTGGCGGCCTTCTTCGGCGGGCTCGCCGTCGGGGCGCTGCTGCTGGGCCGGCGCATCGCCGCGAGCCGCCGGCCGGACCGCTGGTACGCGGTCTGCGAGCTGGCGATCGGCCTGTGGAGCCTGGTGCTGGCGTTCGCAATGGCGCCGATCGGACAGGCCCTGTTGCAGTGGATCGGCGCCGAGCCTTCGCCGCTGTGGCAATGGGGCGTGGCTTTCGGCGGCAGCTTCGCGCTGCTGCTGCCGGCCACTGCCGCCATGGGTGCCACGCTGCCGGCCATGGAACGCGCGCTGGCACCGCACTGGCGCGGCAGCGCCATTGCCGTGCTGTATGCGGGCAACACCTTCGGCGCCGTGGTCGGTGTGCTGGCCAGTGCGTTCTGGCTGGTGCCTGCCGTCGGTCTCGCACGCACGGCGCTGGCCTGCGCCCTGCTCAACCTCCTCTGCGCCGTGGCCGCGCTGGGGCTGCTGCGCGGCCACGCGCCCACCGAAGCGCAAAGCGCGCCGCGCCCTGCCCGCGGGCTGCTGCCGCTGCTGGCGGCCACCGGCTTCCTGGGCATCGGCTACGAGGTGCTCGTGGTGCGCGTGCTGAGCCAGGTGGCCGAGAACACGGTCTACACCTTCGCGCTGCTGCTGGCGGTCTACCTGGTCGGCAGTGCGTCCGGCGCGGCGCTCTGCGGGCGCCGGCTGCGCCAGCACGGCGAGCGCCTGACCGCATGGCTCGCGCTGGCCTGCCTGGCCGGCACCGCGAGCCTGTGGGGCGCCGAGGCGCTCAAAGCGCATGCCCTGGCCTGGCTGGGCAGCGGCTTGCCCGCCGCGCTGGCGGCCGAGGCCGTGCTGGCGGTCGTGGCCTTCGGGCCGCCCACGCTGCTGATGGGTGCGCTGTTCAGCCATTTCGCGACGCAGGCGCGCACGGCCGGCGTCGGCCTGCACCTGGCGCTCGGCGTCAACACGCTGGGCGCGGCGGCGGCACCGCTGGTGTTCGGCCTGCTGCTGTTGCCTGCGCTGGGCGCCAAGGCGGCGCTGCTGCTGGTGGCGGCCGGTTACCTGCTGCTGGCCTGGCCGCTCGGCCATGCGCGCGGCATCGCGCTGCCGGCGGGCATCGGCGCGGCCGCGCTCGTGCTGGCACTGGCCGCACCGCCCCTGGCCTTCGTCCACCTGCCCGAAGGCGGCCGCGTGCTGCACTACCGCGACGGCGCGATGGCCGCGGTCAGCGTGGTCGAGGAAGCCGACGGCACGCGCAGGCTGCGCATCAACAACCGGCAGCAGGAAGGCAGCAACGCGGCCCGGTCAGCGGATGCGCGCCAGGCGCTGCTGCCGCTGCTGCTGCACCCGGCTCCGCACAAGGCGCTGTTCCTGGGCCTGGGAACGGGAACCACCGCGAGCGCGGCCACGCTGGACCCGGCCCTGCAGGTCGAGGCCGTGGAGCTGCTGCCCGAGGTGATCGCGGCCATGCCATGGTTCGCGGCACCCGAGCGCATCCCCAGCGGGCGGCTGCGCACGGTCGCGGCCGATGCGCGCCGCTTCGTGCGCGCCTCCCGCGCGCACTACGACCTCATCGTCTCCGACAACTTCCATCCGGCCCGCAGCGGCTCGGCCGCGCTTTACACGGTCGAGCATTTCCAGGCCGTGCGCGCGCGCCTGGCGGCAGGCGGCCTGTTCTGCCAATGGCTGCCGCTGCACCAGCTGGACCTGCCGACGGTGCGCAGCATCGTGCGCGCCTTCGCCACGGCCTTCCCCGAGGGCGGTGCGGTGCTGGCGACGCTGAGCCTGCAAACGCCGGTGCTGGGGCTGGTGGGCCATGCCGACGGCACCCGCTTCGACCTCGCGCAATTGCAGGCCCGCGTGCTGGCCGCGCGCCAGTGGCCACGCAGCCCGGCTGACCTGGGCCTGGACGACGCCTACGCCCTGCTCGGCACGCTGGTGGCCGGCCCGCAGGCGCTGCAGCGGCTGGCCGCGGGCGCCCCGGCCAACACGGACGACCACCCCGTCGTGGCCTACCTCGCGCCGCGCGCCACCTACGCGCCCGCGCCGCCGCCGCGCGAGCGCCTGGCCGCGCTGCTGGCCGAACTCTCGCTCGCGCCGCAGGAACTGGTCGCGGCCGACCCGGCCGCGGCCGCCCGCCTGGCCGCCTACTGGCAGGCGCGCACGCGCTTCCTGGCCGCGGGCCGCCAGGTGCAGCCCAGCGCCGATGTGCGGCGCATGCTCGCCCAGGTGCAGCAGCCGCTGCTGGAGGTGCTGCGCACGAGCGCCGACTTCCGCCCGGCCTACGACCCGCTGCTGCAGATGGCGGCAGCGCTGGCGCGCGTCGATGCGCCGGCCGCACGGGATCTGCTCGATGAACTGGTGCGCCTGCAACCGGCGCGCGCGGAAGCCGGCGAACTGCTGCGCCGGCTGCCTTAGGACGACTTACTGCGGCTGAAAGCCGCTGTCCTTGATGATCTTCGCCCAGGTCCTGGTGTAGGCCTGCTCGCGGGCGTGCAACTGCTGCTGCGGCATGTAGCCCACCGTGAGGCCCATGGCCGTGAGCTTGCCCTGCACGTCGGGCATGGCGATGACCTTGGCCACGGCGGCCGAGAAACGGTCGATCGCAGCCTGCGGCGTGCCGGCCGGCGCGAAGATGCCGTAATAGGGCAGGTCCTCGAAGCCGGACACGCCGAGCTCGGCGAAGGTCGGCACCTCGGGCATGGCGGCCTGGCGTGCGTTGCCCAGCACGCCGACCACACGGATCTTGCCGGCCTTGTGGTTCTCGATGAAGTCGGGAACGGAGCCGATGCCCGCGCTGATCTGGTTGCCCAGCATGTCCGCGATCATGGGCGCGCTGCCGCGGTAGGGCGCGGCCAGCAGGTCCATCTTGTACTTGTCGGCCAGCACCTTGACCAGGAACTCGGGCGTGGAGGCAGGCGCCGGGATGCCGATGGTGCCGCGCCCGCCCTGGCTCTTGAGCCAGTTCAGGTACTCGGGCATGGACTTGGCCGGCGTGCCGCCCGACACGGCCAGCGCGTTCACGAAGGTCGCGAAGCCGGCCACGGCGACGAAGTCCTTGGCGGGGTCGAAGCCCGGATTCTTGACGACCAGCGGCAGGATGGAGACGGTGTGGTCGTGGGTGAGGAAGAAGGTGTTGCCATCGGGCGCGGCGGTCTTCAGTGCGTTGGCCGCGATCTGGCCGCCGGCGCCGGCGCGGTTGTCGACGATCACGCTCTGGCCGAGCTCGCCCTGCAGCTTGTCGGCCAGGGTGCGCGCGATCACGTCGGTGCCGCCGCCCGCAGGAAAGCCGACCAGGATGCGCACCGTGGACTGGGCCTGGGCCAGGCCGGCCGCCCCCAGCAGGGCCGCCGTGGCCAGGGCCTGGGTGAGCCTGCGGCGCGTCGCAGAAGGCAGGAAAGGTCGGGACATGGGGGCTCCTGGTGGGGTGTGCGGGCAAAAAAACGCAAGAACGATACCAGAGCGGCCACGGGGAATCGCCGCGCTCCTACAGGGGGGGGCAGCGGGGCTCAGGCACACTGGAGCGTCCAAGGTTTTCGGGAGACCCGACCCATGCAAGTACAAGTGAACACGACCGGATTGCCCAACAAGGAATCGCTGGACCGCTGGGCCGAGCAATACCTGCAGGACGAGCTGGCGCGCTTTCGCCACGACATCACGCGCGTGGAGATGCACCTGTCCGACGAGAACGGTGGCAAGTCGGGCAGCGCCGACAAGCGCTGCACGCTGGAGGCGCGGTTGGCGCACCACCAGCCGCTGGCCGTGCACCATGACGGCGACAGCCAGGACCTGGCCGTGCGCGGCGCCACCGACAAGCTCAAGCGCCTGGTGGAGCACACGCTGGAGCGCGGCCGCGACAACCGCCACCGCGAGCGCGATTCGATCCGCAAGGACGGCGTGCCCGGCACCGACCAGGCCGACGCGGCGGCCCTGTGAGCCGCGACGCCAAAAAGGAAGCCGACCTCGCCTGGAAGGGCGGGCTGTGCTGCGTGATCGGCCTGGCAGTGCTGCTGGGGCCGCAGTTCATGCCGCCCTCGGGCATGCGCGACACCATCGCGCAATCGGCGATCGTCGGCTGGTTCGCGCTGGTGCTGGGCCTGGCCTTCATCGGCCACTTCCTGTGGCGCCGGCGCGCCGGCCGGTCCTAGCACATCAGTGCGTCACAGCGCGGCGGCCTGCAGCACCTGCGGTGCGGCAGCGCTGCCGCGGCGCTTGAGGCCCAGCCCCAGACGCTCGGGCCGCAGATATTCCTCGCGGTAGACGTCGAAAGGCATGGTGTCGCTGGCCTCGATGCGCTTTTGCGCTTCGATGGATGCATGGGACGCCGCCACGAAGCGCTCGCGCAGCGCCTGCGGGAACGGCAGCGCCAGCAGCTGGGCGCGCGTTTGCAGCGCATGCTGCAAGGTGAAGCGCGTGAAGCTGCTGCCGTGTTCGCGCGTGGCATGTTCGAGCACGCGGGCCGAAGGCAGCGTCTCGGGCGCCAGCAGCGCCGCACGTGCCGCGCGCAGTGCCGCCATGTGGCCCTCGCCGCCGAGCGCAGCGTCCATGGCCTGGGCGATGGGCGTGCACTCGTCGACGAGCTGCAGCGCCCACTCGGTCAGCAGGCGCTCGCGGCCGTCCTGCTCGAGCAGCAGGCCCGGCTCGCGGCCGCGCGCGGCCACGCGTTGCTGGTTGCGCGCGAGCGCGGCGATCTCCTCGGGCGTATCGGGCGGGCTGTCGCTGAGCAGGCAGTGCAGCAGGAACACGTCGAGAAAGCGCATGGTCGAGGCCGCGATGCCGAGCGGCTCGAACGGGTCCAGGTCCATCAGGCGGACCTCGATGTACTCCACGCCGCGCTCGCGCAGCGCATGCAGAGGCCGCTCGCCCGGGCGGATCACGCGCTTGGGGCGGATCGTGCCGTAGAACTCGTTCTCGATCTGCAGCAGGCTGGTGGCGAGCTGGTTGTAGTCGCCGCCCGGATTGCGGATGCCCACGGCTTCGTAGGCAGGATAGGGCTTGGTCAGCGCCTCCTGCAGCGACGCGCCGTAGCCTTCCAGGCTGTTGTAGCTCACGGCCAGCGTGGACTGCGCGTCGCTCTGGTAACCCAGACGCCCCATGCGCAGCGAGGTCGCGTGCGGCAGGTACATGCTGTGCTCGCCGAACGGCTGCAAAGCGTGCTCGCGGCCCTGCACGAAGCTCGCGCAGACGGCGGGCGAGGCGCCGAACAGCACCAGCGGCAGGAAGGCGTGGCGGCGGAAGTTGCGGATCAGCCCGAAGTAGGCAGCGCTGTCGATGCCCGGCATCGACCAGTTGTAATGGATGCCCGAGATGGTCTGCATGCGCCGGCCGTAGCGGTGGCCCAGCCCCATGCGGTAGACGCTCTTGGCGCGGCCCACGTTGGACGAACCGTAGCGCCCGAGCGGAATCGTCTCGTCGGTCGGCAGGCCGCAGGGCATGCTGGAGACCCACAGCATTTCGTCGCCCTGCTCGCGCAGCACGTGGTAGACGTACTGGTGCACTTCGCGCAGTTCCGCGAGGCAGCTGTCCACATCGGCGTGCACGCCGGTGATGAGCTCCAGCTGCGATTCGCTGAAGTCGGTCGTGATGTGCTCGTGCGTGAGGGCCGAACCCAATGCGGCCGGATGCGGCGTCAGGGCCAGGTCGGCATCCGGCGTGGCACGCAGGCTTTCTTTCTCAAGCCCGCGGCGGATGCCGCGCAGGCGCTCGGCCGTGAGGCCGCCGACGCGCTCCGTCAGGGGCGTGCTGGCATGCAAGGTCGTTGTGGCCATTGTTGTTTCAAGCCCCGGAATCTGTGTGGGGCCGGAAGGTATCACAGGCCGCCAAGCCCTGCAGGCCAGGGTCTAGAACGTGTTTGCGACCTATCCGGGGTCGCGTTGGGGCGCAATCGGGATGAGTTCGCAGCCCGATTTCGCCCCAACCCTTCGGGCAAGTGTCTGTGCGGGCGGTCTGCGGCGTTGCAGCGCTGGCCATTAGCGGGGCTATTGGCGGCGCGCTGCGCCTTGCATCCCATCCCGCGCAGGCACTTGCGCGACCCCGGATAGGCCGCAAACACGTTCTTCAGCCGGCCTGCTGCCCCGCCTGGGCCATGGCACGGCCGACTTCCAGCCGGCCCTGCTCCGAGCCGCTTTGCGGCACGGTTTCGCCTTCGCGTGCGCGCACGGCATCGAGTGCGGCCGCCAGGCGTTCGGGCGCGTCCTCACCGGTGCCGATCCACTGCCCCTGCGTCAACGTCACGTGCGCGGCCTCGAACGAGCCGGCACCGGCGCACAGCACGGTGCGCGTGGGCGCGTCCTCGGAGGCCAGCACCAGCATGGCGGGCACCACGGCGGCCGGGTCCAGCGCGCGCAGCACCTCGGGCGTCATGAGGTCCTCGGTCATGCGCGTGGCGGCGGTGGGCGCCAGGCTGTTGACGTGGATGCCGTGCTTGGCGCCCTCGATGGCCAGCGTCTGCATGAGGCCGACCAGCGCCATCTTGGCCGCGCCGTAGTTGGCCTGGCCGAAGTTGCCGTACAGGCCCGAGGACGAGCTCGTCATCACGATGCGGCCGTACTTCTGCGCGGTCATGATGGGCCAGACGGCCTTGCAGCAGTGCACGGCGCCCATCAGGTGCACGTCCATGACGAGGCGGAAGTCGGCCAGCTCCATCTTGGCGAAGCTCTTGTCGCGCAGGATGCCGGCGTTGTTGACGAGGATGTCGACGCGGCCCCAGGCGTCCACCGCCTGCTGCACCATGGCGGCCACGGCGGCATGGTCGGTGACCGAGGCGCCATTGGCCAGCGCCTCGCCACCGGCCGCGACGATCTCGTCGGCCACGGCCTGGGCCGCGCTGGCAGAGCCGCCGCTGCCGTCGCGCGCACCGCCCAGGTCGTTGACCAGCACCTTGGCGCCGCGCCGGGCCAATGCCAGCGCATGTTCGCGGCCGAGCCCGCCGCCGGCGCCCGTGACGATGGCCACACGGCCCTTGAAATCCAGACCCATCCGTTTGTCTCCTTGCGAGGTGGAAGCTGCGCGACAGCCCCGGCCAGCAGCCTCTGTTAGCCTGCTGCGCGCCACAGAAAAAAAGCCGCGCAACTGTACTGGAGACGAAGGGATTCCCATGGAACTGAACCTGCACGCCATCGACACCCCGCCCCGCGCGGCCTCCACCGTGGTCATGCTGCGCGATGGCGCCAGCGGCCTGGAGGTCCTGCTCATGAAGCGCCATGGGCTGTCCGACGTGCTGGGCGGCGCCTACGTGTTCCCGGGCGGCAAGCTCGATGCGGCCGATGCCGAGCTCGATGCCGCGCGCCATCTCGACCAGGCCGCGCCCTTGCTGCAGACCAGCCTGTACGACGCCGAACTCGACGCGGCCCAGGCCGCCGGTCTGTACGTGGCGGCCGTGCGCGAGGCCTTCGAGGAAGCCGGCGTGCTGCTGGCCGAGGCGGCGGACGGTGGCGAGCCCGACCTGGCCCGCGCCTCGGCGCTGCTCAAGGCCGGCACGCCCTTCAACACCATGCTCGCCGAACTGGGCCTGCGTGTGCAGACGCGCCGGCTCGCGCCGTGGTCGCGCTGGATCACGCCGCGTGTGCCCTCGGTCATGAACAAGCGCTTCGACACGCGATTTTTTGCCGCCATGGTGCCGCCCGAACAGGTGGCCACGCACGACGACTACGAGACCACCGAGAGCACCTGGCTGACGCCGCGCGCCGCGCTGCAGCGCTACTGGGACCGCGAGATCGAGATGGCGCCGCCGCAGATCATGACGCTGGCGCAGCTCGCGCGCCACGCCACGGCCGACGAAGCCGTGGCTGCCGCGCGCACGCGCCGCCCGCCGCTGATCCAGCCCGAAAGCATCGAGGACGGCGGCACGCGCGTGGTCTGCTACCCGGGCGACGACCGCCATCCGGTGCGCGAGCGTGCCATGCCGGGCCCGCTGCGGCTGCGCTGGAACAACAAGCGCTTTGAACCTGTGGACGGCTTCGAGGCGCTGTTCCTGTAGCGCTGGAACCTGGGCGCGGCCGCCGGCATCTGACCACCATGCCCACCCGCCGCACACTCACTGCCGCCCTGGTCGCCTGCCCGGCCCTGCTGAGCGCGCGGGCCCAGCCCGTGGCGCGCCTTCGGCCCACGCCAGCCCAGACCGAGGGCCCGTTCTATCCCGTTGCCTTCCCGGCCGACGCCGACAGCGACCTGCTGCGCAACGGCGCGCTGCGTTACCGGCGCGGCCAGCCCGTGTGGCTGGACGGCACGCTGCGCGACCTGGACGGGCGGCCCGTGCGCGGCGCCCAGGTGGAGATCTGGCAGTGCGACGAGGCCGGCCACTACGACCACCCCGGCGACGGCAGCCGCCAGGACCCGGCCTTCCAGGGCTTCGGCCGCGCCACGGTGGACGCCGAGGGCCGCTGGCGCTTCCGCACGATCCACCCCGTGCCCTACAGCGGCCGCACGCCGCACATCCATGTGAAAGTGCGGCTGGGCACGCGCGAACTGCTGACCACGCAGCTCTACGTCGCGGGCGATCCGGGCAACGCGCGCGACTTCCTCTGGCGCCGGCTGGCCGCCGCCGACCGCGACGCCGTGACCCTGCCCTACACCGCCGGCAGCGACGGCCTGCAGGCCCACGCGGCGCTGGTGCTCGCGCTCTGACGCAGATCGGCACCGGCGGTTAGCATGCGGGCTCCAATGGCCCGGATGCCTGCCCATGCTGCAAACCCCTCCCTCGTTCACGCCGCTGCTGGCGGCGCGTGAACAGGACCTGGTGCAGAACTTCGTGTTCTGCGGTGACGAACTCCTGGTCGGCGAAGACGACCTGGCCCTGCCCGGCGCGCTCGTGTGCGCCGCGCTCGGCTTGCGTGCCGCGGACTTCCTGCCGGTGGGCCTGCTCGACGGAGCCTATTGCCGCGTGGCCTGGCTGCCCAAGGGCACGCCGCTGCCCGAAGGCCTGCGCCCGCTCCGGCTGCGCGCACTGTTCGGTGCCATGGACGAAGGCCAGCTGGCCGTCGCCGGCCGGGCCTGGCAGATCGCCGAATGGGCGCGCACGCACCGCTTCTGCGGCGCCTGCGGCGGCCCGACCACCCACGTGGCCGGCGAACGCTGCATGCGCTGCCCGGCCTGCGGGCACATGGCCTACCCGCGCATCTCGCCGGCCATGATGGTGCTGGTGCGGCGCGGCCCCGAACTCCTGCTGGCGCGCCACCGCAACTCGCCGACCCGCTTCTACACGGCGCTGGCCGGCTTCCTGGAGGCCGGCGAATCCGTCGAGGAAGCCATCCACCGCGAGGTGTTCGAGGAAGTCGGCCTGCAGGTCAAGGACCTGCGCTACTTCGCGAGCCAGTCCTGGCCGTTCCCGCACTCGCTGATGATCGCGTTCACGGCCGAGTACGCGGGTGGCGAAATCCGCCTGGACGAGAACGAGATCGAGGAGGCCGTCTGGGTCGGCCCTGGCGATGCGATGCCGCCCATCCCCCCACGCGGACTGTCCATCGCCGGGCATTTGATCGAAGCCCACCTGCCCGGGCGCTGAGCCCATACTGGGACGAGGAGCACACCATGGCCCGCACGAAGTCCCAGACCCTGCTCTCGCGCACGCGGCGCGCATTGCACAAGGGCATGCGCCAGGCGATCGGTTTCATGCCGCAGTCCACCCGGTTCGCGGTGGCCCGCTCCTTCGTCGACTGCGACCCGTCGCCCGACCCGCGGCTCACGCTCAAGATCGCCGAAACGCGCGAGGAGCTGGAGGCCTGCTTCAAGCTGCTGCACGACGCCTACGTGGCCGTGGGCTTCATGCAGCCCGCACCCTCGGGCCTGCGCGCCACGATCTACCACGCGCTGCCGACCACCACCACGCTGTGCGCCAAGTACGACGACGAGGTGGTGGGCACGATCTCGCTGATCCGCCAGAGCCCGTTCGGCTTTCCGCTGCAGGCGGTGTTCGACCTGTCCAGCGTGGAGGCCGAGCGCGGCCAGATCGCCGAGGTCTCGGCGCTGGCGGTGCATCCCAAGCACCGCAAGACCGGAGGCGCGATCCTGTTCCCGCTCATGAAGTTCATGCACACCTACTGCACGCGCTTCTTCGACACCCGGCACCTGGTCATCGCGGTCAACCCCTACCACATCGAACTCTACGAATCGCTGCTGTGCTTTCGCCGGCTGCCGCAGAAGACGGTGGCGGCCTACGACTTCGCCAACGGCGCGCCGGCCGTGGGCGCCACGCTGGACCTGAGCCAGGCCGACGCACTGCTCGCGCGGGCCTACGCGGGCAAGCCGCCGCGCAAGAGCCTGCACCACTACTTCTTCCGCATGGAGCTGCCCAACATCCGGCTGCCGCAGCGGCGCTACTACACGACCAACGACCCGGTCATGACGCCGGCGCTGCTGGACCACTTCTTCAACCAGCGCACCCAGGGCTTCGACGAACTCGATGCACGCAGGAAGGCGATGCTGCACGAGATCTACGACCTGCCGGCCTACCAGGCCGTGCTGCCGCCGCTGGACCAGCCACCGGCCCAGATGGAGACGCTGCGCCGGCATCCGCGCTTCTCGCTCAAGTGCAAGGGCAGGCTCGAGATCGACATCGGCGGCCAGCGGCGGCTCGTGGAACTGCAGGTGGTCGACGTTTCGAACGAGGGCTTTCAGGCGCATGCGCGCGAGGAATTGCCGCTCAAGGCCGCTGGCCGGGTGGTCGTGCACCTGGGCACGGACGAGCAGTCGGTGCTGCAGGTCACCGTCATGCGCGGGCGGCGCTACGACGACTACGGTGCCTACGGTTTTCTGATCAACGCGACCGACCAGCCCTGGCGCGAATGCGTGCACGCGCTGCAGTCGGGACACACGCACCACGACCTGCTGAGTTGAATCAGCGCCGGCGCAACGAGAGCAGCCAGGACAGCGTGCCGCAGCAAGCCACCAGCGCTGCATAGCCGGCGATGCTGCCGTCGCGGCCCATGGCCCAGAGCGCGGCCAGCAGCGTCAGGCTGCCGGCCGCGCCGGTCAGCAGCCATTGGCTCCACCAGCGCATGCCGCCGCTGCGCCCCATGCGGCCGACCAGCGTGGTGCACAGCGCGACGCAGAAGGCCGGCAGCACGAAGGCCAGCCCATGCAGCAGCAGATCGACGACACCCATGAAAGAGAGCAGAGGGCTTGACGCAGGTCAAGCAACGCAAAGAGGTGCCGGATTTTATAATCGCCGCTTATGGCTGTCTGGGCACTCGGCATCAACCACCACACCGCCCCGCTCGATCTGCGCGGGCGGTTCGCGTTCGCGCTGGACCAGATCGCCCCCACGCTGGCCGGCCTGCGCTCGGCGCTGTCGGGCCCCGAGGCCGCCATCATCTCCACCTGCAACCGCACCGAAATCTACTGCGCGGCCGACGCGCAGGCCGTGGACCGGACGGTGGACTGGATGGCCCACGCCGGCGGTGTCGCCCCGGCGCTGCTGCGCTCGCATGCCTACACGCTGCACGACGGCTTGGCCGCGCGGCACGTGTTCCGCGTGGCCAGCGGCCTGGATTCCATGGTGCTGGGCGAGGCCCAGATCCTGGGCCAGATGAAGGACGCCGTGCGCGTGGCCAACGAGGCCGGCGCACTGGGCTCCACGTTGAACCAGCTGTTCCAGCGCTCCTTCTCGGTCGCGAAGGAAGTGCGGACCGCCACCGAGATCGGCGCGCACTCCATCAGCATGGCCGCCGCCGCCGTGCGCCTGGCCTCGCAGCTGTTCGAGGACCTGGGCCAGGTGCGCGTGCTGTTCGTGGGCGCCGGCGAGATGATCGAGCTGGCCGCCACCCACTTCGCGGCGAGGAGCCCCAAGTCCATCGCCATCGCCAACCGCACGCTGGAGCGCGGTGAGAAGCTGGCCGGCCGCTTCGGCGGCGAGGTCATGCGGCTGGCCGACCTGCCGGCCCGGCTGCACGAGTTCGACGCCATCGTGAGCTGCACGGCCAGCACGCTGCCCATCATCGGCCTGGGGGCCGTGGAGCGTGCGCTCAAGCAGCGCAAGCACCGCCCCATGTTCATGGTCGACCTGGCCGTGCCGCGCGACATCGAACCCGAGGTCAAGGGCCTGGAGGACGTGTTCCTCTACACCGTGGACGACCTGGCCAGCGTCGTGCAGACCGGCCAGGCCCAGCGCCAGGCGGCCGTGGCCCAGGCCGAGGTCATCATCGACGCCGGTGTGCAGAGCTTTCTGCACTGGATGGGCCAGCGCGATCCGGTGCACGGCGTGGTGCCGTTGATCCGCCAGCTCAACACCCAGGCCGACGCCTGGCGCCAGGCCGAGCTGGCACGCGCGCGCAAGCAGCTGGCGCGCGGCGACGACGTGGACGCCGTGCTCGAAGCCCTGGCCAAGGGCCTCACGCAGAAGATGCTGCACGGCGCGATGGCCGAGCTGCATACCGGCGACGGCCAGGCCCGCGCCCAGGCGGTCGACACCATCTCGCGCCTGTTCCTGCGCAAGGAACGTTAGCGGCGCGCCTTGCCGCCGCACCGCAGCCTGCCCGCTGCGGCCCTGCTCCCATTGGACCGTCGCCCCGTGAAACCCTTTCTCCGCCAACAACTCGAGCGCTACGCGCTGCGCCTGTCCGAACTGGACTTTCTGCTGTCGCGCCAGGACATCATGGCGGACATGAAGCAGTTCATGGCCTTGTCGCGCGAGCATGCCGACGTGGCCCAGGTGGCCGGCCGCTACGCGCGCCACCAGCAGCGCAGCGCCGACCTCACGGCCGCCCAGGACATGCTGGCCGACCCCGACATGGCCGAGATGGCGCGCGAGGAAATCGCCAGCGCCCAGGCCGAACTGCTGGAGCTGGAGAACGAACTGCAGCGGATGCTGCTGCCCAAGGACCCGGACGACGCGCGCGCGGCCTTCGTGGAAATCCGCGCCGGCACGGGCGGCGACGAATCGGCGCTGTTCGCGGGCGACCTGCTGCGCATGTACACGCGCTACGCCGAGCGCCGCGGCTGGAAGACCGAACTCATCAGCGAATCGCCGAGCGAGCTGGGCGGCTACAAGGAAGTGGTGATGCGCGTGGACGGCGAGGACGTCTACGGCCATTTGCGCTTCGAGTCCGGCGGCCACCGCGTGCAGCGCGTGCCCGCCACCGAGACCCAGGGCCGCATCCACACCAGCGCCTGTACCATCGCCGTGCTGGCCGAGCCTGACGAGGCCCAGGCCGTGCAGATCAACCCGGCCGAGCTGCGCATCGACACCTACCGGGCCAGCGGCGCGGGCGGCCAGCACATCAACAAGACCGATTCGGCCGTGCGCATCACCCATTTGCCCACGGGCATCGTGGCGGAATGCCAGGACGACCGCTCGCAGCACCGCAACAAGGCCAAGGCGTTGCAGGTGCTGCTCGCGCGCATCCAGGAGAAGGAGCGCAGCGAGCGCGCCGCCAAGGACGCAGCCGAGCGCAAGGGGCTGATCGGCAGCGGCGACCGCAGCGACCGCATCCGCACCTACAACTTCCCCCAGGGCCGACTGACCGACCACCGCATCAACCTGACGCTCTACAAGCTGTCCTTCATCATGGAAGGGGATCTCGAGGAGGTCGTGCAGGCGCTGCGCGGCGCGCGCGAGGCCGAGCAGCTGGCCGAACTGGAAGTCGGCGCGGCGTGACGCTTGCCCAGATCCTGGCGGCCGCGGCCGCACGCGGCCTGGCGCGGCTGGACGCCCAACTGTTGCTGTTGCACGCACTGGGCCGCGACGCCAACGACCGTGCCTGGCTGCTCGCGCACGACCAGGACCTCGCCACATCCGAGGTGCTGCAGCGCTTTGAGGACCACAGCGCTCGCAGGCTGGCCGGCGAGCCGGTGGCCTACCTGCTCGGCGAAAAGGAATTCTTCGGTCTGCCGCTGCAGGTCGATGCGCGCGTGCTGGTGCCGAGGCCCGACACCGAGACGCTCGTGGAATGGGCACTGGAGCACCTGCCGGCGGGCGGCAGCGTGCTCGACCTGGGCACCGGCAGCGGCGCCATCGCGCTGGCGCTGGCCCATGCGCGGCCCGACGCGCTCGTGGCCGCCGTGGACCGCAGCACCGACGCGCTGGCCGTGGCCAGCGCCAATGCCCAGCGGCTGGGCCTGCGCGTGCGGTTCCAGCAGGCCGACTGGCTACAGGGGGTGGACGGCCCGTACGGCTTGGTCGTCTCCAACCCGCCCTACATCGCCGACGCCGACCCCCACCTGGCAGCGCTCGTGCACGAGCCACTCTCGGCCCTCGCGGCAGGCACCGACGGGCTGGACGACCTGCGCACCATCGTGGCGGATGCACCCGCGCACCTCGCCGCCGGCGGCTGGCTGCTGCTCGAGCATGGCCACGACCAGGCCGCAGCCGTCTGCGCGCTGCTGCGCGCCCGGGGCTTCGTCCAGGTGGGCAGCCGCATGGATCTGGCGGGCATCGCCCGCTGCTCCGGCGGCCAGTGGCCGATCACGGGATAATTGGTGCCATTTCCGTCCGGAGGTTTCCCCATGAGCGACACCCAACAACGCATCGCCGACCTGGTCAAGTCGAACGACATCCTGCTGTTCATGAAGGGCAGCGCCAGCTTCCCCATGTGCGGCTTCTCTGGCCGCGCCATCCAGGTGCTCAAGGCCTGCGGCGTGGACCCCAAGAACGTCAAGACCGTCAACGTGCTGGACGACGACGCGATCCGCCAGGGCATCAAGGAATACAGCAACTGGCCGACCATCCCCCAGCTCTACGTCAAGGGCGAATTCGTCGGCGGCTCGGACATCATGATGGAGATGTACGAATCGGGCGAACTGCGCCAGCTGCTGGGCACCACCGCCGCCTGACGGTTGCTGCCGTCCGACATTGGGGCGGCCTAGCGCTGGCAGGCTGGCACGGCTTATGCTGAAATAGTTTCGTCACTCTCTTCATTGCCACGAGGAGCTTCGATGGAATCGCGCAGCACGGCCTTGACGGCCACCCCGATCCACCTGCCTGTCGCCAGCATGCGCAGCGTCTACCAGACGCAAGATGTGGAGCGCAAGCTGGCCAAGCTGCAATCCAAGGAACACGAGCAGTTGCGCAGCACCTACGAGCGCATGCTCGAACGCGGGCCCGAGCGCTTTCAGGTCAAGCCCTCGGGCATCCCCGAGATGGGCGCGCTCTACCAGACGCTGCCCAATTTCACCGAAGCATTGGACGACGTGCGCCGCCATGTCGCCTTGAGCCACAACAGTCCCGATGGCCTGGAGGTCACACCCATGCTGCTGTTGGGACCGCCCGGCATCGGCAAGACCCATTTCGCACGCAAGCTGGCCGAGCTGCTGGGCACGGGCATGAGCCTCTTGCCCATGAGTTCGATGACGGCCGGCTGGCTGCTCTCGGGCGCCTCCTCGCAATGGAAGGGCGCCAAGCCCGGCAAGGTGTTCGAGGCCCTGGTTGATGGCCAGTACGCCAACCCCGTGCTCGTGGTGGACGAGATCGACAAGGCCGGCACGGAGGCGCAGTACGACCCGCTCGGCGCCCTGTACAGCCTGCTGGAGCACGACACGGCGCAGAGCTTCGTCGACGAATTCGCCGAGGTGGCCATCGACGCGAGCCAAGTGATCTGGATCACCACGGCCAATGACGAGCGCGCCATTCCCGAGCCCATCCTGAACCGCATGAACGTGTTCAGCATCCCGGCGCCCACGCCCGAGCAGGCGCGACAGATCGCCGGCCAGCTCTACACCGGCATCCGCAGCGAACACGGCTGGGGGCCGCAGTTCCAGCCCGAGGCCCAGGCCGACGTGCTGGACACGCTGGCCGAGTTGGCGCCGCGCGAGATGCGCCGTGCGCTCATGACCGGTTTCGGCAACGCCCGACTCGACGGCCGCGACCATGTGCGCGTGGACGACCTGCCGCGCCCGGCCGGCGCCAAGAGCCGCATGGGGTTCGTCCACTGAGCCTCTCGACCAGTCTGCTGCTGGTGTTCGCGCTGATCGTGACCAGCGCGTTCTTCTCCGTGGCCGAGATTTCGCTGGCCGCGTCGCGGCGCCTGCGCCTGCGCCAGCTGGCGGACGACGGCGATGCGCGCGCGGCCCTGGTCATGAAGGTGCAGGAGCAGCCGGGCCACTACTTCACCGTGGTGCAGATCGGCCAGAACGCGGTCGCCATCCTGGGCGGGATCGTCGGCGAAGGCGCCATGAGCCCGCTGTTCGCCGACCTGTGGCGCTGGCTGGATCTGGACGAAGGCCAGGCGCGCACGGCGGGCTTCGTGGTCTCGTTCGTGCTGACGACCTCGCTGTTCATCCTGTTCGCCGATCTGTTCCCCAAGCGCCTGGGCATGACCCAGCCCGAGGCGTTGGCCATGCGCGTGGTGCGGCCCATGCAGGCCTGCATGACGCTGTTCAAGCCGCTGGTCTGGGTCTACAGCCGCACGGCCGATGGCCTGTTCAAGCTGTTCGACCTGCCGACTCTGCGCGACGACCGCATCACCTCCGAGGACATCCTGGCCATGGCCGAGGCCGGCGCGCGCTCGGGCGCCCTGGCCGCGCGCGAGCAGCAGGTCATCGCCAACGTGTTCGAGCTCGACACGCGCACGGTTTCTTCGGCCATGACGCATCGCGACCGCATCGCCTTCTTCCGCCGCGACGAGCCCGACGCGGTGATCCGGCTGCGCATCGCGGCCGAACCCTTCTCCACCTACCCGGTCTGCGACGGCGAGATCGACCGCGTGGTGGGCTACGTGGACGCCAAGGACCTGTTCCAGCGCGTGCTCAACAACCAGTCGATCTCGCTGCTGGACGACGCGCTCGTGCGCAAGGTGCTGGTGGTGCCGGACCGGCTCACGCTGGCCGAGGTGCTGGACCAGTTCCGGCTCGTGCACGAGGATTTCGCCGTCATCGTCAACGAGTACAGCCTGGTGGTGGGTGTGGTCACGCTCAACGACGTGATGAGCACGGTGATGGGCGAACTTGTGGCCTATCCGCTGGACGAGGAGCAGATCGTCCAGCGCGACGAGAACTCCTGGCTCATCGACGGCGCCACGCCGATCCAGGACGTGCAGCGCGCGCTCGTCATCGACGAGATGCCGCACGCCGAGGAATACGAGACGCTGGCCGGCTTCATGATGGTGATGCTGCGCCGTGTGCCCAAGCGCACCGACACGGTGAGCTGGGGCGGTTTCCGCTTCGAGGTGCTGGACGTGGACAGTTTCCGGATCGACCAGGTGATGGTCTCGCGCGCGAGCGATCCGCCCACGCCCACGCCGTCTGCGGTTACGCGCTGAACTCCCAGCGGCGGCGCGCGGCCAGCACCGCGTTCGGATAGGCCGCCTGGCCGCGCGAGCCGTTGTAGCGGCCCAACCCCAGGAACAGGTCCCCGCGCTCGCGGTCCAGGTAATGGCGCAGGATCACGCAGCCGAAGCGCAGGTTGGTCTGCATGTGGAACAGGCGGCTCGCGTCGCCGTCGGCCAGCACACGCGTCCAGAACGGCATGACCTGGGTGTAGCCGCGGGCGCCGGCCACGCTGATGGCAAAACGCCGGAAGTTGCTCTCGACCTCGATCAGGCCGAGCACCAGGGCGGTGTCGAGGCCGGCGCGGCGGCTTTCGTACCAGACCGTGTCGAGGAATTCGCGGCGCTCGGCCCATTCGGGCTTGCGCCGCAGCAGCAAAGGGCTGGCCGCGCCCAGCCAGCGCAGATAAGCCATGCGTGCTTCGGTGCTGTGGAACTCGGGCACTGGCGGTGCGGACTGGGCGACGGCCGCGCTCAGCGCGCTGCGCACTGAATCGACAAGCGGCTCCTCGACCTGGCCTCCGGCATGGGCCAGCGAACCGTGGCCCAGCAGCCCCGCAACGGCGGCACCGCCCAACAGCCTGCGGCGCGACAGGCCAGAGGGCGGGTGCGGTACGAGGGGCTTCAAGTCAGGCGGCGGCGGACGAGAGGCGCGATTTTACGAACGCCCCGATCTCCGCGGTGGCCACGCGCGTGGCGGCCGCGTCGCGGCGGTGCTGGTACTCGACCTGGCCTTCCTTGAGGGCCTTGTCCCCGATGGTCACGCGGTGCGGGACGCCGATCAGCTCCCAGTCGGCGAACATGGCGCCCGGGCGCTCGCCGCGGTCGTCCAGGATCACGTCCACGCCGGCAGCCAGCAGTTCCTGGTACAGGGCATCGGCGGCTTCCTTGACGGCCGGGCTGCGGTCGGGGCTGATCGGGCAGACCACGACCGTGAAGGGCGCGATGGCGTCGGGCCAGATGATGCCGCGCGCGTCGTGGTTCTGCTCGATCGCCGCTGCCGGCAGCCGCGTGATGCCGATGCCGTAGCAGCCCATCTCCAGCAATTGCGGCTTGCCGTCCTCGGCCAGGAAGCTCGCGTTCATGGCGCGGCTGTACTTCGTGCCCAGGTAGAACACGTGGCCGACCTCGATGCCGCGCTCGATCGCCAGCACGCCCTTGCCGTCCGGCGAGGGGTCGCCGGCCACCACGTTGCGCAGATCGGCCACGAGGTCGGGCTCGGGCAGGTCGCGGCCCCAGTTCACGCCGGTCATGTGGAAATCGGGCGCGTTGGCACCGCAGATCCAGTCGTGCATCACGGCGACCTCGCGGTCGGCCACCACGGTCACGGGCTGGCGCAGGCCGACCGGGCCCAGGTAGCCGGGCTGGCAGCCGAAGTGCGCGTCGATCTCGGCCAGCGTGGCGAAGCGAAAGCCCTGCTCCATGCCCGCGAGCTTGCCGACCTTCACTTCGTTCATGTCGTGGTCGCCGCGCAGCAGCAGCAGCCAGATGCGCGCGGTGGTCGCACCGTCGGCGTCATGGACGTCGGTCGCCAGCACCAGCGACTTGACCGTGGTGGACAGCGGCACGCCCAGCAGTTCGGCCACGGCGGCGCAGGTCGCCTTGCCCGGTGTAGGCGTTTTGGCCATGGCCTGGGTCGCCGCAGCACGGCCCTGCGTGGGCGCCAGCGCCTCGGCCTTTTCCATGTTGGCCGCGTATTCGCTGTCCGGGCAGTAGACGATGGCGTCCTCGCCGGTGGCGGCGATGACCTGGAATTCTTCGGACAGATCACCCCCGATCGCGCCGCTGTCGGCCGCCACCGCGCGGTAGCGCAGACCGAAGCGGTCGAAGATGCGGCGGTAGGCCTGGGCCATGATCTGGTAGCTCGCCTTCGCCGACGCCTGGTCGCGGTCAAAGCTGTAGGCGTCCTTCATGATGAACTCGCGCCCACGCATGAGGCCAAAGCGCGGCCGGCGCTCGTCCCGGAACTTGGTCTGGATCTGGTAGAAGTTCTTGGGCAGTTGCTTGTAGCTGCGCAGCTCTTGCCGCGCGATGTCGGTCACGACCTCCTCGCTCGTCGGCTGGACCACGTAGTCGCGCTCGTGCCGGTCCTTGATGCGCAGCAACTCCGGCCCCATCTTGTCGAAGCGGCCCGTCTCCTGCCATAGCTCGGCGGGTTGCACCACGGGCATGGTCATCTCGATGGCACCGGCGCGGTTCATCTCCTCACGCACGATGGCCTCGACCTTGCGGATCACGCGCAGGCCCATCGGCATGTACGTGTAGATGCCGGCGCCGAGCTTCTTGACCATGCCGGCCCGCGTCATGAGCTGGTGGCTGACGACCTCGGCGTCGGCGGGCGCTTCCTTGAGCGTGGAAATCAGGAACTGGGACGCTTTCATGTCGGCACAGGGAGATGCAGGGAAGACCCGAAACCGTGGCGAGCGGGTCGCCGCTTGATACACAGACCACGCTGTGCATAATGGTTTCAGTTAAAAAATTGGGGTTTGATTATGCTTGACCGGGAAGGCTTCAGGCCCAACGTCGGCATCATCCTGCTCAACCACAAGAACCAGGTGTTCTGGGGCAAGCGCATTCGCACCCACTCATGGCAGTTCCCCCAAGGGGGCATTGACCGGGGCGAATCGCCAGAGCAGGCCATGTTCCGTGAACTGCACGAGGAAGTGGGTTTGCGTCCGGAACATGTGCGGGTCGTCGCGCGCACGCGCGACTGGTTGCGCTACGAGGTGCCAGACCGTTTCATCCGCCGCGATGCGCGCGGCCACTACAAAGGGCAAAAGCAGATCTGGTATCTGCTGCAGTTGATGGGCCACGACTGGGACCTGAACCTGCGCGCAACCAACCACCCGGAGTTCGACGCCTGGCGTTGGAACGACTACTGGGTTCCACTGGACGTGGTGGTGGAGTTCAAGCGCGGCGTCTACGAGATGGCACTGACCGAGCTGGCGCGCTACCTGCCCCGGCACGACCACCGCAACCGCTATCTGCGTTCGAGCATGCGCGCGCGCGAGGGCGAGATCCAGGACCCGCGCCGCGACATGCCGGCGCAGCCGTTCGAGCTACCGCCCGGCGGCAGCTTCGAGCCCGACCCCAACACCAACGAGCGCAATGAACGGCTTGGCGCCGCTCCGCACGACAACCATGCTTCTTCGTAATGGCCGCCTGGCAGCCTTCCTTGTCGTCAGCGCGCTGAGCGCGGCAGCGGCCAGTGCACAGTCCATCAGCAAGGAATACAACAGCAACGCCCCGGACGCGCCGGAATGGGTCGAAAACGAGGCGCCTCCCGCGCCCGCGTTCGACATGAGCAAGCTCGTGGACGTGACCGTCGATGCCCAGGGCAGCCTGCGTTACGGCATCGACCCCTCCACACTGCAGATCGGCAAGGACGGCGTAGTGCGTTACGTGATGGTCGCGCGCAGCAACAGCGGCGCCATGACCGCCATGTACGAGGGCGTGCGCTGCAATACCGGCGAATACAAGCTCTACGCGCGATACAACGTCGAAAAATGGACGCCGGTCGACAAGTCGGAGTGGAAGTCGCTGTGGGAGTCTTCGCGCATCAGGCATCCGCTGGCCTTCGCCCGCCAGGGTGGGTGCGACGGCCGGGCACCGCCCAGCGCCGTCAGCGACATCGTGCGGCGCCTGAAGTCGCCCGCAGAGACTGTCTACCCGTCCTGAGCCTCAGCGGCTCAGCACGAGGTTGTCGCGGTGCACCATCTCGTGCTCGGCGGTGTAGCCGAGCAGGGCCTCGAACTCGCTGGAAGGCTTGCGGCACAGCAACCGGGCTTCGGCGCTCGCGTAGTTCGCGAGCCCCCGGGCAATGGTCTGTCCCTGCGCATCGCGGATGGCGATCACGTCGCCACGCGAGAATTCGCCCTCCACGGCCGTCATGCCGATGGGCAGCAGGCTCTTGCCTTCGCCGCGCAACTTGCGCGCCGCGCCGTCGTCAACGATAACGGCACCGCGCAGCTGAAGGTGATCGGCCATCCACTGCTTGCGCGCCTGCATCTTTTGCGTCTGCGCCACCAGCAGCGTGCCGATGGACTCGCCCTGCGCCAGGCGCAGCAGCACATCGGGCTCACGGCCCCAGGCGATCACGGTCGACGCGCCGGAACCGGCCGCGCGCTTGGCCGCGAGGATCTTGGTGATCATGCCGCCACGGCCGATGCTGGACCCGGCCCCACCGGCCATGGCCTCGAGTTCTGCATCGCCGGCCTGCGCCTCGTCGATGAAGCGCGCGCCCGGGTCTTTGCGCGGATCGGCCGAATACAGGCCGCGCTGGTCGGTCAGGATCACCAGCACGTCGGCCTCGACCAGATTCGCGACCAGCGCGCCCAGGGTGTCATTGTCACCGAACTTGATCTCGTCGTTGACGACGGTGTCGTTCTCGTTGATCACCGGCACCACGCCATGCTGCAGCAGCGTGAGCAACGTGGAGCGCGCGTTCAGGTAGCGCTCGCGGTCGGCCAGGTCGGCATGCGTCAGCAGCACCTGGGCGCTGCCCAGGCCGTTCTCGCGCAGCTTGCTCTCGTACATCTGCGCCAGGCCCATCTGGCCCACGGCGGCAGCGGCCTGCAGCGCATGCACCTCGCGCGGACGCGTGCTCCAGCCCAGGCGTTTCATGCCCTCGGCGATCGCGCCGCTGGACACCATGATGACCTCGCGGCCGCGCGCGCCGTCGCCACGCACCAGCGCGGCCAGTTGCCGCGACCACTCGCCGATGGCGGCTTCGTCCAGGCCGCGCCCCTCGTTGGTCACGAGGCTGGAGCCGACCTTAACGACGATGCGCCGCGCCTCGCGCAGAAGGGTCGGAGTGGCAGGTGTCGTCATGGGCTGCAGCGGATCAGGAGTCGGAGGATGCGGAAAAGCGCGGATCGACCTCGACCGGCTGGTTCTCGGCCGACTTCTCCGCATGGATGTGCTGGAACACGGACTGCACCAGGGTCTCGCAACCCTCGCGCGTCAGTGCGGAGATTTCGAACACCGGGCCCTTGAAACGCAGACGGCGCACGAAGTCCTTGACCTTGGCCGCGCGCTCCTCGGCCGGCACCATGTCCAGCTTGTTGAGCACCAGCCAGCGCGGCTTGCCGTGCAGCGTGGCGTCGTACTTCTTGAGCTCGTTGACGATGGCGCGCGCCTGCACGACCGGATCCACGTTCTCGTCGAAAGGCGCCATGTCGACCACATGCAGCAGCAGCCGCGTGCGCTGCAGATGGCGCAGGAACAGATGGCCCAGGCCCGCACCTTCCGAGGCGCCTTCGATCAGGCCCGGCAGGTCGGCCACCACGAAGCTCTGCTCGGGGCCGACACGCACGACGCCGAGATTGGGGTGCAGGGTCGTGAACGGGTAGTCGGCGATGCGCGGGCGCGCGTTCGACACAGCCGAAATCAGCGTGGACTTTCCGGCGTTCGGCATGCCCAGCAAGCCCACGTCGGCCAGCACCTTGAGTTCCAGCTTGAGATGCTTCTTCTCGCCGGGCCAGCCCGGCGTCTTCTGGCGCGGCGCGCGGTTGATCGCGCTCTTGAAGCGCAGATTGCCGAAGCCGCCGTCGCCGCCCTTGGCAATGGTGATGACTTCGCCGGGCACCAGCAGCTCGAACAGTTGCTCGCCCGTGTCGGCGTCGCTGATGATGGTGCCCACCGGCATGCGCAACGTGATGTCGGCACCGGCCGCGCCGAACATGTCCGAACCCATGCCGTGCTCACCGCGCTTGGCCTCGTAGCGCCGGGTGTACCGGTAGTCCACCAGCGTGTTGAGGTTCGGATCGGCCACGGCGAACACGTGACCGCCGCGGCCACCGTCGCCACCGTTCGGCCCGCCGAACTCCTTGTACTTCTCGTGGCGGAACGAGACGCAGCCGTTGCCACCGTCGCCGGATGCGACATCGATCGTGGCTTCATCGACGAACTTCATGTTCCACCTCGCAAGTTGAAGAGACCCAAACAACAAAGCCCCGACGAGCGGGGCTTGGGACCGGAGAGCCGCAGTCCTCAGGCAGCCGGCGTGATGACGACCGTGTGCTTGTTCATCGAACCCTTCACGGCGAACGACACGTGGCCATCGACCAGGGCGAACAAGGTGTGGTCCTTGCCGACACCGACGTTGCTGCCGGCGTGGAAGCGCGTGCCGCGCTGGCGCACGATGATGGAACCGGCGCTGACCAGCTCACCACCGAAGGCCTTCACACCCAGCATCTTGGGCTTGGAATCGCGCCCGTTGCGTGTAGAGCCGCCGCCTTTTTTCTGTGCCATGACCTGACCCCTTTAACCGGCGATCGCGCCGATTTGCAGTTCGGTGAACTGCTGGCGATGGCCTTGACGTTTCTGATAGTGCTTGCGACGGCGCATCTTGAAGATGTGCACCTTGTCGTGCTTGCCGTGCGCCACGACGGTTGCCGTGACGGTTGCGCCGGATACCAAGGGGGTGCCCACCTTGATCTCGCTGCCGTTGCCAACGGCGAGAACCTGGTCGATCACGATCTCTTGGCCAACATCCGCAGCAATCTGTTCTACTTTGATTTTCTCGCCGGAAGCAACGCGATACTGCTTGCCACCGGTTTTTATGACCGCGTACATGTGGAACCTCGTAGGAGCCCTCTACCTAAGCTCTAGAGGGTGAGCCTTCAGCGGACGAATTTCCGCGAAGCCCGCGAGTATAGCATCCTCGCTTGGGTTGACCGGCAGACTGACGGACAGGCCGGGTCGGCAGCAGGAGGGGCTTCCTATAATCCGCCGCAATTACCCTGGGTCACACCTTTGTCCGTCAACACCTCCAGCACCGCCGAGGCGGTCGCGCTGATCGCCGACGACATGCGCGAAGTCGATCGACTGATCGCCAAGCGCCTCTCTTCCGATGTGCCGCTCGTCGGTCAGGTCGCGCAGTACATCATCTCCGCGGGCGGCAAGCGGCTGCGCCCGGCGCTGCTGCTGCTGATGTGCGGCGCGCTCGGGCAGCGCTCGCCCGAACGCTTCACGCTCGCAGCCGTGGTGGAGTTCATCCACACCGCCACGTTGCTGCACGACGACGTGGTCGACGACTCCACGCTGCGGCGCGGCCGTGCCACAGCCAACGAGGCCTTCGGCAATCCAGCCAGCGTGCTGGTCGGAGACTTCCTGTATTCGCGCTCCTTCCAGATGATGGTCGAGGTGGGCGACATGCGCATCATGCAAACCCTGGCCGAGGCGACCAACGTGATCGCTGAAGGCGAGGTCATGCAGCTCGTCAACATGCACGACGCCTCGTTGGACGAAGCCGGCTACCTGCGCGTGATCCGCTCCAAGACGGCCAAGCTGTTCGAAGCCAGCGCGCGCATCGCTGCCATCCTGGCCGGCAGCACGCCGGAGATCGAGCGCGCCTGCGCCGACTACGGCCAGGCCCTGGGAACGGCCTTCCAGGTCATCGACGATGTGCTCGACTACGACGGCGCACCAGAGGAAATGGGCAAGAACCTCGGCGATGACCTGCGCGAAGGCAAGTGCACACTGCCGCTGATCGCCGCCATGCGGCGCGGCACGCCCGCCCAACGCGACACCATCCGTGTCGCGATCGAGAACGGTGCGGTCGACAACATCGACGAAATCATCGCCATCGTGCGCGAAACCGGTGCCTTGGAGATCACCCGCGAAGCCGCCGCAGCGGAAGCCCAACGTGCGATCGAAGCGATTTCGCGGCTGTCGCCAAATGACAACACAAAAGCTTTGCTACAATTAGCGGCTCAGCTGTTGCAGCGCAGGTCCTGAAGACCTGAACCGCAAATCGGGGTGTAGCTTAGCCTGGTAGAGCGCTACGTTCGGGACGTAGAGGCCGGAGGTTCGAATCCTCTCACCCCGACCAGTTTTTCGAGTCCATTTCCCTAGGAAGACCGCGACTCCACTGGTGAGCAGAGACCGATCAGTCGGTCATCATGTCAAAGAACTGTGTCAATTGCCGCGATCATCAACCGATGACTGAAGGCGACAACTTGGCCATGCTTCCTACTGGCGTCACCCTCCGCGGGGGCGTTTATCAACTGCGCATTGGCGCCCCCAAGGATCTCCAGAAGCACTACGGCGTCGATGCCTGGCGCGGTAGCCTGCGGACCAGCGACCGCGACACAGCGATCCGCCTGGGTCACGCCAAGATCGCCGAGCTTCACGACGAGTTCGAGCGACGCAGGGCCGCCGAGCGCCCCGTGCGCATCCTTGCCAACGCCAAGCTGGTCGAGAAGATCATCCAGCAGATGCGGCACAGCGTCCTGGAAGACGACGACATCAACCGCGCATCGCTCCATCCGCTGGCGCACATCCCGCTTGACCTAGCGGACCTGGGGATCGCCGAGCTGTCGGCCGACCGCTTCGAGCGTCTGGACCAAGTGAAGGACGCCACCCAGCTATTCGCCGCATCGCTCGCCGAACTCGCATCCGCTGGCGACTACAAGCTGGCGAAACACTACGCTGCGATGGCGACCAGCGACATGGGCTTGCCAGAGGTCGACTGGTCAGATCAAGTTGTGCTCCTCGCGAAGGTCGCACGCGCCCTGGCGGACATCTACCAACAGGTGGCCCGCCGAGCTGCAGGCGAGCTGATCGAGACCCCGCCCGCCCCTACGGCCCCAACCGCGACGACTGGCGAGTTCGGCGAGTCCGCCGCAGCCAACGACGAGGACGCAGCGGCCACAGGTGGCGGTTCCCACTCCTTGGAAGACGTGCTGCCCGAATGGATCCGCTTCCGCCGGGCCCAGACGAACGCCATCCAGCGCACGAAGTATGCGCTGAAGCTTCTTAGGGAGAGCGGGCAGGAGGTCGCGCTGGAGAAGATCACGCGCCGACACGGCCGCGACTTCCATCTGTGGCTGACCGAGGATGTGCGCGGCTTGACCGACAAGACCGCCAAGAACCACTTCGACTGCATCCGCACCCTGCTCCACGTCGCCGAAGTGGAACTCGAATGGATCCCACGCAACCCGTGGAAGGGCATGGAGCTACCCCAGGAAGACAGCGTGGAGCGCCCGCCCTGGTCGCCCTCAGAGCTGGTCACCCTGACCACGGCGCCGCTGTTCCAACAGTACCAACTGCCGACTGTGGCCCGCGCAGGCGGTTCGGCCGCGTACTGGATTCCGCTGATCGGGCTGTACTCCGGCGCCCGCATCGGCGAGATTGGTCAGCTTGAGGTCGCCGACGTGATGACCGACGACGATGGTGCATGGTTAAGCATCCACGAGCGGGCCGAGGGAAGTACGCTGAAGACGGCGAACAGTGAGCGCATGGTGGCCGTGCACTCGGAGCTGATACGCCTGGGCTTCCTGGACTACGTGAAGGACCTTCAGGACGCAGGCCAGGTCAAGCTGTGGCCAGTGATCCCCCGCACCGAATCGAGGTCCAGGGGGGACAACTTCTCCCAGTGGTTCGGTCAATACCGGCGATCCCTGGGCGTGACCGAGCGGTTCCCGGACTTTCATTCGTTCCGTCACAACGCCCGGCAGGCGATGCGAGACGCCGGAATTGACGCCCGCCTTGCAGACGCTGTGACCGGGCATGCCCCCGCCGGCAGCACTGGCGACGTTGTCTATGCGAGGAGCGTGGCGCCTTCGTCCAAACGGTCGGCGGTGGCCGCGATCAGCTATCCAACGATCATGTTGCCGCGCGTGTACGCCCGCGGGCAACGCTGACCATTCAGCTATGCGACTCGTCGGCCAACTCTCACCGGGAGCGGCAGCAAGTGCTCCCACGTCGTAACGTGGCCTGCGTGCGAGAGCGTCTCCCCCTGCCAGTACAGGTGCATCCGGTGGTCTATGGCGGCAAACGAGTCGCCAATTACCAGCAGGCTCATGTCCCCACGGTGGCAACCCGCCAAAGGGTGCAGTTCATGGATCGGATGGTCGGGCTTTCCATGCGCCGCTCGAAAGCGATGTGCCGCCTCCTCATCGTTCCATGCGACGACGCTTTGGTATCTGCAGGGTCGGTCGGGATAGTGTGCTTTCCGCACAGCTTCCAGCAGAAGCTCAAGGACGCCGCTGGTCGTGTCGTCCGGTTTGCGTTCGGTCGGTCCCGGGTCACGGAACCACTGCATCCCGTGGCGCGAGAACCCATTCGGGTACATCGTGTTGATGTGCTCAACGATCAGGTTGCCCTGGGCATCGAGGGGTAGCTGCAGCGTAAGTTCAGCACCTTCTGCGTAGGCGCCGCGCCTGTCAACGGAGTAGTAAGCCATACGCACTGAGCTTACCCGCGGCCCTGGCACCTCCCCTCTACTGTTGTCCCTGCGCCCCGTGGACAACTCTGTGCCCAACCCCATGCAGAACTCGCGGAAGCGTTGCCTGGCGCGGGTTGCGCTGGGGTGCTCAAAGAATAGGCGGCGCCCGCTTCAGGGGGTGCTTTCGACGTAGGTGACTTTTCCAGCTTGCCGGAGCGGCCAGGCGTCCGTCAGTGCGCGAAACACCAAGCCGACCCAGTCAAGGTCCTTCGCCGCTTGCAGCCCTACATAGTCGTTGCCGCGATCCAAGGTCTGGAATCGCAGCGCCATGACGCCGGCCTGTTCCCGTTCAAACCCAAGGGGACCGACGTCAGGAGGAAGCGAATCGAGTCGAACCCGACCGTCCCAGTCCGCCCAGAGCACATGGTGGCCCGCGTGGTCGTCAGCGATCGAGAGCAAGGCCTGGAGCTGCCCAATGGTGGGCGAAGAATTGAGGTTCATGGAATCGCTAGAAATTTCGGCGCCGCATGATAGCCAGCTCTACCCTTCATCCTTTTCCAGCCACGGCCCACGCGCGCGCGTAGCTTCCCCAGGCTCCGGAGCCTCATCGATCCGCGCCCGGATCCACGCGGAACCGCCCAGGCGGTCCACCTTGTCGCGCTGTGCCTTGCCCAGCCGAATCATCATCGTGGCGCTCTCGCCTTGGATGACTCGCGGCCGCCCGGTGCGCTTTGGTTTCTCCTGATCCATAAGCGAATTCTGCCGGGATGTGAAGCGTTTTGACTATGCATAAGTCCTTGTGCGGCACTCAAGCATTGCGCCGCCACCGACTTTCGTAATTGCATAATTAAACGGTCACCCATCCACAAACCAAGGAAAGCACCATGAACGCCACAACCCCCGCCCTCTCCCTGCACTCGCTGCTGGCACGCTTGGAAGCTAGCGACTGCATTGCAGTGGACGATCACGAGTTTGATGGGACCCACAGCGAACCATGGATCGCTATGCAACTCGGGGCCATCGAGGTGACAGTAAACCTCGACCTGACTGCCCAGCGCGTCACCGTTAGAACCGCTGACTGTCACATCCTGTATTCGAAGTCTGTGGCCGCCAACTGGGAAAAATCGGTGTTCGACTTCTTGAACGTGCTGGCGCTCGCGATTGAGCCAGAAGAATCGCACGCTTGAGACATGCGTTGCGCTGAATACACGCCCAGACTTTCGCGCGTGTAGGACGATACGCCGCGTTCTTCAAATTGAGGAAGAACTGCAACCAACGGACTAAATCCCCCACAGCCTGGCCCTCAGACTACCTGGCTTTCACATGCCAAAGGGGGATCAATGCGCGACCGACTGACCCAGTCTGCTATAAGGCTTCGAGTGCGGTTCGGGGCGATTCTCAAAGCACAACGGCAGGACCTTGGATTTACCCAGGCCGACGTGGCGGCCCAACTCGGCATAGACGCCAACATGGTTTCCCAAGTTGAGCGCGGCATTTCCGCCCTCCCGATGCATGACTTGGGGCGGTGGGCCGCAGTGCTCCGCATGCCAAAGGCGGATCTAGCCGACCGTTTTGCCTTCTACAACCTGCCGGACTTTTACTACGCCAGATACAACGAAGATCCGTATGCAGTGGAGGAGTTGTCGCGGCCGGCGTTGACGGCTCGGAGTGCCCCGGGTCGCCCGGCGGCTGGAGCAAAAGCTGGGCGGCGTTAAGGCGCGAAGACCCGACGCGATAAGTGCCCATGGAGCGCCGGTCCTGTCGCAAGGCCTCATTCCATCCACATGTACTCACCGACCATGAACGCAAGCGCCACAATATCGCCCGCAGTAAGCAACTTGACTACCCGCCTGACGAAGCCGTAGGCCGAAGGCGCGCGCGCGGTTTCTACGCCCCATTCGCATCAGCCTGTCTCCTAGCTCGAACTTGAGTGATTTGATTGGGTAAGGAGTAGAGATACACAAGCAAGAAATGCGTTAGGTAATGCATTTGATCCGCCATTTCCTGTGTCGCATCCTCTTCGCCATGCAGAGCTTCATTGCCGTCGAGACGAAGCTCGTGCGCCCAAGCCTGAAGGTCAGGGGTGATCCGGTGTTCCGCTGCAAGCTTATCGATTCGCTTCTCAAGCTTCCAAGCTTCTATGTCGGGAGCAAACTCCTTGAGCGCGATTTCCAGGGTGCGCCGATACATCCCACACGCTGCATTCCAGGCGCCTCGCTCTCGGGAGGCAGCAGCTTCAATGAAGTTCTTCCCAACACGTTCTGGAGTATTTTCAGGAGCGGCAATTTCCTCAATTTTCGGCCAGAAGCCCTCGGAGAGGTAATGGTCATTGTCAAGTATGTTTCCGCCAACATTCGTATCTTCCCAGCCTTGCATGGACCGCGAGCGGATCAGCACCACAAGCGGCCCATGGCATGCATTGCAGCTACCCGTCAGATAGCGCTGCCAGGGACTCCTGGGCACTGAATACCCCCCACGAATAGCAAAGCCAGAATTTTGCGCCTTGCAGTGCGGGCAATCCGCTACGAGTATCGCCACGGCAAATCCATAAAGTGACAGTTCCGGCGATTCTGCCGCAACGCAACGCACTCGAATGGGGATAGCTTGCGTCACAGGCACGCGCAAGCCCCCACAGTTAAGGTTCCCAGCACTGACGTCCAGGACCTTAACCAATCTGTCAGCTAGCGCGGTCCAAGCCGAGTACCCCGAAGAACAAGCCACTAGGGGGTGAACACCCTACGGCCGCAGCACGCGGCCCGGCGCACCTCGCGCCCCCTTGCTGTCCCGTCGCTGCTTTGACGGCCTCACCTTCCCACCATCCCAGCAGCAACATGACACCACAACCAGACTCGCAGACCGTCACCACGGTCCTGACCAGCACTGACGCGGACCGCCGCGCCCTCCAGACCCTCGCCGCGCCCTCGCTGGACCAGCCCATCGCCGACCCGCTGGCCGGACAGGCCGAGGCCCCCAGCATCGGCACATCGTTCGCCAACGGCTGGCTGCGCTACACCCCGACCGCCCAGGCCGTGAAGGCCGCCGCTGCACTCGGCGCCATCGAGGAGCTGGACGAGCTGGACCCGATGTTCAACGAGTTTGCCTACTTCGCCGAGCACCGCGACGAGTACCGCGACTTGGAGCAGAACATGCGGGCCGGTCACTTCGACAGCATCCGAAGCGCCGCAGGGTTCCGCCGTCGCGCCGCGGTCATCCGCGAGAACAACCTACTGGACCGCGACATTGCGGCGGGCGGCGTGGTCGGCCAGATCGCCGGCATGGCTGGCTCCATGCTGGACCCGTTGAACCTGCTGAACCTGGGCCTGGTCGTGAACGGAGTTCGCGCCGCTGCGCGTACCGGTCGCGTTCTGCAAGGCGCTGCGGTCGGTGGCGTAGGTGCGCTTCCCACGGTTGCCGCGATGGAACAGCTCGACCCCACCTATGAATGGAAGGACGCCGTGCTAGACATCGGCGTGTCCTCCATGCTCGGCGGCACCATCGGCGCCCTGCAGCGCAACCTGCATGCCGGCTCCCCGCTGATCCCGGGTCACCCCGCGAACCCCGCGCACCCCGACAACATCCACGCGGACCCCGTGCACATCGTGCGCCCTGGGCAGACCACGGACGAAGGCACTGCCATGGGTCAGAGCATCGGCGCTGCTGCAGTCTCCCCGGAGACCCAGGCACGCATGGCGGCCATGGAGGCCGACACGCTGCCGGCGCAGGGCACGGGCCTGGGCGGCGTGGTGCAGCGCGTGACAGACGCAGGCGCCGGCCTGGCGAACAAGATTGGTTCGCTGGGCGCCGGCACGGTGTTCGACCGCATGCCGCACTATCCCGCTTACCTGCGCGGCCTGCTGACCCAGGGCCTGGACCAGTTCGGTTTCTTGAATCGTGCAATGGCGCGTGGTGACGCAGCGGCCCCCGAGGCCGAGGCGCTGAACAACGTGTGGCGCCAGAAGGGCCGCGCATTGCAGGAGGATCTGATGGGACACCTGCGTGAGGCTCAGATGGCACTCGGAGAATCCGCAGTCTCCGCGCGTCTCCGCGGCGCCGTCGACGAGCTGACTGCCGGCAACGTGCAGACCAACCGCATCACGCGCGAAGAGTTCTTTGGCGAGGTGGTCGCGCAGATGCGGTCCGCGGCCACGAACCACGTTGACGTGGAGGCCGAGATCCGCCAGCGCCTGGCCGCACCTGGCCGCACTGCAGACCAGGTTGACGCCCTGTATCGCCAGGTGCGCAAGGCCAGCGACGCAGCGACCCAGCACATGGACGTGATGATCCGCCGCGCCGTCGACAAAGGCATGGTGGACCCCTCGATCCTGCAGCAGTCCTACGGTCTGCCCATCATGTACGTGCGTGGGGCGATCATGCGTGACCGCTCCAAGTTCGAGAACATCGTGATGCGGCTTCTGGCCGACCAGCCGCAGGAGGAATGGCTGCGTTCCAGTGGCTGGGTCCGCGATTCGGTCGAGGCCGATCTGGCCACGGGCCGCGCTGCCGTACCTGCTCGCACCTGGGCCGAGATCCAGGCCGATCCCGTGCTGCACAACGAAGTGCTCCGCGACTGGAACGGCGACACCGAGCGCAACATGCGCGAGGCCGCCGCAGCCGCCTGGACTGCTGCCGAGACCAAGCTGGCCCGCGCGGCCGATGAGGTCGAGGAGACCATGCGCGGCCTGAAGCTGATCGAGCACGACAAGCGCAAGCTGTCCGTTGCGGCCATCAAGAGCCACGCTCGCGCAGCCGAAGCCCAGTACCACGGTCGCAAGCTTGGCCACGCCCTGGTGCGCGTTGAGAAGGCCGAAGCCAACCTGGCACGCCTGCAGGCCAAGGCGGGCGACCTGATCGCCCTGGACGAGGGCGCGAAGCGCACCGCGCTGGAGGATGGCAACCGCGTCGATGCAGCAGCCGGCCGCATGGCCGATGGCACCGCTGCCCATGGCGAAGCGCAGGGGCTCGTGGACTTCCTGGGCGACCAGAAGACCGCCCAGGCCACCACGCGCGACGCAGGCGCAGCCAGCGGCACATGGCAAGGCAAGCGGGATGCGGCCCTGGCTCAGGAGGAAATCGACCGGCTCAATGCGGACCTGCGCGAAGCCCGCGCCGAGCGCAACGAGGCCGCCTACTACCTGGCCCAGGCTCGCACCGATGTGCATGAAGCCAGCCGCAGCTACCGCAACGCGCGGCGTTGGATGGACGCGACCGACACCGAGGTGCAGAAGTACCGCGCCAGCGACCTGGAAGCCCGCATGGGCCCCGGGATCCGCGAGGACCTGGAGAACACCCGGGTTCGCCTGGACGACCTGCACACCAAGGTCCGCGCCGTCGAGAAGGCCCGCCAAGAATCGCTCCAGCTCTGGAAGGAGACAAGGCGCGGCCTGAGCATCGGACGCAAGGAGCTTCGCCAGGCCCAGGCCGAATACCGGCGCACTGGCCGCCTGGTCAAGATGCTGGGCCAGCGCACGCCGAAGGCCGAGTACGCCGAGAAGCTGGCGCGGTCCCTGAGCGGCTTGGAGCAGTACCCGGGCGGCATGCTGATGGACGAGGTGCCCGAGATCGGCCGGCTTCGGGAACGGCGCTTCAAGTGGACCGAGGAACTGCTGAAGGACGCGCAGGCGTCAGGCTTCGTCGAGTCGGACCTGAGCTACATGATGGACCGCTATACGCGGGACATGGGCGGTCGCCTGGCGCTGCACGAGGCGTTCGACGGTCGCAGCTACGCCAGCTTGGCCGAGGAGGCAGACCGTAGCCTGAGGCAGTGGGTCGAGGAGTTGCCCCAGGGCCACGCCGACCGCGCAGCCCGCGAGGCGATGCACGCCAAGGGCCTGGAGGACCTGCGCTACATGTGGGACCGCAATGCGGGCCGGCACAGCGTCGAGCCGACCGACCTGGCGAGCTTCACCGTGAAAACGCTGATGAACGGCGCATACCTGCGCATTGCGGGCGGCATCTGGAAAGCAGCGGTGCAGGACATCGGCACGGCCATCTTCCAGAACCCGCGCTTTGTGCAGCATGCGCTGACCCAGGCCGGCGCGTGGCGCAAGCTGCTGAAAGAGATCGACCTGCGTGCTGTCGGCGATGCCGATGGTCGCGCGGAAGGTCTCCGACAGCTTCGCGTGCTGATGGCATCCATGGAGAACACCGCGCACACCGGGGTGTCTCCGCGGGCCATCGGTCGCGGCAGCGCCCTGGACCAGTTCGGTATCGGCAACGGCCTGACCCGGACCATGACCCGGAACCTGGAGGTCGGCATGCAGTCGCTGGGCGACAAGGTGACATGGGCGACCGGGCTGAACCTGATCAGCGACTTCGTGCGCCGTAACGCTGCCTTCGCGCACATCGCGGACATGGCCAAGTTCACCCGGGAGCCCTGGGATACCTTGAGCCCTTCGCGCCGTGCGCAGCTCGCGTCGATGAACATCGGTCAAGCCGAGCATCAACGAATCGGGCAACTGATGCGGCAGCACGGCAAGCAGTTCGGCCCGCTGTTCGATCCTGGCATCGACAAGTGGGACGACGTGCACATGGTCGACCTGTTCGAGTCCAGCGTGGTCAAGGCACAGAACCGCTCTGCGTACACCGAGAGCATCGGCGCCGTGCCGACCACGCTGCACGATGGCAGCATCTACCTGAAGGCGCTGCACCAGTTCCAGAGCCACGCATTCATGACCCTGCAGTTCCTGATCCGCCCCGCCATTCAACGTGGCGCGGTCACCGGGGACTACTACAGCGGTATGGCGGCGCTGGCGGCCTCGCTGACCCTGGCGACATTCATGTCCATGATGCGGGCCTACGAGAACGGCAAGCTGGACGACAAGCTACAAGACTGGCAGGACAACCCGTCCACGCTGGCCCGTGAGCTGGTCGACCGATCCGGGATCATGGGCGCGGCCTCGCCGTACTTCGACATGGCGACCAAGACCGGCTTGGGCTCGCACATCAACGCGATGTTCGGGACAAAGTTCTTCGATCCCGGCACGAAGTTCGCGCAGAACAACGCGCTGGCATCGGCGCTGGGCCCGGCCTTCGGGCAAGCCCAGGCCATGTACTCGGGGATCCAGAACACCGTGAATGGCGAGCTGGACAAGGCCGGTCAGAAGTTCCTGCGGCTCCTGCCGTTCAACCAGCAGATGCGGCTGTTCGCCGAGATCGAGAACAGTCTGAACGACTGACGCTGACCGCGTGATGACGCGATGCCCCGCCGAGGGGCGCAAAGGGGCTCAGACGGCCCCGTTTCGTCTCCGGCGGCCCACGGTGGCCTGGGCGTCCTTCGGGGCTCCTGGGCCGCCTGGTGCCCTTCGGAATAAATCCGTAGGTGGTAGCAGGACCCTAGTTCCCCCAACCTGACGCACACATGAACCAACAACACGACCCCGCCGCGCTCGACACGCAGGCACACGCCATGGCCGCCTGGGCGCTCGCGCAGATCGCCGACGACTACCCCGGCGTTCAACTTGACCACGCGCGATGCACCGACGAGCTGGTGAACCTCTGGACCGCCTTCGCGCTGGCCGGTCATTCCGCCGAAGCGTTCGGCCTGCACGCGTGCGCCAAGCTGACCGAGAAGGTCCTGGCAGCGCAACGCGCCGATCTTGCGCGTGAGCAAATTGGCAGCAGATGACGACTTTTAAATAAACCCCCAGGGGTCGAAGACCGTACAGCGCGTCCCACGAAGATGACGACAGATGCATTCCCGCACATAGCGAGGGACCTGCATCGACGCCCACCACCTCCAGGCCCGACAGGGGCCTTCCTCCATCCTGCCACCACCGTGTCTTCACGGCGCCACCCGGCGGAACGAAGAGGCTCCCATGGCCGACATGGGCGCATGCGTAGAAGTCCGATGGACGAGGCCTGACCCCACCTCCCCAACTGCCGGCCCTTGAGGCCAGACCGAAGCCCGTGCGACCTCCCGCCCACCGTGCTGTGCACACGCTGCGCGTTGGGGGTCTCGCTGAAAGCGAAACACTAAGTGTCTTTAGAGGATACGAAGGGTCAAACACCGTGGTCCTGTTGAACCTGGAGAACCCGAGGTTCATCCCTTCGTATCCATGGTCTACGGTCTAGAAGAAATACACCAGAGTAGTCCTGAGCATCCCGAAGACCGCCCAAGTCCGTCTTGATTCGGCTTCGCCGTACCCCCTCTGGAGATGGTCGATGCGCCGCGCGTCCGCGGTTGACCCATCGCCTCCGCCTCATCCCGTGCAGTCGACACAGCGTCACCCTCCCATGTTCCCTCACATCGATCACATTCACCTGCCGCACCGGACGCCCATCCAAGCGTGCCGTTGCTCCGCGTGCGGCATCACCAAGCCGGTCGCTGACTTCCACTCCAACGGCGGGACCAGGCGACGCAGCGCGTGCAAGGCATGCGAAGGTGACCGGGCCAAGGTGAAGCGCCTGAAGGCCGCCAGCACTCGACCGCCAGTGGTTAGGCTTCAGCCGATCAGCCGACACCCGCTGTACGGCATCTGGAGCGGCATGCATGGTCGCTGCCGAGACCTGAGCGACCCGAACTATGGTGGTCGTGGAATCACGGTCTGCGAGCGGTGGAGCGACTTCGAGACCTTCGTGGCCGACATGGGCCTCCGGCCCTCGCCAGCTCACTCCATTGACCGCGCCGACGTCAATGGGCCGTACAGCCCGGCCAACTGCCAATGGGCCACGCCCGCCGAGCAGAACATGAACAAACGCAACACGTTGCTGTTGAACTTCGCCGGCCGAGAATTACCGCTGGTGCAGTGGTCGCGGATCATGGACGTGAGTCCTGCGCTGGTCGCGGAGCGCAAGGCCGCCGGCTGGGACGACACGAAGGCGTTGACAGAGCACCCCGGCCCAGCGCCAGGCGTCAAAGGCCAGCCCATTGCCCACGCTGGTCGCCGTCAGCACGCAGACGAGTGGGCGCACGAGCTGGGTATGAGCCGGACGGGCCTGCGTGGTCGCATTGCCGCCGGGTGGCCGCTGGAGCGTGCGTTGTCACAGCCCCTGGGGTTCGAGAACCAGCCAGCGGCGCGAGTGCGCACCGGGATGACGCCCGACACGCAGCTTACGTTCGACGGCCGGACCCAGGCTGCGGCCGGCTGGGTCGAGGAGATGCGCGGGCCGCTGCGCATGACCTATGCGGCCCTGCGCGGTCGCCTGGAGCTGGGGTGGTCGGTGGAACGAGCGCTGACCACGGTGGTGCGGGAGCACAGGCCACGCAAGGCCAAGGCGGTACGCCAGGCGCCCCCGGAGTTCGTGGGACCACGGCGACCACGTGGGCGACCCAGGAAGTCCTGACGCCCTCAGACGCACCAGAAATCCCACGAAGATTTCACCGCCTACCCCCAGTCCAAATTTTTCCCTTTGGGATCGTGAAACCTCCTACGTCCGCGCGTCGAGCCGATTTCCCCCCATGCCCCCCCGGGTCGACCTGGGCGAGCCGGAAGGCGCGGCCCCGTGGTAGCGAGCTGGCGCGGCGTTCTGCGGGCAGCAAAAAGCCGGCAGGCGGCCGGCTGAATGTGGGCGTGGGGCCGACTACTCGACCGCTGCGCAATACCTCTTGACCGTGGCTGTGGACAGAGCCCAGTGCTCGGCGGTAGCCGCGATGCTCGCGCCGTGCTGCATGCGCCAGGCTGCCACCTCCTGGGCGTTTGCCGCGGCTGGGCGGCCCAGGCTGGTCTTACCCTTGTGCGTCAGCCCGGTGGCCTCCAACGACCGTCTGGCGGCCTCGCGGCCTGCCTCAGTGCGCTCACGGATCCGCTGGCGCTCCATGTCGGCCACCTGGGCCAGCACGGCCAGGATGAGTTCGCCCGCCTTGCCAGTGATCGGGCCGATCCCGCGCACATTCACTGTGATGCCCCTTTCGAGCAGCGAACGCACGGTGGCCTGAACGTCCAGCGCATCGCGCCCCAGCCGGTCCACCGCATAGACGTGCACCGTGTCGCCTTCCCGGACGTACTGAAGCAGCTCGGCGAAGCCTGGGCGCTGTGCCGCTGGAACGCCACCGCTGACGCCTTCGTCCTTGAACTCCTTGGCGAAGGGGCCGCCCATGGCCGTGCGCTGGGCCTGGATCGATTGGTCGGCGGTGCTGACGCGGTAGTAAGCGAGCTGGGTCATGGTCGGGTTTCTGGATCAAAAGTATGGACTCAATTATGAGCCACCCAAAAGATACCGTCAACGACTTTTGATCCAATGGCGCGAGGGCTTGCTGGACATAGGCGCACAACGTACAAGATCTGAGCCAGGCGGGCCGCACTGGGCGAGAGAACGGCGCCGCGCCTTTCGCCGTGGAGGCCCTGGTTTCATGAGGGCTTCCGGGTTCAGCCGGGATCAGCTTCCAACTTTCGATGCGTGCGCATGTCCGCATCTGTTTTCTCTAAAACAAACATGACCGACCAACTACGGCGCTGCAAGACGTGCGGCGCATTCAAGCCATCGGACGACTACTACCGGGGGCCGTTCGGCGGCTTCGTGCGCTGCAAAGCCTGCTGCATCGCAGCCCGCAAAGCGGCCTACAAAAGGAACCCGGAGTACACGAAGAACCTGGTGCGGGGCTACCGGGCCGCAGCGAAGGCTCGGAGGCTCGCCGAGACACCCGACGATACGCAGGCGCCCTTCAAAAGTAATCTCTCAGAAATGGCCAGGCAGCGAGTAGGAGGCCCGCGAATCCAATGAGTAAACCCAGGCGGCCATTCCGCCGGTCTCGCGCTGCCTGCTTCATCGCTGCTATGTCTGACGCCTCAAGTTGCTGCTCCCGCTTTAGGGCCAGCTCTAGTTGCACCTTAAGTGTTGCCAGGACCTCGCGCCCGACCGCAACGACCTCTGGGTTCACTGGGGCACCAACCGACTGGAGCGGAGGGTGTCCATTGCTAGGGGCGCCCGCTGGGGCCGCAAGGGCGCGGCCTGCTTCGCTGATGGCGGTGAGAGCTATGCCCCTGTCCTCCAGCCAATGTTGGTGCGCATCGGCAACCCGGGACGACGGCATGTACCGCTCCGCGTCGTAATAGCCGTTGCCAGTGGCGGTTCTCAGTGGTCGCAGTTCGTTGTTCTGATCAGGCGTACGGGGAGCATCCGACACAATGGGCCTCCAGGAGAACCTATGAAGTCAATCCAAAGCGTTTTGGCACGTTCCACGGCAACCGTCGATCCGGACATCTTCCTTTGGTGCCACAACATTTTCCATGCAGCGGCCAGTCTGGCTATGCCCGTCGAGAGCCCCGCAGCTCGGCCCCTTTTTAAAGACGGGGACAAGACATTCGCGTTTTCAGACAACCCCATGAATCGCGGCATGCTGGCAGTGATGAAGGAGGCAAGAGAGCGAGGACTTGATGAGAGTCAGCGAATGGCCGTGTCCTGGCGGATCATGCATTTCGGCGACCTCATTAAGCATCAAGGCAGGCTCGCAGCGTTCATAAGACCAGGCGATTCACCCGGAGAGCTTGAGATTTCCGAAGCGCTTATTCGCGCTTGCGCCACCGCGAAAGTGATCGTGACGAAGAAGGACGCTCAATTTGATGTCGCCGACGTAATAAGGATCGCGTCTGCGCTCACTGCTGCTGAGAATCAGCCCCCTCCCGCTGGCACTGAATAGGCTGATGCGCAAGGCTTACTCCGCTATAGGGTCGATTACGTCAGATCCAGTAATGTTGGCAACTTGATCAGCCCAGCTTGCGCTGCGGCCATAAGTGCGGCGAGAAACGCAAGCAATCCAAGGACCCATTGCACCTTCAGGCTTTCGTTGTGCGTCGCTCCTGCTCCTCTGAATCCTCCAGCGTCTTCATTGCCAGGCCAGTGGGTGTGTAGCCTATTCCTTGCTTGCGCAGCTCACCAGTATCTGCAAGACGCTCTAGGTGGAAGTTGATGCCGGCCTGTAGTTGGTCCCATCGGGGGTGGTCCGCCCAGCGGTTCCCGTATCGTTTCGACATGATGGTGAGGGCATGGATGTTCTCTCCACCTTCTTCCGCAAGTTCCACGACCTCCGCAAGAATCTCACTGCGCCTACGAGTAGCGAGCTTGCGTCTATTGAACCATCCCTGGAAAAAGTGATTTCGCGCTCGCTGAATCCAAATTACGGCGTAGGGCCAGCCACTCCGCATGCCCCACACGACACTGCTCGCGCCTGAGTAAGTAACCCTGTCCAGCCCGTAGTAATGGCGCACTTCCAAGGTCGCTGGATCTAAGTCTGAAAGACGCACTTCGCACTCATCGGAGAATGTGCCGCCAGAGAAGCGAAGGCCATCCAGCACATCGCCACGCCTACTCAACAAGATGTAGCGTTCACCTCCGACCGAATCGCAGCGCGTCGTGGTGACGTTCATCGCCGCGCCCTCTTTTCCTGACGTGGGGATCACACCTGTCGTAGAAGCCCTGGGTAGTGACGCGTCAAGCGCCCACACAAGCAGGCGCCGTTTGAAAGATCGAACCATCCTTGGATTGTTGCCTCGTAGTGCTGCTTCGGCCAGACCCCTCACCGCTGGCGCCACGTCGTGCTACGCTTCGCCCAAAGTGCGTCAATTTGGCGCAGTTCTTGACGTTGACGCAGACTGCTTTCTCCTAGGGAAACGGGCTGAAAGTGGCGGGTTCGAATCCTCTCACCCCGACCAGCCAAGTCATTGTCATGAGCGAAAGAGGCCGCGCCAGCGGCCTTTATTGTTTCTGGCAGCAACTCATGGCCAGAGCGCGGCCATCGCCGCGATGAACGCCGTGCCCAGTTGCGGCGCCAAGGGCGCGGTCGAGCTGCGGCCCACCACCCTGCCCTGCGCCACCACCGCCTGCCCGGCGACGAACACATCCCATAACCGCGGCGACGGCGAAGAGAACACCATCGCGTCCAGCACATGCTCGGCAGGAATGCCCAGCAGCGCAGGCGACTGGTCGTCCAGCACCACGAAGTCGGCACGGTGTCCGGCCTGGATCGCGCCGATGCGCTGGCCGGTCGCGGCGCGGCCGCCCGCCACCGCAGCGTCGAATAGAGCTGCCGCCGTGCTGTCGCGCGCGCCCGCCCGCGCCGCAACATTGCGCTGGCGCAGCTGCACGCGCTGCAGGTATTCCAGCAGGCGCAGTTCGGTGGTCCATTGGCGCGAGACCTGGCTGTCCGAGCCGACCGACCAGCGCCCGCCCAGAGCCATGTAGCCGGCCAGATCGAACAGGCCATCGCCCAGGTCGGCCTCGGTGCTGGGGCACAGCACGATGCAGGCACCGGCGCGGCGCACGCCCTGCAGTTCCTGCGCCGTGGCCTGGGTCGCGTGCACGAGGTTCCAGCGCGCGTCCACAGGTGCGTTCTGCAGCAGCCATTCCACCGGCCGCAGACCGGTGTGGGCCACGCAGTCGTCCACCTCCTGGGCCTGCTCTGCGACATGGATGTGCAGTGGCAGCGAGACCTTGCGCGCATGCGCCGCCACCTCCTGCAGCGCCCCGGCATCGACGGCACGCAGCGAATGCACGGCCACGCCGGCGCCCAGCAGCGCGCCGGGGCTGGTCTTGTTCGTGTCGGCATCGACGGCCAGGCGGGCGATGGCCTCCACTGCACGCAGCACGCTGTCCGGCGTGGATGCGAAGCGGCGTTGCGCCTCGTTGAGTGCCTCGGCGCCGAAGCCGGCGCGCATGTACAGCGTGGGCAGCAGGGTCAGGCCGATGCCCACCTGCTGCGCCGCGCGCACGAGCGCCAGTGCCATCTCGAGCGGCTGGCCTGGCGCCTGCCCATCGGGCGCTCCGTGCAGGTAATGGAATTCGCAGACCTGGGTGTAGCCGGCCTGCAGCAGCTCGGCGTACAGCAGGCCGGCCACGGCCTCGAGCTGCTCGGGCGTGATGCGCCGCGCCACGCTGTACATGCGCTCGCGCCAGGTCCAGAAGTCGTCGACCTCGGTGGCCGCGCCGTTGCGCCGGCGCTCCGTCAGGCCGGCCATGGCGCGCTGGAAGGCGTGGCTGTGCGCGTTGACCATGCCCGGCAGCACCGGGCCACCGAGCCGCATGGCGCCGCGCTGCTGCTCGGCGCTGGCATTGGGCAACACGTTGAGCCAGCAGCCGTCGGCCGCCACCGTCAACACCACGTCGCGCGCCCAGGCCCCCTGGATCCATGCGCGGCTCGCGAAGAATCGCCTCACCTCGTGCGTCATGCGCCGTCCTTCCGCTCGGTTTCGCGCATTCTGCACCGGCCCATCCGCACCAAAAGGCCCCGGCGCCTTGCAGCACCGGGGCCCTCCTGCGGCAGATCAAGGAATGCTCAGGTACCGACCTTGCCGCCATCCTCGCGCCAGACCACGACCGTCGCTGGACGCGGGCGGCCACCGGCGCCGTCGTCTGGCCAGCGCGAGAAGGCCAGCGGATCGACCGCAGGGTCGGTCGCCGGTGCGCGCGGATGGCTGCCGTACTCGCCCGGGTGCTGCACGTTGACGAACACGTACTTCTGGTCCGGCGTCCAGGTGATGCCCGTGATCTCGCAGCCCGAGGGGCCGACCAGGAATCGGCGAATCTCCTTGGTCTTCGGGTCGGCCACCAGCATCTGGTTGTTGCCCATGCCGGCGTAGTTGCCCCGGTTGGAGAAGTTGCCGTCGGTCTGGATCCACAGGCGCCCGTCGGCGTCGAAGGCCAGGCCGTCCGGGCTGTTGAACAGGTTGTCGGCGTTGATGTTGCTCGATCCGGCCTGCAGGCCGCCGGCCGTGTGGGCCGGGTTGCCGGCCAGCACGAACAGGTCCCACTCGAACGTCAGTGCGGCCGCGTCCTGGCCGGTCTCGCGCCAGCGGATGATCTGGCCGTAGATGTTGTTGGTCCGCGGGTTGGCCTCGTCTACCGTGCTGCGGCTGCTGTTGTTGGTCAGCGTGAGGTAGACCTCGCCCGAGTCCGGATGCACCGTCACCCACTCCGGGCGGTCCATCTTGGTCGCGCCGACGTCGTCGGCCGCCAGGCGCGTGTTGACCAGGATGCCGCCCAGGTCGCCGTACTTGGCGCCCAGCGTGCCGCCACCGGCGATCGGCGTGGACGGCACCAGGGCCACCCATTCGCCCGTGCCCATCATGTCGCCCGCCGTGGCGCCGGCGCCGAACCTGGCCACGTACAGCGTGCCGCTTGCCAGCAGGTTGACGTTGGCGCGCTGGTTGCCGGCCACGTACTTGCCGTCCGAGACGAACTTGTAGACGTAGTCGTTGGCCTGGTCGTCGCCCATGTAGACCACCACGCGCTGGTCCTTGGCCAGCGTCTGCGCGGCGTTCTCGTGCTTGATGCGGCCCAGCGCCGTGCGCTTCTTGGGCGTGGACGAGGCATCGAACGGGTCGATCTCGACGATCCAGCCCAGGCGGTTGGGCTCGTTGGGCTCCAATGCGTAGTCGAAGCGCTGGTCCTCCTCGTGCCAGCGGTAGCCCGAGCCCGTGCTCGACAGCCCGTAGCGGCGCATGTTGGCGTCGCGCGCCTCGGTCGTGCTGGTGGTGCCGAAGTAGCCGTTGAAGTTCTCCTCGCAGGTGAGGTAGGTGCCCCACATGGTGTAGCCGTTGCCGCAGTTGTTGACCGTGCCCAGCGAGACCTCGCCGGCCGGGTCGGCACTGGTGCGCACCAGCGCGTGGCCGCGCACGGGGCCGGTCAGCTGCATCGGCGTGTTCATGTGGATGCGACGGTTGTAAGGCGAGGGGATCACCACCTGCCAGTTGCCGTTGACGAGGCGCACGTGCGCCACCGACACGCCGTGCGCGTGCTGCGCCTTGCGCACCTGCTCCAGCGACCAGGGTGTGGCGCCGGACTGCTCGGCCGCCGTGTAGAAGAACTCGGGGTTGATGTACTCGTGGTTCATCACGAGCAGGCCTTCGGTGCTGCTGTTGTCGGACAGCGGGAAGAAGTGCATGCCGTCGTGGTTGTCGCCGAACTGCAGCGCCTGGTCGGCCGCCGTGTTGGAGGCGTCCGGTTTCCACGCCGGCGAGTTGGCGAACAGCGGGTCGCCCCAGCGGCAGAACACCGCATGCTTGTAGCCGGCAGGCACGACGATGTCATCGCCGGTTGAGGCTGCCACAGCCGCGAAGCCGAGCATCGGGCCGCTGTCGTCGCTGTCGCCGTCGCCGCCGCCGCAGGCCGTGAGGCCCGCGCCGAAGAAGCCGACGGCGCCCATGGCCAGACCGCTCTTGAGAAAGCCGCGGCGCGAACGCGCACGCTCGACGAGCTCGTTGAAGTGGGGGTTGGCGCTGGTGTTGGTAGGGATGTTTTCTGGATCGATCGAAGGCATCGGGGCGGAGTCCTGGGATGGAAAAAAACAAGACGCTTCCCCGCCATGCTTTGTGCATGGTGTATTTCGCTGGCGCAGGCTGGCTTGCGGCCGTGATGGTCTAAACCGCCCGTGACAGCCGTATGAAGCCCGCATGACGCGCGGGCGTGTTGACAGCCGCGTCAGTTCCCGCGCAGCCCCAGCGGATCGAAGTCCAGCGGCGCGTCGTCCTGTGGTGGCCGCCAGCGGAAGATGCCGCTGGTGCGCAGCGCCGGCACGCCGTCGGCCGTGACGAGCGCCTGTGCGAACACCATGGTGCGCGTGCGTTGCAGCACCTCGCCCTCGCCCTGCACCCAGGCGCCCAACGGCGCGGCGCCGATGTAGTCGATCTGCAGGTTGATGGTGGGCAGGAAGCTGCGCCGGCCGTCCGAGCCCTGGTACATGGTCATGGCCGGCAGCAGCATATCGCAAAAGCTCGCGAGCATGCCGCCATGGCAGGTGCCGATCGGGTTGGTGTGGCGCCGCTCCACCCGGAAGCCCAGCTGCAGCTTCTCGCAGGTAAAGCGGCCATAGAGCGGGCCGTTGGCCGCGATGAAGGGGCCGCCCATCACGATGGGACGGAAGCCGGGGGGAATGGCGGATGCGGTGTCGGGCATGCGCAGATCATAGGCAGCCCCTCGCCTCCAGCGTTCACCGCAGGCCCGTTCGCACGGCCGGGGGGCCGGCCGACGCCAGCGGCTCAGGCGTAGAAGGCCGGAATGTTCGGCCGCCCCTGCACGGTGCCGGCCGATACGCCCTGCAGTTCAGCCGCCACCATCTTGCCCAGCACCGCGAGCTGGCTGCGCTCCCAGGCGCTGAGCCGGCGCGGCTGGCGGTCCACCAGGCACAGCGTGCCGACCGATTCGCCGTTGGCCATCACGAGCGGGCAGCCGGCGTAAAAGCGCACCCAGGGGTCGCCCAGCACCGCAGGGTTGTCGAAGAAGCGCTCGTCGCTACGCGCGTCGAAGACTTCAAAGATGCCAGGCTCGAGGATGGCGTGGCCGCAAAAGCTCTCCTCCCGCGGGCCCTCGCCGGGTGCCATGCCCACGCAGGACTTGAACCACTGGCGCTCGCTGTCCACCAGGCTCACGAGCGCGATCGGCACCCTGAACTCCGACGCCGCGTAGGCCGTGATCAGGTCGAAACGCGCCTCGGGCTCGGTGTCCAGGATCAGCAGCGAGCGCAAGGTGGCGATGCGTTGGGCTTCGGTGGCAGGCAGGGCAGGTGGGCGCATGGCGGACTCCTGGTCATGGCGAGTGGACAGGCGGGCAAATTATTGCAGCGTGCCAGGCCTACACTGGCCGCCTTCGCAGCCTGCCGCTCGCCCCATGACGCCCACGGAAACCGGCCCCAGCACCGCCGTCGACCCGACCCGGGTACGCCGCTTCCACCAGGTCCTGCTGTGGCCGCTGCGCCTCATGCCGCTGCCCGCATCGGCCGGCGCCAAGCCTTGGGAACTGCTGGCCGGCTCGCCCTGGCAGGAGGAAGTGGACGAGTACACGGGCGACACCTGCCGCTTCCACGAGCGGCACTACAACGAGTTCGTGACCTTCCTGCCCTACGTGCAGCGCTTCCTGTACGGCGAGGGCCGCCGCAGACGCATGGGCGGCTCCACGCCGCAGGGCTCGCCGATGCGCGTGTTCCGCCGCCACGACGTCGCCGCCGTGCGCCTGACGGCCCGGCCCGGCGACGCACCGGTCACGCTTTCCATCGTCCACGCCGACCTGTACTTCTTCCTGGACGTGGACCTGGTGCTGTTCAACCTCGAAGTCAGCGCCGACGACCTCGCCCTGGAGCAGGCGCAGGAACTCATGTACCGCTTCGGCCGCGGTTACCCGCCTGGCTGGGACGCCGCCGGCCGGCCCCTGCACAGCCTGGCCGACGCCGAATGGCTGGACGCCCAGGGCCAGGTACTGACCCGCTCCGACGCACACCAGCGCGAGGCCTTCCTGGCCCACGTGGCAGAGCACCGCGCGCCGCGCATCGCCACGCACTGGGCCGCCATGCTGGAGCCGCTGGTGCCCGACTACTCCGACCAGCGCGGCGCGCTGCGCTACCGCCAGATCGAGTACTACCGCATGCCGCTCATGGCCTACCTCGCGCTCAACGATCCGCGCGCGCTGTCGCGCGCCGATTTCGTGCGCCTGGGCCTGGTCACCGGCTCGGGCGACAACCGCGCCCTGCCCTTCGCCGACGAGCACCTGGCCGACTTCGAGCAGCGCTTCTGCTACGACCGCTTCTGGAGCGCCGGCGGCGCCGCGCCCGACACGCGCTACCTGTGCAACGGGCATTCGCTGGTCGTCGTGGGCCGGGCCGACTCGGTGCTCTACGGCTGCCGCGACCGCGGCGTTTTGGCCCAGTTCCGCCACCAGCACTTTCTGCTGTTCCTGATCGCGCATTTCCAGAAGGCGGCGCTGCTGATGTACTCGGACAAGCTCGTGGAGGCACTGCGCGACCTGGACGTGGGCGACGCCGACAGCGTGCGCCGCTTCAAGCGGCTGATCCGCGGCAGCTTCGAGGGCTTTCTGCGCTTCACGCACCGTTACTGGTTCCACGAGATCTCCGAGCAGGCGCTGGTGCGTGCGCTGTGGGGCATGTGCGCCAGCTACCTCAAGCTGGACGCCACCTACTGCGAGGTCAAGGAACGCATCGCCGACATGGCGCAGTACCTGGAGAGCGACAGCCTGCGCCGCCAGGCCAACACCGTCGTGCGGCTTACGGTGGTGACCATCTTCGGGCTGATCGGCACCGTGACCACGGGCTTCCTCGGCATGAACCTGCTGGCCGAGGCCGATGCGCCGCTGGAGCGCCGGCTCACCATTTTCGCGATCACCTTCGTGCTGACCACGGTGCTGACCGTGTACACCATGGCCAAGTCCAAGAAGCTCTCCGACTTTCTGGACGTGCTATCGGACGAGCGCGCCACGGTCTGGCAGAAGTGCCTGGCATTCGCCGCGGTCTGGCGGCGCGGCGGCTCTACTTGAGCCAGTCGGCTTCCCACCCCCCGCCCAGCGCCTGGATCAGCGACACCGCCGCCGTCTGGCGCGCCAGCTGCACCTGGGCCAGCGTGCGCCGCGCGCCGAGCGCCGAGGCCTGCGCGCTGACCACCTCGCTGTAGCCCACCTGGCCGGCACGGTAGCGGTTCAGCATCTGCTGCTCGGTGCGGTCGGCCGCCTGCGAGGCCTCGCGGCGCAGGCCTTCCTGCTCGGCCAGCGCAGCCGTGGCGCTCAACTGGTCCTCCACGTCCTGGAAGGCCGACAGCACGGTCTGGCGGTAACTGGCCACGCTGGCGGCGTGGGCGGCCAGCGCCGCGTCGGTGGCCGCGTCGCGCGCACCGGCATCGAACACGGTCTGCGCCACCGACACGCCCAGCGCCCACAGCAGGCGGGAGGCGCTGAACAAATCGCCGACGCGGCTGGCGCTGCCGCCCAGACTGGCCGACAGCGCGATGTTGGGGTAGTAGGCAGCGCGCGCGATGCCGATCTGCGCGTTGGCGCGCGCTACCACGCGCTCGGCGCCCGCGATGTCGGGCCGGCGCTGCAGCAGCAGCGAGGGCAGGCCCGTGGGCACGGGCGGCACCACCGGGCGCCAGGCCGCCGGCGCGATCGTGAACTCCGACGGCGTCACGCCCACCAGCACGGCGATGGCGTGCTCGTAGGTGGCGCGCGAGCGCCGCAGCGCCACGCGTTCGGCCTGGGCACTCAGCAGCTGCGTCTGGGCCTGCAGCACGTCGGTCTGCGCGGCGATGCCGGCGTCGTAGCGGTTGCGCGTGATCGCCAGTGCGCGTTCGTAGCCGGCAATGGTCTCGTCGAGCAGCACGGTCTCCGCATCGGCCTCGCGCAAGGCAAGGTAGTTGGCCGCCAGCGCGCCGATGGACGAGAGCCGCGCCGAGGCCAGGTCGGCCGCGCTGGCCTGGGCATTGGCCTGGGCGCTGTTCACGGCCTCGCCGAGCCGGCCCCACAGGTCGGGCGACCAGTCTGCCGCCACGCTGGCCGCGTAAGAGCGGCTGGAGGCAGCACCGCCGCGCACCGGCCCGCTGCGGCGCGCGCTGCCTTCCAGCGACAGTGTGGGCAGCAGCGCGGCCTGCTGCTCGCGCACCAGGGCCTGGGCCTGGGCGTAGTTGGCCACCGCGGCGGCGATGTTCTGGTTGGAGACCTGCACGCGCGCGGCCAGGGCGTCGAGCTGGGGATCGCCGAAGCGCGTCCACCAGTCGCCGCGGTCCAGCGCGTCGCCAGGCTGGGCCGGCACCCAGCCGTCGGCGGCCGGGGCTTCCTTGAAGGCGACGGCGAAACCGGTGTCGGGCCGTTCGTAGCGGGGGCCGACGGCGCAGGCGGCCAGCACGGCGGGCAGGGCGAGGAGAAGGGAGCGGCGGGGCAGCATGGCCATCATGGAGTGCGGGCGAGCAGGCGGTCGTTGGCGGCCGGGCGCCGCAGCTTGTCCAGCAGCACGTAGACCACGGGAACGGTCAGGAGCGTCAGCAGCTGGCTCGCGATCAGGCCACCGACGATGGTCACGCCCAGCGGCTGGCGCAGCTCAGCGCCCTGGCCGAAGCCGATGGCCAGCGGCAACGCGCCCAGGGCGGCGGCCAGCGTGGTCATGAGGATGGGGCGAAAGCGCAGCAGGCAGGCCTCGCGCACGGCCTCGGTGGCCGACAGCCCGCGCGCGCGCTGCGCTTCCAGCGCGAAGTCGATGATCATGATCGCGTTCTTCTTGACGATGCCGATCAGCAGGAACAGCCCGATCAGCGCGATGATGGTCATCTCCATGCGGAACAGCAGCAGGCCCAGCACGGCCCCCACGCCGGCCGAGGGCAGCGTGCTGAGCACCGTGATCGGGTGGATCAGGCTCTCGTACAGCACGCCCAGCACGATGTAGATCACCACGATGGCGGCCACGATCAGCAGCGTCTGCTGGCCGCCCGTGTCCTGTGCCGCGCGCGCGGTGCCGGCGAAGCTGCCGCGCACGTTGATGGGCATGGCAATGTCGTTCTCGGCCTGCTTCACGAGCTGCTGCGCCTCGGCCAGCGTCACGCCCTCCGCGAGGCCGAAAGAGATGGTGCTCGACAGCTCCGTGTCGTCGTGGCTGATGGAACTGGGCACGGCGCGCTCGCCCACGCGCACGAAAGCCGACAGCGGCACCATCGTCGTGCTGCTGGTGGCCAGCGCCTGGCCGGCCGAGGAGTTGCGAGAAGCCGGGTTGGCCGATGTCACGGTCGAGGTGCCGGTGCTGCTGTCCGCATTGGTCTGCACGGTGCTCGTGCTGCTGCGCCCGCTGCTGTCGGTCGTGGTGGTGACGGTGGACGGCACGTACAGGTCTTTCAGCACCAGCGGCGCCTGTTGGAAGCGCGGCGCCCACTCCATGATCACCGAGTACTGGTTCAAGTCGTTGTAGATGGTCGCCACCGAGCGCTGGCCGAAGGCGTTGTACAGCGCCGCGTTCACGGCCGCGGTGCTCACACCCAGCCGCGCGGCGGCGTCGCGGTCCACCGCCACGAAGGTCTCCACGCCGTTGTCGGAGGATTCGCCGTCCACGTCGGTCAACTGCGTGAGTTCGGCCATGCGGTCCGACAGCTTTTTCGACCAACTGCGCAGGTCGCTCAGCGAATCGCTCTTGAGCGTGTACTGGTAGGTCGAGTTGCTCTGGCGCCCGCCCATGCGCAGGTCCTGCACCGGGAACAGGAACACACGCAGCCCCGTCAGCTGGTTGAGCTGCGGGCGCAGCCGGTCGATCACGGCCTGCGTCTTCTCCGTGCGGCCCTGGCCCAGCGGCTTGAGATTGACCGACATGAAGCCGCCGCCGGCACGCCCGCCGCCGCCGAAGGCCACCACCGTGTCCACCGCCGGGTCCACGCGGATGATGTCCACCGCCTGTTGCAGCTTCTCGCGCAGCGCGCCGGACGAGATGCTCTGGTCCGCGCGGATGCCGGCGTTGAGCTGCCCGTTGTCCTGCTGCGGGTAAAAGCCCTTGGGCACCTGCATGAACAGCCAGACGTTCAGGCCCACCACAACCGCCAGCGACAGCATCACCAGGGCCTTGCTGGCCAGTGCCCAGTCCAGGCTGTGGGCATAGACGCGCAGGCTCCAGGCCCACAGACGCTCGGTGCCGCGCAGAAGCGGGCCGCTGATGCGCCCAGGGGGCCGGCGCCGGTACCACGCCTCGCTGCGCAGCAGCATGGCGCACAGCATGGGCGTGGTGGTCAGCGAGATCACGAGCGAGATCAGCACGGCGGCCGACAGCGTGACCGCAAACTCCTGGAACAGCCGGCCGACCTGCCCGCCCATGAACAGCAGCGGGATGAACACCGCCACCAGCGACAGGCTGATCGACAGCACCGTGAAGCCGACCTCGCGCGCGCCCTGCAGCGCCGCGGCCAGACGGTCCATGCCGTCCTCGATGTGGCGCTGCGTGTTCTCCAGGACCACGATGGCGTCGTCCACCACGAAGCCCGTGGCCACCGTCAATGCCATCAGCGAGAGGTTGTTGAGCGAGAAGCCCAGCATCCACATCACGCCGAAGGTGCCCAGCAGCGAAACCACGGTGGCCACGGCAGGGATGACGGTGGCGCGCGCGCGGCGCAGGAACACGCCCACCACGAACACCACCAGCACCACCGACAGCATCAGCGTCAACTCTACCTCGCGCAGCGAGCCGCGGATGGAATTGGTGCGGTCCGAGGCCACCTGCACGGCGATGTCCTGGGGCAGCTGCGCGCGCAACTCGGGCAGCAGGCGGCGCACGCTGTCGACGGTCTCGATGATGTTGGCGCCGGGCTGCTGCGTGACCAGCACGATCACGGCCGGCTTGCCGTTGAACAGGCCCACGGTGCGGGTGTTCTCCACGCTGTCGGTCACGTTCGCCACGTCCGAGAGCTTCACCGGGGCGCCGTTGCGCCAGGCGATCACGAGGTCGCGGTAGTCGGCGGCCCGCAGGCCCGGCGCCGGCGTGTAGACCTGCAGGCGCCGGCCCTCGCCCTCGATCGCCCCCTTGGGGCGGTTGGCGTTGTTGGCCTGGATCGCGGCGCGCACGTCCTCGGTGCTGATGCCCAGCTGGTTCAGCGGGTAGGGGTCCAGCTCCACGCGCACGGCCGGCAGCGAGCCGCCGCCGATTTCCACGTCGCCCACGCCCTCGACCTGCGACAGGCGCTGGCTCACGATGTTGGACACCGCGTCGTAGATCTGGCCCGGCGTGCGCGTCTCCGAGGTCAGCGCCAGGATGATGACGGGCGAGGCCGTGGGGTTGGCCTTGCGGTAGGTCGGGTTGCTGCGCAGCGTGCTGGGCAGGTCGGCGCGCGCGGCGTTGATGGCGGCCTGCACCTCGCGCGCGGCCGAATCGATGTTGCGGTCCAGGTCGAACTGCAGCGTCACGCGGGTGGAGCCGGTCGAGCTGGTCGAGGTCATCTCGTTCACGCCTGGAATCACGCCCAGCCGGCGCTCCAGCGGCGTGGCCACGCTGGAGGCCATGGTCGAGGGGCTGGCGCCGGCCAGGCTGGCCGAGACCGAGATCACGGGGTAGTCCACGCGCGGCAGCGGCGAGACCGGCAGCACGAAGAAGGCCAGGATGCCGGCCAGCGCCACGCCGATGGTCAGCAGCACGGTGGCGATCGGCCGCTCGACGAAGGGCCGCGAGAGGTTCATGCAGCCATCTCGTTGCGGCGCCGCGCGAAGCGCTGGCCCAGCCGGTCGAACGCCAGGTAGATCACCGGCGTGGTGAACAGCGTGAGGATCTGCGACAGCACCAGCCCGCCGAAAATGGCCAGGCCCAGCGGACGGCGCAGTTCAGCGCCCTCGCCCCAGCCGAACATCAGCGGCAGCGCGGCGAACAGCGCGGCCAGCGTGGTCATGAGGATGGGCCGAAAGCGCAGCAGCGCAGCCTGGTGGATGGCCTCCTGCGGGCCCTTGCCCTGCTGGCGTTCGGCGTCGATCGCGAAGTCGATCATCATGATCGCGTTCTTCTTGACGATGCCGATGAGCAGGATGATGCCGATGATGCCGATCACGCCCAGGTCCTGGCCGCTCAGCATCAGCATCAGCAGCGCGCCCACGCCCGCGGACGGCAGCGTCGACAGGATGGTCAGCGGGTGCACGTAGCTCTCGTACAGCACGCCCAGCACGATGTAGACGCAGACCACGGCCGCCAGGATCAGCCAGAGCTGGCTGGTCAGCGACTTCTCGTAGGCGCCGGCCGCGCCCAGGAACTTCATGGAAATGCTGGCCGGCAGGCCGATCTCGCTGGCTGCCGCGCGGATGGCCTGCACCGATCGGCCCAGCGCCACGCCGGGCGCGGTGTCGAAGCCCACCGTGGCGGCCGGGTACTGCGCCACGCGCGTGACCTGCAGCGGCGCCAGCTGCTCGCGCACGGTGGCGAAGGACGACAGCGGCGTGGTGCCGCCGCCCCCTGTGCGCAACTGCAGGTTGCCCAGGCCCTGCACCGAATCCAGGCCCTCGCGCTGCGCCTCCAGGATCACGCGGTACTGGTTGGTCTCGGTGAAGATGGTGGAGACGATGCGCTGGCCGAAGGCGCTGTAGAGCGCATCGTCCACCGCGCTGGCGGTGACCGACAGCCGCGCGGCCGTGCCGCGGTCGATGTCCACGTAGGCCGCCAGGCCCTGGGCGCCGGCATCGGTGGTGGCATTGCGCACGCGGTCGGCGAGGTCGGCGCCGTGCAGGCGCTCCACGAGCTTGCGCGCCCATTCGTTGACGAGCGCCGTGTCCACACCCTCCAGCGAGAGGCGGAATTCGGTCGGCCCGGCCTCGGCGTCGATGGTCAGGTCCTGCGTGGGCTGCAGGTACAGCGTGACGCCGGCCACGGCCTCGCGCACGCGCTGGCGCAGCCTGTCCATGGTCTCCTGCTGGTTGCCGCGGTCGGCGCGCAGGTTCACGAGCATGCTGCCCACGTTCAGCATGGTGTTGCTGGCCGCGTCCACGCCGACCACGGCCGACACGCTGCGCACCTGCGGGTCGGCCAGGATGGCGATCGCGGCCGCCTGCTGCAGATCGGCCATGCGCTGGTAGGAGACATCCTGCGCGGCCTCCAGGCGCACTTTGAGCTGGCCCGTGTCCTGCGTGGGAAACAGGCCCTTGGGGATCACCACGTAGAGCAGCACGGTGAGCGCGAGCGTGGCCAGCGCCACGAGCAGGGTCAGCGGCTGGTAGCGCAGCACCCAGACCAGGCCGCGGTCGTAGCGGGCGATGATCCGGTCGAAGAAGCGCTGCACGGCGTGGCCGAAGCGGCTGGGCGTCTTCGCCTCGGGTTGCAGCCAGCGCGCCGACATCATGGGCACCAGCGTGAGCGAGACCACGGCGGAGATCAGGATGGTGATGGCCAGCGTGACCGCGAACTCGCGGAACAGCCGGCCGACCACGTCCTCCATGAACAACAGCGGGATCAGCACCGCGATCAGGGAGACCGTCAGCGAGATGATGGTGAAGCCGATCTGCGTCGCGCCCTTGAGCGCGGCGGCGAAGGGTTGCTCGCCGTCCTCCAGGTAGCGCGCGATGTTCTCGATCATGACGATCGCATCGTCCACCACGAAGCCCGTGGCGATGGTCAGCGCCATCAGCGAGAGGTTGTTCAGCGAGTAGCCCAGCAAGTACATGATCCCGCAGGTGCCGACCAGCGAGATCGGTACCGCGATGCTTGCGATCACGGTGGCGCGCAGGTTGTGCAGGAAGAAGAAGATCACGAGCACGACCAGCACCACGGCCAGCACCAGCTCCAGCTGCACGTGCTCGACCGATGCGCGGATGCCGGTGGTGCGGTCGGACAGCACCTCCACGCGCAACGCCGCCGGCAGCGCGGCCTGCAGCTCGGGCAACTGCTGCCGGATCGCGTCCACGGTGGCGATCACGTTGGCACCGGGCTGGCGCTGCACGTTCAGGATCACGGCGGCGCGCAGGTCTCCCCCGCCGTCTTCCTTCAAGCCAGCCCATGCGCCCAATTGCGCGTTCTCGGGCCCGTCGACGACGCGCGCCACATCGCGCATGCGCACGGGCGCGCCGTTCTTCCAGGCCACGATGAGGTTCTGGTAGTCGGCGGCGGTCAGCAACTGGTCGTTGCTGTTGATGCTGTAAGAGCGCGCCGGTCCGTCGAAGCTGCCCTTGGCGCTGTTGGCGTTGGCCGCGGCGATCACGCTGCGCAGCGTGTCGATGCCCAGCCCCACGGAGGCCAGCGCCTGGGTGTCGGCCTGGATGCGCACGGCCGGCCGCTGCCCGCCCGACAGCGTGACCAGGCCCACGCCGGCCACCTGGCTGATCTTCTGCGCCATGCGCGTGTTGACGAGGTTCTGCACCTCGGTCAACGGCAGGCTGTCGCTGCTGACGGCCAGCGTCAGGATGGGCGCGTCGGCCGGGTTGACCTTGGCGTAGACCGGCGGCGCGGGCAGGTCCGCCGGCAGCAGCGAGTTGCCGGCGTTGATGGCGGCCTGCACCTGCTGCTCGGCCACGTCCAGCGTCTGGTCCAGGTCGAACTGCAGCGTGACGATGGAGACGCCGGCCGCGCTGGTGGACGCCATGCGGTTCAGACCCGGCATCTGGCCGAACTGGCGCTCCAGCGGCGCGCTGACGGTGCGGCTCATGACCTCGGGACTGGCGCCTGGATAAAGCGTCTGCACCTGGATGGTCGGATAGTCCACCTGCGGCAGCGCGGCCAACGGCAGGAAGCGCAGGCCGACCAGGCCGGCCAGCACGATGGCCAGCATCAGCAGCCCGGTGGCCACCGGGCGCTCGATGAAGGGTCTGGACGGGCTCATCGACGCACGGCCTCAGGAACCCGGCCGGCGCCGCTGCTGCAGGTTCTGCCAGCGCGCCAGCGCCTCCGGGTCGCCCCGGTCCAGCGCTTCAAGGAACTGCTTGCGCTGGGCCAGCTGCGCGGGGTCGTCCTTCACCGCATCGAGCATGCGGCGGCGCTGCTCGGCCGTGGGCAGGCCGGCGGACTCGGGCTGGGCAGCCGGCGGCTGGCCGCTGGGCGGCGCGGCGGTGGCGGCCGGCGGTTGCGGCCCGGAAGCGCCCGGGCGCGCCGGCAATGGTGCCGGCGCGGCGGCCGCCGGGTTGGCCGGGGCTGACGCAGCGGTGCCCGGCGCGCCCGGGGCCATGGCGCCCTGGCCCTGGCGGCGCCCGCCGCCGTTGCGCGCGCCGGCCGGCGGCACCTCGCCCTGCAGGCGCACGCGCGCGCCTTCGCTGAGCCGGTCGCCACCCTCGGTCACGACCAGTTCGCCGGCCTGCAGGCCTTCGGTCACGGCGACGACGTCCACCGTCGCCTCGCCGCGCTTGACGCGGCGCATGCTGACGCTGCGGTCCTCGCCGATCACGTAGACGTAGGGGCCCTGCGGCCCCGTGCGCACGGCCGTGACAGGCACCACCAGCGCGTCGATGGTGCGCAGCGTCATGCGCACGTTGACGAACTGGTTGGGGAACAGCTTGCCGTCGGCGTTGGCGAAGCGGGCCTTGGCCTTGACCGTGCCGGTGGTGGTGTCGACCACGTTGTCCAGCGTGGAAAAGCTCCCCGTGTCCAGCACCGCCGTGCGCGTGCGGTCCATGGCCGCGACGGCAGGTTTGCTGCTGCCATGCACCTGCTCCTGCACTTCGGGGATGCGGTCCTGCGGCACGGCGAACTGCACGTCGATGGGGTTCATCTGCGTGATGACGGCGATGCCGGTGGTTGAACTGGCCGCCACGGTGTTGCCCGGGTCCACCGTGCGCAGGCCGATGCGGCCCGTGAGCGGCGCCGTGATGCGCGTGAACTCCAGGTTCACGGCGGCCGCGGCCTCGGCCGCCTTGTCGCTCGTGACGGTGCCTTCGAGCTGCTGCACCAGCGCGGCCTGGGTGTCCACGTCCTGCCGGGCGATGGAATCCTGGCCCAGCAGCGTGCGGTAGCGGGCCAGGGTGACGCGCGCGGCCTGCAACTGGGCCTCGTCGCGCATGCGCGTGCCGCGCGCCTGCATCAGCGCCTGCTCGTAGGGGCGCGGATCGATGCGGGCCAGCAGCTGGCCCTTGCGCACGGTCTGGCCTTCGGTGAACAGCACCTCGGTCAGCACACCGCCGACCTGGGGCTTGAGCGTGACCGTGGCCACGGGCGTGACGGTACCCAGCGCATCCAGCGTGACCGGGATCTGCGCGCGCGCCACGGCGGCATGCCCCACCGTGACCATGCCGAAGCTGCCTGCACCACCGGGGCCGCCCGGCGGGCCGCCGCCGGGACGCGGGCCCATGCCGAAGCCGGCGGGCGCCTCGGCCGGGCGCTTGACCAGGTAGTAGCTGCCCCCGACCAGCGCTCCGAGCGCCAGCACGGCGACCCCCGCCCCGAGCCAGCGGCGCCTGCGCGATGGAGGCTGCGCCGGCGGCGTCACCAGGGAACGGGAGGGCGAAGCGGAGCCGGGTGTGGGGTGGTCCATGGCGCGAGATCGGGGGCGGGCACGAGCGTGGATGCGATTGGAGCCGGCGATCGTAGCCGGCATGTGTTTGCAACTGTCAACGGCAGGTAAAGCGACCAGGGCATTCCCGTTCATCGCGCCGCGCTGCAGCTGGCGCGGCCGTGCTGCGGTCTGTCGCATGGCGCTGGGAAGAGGCGGCGGGCCGGCGCACAGTCGCGCCAACACCTAACACCACGGAGCCCGCGATGCTGATCCAGATCCTGACCCACACGCCCGCCTGGGTGTACGCGCTGTTCGCGTTGCTCGCCTGGATGGGCAGCAGGCAGTTGCGCGACGGCAGCACCCACCTGCTCCGTGCGACCGCCATGCCCGTGGCCATGGTCGCGCTCGCCATCTACGGCGTGGCGAGCGCCTTCGGCCGCTCGGAGGCGGGCTGGCTGGCGCTGGCCGGCTGGGGCCTGGCGGCGGCCGCGGCATTGACCCTGGTCGCCCGGCTGCCGCTGCACCCGGCCGTGCGCTACGACGCCGCCAGCCGCCGCTTCTTCCTGCCCGGCAGCGGGGTGCCGCTGGCCCTCATGATGGGCATCTTCGCCACCAAGTACGCCGTGGGCGTGCTGCTGGCCATGCATCCCGAATTGGCCCACCAGGGCGGATTCGCCACCGGCGTGAGCACGCTGTATGGCTTGTTCAGCGGCATCTTCGCCGGCCGCGCGCTGCGGCTGTGGAGGCTGGCGCTGCGCCCCCGCGCTGCCACCGTCGCCGCCTGATTTCCCTACTTCCTTCAAGGAGCACACCATGTCCCGCCACCCCCTCCCCGGCGAAACGCAACTCGACTGGACCGCCCGCCGCCGCGCCCGGGCCAAACTCGGCTGGTTCGTCCATGCCGCCGTCTATCTGGTCGTGAACGCCGGGCTGGTCGCGCTATCGCTGGCCGGCGGCCGGCACTGGGCGCTGTTCCCGCTGCTGGGCTGGGGCCTGGGCCTGCTGTTCCACGGGCTGGCGGTGTGGGTGCTGGCGCCGGGCAACCCGCTCATGGACCGCATGGTGGCGCGCGAACGCCAGCGGCTCGGTGGCACAGGGCAGCGCTGATCGGGCACCATGCAGGCCATGATCACCGTCCACCACCTCGACAACTCCCGCTCGCAGCGCGTGCTGTGGCTGCTGGAGGAACTGGAACTGCCCTACGAGATCGTGCAGTACAAGCGCGACCCGGCCACGCTGCTGGCACCGCCCGAACTGCGCCGCGTGCACCCGCTGGGCAAGTCGCCCGTGGTGACCACCGACGACGGGCTGGTGCTGGCCGAGTCGGGCGCCATCCTGGAGACCCTGCTCGAACGCCACGGCCAGGGCCGGCTGGCGCCGCAGCCCGGCACCGAAGAAGCCGTGCGCTGGCGCTACTTCATGCACTATGCCGAGGGCTCGGCCATGCCGCCGTTGCTGCTCAAGCTCGTGTTCGACCGCATCGAGCGCGCGAAGATGCCATTTTTCGTGCGGCCGATCGCGCGCGGCATCGCCGCCAAGGCCAAGGCGGCGATCGTGCTGCCCAACCTGAAACAGCACCTGGATTTCCTCGAAGCCGAACTGGCCGGCCGCGACTGGTTCGCCGGCGCCGACTTCAGCGCAGCGGACATCCAGATGAGTTTTCCGGTCGAGGCCGCCAGGGCCCGTGCCGGCCTGGACGCCAGCCGCCCGCGGCTCATGGCCTGGCTGGACCGCATCCACGCCCGGCCGGCGTTCCAGCGGGCGCTGGCACGCGGGGGCCCTTACCAACTCCTGGACTGAGCTGCCATGGTGGCCTTCTTCGTCGCCAAGCCTGGGACTGCACCGGCCCGCTCCCCATGAACCTCGTCCTACGCAACGCCCTGCGCCACTACCTGCACGTACTGGCCCTGTGCTGCGTGGTGGCCGTGCTGACCACGCTGATGTGGCCGCACCGCAGCTATCTGTCGCAGCTGGCCTATTCCGTCTGTATCGGCACGCTGTGCTGGGGCACGATGGAGTTCGGCCGCTACGCCGTGCCACGCGCGCATTGCCATGGCGACGCCGAGGGTGGCCACGGCTGGCCGCGGGGCTGGCGCGGGCTGGTGCTGACGGCGGCGGGCATCGCGATCGGGTTCTACGCGGGCGACTGGCTGGCCTACAAGCTGATCGGCCCGGCCGACCCGAGCCGTACGGCCGATGCGCGCGACGGTGCCATCGGCCTGTACATCACGATCGCCGCGGGCGCCGTCGGCTCCTTCTACTTCCACACGCGCGGCAAGGCAGCGGCCCTGGCGGCCGCCATCGCCGCCGCCGAACGCGACGCCGCCGAGGCCAAGCTCAAGCTGCTGGAAACGCAGCTGGAGCCGCACATGCTCTTCAACACGCTGGCCAACCTGCGCGTGCTGATCACGCTGGACCCACCACGCGCCGTCGGCATGCTGGACCGGCTCAACAGCTACCTGCGGGCCACGCTGGGCGGCTCGCGCGCCACGCTGCATCCGCTGGCACAGGAGTTCGAGCGCCTGGCCGACTACCTGGAACTCATGGCCGTGCGCATGGGCCCGCGCCTGCGCTACACGCTCGACCTGCCCGGGGATCTGCGCACCGTGCCGGTGCCGCCGCTGCTGCTCCAGCCGCTCGTGGAGAACGCCATCCGCCACGGACTGGAGCCACAGGTCGCGGGCGGCACCATCACCGTGCAGGCGCGGCGCGAGCAGGCCATGGACGGCGACCGGCTCGTCCTGCGGGTGCTGGACACCGGCGCCGGCCTGTCCGAGCCCGCCACCACGGCGGGCGGCTTCGGCCTGACCCAGGTGCGCGAACGCCTGCAGACCCTGCACGGCGACCGCGCCAGCCTGGCGCTGGCCGCCGAGCCTGGCGGCGGCACGCGCGCCACCATCGCCGTTCCACTCTGAGAACCATGCCGACCACCACTGCCCTCATCGCCGAAGACGAACCGCTGCTAGCCCAGGCGCTGGCCGCGGAGCTGGCCCAGGCCTGGCCCGCGCTGCAGATCGTGGCGACCGTGGGTGACGGGCGCAGCGCCGTGGAGGCCGCGCTGCGCCTGCTCCCCCAGGTGCTGTTCCTGGACATCCGCATGCCAGGCCAGGACGGCCTGGCTGCGGCCGCCGAACTGGCGGAGCGCTGGCCGCTGGACAGTGCGCGCCTGCCGCAACTCGTGTTCGTGACCGCCTACGACGAGTACGCGGCACGCGCCTTCGATGCGCAGGCGCTCGACTACGTGCTCAAGCCCGTGCAGCCCGAGCGGCTGCGCCGCACCGTCGCGCGCCTGCAGCAGGCGCTGGCCGCGGCCGAACCGGCGCAGGCCGAAGCGCTGGAGCAGCAGCTGGCGCAGTGGCGCCGGCTGCTCGGCGCGGCCGGCAGCGCAGCGCCCGCCGCGCCGCTGCGCTTCATCGCGGCCGGCGACGCCGGCGGCGCCAAGGTGCGCATGGTGCCCATCGACGAGGTGCTGTACTTCGAGGCCGCCGACAAGTACGTGCGCGTGCTGACCGCCAGCGAGGAGCACCTGATCCGCACGCCGCTCAAGCAGCTGCTGGCGCAGCTGGACGGGCAGCGCTTCTGGCAGGTGCACCGCGCCGTGGTGGTGCGGGCCGACGCCGTCGAGGAGGTGCAGCGCGACGAGGCGGGCCGGCTGCACCTGCGGCTGCGAGGCCGGCCGGGCGAGCGCATTGCCGTGAGCCGGCTCTACACCCATTTGTTCAAGCCCATGTAGCCTGCCGGGGCGGCACAATCGCGGCCCCATGGCAAGTCCCCAGCAGCTTCTCGTCGCCGGTGGCGGCATCGGCGGCCTCGCCGCCGCGCTGGCCTGCGCGCGCCAGGGCTGGCAGGTGCGCGTGTTCGAACGTGCCGCGGCGTTCAGCGAGGTCGGCGCCGGCGTGCAGCTGGGGCCCAACGTCGTGCGGCTGCTGCACGCGTGGGACCTGGGCCCGGCTTTGCAGGCCGTGGCGGCCTTTCCCCCACGCCTGCGCGTGCGCGACGCCGCCAGCGGCCAGCTGCTGGCCACGCTGGACCTGGCCGCCATGCGCGCGCGCTACGGCGCGCCCTACGCCACCATCCACCGCGCCGATCTGCTGGCGCTGCTGCACCAGGCCGTGGCGCCGCTGGCCGACGTCGCGCTCACGCTCGACCGGCGCGTGCTCGGCTTCGAGGACGACGGCCGGCGCGTGCTGCTGCACACCGGGGGCAAGGCCATCGAAGGCGACGCCCTGCTGGGCGCCGACGGCCTGTGGAGCGGCGTGCGCGCCCAGTTGCTTGGCGACGGCGCGCCGCGCCTGACCGGCCACCTGGCCTACCGTGCGCTGCTGCCGCAGGCCGCGCTGCCGGCTGCGCTGCGCACCGCCGAGGTCACGGCCTGGCTGGGCCCGCGCCTGCACCTGGTCAGCTACCCGGTGCGTGCGGGCGAGGCCCTCAATGTGGTGGCCTTCGTGCACGGCCTGCCGCCCAGCGGCCAACAGGGCGCGACGCCCGATGCGCTGGCCCACGCGTTGGACGATTGGGACCACGCCGCCAACGCGACCGACCTGCAGGCCGCCATGGCGGGCTGCTGCACGCCGCTGCAGGAACTGGTGCGCGCCGTGCCGGCCTGGCGGCTGTGGGTGCTGGCCGACCGGCCGCCGCTGCGGGCCGCCACCGAGCAGGCGCGCGGCCGCGTGGCGCTGCTGGGCGACGCCGCCCACCCCATGCGCCCCTACCTCGCACAGGGCGCCGGCATGGCCATCGAGGATGCCGAGGCGCTGGGCCGCGCATTGCGCCAGGCCGAGACGGCCGGCATCGAGGTGCCGCTGCTGCTGGCGCGCTACGCGCTGGAGCGCTGGCAGCGCAACGCGCGCGTGCAGGCGCGCGCGGTGCGCAACGGCCGCATCTTCCACGCCACCGGATTGGTCCGCTGGGGCCGCAACCTCTCGCTGCGGCTGCTCGGCGAACGGCTGCTGGACATGCCCTGGCTGTACGGCCCCAGAAGCTGTGAATGAACCGATCGCGCCCACGACGGGGCGCGGCGGGCCGCAGGCGCAGGCGCAGGCCGCCGCCCTGGCTGGTGCCAGGGCAAGGCCTGCAACACCCGCATGCGGCTTGCCGTGCCCCGGCCCGAAGGGCGAGGCCCCTGGCGTTGCGATCACCACCGACACGGGCTCTGATCGGGGCCTCGCGTGGGCGTGAGGGGTTCGTTCAGAGCTTCTTAGCTCAGAAAGAACTTGATCACGCCCTTCGCCGCAAAGCCGACCATGCCCAGCCCCAGACCCAGCAGCAGCACGAAGGTGCCGAAGCGCCCGGCCCGGGACTCGCGCGCCAGCTGCAGGATGATGAACAGCATGTAGAGCATGAAGGCCGACAGGCCGAAGGTCATGCCGAACCACGCGATCTGGGCTTCGGTGTAGCCGAACATGCGCTTCAGTCCACGAGGTCGCGGTAGGCATGCCAGCTCGCATGCGCAAGCCAGGGCGCGGCCAGCACCAGACCCACGAGCGCCGGCAGCAGCGACACCAGGGTGAGGCCCACGAGCATGACGGCCCACAAGGCCATCGGAACGGGGTTGTCCAGCACCGCGCGCCAGCTGGTCAGCACGGCCGCCAGCACGCCGATGCGCCGGTCCAGCATGATCGGAATGGCCACTACGCTGGATGCGAACACGGGCGCCGCCAGCAGTCCACCCAGTGCCAGCCAGAGCTCGAACAGCCAGCTGGCATCGGCCGCCACCAGCCGCAGGAAGTCCTCCGGACGCTGCACCGCACCGGGCGCAAAGCCTGTGACCAGGGCGGCAGACGTCACGACCCAGCCCGTGCCTGCCAGCGCGAGCAGCACCCCGAACAGCACGAGCCGGCCGTCGCGCGGCCGCCAGGCCAAAAGCGCCGTGGCAAGCCCTGGTGTCTGCCCGCGCTCGAGCGCCTGGCTGACCGCATAGAGCCCCGTGGCCGCAATGGGTGCAACCAGCAGAAAGCCCGAGAAAGCCCCGGCCAGCAGCCAGAAGTGCCCATGGGCCAGCAGCGCGAGTGCGCCACCGAAGGCGGTCAACAGCAGGCCGTGCAGCAGCCCCGGCAAGGGGCAGCGCCACAGGTCGGCCCAGCCGCGTGCCAGCCAGCGCAGCGGCGCCGCGGTGCCGACCGTGCGCACGGCGAAATGCTGGCTTTCGGTCAGGGCACGGGTCGCCGTTCTTCGGGGCATGCGCCATGCTCCCATGGCGCGGTGCAGGCCGCCTTGACCTGCATCAAGCGACCAGATCAGTCTTCCACGGTGGCGGCGCGTCACCCGCAGAAACGGCACCGGCGCGCCAGTCGCTGATCGGAAGGCCGCGGAGCAGGCCATGCCAGCGCACGCGCGGAACTGGCTCCGCCCGGCCGCTGCGTGCGCCCCTCGAGGGGAATGGGACTTCTACACGAAGTGAGAAGTCCAAACGGGGTGGGCTCCGTTCAGCTGCGCGGCGTCTTGGGCTGGACGTCTTCCACGTCCTGCGTGATGGCGCCGCGCGGGCTGAACGGAGGTGGTTCGCCGGGGGCCGTCTCCTGCGCCGCCCCGCCGCGGGGGCGCGTGGCTTCCTGCTGCCAGCTGCGGTAGCGCCGCCAGGTCGCGGCCGGGTCCACGCCCATCCCGCCAAAACGCAGGATGACCGGCCGGCCCGTCAGCTTGGCCCACAGCAGTCGCAGGCCGAACACCACGGCCAACACGGCAGCGGCCAAGACCAGGCCGGCGGCCACGACCAATCCCGCGGCCAGCAGCGCGAGCTGCAACATCAGGCGGACGAGGCCCGCTACGAAATCACCCACGGCCCCGTCACTCCTTTGTTGCGTGCCCGCGATCATCATCAATGCACCACCCGGTCGAAGCGGAACTCACCGGGCGCGTGGATCGGGTCCACGTCTACCGGGATCACTGCCTTGGGCGCGAACTTGCCCTCGAGCAGCAGCCTGGACAGCGGGTTCTCGATGCGCTGCTGGATCGCCCGCTTGAGCGGACGCGCACCATACACCGGATCGAAGCCGACCTTGGCCAACTCCGCAAGCGCCGCAGGGCTAACGTCCAGCGTGAGCTCCAGGTGCGCCAGACGGTCGCGCAGCGCCCGGATCTGGATGTTGGCGATGGCCTCGATGTGTTGCGCGTCCAGGCCATGGAACACCACGGTCTCGTCGATGCGGTTCAGGAACTCGGGCCGGAAGTGGTTCTTGAGCTCGCCCTGCACCGCTTCCTTGATGTCCTCGGCATCGCGTCCGACCATGCTCTGGATCAGGTGCGAGCCGATGTTGCTGGTCATCACGATCACGGTGTTCTTGAAGTCCACGGTGCGGCCCTGGCCGTCGGTCAGGCGGCCGTCGTCCAGCACCTGCAGCAGCACGTTGAACACGTCCGGGTGCGCCTTCTCCACCTCGTCGAGCAGCAGCACGCTGTAGGGCTTGCGCCGCACGGCCTCGGTCAGGTAGCCGCCCTCGTCGTAGCCCACGTAGCCGGGCGGCGCGCCGATCAGGCGGGCCACGGAGTGCTTCTCCATGAACTCGCTCATGTCGATGCGGATCAGGTGGTCTTCGCTGTCGAACAGGAAGCCCGCCAGCGCCTTGCACAACTCGGTCTTGCCCACGCCCGTGGGGCCCAGGAACAGGAAGGAGCCGGTCGGCCGGTTCGGATCGGACAGGCCGGCGCGCGAGCGCCGGATGGCGTCCGCCACGGCCGTGATGGCCTCGTCCTGGCCGACCACGCGCTCGTGCAGCTTGTCTTCCATGTGCAGCAGCTTCTCGCGCTCGCCCTGCATGAGCTTGGACACCGGAATGCCCGTTGCGCGCGCCACCACCTCGGCGATTTCCTCGGCGCCGACCATGGTGCGCAGCAGCTGCGGGCCCTGGCCGCCCTTGGCCTTGCCAGCCTCCTTGGCCTGCGCGTCCTTGAGCCGGTTCTCCAGCTCGGGCAGCTTGCCGTACTGCAGTTCGGCGACTTTGTTGAAATCGCCCTTGCGCTTGAACTCCTCGATCTGGAAGCGCACGCGGTCGATCTCTTCCTTGACCTGGGCCGAGCCCTGGGCCGTGGCCTTTTCGGTCTTCCAGATTTCCTCGAGGTCGGCGTACTCGCGCTCGAGCCGCGCGATCTCTTCCTCGATCAGGCCGAAGCGCTTCTGCGAGGCCTCGTCCTTCTCCTTCTTGACGGCCTCTCGCTCGATCTTGAGCTGGATCAGCCGGCGGTCCAGCTTGTCCATGGCCTCGGGCTTGGAGTCGATCTCGATCTTGATCTTGGCCGCGGCCTCGTCGATGAGGTCGATGGCCTTGTCGGGCAGGAAGCGGTCGGTGATGTAGCGGTGGGACAGTTCGGCCGCGGCCACGATGGCCGGGTCGGTGATCTCCACGCCGTGGTGCACTTCGTACTTCTCCTGCAGGCCGCGCAGGATGGCGATGGTCGCCTCCACGGTCGGCTCCCCCACGAGGATCTTCTGGAAGCGGCGCTCGAGCGCGGCGTCCTTCTCGATGTACTTGCGGTACTCGTCCAGCGTGGTGGCGCCCACGCAGTGCAGCTCGCCACGGGCCAGCGCAGGCTTGAGCATGTTGCCGGCGTCCATCGCGCCTTCGGCCTTGCCGGCGCCGACCATGGTGTGCAGCTCGTCGATGAAGACGATGGTCTGGCCTTCGTCCTTGGCCAGCTCGTTCAGCACGGTCTTGAGCCGCTCCTCGAACTCGCCGCGGTACTTGGCGCCGGCCAGCAGCGCGGCCATGTCGAGCGACAGCACGCGCTTGTTCTTGAGCGAATCGGGCACCTCACCGGCCACGATGCGCTGGGCCAGGCCTTCGACGATGGCGGTCTTGCCCACGCCGGGCTCGCCGATTAGCACGGGGTTGTTCTTGCTGCGGCGTTGCAGCACCTGGATGGCACGGCGGATCTCGTCGTCGCGGCCGATCACGGGGTCGAGCTTGCCCTGGCGGGCGCGCTCGGTGAGGTCCAGCGTGTACTTCTTGAGGGCTTCGCGCTGGCCTTCGGCGTCGGCGCTGTCGACCTTCTGGCCGCCGCGCACGGCGTCGATGGCCGACTCCAGCGCCTTGCGCGTGACGCCGTTCTCGCGCAGCAGCCGGGCGGAGTCAAGCTTGCTGTCCACATAGGCGAGCAGGAAGAGCTCGCTGGCGATGAACTGGTCGCCGCGCTTCAAGGCTTCTTTTTCCGAGGCCTGCAGCAGCGTCACGAGGTCGCGGTCGGGCTGGACCTGCTCCTGGCCCTGCACCTGCGGCAGGCGCTTGACCGCGCCCTCGGCCGCGGCCAGCACGCCCTGCACGTTGGCGCCCGCGCGTTCGAGCAGCGGCCGCGGGCCGTCAGGCTGCTTGAGCATGGCGGCCAGCACGTGGGGCGGCGTGATGTAGGCGTTGTCGTTGGCCAACGCGAGGGACTGGGCGTCGCCCAGCGCTTCTTGGAATTTGGTGGTGAGCTTGTCGATTCGCATGTTCGAGTTCTCCGAATTGCAACGAACATGGGGAAAGGATGCCGCTGTTTCAAGGGCGGCGCTGTCGGTGCGCGCCGACAGCTTGATCTGGATCAGACGTTGCGTGCCTGAATGCCCCAGCGCGCCAGCGCCGCGTCGTCGCTGACACGCGCGTCGATCCAGCGCCCGCCTTCCGGGGTCTGTTCCTTCTTCCAGAACGGGGCCTGGGTCTTCAGGTAGTCCATGAGGAATTCACAAGCCTGGAACGCCGCACCGCGGTGCGCCGAGGTCACGGCCACCAGGACGATCTGGTCGGTGGGCGCCAGCGGGCCGACGCGGTGCACCACGCGGGCGCCGTAGAGTGGAAAGCGGGCGAAGGCGGCGTCCACCATGGCCTCGATGGCGCGCTCGGTCATGCCGGGGTAGTGCTCCAGCTCCAGGGCCGTGACCTGGCCGGGCGCATCGGGATGGCGGTCGCGCACGGTGCCGACGAAGCTGCAGACGGCGCCCACGCGCGCGTCCTGCGCGCGCAGGGCGGCAATCTCCGCGCCAAGGTCGAAGTCGGCGGTCTGAATGCTGACGCGGGGAAGAGACATGCGGCGATTTTGGCGCATGTACACTCGCGCCCCATGCCCGCTTGCATCGCCCCCAGCACCACACCCGTGGCCCGCTGCTGCGCGAAAAAAGCGAACAAACCGCTGCTCGTCTGACCGGGGCTGCGGTTCCGTCGTCGGATGTGCGACGGAACCCCTGGCAGCCCTTCTGCACGAGCTTCGCGCGCGCTCCCCTTCGATGGTCGACCCCACCGGTCTTGCCTGTTCCCATCGAAAGGATTGCTGTGCCTTCTTCCTCCCTGTTTTCCGGCCTGTGGATTCCACTGGTCACGCCGTTCACGGCCGATGACCGCGTCGACCATGCCGCGCTGGCGGCTCTGGTGCGCGACCTGGCCGGCCGCGGCGTGGCCGGCTTCGTGCCCTGCGGCAGCACCGGCGAAGCCGCCGCGCTGACGGCCGATGAGCAGCTCGCCGTGCTCGACACCACCCTGGCCGCCGCCGGCGGCCTGCCGGTGCTGATGGGCGTGGGTGGCTACCGGCTGCAGGGCGTGCGCGCCCAGCTGCAAGCCGTCTGCACGCGGCCGGTGGCCGGCGTGCTGGTGGCCGCGCCGTGCTACATCCGGCCCTCGCAGGAAGGACTGCTGACCTGGTTCCGCACCCTGGCCGATGCCAGTCCGGTGCCGCTGGTGCTCTACGACATCCCCTACCGCACGGGCGTGGCGCTGCGCCTGGAGACGCTGTTGGCGCTGGCCGCGCACCCGCGCATCCAGGCCGTCAAGGACTGCGGCGGCGACGCGGGCAAGACCGCTGCGCTCGTCGGCGACGGCCGGCTCGCCGTGCTGGCCGGCGAGGACGCGCAGATCTTCGGCAGCGTGGCGCTGGGCGCCAGCGGGGCGATCGCGGCCAGCGCGCACCGGCACACCGAGCGCTTCGTGCACGTGATCGAGCGCCTGCAGGCCGGCGCATTGGCCGAGGCGCGGGCGCTCTGGCAGCCGCTGCTGCCCTGGGTGCAGGCCGTGTTCGGCGAGCCCAATCCGGGCCCGATCAAGGCCTTGCTGGCCGAGGCCGGGCAGATGGAGGACCGCCTGCGTGCGCCAATGACGCCGGCTTCCGCAGCGCTGCGCCAGCGCCTGCGTGCGCTGGACGACAGCGTGCTCAGCCGCCCGTGACGGGCGGGAAGAACGCGACTTCGGCGCCTTCGTGCAGCGCGGCGGCCTCGTCCTGCATCTGCTGGTCCACGGCCACGCGCACCGCGCGGCCCCGGGCCAGCAGCTCGGCATAGGCCCCGCCGCGCGCGAGCAGTTCGTCGCGCAAGGCGCCGACGGTGGCGGCCTCGGTCTGCACCGCCTCCTGGCCCAGGCCCAGGCCTTCGCGGATGGAGGCGAAATAGCGGATGGACAGCTTCATCCCCACAGGTCCTCGAAGGGCAGGAAACGCACGGTGTCGCCGCGCGCGATCGGCTGGCCGGCCGGGGTGTCGACCAGGCCATCGCCCCAGGCCACCGAGGTCAGCACGCCGGAGCTCTGGTTGGGAAACAGCTCCAGCGCACCATCGGCGTTCCTGCGCGCGCGCAAAAACTCGCGGCGCCGGTCGGCGCGCTTCCAGTCGAAGGCGGCCGGGAGGTGGACGGCGGTGGGCGCCGTGCGGGCGGCGCCCTGCAGCTGCAGCACAAAGGGCCGCACCAGCATCAGGAACGTGACGAGGCTAGACACCGGGTTGCCGGGCAGGCCGATGAAATGGCAGGCCGCGCCATCGGCACCAGGGAGCGCGCCGTAGGCGAAGGGCTTGCCGGGCTTGATCGCGATCTGCCAGAGCTCGAGCCGGCCGAGCGCCTGTACAGCGGGTTTGACGTGGTCTTCCTCCCCGACCGAGACACCGCCGCTGGTCAGCACCAGGTCGTGGCCCTGGGCCGCGTTGCGCAGGGCCTCCATGGTGGCATCCAGCCGGTCCGGCACGATGCCCAGATCGCTGACTTGGCAGCCCAGGCGCAGCAAGAGCGCGCGCAGGAAGAAGCGGTTGGAGTTGTAGATCGCGCCAGGCCGCATCTGGGCGGGCGGCACCTCGCCCGGCATCACGAGCTCGTCGCCGGTGGAGAACAGGGCCACGCGCGGGCGCCGCGCGACCGGGAGGTCCGCCAGGCCGATGCTGGCCGCCATGCCCAGCGTGGCCGGCGTGAGCCGCGTGCCGCGCGCGATCACGGTGGCGCCCAGTGCCACGTCCTCGCCGGCACGGCGGATGGCCAGGCCCGGGGTGGGCACCGTGCGCACCTGGATGCGGCCGTCGCCCTGCAGTTCGCAGTCTTCCTGCATGACCACGGCGTCGGCACCGGAAGGCACGGGCGCACCCGTGAAGATGCGCGCGGCCGTGCCGGCGGCAAGCGCGGTGCCCGTGCTCCCCGCCGGGATCCGCTGCGACACGGGCAGCACCGTGCCTGTTGCGGGCACATCGGCACAGCGCAGTGCGTAGCCATCCATTGCGCTGTTGTCCAGTGGCGGCACCTGCAGGCCGGACACCACATCGCGGGCCAGCACGCGATGGTCGGCGTCGAAGGTGGACACGGTTTCGCTGCCGGCCAGCGGCTCGGCGTAGCCCAGCAACTGGGCCAGCGCTTCGTCCAGGGTCTTGAGCTTGGCGGCAGGTGTGTTCATGGAGCGTCGTCGGGGCGGTGGGCGAACAGCGCGGCATTGTCGGCCAGCCAGCGGGCCAGCGCCGGCACGTCGTTCAGATCCAGCACGGGGCATGCGGGCGCGGGCTGGAGCCCGGCCGGCGCATCGGTCAGCACGGCGCGCACATGCGGGTCTTCGAGATAGCGCGCGGGACGCTGCTCGCCGGCGCGGCGCAGTTCCAGGCGCGGCAGGTCCTCGTGCTTGAAGCCTTCGACGAGCACCCAGTCCGCTGGCTGGCGCAGCTCGGCGATGAGGCCGCGCGCGGTGGGCGCCTGGTCGACCGCATACTGGCGCAGCAAGGCCAGCCGGCGGTCCGAGGCGATCACCACCTCTCGCGCACCGGCTTCACGGTGGCGCCAGCTGTCCTTGCCGGGTGTGTCGATGTCGAAGCCGTGGTGCGCGTGCTTGACGACCGAGACCGCCTCGCCGCGCGCCTTGAGCAGCGGGATGAGCCGCTCAATCAGCGTGGTCTTGCCGGCACCGGAGTAGCCGGCGAAGCCCACGACCCTCATGCGCAGTGTTCGGCGATGTAGCGTTTGACGAACTGCGCGTCCGCCGGCACGCGCTGCACGCGACGGGGCAGGCTCTCGATGCCGTCGAATTTCGCAGGCCGCTCGGGTGCGCGGCCGAGCGCTTCGACGATGGTTTCAGCGAACTTGATCGGCAGCGCCGTTTCGAGAACGACCATCGGTACGCCGGCCGTCCTGTGCTCGCGCGCGACCTTCAGGCCATCGGCCGTGTGCGTGTCGATCATCTGGTCGAAGCCTGTCCACGTGTCGCGGATCGTTGCCAGCCGGTCGGCATGCGTGCTCTTGCCGCTGGCAAAGCCGAAACGCGTGGCGGCCTGGCCGAACAGCGGGTCGGCCGACAGGTCGAAGCGGCCCGTCTGCGCCAGGCCCGCACCGAACAGCGCGGCCGTGCGCGCGCCGTCGCGGCCCAGCAGGTCGAACACGAAGCGCTCGAAGTTGGACGCCTTGGAAATGTCCATGGACGGGCTGGAGGTCTCGTGCGTGTCGGCACTGCCGCGCACGCGGTAGACGCCGGTGCGGAAGAACTCGTCGAGCACGTCGTTCTCGTTCGTGGCCACCACGAGCGTGGCGATCGGCAGGCCCATCATGCGCGCGACATGGCCGGCGCAGACGTTGCCGAAGTTGCCCGAGGGGACGGTGAAACTGACCTGCTCGCCCTCATTCTTCGTGGCCTGGAAATAGCCTGCGAAGTAATAGACCACCTGCGCCAGCAAGCGCGCCCAGTTGATCGAGTTGACCGTGCCGATGCGGTACTGGCGCTTGAACGCGAGGTCGTTGGAGACGGCCTTCACGATGTCCTGGCAGTCGTCGAACACGCCGTCCACAGCCAGGTTGTGGATGTTGGCGTCCTGCAGGCTGAACATCTGGGCCTGCTGGAACGGGCTCATGCGGCCGTAGGGCGAGGTCATGAAGACACGCACCCCCTTTTTGCCGCGCATGGCGTATTCGGCCGCGCTGCCGGTGTCGCCGCTGGTGGCGCCCAGGATGTTGAGTTCCTCGCCGCGCCGGCCCAGCTCGTACTCGAACAGGTTGCCGAGCAGCTGCATGGCCATGTCCTTGAAGGCCAGCGTGGGGCCGTTGGACAGGGCTTCGAGGAACACGCCGTCTTCCAACTGGCGCAGCGGCACGATGGCCTCGGTGCCGAAGACCTCGCGCGTGTAGGTCTTGGCGCAGAGTGCCTTCAGGTCGGCGGCCGGGATGTCGTCGATGTACAGCGCCAGGACCTCGAAGGCCAGCTCGGCGTAGGGCAGCTGGCGCCAGCGCGCCAAGGTCGCTGCATCGACCTGTGGGTATTGCTCGGGCAGGTACAGGCCGCCGTCGGGCGCCAGGCCTTCGAGCAGGATCTCGCAGAAGCGCTTGCGCTCGGGGTGGCCGCGGGTCGAAAGGTAGCGCATCAGTTCAGCTCTTCCTTGCGGATGCGCGTGATCGGCGCGAGCACGGTCGGCAGCGCCTGCATCTTGGCGATGGCCGCGTCCATGCGGGCTTCCTGGCAGTCGTGCGTGAGGATGATGAGGTCGGTCTGCGTCGAGCCCTCGCCGCCCACGTCGTCGGCTTCGCGCTGCAGCACGGCGTCGATGCTGATGTCGGCCTCGGCCAGCAGGCCCGTGACCTTGGCCAGCACGCCGGCCTGGTCGGCCACGCGCAGGCGGAGGTAGTAGCTGGTCACCACCTCGCCCATGGGCAGCACCTGCAGGTCGCTCAGCGCGTCGTGCTGGAAGGCCAGGTGCGGCACGCGGTGCTCGGGGTCGGCCGTGGCCAGGCGGGTGATGTCCACGAGGTCGGCGATCACGGCGCTGGCGGTCGGCTCGCTGCCGGCCCCCTTGCCGTAGTACAGCGTGGTGCCCACGGCATCGGCCTGCACGACCACGGCGTTCATCGCGCCCTCGACATTGGCGATCAGGCGCTTGCTCGGCACCAGGCTGGGGTGCACGCGCAGCTCCACGCCCTTGTCCACGCGCTTGGTGATGCCCAACAGCTTGATGCGGTAGCCCAGCTGCTCGGCATAGCGGATGTCCTGGGCCGACAGCTTGGTGATGCCTTCCACATAGGCCTTGTCGAACTGCACCGGGATGCCGAAGGCGATCGCCGACATGATGGTGGCCTTGTGCGCGGCGTCCACGCCCTCGATGTCGAAGGTCGGGTCGGCCTCGGCGTAGCCCAGGCGCTGGGCTTCGTTGAGCACCACGTCGAAGTCCAGCCCCTTGCTGCGCATCTCCGACAGGATGAAGTTGGTGGTGCCGTTGATGATGCCGGCGATCCACTGGATGCGGTTGGCCGTGAGACCCTCGCGCAGCGCCTTGATGATGGGGATGCCACCGGCCACGGCCGCCTCGAAGGCCACGATCACGCCCTTGGCCTGGGCCGCAGCGAAGATTTCGGTGCCGTGCACGGCCAGCAGCGCCTTGTTGGCCGTGACCACATGCTTGCCGGCCGCGATGGCTTCCAGCACGAGCTGCTTGGCGATGCCGTAGCCGCCGATCAGCTCGACCACGATGTCGATGGCGGGGTCGGCGATCACGGCGCGTGCGTCGGCGACCACCTGGGTCTCTGCACCCACGATCTCACGCGCGCGCTCGACGTTGAGGTCGGCCACGGTCGCGATCTCGATGCCACGGCCGGCGCGGCGCCGGATTTCCTGCTGGTTGCGAGCGAGAACGTTGAAGACACCGCTGCCGACGGTGCCGATGCCCAGAAGGCCGACCTGGATGGGTTTCATGCGAGAGCCGCTTGCGCGGTGGAGGGAGAAGAAACGGAATGGCGTTTGCGGTATTGCTCGAGGAAGGCCGCGATGCGGCCGATGGCCAGACGCAGGTCGTCCTCGTGCGGAAGGAACACGATGCGGAAATGGTCGGGCGAAGGCCAATTGAAGCCGGTGCCCTGCACCAGCATGACCTTGGTCTCCTGCAGCATTTCGAGGATGAACTGCTGGTCGTCCTCGATCGGATACACCTTGGGGTCCAGCCGCGGGAACATGTAGAGCGCGGCGCTCGGCTTGACGCAACTGACGCCCGGGATCGCCGTGATGAGTTCGTAGGCCAGGTCACGCTGGCGGCGCAGGCGGCCGCCCTCGCGCACGAGGTCCTTGATGCTCTGGTAGCCGCCCAGCGCGGTCTGGATCGCCCATTGGCCCGGCACGTTGGCGCACAGCCGCATGTTCGAGAGCATGTTCAGGCCCTCAATGTAGTCGCGCGCAGGCTTCTTGTCGCCCGAGACCACGAGCCAGCCGGCGCGGTAGCCGCAGCTGCGGTAGCTCTTGGACAGCGAGTTGAAGGTCAGCGTGAGCACGTCGTCCGACAGGCTGGCGATCGCCGTGTGGCGGGCGTCGTCGTAAAGCACCTTATCGTAGACCTCGTCGGCGAACAGCACCAGGCCGTGCTCGCGCGCGATGGCTACGAGCGCCTTGAGCAGTTCGTCCGAGTACAGCGCGCCGGTCGGGTTGTTCGGGTTGATGACCACGATGCCCTTGGTCTGCGGCGTGATCTTGGCGCGGATGTCATCGAGGTCGGGCATCCAGCCATTGGCCTCGTCGCAGCGGTAGTGCACGGGCGTGCCGCCGGACAGGCTCACCGCGGCCGTCCACAGCGGGTAGTCGGGTGCGGGAAGCAGCAGTTCGTCACCGTCGTTGAGGAGCGCGTTGGTGGCCATCACGATGAGCTCGCTGGCGCCGTTGCCCAGGTAGATGTCGTCCAGCGTCACGCCCTTGATGCCCTGCTTCTGGGTCTCGTGCATGACGGCCTTGCGCGCCGCGAAGATGCCCTTGCTGTCGGAGTAGCCGGCCGAGTTCGGCAGGTTGCGGATCATGTCCTGCTGGATCTCTTCGGGCGAATCGAAACCGAACACCGCCAGGTTGCCGATGTTGAGCTTGATGATCTTCTGGCCCTCTTCCTCCATCTGGCGGGCCGCGTCCATGATGGGACCGCGGATGTCGTAGCAGACGTTGGAAAGCTTGGCGGATTTCTGGACGGTTTTCATGGAGTCCTCTGGCGCACCTCGTGCCACCGGCGGCTTGCGCAACATCCCCACCGGCGCGCCCGTTGGAGCGAAAACCTATAATTTGACCACAGTTCGCGGCAACTCCCGGCCCGCACACCTCCCCTCCCCATGAAGCTGCAGCCCGACAAATCCAACGCCCAGACCATCACCGCCCTGGGGCCGGGCTGGATCGGGGTGCAGGCCGACCGCATCGAGCACAGCGTGGTGATCGGCTCGCGCGGCCAGCGCGACGCCTGGCCCTGCAAACGCTTCGAAGACCTGACGGCAGAGCACTTCGCCCAGCTCGCCGCGATCGATTGCGAGGTGGTGATCTTCGGCAGCGGCTCAAGGCTGCGATTTCCACAGGCCGCATGGCTGCGCCCCTTGATCGCCAAGCGCATCGGCGTGGAAACCATGGACACGGCCGCCGCCTGCCGCACCTACAACATCCTGGCCCAGGAGGGCCGTGATGTGGTGGTCGCGTTGCTGCTCGAGCCTGCGGTGTGACGGATGCACACCGCTGTCGCACCCCCTGTAACAAGGGAGCGCGAAAAGTATTTTCAGGGTAAAATCAAGGGTTGCCGCGCGGGCCGCACAGTCCTTAATACCCGCGGCTGTCGACCACTTTCCGACTCCCGAGATTCAAACATATGGCGATCGTTGTCAACAAACTCATCCCTGAATTCGAAGCCAACGCCACGGGCGGCGTGAAAGTCTCCAACACCTCCCACCTGGGTCAAGTTCTGGTGCTGTACTTCTACCCCAAGGACAACACGCCCGGTTGTACCACCGAAGCCATGCAGTTCCGGGACAAGTACAAGGACTTCGTGAAAGCCGGCGCCACGGTGTTCGGTGTTTCGCGCGACAACATGAAGTCGCACGACGAATTCAAGGCCAAGCTCGAGCTGCCCTTCGAGCTCATCGCCGACACCGAAGAGAAGATGTGCCACATGTTCGGCGTGGTCAAGAACAAGATCATGTACGGTAAGAAGGTCAAGGGCATCGAGCGCAGCACCTTCCTCATCGGTGCCGATGGCACGCTGCAGCAGGAGTGGCGCGGCCTGAAGGTGCCGGGCCACGTGGACGAAGTGCTGGCGGCCGTCAAGGAGCTCAAGACGACCGTCTGACCATTGCGGTCATCCGCGCGGGAGGCTGTCACAGGGGTCATGCATAATGGTTTCATGCCCTTAGGAGACGCTCCTCGCGCATCCCACCAAAAAGCCGCCCTGGCGACCGGGCGGCTTTTTTGTTTTTGCTCCTTCCCAGGAAACACGAAGCCCCATGCCTCTGCCACCACCCCCCGCAAAGCGCGCCGCCACCCTGTCTCCTGATGCCTTCGACGCGCCCGCACGCGCCACGTCCAAACCAGCGCGGGTCGCACGCGCGCGGTTCACCGAAGCAGCTTCGGACGAGCCGCTGCACACGCCGCGCGAAGCGCAAGACGAGGCACCTGTCGCGCTGCTGCGCGACACCGGCGCGGTCATCGACGCCCCCGTGATGCGCGAGACGGCGGATGCGCCGCCGCCACGCGCACGCCGCCAGGCCGTCGTCGATACGCCGGCCCCGACACCGGCCCGCAAACGCAAGCCGGCCAAGGCCACAGGCCCGTCCAAACTCTTCGTGCTCGACACCAACGTGCTGATGCACGACCCGATGTGCCTGTTCCGCTTCGAGGAACATGACATTTACCTGCCGATGATCGTGCTCGAGGAGCTCGACGGACACAAGAAGGGCATGAGCGAAGTGGCGCGCAACGCGCGCCAGACCAGCCGCACACTCGACGCTTTGGCCGGCGTGCCGAATGCCGACATCGTCGCGGGCCTGCCGCTGGACGTCACTGGTCATCGCGAGGCCAGCGGCAAGCTGTTCTTCCAGACCCGGCCACTGGACGACAAGCTGCCTGCGGCCCTGCCCCAGGGCAAGGCGGACAACCAGATCCTGGGTGTGGTGGACGCGCTGCGCCGCGAGCATGCGCCGCGCGAGGTGGTGCTGGTGTCCAAGGACATCAACATGCGCGTCAAGGCCAAGGCCCTGGGCCTGGCCGCCGACGATTACCAGAACGACAAGACCCTCGAAGACGGTGAGTTCCTCTACTCGGGCGCGCTGGCGCTGCCGCCCGACTTCTGGGCCAAGCACGGCAAGACGGTGGAAAGCTGGCAGCAGGGCCAGCACACCTTCTATCGCATCGCGGGCCCCATCGTGCCCAGCCTGCACATCAACCAGTTCGTCTACTTCGAAGCGCCCGGCGAGCCCAGCCTGTACGCGCGCGTGACCGAGATCCGCGCCAAGACGGCCGTGCTCAAGACGCTCAAGGACTTCAACCACCTCAAGAACGCCGTCTGGGGTGTGACCACGCGCAACCGCGAGCAGAACTTCGCCATGAACCTGCTGCTCGACCCGGAGGTCGACTTCGTCACGCTGACCGGCAACGCCGGCACCGGCAAGACGCTGATGGCCCTGGCCTCGGGCCTGACGCAGGTGCTGGACGACCGCCGCTACACCGAGATCATCATGACGCGGGCCACCGTCAGCGTGGGCGAGGACATCGGATTCCTGCCCGGCACCGAAGAGGAGAAGATGGGCCCCTGGATGGGCGCGCTCGACGACAACCTTGAGGTGCTGGCCAAGACCGAAACCAGCGCCGGCGAATGGGGCCGCGCCGCCACCAACGAGCTGATCCGCTCGCGCATCAAGATCAAGAGCATGAACTTCATGCGCGGCCGCACCTTTCTGAACAAGTACGTGATCATCGACGAAGCGCAGAACCTCACGCCCAAGCAGATGAAGACACTGATCACCCGCGCGGGGCCGGGCACCAAGATCGTCTGCATGGGCAACCTGCAGCAGATCGACACGCCCTACCTCACGGAGGGTTCGTCGGGCCTGACCTTCGCGGTGGACAAGTTCAAGGGCTGGCCGCACAGCGGCCACATCACGCTGGCCCGCGGCGAGCGTTCGCGCCTCGCCGACTTCGCCAGCGAGGTGCTGTAGGCCGCAGGGCTCAAGCCTCCAGCTTGAGTCCCTTGGGCAGCGGGAACTTCAGGGTTTCCTGCACGCCGTCCATTTTGCGGACCGTCTGTGCGCCGAGCGCGCGCAGGCGTTCGATCACCTGCTGGACCAGCACGTCCGGGGCCGAGGCGCCGGCCGTGAGGCCCACGCGCGGCCGCCCTTCGAACCACTCGGGGCGCAACTCGTCGGCGCTGTCGACCATGTAGCTCTCCGTGCCGAGCTTCTTCGAGAGCTCGCGCAGCCGGTTGCTGTTCGAGCTGGTGGGGCTGCCCACGACGATCAGGATGTCGACCTGCGGGCTCAGCACCTTGACGGCATCCTGCCGGTTCTGCGTGGCATAGCAGATGTCCTGCTGCTTGGGCTCACGCACGTGCGGGAAGCGAGCCTTGACCGCAGCCGCGATCTCGGCCGCGTCGTCCACCGACAGCGTGGTCTGCGTGACCACCGCCAGCCGCTCGGTCTGGCCCGGCTGCACGCGCGCCACGTCGGCCACATCCTCGACCAAGTGGATGCCGCTGTCGAGCTGGCCCATCGTGCCCTCGACCTCGGGGTGCCCCTTGTGGCCGATCATGATGAACTCGAAGCCTTCCTTGTGCAGCTTGGCCACCTCCACGTGCACCTTGGTCACGAGCGGGCAGGTCGCGTCGAAGATGCGGAAACCCCGCTGCTCCGCCTCGCGCTGCACTTCCTTGCTGACGCCATGGGCGGAGAAGACCAGCGTGGCGCCGGGCGGCACCTCGTCGAGTTCCTCGATGAAGATTGCGCCCCGCGATTTGAGGTCGTTGACCACGTAGGTGTTGTGCACGATCTCGTGGCGCACGTAAATCGGCGCCCCGAACTTGGCCAGCGCGCGCTCGACGATCTCGATGGCGCGGTCCACGCCGGCGCAAAAGCCGCGCGGCTCGGCCAGCACGATCTTGTTCACGTCTGCCATCTCAGAGCACCCCGATCAGCTGGACCTCGAAGGTCACGGGCTGGCCCGCCAGCGGGTGGTTGAAGTCGAACTGCACGGCCGTGTCCTTGAGCGCGATGACGGCGCCCGCGTAGCTCCCTGTGCCGTCGGGCGTGGGGAACTGCACGACGTCGCCCAAGCTGTATTGCTCGTCCGGATCGCCGAGTTGCGCCAGCAGGTTGCGCGCCACCCACTGCTGCATGTCGGGATTGCGCTCACCGAAGGCCGCGCCAGCAGGCAGGTCGAACTGCGTGTGCGTGCCCTCGGCCAACCCGAGCAGCCGCTGCTCGACGGCCGGCGACAGCTCGCCCGCGCCCAGCGAGAGTGTGGCCGGCTTGCCGCCGAAAGTGTTGATGATGTCGCCGCCCGGACCGGCCAGCCGGTAGTGCAGGGTCAGGAAGGAGCCGGGTTGCACCACGGGCGCGGCGGCGGAGTCTGGGGTCATGGGGAGCCTCGATAAACTGGGCGCCATTGTAAAAACCCGGCCCGCCGGGTCTCCGCCATGGCGCTGAAAGACCTTCCCATCGATGCCCAGCCGCGCGAGAAGCTGCTTGCGCGCGGGCCGCAGGCGCTGGCGGACGCCGAGCTGCTGGCGCTGCTGCTGCGCACCGGCATCCAGGGCAAAAGCGTGCTGCGGATGGCCGACGAGCTGCTCGCGCCGGCGCCCCAGGGCTTCGGCGGCCTGGCAGGGCTGCTGCATGCGAGCGCCGCCGACCTCAGCCGCATCAAGGGCCTGGGCCCGGCCAAGCGCGCCGAGCTCGTGGCCGTGCTCGAACTTGCCCGCCGCGCGCTCGCCGAGCAGTTGCGCGAACGCCCCTTGTTCAACGCGCCGCAACAGATCAAGGATTACCTGCAACTGCAACTGGCCAGCCGCCCGCACGAAGTGTTTGCCGTGGTCTTCCTGGACAGCCAGCACCGTCTCATCGCGCTAGAGGAGCTGTTCCGCGGATCGCTGGCCCAGGCCCACATCTATCCGCGCGAGGTGGTCGTGCGCGCGCTGGCCCACCATGCAGCCGCCGTCGTGCTGGCCCACAACCACCCGAGTGGCTGCGCCGAGCCTTCGCGCGCCGACGAACTGCTCACTGAGCAGCTGAAGGCCGCACTGGCGCTGGTCGACGTGCGCGTGCTCGACCACGTGATCGTGGCGCCGGGCCAGGCCTTGTCGCTCGCGGAACGGGGGCTGCTGTGAAGGCCCGCTCGCTGCAGGATCTGGCCGCCATGCGCGGTCACCTCGCCGAACAGCAGCGCCTCGCCGCAGCGCGCGAGGCATCGCGCCGCGAAGCGCACCGCCGCGCTGAGGCGGAGCGCAACCTGTTTGCCGACGCCGCCGGCCCAGTGGTGCCACTGCGCCAGCCCCTGCGCGCGCGGCTGGCGCCCGAGCAACCCGCGCCGATCCCCGTGCAGCAGCAGCTCGACGAGCAGCGCGTGCTGCTCGAAAGCCTCAGCGACGAATTCGACGCCACCACGCTGCTGGACGTGGACGACGCCATGAGCTTTCGCCGGCCTGGCATCGGCCTGGACGTCACGCGTCGCCTGCGCAAAGGCGAGTGGAGCCTGCAGCGCGAACTCGACCTGCACGGCATGCGGCGCGAGGACGCCCGCGAGGCCTTGTCCGCCTTCATCCGCGACGCCCACCGCCAGGGCTTGCGCTGCCTGCGCGTGGTGCACGGCAAGGGCCTGGGCTCACCGGGCCGCGTGCCCGTGCTCAAGTCCAAGGTGCAGGCTTGGCTGATCCAGAAACAGGAAGTGCTGGCCTTCGTGCAGGCGCGCGCTGACGAAGGCGGGGCCGGCGCATTGGTGGTCCTGCTCCGGCCGCAGTCCTGAACTGTCAGCGCGGCAGACCGGTCAGTCGGCCGGACGCGCTTCCGCCAGGATCGCCTGCGCGAGCAGCGCGATGGGCTTGTCGACCATCTTGCCGTCCACCGTGACCGCCCCCAGAGGTCCGGCCGCGAGCGCCGCGACCACGCGCTCGGCCCAGGCGACCTCCGCGGCCGTGGGCGCAAAGCCCTGGTGCACGCCCGCCACCTGCTTGGGATGGATGCACAGCTTGGCGCCGAAGCCGAAGCGGCGTGAACGGCGCACGTCGCCTTCGAGCTGCGCAGCGTCGTCGATGGCCACGGAAACACCGTCGATCGGCGGTGCGATGCCCGCCAAGCGCGACACCAGCACGAGTTGCGTGCGCACTCCATTCAACTCCTCGCCCTCGCCCTGAATGCCCGAATCGGACATGAAATCCACCGAGCCGAAGGCCAGCCGCAGCACCCGCGGTGCACGCGCAATGGCCTGGGCAGCGAACCAGCCAGCGACCGTTTCCACGAGCGGGATGAGCCACTGGTCCTGGCGCAGCCGCGCGGCCAGCTGCGCGAGCCCATCGGCGTCCTGCGCCTTGGGCACCATGACCCCGCGCACCAAAGGAGCCTGCAGCAGGCTGCAGTCTTCGGCAAACCAGGGGGTGTCGGCCGGATTGATGCGGATCCACACTGGTTGATCGGCTTGCGCCAGCCACTGGCGCACAGCTTCGCGCGCCTGCGGCTTGCGCCCTGGCTGCACGGCGTCTTCCAAGTCCAGGATGACTCCATGGGCGCCGCTCCCCAATGCCTTGTCGAAACGCTCAGGCCGGTCACCCGGCACAAACAGGTAACTGCGTTCCTGCATCCTCACCTCCGCCATTTTTTGCATACCAACTTTCACCAACGATGTCGCATTCGCAGTGCTATTGCGCGGATAGGACACCAAATTCTTCACAGAAACAAATCAACGCTTTTTGTATTCTTTAAGACTCCTTTGCACACACACGACCTCCTATGAATCTTCATTGCATTTTCGCCACCGCGGCGATTTCCGCCTGCCTGGCCGCCCCCGCTGGAGCGACCGTCGTAGAAGGCACGATGACGTCAGACAACTTCTTTCTCGGCTACATGGGCACCATGACCGGCGTGACCACCGTGTCCGGAACCGAAACGCTTCCTGACACGCTGTTCGCCTTCTGCATCGAACACTCCGCGCAATTTCCGGGCTGGAACACGGCCTACCAGTACACCCTGACGGATTCCTTCGCGCCATTTCTCAAGAACCCAGGGACAGTCGACATGGCCACCGCGCTGCTGCACTACGTGGTCGATGGCTACTACACGTCCTTGATGCAGGGCGCCTACGGCAGTTCCGCCGGCTATGGCTTCAACTTGGCCGTGTGGCAGGTGACCGATTTCGATGGTACGCAGGCCAGCCTGGATACGAAGCCCAACCAGTACGACAGCGACCCGAACGGCTCGTACGCGCTGTACACGCTCATCATCGGAGACCTGCAAGACAACTTCGCTTCCATCTCGCCCAGCTACCGTTCTCCCCGTTACGACATCCGCTTCCTGGAGCAAGGCGACCCGGCCCTCCAGTCGATGGCCATCATCACCGAGCGCGACAACGAAGTGCCGGAGCCCTCGTCGCTGGCACTGCTGCTGGCGGGCGGCATCGGCCTGGCGGCGCGCGCACGGCGCAAGCACCGGGCCTGAGCAACGCCGCGCACGCACCGCCGTGCGCTCAGCGGCCGCCATCGGCGGCCCGCGCCGACAGCCGGGCGCGCAGCAGCGCCACGCAGCACAGGCCAGTCGGCACCGCCAGCGCCAGATAGCCCGCGCGGTAGGTCCCGAACAGGGCGGACAAAGCTCCGAACACCGGCGGCCCCAGCACCACCCCGAAGAACGTGAACGCCAGCGTGCCCCCCGTGGCCACGCCGGCCAGGCCGGGCGGCGCCTGGCGTGCCACTTCGGCCAGGTACACACCATTCCAGCCGATCGCCGAGGCGCCGAACACCACGAGCACGGCCAGCACCAGCCACTGCGGCAGGGCAGGCGACAGCCCGGCCGTGGCTGCGCTGCCGAGCGCCATCACGGCGGCCAGCAGCGCCAGCATCCGGCGCGCGCCCAGGCCTTGGTCGGCCACCCAGCCCCACAAGATGCGCCCCACCACGCCGCCCAGTTGCGCAAGCGAGAGCGCCAGCCCTGCCGCCACCAAGCCGTAGGCCAGACCTTCGTTGAGGTAGGTCACGAGGTAGGTGGTCAACGACAGCTGGGCGATTGAGAACACGAAGGAGCAGGCCGCCAGCATCTTCAGCGCTGGATGGCTCAGCACGAGCCGGATCGGTTGCGCAAGATTTCCGAGCGCCATGGGTTTGTCGGCCTGCCGGTCGGCATCGAGCTCGGTGCGCAGCGGCTGGGCGATCACAGCGCAAACCAAATTGGCCGCGGCCGAGGCCAGCAGCGCGCCCTGCCAGCCCAGCAACAGCATCAGGCTGGGCACCAGCGCGCCGGCCAGCATGCCGCCCAGGGGCACGCCGGTCTGCTTGACCGAGAACACCAGTGACATGCGGTGCGCCGGCGTGCTCTTGCTGAGCAGGTGCGAACTCGACGGCGTGATCGGGCCGTAACCCAGACCGATCAGGACCGCACCGACGGCACTGGCGCCCGCGTGCGGCACTGCGCACAGCGCCAGTCCCGCGGCGCACAGCACCAGGCCGGCCTGGCTCACGCGGATCGCGCCGAACCGGGCGACGGCCGCGCCTGCCGCCAGGCTCGCGGCCATGGCGCCGGCATAGACCAGGGCCACATAGACACCCACCAGCGCGGCCGATACCCCGAGCGCAGGCGCCACCACGGGTGCCATGACCGGCAGGGTCAGCAAAGCCATCGACACCATGGCCTGCACGGCCAGCGTGATGGCCAGGGTCATCCAGGGACCGGTCATCGTTGTTCTTCCATGGGCGCCGACTGTAGCGGCCGCGTGCTACCGGCCCTGAAGCGCGCCAGACTCAGCGCCCCTGAGCGGCTCGGCCCAGCAGTTGCGTCAGCGCGCCCGCTTGTCCCCGCTCGATGCCCAGCACCGCGTCGAGGAGGTGGTCGGCGTGGGCACGGTCGACCGCGCGCGCAGCGTTGTCGTAAAACTTGGCCACGATGTCGGCGTTGGCAATGGGCCGTCCCGCCGCGCCGCGGTTGACCGGCTCGTGGTGGCGCAGCGTGCGACCGTCGGCCAGCTCGACGATGACCTCGCCGCCGAAGTAGCGCGGGAAATCGGCTTCCGGGTCGCTCTGGCATTCGACCAATGCAGCGATGCGCAGGGTTTCGGGGTCCTGGTAAGCCGCAGGGTCGAGCGCGTCGAGCGTGAAGCGGCCGAAGCGCAGGCCCGTGGCCACCGAGTACGGCACGCTGAACTGCGCGTCGTAGGCATTGGCCGGGCGCAGCTTCTTCTCGATCGGCTCGCAGACGGCCTTCATCGCACCTGTGGGCACGCGCGCCACGATGCGACGGGTCGCCGCGCCGCTCCAATCCCTGGACAGGAGGCTGGCCGCATCGGCGAAAGCATGCGTGAAGTGGCAGGCCGGCACCGGCTTGACGGCCACATTCATGAGCTCCCAGACGTCCCCGAGCCCGGCGGTGACCATGGACAGGTCGGCCTTGGACATCAACTCGGGGCCCAGGTGGCTGGCGTAGAGGCCGAAGCGGCCCTCGTAGGCGGCACCGGGGCCGACGAAGCCGTGCTTGCCCAGCGTGGCCGCCGTGATGCCGCTGGCTGCCGCCCAGCCCGGGTGCAGGCGTTTGGTCCAGGCGCCGTCTTCCAAACACTCCAGGCTGCCCGAAGCCAACGACAGCGCAATGCCCTGGGCGTCGACGAACTGCCGCTCTTCGAGCTGCAACAGCCGGCCGGCGGCCAGCGTGCAACCGAAGGCACCGACCAGCCCGGTGGGATGGAAGCCGACCTGGTGGAAGCCGCTCCTGGCCGCCGCCCCGATGCGCGTGGCCGTTTCCATGCCGAGGACATAGGCGGCGAGCAGCTCGCGCCCGCTGCTGGCCAGGCGCGTGCCCAGGCCCAGCACGGCCGGCAGCACCGAGGTCGTGGCGTGGATCACGCCGGCAGGGTGCGTGTCGTCGTAGTCCAGGCCGTGGATCAGCAATCCGTTCATGACCACCGCATCGCGCAGCGGCAGGTTCTCGCCATGGCCGATCACGGGCACGTCGCCGCCCGGGCCGGCCAGTTCGCGCAGGCCGGCCAGCGTGGTGCGCGCGAAGTCCCATTGCGTGGACGCCAGGCCGATGCCCAGCGCGTCCAGCATCAGGTGCGTGGCGCGCTCGCGCACCTCGCCAGGCACGGCGTCCAGCGTGAAGGCCGCGGCGAAGGACGCCAGTTCGCAAGAGATCGTCGCCATGCCTTCAGTCCACCTTCGCGCCGGAGAGCTTGACCGCCAGCGCCCATTTCTCGATCTCGCTCTGGATGTACTTGCCGAACTCCACCGGCGTCATGACGGCCGCTTCCGCTCCCAGGCCGGTGAGCTGCTCGCGCACGTCCGGCGCGTCGCGCCAGTTCGTCACCAGCGCCTTGTGGAGGGTCTCGATGACCTCCTTGGGCGTGCCCTTGGGCGCGGCGATGCCGACCCAGGCCGGCGCGACGAAGTTGCCGAGGCCGGCTTCCGCCATGGTCGGAACTTCGGGCGCCGCCGCATTGCGCTTCTCGCTGGCCACCGCCAGGATGCGCAGCTTGCCCGTGCGCATGTGCGGCAGCAGCGCAGGCCCCGTGTCGATCATGGTGTTGATCTGGCCGCCGACCAGGTCGGTCACGGCCGCCGGGCTGCCCTTGTAGGGCACGTGCACGAGGTCGATGCCCAGCGAATGCTTGAGCAGTTCCATGGTCAGGTGGCTGGTCACGCCGCTGCCGCCCGAGCCGAAGTTGATCTTCCCGGGCGCCGCCTTGGCCTGCTGCACGAATTCGGCCGCCGTCTTGGCCGGGAAGTTAGGGTTGACCGCCAGGAACAGCGGCACCACCGACAGCAGGCTGATGGGCTCGAAGTCCTTCAGCGGGTGGTAGGGCAGCTTGGAGTACAGGCTGGGGTTGATGGCCATGGTGCCGCTCGAACCCACGACCAGGGTGTAACCATCGGGCGCGGCCTTGGCCACGGTCTCCGAGCCGATGATGCCGGCCGCGCCCGGCTTGTTGTCCACGATCACGGGCTGGCCCAGCGCGTCCTGCAGCTTGCGCGCCGCGGTGCGCGCGATGAGGTCGGTGGCCTGGCCGGGCGGGAAGCCCACGACGAGCCGGATCGGCTTGTCGGGGTAGGCGGCCAGCGCCGCACCGGCGGCCAACCATACGGAAGCCGCCACCACGGCCTTGCGGATTGCGTTCATGCTTTGTCTCCTGCTGGTTGTTCTGGACCGTGCTCAATCACCGACGCCGTGCCCGCGCTTGGGGATCAGCGACATGCGGATGAACTCCATGACCTGCACGCCCTGGTGGTTCAGCCCGCGCGTGCGCGTGGTCACGATGCCCTGGGTCGGCCGGCTCTTGGATTCGCGCACCTCCAGCACCTCGGACTCGGCGTAGAGCGTGTCGCCGCAGAACACCGGCGCGGTCAGCTTGATCTCCTTCCAACCCAGGTTGGCAATCGCCTTGGCGCTGATGTCGTTGACCGTCATGCCCAGCACGATGGCCAGCGACAGGCCGCTGTTGACCAGCAGCTGGCCGAACTCGCTCTGCGCCGCGAAGTGCACGTCGCAGTGCATGGGGTGGGCGTTCATGGTGATCAGCGAGAACTGGATGTTGTCGTTCTCGGTGATGGTGCGGCCCGGGCGGTGCTCGTAGATGTCGCCGACCGCGAAGTCTTCGAGGTAGCGGCCATAGGAAGCACGGTAGCGCTGGGGGCTGATTTCGATGGCGGTTTGCATGGGGAAGGTCTCCAGAAAGTGGTGGTGCTCATACGCGGTGCCGGTCCACCAATTGCTTGGCGATGACCTGGCGCAGGATCTCGTTCGTGCCTTCGCCGATGCACATCAGCATGGCGTCGCGGTAGTAGCGCTCGATCTCGTACTCCACCGCGTAGCTGTAGCCGCCGAAGATGCGCATGGCCTGCTGCGCGCATTCGGCGCCGGCCTCCGAGCCGGCGAGCTTGGCCATCGCGGCCTCGAGGTCGCAGCGCTCGCCGCGGTCGTACTTGGTGGCGGCCTGCTGCAGCAGCAGCTTGGCGCCCTCCACCTGCGTGGCCATGTCCGCGAGCTTGAGCTGGATGGCCTGGTGCTGCCAGATCGGCTTGCCGAAGGCGTCGCGCTCCTGGGCGTAGCGCAGCGCGTGCCTGAACGCACCCTCGGCGATGCCGGCGCCGCGCGCGCCCACGTTGATGCGGCCCAGTTCCAGCCCGCCGGCGGTCTGCACGAAGCCCTTGCCCTCGACACCGCCGACCAGCTGGCCCACCGGCACGCGGTAGTCCTCGAAGTTCAGCTCACAGGTGTCGATGGCGCGGTAGCCCATCTTCTTGAGCTTGCCGACCACGTTGAAGCCCGGGCCCTTGTCGGCGATCAACAGGCTCATGCCCTTGTGGCGCGGCTCGGCCTGCGGGTCGGTCTTGACCAGCAGCAGCGTGCCGTGGCCGTGCATGCTGTTGGTGATCCAGGTCTTGCTGCCGTTGACCACGTAGTCCTCGCCGTCGCGCCGCGCCACCGTGCGGATGGCCTGCAGGTCCGATCCGGCGTTGGGCTCGGTCAGGCCGATGCTGCCGCGGTAATCGCCGCTGGCCATGCGCGGCAGGTAGGCGCGCTTCTGTTCCTCGGTGCCGTGGCGCTCGATCGCCGCGGCCATGATCAGGTGCGAGTTGAAGATGCCCGAAGGCGCCATCCAGACCGAGGCCACCTTGATCACGATCTGCGCATAGGTCCAGGCCGACAGGCCCAGGCCGCCGTATTCCTCGCCGATGGTGGCGCCGAACAGGCCCAACTCCTTCATCTGCTCGACGATCTCGTGCGGGTACTCGTCGGCCAGGTCGTACTTGCGGGCCACGGGCCGCAGTTCCTTCTCGGCCCAGGCCTCCACGGCGTCCACGAATGCTTGTTCGTCCGCGGTGTCGCGGGTCGTCTCCTGGTTCATGCCTGGCCTCGTCTGCAGCTTGCGGTTGAAATTGAACGCATCATTTGCGACTCACAATCTTTTATTGTCCGGACATTATTAACGGTTGCGCCCAGCACTGTCAACCGCGGAAGCGGCGGCGAACTGGTGCAGACTCTCCCCATGAGCCGCCCCAAGAACGACCTGGCGAACCAGGCCCTGCCAGCCCCCGCCGACGACACCGAAGCCGCCGAACCGGGCGGCAGCGGCCAGCCCATCTACCAGCGCATTGCGGGCGAGCTGCGCCGCGCCATCGCCGACGGGCGCTACCCTGTCGGCGCGCGGCTGCCGACCGAAGTGGAGCTCTGCGAGCAGTTCGGCATCAGCCGTTTCACGGCGCGCGCGGCGATCCGGCTGCTGTCCACGGCCGGCCTGGTCACGCGGCGCCAGCGCGTGGGCACGGTGGTGATCGCCCAGCCCGGCGCGGCGCGCTACCAGCACGACGCGCGCTCGCTGACCGACCTGTTCCAGTACGCGCAGGACACCGAGCTGCGCATGCTCTACGTGGGCCGCATCGCGCTGAGCCGCGCGCAGGCGCAGGAGTTCGGCGCCGAGCCGGGCGAGGAATGGGTGCTGGCCGTGGGCCTGCGCCACGACCATCCCGGCGCGGCGAATGCGCGCAAGGCGGCGCGGCCGATCTGCATCACGCGCATCTTCCTGAACCCCATGCTGCAGGACATCGAGGCCAAGCTGCGCGGCCGCAAGACCGCGGTCTACGCGCTGATCGAGCGCGAGTACAAGATCTCGATCCAGCGTGTGGAGCAGGAGTTGCAGGGCGTGGTGCTGGCCGCGGACGACGCTGCCAGCCTGCAGTGCGAACCCGGTGCGCCGGCGCTGCGCATCGTGCGGCGCTACTACAGCGACCGCGGCGAGCTGGTGGAGGTGGCCGACAACATCCACCCCAGCGACCGCTTCAGCTACCGCATGGAATTGAAACAGTAGCCGCGCGCCCTGTTGCGCTTGGGCAGGTGCCAAGCCTACAATTGTCCGCACAATTCAACCGGACTGCTGCACCATGCCCGAGACCCCCGCCCTGCCGCTCGCCGGCCTCCGCGTACTGGCCGTCGAACAATACGGCGCCGGCCCCTTCGGCACCTCCTACCTGGCCGACCTGGGCGCCGAGGTCATCAAGATCGAGAACCACCACGACGGGGGCGACGTCGGCCGGCATGTCGGCCCGCACTACTTCGGCGCGGACGACAGCCACTTCTTCCAGACCTTCAACCGCAACAAGAAGAGCCTCACGCTGGACTTGAAGCAGCCCGAAGGCATGGCCGTGCTGCGCAAGCTCGCGGCCGGCGCCGACGCATTGCTCGACAACCTGCGCGGCGACCTGCCGCACAAGCTCGGCCTGACCTACGCGCAGCTGAAGGACGCGAACCCGCGCCTGGTTTGCGCCCACCTGTCGGCCTATGGCCGCAGCGGCTCGCGCAAGGCCTGGCCGGGCTACGACTACCTGATGCAGGCCGAGGCCGGCCACCTCTCGCTGACCGGTGAGCCCGACGGCCCGCCCACGCGCTACGGCCTGTCCATCGTCGACCTCATGACCGGCCTGGCAGCCGCCTTCGGCCTGCTGGCCGGCGTGGTGCAGGCGCGCGCGAGCGGCCAGGGCATGGACATCGACACCTCGCTGTTCGACGTGGCGCTGCACAACCTCAACTACCCCGGCACCTGGTACCTCAACGCCGATGTCGTCACGGGCCGCACGGCGCGCAGCGGCCACCCCAGCCTGGTGCCCAGCCAGCTCTACCGCACGCAGGATGGCTGGCTGTTCATCATGTGCAACAAGGAGAAGTTCTGGCCGCTGCTGGCGCGCGAACTCGGCCACCCGGAATGGGCGGACGATCCGCAGCTGGCCACCTTCGCCGCACGCCTGAAGAACCGCACCCAGGTGCAGGAACTGCTGGACGCCGCGCTCATGCAGCAGCCCACCGCCTGGTGGCTGGAGCGCCTGTCGGGCAAGGTGCCCGTGTCCCCCGTGTTCGACGTGGCCCAGGCGCTGGAAAACCCCTTCGTGCACGAGCGCGACGGCGTCGTGGACTTCGCCTACGGCGACGGCCGCAGCGCCCGCATGATCGCCAACCCGATCCGCGTCGCGGGCCGGAAACTGCCGCACCGCGCCGCACCGCGCATGGGCGAGCACAACGAGGCGCTGCTGCGCGAGGCCGGCTTCGACGACGCTGCCATCGCCAAGCTGCGCGCGCTGGGCGTGATCGCGGGCACCAGCGCGCCCGAGCACCCGGAGGGATCGGACCCGGGGCACGCGGCCAGCCCCTGAGCCATGGCGCTCAGCCGCGCAGCATTCTCTGCCCGATGGCCTGTGCGGCTTCGAGCAGCGCGGGCAGCATCTCCTCACGCATCTGCACCTCGCTCGTGCGGTTGGCTTGGCCGCTCACGTTGAGCGCGGCCACGGTGCGGCCCGCGCGGTCCACCAGCGGCGCGGCGATGGAGATCAGGCCTTCCTCCAGCTCCTGGTTCACCAGGCACCAGCCCTGTTCGCGCACCGTGCGGATGCGCGCCAGCAGGCCTTCGTCGTCCAGCGTGGTGTGGGCCGTGTGGCGCTCGCGCGGCACACGGGCCAGGCGGGCGCGCAGTTCGTCCTCGGGCAAGGCAGCCAGCAGCACGCGGCCCATCGAAGTCCAGAACGCCGGCAGGCGCGAGCCCACACCCAGGTTGGTGCGCATGATCTTGTGTGTGGGCACGCGCAGCACGTAGACGATGTCCAGCCCCTCGAGCACGGCGGCGGAACTCGATTCGCGCACGCGCCCCACGAGGTCTTCCATCACCGGCTCGGCCAGGTTCCAGATCGGCAGCGACGACAGGTAGGCGAAGCCCAGGTCCAGCAGCCGCGCCGTGGGACGGAACAGCCGGCCGTCGGTTTCCACATAGCCCAGCGTCTGCAGCGTCAGCAGGATGCGCCGTGCGCCGGCCCGCGTGAGGCCGGTGCGCGCGGCCACCTCGCTCAGCGTCTGCTGCGGCGCCTGCGCACTGAAGGAACGGATGACTTCCAGGCCACGTGCGAACGACTGCACGTAGCCATCGCCGGGGCGCGGTGTCGCCAATGCGTCTGGGGAGTTGTGAATGGCCATGAGGGCGCTCACTATAATTCTTTTAGCGAACAAATGTTCGCATGTAGAACAAATTTGTTTGAGGAGCTTGCAGTGATCGACAAGATTGCAGAGTCCGTCGCGTCCGCACTGGCGGACGTGCGCGACGGGTCCACCGTGCTGATCGGTGGCTTCGGCACGGCCGGCATCCCGGCCGAGCTCATCGACGGGCTCATCGCCCAGGGCGCGCGCGACCTCACCGTCGTCAACAACAACGCAGGCAACGGCGATACGGGCCTCGCAGCCCTGCTGGCCACGGGCCGCGTGCGCAAGATCATCTGCAGCTTTCCGCGGCAGGTCGACAGCCATGTGTTCGACGACCTGTACCGCAGCGGCAAGATCGAACTGGAGATCGTGCCGCAGGGCAATCTGGCCGAGCGCATGCGCGCCGCCGGCGCCGGCATCGGCGCCTTCTTCTGCCCCACGGCCTACGGCACGGAACTCGCCAAGGGCAAGGAGACGCGCGAGATCAACGGCAAGCAGTACGTGCTGGAGTACCCGATCCACGGCGACGTGGCCCTCGTCAAGGCCGAGCGCGGCGACCGCTGGGGCAACCTCACCTACCGCATGTCCGCACGCAACTTCGGCCCCGTGATGGCCATGGCCGCGCGCCGCACCATCGCCTCGGTGCACGAGGTCGTGGAACTGGGCACGCTGGACCCCGAGGCCATCGTCACCCCCGGCATCTTCGTCAGCAAGATCGTCAAGATCGACCGCGTGGCCACGCAGGCCGCCGGCTTCAAGAAGGCGGCATGAACATGGCCTACACCAAACGCAGCAAAGACGCGCTGGCGCGCCTGGTCGCCCAGGACATCCCCGACGGCGCCTACGTGAACCTGGGCATCGGCCAGCCCACGCTGGTGGCCAACCACATCCCGGCCGGGCGCGAGGTCATCCTGCAGAGCGAGAACGGCATCCTGGGCATGGGCCCGGCCCCTGCCGCAGGCAGCGAGGACTACGACCTCATCAACGCCGGCAAGCAACCCGTCACGCTGCTGCCGGGCGGCGCCTACTTCCACCATGCCGACAGCTTCGCGATGATGCGCGGCGGCCACCTGGACATCTGCGTGCTGGGCGCCTTCCAGGTCTCGGCCCAGGGCGACCTGGCCAACTGGAGCACGGGCGAGCCCGGCGCGATCCCGGCCGTGGGCGGTGCCATGGACCTGGCCATCGGCGCCAAGCAGACCTGGGTCATGATGGACCTGCTGACCAAGCAGGGCGCCAGCAAGATCGTCCAGCAGTGCACGTACCCGCTGACGGGCCTGGCCTGCGTCAAGCGCATCTACACCGACCTCGCCACCTTCGCCATCACGCCCGATGGCGTGCGCCTCGTTTCGGCCGTCGACGGCCTGTCCCACGCCGAGCTGGAACAGCTCGTCGGCCTGCCCCTCCTCAAGGACTGATCCCATGAGCAACCAAGCCTTCCCACAGGCGTTCATCTGCGACGCCATCCGCACGCCCTTCGGCCGCTACGGCGGTGCGCTGTCGTCCGTGCGCACCGACGACCTGGGCGCCATCCCGCTCAAGGCGCTGATGGCGCGCAACCCCGGGGTCGACTGGGAGCAGATCACCGACGTGCTGTACGGCTGCGCCAACCAGGCCGGCGAGGACAACCGCAACGTGGCCCGCATGTCGGCGCTGCTGGCGGGCCTGCCCATCGCCGTGCCGGGCGCCACCATCAATCGCCTGTGCGGCTCGGGCCTGGACGCCGTGGGCACGGCCGCACGCGCCATCAAGTCCGGCGAAGCCGGCCTCATGATCGCCGGCGGCGTCGAGAGCATGAGCCGCGCGCCTTTCGTGATGCCCAAGGCCGAGAGTGCATTCAGCCGCGCCAACGCGGTCTACGACACCACCATCGGCTGGCGTTTCGTCAACAAGCTCATGAAGGCCCAGTACGGTGTGGACGCCATGCCCGAGACGGCCGAGAACGTGGCCGTGGACTACAAGATCGAGCGCGAAGCCCAGGACCGCATGGCCCTGGCCAGCCAGAAGAAGGCCGTGGCCGCCCAGCAGGCCGGCCACCTGGCGCGCGAGATCACGCCCGTGACCATCCCGCAGAAAAAGGGCGAGGCGATCGTCGTCGACAAGGACGAGCACCCGCGCGACACCAGCCTGGAAGCGCTCGCCAAGCTCAAGGGCGTGGTGCGTCCCGATGGCACGGTGACGGCCGGCAACGCCAGCGGTGTCAACGACGGCGCCTGCGCGCTGCTGCTGGCCAGCGAAGAGCAAGCCCGCAAGAACGGCCTGACGCCGCGCGCCCGCGTGGTGGGCATGGCCACGGCCGGCGTGGCCCCGCGCGTGATGGGCATCGGCCCGGCGCCGGCCACCGAGAAGGTGCTGGCGCAGACCGGCCTCACGCTCGCGCAGCTGGACGTGATCGAACTCAACGAAGCCTTCGCCGCGCAGGGCATCGCCGTGCTGCGCCTGCTGGGCCTGGCCGATGACGACGAGCGCGTCAACGCCTGGGGCGGCGCCATCGCGCTGGGCCACCCGCTGGGTGCCAGCGGCGCACGCCTGGCCACCACGGCCGTCAACCGCCTGCACGCCACGGGCGGGCGCTATGCGCTGGCCACCATGTGCATCGGCGTGGGCCAGGGCATCGCCGTCATCCTGGAGCGCGTGTGAGCATCGAGAAGAACACCCCCGTCACCGTCGTCTCCGGCGCCAGCAACGGCATCGGCCGCGCGATTGCAGAAGCCCTGCTGGCCCAGGGCCGCGCCGTGGTCAACCTCGACCACGCGCCGCCCGACTGGAGCCACCCGCTGCTGCAGTCCTTCCAGGCCGACCTGACCAACGAAACCGCCACGCGCCAGGCCGCGCAGGACATCGCCGCGCGCTTCAACGTCACGGCCCTCGTCAACAACGCCGGCGCCACGCGCCCCGGCACCATCGACACGGCCACCAGCAGCCAGCTCGACGACGTGGTGGGCCTGCACCTGCGCGCGCCCATGCTGCTGGTCCAGGCCTTCCTGCCCACGCTGCGCGCCAGCGGCGAGGGGCGCATCGTCAACATGTCCTCGCGCGCCGCGCTGGGCAAGGGCGAGCGCATCGTCTATTCGGCCACCAAGGCCGGGCTGATCGGCCTGACGCGGACCCTGGCCATGGAGCTCGGCCGCGACCGGATCACCGTCAACGCGATCGGTCCCGGGCCCATTGCCACCGAACTGTTCCGCAGCAGCAACCCCGAAGGCGCACCGCAGACCGAACGCATCCTGAAAAGCATCGCCGTGGGCCGCATGGGCACGCCGGAAGACGTCGCACGCGCTGTGCTGTTCTTCCTGGCGCCCGACAACGGCTTCGTGACCGGCCAGGTGCTGTACGTCTGCGGAGGCACCACGCTGGGCGTGGCGCCGATCTGAACCCTGCCCATCCTGCGCAGCGCCGCCCCTGCGGGCGGTGCCGCGGCCTTTCCTTCCCCTTTTCAAGGAACACCCACCATGACGCACCGCCACACCTCGCGCCGCCTGGCGCTCGCCACCCTGGCCTCGGCCGCCGCGGCCACGCTGCTGCCGCTGCCCGCCGCCGCGCAGGCCTACCCCACCAAGCCCATCACCATGATCGTGCCGTTCTCGGCCGGCGGCACCACCGACATCCTGGCCCGCATCGTGGGCCAGGCGCTCTCGACCGAACTGGGCCAGAGCGTGGTCATCGACAACCGCGCGGGTGCGGGCGGCAACATCGGCGGCCAGCTGGCCGCTCGCGCCCAGGCCGACGGCTACACGCTGTTCATGGGCACCGTGGGCACGCACGCCATCAACGAGGCGCTGTACAAGAAGATGCCGTTCAACCCGATCAAGGACTTCGCGCCGCTCTCGCGCGTGGCCAATGTGCCCAACCTGCTGGTGGCCAACCCTGCGCAGCCGTTCAAGACCGTGGCCGAGCTGATCGCCTATGCCAAGGCCCACCCGGGCAAGGTCAACTTCGGCTCCTCGGGCAGCGGCAGTTCCATCCACCTGTCGGGCGAGCTGTTCAAGTCCATGGCCAAGGTGGACATGGTGCACATCCCGTACAAGGGCAGCGCGCCGGCCGTGAACGACCTGCTGGGCAACCAGATCGCGATCATGTTCGACAACATGCCCTCGGCCATCCAGCACGTGCGCGCCGGCAAGCTGCGCGCCATCGCCGTGACGACCGCCAAGCGCTCGCCCGAGCTGCCCGACGTGCCGACCGTCGCCGAATCCGGCGTTCCCGGCTACGAGGCGACCTCGTGGTTCGGCCTGTTCGCCGTGGCCGGCACGCCCGCGCCCATCGTCACGCAGCTCCACAAGGCGCTGGTCAAGGTGCTGAACAACCCCGACGTCAAGGCCAAGATCGTCGCCCAGGGCGGCGAGGTCGTGGCGGAGACGCCCGAGCAGTTCGCCGCCTTCATCAAGGCCGAGACGGCCAAGTGGGGCAAGGTCGTGAAAGAGTCCGGCGCCAGCGTGGACTGATCTAGCGCGCGGCCGCCATGCGCACGCACAGGTCGAAGGCCTCCTGCAGGCCCTCGATCTGCGCGATGCCACGGCCCGCGATGTCGAAGGCGCTGCCACTGGCCGACGTGGCCACGGGCACGGGCAGCCCGCCGTGCAGCGTCACCCCCTTCTCAAAGCCCATCAGCTTCATCGCGATCTGGCCCTGGTCGTGGTACATGGAGACCACGGCGTCCACATCGCCGCGCCGCGCACCGATGAACACGGTGTCGGGCGAATAGGGGCCGCGTGCGTCCAGCCCCTCGGCGCGCAGGCGCTGCACGGCCGGCGCGATGATCTCGATCTCCTCCATGCCGATGGAGCCACCGTCGCCCGCGTGCGGGTTCAGGCCCGAGACCGCGATGCGCGGCCTGGCCACACCGGCCTTGCGCAACGCGCCGTCGATGAGGCGCACGGCATCGGCCACGCCCTCGCCCGTAATGTGCGCCGCCACGTCCTTGAGCGGGATGTGCGAGGTCACGCGCGAGGTCCACAGCGCGCCCGTCAGGTTGAACTCGCTCGTGAAGCCGCGCACGCCGAAGCGCTCCTGCAGGTGCCGCAGTTCGTCCTCGTGCACGAGACCGCCCAGGCGCAGCGAATGTTTGTTGAGCGGCGCGAAGACGATGGCGTCGGCGCGGCCCGCGCGCACGGCGTCGATGGCCAGATCCAGCGCACGCATGCTGGCGCGGCCCGAGGCCTCGTTGGATTCGCCGAGCACGGGCCGGCCGTCCAGCGCATCGCAAGGCAACAGCGTGATGCGGCCGGGCTCGTGGCGCACGGCGTCCAGGTGCTCCACGCGCAGCACGTCGAGCGACTGGTCCGCGATGGACTGGCCCGAGGCCAGCGCGGCGCTGTCGGCGATCAAAAGAATGTCGGCCTGCTGCCGGTTGCGCTCGCGCGCGAGCAGCTTGACGGCCATCTCGGGGCCGACGCCGCTGGGGTCGCCCAGCAGCACGGCGATGCGGGGGGTGCTCATCTTGTTCATTCCGCCTTGATGTTGGCGCCGCGCACGAGGCGGCCGTAGTGTTCGTATTCGCTGCGGTTCATTTCGGCGAAGCGCTCGCCGGTCAGCGTGCCGAGTTCGCCGCCCAGGGCCCTGATGCGGGCCTGCACGTCGGGCAACTGCAACGCCAGGGTGAGGTCGGCCGTCAGCCGCTCGACGGCCGCGCGCGGCGTGCCACCCGTGGTGTAGAGCCCGTACCAGGTCGACACGTCGGCGCCCTGGACGCCGAGCTCGGCCAGCGTGGGCACGTCCGGCATTTCGGCCGAGCGCGCCGGCGAACTCACCGCCAGCGGGCGCAGCTTGCCCGCGCGGATCTGGCTCATGGCCGAGGAGGTGCTGTCGAACATCATGTCGACTTCGCCGGAAATGATGTCGATGTGGGCCTGCGAGCTGCCCTTGTAGGGCACGTGGATGGCGCGCGTGCCCGTGACCATGCCGAAAGCCTCGCCGCCGATGTGCTGGGTGCTGCCGATGCCTGAGGACGCGTACTTGAGCGCTCCCGGCCTGGCCGCCAGCGCGGCCTGCACGTCCTTGACGCTCCGGTAGGGGGCGTTGGCGGACACCACCAGCACGTTGGGCATCACGGCCACGAGGCCGATGGGCTGCAGGTCCTTGAGCGGGTCGTACTTGAGCTTGAGCATGTGCGGCGCCACGGCCTGGGCCGTGTTGGTGGCCAGCAGCAGCGTGCTGCCGTCCGGTGCTGCGCGCGCGGCCAGCTCGGCCGCGATGGTGTTGGACGCGCCGGGCCGGTTCTCCACCACCACCGGCTGCTTGAGCGTGGCCGCCATCTTGTCGGCCAGCACCCGCGCCAGGATGTCGGTGCCGCCACCCGGCGAGGCGCCGACCAGGATGCGCAGCGGCTTGTCGGGAAAGCCTTGGGCCCAGGCGGGCGCGCCGGCGGCCAGCAGGCCCAGCAGAGCCAGCGCGCGGCGCCGGTCGAGGGTGTCGTGGGGCATCGTGGTGTCTCCATCTGTGCGGCCGCTCGAGGCGGTGGCCGTCGTGGACCGAGAGGTTAGGGATTTCCGTGGCAGCGATCCAATCGCGGATGCCGAACAATCCATCACCTTTTGGATATGACACCACCCGACCACCTCAGCGATGCCGCCCTGCTGCTGCGCGTGCGCCCGCGCCAGCTGCTGTTGCTCGCCGCGCTGGACGCCGAGCGCCACCTGGGCCGCGCCGCCCAGTCCATGAACGTGACGCAGCCGGCCGCCACCAAGCTGCTGCTCCAGCTGGAGGAGTCGCTCGGCGAGAAGCTGTTCGAGCGGCTCGCGCGCGGCATGCGGCCGCTGCCCGCCGGCGAGGTGCTGATCCGCTATGCCCGTCGCGTGCTGACCGACTTCGGTGTCGTGCGCGAGGAGATGGGCGCGTTGCGTTCCGGGCTGTCGGGTGCGCTGCGGCTGGCCGCCGTGCCAGGCGCGGTGCCCGCACTGCTGGCGCCGGCCCTGCTCGAATACCGCCGCCGCCATCCACAGGTGGCGCTGTCTGTGGCGGTGGACACCAGCGACGTGGTCCTGGCCCAGCTCGCGCGCGGCGATGTGGACCTGGTGCTGGGCCGGCTCACCGAGGGCTTCAGCGAACAGGAGTTTGAGATCACCCCCTTGCTCGAAGAGGCCATGCAGGTCGTGGTGCGCAAGGGCCACCCTGCGTTCGCGCGCAAGCGGCTGCAACTGCATGAACTTGGCGGATGGTCCTGGGTGCTGCAGCCGGCGGGCTCGCCGCAGCGCGGCCGGCTCGAGGCGGCGCTGCGTGAGGTCGGCGTGCACCAGCGGCTGGACTACATCGAGACCGCCTCGACGACGGTGACGACCGCGCTGGTGGCCGGCTCGGACAGGGCGGCGCTGATGCCGGCCTCGCTGGCCGCGCACTACGCGCGGCTGGGTGCCTTGCGCGTGGCGCCCATCACCTTGCCGATCCGGCTGCCGGCCATCGATGTGATCGTGCCGCGCGCGCGGCCGCTGTCGCCAGCGGCGCAGCAGTTCCGTGCGCTGCTACTCGAACGTCGTTAGCCGCCGCGGTTGCGCATCCAGTCGGCGGTCTGGAAGAAGCTGTCCTTGAGCCGCGCGCGCAGGTCCTCGGGCACGCCGGTTTCGCCCATGGCCTGGTCCATGCAGGCCAGCCACTGGTCGCGCTCACGGATGCCGATGGTGAACGGCATGTGCCGCGCGCGCAGGCGTGGGTGGCCGAACCGGTCGGTGTAGTAGGACGGGCCGCCCAGCCAGCCGCACAGGAACCAGAACAGGCGCTGGCGCGCGTTGTCCAGCGTGTCGCCATGGGCCGCGCGCAGCGCGGCGTAGCCGGGCTCCAGGTCCATGAGGTCGTAAAAGCGCTCGACCAGCGCGCGTACCTTGTCTTCGCCCCCGATCCATTCGAAGGGGGTGGCGAACGCGGGCTTTTCCTCGATCTGCATGGTGGCGATTGTCGCGTCCGCGCGGCCTGCCGTGCTGCGGCCGGCCCGGCTCAGGCCGTCGCGCGGCGCAGCGTGTCGACCACAGGCCGGCGCAGGATGTCGCGCAGGCCCCACCAGCCCGCGCCGAGCGCCAGCACGGCACCGGCCAGCGCGCCGGCCAGCGGCACCCACGGCGAGCCCGACCAGCTGAACTCGAACACGAACTTCGCCAGCGCCCAGCCCACTGCCATGGCGACCAATGTGGCCAGCAGCCCCGCCAGCACACCCACGCCCGCAAGCTCGGCCCGCTGCACCTGGCGCAGCAGCGCGCTGCTGGCCCCCACGGCGCGCATGATCGCGAACTCGCGCGCACGCTCCTCGCGCGTGGCCGTGATGGCGGCGAACAGCACCACCAGGCCGGCCGCCAGCGTGAAGCCGAACAGGAACTCCACCGCGCGCACCACCTGGTCCAGCACGCGCTGCACCTGGGCCAGCGCAGTGCTCATGTCCACGTTGGTGACGTTGGGGAAAGCGCGCACGAGCGCGTTGTCGAAGCCGGGCGTCTCGGGCGCGCGGTAGGCCGCCAGGTAGGTGATGGGCAGGTCAGGCATGGCCGCGACGGGGTACATCACGAAGAAGTTGGCGTGCAGCGAACCCCAGTCGACCTTGCGCAGCGAGGTGATGCGCGCGTCCGAGGGCACGCCACCGACGTCGAAGCGCAGCGTGTCGCCGAGCTTGAGGCCCAGCGTCTGCGCCAGCCCTTCCTCCACGCTGACGGCCCCCTGCTCCTCGGGTGTCCAGCGGCCGCCCACCACGTCGTTGTGCGGCGGCTTCTGGGCCGCGTGCGACAGATTGAACTCGCGGTCGACCAGGCGTTGCGCACGCTCGTCGGTGTAGTCGGCCGGATTCACAGGCTTGCCGTTCACGGCGACGAGCCTCCCGCGGAACATGGGATACCAGTCGTACCTGGCCACGCCGGCGTCGGCCAGAGTCTTGCGGAACGCATCGCCCTGCTCGGGCAGGATGTTGATGACGAAGCGGTTCGGCGCATCCGGCGGCGTGGCCTGGCGCCACGCGCCGATGAGGTCGGTGCGCAGCAGCACCAGCAGCACCAGCGCCAGCAGACCGACCGACAGCGCGCTGACCTGCACCACGGTGTAGGCCGGCCGGGCCGACACCTGCCGCGTGGCCAGCACCAGCCAGCGTGGCGCCGTGCTCTCGTTGACACTCCTGCGCAGCAGCCACACGGCCACCCAGGACAGCGCGGCGAACAGCAGCACCGCGCCCGCAAAGCCACCGACCGCGATGAGCCCAAGCTTGATGTCGCTGCTGACCGCCAGCAGCAGGCCGGCGAAGCCGGCGACGCCGAGCGCCAGCACGGCCAGGGAGGCCGGCTTCAGCTGCCCCACATCGCGCCGGATCACGCGCAGCGGCGGCACCTTGGCCAGTTGCAGCACCGGCGGCAGGCCGAAGGCGAACAGCAGCGTGAGGCCGATGCCCAGGCCGTAGGCCACCGGCCACAGCGTGGCGGCCGGCAGCGTGGCCTCCACCAGCCCGGCCAGCAGCAGCACGAACAGGTAGTGCACGCCGAAGCCCACGGCCACGCCCAGCGCACTCGCGAACAGGCCGACCAGCGCGAACTCGAAGCTGTAGGACAGCGCGATGGTGCGCTGCGACAGGCCCAGCACGCGCAGCATGGCGCAGTCGTCCAGGTGCTTGGCCGCGAAGGCGCGCGCGGCCAACGCCACGGCCACAGCCGAGAGCAGCGCCGACAGCAGTGCCACCAGGCTCAGGAATTTCTCGGCACGGTCCAGCGTCTGGCGCATCTCCGGCCGGCCGCTCTCGATGGACTCGAGCCGCAGCCCACGCGCCTCCCGCGACTGGATCTGCGCATCGGCCCAGCGCGTGAAGCGTTGCACGGCCGGCTCGTCACCGGCCACTGCGAACCGGTAGGTGATGCGGCTGGCCGGCTGCACGAGGTGCGTGGCCGGCAGGTCGGCCGCATTGACCATCACGCGCGGCGCGAAGCTCATGAAGCCACCGCCGCGGTCGGGCTCGATCACGATGATGCGTGCGATGCGGAAGCTGCCATCGCCCAGCAGCAGCGGATCGCCCATCTTGAGGTCCAGCGCGGCCAGCAGCGGCGCATCGACCCACACCTCGCCCTGCGCCGGCACGTCGCGCGTGTTGCTCCCCTCCTCGCCCGGCTGCTGCGCCACCTTGAGGCTGCCGCGCAGCGGGTAGCCTGGCGGCACGGCCTTGAGCGCCACCAGCCGGCTGGCGCCGCCCTGCGCCTCGGCTGCGCGGCCCATGGTCGGAAAGCCCATGGTGGAGACGGTCTGCAAACCTAGCGCACGGGCTTGCGCCTCGAACGCCGGCGGGGTCGGGTTGTCGCTGGCCACCACCGCATCGCCGCCGATCAACTGGCGCGCATCGCGCTGCAGCCCGCCCTGCAGCCGGTCGGCGAAGAAACCCACGGCCGTCAGCGCGGCCACGGCCAGCGTGACCGCCACCAGCAGCAGGCGCAGCTCGCCTGAGCGCAGGTCGCGCCACAGCGTGCGCCACCCCAGGGAAAGAAAGGATTGATTCACGGCCGGCTCCGAAGCAGCGGCGAATTATCCCGGGGTGCGGCCAGCGGGCGAAAGGCCTTGGCGCGGCGGGCATACTGCGCGGCTCCGCACGCTCCTCCTTTCGCACCATGTGGCAACCCGCGACCCGCTACCCTGATCCCGCCGTCGTCGTCCTGGATCCCCGCTTCGCCAGGTACCGCATCAGCTCGGCCGCGGTCGAGCGCATCGCCACCGGCATGCGCTGGGCCGAGGGCCCGGTCTGGTTCGGCGACGGCCGCTACCTGCTCTGGAGCGACGTGCCGAACGACCGGATCATGAAGTGGGACGAGACCACGGGCGCCGTGAGCGTGTTCCGCCAGCCTTCGGGCAACGCCAACGGCCACACGCGCGACCGCCAGGGCCGGCTGGTCGGCTGCGAGCACCTGGGCCGGCGCGTCGTGCGCACCGAGTACGACGGCAGCATCACCACGCTGGTGGACCGCTTCGAGGGCGCGCGTCTGAACTCGCCGAACGACGTGGTCGTCAAGTCCGACGGCAGCATCTGGTTCACCGATCCGCCCTTCGGCATCCTGGGCTGGTACGAGGGCCTGCCCGCGACGCCCGAGCGGCCCGAATGCGTCTACCGCTTCGACCCGGCAACGGGCGAGACGACGGTGGTGACCGACGCCGTGGCCCGGCCCAACGGGCTGGCCTTCTCACCCGACGAGAAGCTGCTCTACGTGGTCGAGTCCGGCGCGTCGCCCAAGCGCATCCGCGTGTTCGACGTGGCGGAGGGCGGCACCGCGCTCACGAACGACCGCGTGTTCCACACCTGCGGCGACGGGGAGTCGCCCGACGGCTTCCGCTGCGACGTGGACGGCAACCTGTGGGCCGGCTGGGGCACGGGCGAGGGCCAGGACGGCGTGCGCATCTTCGCGCCGGACGGCACCACCATCGGCCGCATCCTGCTGCCCGAACGCTGCGCCAACCTGTGCTTCGGCGGGCGCCAGCGCAACCGGCTGTTCATGGCGGCCAGCCAGTCGGTCTATGCGCTGTATGTGAACACGCAGGGGGCGCCGGGGGGCTGATCACCCCTCGATCTTGAACCCCGTCTCCTTCACCACGCGCTGCCAGCGCGCGTAGTCGTCGCCGATCAGCTTGGCGAACTCGCCTGGCCCGCTGCCCACGGGCGTGTGGTCCATGCCCTTCAAGCGCTCCTGCATCTCGGGCGTGCGCACGATCTTCTGCACCTCGGCCGACAGGCGCTCGACGATGGCCCGGGGCGTGCCCTTCGGTGCGAGCAGGCCGGACCAGCTGGCGAAATCCATGTCCTTCACGCCCAGCTCCGCCAGCGTGGGAACCTCGGGCAGCGAGGCCGCGCGCTGCGGCGCGATCACGGCCAGCGGGCGCACCTTGCCGGCCTTGATCTGCGGCAGCGTCACGAAGGAGTCGACCGAGATGTCGACCTCACCCTTGACGACAGCCTGCGCCTGCATCGAGGTGCCCTTGTACTGGGCATTGATGAGCGTGGGCGCGCCGATCACGCGCTTGAGCTGGTCGGTGGCCAGCACGATCATGCTGCTGCCCGACGAGGCCGACAGCGGCGGGTTGGCGGCCCGCGCCAGCGCCACCATGTCGGCGAAGGTCTTCACCGGCAAGCCCTCGCGCGCGACGATCACGAACGGGATCGAGCTGATCAGGCTGATCGGCTCCCAGCTGTCCAGCGCGTGGAACTTGGTCTTGTAGATCACGGGGGCCAGCGCCTGCGCACCGGCCGTGTTCATCAGCAGCGTGTAGCCGTCGGGCGCGGCGCGCGCGGCGATGTCCATGCCGATCACGCCGTTCGCGCCGCCTTTGTTGTCGACCACGAAGGGCTGGCCGAGGGCCTCCTGGAGCTTCTGCGCGATGAGCCGGGCCACGATGTCGGTGGAGCCGCCGGCCGTGTAGGGCACGACCATGGTGACAGGGCGGCTCGGATAGGGCTCGTTGGCGCGGCCTGGCAGGGCGGCGGCGGCCAGGGTGCCAGCAATGCCCCCCAGGGCGGTGCGGCGGCCGATGGCGGCATTCAGGAATCGGGTCATGGCGTCTCCTCGGTTGGAGTTGCGCATTGTGGGCAGCGCGCCGAGCGCCGCGCCCTGGGTTTCCCCCAGCGGGCTGTCGCCTAGGCGCTCACCGGCAGGAGACCATCGCGCAACATGCCCACGCCCAGCTCGTAGACGCCGTCCCAGACGATCTGCACGCCCAGGCACAGCAGGATGAAGGCCGACAGCCGCAGGAAGATGACGGAGCCGGCCTCCCCGAGCGGTTTGAGCAGCTGCTGTGCATAGCGGAACGCCAGGTACATCAGCACGCCGACCGCCAACAGCGCCACCACGCCGCCGCCCATGCGCGCCAGCGAGAGCGAGAGCCGCGCATCGGCCAGGGACACGCCGACCGTGATGGCGGCGGCGATCGAGCCCGGCCCGCAACTCACCGGAAAGGTCAAAGGATAGAAGGCCTGGCGCCGCGCCATGTCGGGCGTGAAGCTCTCGGCCAGTTCGGTACGGCTGTCCACCGTGGCCTGCGTGGCCGTGAGCAGCCGCCATGCCGTGGCGGCCACGATCATGCCGCCGCCCACGCGCACGATGGGCAGCGAGATGCCGAAGAACTCCAGCACATAGGAGCCCACGAGCATGGCGCCCAGCATGAGCCAGAACATGTTGCGCGCAATGCGCCGCGCCAGCAGCGTGCGGGTGCTGGCCGACGCACCTTCGGTCAGCCCCAGGAAGATGGGCGCCGTGGCCGCCGGGTTCAGGATGGGCAGCAACGCGGCGAACACAAACAGGAAGCTCTTGCCGAAGGCACCCAGCAGTTCGAGGGTCAAGGAAGTCTCCGAGGCTTCAGGCCCGCGGTGGCGCCTGGTCGGCCAGTTCGCGCATGCGCCGGCGCAGCGCACGCTCGCGCCGGCGTTCGTCCTCGTGGTCCTCGCGCAGGCCGCGCCACAGCGCCACGGCCATCAGCACGATGACGACGGTGAACGGCAGCGCGAAAACGATCGTGGCCGTCTGCACCGACTGCAAGCCGCCAGCCAGCAGCAGGCTGGCGGCGATGCCGGCCACCAGCAGGCCCCAGGCGATCTTCACGCGCGCGCTGGGGTTCTCGTTGCCGCCCGTGCTCATCATGCCCAGCACCAGCACCGCCGAGTCGCCCGAGGTGACGAAGAACACCACCACGAGGATGGTGGCGATGCCCGACATCAGCGTGCCCCATGGCAACTGGTCGAACAGCGCGAACAGGGCGGTGGAAACGTCGGCCTTGACGGCCTCCGCGATCGGCACGTTCTGCATGATCTCCAGGTGCAGCGCTGTGCCACCGAACACCGAGAACCAGACGAAGGCGGCCACCGTCGGTGCGGCCACCGTGCCCAGAATGAATTCGCGCACCGTGCGCCCACGCGAGACGCGCGCGATGAACAGGCCCACGAAGGGCGACCAGGACACCCACCAGGCCCAGTAGAAGATGGTCCAGCCACTGATCCAGCTGCTGTCGCGAAAGGGCGTCATGCGCAGACTCATGCGGACCAATTCGCTCATGTAGCTGCCCAATGTGGTGGTCAGCGTGTCGATGATCGCGATGGTCGGCCCGAGCACGAACACCGCCAGTGCCAGCAGCGCGGCCATCAGCAGATTGAACGAGGACAGCCACTTGATGCCCTTGGTCACCCCGCTGACGGCCGAGCCGATGAACAGCACGGTCGTGACGGCGATGATGCCCAACTGGGACCACTGGTTCACGGGCAGTCCGAGAACGGCGTTGAATCCGCTGTTGATCTGCAGCGCGCCCATGCCGAGCGAGGCGGCCACGCCGAATGCCGTGGCGATCACCGCCAGCACGTTGACCAGCGGCCCGATGCGCCGCAGAGGGGCCCAGGGCAGGGACTCCACGGCGGTGCTGACCAGCGCAGAGCCGCCACGGCGGAACTGGAAGAACGCGATTGCCAGGGCCACCACGCTGTAGACCGCCCAGGGATGCAGGCCCCAGTGAAAGAAGCTGTAACGCATGGCCGCGTTGGCGGCCTCCGGTGTGTTGGGCGCAATGCCCGGCGGTGGCGTGCCATAGTGCGAGACCGGCTCGGCCACGCCCCAGAAGACCAGCCCGATGCCCATGCCCGCGGCGAACAGCATGGCAAACCAGGCGCCGACCGAGAACTCGGGCTCTTCGTCCTCCGCGCCGAGCTTGAGGTCGCCGAAGCGGCTGAAGGCGAGCACGAGCGCCAGCACGACGAGCCCGAGCACCAGCCACAGGTAGAACCATCCGAAGTTGCGGGTGATGACCGCAAGCGCACCATCGAAGGTGGTGCCGAGGTGCCCGGGGGCGACCACGCCCCACACCACGATCGCCAGGATGAAGCCGGCCGAAATCACCAGTTGCATGTTGTTGTTCTCCTTGATGAGGAATGCAGGTTGATCTGCTGCCGTGGCCGGCATGCGGAACGCCCGAGGCCACGCGCAGCGAGCGCTGCATTGGCCCCCCGCAGCAGGCGGCGCGCCGCGACGCCCGAGTGTGCCGCAGCCCCAACGCCAGGGCTGTCAGCGGGCGCCTGAAAACGGTGCGCCGCGGCGGCACCGTGTGCGCCATGCATTTGCAGGGCACGCGCCAGCGGCCGCGCGTCAGGCGCCCGTCTTGCGGACCAGCGAGAGCACCAGTTCCTCGGCGCCGTTCCAGACGATCTGCACCCCGAGGCACAGCAGGATGAACGCGGAGAGGCGCAGAAAGATGATGGCGCCGGCCTCGCCCAGTGGACGCAGCAGCCGATCGGCATAGCGGTAGGCCAGGTACACCAGCACGCCGATGGCCAGCAGCGCGAGGATCGCCCCGCCCGTGCGCGCGAGGGCGAGCACCAGGCGCGGGTCTGCCAGCGACACGCCGACCGTGATCGCTGCGGTGATCGAGCCGGGGCCCGAGGTGATCGGAAAGGTCAAGGGGTAGAACGCCTGGCGCTTGGCCATCTCCGGCGTGTAGGCCTCGGCCAACGCGGTGCGGTGGTCGCTGGCGGTCTGCGAGGTGTTGAGCAGACGCCAGGCGCTGGCGGCCACGACCAGACCACCCCCCACGCGCACGATCGGCAGCGAGATGCCGAAGAAGTCCAGCACGTAGACGCCCACCAGCATCGCGCCCAGCATGAGCCAGACCACGTTGCGCGCGATACGGCGGGCCAGCAGCGCCCGCGTGGGCGGCGAGGCGCCCTCCGTCAGGCTGAGGAACACCGGCGCGGCGGCCGCCGGGTTCAGGATCGGCAGCACCGTGACGAACGCGAACAGGAAGCCCTTGCCCAGGGCCGCCAGCAGCTCGAGCGTCATCGGGTGCCGCCGTGTCGTGCGGGGTGCTTATTCGCCCTGCGAGAGCAGGGGCAGATCGGTGTCGCCGCCCTTGCCGAGCAGGCCCACACCCGCGTAGATGCCCAGCTTGTCGCGCGTGTCGGCGATGTCCAGGTTGCGCATGGTCAGCTGGCCGATGCGGTCGGCCGGCGTGAACGCGGCGTCTTCCACCTTTTCCATCGACAGGCGCTCTGGCTTGTAGGTGAGGTTGGGGCTGGTGGTGTCCATCAGCGAGTAGTCGTTGCCGCGGCGCAGCTCCAGCGTCACCTCGCCGGTGATGGCGCGCGCGACCCAGCGCTGGGCGGTCTCGCGCAGCATCAGGGCCTGGCTGTCGAACCAGCGGCCCTGGTACAGCAGGCGGCCCAGCTTGCGGCCGTTGGCGCGGTACTGCTCGATGGTGTCCTCGTTGTGGATGCCGGTGACCAGCCGCTCGTAGGCGATGTGCAGCAGCGCCATGCCCGGAGCCTCGTAGATGCCACGGCTCTTGGCCTCGATGATGCGGTTCTCGATCTGGTCGCACATGCCCAGGCCATGGCGGCCGCCGATGGCATTGGCCTCCATGAACAGCGCCAGCGGGCTGTCGAAGGTGCGGCCATTCAGCGCGACGGGCTGGCCTTCCTCGAAGCGCACCGAGACCGTCTCGGCCTTGACCACGCAGTCCTCGCGCCAGAACGGCACGCCCATGATGGGCTTGACGATGTGCATGCCGGCGTTCAGGAACTCCAGGTCCTTGGCCTCGTGCGTGGCGCCCAGCAGGTTGGAGTCGGTGCTGTATGCCTTCTCCACGCTCATCTTGTAGTCGAAGCCGTTGGCGATGAGGTATTCGCTCATCTCCTTGCGCCCGCCCAGCTCGTCGATGAACTGCTGGTCCAGCCAGGGCTTGTAGATGCGCAGCTTGGGGTTGGCGAGCAGGCCGTAGCGGTAGAAGCGCTCGATGTCGTTGCCCTTGTAGGTGCTGCCGTCGCCCCAGATGTCGACGCCGTCTTCGCGCATGGCCACCACCAGCACGGTGCCGGTGACGGCACGGCCCAGCGGCGTGGTGTTGAAGTAGGTCGCGCCGCCGGTGCTGACATGGAACGCGCCGGACTGGATCGCGGCAATGCCTTCGGACACCAGTTGCGGGCGGCAGTCGATCAAACGGGCCTTCTCGGCGCCGTAGGCCAGGGCCTTCTTCGGAATGTCGTCGTAGTCGCTCTCGTCGGGCTGGCCCAGGTTCGCGGTGTAGGCGCAGGGGATGGCGCCCTTGGCGCGCATCCAGTGCACGGCGGCGCTGGTGTCCAGGCCGCCGGAGAAGGCGATGCCGACGCGCTCGCCTGCGGGCAGGCGGTTCAGGATGGTGGCGGTCATGGGAAAGAGTCCGGAAAGCAGGGAAAGGGCGCGATTTTAGGGGCGTGCGGGCGCACGTCGCCGTGTGGATGCGGCACGTTCGGCACCAGGCAGCCTTCGCGCCGTCGCACGGCTGGCGAGGCGGCGCGCGACCTCAGCGGCCGGCCAGCGCCGGATAGGTGAAGGCCAGCGCATGCACGGCGTTGACGGCGAAGTGCACGAGCACTGCCGGCCCGAGCCGGCCTGTCATGGCATAGGCCAGCGCCGCGCCCAGGCCCGTGAGCCCCGCGAGCATGGCCATGCGCGGGCCGCCCGCCAGATGGGCCAGGCCGAACAGCGCAGACGAGAGCAGCACGGCCAGGACGGTGCGCCCGGCCGATGCGGAGCCGCCGGCGCGGCCCGCCAGCGCGTCCTGCACCAGCAGGCGGAACATCGCCTCCTCGGCCACGCAGGTCAGCAGCAGGTTCACCGGCAGGAACAGCGCCAGCGCCAAGCTCCACTTGAAGTCCGGCCGCACCATGCCCAGCCACCAGGCCAGGCCCAGCACCCAGGCCACGGTCGCGAGCGCGATGGCGGCCGTCGGCAGGCCCACGCGCCGGCCGCTGCTCTGCCCCGCCGGCGCCAGCAGAACCAGCAGCGCCAGCCCGACCGAACCCTTGTCGAAGTTCAGGTGCTGCGTGAATGGCCGCGCCCCGGCCGACCAACGCACCCCGTCCAGCAGCACCGGGTTGTGGAAACCCGGTACGCGGTGCATGGCCAGTGCGGCGCTGAGGCCTGCCAGCGCGAGCCAGAGCAGCACGCGCAATGCGCGGCTCTGCACGTGGGCCGCGGCCGTGGCCAGCACGAACAGGGCTGCCAGCGCGGCGAGGGCCGGCGGGCGCAGCAGGCCGTGGTGCCAGGCCATGGCCACGGCGGTGCCGTACAAGAGGGCCCAGGGCGGAACATGGCCCGGCCAGCCGCGCTGCGGCTGCGGCCACCAGGCCGCGGCGATGGCGAGCAACAGGAGAACGAAAGCGCTATGCACGGCCTATGCCGCGCGCCGGCAGCGCACCATCAGGCCGCGGCCGTCCAGAGCACACGCTCCGGGTGCGTGTAGACGCTGAGCCGGTCATCGCGCGCGAAGCCGACCAGCGCCAGGTTCGCCTCCGCCGCGAGGTCGATCGCCAAGCCCGTGACGCCGGACACCGCCGCCAGCAGCGCGCTGCCCGCCCGCACGGTCTTGCCGACCATCTCGTAGCTCGCGCGGCTGGTCACGACAACGAAGCCGTCCTGCGCCGGCTGGCGCGCCGCAAGCAGTGCGCCGACCAGCTTGTCCAGCGCGTTGTGGCGGCCCACATCCTCGCGCACCAGCAGCAGCCGGCCCTGGGCATCGGCAAAGCCGGCCGCGTGCGTGGCACCGCTGGCATCGCGCAGCGGCTGGCGCTGCTGCAGGGCCTGCACGGCCTGCGACACGGCGGCGGCACCGAAGCGGGCCCCGCTTTGCAGAGGCGCGGGCCGCTGCACGGCCTGCGGCAGGCTTTCGGCACCGCACAGGCCGCAACCGGTGCGTCCGGCCAGGCTCCGGCGCCTGTCTTTGAGCCGCGCGAAGCAGCCGGTGGCGATCTGCAATTGCACCGTGAGCCCGCCGCTGCCCTCGACGAGCGCGATGTCGCGCACGTCGGCGCGGCTGTCGACGATGCCCTCGGTCAGCGAGAAGCCGAGCGCGAAGTCCTCCAGATCCAGCGGCGTGGCCAGCATCACGGCGTGCGCGATGCCGTTGTACTCGAGGGCGATGGGCACTTCCTCGGCCACGCCATCGACGTCGGCGGCACCGGCGCCGCGCTGCACGGCCACACGGCGGGTGCCGGCGGGAAGACCGTGGCTGGCGTTCTGCTCCACTGCCACGGCGCCTGCTGCTCGACTGTGCGGGCTCACGTGTCCTTGGACACCTTGATTGTCGGGAACTTGGACGAGAAGTCCTTGTTCTTCTGCGCGATGGCCACTGCCACCTGGCGAGCCACGGCCTTGTAAATCCCGGCCAGCTCGCCGTCGGGCTCGGCCACCACGGTGGGCGTGCCGCTGTCGGCCTGCTCGCGGATGGCCCGCGCAAGGGGCAGCGCGCCCAGATAGTCCATCTTGTACTCGGCCGCCATCTGCTTTCCGCCGTCGGCACCGAAGATGTGTTCCTGGTGGCCGCAGTGGCTGCACACATGCACGGCCATGTTCTCCACCAGGCCGAGAATGGGCACGCCGACCTTCTCGAACATCTTGACGGCCTTCTTGGCGTCGATCAGCGCGATGTCCTGCGGCGTGGTGACGATCACGGCGCCGGTCATGGGCACGCGCTGGCTCAGCGTGAGCTGGATGTCGCCGGTGCCGGGCGGCAGGTCGACGATCAGGTAGTCCAATTCCTCCCAGTGGGTCTGGCGCAGCATCTGCTCCAGCGCCTGCGTGGCCATGGGGCCGCGCCAGATCATGGCCTGGTCCTGGTCGACCAGCAGTCCGATGGACATGACCTGCACGCCATGGCCCAGCAGCGGCTCCATGGTCTTGCCGTCCAGGCTCTCAGGCCGGCCCGACAAGCCCATCATCATGGCCTGGCTCGGCCCGTAGATGTCGGCGTCCAGCAGGCCCACGCGCGCGCCCTCGGCCGCCAGCGCCAGCGCCAGGTTGGCGGAGGTGGTGCTCTTGCCCACGCCGCCCTTGCCCGAGGCCACGGCGACGATGTTCTTCACGCCGGGCAGCAATTGCACGCCGCGCTGCACGGCGTGGGCGGTGATCTTGCTGACGATGTTGACGGAGACGTTGTCCACGCCCGGCACGCTGCGGGCCGCGGCCACCAGCGCGCTGCGCAGCGCGGGGATCTGGCTCTTCGCGGGGTAGCCCAATTCGACGTCGAACGCCACCTCGCCACCCTGCACGCTGAGGTTGCGCAGCAACTTGGTGGACACGAAGTCCTTGCCGGTGTTGGGATCGACCACCTGCTTGAGCGCGTCGGTCAGCGCCTGTTCCGTCACTGGCATCTTGGCATTCACTCCTTTGGGGGCGCAAAGTGTACCGAGCCGGGTGCGCGGCGCAGTGCGCTTCTAAAATACCCGTCCCTTGCGCGCCGGCCGGCGCGCAATGCCACCGCCCTTCCCTGAAAGCGCCCCTCCCAGATGTCCGCCCCGCGCAAGATCTTCGCCACCACCGCGTTGCCGTACGCCAACGGCAACTTCCACATCGGCCACATCATGGAGTACATCCAGGCCGACATCTGGGTGCGGTTCCAGCGCATGCGGGGCGCGGAGGTGAACTTCGTGGGCGCGGACGACGCGCACGGCGCGCCCATCATGATCGCGGCCGAGAAGGCCGGCAAGACGCCCCAGCAGTTCGTGGCCGACATCGCGGCGGGCCGCAAGCAGTACCTGGACGGCTTCCATGTCGCCTTCGACAACTGGAGCCACACCGACAGCGCCGAGAACCACGCGCTGTGCGCCGACATCTACCGCGCGCTGCGCGCCGCCGGCCTGATCGCACAAAAGAGCGTGGAGCAGTTCTTCGACCCCGAAAAGAACATGTTCCTGCCCGACCGCTTCATCAAGGGCGAGTGCCCCAACTGCGGCGCCAAGGACCAGTACGGCGACAACTGCGAGGTCTGCAGCGCCGTCTACAGCCCCACCGACCTCAAGAACCCCTACTCGGCACTGAGTGGCGCCAAGCCCGAGCTGCGCACCAGCGAGCACTTCTTCTTCAGCCTGTCCGACCCACGCTGCGCCGAATACCTGCAGGGCTGGATCACCGACAGCGGCCTGCAGAGCGAGGTGGCGAACAAGGTGCGCGAGTGGTTCACCGTGCGCAAGAACCCCGATGGCAGCACCAGCGAAGGCCTGGCCGACTGGGACATTTCGCGCGAGGCGCCCTACTTCGGCATCGAAATCCCCGATGCGCCCGGCAAGTACTTCTACGTCTGGTTCGACGCGCCCATCGGCTACCTGGCGTCGCTGAAGAACCTGCTCAACCAGCGCGGCCAGGACTTCGACGCCTACATGGCCGATCCGGCACTGGAGCAGTACCACTTCATCGGCAAGGACATCGTCACCTTCCACACGCTGTTCTGGCCCGCCGTGCTGCATTTCGCGGGCCGCAAGGTGCCCAACAACGTGTTCGTGCACGGCTTTCTGACCGTCAACAACGGCGAGAAGATGAGCAAGAGCCGCGGCACCGGCCTGGACCCGCTCAAGTACCTGAGCCTGGGCATGAACGCCGAGTGGTTGCGCTACTACATCGCCGCCAAGCTCAACGGCCGCAACGAGGACATCGACTTCAACCGCGACGACTTCATGGCGCGCGTGAATGCCGACCTGATCGGCAAGTTCGTCAACATCGCCTCGCGTGCGGCCGGCTTCATCGCCAAGCGCTTCGCGGGGCGGCTGGGCACGCCGGGTGCCGATGGGCAAGCCCTGCTGGCCCAGTTGCAGGCCCAGGCTGGCGACATCGCCGACGCCTTCGAGCGCCGCGACACGGCACGCGCGCTGCGCGAGACCATGTTGCTGGCCGACCGCGTGAACGAGTACGTGGACGCCAACAAGCCCTGGGAGCTGGCCAAGCAGGAGGGAGCCGACGCGCGCCTGCAGGACGTCTGCAGCACCTGCATCGAGGCCTTCCGGCTGCTGGCGCTGTATTTGAAGCCCGTGCTGCCGGCGTTGGCCGCGCAGGTCGAGGCCTTCCTCAAGGTGGAAGCGCTGCAGTGGCCCGACGCCGGCCGGCTGCTGGGCGCGGGCCATGCCATCGGCGCGTACCAGCACCTCATGCAGCGCGTGGACATCAAGCAGTTGGACGCGCTGTTCGAGCCGCCCGCCGCACCCGAACCCGAGAAGCTGCTGCCGGGTGGCGAGGAAATCGCGCCGACCATCTCCATCGACGAGTTCGCCAAGATCGACCTGCGCATCGCCAGGATCGTGGCCTGCGAGAAGGTCGAAGGCTCCACCAAGCTGCTGCGCCTGACGCTGGACGCCGGCGAAGGCCGCACGCGCAACGTGTTCAGCGGCATCGCCAGCGCCTACCAGGCCGAGCAGCTGGTCGGCAAGCTCACCGTGATGGTGGCCAACTTGGCACCGCGCAAGATGAAGTTCGGGGTCAGCGAAGGCATGGTACTGGCCGCCAGCCACGCCGACGAGAAGGCCCAGCCCGGCATCCACGTGCTGGAGCCCTGGCCCGGCGCCCAACCCGGCATGCGGGTGCGCTGATGCGCCATGCCACGCTCGCCGCCGCGCTTGCCTGCCTGCTGCTGGGCGGCTGCGCGGTGGTGACCGTGGCGGGGGCGGCCGTCAGCGTGGGCGCCACAGTCGTGGGCGTGGCGGCAGATGTGGCCGTGGGTGCCGTCAAGGTGACGGGCAAGGCCGTGGGCGCGGCCGTGGATGCGGTGACGCCCTCGGGCAATCCAGCCCCTTGACCTGCGCAGGGTCTACTGCACCTTGTTCTCCGGCGCCTGCGGATCGAGCATGGAGCCGGTGCGCAGCACCCGGTAGTCGGTGTTGAAGACCACGCTGAACACCATCGAGGTGTTGGGAGGCTGCAGGTAGCGCCAGTCGTAGACCACTTCGCGCTGCAGGTCGTAGGGCGTGATCTTCATCGGCTTGCCCAGCATCTTGCGCACGTCTTCCATCATCATGCCGGGCTGCACCTTGGCGAAGTTCTCGGGCGTGAGCACCTGGCGCAGCGCGCTCATCTTGCCGTCCGGGCCGATGGTGATCATGTAGTTGCGGTGGCCGGCCGGCTGGCGGCTGTACTCGAAGGTGCGGCCGCCGCCCGGCGCGTCCCAGATCTTCTCGGGCTCGCCGAACTGCTTGCGCACGTCGGCTTCGGTGGCCACGCCCTCCTCCAGCGCGTCGATGCGTTGCGGGTCGCAACCCAGCAGCAGCACGCCTGCCAGCGCCGCGGCGGTCCACCGCGCCATCCCGTTCCATCGCGCCGCCATGCCGCCCCCCTTAAAATCCGCGCCTTCGAAAGGTTCAGTGTATGTCCATCTTCCGCCGCCCTGACTACAAGTCCGACGCCACGCAGTTCATCGACCAGCTCAAGGCCCAGCAGCCCGACCTGGAAGCGCGTCAGCGCGCCGGCCGCGCCCTGCTGTGGGACAAGGCCGTGGACCGCAGCGCCTGGGCCCAGTTCCGCCAGGCCCGCGTGGCGCAGAAGCCCTACGTCTACCAGACCGACAACAACAACTGATCGCCGCAGGCGCAAGGCCGCGTGGAGTCCGAACTGCTGCCGCCGGCCCCCGGCGAGGGCGCGTCCATGCCCGAGGTGGTGGACCAGGTGGCGTTGGCACGTCTGTACGGCGAGCCGCTGTTCGCCATCCCGCAGGACCTGTACATCCCGCCGGATGCGCTGGAAGTCTTCCTCGAGGCGTTCGAGGGTCCGCTGGACCTGCTGCTCTACCTGATCCGCAAGCAGAACTTCAACATCCTGGACATTCCCATGGCTGCCGTCACGCGGCAGTACCTGGCGTACGTGGACGAGATCCGCACGCGCAACCTCGAACTGGCAGCCGAGTACCTGCTCATGGCCGCCATGCTGATCGAGATCAAGTCGCGCATGCTGCTGCCACCCAAGCCCGTGGCCGAAGGCGAGGAGCCCGAGGATCCGCGCGCCGAGCTGGTGCGCAGGCTGCTGGAATACGAGCAGATGAAGCTGGCCGGTGCGCGCCTGAACGCACTGCCGCAATTCGGCCGTGACTTCCTGAAGGCCCAGGTGTACATCGAGCAATCGCTGCAGCCGCGCTTCCCCGAAGTGCACCTGGCGGACCTGCAGGAGGCCTGGCGCGACATCTTGAAGCGCGCCAAGCTCGTGCAGCACCACAAGATCACGCGCGAAGAGCTCTCGGTGCGCGACTACATGACCCAGGTGCTGCGCACGCTGCAGGGCCGCAAGTTCGTCGAGTTCGAGGAACTGTTCAATCCCGAGAAGGGCTCGACCGTGCTGGTCGTGACCTTCATCGCGCTGCTGGAGCTGGGCAAGGAGACCCTGGTGGAGATCGTGCAGGCCGAGGCCTTCGCGCCCATCTACGTGCGCCTGGCCTACACCGCCGCCAACTAGCTGGCTACACGCCGTCGGCCGCCGGCTCGCGGCCCATCAGCGCGGCCACGGCCTGCTGCGGCTGCAACTGGCCGTCGAGCAGGGCCAGCACGCTTTCGGCGATCGGCATCGCCACGCCCAATGCGCGGGCGCGCTGCACCACGGTGCGCGCGCTGTAGACGCCCTCGGCCACATGGCCCAGCGAGGCCACGGCTTCGTCCAGCCGCATGCCGCGGGCCAGCAACAGGCCCACCTTGCGGTTGCGGCTGAGGTCTCCCGTGGCCGTCAGCACGAGGTCGCCCAGACCGGACAGGCCCATGAAGGTTTCCGCACGCGCGCCGAGCGCCAGGCCGAGCCGCGTCATCTCCGCCAGGCCGCGCGTGACCAGCGCCGCGCGGGCATTGAGCCCCAGCGAGAGGCCATCGCACAGTCCCGTGGCGATGGCCAGCAGGTTCTTGACGGCTCCGCCGACCTCCACGCCCGGCACGTCGTCGCTGCTGTACACGCGCAGCGTCGGGCCGTGGAAGGCCTGGACGAGCGCCTCGCGCAGCGCCGCATCGGCACTGGCGGCGACCAGCGCGGTCGGTTGGCCGGCGGCGACCTCCTGCGCGAAGCTGGGGCCGCTCAGCACGCCGAACGGCGCCTGGCCGACCACGGCCTGGTGGATCTCATGGCCGAGCAGTCCGGCGCCGCCGGCCTCGAAACCCTTGCAGAGCCAGGCCAGCGGCCGGCGCAGCGGTGCGAGTTCGGCCAGCATGGCGCGCAGCGCCGCCATCGGCGTGGCGATGACGACGAGGTCCTGGTCTGCGCACAGCGGGGCCAGAGGACCGTCGGCCAGTTGCAGCGGCGCCGGAAGCGGCGTTTCAGGGAGGTAGCGGGCGTTGCGGCGCTGCGTACGCATCTGCTCCACCTGCGCGGCGTCGCGCGCCCACAGGTGCACCCTGCGCCCCGGCAGGCGGCTGGCATGCACGGCCAGTGCCGTGCCCCAGGCGCCCGCGCCCAGCACGGCAATCTTCATCGGCTTTACTGGATGGCCGGCGCCGCGCCGTTGGCCGCGGTCGCCTGCTGGGCCTGCTGCTGCTCGTACATGGCCTGGAAGTTGATTTCGGCGAGGTGCACGGGCGGAAAGCCGGCACGCTGCACGAGATCGGCCACGTTGCCGCGCAGGTAGGGGTAGACGATCTGCGGGCAGGCGATGCCCATGATCGCGCCCATCTGGTCCTGCGGCAGGTTGCGGATCTCGAAGATGCCGGCCTGCTTGGCTTCGACCAGGAACACCGTCTTGTCGCCGCCCACGCGCGTGTGCACGGTGGCCGTGACCGTCACCTCGTAGATGCCATCGGCCACGTTGGCGCCGTCCACGCCCAGCTGGATGTCGACCTGCGGCTGCTCCTGCTGCAGCAGGATGGCCGGCGAATTGGGCTGCTCCAGCGAGGCTTCCTTCAGGTAGATGCGCTGGATCTGGAACACGGGAGCTTGGGCTTGGGTCTCGGCCATGGAGGTCTTTCGGGTGTCAAAAAAAGCCCGCCGGGAATGCTCCGCGGCGGGCGGCAGTCAGCCAGCGATTATGGACGAGCGCCGTGTCAGCTTCCCTGCAGCAGCGGCACCAGGCCGCCGCGGCTGTCCAGCGCGATCAGGTCGTCGCAGCCACCCACATGGGTGTCGCCGATGTAGATCTGCGGCACCGTGCGCCGCCCGGTGAGCTCCATCATCTTCACGCGCTCGGCCGGATCGGTGTCGACGCGGATCTCCTCGATCTGCGCCACGCCCTTGGCCTTGAGCAGCTGCTTGGCGCGGATGCAGTAGGGACACACCGCCGTGGTGTACATGCGCACGGCCTGCATCACGCCTTCTCCACCGGCAGGCCGGCGTCGCGCCAGCCCTTCATGCCGCCGGCCACGGCCTGCGCTTTCTCGTAGCCCAGCTTCTTGGCGGCCGCCACGGCACGGTTGGCGCGCGCGCCCGTCGGGCAGACCAGCAGCACCGGCACGCCCTTGTTCTTGACCACGCCGGGCAACTTCGCGTCGAGCTGGCCGAAGGGCACGTTCTTGGCACCGACGACATGGCCGGTGGCGAATTCCGCTTCCTCGCTGACGTCGACCACCACCGCCTTTTCGCGGTTGATCAATTGCACGGCACCGGCCGGCGTCAGGGCCGAGGCGCCGGCGGCACCGGACACCATGGGCCACAGCAGCAGGCTGGCGGACACCAGCGCCACGGCGAACAGCATCCAGTTGTCGATCACGAATTTCATGCAAAGGCTTTCTCGTTGGGACCGCGGCCGATCTGGCGGGCGGGTCGGCGATTCTAAAATGCCGGGTTTCGGCCCGCCCGGCGCGCCGAGCCAATTCCCTTTCGCCCTCCCAAGCTTGACCACCATGCACAAACTCGTCCTGATCCGCCACGGCGAATCGACCTGGAACCTCGAGAACCGATTCACCGGCTGGACCGACGTGGACCTGACCGCCACCGGCATCGAACAGGCCAAGAACGCTGGCCGCCTGCTGCGCGCCGAGGGCTACGAGTTCGACGTGGCCTACACCAGCGTGCTCAAGCGCGCCACGCGCACGCTGTGGCACGTGCTGGACGAAATGGACCGCACCTGGCTGCCCGTGGTGCACAGCTGGCGCCTGAACGAGCGCCACTACGGTGCATTGCAAGGCCTGAACAAGGCCGACATGGCCAAGCAGTACGGCGACGAGCAGGTGCTGGTCTGGCGCCGCAGCTACGACACGCCGCCGCCGGCCCTGGAAGCCAGCGACCCGCGCAGCGAGCGCGGCGACCTGCGCTACGCCAAGCTGGCGCCCGAGCAGGTGCCGTTGACCGAATGCCTGAAGGACACCGTGGCCCGCGTGCTGCCCTTCTGGAACGAATCCATGGCACCGGCCATCAAGGCCGGCCGTAAGGTGGTCGTGGCGGCGCATGGCAACTCCATCCGCGCGCTGGTCAAGTACCTGGACGGCATCTCCGACGCCGACATCGTGGGCCTGAACATTCCCAACGGAATTCCGCTGGTTTACGAACTGGATGCCGATCTCAAGCCGATCCGCCACTACTATCTGGGCGACGCCGAAGCTGCGGCGCGCGCCGCGGCCGCGGTGGCTGCACAAGGCAAGAAGGCCTGATTTCAGTGAACGGCCTGTAAAGGCCGAAAATTCTCCGCTGTTTCTGCGGAACCGGCCTGCGATCCGGCATTCCAATCGCTTATTTGTCGGAACCTGTCTGGGGATTGCTCGCTATGGGTCAGAAACTGAAGATCGCAGGCTGGGTCGCAGCCGGTGCCCTTGCAGGGGCCATGACCACCGTGTCGCTGCAAACCGTGGCGCGCGGCGCCATGGCGCCGCTGCCGTTGGAGGAGCTGCAGCAGATGGCCGCCGTGTTCGGCATGATCAAGAGCGACTACGTCGAGCCCGTCGATGAGAAGAAGCTGATCAGCGACGCGATCTCCGGCATGGTGTCCAGCCTGGACCCGCATTCGCAGTACTTCGACAAGAAGTCCTTCAAGGAATTCCGCGAGGGCACGACCGGCCGCTTCGTGGGCGTGGGCATCGAGATCACGCAGGAAGATGGCCTGGTCAAGGTGGTCTCGCCGATCGAGGGCTCGCCGGCCTTCCGCGCCGGGTTGAAGCCCGGTGACCTGATCACCAAGATCGACGACACGGCTGTGAAGGGCTTGTCGCTGAACGACGCCGTCAAGCGCATGCGCGGCGAGCCCAACACCAAGGTCGACCTGACCATCTTCCGCAAGGACGAGAGCCGCAGCTTCCCCGTGACGATCACGCGCGAGGAAATCCGCACGCAGTCGGTCAAGGGCAAGGTCGTCGAGCCGGGCTATGCCTGGATCCGCCTGAGCCAGTTCCAGGACCGCACGGTGGACGACTTCGCGCGCAAGCTCGAGGAGATCTACAAGCAGGAGCCCAACCTCAAGGGCCTGGTGCTGGACCTGCGCAACGACCCGGGCGGCCTGCTCGATGCGGCCGTGGCCGTCTCGGCCGCCTTCCTGCCCGAGGGTGTGACGGTCGTCTCCACCAACGGCCAGCTGGCCGACAGCAAGTTCACCTACAAGGCCGCGCCCGAGTACTACCTGCGCCGCGGCGGTTCCGATCCGCTCAAGCGCCTGCCGGCCGCGCTCAAGAACGTGCCCATCGTGGTGCTGGTCAACGAAGGCTCGGCCTCGGCCAGCGAGATCGTGGCCGGCGCGCTGCAGGACCACAAGCGCGCCACCATCATGGGCAGCCAGACCTTCGGCAAGGGCTCGGTGCAGACCGTGCGCCCGCTGGGTCCGGACACGGGCCTGAAACTCACCACGGCGCGCTACTACACGCCGAGCGGCAACTCGATCCAGGCCAAGGGCATCGTGCCCGACGTGATGGTCGACGAGACCGAGGAAGGCAGCCCGTTCGCCGCCCTGCGCACGCGCGAGGCCGACCTGGAGAAGCACCTCAACAGCGGCCAGGGTCCGGAAGTCAAGGACCCGGCCCGCGAGAAGGCCCGCGAAGAGGCGCGCAAGCGCCTGGAAGAGGAAGCCAAGAAGCCGGTGGCCGAACGCCGCCCGCCCGAGTTCGGCTCCGACAAGGACTTCCAGCTGGCCCAGGCCATCAGCCAGCTCAAGGGCGGCCCGGTGCTGGTCAGCAAGACCCTGGTCGAGCGCCCGGCGGAGAAGAAGGAAAACTGACCCCGCGCCTGTGCGCAGACACCACGGAGAGCCCCGCCATGCGGGGCTTTTCTTTTGGCCACAATCGCCGCATGACCGACGACCAGCTCCTGCGCTACTCGCGCCACATCCTGCTCGACGAGATCGGCATCGAGGGCCAGCAGCGCCTGCTGGACGCCCATGCGCTGGTCATCGGCGCCGGCGGGCTGGGCTCGCCGGTGGCGCTGTACCTGGGCAGTGCGGGCGTGGGCCGCATCACGCTCGTGGACGACGACGCGGTCGACCTGACAAACCTGCAGCGCCAGATCGCCCACGGCATGGCGCGGCTGGGCCAGCCCAAGACCGAATCGGCGCGTGCGGCCATCGCGGCGCTGAACCCCGAGGTGGTGGTGGAGACGGTTGCGCAGCGGGCCGACCCGGCGCTGCTGGACCGGCTCGTGCGCACGGCCGACGTGGTGCTGGACTGCTGCGACAACTTCGCCACGCGCCAGGCCGTCAACGCGGCCTGCGTGCGGCATGACCGGCCGCTGGTCTCCGGCGCCGCGATCCGCTTCGACGCACAGCTGGCGGTGTTCGATCCGCGCGATGCCGCCTCGCCCTGCTATGCCTGCGTCTTCCCGCCCGACAGTGCGCCCGAGGAAGTGCGCTGCGCGACCATGGGCGTGCTGGCCCCGCTGGTCGGCGTGGTCGGCAGCCTGCAGGCGGTGGAAGCGCTCAAGCTGCTGAGCGGCGCCGGCCCCTCGCTGGCCGGTCGCCTGCTCATGCTCGACGCGCGTCAGCTGGAATGGACCACGCTGCGCGTGGCCCGGCAGCCGCATTGCCCGGTCTGCGCCAGCCGCTGAGGGTTCACACGCAGGGGCCGTGCTGGCGGCGGAAGGCGTAAGGCCGCTGCGCCGTCGCATCGGCGAACAGGCCACGCCGGGCGGCACGCGCGGCCCGCTCTTCGTCGGCGTAGGGCCCAGGGCTGTGCCGGTAGCGGTACGACCAGGCATGGCCCGCGCGCACCATGCGGGCTGCCACGTCGTCTCCCTGCGCCCACAGGCGCGCGAGCAGGCGCCCGTAATCGTCGTGGCGCAGTGGCTGCACGCGCACTGCGCGCCCGAGCACCTGGCGCTGTAGCGCCGAGCGCGACTCTGGACCATGGGCCTGGCACAGCTCCGGCGCGTCGATGCCATGCACACGGACCTTGCGCGGCGCGCCGCCTTCTGCCGGTCGCACCCACAGCGTGTCGCCATCGCTGACGTGGCTGACCACACCCCACCAGGCCTCGGCCGCCTGTGTTGCTGTGCAGCACAGGTTCGCAAGGATCCAGCACAGGACGGCAAGGGAACGGAACACGACAGGCGAAGAGAACGGACGATGGGACAATGCGCCGCCCGCAGCATGCCGGGCGCCCTGCATGATGCCCGAAGCCCCGCATACCCCCGTCCGCCGGCCATGGCGCCGCTTCTTCCCGTTCCTCGCGTGGCCCCGGCCGGACCGCGCCACCCTGCAGGGCGAGGCCATCGCCGGCCTGACCGTGGGCATGATGGTGATCCCCCAGGGCGTGGCTTATGCCGCACTGGCCGGCATGCCGCTGGTGACCGGCATCTACGCCTCGCTGTTGCCGGCGCTCATCGCGGTGCTGTTTTCGGCCTCCACGCGGCTGTCGGTCGGTCCCACGGCGCTGAGCTGCCTGCTGATCGCTGCCTCCCTGTCCGGCATGGCCGAGCCGGGCAGCCCGCAGTGGGTCAACTTGGCGGTCTGGCTGGCGCTGCTGTCCGGCCTGCTGCAGGTGGTGCTGGGCGCAGCGCGCTTCGGCTGGCTGCTCAACGTGGTCAGCGCGCCGGTGCTGATGGGCTTCACCCAGGCGGCGGCCGTGCTGATCCTGCTGTCGCAGCTGCATGACCTGCTGGGCCTGCCGGCCGACTGGCAGGCGGCGCAGCTGGCGCAGCAGATCAACCCGGGCGCGGCGCTGTTCGGCATCGGATCGCTGGTGCTGCTGGTGCTGTCGCGCCGGCTCTCGCCCAAGCTGCCGGCCGTGGTGCTCGTGGTGCTGGCCGCTGCAGGCATCAGCTGGGCCATCGGCTTCGAGGCGGCGGGCGGCGCGGTGGTCGGCGCCCTGCCGGCCGGCATGCCACAGCTGTACCTGCCGCAGTGGCCGGGCTGGCAGGACTTCAGCCGGCTGCTGGTGCCGGCCCTGGTGATCACGCTGATCAGCTTCCTGGAGACGGCCTCCAGCGCCAAGGTCGACAGCCAGAAAGGCGGCCAGCGCTGGGACCAGGACCAGGACCTGATCGGCCAGGGCCTGGCCAAGCTGGCGTCCGGCCTGTCCGGGGCCTTCCCGACCAGTTCGTCGTTCTCGCGCTCGGCACTCAACCTCTACGCCGGCGCGCGCACGGGGTGGGCCACCATCGCCTCGGTCATCGTGGTGCTGGCCGCCCTGGTCTGGTTCACGCCGCTCCTGCACCCGGTTCCGCAGGCGGTGCTGGCGGCCATCGTCGTGGCGGCCGTGATGGGCCTGGTGAAGCCGGCCGCGTTCGTGCAGCTGTGGCGGGTGTCGCGCGTGGAGGCCGTCACGGCCGGCGTGACCTTCGGCGTGACCGTGCTGTCGGCGCCGGCGCTGTACTGGGGCGTGATCGCCGGACTGCTCATGAGCCTGTCGCACTTCCTGTACCAGCGGCTGCACCCACGCATCATCGAGATCGGCCTGCACCCAGACGGCAGCCTGCGCGACCGCCACCTCTGGCACCTGCCGCCGCTGGCGCCGCGCCTGTGCGCGCTGCGCATGGACGGCGGCCTGGATTTCGCCTCGGCCAACGCCTTCGAGCGCGCCGTGCTGGAACACCTGGCTGCGCATTCGGAGGTGCGCCACGTCTGCGTGTTCGCGCTCTCCATCAACCACATCGACGCCACCGGCGTCGAGATGTTCGGCCAGTTGCGCAAGGGCTTGCGCGAACGCGGCATCTGCCTGCACATCGCCGGCATGAAGTTGCCGGTCGAGCGCGTGCTGTTGCGTGCCGGGGAATTGCCCGCGGCCGGCGCCGCGCCCGACCCGCTGCTGCGCTTGTACCGCACCGACGCTGAAGCCCTGGCCGCGCTGCAGCACCCGAGCATGCAGAACCCGGCCTGAAACGCGGGGCGATCCGCTTGTTTTTCTGCCGTTCGGGGGCGTCGCTTGCCGCCGCTGGACGTGGACCGCACTGGTAAACTGGCCAAGTTCAACCCCACGCCCATCTGTGATCCATCCGGCCCCGTCCAACCTGGTCGACCTGCGCGAATTGCGCCTGGATGCGGCGTGCGCACTGCTGGCCCGCGCGGGGACGGCCCCGCTGCCACCGGCCGATGGCGACGCCACAGCATATCTTCAGGCCGTGGTCGATGGCCTCAACGAGCTTTCGCTGAAGGACGCGCTGACGGGCCTGTCCAACCGGCGCCAACTCGAGCAGGTGCTGGAGGCCGAGATCGACCGCGTCGCCCGTTCGGGCGAGGCAGCGCTGCTGCTGATGCTGGACATCGACCACTTCAAGTCCGTCAACGACAACTACGGCCACATGGCCGGCGACCAGGTTCTGCAAGCCGTGGGGCAAGCCCTGGCCAGCTGCATCCGCCCCATGGACACCGCGGCACGGTACGGCGGGGAAGAGTTCGCGGTGGTGCTGCCCAGCTGTCAGCCGGCGTTCGGCCAGGTGGTGGCCGAGCGCATCCGCCGCACCATCGAAGCTTCGCCCATCCGCGTCTCGCCCAGCGTGGACCTGCGCGTGACGGTGAGCATCGGCGGCGCGTTCGCGCTGCAATGGATCCGCTCGACCACGGAACTGTGGATCGACCGGGCGGACCAGCAGCTCTACGAAGCCAAGACGGGTGGGCGCAACCGGCTGTGCCTGGAAGAGCAACCCGACAGCACCGTCAGCGCAGAGGAGAAACACTTGCTGTTCGGCCATCTGGCCGCCGCAGATCCTGCCTGGATCGACATGAGTTCTGGCATCGCCTCCGGCGGCGCCGTGTAAGAGGAACACGATGAGCGATCCCTCCACCCCCACGCCCATGCCACCGGCACTCGGCGCCAGGGTCCTGGCCGTCACCAGCGGCAAGGGCGGCGTGGGCAAGACCTTTCTTTCGGCCAATCTGGCCGCCGCCCTCGCCCGGCGTGGCCAGCGCGTGCTGGTGCTCGACGCCGACCTGGGCCTGGCCAATCTGGACGTGGTCCTCAACCTGCATCCCAAGATCACGCTGCACGACGTGTTCACGGGCAAGGCCACCATCGCCGAGGCCATCGTCAAGGCGCCGGGCGGCTTCTCGGTGCTGCTGGCCGGTTCGGGCATGGTCGAGTACTCGCGCCTCACGCCTGAGGTGCGCGACGAGTTCCTGGGCGTGATCCGCAGCGTGATGCCCAACTACGACGTGCTGCTGCTGGACACCGGTGCCGGCATCTCCGACGTGGTGCTGTTCGCGGTGTCCCTGGCCTCCGAAGTCATGGTCGTGGCCACGCCCGAGCCCACCTCGCTGACCGACGCCTACGCCGCCATCAAGGTGCTGGCCACCCAGCACAAGCGCCAGCATGTGCGCATGGTCATCAACCAGACCGCCCGCCCGGGCGACGGGCGGGCCATCACCTCGCAGCTGCAGCAGGTGCTGGACCGCTTCGTGACCACCGGCGCCGGCCGCTCCGTGCGCCTGATCCACCTGGGCGACATCCCGGTGGATCCCGCCGTCCGCGAAGCCGTGATGCGGCGCCAGCTCCTGATGGTCAACGCCCCGGGCAGCCCGGCTGCGATGGCCGTGACAGAGCTCGCGCGCAAGCTCGACGAGACGGTGATCTCCCGCGCCGACAGCGCGGGCAACTGAGAGAGCGCGGCCTCATCGGGGCACCGCGCTATTTGCGCCAGCCCGGCGGCTCCAGCGGGGCCTGTGCGGTGTCCCATTTGGACTGCGGCGTCATCACCTCGCCGCAATGGCCGCAGCGCCGGCCGGCGTGGTCCGCCTGCTCGCCGCATTGCGGGCAGGGCGCCCACAGCGGTGCCGGCCTGGCCGGTGGCACGATGCCAAGCGCCTGCGCCACAGCCCTGCATTTGCGTGCAAAGCCACGCAGGCCTTGGTTCGGATCGGCATTGGACATGGCACTCCCCGTACAACAACCGGTTGATATTTGCAGGCATTTCGCGAATCGGCAATGCGAACCGCGCGCTTGTCAGCCAGGTGATGGAAAGGGCGCAGAGACGATCCATCCTTCCAGCGCGTCGCTAGCGAGAGGCATGCCGTAGCGCTGGTCGCCCTGGTCGTACTGGCGCTGCGCCCAGGCGGCCTGCAGCAGGCACAGCGTGGCGTCCAGCAGGTCGCCGCTGCCGTCGTCGATGATGGCGCGCTGGTCGTCCTGCGGCAGCGCGAGCCGCAGGCCCAGACGGGTCGCTTCCGCAGTGCTGCACAGGGCCGACAGCAGGTCCATGCGTGCTTGCCGGCGCTCCGCAGTCTGGCGCTTCGGGTCGTCGTTCTTGTAGCTGCGGCGACCCAGCAGCTCGCGAGCCAGCAGGCCCGGATAGGTCTCCAGTGCCACGCGCCTGCGGTCGCCGTCGGCCAGGCCGGGCAGGTGCACGCCGGCCGCGCGCAGCAGCGGCACGCCGGCGTGCAGCATCCAGGCCACGGGTGGATTGACCCATTTCATCGACGAACTCGAACCGGCCGGCCCGTCGGTGGCGCGGTGGGCGAATTTGCCGCCCACCGGCCGGCTGGCGCAGAAGGCCTGGAACAAGGCGCGCAGCTGCGGCCGCGTGAAACCGGCGTAGTGCGCCATGCACGCGGCCCAGTCGGTCGGCCAGCCCAGCGCCAGCACCAGCTCGCGCGGCAGGCCGAAGGGCATGTCGAAGCCGCCGACCCAGTCGCCGGGGCGGGCGAGCCAGGCGCCGAAATCCGTCAGCGTGGGGAAGCGTTCGAAATGGTCGAGCCGGACGGTGTCGCCGTCCAGATGGCCGAGCGCGAGCACGATGGGCTTGCGGCGCGTCGGGCTGCTGCTGAAGTCACAGCCGAGCAGTAGCGGGGGCAGGGGCGCGATGGTCAGCGGTTCCAGCAGTTCTGGACGGTGTCGGTGTTGTTGACGTTGCCGCGCACGCCGGTGTTCGTCAGGGTGAAGTCGCCGCACTTGTCTCCCGTCTGGGCGCCCTGCCGCGTGGCAGTCAGCGTGAACGTCGCTCCATCCGCCGAGGCCAGGGAGATGAGATAGCGGTTGGAGGGTACACGTGTGAGATTCGCCGGGAAGTCGGCAGCCAACGGGTAGGTCCCCCTGGCTGTCGCACCACGCTCCAACCACTGCGCCGCCTGCTGCAGCCCTGCGCGCGCTTCGGCGCGGGCGCCCCGGCGGACATACTCGGTGTAGTTCGGCAGCGCGATGGCAACCAGAATGGCCGCGATGGCCACCGTGATCATCATCTCGATCAGCGTGAAGCCGCGCGCACGACGCGAAGGTGTGAAGCTCATTGCAGTTGGCGCCAGTTCGGGCGCAGCGGGATTTCGGGAAAGCGGTTGAGCTTGTCGGTCCGGTTGTCCGAGCCCATGCGGATCTGCTCGGCCTTGGTCGTCACCCGGTTCTCTGCCGGGGAGGCCGTCATGCGTGAGGTATTCAAGTCCGTGCCGGCGTTGTACGCGGTGTCGCCATTGGTGTTCATGACCTGAATGGAAGGCCGCTTGCCATCCATGATGTTGAGCAGCGTGCGGTACTTCTTAAGTTCCGTGGAGGGTGGCAGGCAGGACTCCTCGGCGGTGTTGCCGCCGGATGCCGGGATCTCGGAAATGAGCTCGATGACGTTGCTGTCGTCGTAGAAGCTCATCTGCGACAGCACGCGCTCGCCCGCTTGCGGCAGGTTGAGGTACCAGCCCTTCTTCTGGTTCTGGCCGGTGTAGGGCACATCGTTCTGCGAGACGGTCCAGAAGGTGCGCGCGCTGCTGACTCCCGAGCCCGCGATGGCGGTGGCGTCCACCGTCTGCTGCACCAGATTGGAGACGCCGCTGCCCACAGGCGTGGGCGTGCCGTCCACCACCACCTTGCCCGTGCCCGATTGCAGCTTGTACTGGGTGGTGTCCAGCACCGAATAGATGCTCTGCACCGACACATCCGTGCGGTCGGCTTCCGTCAGGTTGCGCCCGGTCCCGAAGGCCACCATGAGCCCCTTGGCGCCCCTCTCGTTCGCGCGCACCAGCGGTGGCGCGACGATGGGCTGCGCCGTGCTGACATTGCTGGCGACATGCGTGGCGGTGTACAGAGGTGCACCGGAAAAAGCCACGCTCCAGTCCGTTGCGCTGGCCGATCCGACATCGAACTTCCACATGTTGCCGCGCAGGTCGCCGGCATAAATCACATCGGGCGTGCCGTTGCCGTCGATGTCCACCAGGCGCGGCGCCGACAGCCCATTGCTGGAAGCGTTGGCGCCCGTGGTGGCGGCCGGAATGCGCACCAGGGCCTTGTCGCCGTCCAGGTACTGGACCAGCAGCACCGGCCGCTCGTTCGTGCTGTTGTAGCCATTGCCCATGACCACGGCCCAGCGCCCGTTGTTCATGCGCACGATCTGCGTGGACTTCTGGGGGTTTCCGTCCTCCACCACCGGTGCGGCCGTGATGTGGCCGATGTCGCGGCGCACATCGTTCGCGTCGGCGTAGGTCTCGGTCGAGGCCGCCGTCTTGTCCATCACCACCAGCGTCGCGGCGTTCGCCTTGGAGAAATTGGAAGCCTGGCCCGAATTGTCGGTGGCGCTGCTGCCCGGGTTGGTCACGTCCAGCACGAAGTAGCCCTTGCCCCCGGCCCCGAGCGTGCCGACCAGCAGCGTGCGCCAATCCGGCGTCGACGAGTTGCCCAGGTTCACATCGCCGCTGAAAGGCGAGCCGTCCACGTAGTAGCGGTGGCCGTAGGCGCTGCGCGTGAGGTCGGGCAGGTTGGCGTAGACCCCGCGTGGCACGTAAGCGATCTTTTCGCTGCCGTCCGCGCCGGAGAAGCCATGCAGCATGCCGTCGTTGGCGCCCACGTACAGCATGGGCAGACGCTTGGCGTGGCGGGTCGCGAACGCACGGTAGTTGTCGAAGGTGTAGTTGCTGACCGGGTCGGCCACGTACCACAGGGCGGAGTTGACGGTGTCGCCCTGGCGCGAGCCGCGCTTGCGGAAGGTCGTGCCTTCCAGGCTGCGGTCGCCGCGCAGGAAGTTCACGCGCTGCTCGGCCACGGTATCGGACACCTCCCCGACACCTTCGGCCTTGAGCAAGGTCTTCTGCGCCGCGCTCAAGGCACCCAGTGTGGGCGCAGCATCCTGCGTCCACTGGAACGAGGTGCCGCCGGCGGGCGAGCCGTCGGTCCAGGTCAGGATCAGGCGGTTCGTGATGGCCGCCGCACTCAGCGCGTCGAGCTTGTCCGCGGTCGTGCGGTTGGTGGTGCCCCAGCCTTCGGCTGCCGTGGTGCTCACAGCGCCAGTGTCGATGTTCTGCGCCACCGTGTCGGCCCGCAGATAGCCCATCCAGGTCAGCGTCTCGCCCTCGCGCACGGTCGAGGCGATGTACCCGGACGTGAACTGGGTGGTGGGATTGCGGGCGATGGAAGCGGAGGCGTTGGCATAGCTGGCCACCGGGGTACTGTTGTCCGCGATGATCTCGCTGAAGATCTCTCGGAACGCCGCCACCAGGCTGGCGGCATCGGTGCTGGCGATGAACTTGCCACGGCTGTTGATGGCCATGTGCCACAGCTCGGTCTTGCGCGCCTCGCCATTGGTGGTGAGCGCGTCCAGCAGGTTGCTGCTTTCGGTGAGGCTCACGGAGTTGTTGACCATGGGGTCGGGCCAGGTCCGAACGCCCGTGACCAGGTCCGGCAGAGAACCGCCGTAGGTGTCGTTGGTCGTCAGGTCCCACACCGGATACAGCGCGAAGGTCCCGGTCGTCTTCCACCGCGCGGCATCGCCGAAGCCGATGGTGTAGGTGGTCATGTGCTGCCAGGTCGCCGGATCGTTGCGCGGGTTCCAGTACGGATCCACCGCAAGCGCTGTCAAACCCGACCCGTACGTCTGGGCCGTGCTCTGCTTGGTCCGCGGCAGCACGTTGTTGGCCAGACCCGGCGCCAGGTCGGTCGCCCAGTAATAAAAGGCAAGGTCGGCCAGGGTGCTGACGGGCACCGACTTGCCCGAATAGGTGAACGAGCGCCCGCCGGCACCACGGTACACCGCGGTCTGGCGGCTGTTCGCGTCGTAGACCGTGCCATCCGGCAGGGTCGTCGTCGTGCGGTCCATATCGGCGTTGGTGGTCGGCCGCGCCACGTCGGTTCCGAATCCCGCGAACGTGAAGTTCCAGCCCCCGTCGGTCATCATGACGTTGTAGGACTTGCGGCAGGACAGCGGGCCCGTTGCCGGAGCCGCGTAGGCCGTCGTTCCCGGCACATTGGCCCAGGGACTCTCCGCATCGGTCACCGAGCCATTGCGCAGATAGTCGCCGGCCGCGATGTAGGCGTGGTGGGTGGGCGTGGAGCCAGAGGCGCTGAGCCGGGTGCTGGGAGACGAGGCGGCGCCGGGCTGCCCTACCCAATTCAGAAAATTGGCCCGATGCGTCGCATCCAGCACGCGCATGCGGTTGAGGTTGTTGCAGCCACCACCGGACGAAGGAATGCTCCGGCAGGTGTTCATGGTGTTCCAGGCCAGGCGGATCGCACCATCCGGGATGTTCTGCGCGCCGGCGTCGAACAACTGGCGCAGGGCGCTCTTGAGCGCGTACATGCGCGACGTGGTCCGGGTCTCGTTCTGCGTCGTGCCGCCACCGGTGTAGTAGCCCATGCTCCCGGAGTCGTCGAGCGTCAGGATCACGTTGGGGGCGGGCTGCCGGCTGGACGAGCCCGCAGGGTATTGCGCCAGCGGCAACTGCTCGGCAAATGCCACGGGCGGCAGGCCCATGCTGGCGATCAGCACGCTCAGCAGCGTGCGCCTGGCCGTGGGATGTGGGCGCATCGTGGGCTCCTTCAATTCCGGATCTTCTGCCGCACGAAGGTCGACTGCAGCACCACCATGGTGTTCGGCTTGTTGCCGAAGGCAATCGCCGTGATGCGGTAGACCACGTTGGGATTCAGGTTGAGTTCGAGCTTGGCACGGCCCGGCAGCAGGCCCATGCCCGTGTCGTAGGGCATGACCTCGACCCAGTAGTACGCGCCGCGCCGATCGCCGCGCGCCAACAGCAACGGGTTGAGGTTGGCCGTGTTGCCGGCAGGCGGCAAGGCCCCGGTGTACTCGCCGTAGCGCGCAGCGACATTGGTGGCCATCATGGGCGCAAGTGTCGCGTCGGTACTCCAGAAGTCCTGGGCGCCGGTGCGCTTCTGGCAGATCGCATTGATGCAACGTGTGGCGGCTGCGTCCAGCTCCGAAAGCAGACCGACCAGTTGCTTGTTCTCCTCGATAAACTTTTTGACGCCGTCGCCCAGGCGGCAAATCCTTGCAGCTGCGTCGACGGCCACGGCATTGTTCGGATCAGCGGCCGCCACGCCAGTGCAACTGGTTCCGTCGCCGCGCTCGCCGCGGATGTCCGATTCCGCATCCTGCACCATGGCCTGGGCCGCCTCGAAGGCGCGCTGGTAGTCCGCGTCGTTGCCGACGATGGCCTCGTTGACAAGGGCCGAACGGAAAGCCCACAAGGCCAGCAGCGAGGACAGCAGCACCACGATCATCACGACCAGCAGCGAGATGCCGCGCTGGCGCCGGCCCACAGCGGCGCTGCGGTGCGCGCTCACCGCACTGCCCCCTGCGTGCGCAGCTGGAAGGTGTTGCGCAGCACCAGGTGCATGCGGTTGCCCATGGCGGTCTCGGCCTGCCCCGCCGTCCAGCTGCAATTGCGGAACGTCGCCCCCGCCGTGTCGATGTTCTCCTGGCCCACCAGTTCCAGGCACACCTCCACCGCCACAACGGAGGGCCAGTTGCCGCCGACGCCGGCCGCCGCCACCCGCCGCAGGTCCGCACCGGTGGCCGTCAGCGTTTGCACCAGATAGTTGACCTGGAAGTCAGCCACGTTGCCGATGATGGTCTGCGCCACGCCGTCGGCGCCAGCGCACTGCAACTCCCCGGTGGCAGCACCCTGCGCCCGCACGAACCGGAAGCTGCTCTGCACCACTGTCGCGCTGGGCGTGTTGCCCAGGCAGTCGCCCAGCAGCGAACGCTCGGCCGTGCTGTTGCCCGACGCGACCGCCTCGGTGTAGTTCTGGTAGCCGACCTGCAAAGGCGTGGTGGCGTCTGACGCCAACGTGGCCGCGGCGCGGTCGAACACGGCCTCGAAGGCCACAGGCTCGCCCGGATCGATGACGGTGGGCGCCGCCGCACCCGTCTGCGCGAACGCCAGGTTCAGGCGGATCGAGCCCGCCTGGCGCAATTGCAGCCCGATCACCCGCATGGCGTGGGCGCCCTGTTGCTGCAGCTGGGTGGCATCGCTGACCGTCCCGGACACACTGCGAGAGACCAGCAGCGCGCCCAGGGCCACCGCGATGGTCATGAGGCCGATGGCCAGGCCCACCAGCAGCTCGATCAGCGTCAGGCCGGCCTGAGAGGAACGCGGGGCTGGCCTCATGGACAGGCCACTGGAGGACTTGCAGCGCTGCCTCCCGGCGCCGGCAGGCAGCGCAGCGTGGGCTGCAGGTACTGCAGGTGGCAGATGCGGTTGGCAGGACAGCTGACGCTGGCGCCCACCTCTCCTGTGGCCACGGGATCCTGGGTGAACGGCACCTTGTAGGCGGCTCTCTCGCCGGCCCTGTCATCCTCGCGCTCACGCTCGTTTTCGCGCCAAGCCACCATCACGCCCAGTTGGGTGCGCGTGTTAGCGCCTGCCCCCGCGGCAACTTCGAACACTGTGGCGTCGCCCAGCGGCAACGTCGACGCCACCGTGGCCTTCCACTGCGCCACGTCCGCGCGCGCCATGTTGGGTGCTGAGCACCCGTTCGCGCAGTTCGGCACGGTTCCGGAAACATCGCCCCAGTCGACTTCGTAGTTGCCGATGACCTGCGGCGCCAGTGCGCTCGGGTTGGCCTTCATGCGCTCGCTCAGGTCTTCAATCAGGCGGATCGCTTGGGCACGGCGCACCGACGTCTGGGTGTCGGCCAGGGTGCGCAACTGCACCCCGAGGATGCCCAGCACGCCCAACGCGACGAGCACGATGGCGATCATCGATTCCAACAAGGTGATGCCCCGCTGGCGCGTCAATCGCATGTGCTGGCTCCCGACTTGGACCGCACAAGCCCGCCGCCGCCCATGCAGACGGCAGAGCGCACCGAAGATCCGCTGCGGGCGGATGCCACCACGAAGGTCAGCGTGCCGCCTGCGGGCAATTCACCCCAGCGCGTCAGCACGAAGGAACCGCCGGATGCATTGGCATTCGTGACGCTGACGCCGCCCAGCGGGCCCGTCACCCGCAGCGCCGTGCCCGACGCGTCCGTGACGGTCCAACCGCAGCGCCAGTCGGCCGCGCTGTTGGACAAAGCACATTGCGCCGTGCCCGGCGTACTGCGCGTCACCGAGACGTTGCCGGCGCGCTTGACCGCCTCCGACCGCGCGAAGGCGATCGTCGCCACCATTTCCTCTGCCGCCTGCCGCACCCGCCAGCGTTCGATCACCGGCACCATGCTGGGACCGGCCAGGGCCGCGAGGATGGCCAGGATGGCCACGACCACCATGAGCTCGAGCATGGTGAAGCCGCGGGCCGCAGGAAGAGATGGATGGCCACGGAGAAGGCGACGCATGGAAGCCCGCATCCTAAACGCCTGATTGCCCGAAACAAGCGTGTCGTCCGCCGGCCGCGTCAGGCGGCCCCCGGCGCGCGATGAGCGGTCGGGCCTTCTACGGCCCTGGCCCAGGCACGCCAAATAGTTCACATCGACGCGGGTGTTACAACCGCGGAGTAGGATGCCCCGGCACCCGCCGCGGCAGCGGCGCCACCCCACCACCCACAGAAGACGGAGCATCCGGCATGGCCCACGCATTCGCGCGCACCCGCAAGAAGTTCACCACCGCATCCGGCAGGTCCGGGCAGTTCTACTCGCTGCCGGCGCTGGCCAGGGAGTTCCCCCAGATCCACCGGCTGCCGGTGTCTCTGCGCATCGTGCTCGAGTCGGTGTTGCGCAACTGCGACGGCAAGCGCGTGGCCGAGGAGCACGTGCGCCAGCTCGCCAACTGGGCGCCCAATGCCGAACGCACCGACGAGATCCCCTTCGTGGTCTCGCGCGTGGTGCTACAGGACTTCACGGGCGTGCCCCTGCTGGCCGACCTGGCTGCCATGCGCAGCGTGGCCGCGCGGCTGAACAAGCCGGTCGGCCGCATCGAGCCGCTGGTGCCGGTCGACCTCGTGGTGGACCACTCCATCATGGTCGACTACTACGGCCGCAAGAACGCGCTGGACCTCAACATGAAGCTCGAGTTCCAGCGCAACCGTGAGCGCTACGAGTTCATGAAGTGGGGCATGCAGGCCTTCAAGACCTTCGGCGTGGTGCCGCCCGGCTTCGGCATCGTGCACCAGGTCAACCTCGAATACCTGGCACGTGGCGTGCACAAAACGAAGGACGAGGTCTACTACCCCGACAGCCTGGTCGGCACGGACAGCCACACCACCATGATCAACGGCATCGGCGTCGTGGCCTGGGGCGTGGGCGGCATCGAGGCCGAGGCCGCCATGCTGGGCCAACCGGTCTACTTCCTGACGCCCGACGTGGTCGGCTTCGAGCTCACGGGCCGGTTGCGCGAGGGCGTCACCGCCACCGACCTGGTGCTGACCGTGACCGAGATCCTGCGCCGCCACAAGGTGGTGGGCAAGTTCGTCGAGTTCTTCGGCGAGGGCACCCGCACGCTGGCCCTGCCGGACCGCGCCACCATCGGCAACATGGCGCCCGAGTACGGCGCCACCATGGGCTTCTTCCCGGTGGACGAGAAGACCATCGACTACTTCAAGGGCACAGGCCGCACCAAGGCCGAGATCGAAGCCTTCGAGGCCTACTTCCGCGCCCAGGGCCTGTTCGGCGTGCCGCAGGCCGGCGAGATCGATTACTCCCAGGTGGTCAAGCTCGACCTCGGCGACGTCACGCCCAGCCTGGCCGGCCCCAAGCGCCCGCAGGACCGCATCGAACTGGGCCAAGTGGCGAGCCAGTTCAAGAGCCTGTTCTCCAAGCCAGCGGCCGAGAACGGCTTCAACCAGCCGGCCGCGGTGCTGGGCACGCGCCACCACGTGCGCACCACCGACGATCCGATGCTGGACAAGGTGCCGGAGAACCCGCCCACGCCCGCGGGCGCGGCGCGCCCCGTGATGGAGATGGAGGGCAACAAGCCCACCTTGGCGGCGGCCCAGGCCGAAGCCACGGCCCCGGCCAAGGCGGCGCCCGAGATCACGATCGGCAATGGCGACGTGCTGATTGCCGCCATCACGAGCTGCACCAACACCTCCAACCCCAGCGTGCTGCTGGCCGCGGGCCTCTTGGCCAAGAAGGCCGTGGAGGCCGGCCTCAAGGTGCAGCCGCACATCAAGACCTCGTTGGCGCCCGGCTCGCGCATCGTGACCGAATACCTGACCGAGACGGGCCTGTTGCCCTACCTGGCCAAGCTCGGCTTCGCGCTGGCCGGCTACGGCTGCACCACCTGCATCGGCAACGCGGGTGACCTCACGCCCGAGCTCAACGAGGTCATCACCAAGAACGACCTGGTCTGCGCCGCCGTGCTCTCGGGCAACCGCAACTTCGAGGCACGTATCCACCCCAACCTCAAGGCCAATTTCCTGGCCAGCCCGCCGCTGGTGGTGGCCTACGCCATCGCCGGCACCGTGCTGAAGGACCTCATGACCGAGCCCGTCGGCAAGGGCAAGGGCGGCCGGGACGTCTACCTGGGCGACATCTGGCCCAGCAGCGAGGAGATCCACGCGCTGCTGAAGTACGCCATGAACGGCAAGGCCTTCCGCGAGAACTACGCCAAGGTCCGCACCGAGCCCGGCAAGCTCTGGGAAAACATCAAAGGGGTGGCCGGGGCCACCTACACCTGGCCCAAGAGCACCTACATCGCCGAGCCGCCGTTCTTCGCCGATTTCGCCCTGGCCCCGCCGGCGGCCGACGAGGCCGTGGCCGTGCGCGGCGCGCGCATCATGGCGCTGTTCGGCGACTCCATCACCACCGACCACATCTCGCCGGCCGGCTCGATCAAGGCCAGCGCGCCGGCCGGGCTGTGGCTGCAGGAGAACGGCGTGCAAAAGGCCGACTTCAACAGCTACGGCGCGCGCCGCGGCAACCACGACGTGATGATGCGCGGCACCTTCGCCAACGTGCGCATCAAGAACCTCATGATCCCGGCCGGCCCCGACGGCTCGCGCGAGGAAGGCGGCCTCACCCTGCTGCAACCGTCGGGCGAGAAGCTGCCGATCTACGACGCGGCCATGCAGTACATCGCGGCCGGCACGCCCACGGTGATCTTCGCGGGCGAGGAGTACGGCACGGGCTCCAGCCGCGACTGGGCCGCCAAGGGCACGCAGCTGCTGGGCATCAAGGCCGTGGTGGCCAAGAGCTTCGAACGCATCCACCGCAGCAACCTGGTCGGCATGGGCGTGCTGCCGCTGCAGTTCAAGCACGGCGACAGCTGGGAGTCGCTGGGCCTGAAGGGCGACGAGCAGATCGACATCACGCCCGCGGCCGACCTGGCGCCGCGCAGCGACGCCAAGCTCGTGGTCACGCGCGCCGACGGCAGCCGCCAGGAAGTCGACCTCACGCTGCGCATCGACACGCCGATCGAGGTCGACTACTACCGGCACGGCGGCATCCTGCCCTACGTGCTGCGCCAGCTGCTGGAATGAGCCGCCTCCTCGCCATCGATGAGTCCGAGGTCGAGGTGACGGCCATCCGCGCCCAGGGCGCGGGCGGCCAGAACGTCAACAAGGTGTCCAGCGCGATCCACCTGCGCTTCGACATCCCGGCCTCGTCGCTGCCCGAGGATGTGAAGGAACGCCTGCTGGCGCTGCGCGACAGCCGCATCACGCAAGCCGGCGTGCTGGTGCTCAAGGCCCAGCAGCACCGCACGCAGGAGATGAACCGGCTCGACGCCTTTGCGCGCCTGCACGAACTGGTGCAGAGCGTGGCGCGGCCACCGCGCGTGCGCAAGGCCACGCGTCCCACGCTGGCCTCCAGGGTGCGGCGGCTGGAAGGCAAGAGCCGCCGCTCGGCGGTCAAGGCCGGCCGCAGCCGGACCGGCCTGGATTAGACCTACTGCACCTGCTGCGTGCAGCTGGCGCCGCTCTGCGCGATCGCGCCACGCAGCTGCGCCGTGCTGCTGCTGTCGTCCGGCCCCAGCGTGTCGCGCGTGTAGGTGCAGCCGTAGGTCGGTGCGGCCACCGTGGCGGCAGTGACCACGTCGTCGCCGCCCGGTTTGGCCCCGCCCTGCTCCCACTGCACCATCGCGTCGAAGGCCTCGACCTGCTCGGCCACGGTGAAGTCGCAGTGCGAGGCGCCGCGGATCGCGCGCTGCACCAGCCAGGCGCTGTTGCCCTTGGCGGCCACGCGGCGCTGGTAGATCTGCTCCATGCTGAACGGCACATACAGGTCGCCCAGGGTGTGCAGCGTCACCACCGGAATGCTGATGTCGCCGTTGGTCTTGGGAATCCAGCGCAGGCCATCGCGGCGCAGCCGGTTGGCGTCCGGCGTGGCCGTTACCTTCTGCGCCTGGGCGTTGAGCGCCGCGCTGGCCGTCGGGTTGCCGTCGATCACGTAGGTGAAGCGGGTGGTGTCCGTCACGTTGGCATTGAGGATGCCGTTGACCGTGCCGTCGCTGCCGAAAACGCCCCACACGGGCGCGAAGGAGCCGCCCACCGCCACGCCGAGTCCGAACAGCGGCCGCGGCCCGCCGGTCAGGTTCTGGATCACCGACAGGTAGCTCTGGCCCAGTGCCGTCGGCGCCGACGGGAAGTTGGTGAACAGTGCGGACGTGACCTGCGCCGAGACCGCCGCCCACTGCGTCACCGGCTGCTGCGGCACGCCGGCCAGCGCCTGGGCCGTGACCTGCGCCGCAGTGAAGTAGTCGAACAGCTCCGTGTCGCCGAGCACGCCGCACATGGGCACTGCACCGTGGTAGCGGTAGCGGTTGTTGGCGGTGGACTGCGCCTCGGCCTCGATGGCGGCAGCGGTGATGTGCCCGCCCATGGAGTGGCCGATGATGTAGCTGCGTTGCGGCGGCGCGAGTGTGCGCCCGCGCGCGGTGGCGATGCTGTTGAACGCCAGCGCCAGTGCGTTGGTGTCCTCCACGCCGGCGCGCACGTCGTAATAGTTCTTGCTGTAGCTGGAGGCCGCCCAGGCGTAGCCCTGCTGGATCAGGTGGCGGCGGATGGACGGGTTGCTCACGCCCAGCGTGTTGCCGGTGCCCGCGTAGCCGTGGGCGTACATGACGAGCCGCCCGTTCCAGTTCTGCGGCACCTCGATGCGGTAGGCCGCGCCGCCCAGCACGCCGGCCCAGCGGTTGGTCGTTCCGGGGTCCACCGTGTCGCCGGGCGCGGCCGTCAAGGCCGCAAAGGTCGTGGCATTGGGCTCGGCCGGCACGAAGCTGTTGCGGCTGTCCTGCGGGCGGGTGTCCTCGGGGGTGTTGTCGTCGCCGCCCCCGCCGCAGGCGGCCAGGGCGGCGGCTGCGAGCAGGCTCAGGAAAAGAGGTCGCATGGATTGCATCAGGTGTCTCCTCGTCGTGTCGTTGGCGCGGAATGCGCCGGCGCAGCCTACGCCCGCCGGCGCCCCCAGCGTGTCAGCGAAAACGCCGAGACGCGTCGTTTGACGCTCCACGGGCCCGCGTCGCATACTGGTCCGGCAGCGCCACATCCCACCACAAGGCGCGCGGGCTGACGGAGCGGGCCCGCTGCACCAGAAGGCGCTGGCACGCTCCACCCGCCTTGCAAAGGACCGCACCATGACCGGCATGAGCTTCAAGCCCCTCGGCACCCACCCTCTTGCGGCGCGCGCGCTGCTGGCGCGGCCGGCACCGGGCAAACCGGTCACGCTGGAATCCCCGGCGCTCGAGGTCATGACCGACTTCACGCAGACGCAGCCGGTCGGCATCGCGCCCGATGCCACGCTGTTCGCCGCCAACGAGGCCATGATCACCTACGGTGTGCGCCTGCTGTTCGTGACCGAGCGCGAACACCTGCTGGGCATCGTCAGCACCCAGGACACGCTGGGCGAGCGCCCTATGCAGCTGCGCCACCTGGGCCGGGGCACGGTGTCCGACCTCAGCGTGGCCGACCTCATGCACCCGCTTGCCAGCCTGCAGGTGCTGCGCCTGGCCGACGTGCGGCACGCCAACGTGGGCGATCTGGTGGCCACGCTGCAGCGCGCAGGCCGCCAGCACCTGCTGGTCAGCGAGCAGCTGCCCGACCAACCCCTGGCCATCCGCGGCATGTTCTCGGCCACACAGATCGAGCGTCAGCTCGGCGCGCCCGTGGAAACCTACGAGCGGGCCCAGACCTTCGCGCAGATCGAGGCCGCACTCGGCGCCTGAAGCCGGCGCCTGCGCGTCAGCGCCCGGCGGCGCTGGCGATGGTCGCGACGAGCTCGGCCGGCTCCACGGGCTTGGCCAGATGGGCACGAAAGCCGGCCTTGAGCGCACGCACGCGGTCCTCTGCGCGCGCGAAGGCCGTCAACGCGATGGCCGGCAAATCGCCACCCTGGGCCGGCCCCAGCGCCCGCACACGGCGCAGCAGCGCGTAGCCGTCCATCAGCGGCATTCCGATGTCGGACACCAGAACCTGCGGCCGCTCGCGCACGACGGCGTCCAGCACGGCCTGCGCACCGTCCGCGACCAGCACCCGGGCGCCGGCATCGGCCAGCATCCGCTGCAGCAGGTCCCGCGCATCGGCCTCGTCGTCGACCACCAGCACGCACAGGCCGGCCAGCTCGGTGCTGGATGGCGGCAAGGGCGCGAACGCCTGCAGCGCCGGCAGTGGGCCGGCCGCCTGCCGCGGCAGGCGCACCGTGAACGTGCTGCCCTGCCCCTCGCCATCGCTGCTGGCCTGCACGCTGCCGCCATGCAGTTCCACGAGTTGGCGCACGATGGCCAGGCCCAGCCCCAGGCCGCCGAAGCGCCGGGTGATGGAACCGTCGGCCTGGCGGAAGCGGTCGAAGATGTGCGGCAGGAAGGTCGGCGCAATGCCGATGCCGGTGTCCTGCACCACGATGCGCAGCGCCTCGCCCTCGGCCGCCAGTTCCACCACGACCAGCCCGCCACGCGGCGTGAACTTGACCGCGTTGGCCACGAGGTTCCAGACCACCTGCTGCAGCCGCACGGCGTCGGCCGACACCATGCCGGCCGCCGGGTCGAGCCGGGTCTCGATGCGCACGCCGGCAGCCTCGGCCGCGGGCCGCACGGTCTCGATGGCGGCCTCGATGCAGCCCTGCGGCGCCACCGGCTGCAGATCCAGCTGCAGCTTGCCCGAGACGATGCGGCTCATGTCCAGCAGGTCGTCCACGAGCTGGCCTTGCGCGCGCGCATTGCGCTCGATCACGGCCATGCCCTTGGCCAGGTCGCCGGTCGCATCCGGGTAGCGCCGGCGCAGGATGTGGACCCAGCCCAGGATGGCCGACAGGGGCGTGCGCAGTTCGTGCGACAGCGTGGCCAGGAACTCGTCCTTGAGCGCACTGGCGCGCTGCACGTCCGCATACAGCCGCGCATTGTCGATGGCGATGCCGGCCTGCCCGGCGACGCCCACGGCCAGCCGCTCGGCGCGCGCGTCGAAGCGGCCTGGTTCCGGATGACCGAAGAACAGGCCGCCGAACACCTGGCCGGTGCGCGAAGTCACGGCCACGGCCAGGTAGCTGCGCACGGGCAGGTGGCCCGCCGGCATGCCGTGGTGGGGACCCCATTGGCCGTAGCGGGGATCGGCCAGGATGTCGTCGCACCGGATCGGCGGGCCGCCGCGGAAGGTCGGACCGAACAAGGTGGTCGGGCGCGGATGGCCGAGCTGCTCGAAGGCTTCGCGCGGCGCACCCGACAGCGCGTAGAGCAGGTAGGCCTCGCCCTGGTCGTCCACGCCGTTGTAGAAGAACGCGCCGAAACGCGCGCCCGTGAGCTGCGTGGCCGCGTCGGTGACGCGCTGCAGCAGCGCATCGAGCTCCAGTTCGCCGGCCAGCGCGGCGCCGGTCTGGTTCAGCAGCTCCAATGTCTGCGCCTCGTTGCGCGCCCGCTCCTCGGCCAGGCGGCGTGCCGTCACGTCGCGCACCACGCCGATCATGCCGATCAGCTGACCGTCGGCACCGTAGGTGGGCTTGCCCTGCACGGACACCCAGCGCAGGCCCTCGGGCCCCGGCACGCGGTATTCGATGTCGTACAGCCCACGCTGTGCGGCCGCCTGGGCAGCCGCCAGCCGCGCCGGCTCGCGGTCCTCGCGGTGCAGCAGGCGGCGCATGGCGCTGCGCGTCCAGCTGCTGCCCGGCTCCAGCCCGTACAGGCGCGCGGCCGCGTCGCTCAGGGTCATGCGGTCCGTGCCGGCGTCCCAGCTCCAGTCGCCGAGCTCGCCGGCGGCCAGGGCCAGGCTCAGGCGCTGGTTGGCGTCGCGCAGCGCGCGCTCGGTGCGCAGCCGTTCCAGCGATTCCCAGCAGCGCGCCACGACGGTCAGCATCAGCGCGATCTCGTCGTCCTGCCAGACGCGCGGCCGGTCCTGGTGCACGGCCATGCCGGCCACGAAGCGGCCGTCGCGGTGCAGCGGCACGCAGATCACGGCCCGGATGCGCGTGGCGCGGTAGGGCGCCAAGTCGGTGCCCGCCGTGCGGGGGTCGCTGTCCACGTCGTGGTTGATGTAGGGCAGGTCGGCGCGCATCAGGTCGCGCACCGCCACACCGAAGTCGGAGAAGGCGTAGCGCCCGACGATGCTCGGCACGCCGTCGTTGTAGTCGCCGAACAGGTCGAAGTGGTCCTGGTCGGCCTCGACGTGGGCGTAAGCGCAGCGGCTGACACGCAGGTGCTGCCCCAGCAGGCGCGCCGTCAGGCGCATCACCTCGGCCGGATCGGCGACGCGCTTGGTCAGCTCGAACAGCTCATCCAGCATCTGCGCATGGCCGGCGCCTGGCTGGCGGCGGTCGGGCGTGGTGCGAGTTCGGTTCATGGGCCTCCCCGCAGAGTGCGGCGCGCGCAGTGTAGTCTCGCGCCCCGGTGCCCGGCAGGGATTCAGGTCAGCGGCACCCAGCGCCCATCGGCCGCGCTGCTGCGCAGCACGGCCTCGATGAAACGGTGGCCGGCCACGCCGTCTTCCACCGTGGCGACCTGCAGTGCCTGCGCGTCGGCCGGGCGGCCTTCGGCCTGCGCGCGGATCAGTTCCGCCGCATCGCGGTAGACCTGGGCGAAGGCCTCCAGGTAGCCCTCCGGATGGCCGGCCGGCACGCGCGTGGCCTGGCGGGCGGCGGCGCCGTCCACGCGGCCGCGCGTGAGCCGCTGGGCCGCGCCGCCCAGCGGCGTGAACCACAGCTCATTGGGCTGCTCCTGGTCGAAGGCGATGGACGCTTCGGTGCCGAACACGCGCAGGCGCAGTGCGTTCTCGCAGCCCGCCGCGACCTGGCTGGCCCACAGCAGGCCGCGGGCACCGCTGGCATAGCGCAGCATCATCTGGACGTGGTCGTCGAGCACGCGTCCCGGCACGAAGCTGGTGAGCTCGGCACTGAGCTGGCTGGGCACCATGCCGGTCACGAACGAGGCCAGCTGGTAGGCGTGCGTGCCGATGTCGCCCAGGCAGCCGGCCGGGCCCGCCTGCGCAGGATCGTTGCGCCAGGCGGCCTGCTTGTTGCCGGCCTGCTCCTCAGCGCGCGTGAGCCAGTCCTGCTGGTATTCGGCCTGCACCAGTCGGATGGTGCCGAGTGCGCCACTGGCCACCAGATGCCGCGCATGGCGCACCATGGGGTAGGCCGCGTAGGCATGGGCCAGCGCGAACACGCGGCCGTGCTGGCGCGCCAGGCGCGCAAGTTCCTCGCCCTCGGCCAGCGAGACCGCGAGCGGCTTGTCGCAGACCACGTGCAGGCCGGCCTGCAGCGCGGCCGTGGCCATGGGTGCGTGCAGATGGTTGGGCGTGACGATGGCCACGACCTCGGCGCCATCGGGCCGTGCGGCCTCGGCCCGGATGAGTTCGCGCCAGTCGGCATAGCTGCGCCCGGGCGGCAGGTGGATGGCCGCGGCGCTCGCGGCCGCGCGCGCCGGATCGGACGAGAGCGCGGCGGCCACCAGCTCATAGCAGTCGTCCAGCCGCGCGGCGATGCGGTGCACGGCGCCGATGAAGGCGCCCTCGCCGCCGCCCAGCATGGCCAGTCGCAAACGTCGTGTCATGGCGCCAGCCCCATCAGCCCGCGCACGGCGGAACGGTCCACGCCGCTGCCGGCGAAGTCGTCGAAGGCCCGCTCGGCCACGCGGATGATGTGGCGGCGGATGAAGTCCGCGCCCTCGCGCGCGCCGTCTTCCGGGTGCTTCAGCGCGCACTCCCACTCCAGCACGGCCCAGCCCGCGAAGTCGTACTGCGCCATCTTCGAGAAGATCGCGCTGAAATCGACCTGCCCGTCGCCCAGCGAGCGGAAGCGCCCGGCCCGGTCGACCCAGCCGCTGTAACCGCCGTAGACGCCCTGCCTGCCAGTCGGCCGGAACTCCGCGTCCTTCACGTGGAAGGCCTTGATGCGCGCGTGGTAGATGTCGATGAAGGCCAGGTAGTCGAGCTGCTGCAGCACGAAGTGGCTGGGGTCGTACAGGATGTTCGCGCGCGCGTGGTTGCCGACCGCTTCCAGGAAACGCTCGAAGGTCACGCCGTCGTGCAGGTCCTCGCCCGGGTGCAGCTCGAAGGCCGCGTCCACGCCGTGCGCATCGAGCTTGTCGAGGATGGGCCGCCAGCGCCGCGCGAGTTCGCCGAAGGCTTCTTCCACGAGCTCGGCCGGCCGCTGCGGCCAGGGATAGATGTAGGGCCAGGCCAGCGCACCCGAGAAGGTGGCCGTGGCCGTGAGGCCCAGGCGCTCGCTGGCCTGCGCGGCCAGATGCATCTGGGCGATGGCCCATTCGGTGCGCGCGGCCGGACTGCCGCGCACGGCCTCGGGCGCGAAGCCGTCGAACAGCGCGTCGTAGGCCGGGTGCACGGCCACGAGCTGGCCCTGCAGGTGCGTGGACAGCTCGGTGATGGCCAGGCCATGCGCCGCCAGGGTCCCCGTCACCTCGTCGCAATAGGTCTGGCTGCTCGCTGCCTTCTCCAGGTCGACGATGTGCGGCGCCGTGGGCAGTTGCACGCCCTCGTAGCCCAGGCCCTTGGCCCAGGCGCCCAGGTGGTCCAGCGTGTCGAACGGCGGCGCGTCGCCCAGGAACTGGGCGAGGAAGATGGCGGGGCCTTTCAGTGTTTTCATGTCAATGGTCCCTGGTGCTACGCACCGTTGGCAGGCTCGGCCCCCGCCTGCATGGCACGCCGCGGAAGGCCGCGGAGCAGGCCATGCCAGCAGCCGCCGCGGAACTGGCTCTGCCAGGCCGCTGGCGGCGCCCCCTCGAGGGGGTTGGCGGAGCGCGCAGCGCGAAGACTGGGGGTGGCCTGATCAAAACGGGGAATCGGGGTGGTAGAAGTCCTTGGCGTTGTCTTTGGTGATCAGCACCGAAGGAATGATGGTCGTCGGGGGCAGCTTCTCGCCCTTGAGCCGCGCCTCGGCCGTGAGCTTGATCGCGTCGTAGATGAACTTGGGCGAGTAGCTCACGTCGGCATCGATGCGCTTGTCCTTGCCGTCCAGAATGGTCTTGACCATGCCCTTGGCGCCGGCGCCGCCGAAGACGATCTTGATGTCGTCGCGCTTGGCCTGGTCGATGGCCTTGAGCACGCCCACCGCCATGTCGTCGTCGGCGGCCCAGATCGCGTCGATCTGCTTGAAGCGCGTGAGGTAGTCCTGCGTGACCTTGAAGGCGTCGTCGCGGTTCCAGTTCGCGTACTTGGCGTCCAGCAGCTTGATGTCGGGGTAATTCTTGAGCACGGCGTTGAAGGCGTCCATGCGCTCGTTGTCCAGCGTGGTGGCGATGCCGCGCAGCGCGACCACGTTGCCCTTGCCGCCCAGCTTTTTGGCGATGTACTCGGCCGGGATCCTGCCGAAGGCGGTGTTGTCGCCGGCCACGTAGGCGTCCTGCGCGCTGGTGTCGGTGAGGCCCCGGTCGACCACGGTCACGTAGGCGCCCTTGGCCTTGACCTGGGCGACCGGCTTGGTCAGCGCGGCCGACTCGAACGGGAACACCACCAGCGCGTTGATCTTGGACACCGACGACAGATCCTGCAGCTGGTTGGCCTGCTCGGGGGCGTTGGCTGCCGTGCGGATCGTGATCTTGAGGTCCTTGTGCTGCTTCTCCAGGTCCTTCTTGGCCTGGTTGGCCCAGTAGTTGATGCCGCCCATGAAGCTGTGCGTGGCGGCCGGGATGGACACGCCCAGGTGCACCGGCTCGGCGGCCAGGGCCGTCGTGGCGAAGCTGGCGGCGGCAATCGCCGTGAGGGTCAGGCGTCTGGAAATCATGCGGAGTCTCCTAGGGTGGTTGAAGGCACAAAACTCATCGCCGGCCCCTCTGCAGGAAGGCCACGACGATGATCACGAAACCCTGCACCGCCGCGTTCAGGTACACGCTGATGATGCTGGTCAGGTTCAGGATGTTGCTGATGACCGAGAGCAGGACGGCGCCGACCACGGTGCCCGTGATGCTGCCCGCGCCGCCCTTGAGCGCGGTGCCGCCCACGATCACGGCGGCGATGGCCTCGAGCTCCCACAGCAGGCCGGTGGTCGGCGACGCCGAGCCCAGCCGCGGCACGTAGAGCAAGGTGGCGATGCCCACGCAGATGCCCAGCAGCATGTAGGTCTGGATCTTCACGCGGTCCACGGCCACGGCCGCATAGCGCGCGACCTGCTCGTTGGAGCCGATGGCCTGCACGTAGCGGCCGTAGGCCGTGCGGTTCAGCACCACGCCGCCGGCCAGCGCCACGGCCAGGAACACCCAGACCGGCACCGGAATGCCCAAGAGGCTGCCGTAGTAGACCGGCGCGTAGAGGTCCGACAGGTCGTTGTCCAGCGTGATGGCGCCACCGTCCGCGGCCCAGGTCAGGTAGGCGCGGAAGATGCCCAGCGTGCCCAGCGTCACGATGAAGGGCTCGATGCGCCCCTTGGTGATCAGCAGCCCGTGCGCGAGGCCGAACGCCGCGCCCAGCACGATGGCCAGCAGCGCGCCCAGCACCACGGCCAGCAGCGGCGAGCCCGTGAGCGGCCCCATCGCGTTGATGAACAGGATCACGCAGCCCGCGATCAACGCGGCCATGGAGCCCACCGAGAGGTCGATGCCGCCCGAGATGATCACGAAGCACATGCCCACAGCGATGATGCCGATGAAGGCCGTGCGCGTGAGCAGGTTCATCGCGTTGTCGACGGTTGCGAAATCGCTGTTGAGCAGCGTGCCGGCGATGCACAGCAGCACGAGGCCGAGCACGGGGCCCCAGCCCTGCAAGCTGGGTTTGGACTTGGACGGCTCAGACTGGGACATGGGTGGTCTCCGCCACGCCGGTGGCGTGGGCGATCAAGGTTTCTTCAGTGAGGCCTTGCGCATCGAGCGTGGCCACGATCTGCCCCGCGCGCACCACGGCCACGCGGTGCGCCAGGCCGATCAATTCCATGAGTTCGGACGAGACCACGAGCACGGCCAGGCCCTGGCGCGCCAGGCGCTGCACGAGTTCGTAGATCTCACGCTTGGCGCCCACGTCCACGCCGCGCGTGGGCTCGTCCAGCACGACGATGCGCGGGTCCGGGTGCAGCACACGCGCGAGCGCGAGCTTTTGCTGGTTGCCGCCCGACAGCGCCGAGGCCGGCACGTCCAGCGCGCCCGTGCGGATGCCGAAGTCGCGCTGCGCCTGCTCCAGTGCGCGGTGCTCGGCCGCTGGATCGAGCCAGGGCCTGGCGTAGCGGTGCAAGGCCATCAGCGTGAGGTTCTCGCGCAGTCCCATGTGCACATGCAGGCCACGGCCCTTGCGGTCTTCGCTGAGGTAGGTCAGGCCCGCATCGGCCGCCGCGCGCGGATTCCTGAAGCCGCCCTCGGCCGCCAGCGCCTGGCCGTGCAGCCAGACCTTGCCGCGCGCGGGGCGCAGGCCCAGCAGGCCCTCGAACAGTTCGGTGCGGCCGGCGCCGACCAGGCCGGCGAAACCCAGGATCTCGCCGGGACGGACCGCGAAACTCCAGCCCTCGGCCCAGCCCGGCACGCTGAAATCCTCGATGCGCAGCGCCAGCGGGCCCTTGGCCGGCCGCGCATCGCGGACCGGGTACAGGTCGGCGATCTCGCGGCCGACCATCAGTTTGGCCATCGCATGGCGCGTGAGGCCCTGCGTGGGTTGCTGCGTGACGAACTGGCCGTCGCGCATCACCACCACCTCGTCGGTCACGCGCTCGACCTCGTCGAGCTTGTGCGAGATGTAGACCACGGTCACGCCATCGGCACGCAGCTGCGCGATGAGCGCGAACAGGCGCTCCGTCTCGGCCGCCGTCAGCGTGGCCGTGGGCTCGTCCATGATGAGCAGCCGCGCGCGGCGCGCCACGGCCTTGGCGATCTCCACGAGTTGCTTCTCGGCCACGATGAGGTCGCGCACGCGCCGGTCCGGTGGCACCGTGAGGCCCACCTGGGCCAGCGCCGCCGCGGTGTCGCGCGCCATCGCGGCGTCGTCGAGGAACAGCCCGCGGCGCTTCTCGTGGCCCAGGAAGATGTTCTGCGCCACCGTGAGGTCGTCTGCGAGGTTGAACTCCTGGTGGATCAGCACGATGCCCAGTGCCTCGGCGTCGCGTGGACCCTTGAAGGCGCAGACCTGGCCGTTCACGCGCAGGTGGCCCGAGGTGGGCGCCTCGTAGCCGGACAGGATCTTCATGAGCGTGGACTTGCCCGCACCGTTTTCGCCGAGCAGGCCGACCACGCGGCCGGGCTGCAAGCTGAACGAGATGCCGTGCAGCACCTCCACCGGGCCGAAGGACTTGCGGATCGCGTCGAACTCGACGCCCACGCTGTTGCTCATGGTGCCACCTCCGTACGGTTGCGCTTACCCACAGGTCGCGCTGGTCGGTGGCCGGCGCCAAACGCACTGGCGTCGATCCCCGCTCCGCGGGGCCCCTCGCCGCGTGTGCTCATGGCGCCACCCCCCCTAACCCGCAGGGCCTCGCTCATGGCCAAGGCCCCGGCACCGATCACTCCGCCCTGCGCACCCAGCGGCGCGTACTGCACCTCCAACTGCCGCGTCGACAACGCCAGCGAGCGCTGGTAGACGCTCTGGCGCACCGCCGCCAGAAACAGCGGCCCGACCTGCGTGATGCCCCCACCCAGCAGCACATGCGAGGGATTGAAGAAGTTCACCACCGCGGCCAGCATCTGCCCGACCAGGTGGCCGGCGTGCTGCAGGATGCGGTTGGCTGCGGCATCGCCCGCGCGGCTGGCCGCGCCCACGTCCTCTGCGGCCAGGCCCCCGCGCTCGGCCAGCGCCGCGGCCAGCACCGGGCTCTCGCCGGCCTCGGCTGCATCCAGCGCCATGCGCACGATGGCCGGCGCTGCCGCCATGGCCTCCACGCAGCCGCGGTTGCCGCAGTGGCAGCGTGGGCCTTCGGGGTCCACGCTGATGTGGCCCACATCGCCAGCCGAACCCGTGGCGCCGCGGTACACGCTGCCGTGGCAGACGATGCCGCAGCCGATGCCGGTGCCGATCTTGACGACGATGAAGTTGGGCAGCGCGCGCTTGAGGCGCCACAGCTCGCCCAGCGCCATCAGGTTCACGTCGTTGTCCACGAAAACGGGCGCGCGGTACTCGTCACGCAGGAAGTCGCGGATGGAGAACTGGTCCCAGTCGGGCATCAGCGGCGGGCTCACCAACTGGCCGGCCTCGAAATTGACCGGCCCCGGCACGCCCACGCCGATGGAGAGCACCTGGGCGGCCTTGCCGCCGCTGCGCGCCAGCAGTTCGCGCATCAGCGCCGCGGCGCGCGCCAGCACCACGCCCGGCCCCTGGCGGCGCACGTCGATGTCTTCGCTGTGTTCGTCCAGCAAGGTGAGGTCGGGGCGCAGTACGGCCACGGTGAGGCTGGTCACGCCGATGTCCACGCCCAAGAGCAGGCCCAGGCGGTGGTGCAGCCGCAGCGTCTCGGCCGGGCGGCCGCCCTGGGATGCCTGGGTGCCGGCCTCTTCGAGCAGGCCCTGGTCGATCAGGCCGGCGACCAGCGCCTTGCCCTTGCTGGACGAGAAGCCCAGCGGCGCGGCCAGCGCATGGCGCGAGCTGCCGGGCGACCAGAAGGCCGCGTCGAGCACGCGCATCTCGTCCGCAGTGGTGGCTTGCCAGGGCGTCACGCCGCTTGTCTCCCGGTGTTCTAAGGCACTACGGCGCATGCTAGGCCCAGGCCTTTGGCTTCACAAGACCCAAGTTCAGCCAAATTTAGTCCAAAGTCAGAGGAGGCAGCGCGGCGCCGGGAAGTCGATCACGCTGCGGATGATCTGGCGCATCTCGGTGATGAGCGGCCGCGCGTCGTCGCGCCGCCACTGCACGGTGTAGGTCAGCGGCGCGAGCGCACCACCGCCCGACAGGATGCGCAGTACGCCGCGCGCCTGCAGCGCCTCAGCCCAACCTTGCGGCATGTAGGTGAAGCCCAGGCCCTCTGCCACCATGCCGACCACGGCGCCCCAGCTGTTGCAGCTCAGGCGCCGTTCGATGCCCAGGCCCTGGCGGCCGAGCCATTCGTCCAGCGTGCGCGTGGCGCCCGAACCCACCGGAAGCGCGATCAGCAACTGCTCGCGCACCAGGCGCTGCGGCGCGTCGGTCCCGGCGCGCGCGAGGAAGTCGGCGCTGGCGGCCCAGACGAAGCGCACCTGCGCCACCTGCTCGAAGGCCAGGCTGCTGCGCGAGGAGGGGCCGGCGATCACCACGCAATCCAGCTCGCCATCGACGATGCGCTGCTCCAGCACCTGGCCGATGTCGGCGTAGGGCTCCAGCTGCAACGCCGGGTGCAGTTCGGCCACCTTCTGCACGAGTTTGGGCAGCCAGGTCAGCCCGCTCAGTTCGCCGAAGCCGATGCGGCAGCGCCCCTGCAGGCCCACGCTGCGGCCGGCCGATTGCTGCAGCTGCGCGGCGTCGTGCAGCAGCGCGCGGACGCGCGGCAGCAGTTGCTCGCCCTGCGGCGTGAGCTCGGCCGCGCGGCCGCTGCGGTCGAACAGCGGCGTGCCCAGCGAGGCCTCGAGCTCGGCGATGCGCTTGGACAGGGAGGACACCGACAGGTGCACCCGCTCGGCCGCGACGGAAAAGTTGAGACAGGTCGCGGCCCAGTAGAAGGCTTCGAGTTGCTTGAGCGTCATGGCGGCATTTTCCAAAAAGCGAAATGACGCCGCCGCTTTTTTTCGCTTTTCTTTGAACATGCGCCTGTGCACCATGGCCGCCCCATGCCCGTTCCCACCACCTCCCTGCCCCGGGTCTGCCGTCGGGTGCTCTCCCTGGACGACTTCGAGCCGCTGGCCCGGCGCCATCTCCCGCGGCCGATCTACGCCTACATCAGCGGCGCGGTGGAAGACAACCGCGCGCTGGCCGAGAACCGCCGGGCCTTCGCCGACCTGGCCTTCCGCCCGCGCGTGCTGGCCGGCGTGGCCCAGCGCGACCTGGGCTTCGAGCTGTTCGGCCAGCGCTATGCCGCGCCCATTGGCCTGGCGCCCATGGGCATTTCGGCCCTGTCGGCCTACCGCGGCGACGTGGTGCTGGCGCGGGCCGCGCAGGAGGCCAAGGTGCCGGCCATCATGAGCGGCTCCTCGCTGATCCGCCTGGAGGAGGTCATGGCGGCCGCGCCGCAGACCTGGTTCCAGGCCTACCTGCCGGGCGAGATGGCACAGATCCACGGCCTGCTGGACCGCGTGCAGGCGGCCGGTGTGCAGACCCTGGTCATCACCGTGGATACGCCGGTCGCGGCCAACCGCGAGAACAACGTGCGCGCAGGCTTTTCCACACCGCTCAAGCCCAGCCTCGCGCTGGCCTGGCAGGGCATCAGCCACCCGCGCTGGCTGCTGGGCACGTTTTTGAAGACGCTGCTGCGCCATGGCATGCCGCACTTCGAGAACAACTACGCCACGCGCGGCGCGCCCATCCTCTCGCCCAGCGTGCTGCGCGACTTCTCCGACCGCGCCCACCTGGCCTGGCCGCACCTGGCGGCGATCCGCCAGCGCTGGCCTGGCCAACTGGTCGTCAAGGGCATCCTGACCCCCGAAGACGCCGTGCTGGCGCGCGAACACGGCGCCGACGGCCTGATCGTGTCCAACCACGGCGGCCGCCAGCTCGACGGCGCGGTCGCGCCACTGCGCGTGCTGGCCGCCATCGTGCGCGCCGTGCCCGGCCTGCCCGTGATGCTGGACAGCGGCGTGCGCCGCGGCACCGACGCCGTCAAGGCGCTGGCGCTGGGCGCGCGCTGCGTGTTCGTGGGCCGGCCCTTCAACTACGCGGCCACGGTCGCCGGCCAGGCCGGCGTGGCCCACGGCATCGCGCTGCTGCGCGAGGAGATCTCGCGCGACATGGCCATGCTGGGCCTGACCCGGCTGGACCAGATCACGCCCGCGTGCATCCGGCCGGTCGCCGACCCGGCCGACGACTTTCCTTCCACCGAGAACCACCCATGAGCAAGATCCAGGGCTTCCACATCCATGCGCGGCAGGCGGTTGCCGTGAGCGACGCGCTGCTCGCGCGCTACCGTGCATTCCAGGTCGCCAACGTCAGCGACGCGATGAGCCGCACCACGGGCACCTCGGCGCTGCGGCCCTTCCACCGGCGTGACGGCGGCTTCGCCGGCCGTGCGCTGACGGTGCGCACCCGGCCTGGCGACAACCTGCTCGTGCACCACGCCATCGACACCTGCGCGCCCGGCGACGTGCTCGTGGTGGACGCCGGCGGCGTGGGTCCCAACGCCATCATCGGCGAGATCATGCTGGCGCTGCTGATTGCGCGCGGCGCGGCCGGCATCGTGATCGATGGGTTCATCCGCGACAGCGACACCATCGCCAAACACAGCCTGCCCGTCTACGCGCGCGGCGTGGCGCACCGCGGCCCCTACAAGGACGGACCGGGCGAGCTGCACGTGCCGGTCAGCATCGACGGCATGGTAGTGCGGCCCGGCGACATCATCGTCGGCGACGGCGACGGCCTGCTGGCCGTTCCGCCCGAAGAGGCCGAGGACATCGCCGCGCGCGTGGAGGCCATCGAACGCGTCGAGGCCGAGGCGCTGCAGGCCATCGCCGAGGGCCGGGCCGACCGCAGCTGGGTCGCGCGCACGCTGCGCGAGAAGGGCGCGCTGTGAGCGGCACCAGGCGCGTCGTGCGCTTCGACTTCTGGCTCGACCCGGCCTTCGACCGCATCGTCGCGGCAGCGCCGGGCATCGCGCTGACCACCTGCCGGCGCGAGGGCGCCGACGACCAGGCCTGGGATGCACTGGCCAGCGCCCAGGTGCTGCAGACCACGGCCGCCAAGGACGAATTGCCGCGCCACTGGTTCGTCACCGAGCCACTGCTCGCGCGCTGCCCGCAGCTGCTGGCCGTCTCGACCAGCGGATCGGGCTACGACACGGTGGACGTCGCGGCCTGCACGCGCACCGGCGTGGCGGTGCTGAACCAGGCCGGTGGCAATGCCGACTCGGTGGCCGAGATGGCCGTCGGGCTGATGCTGTCCGTGCTGCGCCGCATCCCCGCATCGGACCGGTTGCTGCACGCCCCCGGGCGCAGTTTCAGCCGGGAGGACCTCATGGGCCATGAACTGCGCGGCCGCACGCTGGGTGTCGTGGGCGTGGGCCATGCCGGCAGCCGCGTCGCGGCGCTGGGCCGCGCCTTCGGGATGCAGGTGCTGGGCGTGGACCCGGCGCTGGATGCCGCGCAGATGGCCGCGCGCGGCGCCGAGGCCGTGACGCTGGACGCGCTGCTGCGCCGTGCCGACATCGTCACGCTGCACTGCCCGCGCGACGCCACCACCCTGGGCATGCTGGACGCCCGCGCCTTCGCGGCCATGCGGCCCGGCGCCATCTTCGTGAGCACGGCGCGCGGCGGCATCCACGACGAGGCCGCACTGCATGCCGCCCTGGCCAGCGGCCACCTCGGCGGTGCCGGCCTGGATGTCTGGGACCAGGAGCCGCCGCCGGCCGACCACCCGCTGCTGCAGTTGCCGAACGTGGTCGCCACCTTCCACACGGCCGGCGTGACGCACGAAGCCCGGCGCAACAACGCCACGCTGGCCGCCACGCAGATCGTGCAGCTGCTGGCGGACGGCCAGATGCCCCCGCGTCTGGTCAACCCCGAGGTCTGGCCGCAGGCCGGCGCCCGCATCGCCGCCGCGCTCGGCCGCTGAGTTCACCACAGCCCGCCAAGGCACCACCAACGGAGACATCAGATGAACATGCACTGGACCCGCCGCGCGCTGTGCGCCTGCCTCGCCGCCACGGCCTTCGCACTGCCCGCGGCGGCACAGCCCGACGCGCCCTACCCCGCCCGGCCCATCGAACTCATCGTGGCCTACGGCCCCGGCGGCGGCACCGACCTCGTGGCGCGGCTACTGGCCCGCCACCTGGAAAAGCAGATCGGCGGCAGCGTGGTGGTGCTGAACCGCCCCGGCGCGGGCGGCGGCATCGGCTTCGGCGAACTGGCGCGCGCCAAACCCGACGGCTACACCATCGGCTTCATCAACACGCCGAACGTGCTGACCATCCCGATCGAGCGCAAGAGTTCCTTCCACTGGAGCCAGTACGACCTGATCGGCAACCTCGTGGACGACCCGGGCGGCTTCGCCATCCACAACAGCAACGGCATCACCACGCTGGCGGGCCTGGCGGCCTACGCCAAGGCCAACCCCGGCGCCGTGACCGTGGGCACCACGGGCACGGGCTCGGACGACCACCTGGCCATGCTGCTGTTCGAACGCGCCACGGGCACCAAGCTCACCCACGTGCCCTACAAGGGCGCGGGCGAGGTGCGTGCCGCCGCCACGGGCCAGCAGATCGTGATCGGCGCCATCAACGTCGGCGAGGTGCTGGCCTACCAGAAGGGCGGCTCACCGATCCGGCTGCTGGGCCAGATGTCGGCCGAGCGCTCCTCGCTCGCGCCGCAGGTGCCCACCTTCCGCGAGCAGGGCATCCCGATCGAACTGGCCTCGCTGCGCGGCCTGGCCGCCCCCAAGGGCCTGCCCGAGGCCGTGCGCAAAAAGCTCGTGGACGCCGTGGCCGCCATCGCGGCCGACCCGGCGTTCAAGCAGCAGGCCGAGGCCATGTACGCGCCGCTGCGCTACCTGGCGCCCGCGGATTACGCAGCCGAACTGCAGGCCACCGAAGCCGGCTTCCGCAAGCTGTGGGCCGAGATGCCCTGGCAGGACAAACCTTGATTCCTTTCCTCTCTTCAGCCCACACCATGCACACGCTTTCCCGCCGCGGCTTCACGGCCATCGCGCTCGCCCTGCCCCTGCTCGCTACCGCCCAGGGTGCCCTGCCGCTCGGCCCGATCACGATGATCGTGGGCTGGCCGGCCGGCGGACCTTCGGACAACGTGGCGCGGCTCACCGCCCAGCGCATGGCCGAGGCACTGGGCCAGTCCATCGTGATCGACAACAAGGGCGGCGCGGGCGGCAACATCGGCACCGACGCCGCGGCCCGGGCCAGGGCCGACGGCAGTACCATCATGCTGGCCACGGTGGCGTCGCACGGCCTGAATTCGGCGCTCTACCCCAAGCTGAACCACGACCCGATCAAGGACTTCGCGCCGATCGGCATGATCACCACCTCGCCCAGCGTGCTGCTGGTGCCAACCGATTCGCCGTTCCGCTCGGTGGCCGACCTGCTCGCGGCCGCCAGGGCCGCGCCCGGCAAGCTCAACTACGGCTCGGGCGGCGTGGGCTCCAGCCAGCACTTGGCCGGCGCCAGCTTCAAGAAGATCACCGGCGTGGATGTGACCCACATCCCGTTCAAGGGCACGGCCCCGGCCATGACCGACCTCATGGCCGGCCGCGTGGACTTCGTGCTGACCACCGGCGCCATGTCCTTCGTCCGCTCCGGCAAGCTGCGTCCGCTCGCCGTCGCTGCCCAGCAACGCCTGCCAGCGCTGCCCGAGGTGCCGACCTTCGAGGAGGCCGGCGTGAAGGGCTTCACCACCGACTCGTGGTACGGCCTGGTCGCGCCGGCCGGCACGCCGCGCGCGGCGCTGGAGAAGCTCAACGCGGCGCTGGCCACCGCGCTGCGCAACCCCGAGGTGCAAAAACAGTTCCTCGACCAGGGTTCGCTCCCTGTCCAGCCCATGGGGGTGGACGAATTCTGGCGGTTCGTTCAACACCAAATGCCGCTGGCGGCCGAGCAGGTGCGCGTGTCAGGCGCCAAGGCAGAGTGAACCGTTCATCCGGTGGCCAGGGCCCGCCGGCTGACGATCCGCGCTGCCGGGCCGACGAACGGATGCCACGCACCGTGCGCGGTCCACAGGCGGTCCTAGTCTGGTTGTCGTGTGAACGATCCAGACGCACCGAAATCCGCCGTTTCAGGACTTATCTGTTGTGAACCAGGGTCGCGCCATCGACGGCGCGACCGCGTGCGTGTGCACCTGCGCACGCAGGGTTTGCGCAGGGCAGGCAAGGCAGACGTCGTGGCGTTCAGACCCAACCTTGGGGGAGCGACATGGCAAAGCAGGCGATGACGTTGCGGATGCGGTTGATGCTGTACACCGGTGGACTGGTGCTACTGGGCCTGGGCGTGCAGGCGGCCGCCAACGTCTGGATCGCGCGGACCAACGCGCTGCAGACCCTTTCCTCCAGTGCGCGTGCCGTGGCCCGCGCGCACGCCGAAAGCATTGCGCAGTGGGTCGACAACCGGCTGCAGGTGATGCGCGCGATGGCGCCGCTGCCGACCACGCCCGACCCCATGCTGGGCTTGCGGCAGGCGGCCGTGGCGGCGCGACTGGATGTCGCGTACATGGGCTTTCCCGACAAGCGGGCCCAGTTCTCGCGCGACGAGCCGCTGCCGGCGGGCTACGACCCGACCACCCGTCCCTGGTACCAGCAGGCCGCGGCGAGCGATGCGCCCATCATCACGCTGCCCTACCTGGATTCCGGGAACGGCAAGGCGGTGCTGACCGTGGCCATGGCCGTGCGCGAGGCCGGCAAGATCACCGGCGTGGTGGCCGGCGATGTGTTCATGGACAGCGTGATCGACAACGTGGCCTCGATCCGGCCCATGCCCAACACGCGCGGCTTCGTGCTCGATGCCAACGGCCGGCTGGTGGTGCACGAGGATCTGAAGCTGATCGGCAAGCCGGCCACCGACATCGCCCCGCAGCTGACCGCCGAGCGGGTGGCGGGGCTGACCGCCGCGGGGGACCTGGAGCCGATGGAAATCGCCGGCCAGCGGCGCCTGGTCCAGCTCGCGCCGATTCCGGGCACGCCATGGGTCCTGGCCGTGGCGCTGGACCGTGGCGAAGCCCTGGCGGCCATGGTGCGCATGGTCTGGATGTCGTCGATCAGCAGCGTGGTGATCGCGGTGGTGGCGGTGCTGGTCATCGGCACCGTGCTGTCCGTCAGCCTGCGGCCGCTCGGCGCGCTGCAGCAGGCCATGGTCGACGTCAGCTCCGGCGAGGGCGACCTGACCCGCCGGCTGCCCACCAAGGGAGCGCTGGAACTGGCCGGCATCGCGGCGGGCTTCAACGGCTTCGTGGAGAAGCTGCAGCACATGCTGCGCGAGATCCGGTCGAGCGCCGACCACATCAGCACGGCCAGTTCGGAAATCGCCACGGGCAACCAGGACCTGAGCCACCGCACCGAGCAGACCGCCGGCAACCTGCAGGCATCGGCATCGAGCATCGACACGCTGACGGCCGCGGTGCGCCAGTCCGCCGATGCCGCGCAGCACGCCAACCAGTTGGCCGGCAGTGCAGCCACGGTGGCGCAACGCGGCGGCAGTGTGGTGGGCGAACTGGTGGCCACGATGGACCAGATCCAGCACAGCAGCAGCCGCATCGCCGACATCATCGGCGTGATCGACGGCATCGCGTTCCAGACCAACATCCTCGCCCTGAACGCCGCGGTGGAAGCAGCCCGGGCCGGTGAGCAAGGCCGCGGCTTTGCCGTGGTGGCCAGCGAGGTGCGCAGTCTCGCGCAACGCAGCAGCCAGGCCGCACGGGAAATCAAGGAGCTCATCGGCAGCAGCGTGGAGCGGGTCGGCGCAGGCAGCACGCTGGTGCAGACCACGGGTGCCACGATGCAGGACATCGTGCAGAGCGTGCAGCGCGTGAGCGACATCGTGGGCGAGATCAGCACCGCTGCGCGCAGCCAGAGCCAGGAGATCGCCGAGGTCAACAGCACGGTCACCCAGTTGGACCAGATGACGCAGCAGAACGCCGCGCTGGTCGAGCAGAGCACGGCCGCCGCACAGAGCCTGCACGACCAGGCCGAGCGGCTGCGCCACGCGGTGGCAGCGTTCCGCCTGGACTGACGGCGGGGCCGCCATGTCGGGCTACGCGCTGGACCCGCGCACCACCGTCCTGATCGGCGGCATCACGAGCGGCCTGATGGCGCTCGTGCTCTCCCTGCTCGCCCGCGCCACCCCCTTGCCCGTGCCGGGGCTGTGGACATGGGTGGGGGGCGCGTGGCTGGTGTTCAGCGCGCTGCTGCTGGTGGGGCTGCGGGACTGGGTTGCGCACCTGGCCACCGTCACCATGGGCAACGCCGCCCTGATCCTCGGCTACATCCTGTGGCTGGCCGGCACCCACCGGCACCTGGGCCAACGCATCCGCTGGACGCCGTGGCTGGTGGCCTGGGCACTTGCGACGGCCGCGGTGAGCTGGTTCATCTTCGTCGAACCGAGCTTTCGCATGCGCGTGGTGATCGTGGCGAGCTTTTGCGCGGTCCTCAGCGCACACCACGCGCTGCTGCTCGTGCGACATCCGCGGGCCGTGCGCTTCGGGCAATCCATCGGCACCAGCACCACCTGTACCTGGCTGTTTTTGCTCTCGGCCGTCTACGGCGCGCGGGCGCTGCATGCCGCCTGGTACCCGCAGGGAGACATCGGCCTGCTGACGCCGGACGCCGTGCAGATCGTCTACACCGGCAGCTTCACGATCTGCAACCTCATGCTCGTGATCGGCTACGCCACCATGGCGTCGGACCACGTGCGCGCCTGCATCGAGGACCAGGCGACCCACGACCCGCTGACGGGCGGCCTGAACCGGCAGGCCCTCATGGACAGCCTGGAGCGCGAACGTGCCCGCAGCGCGCGCACGGGCCAGCCCTTCAGCGTGGCCATGCTCGACGTGGACCACTTCAAGAAGATCAACGACAGCCACGGCCACCCCACGGGCGACCGCGTGCTGGTGCACCTGTGCCGCCGCATGTCGGCCCTGGTGCGGCCCAACGACGTGGTGGCCCGCTACGGCGGCGAGGAGTTCGTGATCGTGATGCCCGAGACCACCCTGGGCGCGGCGTGGCAGGCGGGCCAGCGCATCCTGACGCAAGCGGTCCAGGTCGACGGCCAGCCCTTGCCGCCCTTCACGATCAGCATCGGCCTGGCGCAATGGTCCAGTGCCGACAACTCGGTGGAAACCGTCATCGCGCGCGCCGACGCGGCGCTTTATGCGGCCAAGGCCAACGGCCGCAACAGGGTGGAGGTCGGCGGTTCGGCCATCTCGGTGTAAACCCTCATCGTCAGAAGCTGAAACCGGTTTCACAATCCGCCGCGTGAACTACCAATTCCAGTTCGACGCGGTTTTCGCCGCCTGGCCGCTGCTGCTCAAGGGCACCTGGATCACCGTGCAGCTCTCGCTCACGGCCACGGTGCTGGGCCTGGTCGTCGCCGTGCTGGGCGCCTGGGGCAAGACCAGCGGTCCGGCCTGGCTGCGGGTGCTGATCCAGGCTTACATCGAGCTGATCCGCAACACGCCCTTCCTGGTCCAGCTGTTCTTCTTCTTTTTCGCGCTGCCCGTGTTCGGTCTGCGCTGGTCGCCCTACCAGGCCGCGCTGACGGCGATGGTTGTGAACCTGGGTGCCTACGCCACCGAAATCATCCGCGCCGGCATCGAGTCCATCCCCAAGGGCCAGATCGAGGCCGGCCGCGCACTGAACCTCAAGGGCTGGGAGATCTTCCGCTTCGTCATCCTCAAGCCCGCGCTCAAGGCCATCTACCCCGCGCTGACCAGCCAGTTCATCCTGCTCATGCTGACCTCGGCCGTGGTCTCGGTCATCTCCGCCGACGACCTGACCTCGGTGGCGGCCACGCTGCAGTCGCAGACCTTCCGCAGCTTCGAGATCTACATCGTGGTGACGGCCATCTACCTGGGTCTGGCCCTCGCGTTCTCGGCGCTGTTCAAGCTCGTGCACCGCCAGTTCCTGAACTACCCCGACAAGCGCTGAGGAAACCGAATGCGTACCTTCGGCTGGCCCGAATTCCTGTTCATCGTCGAGGCGGCGAAGTGGACGCTCGCGCTGTCCGCCATCGCCTTCGTCGGTGGGGTCATGCTGGGCTTGTTGGTCGCGCTGGCGCGCACCGCGGAGCACCGCGGCGCACAGTTCCTGGCCACCGGATTCATCCAGGTGTTCCAGGGCACGCCGCTCTTGCTGCAGCTGTTCCTGATCTTCTTCGGCTTTCCGGTGCTGGGGCTGGACATCAACCCCTGGGTGGCGGCCGGCATCGCGCTCACGCTCAACACGGCGGCCTTCCTGGCCGAGATCTGGCGCGGTTGCATCCAGGCCGTGCCCGGCGGTCAGAAGGAGGCGGCGCTGGCGCTGAACCTCTCCTACGTGGACCGCATGCGCTTCGTGATCCTGCCGCAGGCCTTCAAGATCGCGCTGCCGCCCACCGTGGGCTACCTCGTGCAGGTGATCAAGGGCACTTCGCTGGCGGCCATCATCGGCTTCGCCGAGGTCACGCGCGCGGGCCAGATCATCAACAACGCCACCTTCCAGCCGCTGCACGTGTTCACGACCGTGGCGGCCGTCTACTTCGTGATCTGCTGGCCGCTGTCGCTGCTGGCCGCGCGCATGGAGCAACGGCGCGCCGCTGCCCTGGCGCGCTGATTTCCGTCCCGTTCCACCCCCAAGGAGACCCCATGAGCATGACCCGCCGCGCCACCCTGGCGCTGACCCTGGCCGCCGCCACCGCGACCTTCGCCCTGCCCGCAGCAGCGCAGACCGTGGCCGACCTCAAGAAGAAAGGCGAGATCACCATCGGCATGCTGGTGGACTTCCCGCCCTACGGCACGACCAACGCGCAGAACCAGCCCGACGGCTACGACGCCGACGTCGCCAAGCTGCTGGCCAAGGACCTGGGCGTGAAGGCCAACATCGTGCCCGTGACCGGCCCGAACCGCATCCCCTTCCTCTTGACCAACAAGGTCGACGTGCTGGTGGCCTCGCTGGCCATCACGCCCGAGCGCGCCAAGCAGGTCGACTTCTCCACGCCCTACGCGGCCGCCACCATCGTGCTGTACGGCGCGACCAAGGTGCAGCTGAAGGAAGCCGCCGACCTCAAGGGCAAGCGCGTGGGTGTGGCCCGCGCCAGCACGCAGGACGTGGCGCTCACGGCCATCGCACCCGAGGGCACCGAGATCCGCCGCTTCGACGACGACGCCTCGGCCATGCAGGCCCTGATGTCGGGCCAGGTCGACGCGATCGGCTGCTCGACCACCGTGGCCGCGCAGATCGCCAAGCGCGCGCCGGCCGGCACCTACGAGAACAAGTTCAACCTACGCCAGCAGGTCATGGGCGTGGCCATGCGCCCGGGCCAGGCCGAGCTCAAGAAGACGCTGGACGAGTTCGTGGACCGCAACAAGAAGAACGGCGAGTTGAACAAGCTGTACCAGAAGTGGCTGGGGACGGATTTCCCGGCGCTTTGAGAACGATGAGATTGCGGTGGCGCGGGACCACGCCGACGGTGTACTCCACTCCGCGAATGTCCCCCGGCCTTGCCCGCCTTGCCGGCCTGGGGCCGTCAAGGCGGGCAAGGCCTCCTCCTTTATTTCGCTGCGTGGAGCACACCATCGTCGTGGTCTGGCAGCGTCGCACCGCGTTCGGGAGCACGACGCGACGCTTCCAGGGCCGAGGGTATCGGGTGGCCCCTGCAGCGAAATAAAGGAGGAGCCTGGGCCGCCTGCGGCCCTGGCGGGGGACATTCGCGGAAGGGGCCACCCGGTGGCCTCGGCCAGGGCACCACGCATCCACCTATCGCCCCACAAACCAGACCAGCCATCGTGAACACAAACCAGCAACACACCCTCGGCGCCCCCATCATCGAGATGGCCGGCGTCAACAAGTGGTACGGCCAGTTCCAGGTGCTGACCGGCATCGACCTGTCGGTGCGGGCCGGCGAACGCATCGTGGTCTGCGGCCCCTCGGGCTCGGGCAAGTCCACGCTGATCCGCTGCATCAACCGCCTGGAGACCGTGCAGCAAGGCACCATCACGGTGGACGGCATCGAACTGACGGCAGGCGGCAAGAACGTGGACCGCGTGCGGGCCGAGGTCGGCATGGTGTTCCAGCAGTTCAACCTGTTCCCGCACCTGACCATCCTGGAGAACTGCACGCTGGCGCCCATGCGCTCGCGCGGCATGACGCAGCAGCAGGCCGAAGAGGTGGCCATGCAGTACCTCACGCGCGTGCGCATTCCCGAGCAGGCGAAGAAGTACCCGGCCCAGCTCTCGGGCGGCCAGCAGCAGCGCGTGGCCATCGCACGTGCGCTGTGCATGGCGCCCAAGATCATGCTGTTCGATGAGCCGACCTCGGCGCTGGACCCCGAGATGGTCAAGGAGGTACTGGACACCATGATCACGCTGGCCGAGGATGGCATGACCATGCTGTGCGTCACGCACGAGATGGGCTTCGCACGCAGCGTGGCCGACCGCGTGATCTTCATGGCCGAAGGCAAGATCGTCGAACAGGGCGCGCCGACGCAGTTCTTCGACAACCCGCAGCACGAGAAGACCCGGCAATTCCTCGGGCAGATCCTATGACCACTCCCACCGCCTTCGACGTCGCCGTGTTCGGCGAGGCCATGATGCTGCTCGTTGCCGACCAGCCCGGCCCGCTGGAGGATTGCACGGGCTTTCTCAAACGAACGGCGGGTGCCGAGACCAACTTCGCCATCGGCCTGGCACGCCTGGGCTTCAAGGTGGGCTGGGCCAGCCGCCTGGGCACCGACAGCATGGGCCGCTACCTGCTGCGCAGCATGCAGGCCGAGGGCATCGACTGCGGCCACGTGGTCTGCGATGCCAGCCAGAAGACGGGCTTTCAGTTCAAGGGCCGCGTGACGGACGGCAGCGACCCGCCGGTCGAGTACCACCGCAAGGGCTCGGCCGCGAGCCAGATGGCGCCCAGCGACATCGACGAGGCCTGGCTGCGCAGCGCGCGCCACCTGCATGCCACGGGCGTCTTCCCGGCGATCTCGGCCACCACGCTGCCCACGGCCATCCGCAGCATGGAGATCGCGCGCGCCGCCGGCCGCACGATCTCCTTCGACACCAACCTGCGGCCCACGCTGTGGCCCAGCCGCGAGGCCATGGTCCAGGCCATCAACGGCCTGGCCGCGCTTGCCGACTGGGTGCTGCCCGGCATCGAGGAAGGCGAGATCCTGACCGGCGAGACCGCACCTGAACGCGTGGCGGCGTTCTACCGCGCACAGGGCGCCAGCCTCGTGGTCGTCAAGCTCGGTGCCGACGGCGCCTACTACGACAGCGACGTGGCCGGCACCGGCCGCGTGCCGGGCTTCCGGGTCGACAAGGTCGTGGACACCGTGGGCGCCGGCGACGGCTTCGCGGCCGGCGTGGTCAGTGCCTTGCTCGAAGGCCTGAGCGTGCCCGAGGCCGTGCGCCGCGGCGCATGGATCGGCGCGCGCTGCGTGCAGGTGATCGGCGATACCGAGGGCCTGCCCACGCGCGCGCAACTGGAGGAGGCCGCCCCATGAACGTCGTCGTCTTCGGCACCCTGCCGCCCGACCAGCTGGCGCGCCTGCAGGCCGCGCACCAGGTGACCGTCACCAATCCCAAGGCCGACCCCGCTGCCTTCGAGGCCGCGCTGCCGCAGGCCGAGGGCCTGATCGGCGCGAGCTACCCCATCACCCCTGCCCTGCTGGACCAGGCGCCGCGCCTGCGCGTGGTGTCCAGTGTCTCAGTCGGTGTGGACAACTACCCGCTGGCCGCCTTGCAACAGCGCGGCATCGTGCTGTGCCACACACCCGGCGTGCTCGACGAGACCGTGGCCGACACCGTGTTCGGCCTGCTCATGGCCACGAGCCGGCGCATGGTCGAGCTGGCGAACCTCGTCCGTGAGGGCCGCTGGACCAGGAGCGTGGGCGAAGACCTGTACGGGTGGGACGTGCACCACAAGACCCTGGGGCTGCTGGGCTTCGGCCGCATCGGCCAGGCGATCGCGCGGCGTGCCGCGCTGGGCTTCGGCATGGAGGTGCTCTACCACGCCCGCCGGCCGGTCGACCTAGCGGCACAGGCGCCCGAACTCGCGGGCAAGGCGCGGCACGCGCCGCTGGCCGAGCTGCTGCCCCGCGCCGACTTCGTGGTCGCGATGCTGCCCCTGTCGGACACCACGCGCGGCATGCTCAACGCTGACCTGTTCGCGCAGATGAAGCCCGGCAGCATCTTCGTCAACGGCGGCCGTGGCGCCACCGTGGACGAGGCCGCGCTGCTGCACGCGCTGGACCACGGCCCGCTGCGCGCGGCCGGCCTGGACGTGTTCGCCAAGGAGCCCCTGCCGGCAGACGCGCCGCTGCGCACGCACCCGCGCGTGACGCCGCTGCCGCACATCGGCTCGGCCACGGCCGAGACGCGCCACGCCATGGCCGCGCTGGCCGTGACCAATCTGCTGCAGGTGCTGGCCGGCCAGCAGCCCACGGCGGCCTACGACACGACCACGGCGTGAGCGCCACGCGGCCCACCATCTCGGACGTCGCCGCCGCGGCCGGTGTTTCCAAGGCCACGGTCTCGCGCTTCTTCAACCACCGCGAGCGCCTGCTGAGCCCCGACATCGCCGCGCGCGTGCAGGCCGCCATCGACCAGCTCGGCTACGCGCCCAGCCCCATGGCCCAGGCGCTGAGCCGCGGCCGTTCACGCCTGATCGGCCTGGTCGTGGCCGACATCGCCAACCCCTATTCCGTGGCCGTGCTGCGCGGGGCCGAGCGCGCCTGCCGCGAGGCCGGCTACCTGGTCATGCTGTTCAACCTGGGCAACGAGCCGGGCCGCGAGCGCGAGGCCATCGAAGCGCTGGCCGGCTACCAGGTGGACGGCTTCATCCTCAACACGCTGGGCCGCGGCCACAGCGTGCCCGATGCCGTGGCGGCCCAGGGCAAGCCCGTGGTGCTGATCGACCGGCGCCACGCAGGCATGCAGACCGACTTCGTGGCGCTGGACAACGCCGGCGCCATGGCCCAGCTGTGCAGCCACCTTCAGGCCGGCGGCTGGCAGGAACTGCTGTATGTAACCGAGCCCGTGGCCGGCGTCAGCACGCGGCGCGAGCGCACGGCGGCCTTCGTCGGCTGCCTGCAGGCACCCATGGTGGGCAGCGTGTTCGAAAGCGCCGAGGGCACCGACGCCGCGCTTGTGGCCGCACTGCGCGCGCTGCGCCAGCGCGCCGGAAGGAAGCGCCGCCCGGCCGTGGTGGCCGGCAACGCCGTGGTGACCTTGCGCGTGGCACACGCCGTGCGCGAGCTGGGCTGGCAATTCGGCGCAGAGCTGGGCTTCGCCGGCTTCGACGACCCCGACTGGGCTTCGCTGATCGGACCGGGCCTGACCTGCATCGCCCAGCCCACCGACGCCATCGGCGAAGGCGCGGCGCGCTGCCTGATCGAGCGGCTCCAGGGCCACCAGGGCCCGGCGCGGCGGGTGTTGCTGGCGGGACAGCTGGTGGTGCGCGGATCGTCCGCCCCGGGGTGATGGCGCGCTAGCATGCCGCGCCATCCCACCACGGAGACACGCGCATGACCACACCCACCCTCGTCAACCACCAGGTCCGCCTGGCCCAACGTCCCGAAACCACCGCCACGCGCGAGCACTGGAACTTCACCACCGAACCGGTGGCCGAGCCGTCCGAAGGCGGCGTTCTCGTGCAGACGCTCTCGCTCTCGCTGGACCCGGCCATGCGCGGCTGGCTCAACGACGCGAAGAGCTACATCCCGCCCGTGGCCATCGGCGAGGTCATGCGCGCGGGCGGCGTCGGCCGCGTGATCGCCTCGCAGAACCCGGCCTTCGCGGTCGGCGACACGGTCTACGGCACGCTGGGCGTGCAGGAATACGTGCTGGTCCCGCAGGAGGCCTTGAAGCGCGTGGGCTTGGTGAAGATCGACCTGCGCCTGGGAACGGTGGGCCAGTGGCTCAACGTGCTGGGCATGCCGGGCATGACGGGCTACTTCGGCCTCTTGGACATCGGCCAGCCGCAGCCGGGCCAGACCGTCGTGGTCTCGGCCGCGGCCGGCGCGGTCGGCCAGACGGTCGGCCAGCTCGCCAGGATCAAGGGCTGCCGCGCCGTCGGCATCGCCGGCGGCCCGGCCAAGTGCGACTGGGTGGTGAAGGAGCTGGGCTTCGACGCCTGCATCGACTACAAGGCCGGCCCCTCTGCCGTGCGCGAGGGCCTCAAGCAGCACTGCCCGAGCGGCGTGGACGTGTACTTCGACAACGTGGGCGGAGACATCCTGGACCAGGTGCTGGCCAGGCTCGCGCGCAAGGCCCGCGTGATCGTCTGCGGCGCCATCAGCCAGTACAACAATGCCAACAGCATGCCGGGCGCAGGGCCGCGCAACTACCTGAGCCTGCTCGTGAACCGCGCGCGCATGGAAGGCATGGTGGTGTTCGACTATGCCGAGCGCTTCCCGCAGGCCATCGCCGAGCTGGCCGGCTACCTGAAGGACGGCCGCATGCAGAGCAAGGAGGACGTGGTGCAGGGCCTGGACCAGTTCCCCGAGACGCTGAACAAGCTGTTCGCGGGCGGCAATTTCGGCAAGCTGGTGCTGCAGGTGGCGCCCGCCTGAAGCCCGCAACCATGCGAATTTTTCGCATGCGACGTTGCTGATGCTGTGATGGACGGCAATGCAGGCGAATCCTAGGATGCGCCCATTCCCACCCTGGAGTTGCCGCCATGACCACCACCCGCCGCCTGTCCCTGCTGGCCTGCACCTTCGGCCTGCTGGCCGCCGCCCTGCCGGCGGCCGCCCAGGGCAAATACCCCGACCACCCCGTCAAGCTCATGGTGGCGCTGCCGGCCGGGGGCGGTGTGGACATGATCGCGCGCCTGGTCGGCCAGAAGCTGGCGGCGGCGACGGGCCAGCCCTTCGTGGTCGACAACAAGGCCGGCGCCTCGGGCCGCATCGGCCTGCCGCTGGTGGCCAAGGCCGCACCCGACGGCTACACGCTGATGGCCTCGCCGGCCTCGTTCCTGACGACCAACAAGCACATCTTCAAGGACATGCCCTACGACGCGGAGACCGACTTCGCGCCCATCACCAAGCTGGCCAACCAGGCCATGGTGCTGGTGGTCAAGGACCGGCAGAAGTTCGCCAACGCAGCTGCGCTGCTGGCCGCGGCCCGGGCCAAGCCCGAGTCGGTGAACTACGCGTCGTCCGGTGATGGGAGCCCGCAGCACCTGGCGGCGCTGATGTTCCAGACGCGCATGAAGGTCCGCATGGTGCACATCCCCTACAAGGGCGGCGCGCTGGCCATCAACGACCTCTTGGGCGGCAACGTGGACATGCTGTTCGCGCCGCTGCCCGAGGCCCTGCCCCACATCAAGGCCGGCAAGCTCACGGCGCTGGCCATCATGAGCGAGCAGCGTTCGCCGCTGATCGCCGACGCGCCCACCATGCGCGAGGCCGGCATCGACAACATGGTGTTCCAGACCTGGATCGGCATGCTGGCACCGGCGCGCACGCCGCGCCCGCTGATCGACCAGCTGAACCAGCAGATCCACGCCATCCTGGCCAGCGAGGAGGTCAAGGCCCAGCTGCGCGAGGCTGGCATGGACGTGGCGCCGACCACGCCCGAGCAGTTCGCCAAGACCATCTCCGAAGAAAGCCGGCTGCACGCCGAGCTCGTGAAGGCATCGGGACTGGTGCCGCAGTGAGGCTTGAAATCGGGCCGGGCGCCCTGCAGCTGGCCGCATGACCACGCCGCTGCACCTCGTCTGCCCGCACTGCCACACCACCAACCGCGTTGCCGCGGCCGACCTGGCCAAGGCGCCCGACTGCGGCAAGTGCCACCAGCCGCTGTTCACGGGCCATTCCGTGGCGCTGGACGGTGCCAGCTTTGACCGCCACATCGGCCGCAGCGACATCCCGGTGCTGGTGGACTTCTGGGCGCCCTGGTGCGGCCCGTGCCGGCAGATGGCGCCGGCCTTCGAGCAGGCCGCGGCGCAGCTGCAGCCCCATGTGCGGCTGGCCAAGCTCGATACCGAGGCGCACCAGGCCCTGGGCGCCCGTTTCAACATCCGCAGCATTCCCACGCTGGCGCTGTTCCGTGGTGGCCGCGAGATCTCGCGCCAGGCCGGCGCCATGGGCGCGGCCGACATCGTGCGCTGGACGCAGGCGCAGCTGGCGCGCGTCGCTTGAGCTTCAGCGCCGCTGCAGCGTGAGCCCGATCAGCCGCGACACGACGGCCGCCAGGTAGATCACGCCCGCGAACATCTCCAGGCTGGCCATGGCACGCGCCACGGGCCGCACCGGGATCACGTCGCCGATGCCGGTGGACGAGAGCAGCGCGAAGCTCAGGAACAGCAGCTCGGTCCAGCTGCGCGGGGCCTGCGGCTCCACCGCCGCCAGGAAGCTGCCCGGCTGGAGCGCCTGCAGCACCACGAACACATGGGCGAAGGCCCAGGCCAACAGCGTGAAGGTGGCGCCGGCGGCGAACAGCTCGTCCGTGGTGGCGCGCAGGTCGCCCAGCATGTAGGCGATCAGGCTGCCCACGGCGTAGAAGTAGAACACCGCCTCCAGCGCGGCCGACCAGGGCAGCAGCCAGTGCATGTCGAAGGCCGCCTGCAGCACCAGCAGCGCGATGGCCGGCAGCGCGATGCACACGCTGATCCAGGTCAGCCCCGGCGTGCTGCGCACCATGTGCGTGGTGACGATCAGCACGAGGATGCCCAGCGTGCCCAGCGCCAGCGGGCCGGCCCGCGTGGCTTCCAGCAGCGGATAGAGCACGAGGCCGGCCAGTTGCACGAGCAGCAGGATGGCCGAGGGGTGGCGCCGGGTCAGGGCAAGGAATCGCAGGGGCCGCATGCGCCGCATTCTCGGCGCAGCAAGCCCGTCCACCGCTCGCTGGCCTGCGGCCGGAAGGTGTGGAGCACGGTCGTTGCATGGTGCGCGTGCCCTGGTCGCTGCGCGTTCCGGCCCAGCGCTCGTGCGCGACGGCAAGGCGGACGGCGGCGACACACGGGCCGATCTGCTGTTTTGCGGCAGCATGCGTTTCAACCCGGACCCGCGGCACCCGCTCATGGCGCTGATTCCAGGCCTCAAGGATCGCCCAGCAGGGCATGCGCGTGGCGATAACCGCCAGCCGGCTCGGCTACGACTCCGAGGCCTCGTTCAGCCGTGCCTACACGTGATCCGGCAGCCGCCCAGCGCGGTGCGGGCGCAGGCGCCCGCGCGGCATCCCATGTAAGCGGGATTTCCGCGCCTTGGCACTCCCTGGAGACTGCGCCCGCCGTGGGCTGCGCTGCGATCGGCAGGCGCAAGGCACGGCAGCGAAGGAGCCAGCATGGACGCACGAACCCCGGGACGCCCGCGCGCGCGCCTGCACACGATCGGACTGGGCATGGTCTGGTGCTGTTGCGCCTGCCTGCCCGCCAGCGCGCTCGTGCGCACCGCAACACCGGCGAGTCCGGCGCCGGCGGGACATGCCATCACCGCCGCTGCGGACACACGGGCGGCAGAACGGCCTTCGGAGCGGCCCGCCCTCGTGCAGGCCGATGCGCCGGGGCCGCGCGCTGCCGCGCCGGCCGACCCCGAACCGGCCGCCGGCTGGCTGCTGGCCGGAGCGCTGGCCACGCTGCTGTCGCTGCGGCGCCATGTGCGTGCGCCGGGGCTGCTGGCGGCCGCCGCGAGCCCCGACGGATACGCACCCGTCGCCCCTCTGTCGCGCAGGTGATCGCAGGCGCCGCAGGGCCTGCGCATGATCCCGCGCGCAGTCGCCCGGCCGCCGGCCCGCTGGCGACCACATTGCAACGACAGGGAGACACGCATGGACTTCGACCAGGTGGTGCAGCAGCGCCGCAGCATCCGCGGTTACCAGAACAAGCCGGTGCCCCGGGCCTTGATCCGCGAGGTGCTTGCGCTTGCGATGCGGGCGCCGACCTCGCTCAACACCCAGCCCTGGAATTTCCACGTGGTGACGGGCGCGGTGCTGGACCGCATCCGCGCCGGCAACGTGGAACGCAACCTCGCCGGCATCCCGCATTCGCGTGAGTTCCGCCTGGGGCCGGACTACGCGGGCGTGCACCGCGAACGGCAGATCGGCATCGCCAAGCAGCTGTTCGCCGCCATGGGCATCGCGCGCGACGACAAGGCGGCGCGCCAGGATTGGGTGCTGCGCGGCTTTCGCCAGTTCGATGCGCCGGTCTCCATCGTGGTGACCTACGACCGCGCCATCCACGGCAGCGACATCGCGCCCTTCGACTGCGGCGGCGTGGTCAACGCCATCGTCAACGCCGCCTGGTCGCGCGGCTTGGGCTGCGTGATCAACAGCCAGGGCATCATGCAGTCGCCCGTGGTGCGCGCCGAGGCCGGCATCCCGGACGACCAGGTGATCCAGACCTGCATCGCGATGGGCTGGCCCGACGACAGTTTTCCGGCCAACGCCGTGGTGTCGCAGCGCAAGTCGGTGGACGAGGCGGCGCGCTTCGTGGGGTTCGACGACGAAGCCGCGTGATCCGGCCGGGCCGCGGCCGCGTACAGGGTGGGTCGCCACCCCGGACCCCGACCCTTGCACCGCACCCGCCCGCTGCTCCACACGCTCGCCCTCCTGCTGGCCGCCCTGGCCACGCTGCCGCTGCTGGGCGCCTGCTCGGGCACCGGCACGCTGAACGCGCTGTCCGCGCGCGACACCTACACCCTGCAGAGCGGCGTGCCCTATGCGGACGGCCCGCGCCAGCGCCTGGACATCTACACGCCCACCGCCGCGCCACCGGCCGCGGGCTGGCCCATGGTGGTGTTCTTCTACGGCGGCTCCTGGAACAGCGGGGACCGCGGCGACTACCGGTTCCTCGGCGAAGCCCTGGCCGCGCAGGGCGTGCTGACGCTCATCGCCGACTACCGGCTCTACCCGCAGGTGCGCTATCCCGCATTCCTGCAGGACAGTGCCCAGGCCCTGGCCTGGGGGCTTGCGCAGGCGCAGCGCCTGGGCGCAAACCCGCGCCGCGTGTTCGTGATGGGCCACAGCGCCGGCGGCTACAACGCCGCCATGCTGGCGCTGGACGCGCGCTGGCTGCAGGCCACGGGGCACCGCCCGCAGGAGTTGGCCGGCTGGATCGGCCTGGCCGGACCCTACGACTTCTTTCCGACCGACAACCCCGATGTGCGGCCGGTGTTCTTCCACCCGGACTACCCGCCGCGGGCGCAGCCCATCGACTTCGCGCCGGCCGATGCGCCGCGCAGCTTCCTCGGCGCGGCGCGCCAGGACGATCTCGTCAGCCCCGAGCGCAGCAGCGTGCAGCTCGCGCGCAAGCTGCAGGCGGCCGGGGTGCCGGTCACGCTGCGCCTGTACGGGCGCGTGAACCATGCGACGCTGGTCGGCGCCATGGCCTGGCCGCTGCGCTGGATGGCGCCGGTGCTGGCGGACGTCCGCGCCTTCATCGACGCGCCTTGACCTTGTCGCCCGCGCACGGCCTTCACAGCGCCGTGCGCACCGACCAGATCTCGGGGAACAGCACCACGTCCAGCATCTTGCGCAGGTAGGGCACCCCGCCCGTGCCGCCCGTGCCGCGCTTGAAGCCGATCACGCGCTCCACCGTGGTCACGTGGCGAAAGCGCCAGAGCCGGAACGCGTCCTCGATGTCGGTCAGCTTTTCGCCGAGCTGGTACAGATCCCAGCGCTGGTGCGGGTCGCGGTAGACGGCAGCCCAGGCGGCCTCGACTTCGGGGCTGGCCACATAGGGCTGGGTCCAGTCGCGCTGGAGCCGGTCGGCGGGAATGTCCAAGCCCGCGCGCGCGAGCAGGCGCAAGGCTTCGTCGTAGAGCGAAGGCGCACGGTAGGCGGCTTCGACCTGCGCCAGCAGTTCGGGCCGGTGCGCGTGCGGCTTGAGCATGGCCGCGTTCTTGTTGCCGAGCGCAAACTCGATGCACCGGTACTGCGCGCTCTGAAAGCCGCTGGAACTCGCGAGGTAGGGCCGCATGGCGCTGTACTCGGGCGGCGTCATGGTCGACAGCACGGTCCAGGCGCTGACCAATTGCTCCATGATGCGCGTGACGCGCGCGAGCATCTTGAAGGCGTCGGCGCGCTGGTCGCCCGCGATCGCGCGGATCGCGGCCTGCAGCTCGTGCAGCATGAGCTTCATCCAGAGCTCGCTGGTCTGGTGCTGCACGATGAACAGCATCTCGTCGTGCGCGGGCGACAGCGGGTGCTGGGCGTTCAGGATCTCGTCCAGGTGCAGATAGTCGCCGTAGCTCATGGACCGGCTGAAGTCCAGCTGGGCCTTTTCGTCGTGGAGGATCTTTTCGGACGACATCAGGTCACCGCGTTCTTCTGGTTGAACTCCAGGCGGCGCCATTCTTCGCTCACCAGCACTTCGCGCAGGTGATCGACGGAATTCCATACGTCCTCGAAGCCCAGGTACAGCGGCGTGAAGCCGAAGCGCAGGATGTCCGGCATCTGGGCATCGCCGGCGCGGTAGTCGCCGATCACGCCGCGCGCGATCAGGGCCTGCACGATGGCGTAAGCGCCCTCGGATCTTGACAGACAGACCTGCGAGCCGCGTTGCGCGTGGTCGCGGGGCGTCACGAGCGCCAGGCCATGGCCCGCGCAGCGCTCCTCGACCAGCGCGATGAACAGGTCCGTCAGCGCCAGCGACTTCGCGCGCAGCGCCGCCATGCCGCCCAGCGGTTCGGCCGCCAGCACCGTGTCCAACCCGCATTCCAGGCCTGTGAGGCTCAGGATGGGCTGGGTGCCGCACAGGTAACGCGCGATGCCGGGGGCAGGCTGGTAGTCGGGTGTGAACGCGAACGGCGCTGCATGGCCCCACCAGCCCGACAGCGGCTGCCAGAAGCGCTGGGCATGGCGCGGATGCACCCAGACGAAGGCCGGGGCACCCGGGCCGCCGTTGAGGTACTTGTAGCCGCAGCCCACGGCGAAGTCGGCGCCGTGGCCATTCAGGTCCAGCGGCACCGCGCCCGCGCTGTGCGCGAGGTCCCAGACCGCCAGTGCGCCGGCCGCGTGCGCCGCGGCGCTCATGGCGGCCATGTCGTGCATGGCGCCGGTACGGTAGTTCACGTGCGTGAGCATGAGCACGGCGGTCTGGGGCAGCAGCGCGGCGACCTGCTCCGGCGCATCGACCAGCTGCAGCCGGTAGCTGCGCTCGCGGCACAGGCCTTCGGCGATGTAGAGGTCGGTCGGGAAGTTGCTGCGTTCGCTGACGACCAGGCGGCGCTGCGGCGCGTCCTCGCCCGCGATCTTGAGCGCGGCCGAGAGCACCTTGAACAGGTTGACCGAGGTCGAGTCGGTGCACACCAGTTCCCCGGGCTGGGCGCCGACCAGGCGCGCGAGCCGGTCGCCCAGACGCTGCGGCAGGTCGAACCATCCAGCGGAGTTCCAGGCGCGGATCAGCTGCGTGCCCCACTCCTCGGTCACGGCGGCGGCGATGCGCGCGGGCGCGGCCGCCGGCATCACGCCCAATGAATTGCCGTCGAGGTAGACCACGCCCTCGGGGATCGTGAACAGGTCGCGCAGCGTGCGCAGCGGGTCCGCGGCATCGCGCGCGCGGCAGTCTTGCAGGGTCGTCATGGTTCAGTTCCGGAGTTCACGCAACACCGCGCGCACAGGCGAGGCATCGGCCGTCGTGAGCTTGAGCGGCAGCGCGATGAGTTCGTAGTCGCCCTCGGGCACGTCGTCGAGCACGAGGTTCTCGAGCACGCGCATGCCGTGGCGGCGGATCGCCTGGTGGCTGGAAAGCGTCTTGCTGTCGGCCGGGTCGATGCTGGCCGTGTCGATGCCGATCAGCCGCACGCCCAGGGCCGCGAGCCGCTCGACCGTCTCGGGCGCATAGGCCGCGAGCTGCGGGTCCCAGCGGTCCTGCGGCATGGTGGCGTAGGTGCGCACGAGCAGGCGTGGCGGCAGCTTGTGCAGCGCATGCGCCAGATGCGCCCACTGCACGAGCGGCCCACCGCCGATGGCATGGACCACGCGGCACGGCCCCAGGTAGGGCGCGAGGTCCACGGCGCCGATGGCCGCGCCATCCGGGTCGTAGTGCAGCGGCGCATCGGCGTGCGCACCCACGTGCGGCGAGAGCGTCAGCTCGCCGACGTTGACGGGGCAGCCGGGGCCGATGCTGGCGGCCCAGCGCTGCTGGTAGGGGGTGTCGCCCGGGAACACCGGCGTGCCCGCGTGCACGGGCGGCGAGATGTCCCACAGGCGTGGTTCGATAGGCATGGGCGCGAAGGTAGCGCCATGCGCGGGCGTGTGGTGTCGGTTATTTCCAACAGACAGGCGCATACCGCAGTGGAGCGGGCGCCACCGCCGCTCGCGTTCTCCAGCACGTATGATGCACAGAATTCTGTACAGAATCAGGAAAGGATTCGGCCATGGCCATTTCTGCCGGTGACGTGATCCCGCTGTCCCAGGCCAGGGCCAACCTGTCCGACTTGGCCGACCAGGTGAAGGCCGGGGCCGAGAAGATCATCACCAAGAACGGTGAGAGCTACGTGGCCCTCATCGATGCCGAGCGCCTGGACTACTACCACCAGCTGGAGCGCGAGCGCATCCATTTGCTGCTCATCGACGACGCGGCCCGGGGCCTGGCCGATGTGGCCGCAGGCGCGACCCGGGACGCGCGCAGCGCGCTGAGCGTCATGCAGCGCCGCCGCGCGGCCAAGGCCTCACGGTAAGGATCCGCCGGCACCGTGGCCGCCAAGCCGACCGTCCAGCTCACGGCCAACTTCGAGCGCAATCTCGAGGACCTCGAGGCGTTCCTGATCAAGGCCGAGGCACCGTCCGCTTTCGATGCTTTGCTGGACGAGCTGATGGGCACCGTCATTCCCAACCTGGAGCGCTTCCCCGGCATGGGCCGCCCGTTCCTGGAGCGGCCCGTGCGCTCCGTCGAAGTGACCAATGGCGTGGCGCGCCTGGCCCGGCAGCTCGCAGCGCTCGACCAGAACGGCGAGCTGCGCGAGTACGTGATGGCGCACCACCTGCTGCTGTATGCGCGGATCCGCGGCACCGTGTTCCTGCTGTCGATCCGCCACCAGCGGCAGCTGTCGTTCGACTTCGCGGCGCTGTGGCGCTGAACGCGCCGGTGGGGCGCCAAGCCCGCTACGGCCCCAGCGCCTCGACCGCCCGTGCCGCCTGCAGCACGCGCGGATCCTCGAAGCGCGGTCCCACCACCTGCAGCCCCACGGGCAGGCCGCGCACCGTGCCGGCCGGCACCGAGCAGGCCGGCACGCCGCAGTAGTTGAACAAGGGCGTGAACGCCGCATGCCCGCGCGGGCCGGCCGGGCGGCCGCCGATGGCGGGCGGGCCGAGCTGGGCCAGCGGCCAGGCCGTCACCGGCGTGGTCGGGCACAGCAGCAGGTCGTAGCGCTCGAAGAAGCCCGACAGGCTGGCGATGAGCCGCTCCTTGAGCCGCAACGCGCGCGCCACCTGCGCCGGAGTGACCTCGGCACCGGCCTCGATCTGGGCCACGAGCACGGGGTCGATGAGGGCGCGTGCGTCGGCCAGACGCGCGCCGTACAGCGCGTGCAGGCCGGCCTGCTGCAATGCGAGCAGCGGGTATTCGCGCGCCTCGGCCGGCCAGGGCGGGTCGGCATCGTCGATCTGCCAGCCCGCAGTGCGCAGCGCGTCCACGCGCTGCTGCAGCGCCTGCAGCACGTCGGCATCGGCCGCGAAGTCGCAGCCCAGCTGCGGGCTCCAGGCCACGCGCAGGCCGGTCACGGCTTGTTGCAGACCTGGCGACGCCTCCAGGCCCACGGCGATCGGCACACCGGCCGGGTCGGCCGCATCAAAGGCCAGCAGCTGGTCGTAGAGCCAGGCGCAATCCTCCACGTCGCGCGCGAGCTGGCCGATCACCGAGAGGCCGAAGTTCGGCTCGGCGAAACCCCAGGGGTGCGGGATCAGCCCGTTGCTGGGCTTGAAGCCCACCAGTCCGCAGTGCGCGGCGGGCCGGCGCGTGGAGCCGCCCGCGTCCGTGCCCAGCGCCAGCAGGCCCAGGCCCGCGGCCAGGGCCGACACGGCGCCGCCGGAGGAGCCGCCCGGCGTCAGCGCCGGGTCCAGCGGATGCCGCGTGGCGCCGTACAGCAGGTTGCTGGTGACGCCCTTGCAGGCGAACTCCGAACAGTTGGTGATGCCCAGCACCACCGCGCCGCGCGCGCGCAGCCGGGCCACGGCCCAGGCGTCGCGCGGCGCGACGAAGTCCTCGAACAGGCGCGAACCCTGGGCGATGCGCCGGCCTGCGACCCAGAGGTTGTCCTTGACCGTGAACGGCACGCCGGCCATGGGCAGATCCTCGCCCGCGGCCAGACGCGCATCCACGGCCGCGGCCTCGGCCAGCACCTGTTCCGCATCGAACTGGACGATGGCATTGAGGCCGGGGTTCAGGCGCTCCACACGGTCGATGAAGTGGCGCGCCACGGCCACCGCGCTGAGCACGCCGGCCCTGACCTGCGCCGCCAGGGCGCGCGCGCTGTGCGCATGGAGTTCCGTCATGCCGACCTTCCGAACAATGCGGTGAGTGCGGGCGACACGCCTTGAACGGCGCGCCCACCCGTCGGGCTCACGCTGCCCACGCGGGCGCGCGGCAGGCGCAGGCCCACCAAGGCCTGGGCCAGCGCCACGGCGCAGCCCACGCCGTCCAGCAGCGGCACGGGCAGGCGCGGCTGCAGCGCATCGGCCATGGACGCCATGGCCGCGCCGGCCAGCAGCACGGCTTCGGCGCCGTCCCGCTCGACGAGCGTGCGGGCACCTGCCAACACAGCCTCCAGCACGGCCTGCTGCGCCTCCTGCGGCGCCCCCACCATCTGCTGCGGCGTGAGCGTGAGCGTCTCCACGCCGGCCAGACGCTCGCCCAGGCCGTAGGACTGCACGAGTTCGCGGTACAGCGGTCCCATGCGTGCGCCGTTGGTCAACAGGCCGATGCGCGTGGCCACCGTGGCACCGCACAGCAAACCGGCCTCGGTCATGCCGACCACGGGAATGTCCAGCAGCTCGCGGCAGGCCCACAGCGCCGTGTCGAGCGAGACGCCCAGCACCACGGCATCGCAACCGGGCGCGTGCTGCGCCACGAGGTCCAGCACGCCGTGCTGCGCGAGCGCGTTCTCCGCGCGCGAGCCGATCACGGCGGGGCCGAAGCGGCCGGTCACGGCCACGAGTTCGGTGCCGGGCGCGGCGCGGCTGCGCGCGGCGGCCAGCACCGCGTCGGTCACGGCCTGGGTCAGGTTCGGGTTGACCAGCAGCAGCTTCATGCAGCCTCCGGCGGCATGTGGGCCAGCCAATGCCGCGCGATCTGCTCGCGCGTGGCGCACCAGGCGCCGCCGCGCTGCGCGATGTGGCGCGTCAGCTGGCGCAGGCCGTCGATGCGGCCGGGCCGGCCGATGATGCGCGTGTGCAGGCCGATGGACAGCATGCGCGGCGTGGCGCGCGACTCGGCCAGCAGCGCGTCGAAGGCGTCGATCGCGTAGTCGGCGAAGTCGCTGCCGCGCACGTAGGCGTAGCTGTCGAAGAAGCGCATGTCGTTGGTGTCGAAGGCGTACGGCAGCACCAGGTGCGGCCGGCCGGCCACGCGCACGTAGTAGGGCAGGTCGTCGTTGTAGGCGTCGCTGTCGTAGAGGAAGCCGCCCTGCTCGACCAGCAGGCGCCGCGTGTTCACCGAGGCCGAGGACTTGGTGTGCCAGCCCACGGGTGCGCGGCCGTGCAGGCGGCGGATGCTCTCCACGCAGCGCGCGATCAGCGCGCGCTCCTCTTCCTCGGCCATGGCCGCATGCGACTCCCAGCGCCAGCCATGGCAGCAGACCTCGAAGCCCTGCTCGGCCGCATCCGTGGCGATCCAGGGCGTGGTCTCCAGTGCCCGCGCACAGGCGTTCAGCGTGAGCGGGATGCCGGCCTCCATGAGCGCGCGCGTGATGCGCCAGTAGCCCACGCGCGCGCCGTACTCGAACTGGCTCTCCATGCACAGGTCGGGCGCACCCACCACCTCGTGCGTGACCTCATGGTGGCTCTCGTTGCGCGCATCGCCAGCGCTCAGTGCGAACTCGGCGCCTTCCTCCACGTTGAGCACGAAGGAGACGGCCAGGCCGGCGTCGCCGGGCCAGCGCAGCTTCGGGTAGTTCCAGCGGTAGCCGGAGAAATCGCGCCCGCTCATGCCAGCCTCGCCGCATAGGTATCTGGCGCGATGTCCGTCGCCAGGCCCTGCCGGTGGATGCCCTCCAGCGCATCCACCACCGGCCCCATCTCGGCCTCGGCCTTGGCGTACTGCGGCGCCAGGTGCGCGAACTCGCGCGCGATCTCGCGCAGCAGTCCGGCCTCGTCCACCGAGCGCAGCGCGCCGCCCGCCACCACGACTTCACCGTCGACCATCGAGAAGCCCAGACCCGCACCGCGCTCGGCATAGACCAGTTGGCGCACCGGATCGTTGAAGGGCGTGAAGGTGACGGTGTCGGTGCGGTAGCCCACGAAGTCGGCGATGGCACCCACGCGCAGCGCGCCCAGTTGCTCGCCGAAGCCCAGCGCGCGTCCGCCCGCCAGCGTGCCGGCGTGCAACGCCTCGTGCGCCGACAACCAGCGCCGTTGGTCGTCGCCGCGCAGCTTGGAGACGGCTGCGGCGCTGCCCAGCACGTTGAGCATGTTGACGGTGACGGTGGAGCACGAGCCGTCCGAGCCCAGGCTCACGTTCACGCCGGCGTCCAGCAGCGCGCGCACGGGCTGCACGCCCGAGCCCAGCAGCAGGTTGCTCCAGGGGTTGTGCTGGGCCGTGGCGCCGGTGCGCGCGAGCGCCGCGATCTCGCGCGGGTTGAGCCAGACGGCGTGGATCAGGCTGGTGGCCGGCTTCAAAAAGCCGATGCGGTCCAGGTACTCGACCATGGGGCAGCCGTAGAACAGCTGGCCCGTGACGACCTGCAGCCGCGTCTCCTGCACGTGCGTGATGACCGGCAGGGCCAGCTCGTCGGCCAGCGCGCGCACGTCCCGCAGGAAGGGCTCGGTGCAGCGCTGCGGTGCCGAGGCCGAGACCAGCACCCCCACGCGGCGCGATTGCGGATGCCGCGCGCGCGCCAGGTCGCGCACCAGGGCCAGTTGATCGGCCCCCGCCGGCCGCGGCGCGGCACGCAGCTCGGCCACCAGCGCGGGCGGCACATGGGCCTCAAGAAACGGGAAGTTGTCGACGATGGGCTTGTCCATCATCGCGAAGCCCAGCAGCGCGCGGATGCCGGCGTCGTCGTAGGCCTGCAGCACGGCGGCGATGCGCTCGCGGTCGATCGCGCCGCCCAGCGCCATGTCGTCCACGATGGTGGTGGCGCCCGTGCGCAGCGATTCGATGGCGCCGACCATGGTGCGCAGGTAGACCTGGCGCGGCGTGAGTGGCACGGGCGTGCGCGTGCGCACCAGCTGCATCCAGAGCTCCAGCGGCAGGTTCTCCGTGCGGCCGCGCTGGAAGTGCTCGTGCGAATGCTGGTGGCCGTTGACCAGGCCGGGCACCAGCAGGTGGTCCGTCAGGTCGACGACCTGCTCGGCCTCGCCCAGGTGGCCCGCCGGCGCGATGGCGGCGATGCGACCGGCCTCGACCAGCAGATCCTGCGGGCCGTCGGACAGCGCGAGCGCATCGCCCAGCAGCACGCGTGCGTTGCGCAACAGGGTGCGTTTCTTGCTCATGGTGTGGCTCCGAATGTTGTGAAAGGTCTGGGATGAATGACGAGCACTGGATGCGCCTGGCGCTGAACGAGGCGCAGGAAGCCTATGCGCGCGGCGACTGGCCGACCGGCGCGGTGCTGGTGCAGGGTGGGCAACTGCTGGCCCGCGGCCAGAACCGCCAGGTCAGCCAGGGCGACCCCACGCTGCACGCCGAGCCCGATGCGCTGCGCCAGGCCTTTGCGGCCCATGGCCCGGCCGCCGCGCAGGGCGCCACGCTGTACTGCACGATGGAGCCCTGCCCCATGTGCGCGGGCGCGCTCCAGCTGGCCGGCGTGGACACGCTGGTGCTGGCGTTGCGCCATGCCACGCTGCGCCGCAGCGACCTGGGCGACTACAGCGTCGAGCGATTCTGCGCGCTGACCGGCCGTGCCATGGCGCTGCGCGGTGGCGTGCTGGAGGCCGACTACCTCGCGCTGCGTCTTCGCTGGGGCGGCGACCAGGTCCACCACAGCTGAACCGGTGGCTGGCATCACCGCATGTGGCGGGTGATGCCGGCCACGCGCTCCATGAGGACCATCAGCACGAGGGTTGCCGCGATCAGCACGCCCGAGACGGCCGCGGCCCGCACATCCAGGTTCGATTCGATGATGTGCCACATGCGGATGGGCAGCACCTCGCTGCGCGCGTCCGACAGGAACAGCGACACGGCCACGTTGTCGAACGAATACATGAAGCCGATGAAGGCACCGGCCAGCACGCCACGCGCGATCAGCGGCAGCGTGATGGTGCGGAACACATAGAGCGGCGAGGCGCCCAGCGAGTGGGCGCTCTCCAGCAGCACGCCATCCATCTGCAGCAGGCTGGCCGAGGTGGTGCGCAGGATGTAGGGCGTGGTGATCGCGATGTGGCCCAGCACCAGCGTCGTGAACGACAGGCCCGTGCCCGCGATGTTGAACAGCATCAGCAGCGACAGGCCGATGGCCAGCGCGGGCAGCATCAGCGGCGACAGCAGCACGGCCTCGGCCGCGCGCGCCCAGCCCTCCCTGCGGCGCGCGAGCGCGAGCGCGGCGGTCACGGCCAGCACGGCCGAGATGGCGGTGGCCACGGCAGCCAGCTTGAGCGACAGCACGCCGGCCTCGATCAGTTCGGGCGACTCCCACAGCGCCTGGTACCAGCGCACCGAGTAGCCCGGCGGCGGGAACTTGAGCGAGAAGCCGCTCGTGAACGAAGTGATCAGCACCACCACGGTCGGCGCCAGCAGCAGCACGCCGGCGCAAATGCCCAGCACGCCGAACACGGCCCAGAACGAGCGCCGCTCGAAGGCGCCGGCCAGCGATTCGGCCGCGCGCGGCGCGGGGGCGGGGCGCACGGGCGCGCCGGAAACGAAGGCGTCAGGCATGGACGAATCCCCGGCTGCGGCGGCCCAGCGCGTTGATGGCGACGACCACGGCCAGCACGCTGGCCAGCAGCAGCATCGCGATCGCGGCGGCGAACGGATAGTTGTTGGCCTGGATGGCCTGCTGGTACATGTAGTAGGGCATGAACATCTGCTGCCCGCCGCCCACCAGCGTCTGCGTGACGAAGGCGCTGATGCTGGAGGCGAACACCAGCAGCGCGCCGGCCAGAAGGCCCGGCATGGTGAGCGGCAGCGTGACCTGCCAGAAGGTGCGCCAGTGGCCGGCGCCCAGCGCCAACGAGGCCTGGCGCAGGTTGGCGTCGGTGTTCATGAGCGAAGTGATGAGCGGCAGCACCATGAGCGGCAGCTCGATCTGCGCCAGCGCCACCGTCACGCCGCCCGGCGTGTAGAGCAGCTTGAGCGGCTCGGCGATCAGGCCCCAGTCCAGCAGCGCGGTGTTGACGATGCCCTGGCGTCCCAGGATCACGACCCAGGCGAAGGTGCGCACCACCGAGCTCGTGAGCAACGGCAGCACGATCAGCAGCATGAGCAGGCCCTGCCAGCGCGCGGGTGCCTGGGTGTAGAGGTAGGCCAGTGGAAAGCCGATCACGAGCGTCAACGCCGTGACCTTCAGGCCCAGCCACAGCGTGCCGCCCAGCACCGAGAGGTTGAATCCGTCGCCCAGAAACTTGGCGTACTGGGCGATGCCGAACTGGGTCATGCCCTGGTCGTCGTGCAGGCTGATCCAGCCCAGCAGCAGCATGGGGGCGAGCACGAAGACCCCGAAGAAGAGGCCCAAAGGCAGCGCCAGGCCCAGCGGCGGCGCGAAATGAGGTGCGGTGGCGCTGGCCATCGCGTCAGCCCGCGAACACGCCGGCGGGGGCACCGGGGCGCAGCCGCACGCCCACCTGTTCACCGGCCTCAAAGCGCATCTGGCCCGCGCTGCGCGGCTGCGTGACCTTGATCGTGCCGCCCGTGGCCAGCGCGAGTTCGTAGACCAGCGAAGGCCCCAGGGGCAGCACCATCTCCACGCGGGCCGGCAGCGCGCCATGGGTGGAGCCGGCCAGCACCAGGTTCTCCGGCCGCGCCGCGACCACCACGCTGCCCACGCGCGAGCAGGGCGCGGCCCGCTCCAGCGAGATCGCGCCGCCGTCCGCGCAGTCCACCACATAGCCGCGCTCGGCGCTGCGCAGCTGGCCTGGCAGCAGGTTGGCCGTGCCGATGAAGGTGGCGACGAACAGCGTGGCCGGCCGGTCGTAGATGGCCTCGGGCGTGTCGAACTGCTCGACCACGCCCGCATGCATGACGGCGATGCGGTCGGCCATGGACATGGCCTCCTCCTGGTCGTGCGTGACCAGGATGGTGGTGATGCCGAGCTCGCGCTGGATGCGCCGGATCTCGATCTGCATGTCCAGCCGCAGGTTCTTGTCGAGTGCCGCGAAGGGCTCGTCGAGCAGCAGCACGCGCGGGCGCACGGCCAGCGTGCGCGCCAGCGCCACGCGTTGCTGCTGGCCACCCGACAGCTCGCGCGGGTAGCGCCGGCCGTAGTCGGCCATGCGCACCATGGCCAGCATCCGCGCGGCGGTGTCGCGCGCCTCGGCGGCTGCGGCACCGCGTGCGCGCAGGCCGTAGGCCACGTTGTCGGCCACCGTCATGTGCGGGAACAGCGCGTAGTTCTGGAACACGATGCCGGCGCCGCGCTCGTTGGTCGGCAGCGCATCGACGATCTCGCCGCCGATGCGCACATGGCCGCCGCTCTGGCGCAACAGGCCGGCGACGATGCGCAGCAGCGTGGTCTTGCCGCAGCCGCTGGGGCCCAGCAACGCGACGAGTTCGCCGGCCGGGATGTCCAGCGACACGGACTCCACCGCCGTGGCGCCCGCATAGCGGTGGTGGATCTGGTCGAGCACGACGCCGACGCCGGCGGTTCGATCGGGAGCTTGCATGCGGTGGCTGGGTTGGTGCGGCGCCGGGATGCGCCGCGCTGCCACCGTCAACTCAAGAAGCGTGCCACGGGGCAGCCTCGCACGTGGCCACAAAGAACAGGCAGATTGGACACAATCCATTTTCAGGTTGAGCACAATTTGGTGCGCCATGCGCCATGTTGGCGCAGCCACCGCACCGGCTTGGGAGGGAGACAGGTGCGAACGGCTGGATACAGGCCGTGGCACAAAGCTTGCGCTGGCATGCCCCGTCCCGCCATCGGGCAGCCCTCGCAACCTAGGAGTCCACCCATGTCCCTGTCCCGCCGCACGCTGCTGCAGGCCGCCGCCGGTTTCGGTGCCGCCCAACTGCCGCTGCACGCCAGCCTGGCGCACGCCCAGTCCAAGACCATCTCGGCCACCACCTACCCGGGCGCCTGGGAGTCGGCGCACCGCAGCATCCTGTTGCCGGCCTTCGCCAAGGCCACCGGGGCCTCGACCAGCCTGGTCTCCTCGCTGGCGGTGGACACGGTCTCCAAGATCGTCGCCTCCAAGACCAACCCACCCTACGACGTGGTGATCCTGGACGAAGGGCCCTACCTGGCCGCGCTGTCGCAGGACATCTTCGAGAAGATCCCGGTGGACAAGATGCCCAACCTCAAGGACGTGCCGCCCAAGCTCGTGGACCCGCGCGGCCTGGGCGTGTTCGTGTCGGGGCAGATCATCGGCATCGCCTACAACACCGAGAAGATCAAGAACCCGCCCAAGAACTGGAACGACCTGCTCAAGCCCGAGTACAAGGGCCGCGTGGGCCTGGCCGGCATGGGCTCCACCCTGATGTCGGCCTGGATGGTGGAAATCGCGCGCCTGAACGGCGGCAGCGAGGAGAACCTCGAGCCCGCCTTCCAGTTCGTCAAGAAGCTGCTGCCCAACGTGAGCGCCGTGGCCAGCAACCCCGGCGCGCTGGCCACGCTGTTCCAGCAGGGGCAGATCGACATCTCCGTGCACTACAACAACAACGTGGGCGACCTGCAGGCCAAGGGCGTGCCGGTGGCGCTGGCCAAGCCCGAGACGGGCTGGATCCACATCAAGAGCGTGATGCACATCGTCAAGAACACCAAGAACCCAGACCTGGCTGCCGCCTACATCAACGCCGCGCTGAGCCCCGAGGTGCAGACCCAGATGGCGGCCGCGCCCTACTTCGTCGCGCCGGTCAGCAGCAAGGCACAGTTCAGCCCCGGCCTGCAGGCCTACGCGAAGAACGTGGCAGAGATCGAAGCCATGAACGGTGTGGACTGGGCCAAGCTCAACCCGCGCCGTGGCGAGTACATCGACCGCTTCAACCGGGAGGTCAAGGTCTGATGAAGCGCGTGCTGCTGGGCATGCTGACGCCCTCGTCCAACACCGCGCTGGAGCCGCTCACGGCAGCCATGCTCGCGGGGCTGCCCGAGGTGTCGGCGCATTTCGCGCGCTTTCGCGTGACCGAGATCTCGCTGCGTGCCCAGGCGCTCGGCCAGTTCGACCTGGAGCCCATCCTGCAGGCGGCGCGGCTGCTGGCCGACGCGCGCGTGGACGTCATCGCCTGGAACGGCACCTCCTCGGGCTGGCTGGGCTTTCAGACCGACGAGGCCCTGTGCGCGCGCATCACCGAAGAGACCGGCATCCCGGCCTGCACCTCGGTGCTCGCGCTCAACGAGGCCATACAGCTGTCGGGCCGCACGCGCTTCGGCCTGGCCTCGCCCTACCTGGACGACGTGCAGCAGCGCATCGTGGCCAACTACCGCGCCAGCGGCTTCGACTGCGTGGCCGAGCGCCACCTGGACAAACAGGTCAACTTCGAGTTCTCCGAGGTCACGCCCGCGCAGATCGAGGCCATGGCGCGCGCGCTGGCGGCCGCCGGTCCGCAGTGCATCACCACCTTCTGCACCAACCTGCGCGCCGCGCAGCTGGTGCCGGCCCTGGAGGCCGAGCTGGGCATGCCCGTCTACGACACCATCGCCACCGCGGTCTGGAAGTCGCTGCGCCTGGCCGGCGTGGACACGCGCCGCGTGCACGGCTGGGGCCGCCTGTTCGGCGAGTCGCCGCGCGCCTGAGGCGCCCAGCGGCTACCATTTCCGCGCTTCTTCATCCGACCCCACCGCCGGTTTCCACCATGGCCCCCTCCCCGTCACGGCGCACGCTGCGGCTGCCTTCGGCCCACGCCGGCAAGGCCGCCTCCAAAGACGACATCTACGAGCGCATCTACGAGGCCGTGGTCGAGCACCGGCTGCTGCCCGGCACCAAGCTCTCGGAAGAGCGCGTGGCCGAGCTGTTCTCGGTCAGCCGCACCCAGGTGCGCGGCGTGCTGCAGCGCCTGGCCGTGGAGCAACTCGTGACGCTGATCCCCAACCGCGGGGCCTTCGTGACCACGCCGAGCGCCGAGGAGGCACACGACGTGCTGGAGGTGCGGCGCACGCTGGAGCCGGCCGTGGTGCAGCGGCTCATCGCCCGCATCGCCGCGGGCAAGGCGCCCACGGCCGTCAAGCAGCTGCGCGCGCTGGTCAAACGCGAGCAGCAGGCCCATGCCAACGGCGACCGGCGCGCGGCCGTGCGGCTGTCCGGAGAATTCCACGTGCTGCTGGCCCAGCTCTCGGGCAGCGCCATCATGACGCGCATGCTGCGCGAGCTCACGCCGCTGACCTGCCTGGCCATCCTCACCTTCGAAGCCCCCACCGGCACGGCCTGCCCGAACGACGAGCACACCGTGCTGCTCGACGCAATCGAGGCCGGCGACAGCGCGCAGGCCATGGCGATCATGGACGAGCACCTGCACCACATCGAGAAGTCGCTGAACCTGGACGCCGAGGCCGCGCCAGAGATCGATCTGGCCGAAGCCCTGCTCGGTTGATCGCCGGCTGACCCATCTGCGACACTTTTCCCGCAGATTGGATACAAAGTCGGCACGGCCGTTGCTTGCAACGGCCGCATGACGACCACCGAACCCACCCCTACCTTCGATCTGCTACTGCTGGACGCCATCGCGCTGACGGCCGACCCCGCCCGACCCGAGATCCGCGGCGCCGCCATCGGCATCCACCAGGGCCGCATCAACTGGCTGGCAGCCCAGCCGCCCGCGCGCTACGCCGCCGCGCGCGTGCTGCGCCTGCCGGACCACTTCGTCACGCCGGGCTTCATCAACACCCACGCGCATTCCATCCTCTCCATGGTGCGTGGCGTGGCGGCCGACCTGGGTTTCGCGCCCTCCTACACGCCCGGCATTCCCAAGGGCACGCAGGTCAACCCTGAGCAGGCCCGCGCACTGGCCCGGCTCGGCGCGCTGGAGGCGCTGCTGTTCGGCTCCACCGTGCTGGGCGACAACTTCGTGCATGCCGACGTGACCACCGAGGCCATGGTCGAACTGGGCATGCGGCTGGCGCCGAGCTGGCGCATCCACGACGTGGACTTCGCGCGCGTGGCGCATGGCGACTGGCACCACAGCGCGGCCATCGGCCACGCCACATTGCAGGCCGGCCTGGACCTGCACGCGCGCTGGGCCGACCACCCGCGCGTGCGCGTGAACCTGGCCGCGCATGCGGTCGACACCTGCTCGGAGGGCTTCTTGCGCGAGGTGGCCGCGGCCTCGCAACAGCGTGGCCTGGTGGTCAGCACCCACCTGGGCCAGAGCCAGGTGGAGGTGGAGCGCGTGCGTGCACGCTGCGGCCGCAGTTCCACCGAGGTGCTGGCCGACACGGGATTGCTCAACGAACGCCTGATGGGCGGCCACTGCATCTACGTGACGCCCGAGGATGCGGCCCGCATGGCCGCGGCCGGCGCGCACGCCGTGCACATCCCCAAGTGCAACGCCACCTCGGGACGGCTGGCGCCCACGCCCATGCTCAAACGCGCGGGCGTGAACATGGCGCTGGCCACCGACACCCAGCACGGCGACATGGTGGAGCTCATGCGCTGGGCCCTGGTCACCGCGCGTGTGCAGGAGGGCCGCGTGGACGACAGCTGGCAGCCGCGCGACGTGTTCCACATGGCCACGCTGGGCGGCGCCAAGGCCCTGGGGCTGCAGGACGAACTGGGCAGCCTGGCACTCGGCAAGGCGGCCGACCTCGTCGTCTTCGACGCGAACCGGCCGCACCTGCGCCCGCATGTGAACCCGCTGGGCAACCTGGTCCACACGGGCCAGGGCCGCGACGTGTCCATGGTGGTCGTGGACGGCGAGATCCTCGTGGAGAACGGCCTGCCTACGCGCGTGGACATGGACACGGTCTGCCGCGAAGCCGAAGAGGCCGCCCGTGCCTTGTGGGGCGCAGAGGGCAAGCACTACTGGCGCTGAGCGCACCAAGGCCGGGCACTTTGTATCCAAAGTGGCGCATGGCATGGATCCATTTCCGTGCCCTGCTCGGCTGGCGCCAGCACCGATTCAACAGCGAAACCGTTTGGCGCCAAACACTTACAAGATTGGATACAAACTTGGCACATCCCTTGCTGGATGGCTGCAGGTCCCGCCCCCCGCGGGCCGTCCAATCCCAGGGAGCCCCATGTTCAAACTTCTCGCCCGCCTCGCCCTCGCGGCGGCCGCCCTCCTGCCGCTGGCAGGCCAAGCCCAGGACGCCATCAAGCTCGGCTACGCCAAGTGCGCACATTGCACGCCGCTGGCCCTCACCCCGGCCAACGCCAGCAACGTCAAGCTCGAAGCCATCGCCTTCAACACCGGCAACGACGTGCTGACCGCCCTGCTCTCCAAGAGCATCGACGTGGCCCAGGTCACCTACCTGCACTACGCCACCGCGCTGGACAAGGGTTTCGACGTGGTCGCCATCTCGGGCCAGATCAACGGCGGCTCGCAGATCCTCGTGGGCAACGAACTGCCGCTGGCCGAGAACGACTGGGCCGGCCTCAAGAAGCTGATCGCCGAGTACAAGGCCCAGGGCAAGCCCTTCCGCGTGGCGGCCTCGCGCGGCAACGCGCAGGACATCCACATGCGCGGCGCCTTCGCCAGGCAGGGCATCGACATCAACAAGGACGTGCAGTTCGTCAACATCCCGAACCCGTCCGACCACGTGCAGGCGCTGCGCCGCGGCGAGGTCGAGCTGATCTGCTCGGTCGACCCCTTCGCCACCCAGATCCGTGAAGTGAAGGCCGCCAAGTTCTTCACCTTCCCCTACGACCAGGCCGCCGGCAAGCTGACCAACCTGATCGTCACGCGCTCGGACGTGGTCGCCGGCCGCGCCAAGGGCGTGGAAGAAACGGTGCGCTCCATCATCAAGGTCAACAAGCTCATGGAGAGCGACAAGGCCCAGTTCATCGACACCATCCAGAAGGTGACGGGCCTGGACAAGGCGATCGCCACCGGCGCCGCCGCCAACCTGTACCCCGACTACGCCATGCACCGCGAATCGGCCGTGGCCATCGCGCAGATGATGCGCGAGCTGAAATACATCAACAGCGACGTGAGCGCCGCGGTCCAGAAGAACATGGACTACCGCTTCCTGGAAGCCGCCACCGGCCAGCCCAAGTCGGCGCTCGGGTATTGAGGACCGACGCGTGACCCGCAACTGCGCCCTGCTGCGCTTCTACCGCCGCATCGAGCGCGCCCTGGTTCCGGTGGCGCTGCTGATCGGCTGGGAGCTGTTCTCGCGCTCCGGCGTGCTGCCGCCCGCGCTGCTGCCGGCTCCCTCGCAGGTGCTGCTGGCCTGGGCGGACTGGGTCTTCGCGACCGACGGCAACACGCAGACCTACAGCGGCCACTGGCTGCAGGACGTGGCCGCCAGCGCCTCGCGCGTGTTCGCCGGCTTCGCCATTTCCACCGTGCTGGGCATCGCCCTCGGCATGGCCATCGGCTGGTCGCGCACCGTGGAGCGGCTGATCGAGCCCGTGCTGCAGATCCTGCGGCCGGTGCCGCCGGTGTCCTGGATTCCGCTGGCCATCATCTGGTTCGGCATCGCCAACAAGCCCGCCATCTTCCTGGTGTTCCTGGGCTCGTTCTTCCCGGTGCTGCTGTCCACCATCCACGGCGTGAAGACCTGCGACCGCAACCTGCTGCGCGCCGGCGCCATGGCCGGCGGCACGCCGGGCAAGCTCTTGCGCCACATCGTGTTCCCGGCCGCGCTGCCCAGCGTGTTCTCGGGCCTGCGCATCGCCATAGGTTCGGCCTGGATGCTGACCGTCACGGCCGAGATGGTGGCCGTCAAGAGCGGCGTGGGCTATGTGCTCTGGGATTCCTACTACTTCCTGCGCTACGACATCGTGATCGCCTCCATGGTCAGCATCGGCCTCCTGGGCTTTCTGAGCGACCTGGCGATCAAGCTGTTCGCCGGCCGCGTACTGCGCTGGCAGCGCGGCTCCACCCTGCAAGCGAAAGAAGCGTGAGATGAGCCTGATCGAGATCGACCACGTCACGCGCCTGTTCGACGACCCCAAGCGCGGCAGCGCCGTCAAGGCGCTGGACGATGTCAGCGTGCACGTGGCGCGCAACGACTTCCTGTGCCTGCTGGGGCCCAGCGGCTGCGGCAAGTCCACGCTGCTGAACCTCATCGCGGGGTTCGACAAGCCCTCCAGCGGCAGCGTGCGCGTGGGCGGGCAGTCCATCACCGCGCCCGGTGCCGACCGCGGCGTGGTGTTCCAGCAGCCCACGCTGATGCCCTGGCTCACGGTCTGGGAAAACGTGGCCTTCCACCTGACCATGCAGGGCGTGGGCAAGGAGATCCGCCGCAAGAAGGCCCAGCACTACATCGAGATGGTGAACCTGAAGGGTTTCGAGAACCACTACCCGAGCGAGCTGTCGGGCGGCATGAACCAGCGCGTGGGCATCGCGCGCGCGCTGCTCATGAACCCCGAGGTGATCCTCATGGACGAGCCCTTCGGCGCGCTCGACGAGCAGACCAAGATGGAGATGCACGCCGAGCTCGTGCGCATCTGGCGCGACAGCCAGAGCACCATCGTCTTCGTGACGCACGGCATCGAGGAATCGCTGGCGCTCGGCACCCACGTGGCCGTGATGTCGGCGCGGCCGGGCCGCATCCGCGAGATGCTGACCATCGACCTGCCGCGCCCGCGCGACTCGACCAGCCCGCAGTTCAACGACACCAAGCGCCGCATCCTGCAGTTGCTGCGGCCGGAGCCCATGGCGGTGCCGGCCTGATGCCGACCCTCATCACGGGCGCCTGCGGCTTCGTCGGCCTGGCGCTGGCCGAGCGCCTGCTGCAGGACGGCCAGGCCGTCGTGGGCTTCGACCGCGCGCCGCTGCCGCCGGCCGCGGCGCGGGCTTTCGCCGCGCTGCCGGGCCGCATCAGCCTGGTGCAGGGCGACGTGCGCGATGCGGCGGCCCTGGAAGCCGCCATGCGCGCGCACCGGCCGCACCGGCTGGTCACGCTGGCCGCGATCACGGCCGACGCGCGGCGCGAGCGTGCCGCGCCCGGCAGCATCTTCGAGGTCAACCTGGGCGGCGTGGTGGCGGCCGTGACGGCAGCCGCAGCCACGGGTGTGCGCCGTGTCGTGCACGCCAGCTCCGGGTCGGTCTACGGCGCGAGCGGCATCGGCGCGCAGGCGCTGCACGAGGACAACACGCCGCTGCGGCCCGAAGGCCTGTACGGCATCTCCAAGCAGGCCGCCGAAGCCGCGGCATTGCGCCTGGCCGCCCTGCACGGCCTGGACCTCGTGGTCGGCCGCCTGGGCACCTGCTTCGGCCCCTGGGAAGCCGACACCGGCGTGCGCGACACACTCAGCGCGCCGCTGCAGGTGCTGCTGCGCGCCGAGCAGGGCGAGGCCGTGCGGCTGCCGCGCGAGAGCACACGCGACTGGCTTTACGTGCGCGACGCCGCCGCAGGGCTGCAGGCCCTGCTGGACCGCCCGCAGCTGCCGCGCCCCGTCTACAACGTGGCCGCGGGCTTCATGGGCCGCATGACCGACTGGTGCGCCGCCGTGGCCGCCGCGCACCCGGGCTGGTCCTGGCAGATCGCGGCCGGTGGCGCCGACCAGGCCGACATCGACTACTACGCGCCCTACGACCGCGCGCCCATGGACATCGCCTACCTGCGCACCGACACCGGCTTCGTGCCGCGCTACGACCTGCGCGCCGCGGCCGAGGACTTCCTTGCATGGCGACGCGCCGCCCAACCCGATTCCATCCATGCCTGACCCCTACGCCCACCAACCCGCCGCGGCGGCCCGCATGGCCGGCCAGGTCTGCATCGTGACCGGCGCGGCCTCCGGCATCGGCCGCGCCATCGCGCGCCTGCTGGCCGCGCACGGCGCCAGCGTGGTCGTGGCCGACGTGACGACCGCGGTCATCGAAGGTGGCGTGCCTACCGTGGCGGCCATCGAGGCTGCCGGCGGCCGCGCCGCGTTCATCGCCACCGACGTGTCCAGCACGGCCCAAGTGGATGCACTCGTGGCGCAGACCGTGGCCCGCTTCGGCCGGCTCGACGTGCTCGTCAACAACGCCTGCATCCGCCACGCGCGCCCGCTGCTGGAGCTCGAGGAGGCCGACTGGCAGCGCGTGCTCGATGTGAACCTCTCGGGCGTCTACCGCTGCTGCCGCGCCGCCGTGCGCCAGATGCAGGACCAGGAGCCCTTGGAGGGCGTGCGCGGCCGCATCGTCAACCTGGCCTCGCAGCACGGCATGATCGCCGCGCCCGAGGATCTGGCCTACGGCGTGAGCAAGGCCGGCATCGCCTACCTCACGCGCCAGGTCGCCACCGACTACGCGGCGCAGGAGATCGTCTGCAACGCGGTCGCACCCGGCAAGATCCAGACCGGCCAGGGCGGCCGCGCGCTCGACCCCGCCGTGATGGACCGCGCCACGCGCCGCACGCCCTGGCCGCGCCTGGGCGAGCCCATCGACGTGGCACGTGCCGTGCTGTTCCTGGCCAGCCGCGATTCCACCTTCACCACCGGCGCCCAACTCATGGTCGACGGCGGCTGGATGGCTGCATGAGACCTACCCCATTCCCACACACCACACCACCATGTCCGACTTCGACCTCGTGATCCGCAACGCGCGGGCCGTCACCGCATCCGACAGCTTCGACTGCGACATCGGCATCCGTGCCGGCCGCATCGCCCAGCTGGGCCTGGGCCTGCCGCCCGGCAAGCAGGAGATCGACGCGGCCGGCCGCACCGTGACACCCGGCGGCGTGGACGCGCACTGCCACCTCGACCAGCCCATGCCGCCGCCCACGCGCAATGCCGACGACTTCGACACCGGCACGCGCTCGGCCGCTTGCGGCGGAACCACCACGGTGATCCCGTTCGCGGCGCAGCAGAAGGGCCAGTCGCTGCGCGCCGCGGTGGAGGACTACCGCGCGCGCGCCGCGGGCAAGGCCCACATCGACTACGCCTTCCACCTGATCGTGAGCGACCCCACGCCCACCGTGCTGCAGGAAGAACTGCCTTCGCTCATCAAGGAGGGCTTCACCTCGTTCAAGATCTACATGACCTACGACGACATGAAGCTCGACGACGGGCAGATCCTGGACGTGCTTGACGTGGCGCGCCAGCACGGCGCGCTGGCCATGGTCCACGCCGAGAACGCCGACTGCATCGAATGGCTCACGCGCCGGCTGGAGGCCGCGGGCCGCACGGCGCCGCGTTTCCATGCGCACGCCCGGCCCATGCTCGTGGAGCGCGAGGCCACGCACCGCGCGATCGCGCTGGCCGAGCTCGTGGACGTGCCCATCCTGATCGTGCACGTCTCGGGCCGCGAAGCCGTGGAGCAGATCCGCTGGGCACGTGCGCACGGCCTGAACATCTTCGCCGAGACCTGCCCGCAGTACCTGTTCCTGACGGCCGAGGACCTCGGCATCGACGACAGCTACAAGGGCGCAAAGTGCGTCTGCAGCCCGCCGCCGCGCGACCGCGCCAACCAGCAGGTGATCTGGGACGGACTCAACGACGGGCTGTTCACGGTGTTCTCGTCCGACCACGCGCCGTTCAAGTTCGACGCGCCCGAGGGCAAGAAGCCGGACGGCCAGGAGGTGGCCTTCCGCCACATCCCCAACGGCATCCCGGGCCTGGAGACGCGCATGGCGCTGCTGTGGTCCGAAGGGGTGCTCGCGGGCCGCATGACGCCGCACCGCTTCGTCGAACTGACAGCCACGGGCCCGGCCAAGGCCTACGGCCTGCACCCGCGCAAGGGCACGATCGCGATCGGCGCCGACGCCGACCTCGTCATCTGGGACGAGCGTGAATTCGTGCTGCGCAATGAACAGCTGCACCACGAAGTGGACTACACGCCGTACGAGGGGATGCGGCTCAAGGCCTGGCCCGGCGTCACGCTGTGCCGCGGCGAGGTGGTGTGGGACGGGCAGTTCCATGCGCGCCCTGGCCAGGGCGCGCTGCTCGCCTGCGGCAAGCCTTCCCTGCTGCCCCAACGCCCCAAGGCCTGAGCCCATGCGCCTGCTGATCGTCAACCCCAACATCTCCACCAGCGTCACGGCGCTGATCGAGGCCGAGGCGCGCCGCAGCGCGTCGGCCACCACCGCGCTGACGATGCAGACCGCGCCGTTCGGCGTGGCCTACATCGAGACGCGCTTCGAGGCGCTGATCGGCGCCTACGCCACGGCCCAGGTCGCGGCCGAGCACGCACCCGGCCACGACGCCGTGATCGTCGCCGCCTTCGGCGACCCGGGCCTGGCCGGACTGCGCGAGGTGCTGCCCATGCCCGTGCTGGGCCTCACGGAGTCGGCCCTGGCCAGCGCCTGCCTGCTGGGCCAGCGCTTTTCCATCGTCGCGATCTCCCAGCGCATCAGCGCCTGGTACCGCGAGATGGTGGAGGCCAACGGCCTCATCGGCCGGCTCGCCAGCATCCGCGCGCTGGACCAGCCGCTCGCCGGCATCGCCAGCGTGCAGACCGACCACGGCCAGGCCCTGAAGGCGCTGTGCGAGCACGCCGTGGCCGAGGACGGTGCCGACGCGATCGTGCTGGCCGGCGCACCGCTGGCGGGCCTGGCGCGCAGCTTGCGCGGGCAGTTGCCGGTGCCTGTGGTCGATGGTGTGTCCAGCGCCGTGCGGCATGCCGAGTCGCTGGTCGCGCTGGCGCCTGGCAAGGCCACGCGCGGCAGCTTCGCGCCGCCGCCGGTCAAGCCGAATGCAGGATTGCCCGAGGCGATCGCGCGGCTGCTGGCGCGCGGCTGATCAGGAATCCAGCGGGGCCATGCCGTGCCGCGCGCGGGCCCGGTCGCAGGCGTAGCTGCCGGCCTCGAACTCGCGGCAGGGCGAGGGCCGCCACTCGTAGATGCCGCAGCCCACGTTCTGGCCCAGCTTGCCGGTCAGCGCCGCGCAGCGGATCGGCACGTGGTCGGTGCCGCGCATCCGCGCGGTGTTGCCGTTCACCTCCACCGTCAGGCCATCGGGCACGCTGCCGCCTTCGCTGAGCAGCTCGTACACCGAGAAGTCGACACGGAAGTTGGCGCAGCAGGCGCCGCAGGATTGGCAGGGCGAAACGGTGGCGGACATGGACGCGATTGTCGGCGTCCGTGCAAGCCTCAGGCGATGCGCTCCACGAACCACCAGGACGACAGCAGGATCAGCAGGCCGGAACCGCCGCGCACCACCAGCGGCTGGTACCAGCGGCGGTCGACCACGCCCTGCACCAGCAGCACCCAGGCCGACACCGCGAGCAACTGCCCCGCTTCCACGCCCAGGTTGAAGCCGGCCAGCGCCCAGGGCAGCAGGCCGGGCGGTGCCGCCATCTCCGACAGCAGGCCGGCAAAGCCGTAGCCGTGCACCAGCCCGAACACCAGCGCCAGGCGCTCGGCGCGCAGTCCGGGCACGGGCCACAGGTTCAGCACGGCGGTGGCGGCGATGGACGCGGCGATCACGGGCTCGACCCAGGCCGGCGATGCGGAAGTCCAGCCCAGCGTGGCCGCGACCAGCGTGACCGAATGGCCGATGGTGAAGGCCGTGACGGTGCGCAGCAACGACCACCAGGCGGAGCCAGCGGCTTGCGGTGGCCCGGCCGCCGTGCGGCGGCCGAGGCGCAAGCCCAGAGGCAGCACCAGCGCGAGCAGGAAGGCCAGGTGGTCGTAGCCCTCCAGCAGGTGCAGCATGCCGAGCATGAAGTAGTCGCGCAGCGTGGCGGCTGCACCGCGCGGGGCCGCGCCGTCGGTCTGCAAGCGCAGGGGCTCGTCCATCTGCGGCGTGCGCGTGGCCAGCAGCGGCTTGCCGCCGACCTGGCCCGACACCAGCAGGCGGTGGTTGGCGTCCTGCGCACCCAGCAGCGTGTAGCGCCAGACCCGCGCGGCGGCAGCGCAGCGGCTCTGCGCCGTGGCACGCAGGTAGGCGCCATCGCTGCGGCGCTCCAGGCCGTCGAAGCGCCAGGCCAGTGCGCAGGCCGGGTCTGGTGCCGGTTCGGCCTCCAGCCGCGCGTGCTGCTGCAGCAGGGCCAGCACGGCGGGTGTGGCGGCCTGCACCTCGCCCCAGGTGACGAGGCCATCGGCATCGGCGTCCAGCGGCAGCAGCAGGTCCAGGTCCTTGAGCGCGACGGACAGCGTGGCCTGCAGGCCGGCGGCGCTGTCCTGCAGGTCCAGGTAGGCGTCGCTGCCCTTGTGGGCCCAGGCCGCCTGGGCCATGAGCACCCCTGTAGCCAGCAGCACGGCCAGCCGTCGCCACCAGGCCGGCTTCATGGTGTGCGCTCCGCGAGCCGCCGGTCGACCAGGCCGCTGGCCTGCAACTCCTGCCGAAGGCCGCGCAGGGCGGCGTCGTCGCCGGCGCGCTGCGCGCTCTGCAGCGCCAGCCACCAGTCGATGGGTTCGCGCTGCAGCGCCAGGTTGCGACGTGCCAGCGCCAGCGCAGCGGCCGGCTCGTCGTGCAGCCACAGTGCTGCCAGCGCCAGTTCGCGCGCATGCAGGTCGGCGGCGTCGCCGCGGCGCGCCAGCTCGTCGGCACGCGTGCGCAGACTGTCGCGCAACGCCATCCAGGCGGGATCGCCGCGCTGGCGCAGGGCCAGGGCCTGGCGCAGCAGCACGGCATCGGTGTCGGGCTGCGCGCGCAGCACGTCCAGCACTTCGGCCGGCTGCCCGGTGCGCAGCAGCAGGTCGGCCAGCGCGATGCGGGTGTACAGGTCTGGCGAAGACTGCAGGCTCAGACGGTAGGCGGCCAGCGCCGCGGTGTCGCGGCCAGCGCGCTCTTCCTGCTCGGCCAGCAGCGAGGCCAGCCAGCTGCGCTGCGCAGGCTCGGTGGCCTGGTTCAGCAGCCGCTGCAGGCCCGTGCGTGCGTCGTCGTGGCGCCCTTGCAGCGACAGCGTCTCGAGTTGGCAGGCCTGGGCATAGAACGCGGCGCCGGCGCGGGCCACGGCTTCGCAGGCATGCAGGGCCTGCGGGTAGCGCCCCTCCAGGCGCTCCAGGGAGGCCAGGTCGAGCCATCCCTGGGCCTGGCCGGGGTCGCGGGCCAGCACGGCCTGCAGCACCTCGCGCGCATCGGCGAAGACGTGGCGGCCCTGCTGCACGGTGGCCTGCAGCACGGCCAGCGCGGCTGGCGCGTCTGGCCGGTTCCACCACGGAGCGAGCGCGGCCTGGGCACGGCCCCAGTAGCGCGCATCGCCGGTTTCCCGCGCGGTCGCGATGGCGGCGCGTGCGAGCCGCTCGGCCTGCACCGGATCGGTGGCGGTGCTGCCCTGGGCCGGGCGCACGCGCGTCACGGCGGGCAGGCGCTCCACCACCTCCTGGTCGCTGCTCGGCTGCAACGGCGTGGCCGCGTGGGCCAGGCCAAGCAACGACGCGGCGAGCGCCACAACGGGCATGCGCAGCATGGCGGTAGCGTGCGTCAGAGTTGCGCGGGCTCGTCGGTTTCGCTGGTGGCCAACGTGGCGCCTTCGATGGCCACCGGTTCGCTGGTTTCGCTGGTGGCCGCGATCAGCGATTTGGCGAAGGCGATGACGTCGTCGACGCTGGTCTGTGCGGCAATCGGCACCCCGGTGCCCGGCACGTTGCCGGCCGAGCCGTCGCCAGGCCCGTCGCCGCCACCGCCGCCGCAGCCGGCCAGCACGACGCACACCGCTGTGGCGGGAACGATCCAGGGAGTGGTTCGCATGGCAATGCTCCTCATGGTGGGTTCAGTAGGCTGCCGAACCGGAGTTCGGCGTGTTCAGGTACGGAAACCGCGTGAGGAACGGCACGGTCGCTTGGTCCACCGCGTCGTGGATGTTGGCGGCGGTAGCGCCCAGCGGCACGCTGGAGGGCTTGCACGCCGACGTGAGCGACGGCACGCCAGGCACGCCGTTCAAGCCCAGCGCATTGCCGTCACCGTTGATCACACAAAGCCCGCCGACCATGGCGACCAGCGCGATGTCCACGACGTCGTCCTTGGGCCGGCGGCCGTTCGGGAAGCCTGCCAGGTCGCGCGCCTGCGCCAGGTTGGCCGGACCGCCCACGCGCAGCACCTCGCCCGCGACACCGAGGCGGTTCTGCTCGCCCGCCGGCACGGCGGCGACGGCGGTGTTGAGCCGCAGCACCTCCGACGGCGCAACGGTGGTCGGCTTGTTCACGCCAGTGATGCCGGTCAGGAACACGGTGGCCAGGTCGGTGCGCGGCAGGTTGGTCGGCGCCACGCCGGCCGGGTTGTTCACCAGCACCACGCCCAGCAGGGCCGGCAGCGTGGGGTTGGTCACGTAGTTCAGGAACTGGGCGTCGTCGCGCGGGCTGGACGCGTTGAACTTGTCCTTGTCGGGCAGGCCGATCACCAGTTCGTTGACCAGGGGATTGCCCAGCCGCGAGACCTGCACCCAGGCACCGCCGGCTTTCTCGGACGTCTGGTGGCCCACACCAGGCTTGCCGCTCAGCAGCCGCGCCTGGCGCATGCTGGCCGTGGTCCAGCCGCCGATGACCGGGTCGTTGCCGGCCGTCAGGCAGTCCTTGTGCACCTCCAGCGCCAGCGTGGTGACGTTGGCCTTCTGGATCACATGCTTGCCGCCCTGTCCGGCCGCGTCCTTGTTCGCGGGGTCGAGCAGCACCGCGGCCGGCGCATTGACGAGGTCGAACACCGGTCCCAGGTTGACCGCGAAGCCCTCCTGCCGCTGGCCGACGAACACGCGGCCCTCGTCCCTGCCGGCGGGGCAGCCGGGCACCTTGATGGTGTGGATGTGCTTTTGCGCGTAGGCCTCGTAGGCGGCCGGCTCGCCCAGCGTCTTGCCGCCGATGTAGTCCACCGGCTTCTCGAACACCCGGCTGCCATCGGCCTTCGTCACGGCCGACATGGCGCCTTTGCGGCGGTCGCCGCGCACCAGGCTCAGGCTGTAGGTTTCGTTGAGGTTGAGGTTGGCGTCGGCCACGTTGGCGACCGGGCCGGTCTGGATCAAGGGCACGGCCACGTTGGCGCCGCCGATGGGCAGCGCCGTGCCCTTGAGCTGGTTGCTGAAGCGGAACTGGAAGGTGAGGTCTTCGCGGCCGTCGCCGTTGTTGTCGATGTGGATCTCGTACAGCGCGTTCGGATCCAGCGAGAAGTAGTTGGGGCCGCCGTACGGCGCCTGCAGCGGCTGGTAGTTGGCGATCAGCGTGACGTAGTCCGATCGGCCGCCACCACCGCCGCTGGCCACACCCTCGTAGCTGCGGAACATGTAGAAGTCCGTGCCGTCGACCTTGGGGCTGGTGGTGATGAACGGGGCCTCGCGGTGGCTGGATGCGAATGCGCTGCCGGCGCAAGCCAGCAACACGGCCAGGGCAATCGATCTGCGAGCAGAAGGCATGTCGCTCTCCTCGGTATGTGCGTCGACATGGCGCCGCCGACCGGCGGCACCTGGGCGTTCTACGTTGCGGCTGCGTCCCTGGATCCCAGGGGTTTACCCTTGAACGCTCAGCCGCGCCGGGCCGCGTCCCGCCGCCGCAGCGCCTGCGCGAAGAACAGCGCCATGCCCAGCACCGCCACGCCCGCACCGGCGACCACCGCCGTCGAGCCCCAGCGCCCGACCAGGCTGGCCGCCAGCACCACGCCCAGCGACTGGCCGATGAACAGCGAGACGGAGAACATCGCCACGCCCATGCCGCGCGCCTCGGGCGCCATCTGCGTGGCATTGGCCTGCAGCGTGTTGTGCAACATGAACAGGCCGAAGCCGGCCACCAGGCTGGCCAGCGGCGCCAGCAGCGCCTGGGGCGTGAAAGCGAGGCCGCAAGCGCCGAGCGCCAGCAGCGTGGCGCCCAGCAGCACCAGGCGCGTCTCGCCCAGCCAGGGGATCAGCCGGCGTGCGCTGGCCATGTAGAGAACCCCGCCCACGCCCGCCAGCGCCACGCTGGCCCCGGACGCCGCCAGAGACAGGCCCAGCTTGGCATGCAGGTGCGAGGCCCACATCGCCATGGCGCCGAAGGCCAGCGCGCCTTGCCCCATCGACACCAGCAGCACCGCGCGCGCGTGCGGGCGCGCAAGCAGGCTGCGCAGCTGCGCCGCGAAGCCCAGCCGCTGGCCCGTGCCGCCCACCAGGCCGGCCATGCGGTGCGGCCGCAGCCGTTGCTGCTGCCAGTCGCGCCACTGCAGCACGCCGACCACGCCGAACAGCCCGGTCAGGAACCAGAAGGCCCAGCGCCAGCCGAACCAGTCGGTGAACAGGCCGCCCAGCAGTTGCCCGCTGACCAGGCCCAGCGTGGAGCCCAGGCCCAGCAGCGCCAGCGTCTCCTGGCGCCGCTCGTAGGCCACGGCATCGCCGACCCAGGCCAGCGCCATCGGAATCATGGCGGCGGCGGCCATGGCCACCAGCACGCGGCCCAGCACCAGGACGGACAGATCGGGCGCCAGTGCCGACACCACGCTGCCCACGCTGCAGGCCAGCGTGCACAGGGCGATCAGCCGGAACTTGCCGACCCGGTCGCCGAGCGGGCCGTAGAACAGCAGCGCCGTGCCATAGGTGATCGCGAAGAACGAAACCACCTGCGCGGCCTGGGTCAGCGAAACGGAAAACTCCTGGGCCAGCGCCGGCAGCATGGCATCACAGATGCGCTGCACCGACATGCTGGAAAAATTCGACAGCGACAGCAGCAGGATGGAGCGCCGCAGCGCGGGTGTGAGGGCGTGGGAATCGGGCATGGCACCACCGCGAACCCGGGCACGTGGTGCCCGGAACGGCATGGTCTGCGGATCGGGACGGCTAGGCGATGCGCCCCAGCAGCAAATACTCCATGAGCGCCTTCTGCACATGCATGCGGTTCTCGGCCTCGTCCCAGACCACGGACTGCGGCCCGTCGATGACCTCGGCCTGGACCTCCTCGCCGCGGTGCGCCGGCAGGCAGTGCATGAACAGCGCATCGGGCCTGGCGACCTTCATCATGTCCTCGTCCACGCACCAGTCGGCAAAGGCCTTGCGGCGGGCCTCGTTCTCGGCCTCGTAGCCCATGCTGGTCCAGACGTCGGTGGTCACGAGGTCGGCACCGCGGCAGGCGTCCATCGGGTCCTTGAACACCTTGTAGCTGTCGGCCGAACGCAGGCCGGCGACGGACTGGTCGATCTCGTAGCCGCTGGGCGTGCTGACATGGACCTTGAAACCGAGGATCTCGGCGGCCTGCAACCAGGTGTTGGCCATGTTGTTGCCGTCGCCGACCCAGGCCACCGTTTTTCCCAGGATCGAGCCGCGGTGCTCGATGAAGGTGAAGATGTCGGCCAGGATCTGGCAGGGGTGGAACTCGTTGGTCAGGCCGTTGATGACGGGCACGCGCGAGTGCGCGGCGAAGCGCTCGATCTTGTCCTGGCCGAAGGTGCGGATCATGACCAGGTCGACCATGCGGCTGATGACCTTGGCACTGTCCTCGATGGGCTCGGCCCGGCCCAACTGGCTGTCGCCCGTGGTCAGGTGCACCACGCTGCCGCCGAGCTGGTACATGCCGGCCTCGAAGCTCACGCGCGTGCGCGTGCTGGCCTTCTCGAAGATCATGGCCAGCGTGCGGTCCACCAGCGGGTGGTGCTTCTCGTAGGCCTTGAACTTGCGCTTGATCAGCGCGGCGCGCGCGAACAGGTAGGCGTACTCGTCGGCCGTGAAGTCGCTGAACTGCAGGTAGTGCTTGATGCTCATGCTGCCACCGGCTCGGCCAGGAACTCTTTGACCAGCGGCGCGAGGATGGCGACGATCTCGTCGGCGTCGGCCTTGGTGAGGATCAGCGAGGGCACCATGCGGATGACCGAGTCGGCCGTCACGCTGAGCAGCAGACCACGTTCGGCCGCGCGCGCAGTGAGCACGCCGCAGGGGCGGTCCAGCTCCACGCCGAGCATGAGACCCTGGCCGCGGATGTCCTTGATCTGGGCCATGCCCTCGAAGGCTTGCGCCAGCGCCTGCTTGAGGTGCGCACCCACCCTGGCGGCGTTCTCCAGCAGGCCCTCTTCCTCCATGATGCGGATGGTCTCGATGCCCGCGCGCATGGCCAGCGGGTTGCCGCCAAAGGTGGTGCCGTGGTTGCCGGGGCCGAAGATGCCGGCGGCCTTGGGGCCGGCGACGACGGCACCGATCGGCACGCCCGAGCCCAGGCCCTTGGCCAGCGGCATCACGTCGGGCACGATGCCCGCCCACTGGTGGGCGAACCACTTGCCGGTGCGGCCCATGCCGCACTGCACCTCGTCGATCATGAGCAGCCAGTCGCGCTCGTCGCAGAGCTTGCGCACCTGCTGCAGGTACTCGGCGCGCATGGGATTCACGCCGCCCTCGCCCTGGATGGTTTCGAAGAAAACGGCCACCACGTTGGGGTTGCCTTCGGTCTTGGCCTTCAGCGCCTCGATGTCGTTGAGGGGCACGCGGATGAAGCCCTCGACCAGCGGGCCGAAGCCCTGCTGCACCTTGGTGTTGCCGGTGGCGCTCAAGGTGGCGATGCTGCGGCCGTGGAAAGCCTTCTCGTAGACGACGATCTCGGGCCTCTCGATGCCCTTGTCGTGGCCGAACTTGCGCGCGAGCTTGATGGCGGCCTCGTTGGCCTCCAGGCCCGTGCAGCAGAAGAAGGCGTTGGTCATGCCGGCCAGTTCGGTCAGCTTGGCCGCCAGTTGCTCCTGGCCAGGCACGTGGTAGTAGTTGGAGCTGTGGATGATCTTGGTCAGCTGCTCCTGCAGCGCCGGCACCAGCTTGGGGTGGTTGTGGCCCAGCGTGTTGACCGCGATGCCGCCCAGCGCGTCAAGGTACTGCTTGCCGTTGGTGTCCCACACACGCACGCCCTGGCCATGCGACAGCGCGATCGGCACGCGGCTGTAGGTGTTCATGACGTGGGGGGAGGTGGGCTCTGCGGCGGCGGTCATGGTGCTGATCTCTCCAGTACAACGGTGCGAAACACGGGGGATTCAGCAAGACCGGCGCCTCTCGGCAGTTGCCTGGGCCCGCTGAACGGCGATTCTAGGCGCAGCGATTGCTCGCTTTTTTGACAAATGCGCATCACAGCTATGCGCCGGACGCCAGGGCAGGAACAGGCGCCTCGGATAAACTCTGGTGCACCGCAGCAAGTGAACGGCACCGTTCTTGCGAGAAGTCCTGCACACAATGCAGCGTCCCAGCGCCTCTTTTCCCATCGACCCCACCAGATGACCCCGCCCCCGTCCAAGGAAGTCTTCATCCAGGGCATTACCCGCGACGGACGCACATTTCGCCCCAGCGACTGGGCCGAACGGCTGGCCGGCGTGCTGAGCCAGTTCCGGCCGGGCGGGCCGCAGCCGGGCAGCCACCTGGGCTACTCGCCATGGTGCGTGCCCACTACGGTGAACGGCATCAAGTGCGTGATCGTGCACCGCGACCTGCGTGACTACGACGTGATGGCCTGGGACTTCGCGATGAACTTCGCGCGCGACAACGAGCTGCAGGTGGCCGAGGCCTGCCTGGTGCCCGAGCCGCCCAAGCGCTGACGCCTTTCCTGTTTCATCCGCCCAAGAAAAAACCGCCCGAAGGCGGTTTCTCTTTTTCTTTGCTGGCAGCGCACCCGGTCAAACGGCGGGTTGCGGATGCAACCCGGGCGGGTTGGCTGGTTTAGGCTGCGGCCGGGGCAGTGGCCAGGGCCTTGACTTTGGCGGCCAGGCGGCTCTTGTCGCGCGCGGCCTTGTTCTTGTGGAAGATGCCCTTGTCGGCGACGGTGTCGACCACGGATTGCATCTTGCCGAACAGTTCGGTGGCCTTCTCCTTGTCGCCGGCGGCCACGGCCTTCTCGACGTTCTTGACGAAGGTACGGTACTTGGAACGCAGCGAGGTGTTCGCGGCGTTGATCTTGATGTCCTGACGGACGCGCTTGCGGCCCGACGCCAGGCGCGGGTTCTTCTTCTTCGGCTTGGTTGCCATGGTATGTGTTCCTTAAGGGCTTGAGGATGTTGCCAGCAAAGCCCGCCAGTATAACAGCGGCGTCAAGTTCCGGGCGGCGCGCCCGGAACGGCCCTGGCCGCTGGCTACACTCGCCGCGGTGAGTCTCCTCAAATCCGCCTCCACGGTCTCGCTGCTGACACTGGCGTCGCGCATCACCGGTCTGGGCCGCGAACTGCTGATGGCATCGCTGTTCGGCGCCAGCGCCATGACCGATGCCTTCAACGTCGCCTTCCGCATCCCCAACCTGTTCCGGCGCCTGTTCGGCGAGGGTGCCTTCAGCCAGGCCTTCGTGCCGGTGCTGGCGGCCAGCAAGGCGCAGGACGGCGAGGCCGCCACCCGACAGCTGATCGACCATGTGGCCAGCGTGCTGACGGCCATCTTGCTGCTCGTCTGCGTGGCCGGCGTGCTGGCCGCGCCGCTGATGGTCTGGGTGCTGGCCGCCGGCCTGCAGCAGGACGCCGCCGGATTCGACGCTGCCGTGGTCATGACACGCTGGATGTTTCCCTACATCGGCTGCATGTCGCTGGTGGCGCTGGCCTCGGGCATCCTGAACACCTGGAAGCGTTTCGCCGTGCCGGCCGTCACGCCCGTGCTACTGAACCTGGCCATGATGGGCTCGGCCTGGCTGGGCGCGCCCTGGCTGGCCGCGCGCGGCATCGAACCGATCTACGCCATGGCCGGCGGCGTGATGCTGGGCGGCCTGCTGCAGCTCGGCGTGCAGGTGCCGGCCCTGGCCGGCCTGGGCCTGCTGCCGCGCGTGCGTCTGGGCCTCGCGGGCCTGCGCGAGGCCTGGGCCGACCCGGGCACGCGGCGCATCGCCAAGCTGATGGGCCCGGCCCTGCTGGGCGTGGGCGTGGCCCATGTGTCCATCATGATCAACACCCAGATCGCCTCGCACCTGGCGCCGGGCAGCGTGAGCTGGCTGGGCTATGCCGACCGGCTCATGGAATTCCCGACCGCGCTGCTGGGTGTGGCACTGGGCGTGGTGCTGATGCCGCAACTGAGCGGCGCGCACGCGGCCGGCGACACCGCGCGCTACTCCGCCATGCTGGACTGGGGCCTGCGCCTGGTGGTGCTGATGGCCGTGCCCAGCGCGGTCGCGCTGCTGACCTTCGCCGTGCCGCTGGTGGCCACCATCTACCACCACGGCCAGTTCGGCGAGGAAGACGTGCGCCAGACCAGCGTGGCGCTGATGGGTTACGGCGCTGGCCTGTTCGGCCTGGTGGCGATCAAGGTGCTGGCGCCGGGCTTCTATGCGCGCCAGGACGTGCGCACGCCCGTGAAGATCGCGCTCGTCGTGCTGGTCTTCACCCAGCTGCTGAACTTCGGCCTGGTGCCCATGCTGCAGCATGCCGGGCTGGCGCTGTCGGTCGGGCTGGGCGCCACACTCAACGCGGCGCTGCTGCTGGTCGGATTGCTGCGACGCGGCAGCTACCGGCCCTCGCCGGGATGGGCGCGCTACCTGCTGCAGGTGGTGGCGGCCAGCGCGGTGCTGGCCATCTTCCTGATCTGGGTCTCGCGCGCCTATCCCTGGACGCAGGTCGGCCACGGCTGGCTGCGCATGGGCGGCATGGCACTGGCTTTGGCAGCCTCGGCCATCGTGTACTTCGGCGCGGCCTGGGCCGCCGGCATCCAGCTCAAGCGCATGCTGCGCCATAGCGTCTGAGGGCATCGGCCCCTCGCTTGACGCGCCCAGGCCCGTCCATTACAAAGAACCGATGCCGCCCCGCTATTCGATCCCGACCCCGCTCGAGTACTTCGCCGCCCTGGTCCAGAGCGACGAGCAGTTCCCCCTGCTCGAGGCCTGCGCCAGCCTGGCGCAGGACGAGTACCCCGAGCTCGACGTGCAGCAGGTGCTGGGCGACATGGACCAGTTGCAGGCCCGACTGCAGCGCCGCCTGGCGGCCGATGCGCCGCCGCTGCACCGGCTGCGCATGTTGAACCAGTTCTTCTACCGCGAGCTCGGTTTTGGCGGCAACGTCAACAACTACTACGACCCCGACAACAGTTACCTCAATGCCGTGCTCCGCACCCGCATGGGGATTCCGATCTCGCTGGCCGTGCTCTGGATGGAACTGGCGCAGGGCCTGCACCTGCAGGTGCGCGGCATCAACTTCCCGGGCCACTTCCTGGTCAAGGTCAACCTGCCCAAGGGCCAGGTGGTGATCGACCCGTTCGTCGGCCAGTCGCTGAGCCGCGAGGAACTGGTCGAGCGCCTGGCGCCCTACAAGCAGCAGCAACAGGCCGAGCACGGCGAGGACTTCGACGTCCCCCTGGGCCTGTACCTGCAGTCGGCCAAGCCGCGCGACATCCTGGCGCGCATGCTGCGCAACCTGAAGGAAATCCACCGCAGCCAGTCCGATGCTCAACGGCTGCTGGCGGTGCAGAACCGGCTCGTGGTGCTGCTGCCCGAGGCCTGGTCCGAGTACCGCGACCGCGGCCTCACGCACGCCGACCTGGGCAACACCGACGAGGCCGTGCTGGACCTCGAGAAGTACCTGGTGTTCGCCGACGAGCCGCGCGACACGGCCGTCATCGCCGACCGCGTCTCCGCGCTGCGGCGCGCGCAGCACTGATCAGATCATTGGCGTCACGGCGCCGTCCATGGCCAGGACCGCACCCGTGATGTAGCTCGCGCGGGCCGAGGCCAGGAACAACACGGCGTCAGCGATCTCGGCGGGCTCGGCGATGCGGCCCAGCGGCAGCCGCGCGGTGGCGCGGCGCAGCGCCTCTTCGGCATCGATGCCCTGCAGCCGCGCATCGGCCGCGAGGCCTTCCTTGAGCCGCTCGGTCAGCGTGAGCCCCGGATTCACCGCGTTCACCCGCACGCCCCTGGCCGCGTAGGCCGCGGCCATGCCGGCCGAGGCCAGCATCAGCGCCGCATTGGCCGCACCACCTGGCATGTGGATGGGGCTGGCCACCTTGCCGCCCGCGCCGATGACGTTGACGATGGCGCCGCCGCCGCGCTCGGCCATGCGCTTGACCAGCGGGTCCAGCACGTGGATGTAGCTGAAGTACTTGGCGTCCATGGCGTCGTGCCAGGCCTGGGGCGTCAGTTCGTCGGGCGGCGTGCGCTTGGCCGCGCCGGCCGAGTTCACGAGCACCTGCACGGCGCCGGCCTGCTGCTCGATGGCATCGACCGCAGCCAACGCCGCGGCCGCGTCGCGCAGGTCTGCCGCGTGGGTCTGCACACGCGTGCCGGCGTCGGCGAAATCGGCGCGCAGGGCCATCGCCGCGCGTTCCAGGTTTGCGGCCTCGCGCGACACCAGGCTCACACGCGCGCCTTCGCGCAGGAAGGCTTGGGCACAGGCCAAGCCGATGCCCTTGCTGCCGCCGGTGATCAAGACATGCTGGCCCGTCAACTGCAGATCCATGGGGGTGCTCCGTTGAAATGGAAGGCGCTACGCGCCGGACAGAAAGATCTCCTGCAGGTCGCTCAGGAAGTCGAAACCCTTCTCGCTCGGCCGCACACGCGCGGCCTCGCGCACGAGCAGGCCGCGGCGTTCGCCCTCGGCCAGCCCGGCGGCGATGGCCGACAGCGGCAGGCCGGTGCGCTCGCTGAAGTCCTGCAGCGCAAAGCCTTCGCGCAAACGCAGCGCATTGAGCATGAACTCGAACGGCAGGTCCGCGCGGCGCACGTCTTCGTCCTGCGCCAGCGCGGCACCGGCCAAGGCCTGCGCCATGTAAAGACCCGGCTCGCGCAGCCGCACCTGACGCACCACGCGGTGCGCGAAGCTGAGCTTGCTGTGCGCGCCCGCGCCGATGCCGAGGTAGTCGCCGAACTGCCAGTAGTTGAGGTTGTGCACGCAGCGGTGGCTGGGGCGCGCATAGGCCGAGACCTCGTAGCGCTCCAGGCCGGCGCGGCCCGTTGCCTCGGTGATCTGGTCCAGCATGCCGTAGGCGATGTCTTCCTCCGGCAGCACGGGCGGATGCTTGGCGAAGAAGGTGTTCGGCTCGATGGTGAGGTGGTAGACCGACAGGTGCGGCGGCGCCAACGCCAGCGCAGTGTCGAGGTCCTGCGCCAGCATTGCGGGCGTCTGGCCCGGCAGCGCGTACATGAGGTCCAGATTGAAGGTGTCGAAGGCCTGGGCTGCTTCTTCCAGCGCGGCGATGGCCTGGCGGCGGTCGTGCACGCGGCCTACGGCCTGCAGCATGGCGTCGTCGAAGCTCTGCACACCCACTGATAGCCGCGTGACGCCGGCCGCGCGGTAGGCGCGGAAGCGGTCCTTCTCGAAGGTGCCGGGGTTGGCCTCCAGCGTGATCTCGCAGTCCGCCTCCAGCCGCAGCCGGGCGCGCACGTCGCCCAGCAGCCGGTCGATGGCCTGGGGCGAGAACAGGCTGGGCGTGCCGCCCCCGATGAAAACACTGTGCACAGTACGGCCCCAGACCAGCGGCAGAGCGGCTTCCAGGTCGGCGATCAGTGCGTCGATGTAGCGCTGCTCGGGCAGCTCGGCGGGCGCGGCGACCTGGGTGACGGCCGGCGCATCGGCGCCGGCCCAGCGCACCACGGCCTCGTCGCCGCGCACGGCATGCGAGTTGAAGTCGCAGTACGGGCACTTGCGGATGCACCAGGGCAAGTGCAGGTACAGCGCGAGCGGCGGCTGGGCCTGCAGCTGCAGCAGGCCGGGCCGCATGTACTCCGTCGGCGCACGGGGAGCCTGGCCGGACATCTAGAACCAGCGCTCGCGCATGAGCCGCAGCATCTCGCGCGCAGCCTGGCCGCGGTGGCTGTGGGCGTTCTTCACCTCGGCCGGCAGTTCGGCGAAGGTCTTGCCGAAGGCCTCGATCCACATCACGGGGTCGAAGCCGAAACCGCCCTCGCCCACCGGCGCCTCGGTGATGCGGCCGACCGCGCGGCCGACCGCGATCAGCGGCTCCGGGTCTTGCGGGCTGCGCACGGCCACCAAGGTGCTGACCAGCGCGGCACGCCGGTTCTGCACCCCGCGCATCTGCTCGAGCAGCGCGCGCACATTGTTGTCGTCGCCCTTGGCATAGCCGAACTGCGTGGCGTAGTAGGCCGTATCCACGCCGGGCAGGCCGCCGAAGGCGTCCACGCACAGGCCGGCGTCGTCGGCCACAGCGGCAAGACCCGTATGGCGCGCGGCGTTGCGGGCCTTGGTCAGCGCGTTCTCGACGAAGGTGCGGTAGGGCTCCTCGGCCTCGGGCACGTCCAGTTCACCCTGGGCCACGAGGCGCACGTCCAGCGGCGCGAACAAGGCCTGCAACTCGGCCAGCTTGCCCTGGTTGTTGGAAGCGAGGACCAGGTCCATGCCCGCCCTCAACCCGCCAGCGCCGCCAGCTGCAGCGCGATGAGTTCCTGGATGCCCTTGTCGGCCAGCTGCAGCAGGTGGTCCATCTCGGCACGCGTGAAGGCTGCGCCCTCGGCCGTGCCCTGCACCTCGACGAAGTGGCCGGCACCGGTCATGACCACGTTCATGTCGGTGTCGCAGGCCGCGTCTTCGACGTACTCGAGGTCCAGCAGCGGCGTGCCCTGGGCGATGCCGACCGAGACCGCGGCGACCGGGTGCACGATGGGCGAGGCGGCGAGCTTGCCCTCGGCCAGCAGCTTGTTGACGGCATCCTGCGCGGCCACGAAGGCGCCCGTGATGGCAGCGGTGCGCGTGCCGCCGTCGGCCTGGAGCACGTCGCAATCGAGGTGGATGGTGCGCTCGCCCAGGCGTTTCAGGTCGAACACGGCGCGCAGCGAGCGGCCGATCAGGCGCTGGATCTCCTGCGTGCGGCCACTTTGCTTGCCCTTGGCCGCCTCGCGGCTGCCGCGCGTGTGGGTGGCGCGCGGCAGCATGCCGTATTCGGCCGTGACCCAACCCTCGCCGCTGCCTTTCTGGTGCGGCGGCACCTTCTCCTCGACCGAGGCGGTGCACAGCACGCGCGTCTGGCCGAACTCGATCAGCACCGAACCCTCGGCGTGGATGGTGAAGCCGCGGGTGATGCGCACGGCGCGCAGCTGGTCGGCGGCCCGGCCGCCGGTTCTTGCAAATTCAGTCATGGTGCGATTGTCGCCAAGCGCCAAGCCTGCGTCCGGCGCAGGTCAAATCCGGCGGGCAGCCGTGCGGCGGATGGCTTCGTTGATCTCAGCGATGGAGCGGTCGATGGCGGCTTCGTCCAGCTCTGGCACGGCGGCCTTGGAATCCGTGCCCTGCACGGTGGCGGCAAATGCATCGGGTGCCTGCCCGCGCGTGGAAGCGAAGGCATCCGCCGAGCGCCATTCCAGCGCCAGCGCGGTCACGTTGTCGCTGCTGTCCCCCGCCGCACGCAGCGCCTGCTCCACGAGTTCCGGCACGGCCTGCGCCACGGGTAGGGCACCCAGCTGCTCGACGATGCGCTCGTCGCTCACGCTGGACCACAGGCCGTCCGAGCACAGCAGCATCTTGTCGCCGCGCTGCAGCGCCACCGGGCCGGTCAGCTCGTACTCGGGCGCCACGGGAGAGCCCAGGCAGGTGTAGAGCACGTTGCGGCTGACCCCCCCTGCGCGCGCCATGTCGGGGGGCATCTGTTCGAGGTAGGAATGGTCGCGCGTGCGCGCCAACAGCGCGCCCCCGCGCACCAGGTACAGCCGCGAATCGCCGCAATGCAGCCAGGTCAGGCTGTCGCCCTGCAGCACGGCTGCCACCAGCGTGGTGCGCGGCGTGTCGGCCAGGCCGCGTTCCTCGCCGTAGCGCAGGATGCGTCGGTGCGAGGCCAGCAGCGCGTGCACGAGGAAGTCGCTGGCCCGCGCCAGCTGCGGCGTGGCCTGCTGCTGGTGCAGAGCCGAGACCGTCTGCACCGCCAGCTGGGCAGCGGCCTCGCCCTCGGGGTGGCCACCCATGCCGTCGGCCAGCACGAACAGGCCGGACTCGCGCGTGTAACAGTAGCCCATGCGGTCCTCGTTCTTGGCCCGGCCACCGCGGCGGCTGACCTGGAAGACCGAAAACCTCATCGCGAGGTCTTGCCCACCGATCCGGCAGGGGGCGTGGCCGCGCTCTTCTTGCCATCCGAGACCAGCGTATCGAACTGCATGCGGATCTTCTCGCTCATCGACAGCTTGGTGTAGCGGCGCTCGCCCTCGCGGCTGAGCTCCTTCTGCAGCGCGAACACCGACTGCGGCCGGGCCAGCGGGTCCAGCGCCATGCACCACTCCACCACCTCGATCAGGTTGTCGGAATAGACGCCGCGCAGCCGCGCGAGCGACGCCGTGATGCGGTCCTTCTCGAGTCGCTGCGGCGCCTCGGCCGGCGGAAAGCCCAGCATGCAGGCGTAGATGCAGGCACCGATCGCGTAGATGTCGGTCCACGGCCCCATGGTGGCGTCGCGCCGGTACATCTCGGGCGCGGCGAAGCCAGGCGTGTACATGGGGCGGATGAAGTTGCCTTCCTTGTTCAGCACCTCGCGCGCGGCGCCGAAGTCGATCAGTACGGCCTTGTCGTCGTCGGTGATGAAGATGTTGGCCGGCTTGATGTCCAGATGCAGCATCTTGTGCTGGTGCACGATGCGCAGGCCGCGCAGCACTTCGTCGAACAACGATCGGATGGTCGACTCGCGGAACACCTTGGGCCGCTTGAGTTCGCGCGAGGTGATGATGAAGTCCTGCAGGGTCGCGCCCTCCAGGTAGTTCATGACCATGTAGACGGTCTCGTTCTCGCGAAAGAAGTTCAGCACGCTGACCACCGAGGGGTGGGCGATCTGCGCGAGCGAGCGGCCTTCCTCGAAGAAACTCTTGAGCCCCAGGCGGTACAGCGAGAGTTTCTCGGACGGCACCACGGGCAGCGTCTGGCCGGGTTCGCGCGAGGCCAGCGAAGACGGCAGGTATTCCTTCACCGCCACCTGGTTGCCTTCGCCGTCGATGGCGAGGTAGACCATGCCGAAGCCGCCGGAGGAGAGCCTGCGCACGACGCGGTAGCCACCGATGACGGTCTCGGGCCGCAACGGCGCCGGCTTGCTCTTGGTCATGGAAAGGGCTGCAATCGTCGCGGGAGGTGGAAGCCGTTATTCTCTGGCCTTTGCAACGACCAGAAACGTTCTCATGCCAGTCTACAGCATGACCGGTTACGCAAGCGCCCAGCAAAGTGGTGCCAGTAACCTCGCGGATACCGACGCCAGGAGCCAGCCGTCGCGTCGCCTGGGCATCGAGATCCGCGCCGTCAACAGCCGCTTCCTCGACCTCGCCTTCCGCCTGCCCGACGAGTTGCGCCAGCAGGAACCCGCGCTGCGCGAGCTGCTGACGGCCAAGCTCAAGCGTGGAAAGGTCGAGCTGCGCGCCTCCATCGACAGCGTGGACACGGGCAGCGTTCCCGAACCCACGCCGCGGCTGCTGCAGCGTCTCAACAGCGTGCAGGACCAGGTGCGCTCCTGGCTGCCGACCGCCACGCCGCTGTCGGTGGCCGAGGTGATCCGGCTGTCCTCCGCCGAACAGCACGGCGCAGGCGAGCTCGACGAAGAGTTGCTGCCGCTGGCCGAGAAGGTCGTCAAGGAACTGCTGGCCGCGCGCCAGCGCGAAGGTGCGCGCCTCGCGGCGATGCTGGGCGAGCGCCTGGGCCAGCTGCGCGCGCTGGCGGCGCAGGCCCTGCCGCTCGTGCCGCAACTCGTCGAGCAGCAGCGCCAGCGCTTCCTGGACCGCTGGAAGGAAGCCATGGCGCTGGCCGACGGCGCGACCCTGCCCGAGGCCGCGCAGGACCGCGCGCTGACCGAGGCCACCGCCTTCGCGATCCGCATCGACGTGGCCGAGGAGATCACCCGGCTGGACTCGCACCTGGACGAGATCGAACGCCTGCTCAAGAAGGGCGGCGAACTCGGCAAGCGGCTCGACTTCCTGATCCAGGAATTGCACCGCGAGGCCAACACGCTGGGCTCCAAGTCGGCCGCGCTGGAACTCACGCGGATCTCGGTGGACATGAAGGTGTTGATCGAGCAGATGCGCGAGCAGGTGCAGAACATCGAGTAAGTCATCCGACAGCGCAGGATTGTTCAGCGCGCGGAAACGATGCATTGCCCACGGGCCGGTTTTTCTTTCGAGACGCGGATTCCACAATTCAACCCATCGATGAGACGCATGCAAGACGACTCATCGAGACGCGGCAGACATGGGGTCTGGCCACGCCGAATGGGAAGTTGCATCCACCGTCTCGAAAGGAAACCATCATGAACAAGTTCATCGCCTCCGCCCTCGTCGCCGCCGCCGCTTTCGCCGCCGCCGCCAGCTTTGCCGGCGACAACATCAGCGGTGAAGTGGGCTACGTGCCGCAAGTGAGCAGCACCAAGAGCAGCCTGACCCGCGAAGCAGTGCGCGCCGATTACCTGCAGGCCGAACGCAACGGCACGCTGCCCGAGTACGGCGAAGGCGCCGACACCGGTGCCGTGGCCACTGCCAAGAGCACGCTGAGCCGCGACGCCGTGCGTGCCGAAGCCGTGTACGCCGTGCGCCATGGCCAGCAAGTGGGCGGCGAGGTCTGAACCAGCCCCGGCTCACGCCATGGATCGAACCGCCTTCGGGCGGTTTTTGCATTTCCGGCCAATCGACTTGTCCCTGCACGCCGTGGGCAAGGCTGTGGACAAGCGCCGTGGAAAGCTGCGAAACCGTTGACTGGCGCGGCTTGCGACGCGGTGCCTGCAAAACAGGCAACTGCGCCGCCGCAGCTTCAGGTGCGCAACTTGCGGCCCAAGAGCTGCTCCACCTTGGCCGTCTTGGCCTGCAGGCGGCCAGCGGGGCCTTCGCGCCAGTCCACCTTGAGGTGCAGGCCGATGCGCGTGCAGCCCACTGCGCGCAGATGGTCGAAGCAGGCCTTCACGACGGCGAAGGTCTCGTCCCATTCGCCTTCGAGAATGGTGCCCATGGGCGTGAGCTGGTAGGGCACGCCGCTCTTGTCGATGAGGTTGATGATCTGGGCCACATAGGCACTCACGCTGTCACCCTCGGCGCGCGGCGACATCTGGAATTCGAGCAGAACCATGGGTGTTCCTTGGCAGTCGTTCAGGGAATCTGGAGGCCGGGCGGCTGGCCGGCGCGCAGCGCCTCGGCCGCCACGCTGGTCAGTGCTTCGACACGGTAGCAGCATGCCTGGCCCAGGCCTTGCTCGAAAGCATTGGTGGCACCGGTCAGCGCCACCGGGTCGGCATCGGGCACGCAGAGCCCATCGCCACGGCCTGGGCCCAGATGCGCTCCGCGACGATGCCGTCCGTCATCGGGTCGGCGTGGTGGTGCAGCGCAGCGAGCTCCGGCGAAGGCATGCAGCGATGTCAACCAGTGCCCGCAGGGCGCCTCACCCCGGCAGCTGGTAATCCTTGAACTGCTTCCTCAGCTGCGTCTTGAGCAGCTTGCCTGTGGCCGTGTGCGGCAGGCTGTCGACGAAGACCACGTCGTCCGGCAGCCACCACTTGACGATGCGCTGGCCCAGGTGGTCGAGCACGCTCTGCTTGTCGACCTCGGCGCCCGGGCGCTTGACCACCACCAGCAGCGGCCGCTCCTGCCACTTGGGATGCGGCAGGCCGATCACGGCGGCCTCGGCCACGCCCGGGTGGCTCATCGTCGCGTTCTCCACGTCGATGGACGAGATCCACTCGCCGCCGGACTTGATCACGTCCTTGGCGCGGTCCACCAGCTGCAGGAAGCCGTCGGGGTCGATGGTGGCCACGTCGCCGGTGCTGAAGTAGCCCTCCTCGTCGATCGGCGAGCCGCCCTCGCCCTTGAAATAGCCGCTCGCGATCCAGGGGCCGCGCACACGCAGGTGCCCGAAGGACTCGCCGTCCCAGGGCTGCACCGTGCCCTCGTCGTCGACGATCTTGAGGTCCACGCCCCACACGCCGCGGCCTTGCTTGAGCTTGACCTTGACGAGCTCCTCCGGGTCCATGCCGTCGTGCTTGGGCAAGAGCTTGCTGATCACGCCGATGGGGCTGGTCTCGGTCATGCCCCAGCCCTGCGTGACCTCGGCGCCGAACTGGTTCTCGAAGCGCTCCAGCATGGCCCGCGGCACGGCCGCGCCACCGATGCCCACGCGCTGGATGCCGAGCTTCTTCGGGTCGATGTCGGGGTTGGCGTCCAGGTACTGGAACAGCATGAGCCAGACCGTGGGCACGCCCTGCGAGAACGTGACCTTCTCGTCGCGCATGAGCGTGTAGACGCTCTGCCCGTCCAGGTGCGGGCCGGGCAGCACGAGCCGGCAACCTGTCATCGCAGCTGCGTAGGGCGTGCCCCAGGCGTTGGCGTGGAACATGGGCACGATCAGCATCACCGTCTCGCGCGAGCTCACGCCGAAGGTGTCGGGCGACAGCTCCATGAGCGTGTGCAGCATGGTCGAACGGTGCGAGTACAGCACGCCCTTGGGATTGCCCGTGGTGCCCGAGGTGTAGCACAGCGAGGAGGCTGTGCGCTCGTCGAACTCCGGCCAGGTGAAGGCGTCGCTCTGGCTGCCGATGAGGTCGTCCCAGCAATGCAGGTTGGGCACGTCGATCTTCGGCATGGCCTCGCGCGTGCACATGCAGACGAACGCCTTGACCGTCTTGAACTGCGGCGCGAGCTTTTCGACCAGGGGCGCAAAGCTCGTGTCGAAGAACATCACCTGGTCTTCGGCATGGTTCACGATGTAGTCGATCTGCTCGGGGAACAGCCGCGGGTTGACCGTGTGCAGCACGGCGCCCGAACCCGACACGCCGAAGTACAGCGCCAGGTGGCGGTAGCTGTTCCAGGCCAGCGTACCGACCCGATCGCTCTGCCCGACGCCGAGCTTCTGCAAGGCATTGGCCACCTTGCAGGCCTCGCTGCGGATGCCGGCCCAGTCGGTACGGTGCATGCCGCCCTCGGGCAGCCGCGAGACGATCTCGGCCTTGGGATGGAAACGTGCCGCATGCTCGATCAGCGATGAGATCAGCAGCGGGCGGTCCTGCATGAGGCCGAACAGGGGGGATGCCATGGTGTGTGTCCTCTTTCTTCTCGGATGCCGCGCGGGCTGGCCTGCGTGGCGGTGCGCAGGCATGCTAGGCGGGGACGCCGCATCGGGCGTCGTCGGAACGGACGATTGCGTCCCCCGCCCGGGACCCGGCTCAGCGCCCCAGCACCGGCCCCATCGGCACGTAGCGCGTGCCGTCGAATTGCTGCGGCTGCATCTTTTCGATCGGGTGGAAGTCGTCTGCGCTGGTCTTGATCTCGATGCCCGGGTACAGCATCGGTAGCGTCATCGACATGTTGGCCGCCACCTTCATGATGTTCTCGCGCGTGAGGTTGTCGCCGGCCTTGCGCAGCACGAACTCCAGTGTCTGGGCCGAGGAATAGCCCAGCACGTTGAGCGAGTCGTTCGGGTCGCCGCCGGGGTAGTACTTGGCCATCACGGCCAGGTACTCCTGCACCTCCTTGGTGTCCTTGTAGTCGGTCGGGTCGCGCAGGTAGGCGGCCGAGATCACACCCTTTGCGTTCTCGAAGCCGGCCGGCTTGAACACCGAGGTCACCGACTGCGACACGCTGGCGAGGTAATGCGTGGGCTTCCAACCGATCTCGGCCACCTTGCGGATGGCCTGGGCCGCGAACTTGGGCGTGGTGATCGAGAAGAACACATCGGCGCCCGAGCCCTTGAGCGCCACGAGCTGGCTGTCCACGGTCGGGTCCGTCACCTCGTAGGTCTGCTGGGAGACCACCATGGTCTTGGCCTTGTCGCCCAGGCCGTCCAGGAAGCCCTTGAGGTAGTCCTTCCCGAAGTCGTCGTTCTGCATCAGGATGCCGATCTTGGCGTCCGGCTTGGTCTTCAGGATGTGCTGGGCGTAGATGGTGCCCTCGGCTTGGTAGGTCGGCTGCCAGCCCATGGTCCAGGGGAAGGCCTTGGGATCGCCGAAGCGCGTAGCCCCCGTGGCCACGAACAGCTGCGGCACCTTCTTGGCGTTCATGTAGCGCTGGATCGCCATGTTGTGGGCCGTGCCCAGGGTGCCGAACAGCAGCAGCACCTCGTCCTGCTCGACCAGCTTGCGTGCCTGCTCCACGGTGCGCGAGGGCGTGTAGGCATCGTCCAGCGACAGGAAGTTGATCTTGCGCCCGTTGATGCCGCCCTCGGCATTGAGCTTGGCGAAGTAGGCGCCGGCCGCCTTGCCGATGGTGCCGTAGGCCGAGACCGGGCCGCTGTACGGCACGAGGTGGCCGATCTTGATCTCGGTGTCCGTCGCCCCCGTGTCGTACTTCTTCTGCGCCTGGGCCGTACCGGCCAATGCCACACCCAAGGCCAGGGCCACGCCGGCCTGGAGGAAACGGCGCAGCGGCCGCGAAACACCATGGTTCATCTTCGAAGTCTCCCGCTGTCTTGAGGGTGTTCCGGGCGGGCTGCCCATGGAATCGGCCGCATCGTAGGCAAGCCCCTCAGGGGGGCACATCGTCGGAACGGACGATTGAGGGCGCCAGCGGGTTGACCCTAGGATGCGCCCGCGACAGGGGCTTTCCAGCGCCGCGGCGATGATCCCGGAAACCACCTGCTCCGAGGAGATCCATGTCCGCTTCCCCCCGCATGCTCGAAGGCCTGCGCGTCGTCGACCTGACGACCGTGATCTTCGGCCCCTACTGCACCCAGATCCTGGCCGACCTGGGCGCGGAGGTCATCAAGGTCGAGCCCACAGAGGGCGACCACACCCGCATCATCGGCACGCCGGCGAAGACGCCCGGCATGAGCCCGGTGCACCTGCGCCTGAACCGCGGCAAGCGCTCGGTCGACTGGAACCTCAAAAGCGACGACGGCCGCAACGCCATGCGCGCCCTGCTCAAGACGGCCGACATCTTCATCCACAACGTGCGCAGCGAGGCGATCGCGCGGGCCGGGCTGTCCTACGAAGAGGTCAGGGCGATCAAGCCCGACATCCTCTACGTGCACTGCACCGGCTTCGATCAGAGCGGCCCCTATGCGGGCCTGCAGGCCTACGACGACATCATCCAGGCCGCCGCGGGCGTGGCCTCGTTGCTGCCCAAGGTCGACGGCAATCCGGCGCCGCGTTTCGTGCCCATGACCATGGCCGACAAGGTCTCGGGCCTGCACGCGGCCTACGCCGTGATGGCGGGCGTGGTGCACCGGCTGCGCACTGGCGAGGGCCAGCGCATCGAGGTGCCGATGTTCGAGTCGGTCACGAGCTTCAACCTGCTCGAACACCTGTGCGACGCCACCTTCGTGCCGCCCACAGGCCCGGCCCTGTATCCGCGCCAGATCGACCCGAGCCGCCAGCCCATGCGCACGCGGGACGGCTGGATCGCCATCGCCCCTTACCAGGACGAGCGCTGGCTGCGCTTCTTCCAGGCTGCCGGCCATCCCGAGGAGCTGCAGCGTCCCGAGCTGGCCGACAAGGATCTGCGCCGCAAGAACATGCACCTGATGTACCAGGCCGCCGCGCGCATCATGCCCGAGCGTGGCACCGACGAATGGCTGGACATCCTGCGCGACGCCAACGTGCCCGCCATGCGCGTGAACGAGGTGGCCGACCTGCCGAACGATCCCCAGCTCGTGGCCAGCGGCCTGTTCAGGAAGCGCACCCACCCGACCGAGGGTGACTACCTGGAGGTGGCGCCGCCCGTGCGCTTTTCCGCCTACGACCGCGCCGAGCGCGCCCACGCGCCGCATGCCGGCGAACACAGCGCCGAAGTGGCGCGCGAACTGGGCGTGCACGTGCCCACCAAGGGAGAGAAGAGATGAATGTCCAAGAAGCCATCGCCACGCGCCGATCGGTGCGGGCCTTTCTGCCCACACCCGTGCCCGGCGAGGTGATCCGCCGCGTGCTCACGCAGGCACTGCGCGCGCCTTCGGGCGGCAACTTGCAGCCCTGGCACCTGCACGCTGTCGGCGGAGAGCGGCTGGACGCGCTCAAGGCCATCATGCGCGAGCGCGTGCAGCAGGCGCCGGGTGGCGAAACCAAGGAATACAACGTCTACCCTGAGAACCTGCCCTCGCCCTACCGCGACCGCCGGTTCGCCGTGGGCGAGGCCATGTACGCCAGCCTGGGCATCCCGCGCGACGACAAGCCCGCGCGGCTGCGCTGGTTCGCCCGCAACTTCCAGTTTTTCGACGCCCCGCTCGCGCTGTTCTGCACGGTCGACCGGCTGATGGGCCCGCCGCAGTGGTCCGACCTGGGCATGCTGCTGCAAAACGTGATGCTGCTGCTGCGCGCCGAGGGCCTGGACAGCTGCGCCCAGGAATGCTGGGCGCTGTACCCGCAGACCATCGGCAACTTCCTGGAACTGCCCGAGGGCCGCATGCTGTTCTGTGGCATGGCCATCGGCTACGCCGACCGCAGCCATGCGGTGGACGCGCTGGAAACCGCGCGCGCGCCGCTGGCGGAGGTGGCGAGCTTCCACGGCATCTGAAGCCGGCGGCCGAGCCGCACACACAACGACAAGGAGGAGACCATGAACATTGCCCGCCGCACGCTGCTGGCGCTCGCTGCCACGCTGGCCTGCACCGGCGCCCTGGCCCAGGCCGCCTGGCCCGACAAGGCCATCCGCCTCATCGTGCCGTACGCGGCCGGCGGCGCCACCGACGGCTTCGCGCGCATCGTTGCCGAGGGCGTGGGCAAGCGCCTGGGCCAGAGCGTGGTGGTCGACAACCGGCCCGGCGCCAACGGCGGCCTGGGCCTGACCGCCGTGCAGCGCGCGCCGGCCGATGGCTACACCATCCTGTTCACACTGACCTCCATCGTGCAGAACCCGCTGCTGTACGCCAATGCAGGCTACGACCCGTTCAAGGACTTCGCGCCCGTGTCCGAAGCCGGCCGGCTGCCCATCGTGTTCACGGTCAGCACCAGGCTGGGCGTGGATTCGCTGGCGGGCTTCGTCGAGAAGGCGCGGGCCGCACCAGGCAAGCTCTCGTACGGCTCCTTCGGCGCGGGCTCCAGCGCCCACCTGTACATGGAACTGCTGCAGGATGCCGCCGGCATCCAGCTGCTGCACGTGCCTTACAAGGGCGAGGCGCCGGCCATCACCGATCTCCTGGGCGGCAGCGTGGACGCGGTGTTCGTCTCCGCGCGCGGTGTCTCGCCGCACGTGGCAGCGGGCAAGGCCAAATCCATCGCAGTGGTGGGCACAGCGCGCGCGCCGCTGGCCACCGACGTGCCGACCTTCCGCGAGCAGGGCTACACCGCGATGGATCTGGTCGGCTGGTTCGGCATGTTCGCGCCGGCCGGCACGCCCGCGCCCATCGTGCAACGCATCTCCGAGGCCGTGGCCGAAGTCGCCCGCGACCCGGCGCTCAAACCGCGCATCGAGGCCCTGGGTGTGATCCCGGTCGGCAGCACGCCCGAGCAGCTGGCGCAGACCATGCGCGCGGACCAGGCAGTGTGGGGCCAGGTGATCAAGGCCAAGAACATCCGCCTGGAGTGAAGCTGTGGAATTGACCCAACCCCTTCACAAGTCGCTGCAGGAACGCCCCCAGGCCGAAGCGCTGGTCTGCGGCACGCGCCGCAGCACGTTCGCCCGGTTCGTCGACCGTGTCGCTCGCCTGGCCGCCGTGCTGCGCGAACTCGGCGTGGCGCCGGGCGACCGGGTGGGCCTGCTCGCGCTGAACTCCGACCGCTACGTCGAATACCTCTACGCCACCTGGTGGGCCGGCGGCGTCGTCAACCCCGTCAACATTCGCTGGAGTGCGCGCGAGGTGGCCTACTCGCTGGACGACTGCGACACGCGCATCCTGCTGGCCGACCAGCACTTCGGCGCCGTGGCGGCCGAGCAGCGCCAGCTCTCCAGGAGCCTCGCGACCCTCGTGCATTTCGGCGACGGCCCGGCCCCCCAAGGCTTCGCCGACGCCGAGGCGCTGCTGGCCGCCGCCTCGCCCGTGGCCGACGCACGCCGCGGCGGCAGCGACCTGGCGGCCGTCATGTACACCGGCGGCACCACCGGCCTGCCCAAGGGCGTGATGCTGTCGCACACCAATCTCTACGCCGGCCAGCTGTCGGCCAACATGGCCGCACGCCGGCCGGACGAGGCCGTGGGGCTGAACATGGCGCCCATGTTCCACGTCGGCGGCGCCGGCCTCACGCTGCAGCTCATGATGCGGCTGGCCAAGCAGGTCATCCTGCCGGCCTTCGACGAGCTGGCCGTGCTGCAGGCGCTGCAGACCGAGCGCTGCAGCGAGACCTTCATGGTGCCGACCATGCTCAAGCGCCTGATCGAGCACCCGCGCTTCGCCGAATTCGACACCAGCAGCCTGCAACTCGTGCTCTACGGCGCCGCGCCCATCGACGACGCGTTGTTGCTGCAGGCGCTGGACAAGCTGCCGCGCGCGCAGTTCTGTCAGCTCTACGGCATGACCGAGCTCTCGCCCGTCATCACGGCGCTGCCGGCCTGGTGCCATGCGCCCGACCAGCCGGCCGCGCGGCGGCGCTCGGCCGGCCGCCCCGTGCCCATCGCCGAGGTGCGCATCGTCGACCGCGACGGCCGCCCAGTGCTCAACGGCAACGTGGGCGAGATCGCCGCGCGCGGCCCCATGGTCATGCAGGGCTACTGGAACAAGCCCGCGCAGACCGCCGAGGTGCTGAAGGACGGCTGGATGCACACGGGCGATGGCGGTGTGATGGACGAAGACGGCTTCGTCTACGTGGTCGACCGGCTCAAGGACATGGTGGTCACGGGCGGCGAGAACGTCTACTCGGCCGAGGTGGAGAACGCCATCGCGCAGCTGCCCGAGGTCTCCATGTGCGCCGTGATCGGCGTGCCCGACGAGAAGTGGGGCGAGCGCGTGCACGCCGTGGTGGTGCTGCGCGCCGGCCAGGCGCTGACGGCCGAGGCACTCATCGCGCACTGCAAGACCTTGATTGCGGGCTACAAGTGTCCGCGCAGCGTGGAATTCGTCGACGCGATCCCGCTGTCGCCGGCCGGCAAGCTGCTCAAGTACAAACTGCGCGAGCGGCACTGGGCCGGGCGCGACCGCCAGGTCGCCTGAACCTCAGCGCTGCGCCAGCCGCTCGCGCAGATAGTCGAGCACGGCCGCGCGCTCGCCCTCGAACACCACGCGCTCGGCCCGGCTCTGGCGCTGGTAGGCGTACATGGGGTCGTAGTACTGGCGCATCAGCACCCCGATCCATTCGCGGTGGCCATCGACACGGCCGCTGTTCAGCTGCTCGGCCAGCGCTTCCCGCATGACGCCCTGCAGCCGCTGGTACTGCGCGCCACCCAGCCGCTTGGCCAGCCGGGCCAGGCTCTCCAGCAGCCGGGCCGCGAAGCGCTCGGCGCCCTGCTCGGCGCCATGCACGGCGATGAAATCGGCGGCCTGCTGCACCACGTAGTCGTTGAGGATGCGGTCCACGCGGGCCTCGAAGCTGTCGGTCAGGCAGACCAGCGGCGCCTGCTCCAGGCGCAGCCGCAGTTCCAGCGGCACAGAGCACGTGCCCACGTGCCGGCCCTCGTCTTCCACCACGAACTGCTGCTGCCCCGCGGCGCGCTGGCGCAAGATGTCCACGGCGAGCCGGTTCTCGAAATCGATCTGCGCCGGCTGCGCCGTGGCGCGCGCGCCGAAGCTGGAGCCACGGTGGTTGGCATGGCCCTCCAGGTCCAGGCCGCCGGCCAGCGCCGCCAGCAGCTCGGTCTTGCCGGTGCCGGTCAACCCGCTCAAAACGAAGAATCCGCACTGCGCCGCGGCCTCCTGCGTGGTCTGCAGCAGGAAGCCGCGCATGGCCTTGTAGCCGCCCTCCACGCGCGGGTAGGCGATGCCGGCCTCGGCCTGCAGCCACTGCTGCACGATCTGCGAACGCAGGCCGCCGCGAAAGCAATACAGCACGCCGTCGGGATGGGCCTGGGAGAACGCGGCCCAGGCCGCGATGCGTTCGCGCTTGGTGGCGCCCGACACGAGACGGTGGCCCAGCGCGATCGCGGCCTGCTGGCCTTGCTGCTTGTAGCAGGTGCCGACCTGCTGGCGCTCGCCATCGTCCATGAGCGGGCGGTTGACCACGCCCGGAAACGCGCCCTGCGCGAATTCGACCGGGGCGCGCACGTCCATCATGGGCACGGCATTCAGGAACAGGGAGCGGTAGTCGGCAAACGTGGCGGGCATCGGCGCATTCTCGCGCCGCGCCGGCCCGGCCCCCCTTCTCATGGATAACCCGGTGTCGCTCGCAACAGCATCTTGTCTATATTTCTTGCATGCAAGATTAAACCTGTCTTGCATCCAACAGGAGCTGCCATGCGCTTTTTCCGTTCCCTCTTCGGCCAGGTCGTGATCGCGCTGGCGGTCGGCACCACGCTGGGCCTGGTCCATCCCGAGTTCGCCGTCCAGCTCAAGCCGCTGGGCGATGCGTTCATCAAGCTGATCAAGATGATCATCCCGGTGCTGGTGTTCTGCGTCGTGGTGCACGGCATCGCGGGCGCGGGGGACTTGAAGCGCGTGGGCCGCGTGGGCGTCAAGGCCCTGATCTACTTCGAGGTGCTGACCACACTGGCGCTGGTGCTGGGCCTGGTGCTGGGCCATGTGTTCCAGCCCGGCGTGGGCATGAACGTGGACCCCAAGGCGCTGGACCCGGCCGCCATGGCGGCTTATGCCAGCAACGCCGACAAGCTGACCAGCGGCGGCACGGTGGACTTCCTCATGAAGCTGATCCCCACCACCGTGGTCAACGCCTTCGCCACCGGTGACGTGCTGCAGGTGCTGCTGTTCGCCGTGCTGTTCGGCTGCGCGCTGGCGCTGCTGGGCGACGTCGGCCGGCCCGTGGCGCAACTGGTGGACACGCTGTCGCTGGTGCTGTTCAAGATCATGGGCATCCTGATCAAGCTCGCGCCGCTCGGGGTGCTGGGCGCGATCGCGTTCACGGTCGGCAAGTACGGCGTGGGCTCGCTCAAGCAGCTGGGCATGCTGGTGGCGCTGTTCTACGTGGCCGTGCTGCTGTTCGTGGCCGTGGTGCTGGGCACGGTGATGCGCATCTCGGGCTTCAGCCTGTGGAAGCTGCTGCGCTACCTGCGCGAGGAACTGGCCGTGGTGTTCGCCACCACGTCCTCGGACAGCGTGCTGCCGCAGATCATGGCCAAGCTGCGCCGCATGGGGATCCGCGACTCCACGGTGGGCCTGGTGATTCCCACGGGCTACTCGTTCAACCTGGACGCGTTCTCCATCTACATCACGCTGGCCGCGGTGTTCATCGCGCAGGCCACCAACACGCCGGTCAGCCTCACGGACCTGCTGGCCATCCTGGCCGTGGCGCTGGTCACCTCCAAGGGCGCGCACGGCGTGCCGGGCTCGGCCATCGTGGTGCTGGCCGCCACGCTGCACGCCATCCCCGCGATCCCGGCCATCGGCCTGGTGCTGGTGCTGTCGGTGGACTGGTTCATGGGCATCGCGCGGGCGTTGGGCAACCTGGTCGGCAACTGCGTGGCCACCGTGGCCGTAGCGGCCTGGGAAGGCGACATCGACCGGGCCCGCGCGCATGCGGTGCTGAACGGCGAGCCGGTCGAGGACGAAGTGGTGGCGCAGCCCGAGGCAGCACCGGCCTACCCTGGACGCGCTGCTGCACACTAGCGCGATGCCCACCGATGTCAGCCCCACGACCATCGCCGAGCGCGTGGTCCAGTCCATCCTCGCGCAAAAGCTCGCCCCGGGCGAGCGGCTCGGCGAGCAGCAGCTGGCCGACCTGTTCGGCGTGAGCCGCACCATGGTGCGCGAGGCGCTCATGCAGCTGCAGGCGCGGGGCTTCGTCGAGGTGCAGCCCAAGCGCGGCTGGTACGTGGTGCAGCCCTCGGCCGAGGAGGCGCGCGACGCCTTCGCGGCCCGGCGCATCGTCGAATCCGGCATCCTCGGCGCCGAAGGCAAACCACTGGCCCAGACCATCCGCGCGCTGCGCCAGCACATCGCCCAGGAGCAGCAGGCCATCGAGGGCGCCGATGCCGCCACCCGCGCCTTCCTCCTGGCCGATTTCCACGTCTGCCTGGCCCAGGAGATGGGCCACCGCCTGCTGTCGGACGTGCTGCGCGACCTGACGGCCCGCACCACGCTGGCCGCCACGCTCTACCAGTCGCGCCACGACGCGGGCCAGTCCTGCGCCGAGCATGCCGCCATCGTCGCCGCCATGGAGCGCGGCGACATGGGCGAGGCGCGCCAGCGCATGCTGGACCACATCGGCAACGTCGAAGAGGCCTTGCAGACCGAGCAGGCCGAGCTCTCGCAGGCCGACCGGCTGCGCGCCACGCTGTCGCCGCTCGCGCTGCCTTAGGACCTACACCTGCAGCAGGCCGCGAAAGCCGCGCGCCGCGTAGTACGACTGCGCGCCGTTGTGGTAGACGAAAACATGGCCGTAACGCCGGTCGCAGAACAATGCGCCGCCCAGCGCGCGGATGGCGGCAGGCGTCTTCACCCAGCTGGAGGTCTTGAGGTCGAACTCGCCCAGCTGCTGCAGAGCGCGGTACTGCTGCTCGTTCAGCAGCGCGATGCCCATGGCCTCGGCCACATCTTCCACGCAGCCCTGGGGCTTGTTCTCCTTGCGCGCGTCGAGCGCGGCGCGGTCGAAGCACAGGCTGCGCCGGCCTGTCGGGCTCTCGGTGGCGCAATCGCAAAACAGGTAGCGGCCGCTGACTGCGTCCTGGCCCACCACGTCGGGCTCGCCGCCCGTGCCTTCCATCGCGTGCAGCGCCGCCAGCGCGGCCGCGTTGCCTTCGAGCCGGGCCTGCACGTCCGCCCAGTCCAGGCCGGCGTGGCGGTGCATGTGCCGCGCAAAGCGGGCCTGGAGCAGCTGCAGCAGTTCGGTGCGTTGCTTGGATGTCATGGGCGTCAAGCGGAAGTTGAAGGCGCCCCCAGCGGGCACCACATGTGCGTCTTCGCAACGAAGCCGTCTGCGTATTGCACGGCCAGCGGTTCGGTGCCGAATGCCTCGAAGCCGCAGCCGCGGTACAGCGCGATAGCGGCGGCATTGTCCGCACTGACGCTCAGCTGCACCAGCAGCGTGCCCGGCACCTGCCGGGCCAGCGCCAGCACCTGCTGCACCAGCGCGCGCCCTGCGCCCTGGCCGCGGACCCCGGGCCGCACGTACATGCCGAACAGCGTCGCCTTGTGGCGGGTGCGCGTGCGCTGCTCGAAGCGCAGGCCGGCCGCGCCCACCAGCGCAGGGCCGGCAAAGGTGCCGAACACGCATTCCGGCGCCGCCGGCGCATCGGACAGGCGCTGCGCCCACCAGGTCAGCGGCAGGCCCTCGCGCTCGGTCAGGGCCGTCGTGAAGGCGTGCGGCGCCAGCGCGTAGCCCTCCAGCATCAGCGCGCGGTAGGCCGGCGCATCGGACGGCAGCAGGCGGCGGATGTCCGGCGTGGCCATGCGTCGCCGTGCCGCCTCAGGCCGTCTCCGTCAACAGGAAGTTGCCGCGCGCCACCGTGATCGGATGCTCAGGCCCCTTGCCCTGCCAGCAGCGCACCTGCACCAGCGCCACGCGCGCGCCCAGGCGCACGATCTCGCAGGCCGCATACGTGTCCTCGGGCCGCCCGCTGCGCAGGTAGTCGATCGAGAAGTCGATGCACTTGGGAAACTTGGCGCCGCCGATGGCCCCGATCAGGTGCAGCGTGGCCGCGCTCTCGGCGAAGCCGGCCACCACGCCGCCGTGCAGCGCGGGCAGCTGCGGGTTGCCGATCAGCTTGGGCTGGTAGGGCAGGCGGTAGACCGGCGCGCTGCCCGCCTCGGCCAGGCGGATGCCCAGGTAGTCGGCATAGGGGATCTCCACGCCGTCCAGCACCGGCGCATCGCCGGTGGGCGGCGTCCACGGTGCGGACTCGGCCGCTGCGGGGCCAGCCGGAGCGGCCTGGCGCCGCGCGGGCGTGGCCAGCATGAAGGCGGCCTGCACGCTGGCCACAGGCTGGTCGGCGTCGGCCTGCCAGACCGCGCCGCGCACAAAGGCCACGTTGGGCGTCATGCGGTAGCAGTGCGTTTCGCAGTGCAGGTCCTGGCCCGGGCCGGCGCGGCGCATGTAATCCATGCGCAGGTCCAGCGTGGCGATGGGCTGGCGCTCTCTGAGCGCCGTGCCCACGGCCAGGCCACAGCAGGAGTCGGCCAGCACGATCAGCGGGCCGGGGTGCAGCAGGCCGCGCGCCGGGTCGCCGATCCAGTCCGGCCGGTCCGGCAGCCGCATGGCGGCGCGGCCGACGCTGGCGGACGTGATCTGCAGGCCGATGTCGGCCATCTGGGGCGTGTGCGCGACGAAGCGCCGTTGCAGGGTTTCGATGGGGACGGACAAGGCTTGCATCGCGGCGAGTATGCCGCCCGGCGGCGCGGCCGCCACCGCCCGGATGTCCCGCCGGTTCAGGACCGCCAGCGCGGCCGCGCGCCGCGCTGGCGCAGCGCGCGCAGCATCAGCACCACGATGCCGGCATTGAGCAGCAGCAGCCCTGCGCTGAGCCAGCCCGGCCGGCGCAGCAGTTCGGCCACCTCGAACGGCAGATAGAGGGCGCCGCTGCCGGCGGCCAGCCATTCGGCCCAGGCCCGGCCGGTCCACAGGCCGTAGGCCTCGGCCAAGCGCAGCAGCGCGTAGGCCGCGGCGCCCAGGGCCAGCAGCGCCAGCCGCTGGTCCTGCAGGTGTTCGACGGCTTGCACGAAGATGTGCGGATAGCGCGCCGCCGGGTTCAGGTGCATGTGCTCGAGCAACCGCAGCGCCAGCGCCTGCAGGTCGCGGTGGGCGAACACCAGCAGCCCGGAGGCACCGACGATGGCCAGCAGGCCCTTGGCGGCCTCAAACAGCGCCACGGTGCGCAGGGCGGGACGGGCCTGGCTCACCATGGCTGCACGGGAAAGCCCGCCCACAGTTCGTGAAGATCGGTGAAATGCCACTGCGCAGGATCTTCGCGCGCGACGATCTTCTCGTTCACCGTGCGCGACAGGTCCAGCACTTCGGGCACCAGGCGCATCTGCGCCTTGCTCGAGAAGAAGATCTTGACCTTGGGCGTGGTCAGCGCGGGCGACTGCTCCACCACCACCGCGAGCCGGCCCGAGCTGAGCTTCACGAGCGAGCCCACAGGGTAGATGCCCACGCTCTTGACGAAGGCCTGGAACAGCGACTTGTCGAAGTGCCCGCCAGCCCATTCGGCCATGCGGCGCACCGCCTCGGACGGATCCCAGGCCTTCTTGTAGGGGCGGTCGGAGGTCACGGCGTCGTAGACGTCGCAGATCGCCGCCATGCGCGCGATGCGGCTGATGCCTTCGCCCTGCAGCCGGCGCGGATAGCCGCTGCCGTCCATCTTCTCGTGGTGGTGCAGGCAGGCGTCCAGCACGGCCTCGCCCACGTCGCCGCAGGCCAGCAGCATGGCGTGCCCATGCACCGGGTGGCTGCGCACGAGGTCGAACTCTTCGTCGGTCAGCCTGCCGGGCTTGTTCAGGATGGACAGCGGCACCTTGGCCTTGCCGATGTCGTGCAGCAGGCCGGCCAGGCCGGCGTCGCGCGTCTGCGCCTCGTCCAGGCCCAGCTGGGCGGCCAGAGAGACCATCAGCGCGCAGACCGCCACCGAATGCATGTAGGTGTAGCTGTCGGCGGTCTTGAGCCGGGCCAGGCTGATCAGCGCGCCGGGATTACGCAGCACCGAATCGCAGACATCCTCGACCAGCCCCCGGGCCGCCGACGAATCGGTCAGCCGGCCCATGCGCGCGTCTTCGAACACCGTGGTGATGCATTCGCGCGCCTGGCCGCAGAGCTTGACGGCGGTGCGCAGTTCCTCCTCCATGCCGGTCGCCGCGGGCCGCGAGGGCGCGGGCGTGGCCGGTTCGTGTGGAACGGCTTGCGCCGGCGTCGGGGCAGGCTCGGGCGCGGGCTCGGACAGCCTGCTCCGCGCCGTGTCGATCCACGCTGCCTGCACGCCAGAGGCGCGGATGCGCGCCAAATCCTCGATGGATTCGAGCAGGAAGGCCTGACGCCAGAACGGATGGTCCATCCACGCACCGTCGAAACGCTGCAGGAACATGCCGAGGGTCAGGTCGGCGACGGAAACGCGCTTGAGCATGACGGCGCGCATTCTCGCCTATCCCGACCACATGTCCGAAAACCGATCAGTTTCGTGGAAATATTGGATCTCTTTTCTCGCGAAACGCCTTCACACCCTCAGCAAAGGAAGGAGCGTCGAGCAGCTCGCGCTGGCGCTCGGCTTCGTAGCGCATCTGGTCCACAAGCGAGACGCGTCCGGCGGAGTCGTAGGCGGCGCGCACCTCGCGTGCCGCATGGGCGGGCAGCTTGGCCAGACGCTGGGCCAGGGCCAGCGCCTGGGTGTGCAGGTCGGCGTCGTCCACCGCGGCCCAGACGAGTCCCCATTGCGCGGCCTGCTCGGCCGACAGCTTCTCGTTGAGCATGGTCATGCCGACGGCGCGTGCGCGGCCGACGAAGCGCTCGAGGAACCAGGTCGTGCCCAAGTCGGGCACGATGCCCAGCTTGGGCATGAAGGGCAGGTAGAAGTAGGCCGAGCGCGCAGCCACCACCACGTCGGCCGCCAGCGCGATGCCCACGCCAGCGCCGGCCGCCGGGCCGTTGACGGCGCTGACCACGGGCATGGGCAACGTGCGCAGGTCCTCGATGATGCGGTTGGACAGCGACTCCATGGTCTCGTAGCTGCTCTGGCCGATGGACTTGCCCTGACCAGCCATGTTGCTGGACAGGTCGGCGCCCACGCAGAAGGCGCGGCCCGCGCCGGTCAGCACCAGGGCGGCCACGCTGCGGTCCTCTCGCAAGGCGGCCAGCCGCGCGCGCAGCGCGTGCTGCAGTTCGCGCGCGATCGGATTCAGCCGCTCGGGGATGTTCAGGCTGATGACGAGCACGTCGCCGTGGCGCTCTTCGAGCAGAGGGTTTTCGATGGTCATGGAAGTTCTCCTTTCACTTCTCGGTTGCACGGACGCACCATTCGCAGGGCAAGCAACTGGCAGGCAAGCCGCTGTTCCGAAGGCCGCGGAGCAGGCCATGCCAGCAGACGCGGCGCAACGGGCTCTGCCCGGGCGCTCGCGGCGCCCCCTGGAGGGGGGATGGGACTTCTACACGCAGTGAGAAGTCCAAACGGGGGGTCATTTCAAACTCAGGACGGAACCGATGGGGTCGAGGTCGACCCCGTTGTAGCGCACGGGCTGCAGCGCGGCGAACACGTGCAGGTCCTGTGTGGAGGTGCTGATGCTGACGCCGGGCAGCAGCATCGCGATCTTCGGCTGCTTGAGGCTGCTGGCGATGCGCCGCACGTTGTCGCGCGTGAGCTCGTCGCCGCACTCGCGCAGGATGTGGGCCATGAGCTGGGCCACGACGTAGCCCGACACGCCAGAGGAGTTGTTCGGGTCCACGCCGGGCGCGTGCGTCTTGAGCAGGTTGAGGTAGGCCTGCATCTCGGGGTCGGCGGCCCAGCGCTTGGCCGCTGGCTCCTTCCAGGCCGACAGCGTGATCACGCCCTTGGCCTTGTCCGGCCCGGCCGGCTCCAGCGCCATCTTGACCGAGGAGCCCGCCAGGTTCACGTAGCGGTCGGGCTCCCAGCCGATCTCGGCCGCCTTGCGCAGGGCCTGCGCCACGGTGCGGGCCGTGGCGGCCAGCACGAACACGTCGGCACCCGCGCTCTTGAGCTGCACGATCTGCGAGTCCACCGTTGGGTCGGTCACCTCAAAGCTGGCCTGCGCGACGAGCTTGGCGCTCTTGCCGGCCAGGCCCTGCTGCAGGCCCTTGAGGATCTCGCGGCCCAGGTCGTCGTTCTGCATCAGGATGCCGACCTTGGCATCGGGCTTGTTCGCGAGGATGTGGGCTGCGAACACACGGCCCTCGCCCTGGTAGCTGCCCAGGTAGGGCGAGGTCCAGGGGAACTTCTCGGCGTCGTTGAACTGGCTGGCGCCGCTCTGCACGAACAGCTGCGGCACCTTCCTGGCGTTCATGTAGCGCTGGATCGCGAGGTTGGGCGCCGTGCCCAGGTTGCCGAACATGGCCAGGATCTGGTCCTGCTCGACCATCCGGCGCGCCACTTCCACGGTCTTGGGCGGAGAATACTGGTCGTCGTAGATCAGGAGCTTGACCTTGCGGCCGTTGATGCCGCCCTGCTCGTTGAGTTGCTTGAAGTAGGCCTCGGCCACCTTGCCCACGATGGAATAGCCCGAGACCGGACCGGACAGCGGCATGGGCATGCCCAGCACGATCTCGGTGTCGCTGGCGCCGGGGTCGTACTTCTTCTGCGCGAGGGCCAGCCCCGGGGCCAGCACGGCCGCGGCAGCCAGGGCGATCTGTCGTCGTTTGATCTGCATGCTTGTCTCCTCGTTGCTCTTGTGGAAGGGAATTCAGTGCTTGCCGGCCCCCATGTAGCCGAACAGGTGGCCCGCCACCTTGCGCATCTGGATTTCCTCCGACCCCTCGGTGATGCGGTAGCGGCGGTGGTGGCGGTAGATGTGCTCGAAGGGCTTGTGCCGCGAGTAACCCATGCCGCCGTGCACCTGCATGGCGCGGTCGGCGGCCTCGCAGACCAGCCGGTTCGCCCAGTAGTTGCACATGGAGACCTTGTCCGACAGACGCTTCTCGACCTCGGGCTTGGGCATCTGGTCCATCTGCCAGGCGGTCTTGCGGATCAACAGGCGCAGCATCTCCACCTGGGTCGCCAGTTCCACCAGCGGGAACTGGATGCCCTGGTTGCGCGCGAGTTCCTCGCCGAAGGGCTTGCGCTCGCGCGCATAGCGCACGCTTTCGCGCACGCAGTAGTCGGCCGCGCCCAGGCTGGAGGCGGCCTGGCGGATGCGGTTCTCGTGCACGAAGTGCTGGGCGATGGCCAGGCCACCGTCCAGCGGGCCCAGCAGCGCATCCTCCGGCACCCAGACGTTCGTGAAGCTCACGCGCGGGTGGTCGGTCGGCATGTTGAAGGTCCAGAGGTATTCCTCGATCTTCACGCCCTCGGTCTTCGATGGCACGAGCAGCGCGCTGATGCCCTTGGCCGCGCCGTCCACGCCGCTGGTGCGCGCGAACACCAGGCAGTGCGTGGCGACATGCATGCCCGTGGTCCACATCTTCTCGCCGTCGATGCGAAAGCCTGCGCGGCCGCCGCGCGTCTCGCGCACAGCGCGGGTTTCCATGTGGGTGGCATCCGAGCCGTGGTTCGGCTCCGTGAGGCCGAAGGCGATCTTGAAGCGCTCGTCCAGCATGCCCTGCGTGAATTCCTGCTGCTGGGCTTCTGTGCCGAAGTCGCGCAGGATCAGCACGAAGGGGTTGTTGGCGACGATGGAGTGCTCGTTCTGCAGGTCGTTGTGCAGGCCCAGGCCCTTGGATGCGAAGTGGTCGCGGATCACCGCCATCCAGAGGTTGCTGCCGTCCTGGCCGCCGAACTCCTTGGGCAAGGCGAAACGCAGGTGGCCGGCGCGGTCGGCGCGGCGGCGCACCTCGCCCAGCAGCGCCTCCCATTCGTGGCGCGGCAGGCCGCCGTTCTCGAAGTCGGTGCGCGCCCATTCGCGCCGGTGGTCGAAGAAGCGCTGGTTGTCGTCCTGCTGCTGCAAGGGGACGATCTCGCGTTCGATGAAGGCGTCGAGTTCGGCCAGGTAGGCCACGAGGTCAGCGGGAAGATCGAAGTTCATGGTTCGTCCGAATACCCTGGTTGGTCGATGGCGAGCTTGTCGGCCGTCGTGGCCTGCAGATGGGCCAGCAGGCCTGGCGTGGCGAGGTCCATGGCGCCGGCAGCGATGCGTTCGCACAGCAGGCGGTTGGCAGCCTCCAGCGCCATCGGCGCACCGGCGCCCAGCAGCGCGCGCAACCCTTCCAGCTCGCGCACCTGGGCTGCGGCGCCCTGCTCCACCTCGCGCTGCGCGATGGCCAGCGCATTGGCGGCCACGCGCACCTGGTAGGCCAGCGCGCCGTCGGTGGCGGGCAGCACGCGTTCGCGCAGGAACTGCGCCACGGCCTGCAGCAGCTCGGGCGCGTGCGGTCGGTCCTGCATCAGCGGGTCTCCTCGGCCAGCAGGGCCAGCAGGTCCGATTCGGCTTCGGACGCACGCCGGCCGATCGCGGCCTTCTCCAGTTCAGGTTCGGAGCCGTCGATCCAGGACTGCACCATGGATTCGCAGACGATGCCCCATTTGAGCGTTCCCAGCATCTCCCACCAGCGCAGCCGCGCCGCGTCGAGCCGGCCGCCGGCCTCCACGTAGCCCGCACACAAGGCTTCGCGCGTGCCGAAGCCGCCCACAGGCAGCGCCTTGCCGCCGCCGAAGCGCCAGGAGCGCACACAGATCCAGCCCAGGTCTTCCATCGGGTCGCCGAGATGCGCCAGTTCCCAATCGAGCACGCCGCGCAGACCGTCCGAGCCGACCATCAGGTTGCCGTTGCGGAAGTCGCCGTGCACGAGAACCGGCTGCGCCACATCGGATGGCGCATGGCGCGCCAGCCACTGCAGCGCGAGCGCGAACACAGGCCGCACCGTCCCATGGCTTTTGTGCAGTTCGGCCTGGAAGGCCAGCTCCGCCTGCGCGCAGGCCGTGCGCAGCGCGGGCAGTTCCTGCGTGTCCAGTCCGTGGATCCGCGCCATGGCGGCCCCGCACTGCCGCGCCAGCACGCCGCGGGCTTGGGCGAGCGCCGGATCGCGCACGATGCGCCGGCCCAGCGTCTCGCCCTCCAGCCGGTCCATCACGAAGCCCCGGCCCGCCCCCTCCTCGGGCCGCAGCACGTGGCGCACGGTGGGGGCCGGCACGCCGGCTGCGCGCGCGGCCGTGATCAGGGCCGCTTCGTTGGCCAGCCCCGCAGCCCCATGGTTGCGTCGCTTCTCTGCGGTGGCCGCACGGCGCAGGATCAGCGCCTGGCCGGCGACCGTGAAGGCCCAGATCTGCTGGCTCGCACCGCCCGACAGGCGGCGCAGATCCGCTACCGGGCCGCCTCCTGGCACCAGCCGCGGGGCCAGTGCCTGCAAGGCGTCCAGCAGCTGTTGCCGCTCATCCTGCACGGCCGAAGCGCGCCTGGATCTTGCGCAGCAGCCCGACCACGCCACCCGGCATCACGAACATGAAGATGATCAGCACCACGCCGTAGACCGCCCAGGGCGCGGCCTTGGAGACCTTCTCGGCGAAGGTCGGCACGAACATGATGAAGATCGCGCCGAAGATCGCGCCGTACAGCGTGCCCACGCCGCCGACCACGATGCCAACGAGCAGCGAGATCGACAGGAACAGCGTGAACGAGTCCGGCGCGACGAACTGCACCGCAATCGCCGACAGCGCGCCGCCCACGCCCGTGAACGCGGCCGACACGCCGAAGGTCATGGCCTTGTAGTGGCTGTTGTCCACGCCCATGGCCTCGGCCGCCATGGCATGGTCGCGGATCGCGCGCATGGCCCGGCCGCTGCCGCTTTCCAGCAGGTTGTAGGCAATCACGAACATGACCACCGTGACGATCAGCGAGAACAGGTAGACCCACTGGTCTTCGGTGAGCGGCAGGCCGAAGGGCGCGCCCGGCTTCATGAGCACGATGCCCTGTACGCCGCCCGTCCACTGCTCCAGGTGCTTGTACTTGAGCAGCTGCGGCATGGCCACGCCCAGCGCGAAAGTGGCCAACGCCAGGTACAGGCCTTCGAGCTTCAGGGCCGGCCGGCCGAACAGGTAGCCCACGACCAGACAGACCACGGCCGCCGAGGGCACCGTGAGGAAGTACGGCATGCTCGCGTGCTCCATCAGGATGCCCGTGGTGTAGGCGCCGATGGCGTAGAAGGCGCCGTGGCCCAGCGAGATCTGGCCGTTGTAGCCGGTCAGGATGTTCAGGCCCAGCAGCGCGATCGCGTACGACAGCACCATGGTGGCCTGGAACAGCTGGTAGCCCTTGAGCACGAAGGTCAGCGCGATGGCGACGAGCACCAGCAGGCTGACCCAGACCAGGGTCTTGCGCGAGGCGGGTGCCTGGGTCGTGGCCGCCGGCGCAGCAACCGGCGCGATCGGCAGAGCGGAAGAGACTTGCGTGTTCATGGCGTTCAGACCCGCGTGACGATGGTGCGGCCCATGAGGCCGGAGGGTTTGACGATCAGCACGCCGACGATCAGCACGAGCGCGACCGACAGCTTGAGTTCGGTGCCCACGACGTAGGTACCGATCAGGTTCTCGAGCACGCCGACGATGAAGCCGCCCAGCACGGCGCCCACCGGGTTGTCGATGCCGCCGATCAGCGCGCCCGCGAAAGCGTAGAGCAGCACGCCGCTCATCATGTGCGGGTCGAGGAAGACCACGGGCGCGACCATCATGCCGGCCACGGCCCCAATGGCCCCCGCCAGGCCCCAGCCCAGCATCAGCATGCGGCCCACGTTGATGCCGACCAGGCGCGAGGAGGCCGCGTTCTGCGCCGCGGCGCGCATCGCCAAGCCCAGCGGCGTGAAGCGGAAGAAGCTGAACAGCAGCGCCACCACGCACAGCGTGACGAAGATCGCACCGACCTCGTGCGCCGACATCAGCGAGCTGGCGAACCAGGCGTCGGACGGAAATGGGCTCGGGAACTGCTTGATGGTGTAGCCGAACAGCCAGCCCGCCAGGCTGTGGAAGATCACCAGCAGGCCGATGAACACCACGACGACCGCGAGCACGGGCTTGTCGTGCATGGGACGGATCACGGTGAACTCGACCACGGCGGCGAGGATGAAGGACAGCACCACCGTCGCCACGAAGGCGGCCCAGTACGGCAGGCCGGCCTGCATGAGGCTCCAGGCGATGAAGGTGGAGAACATCGCCATTTCGCCCTGGGCGAAATTGATGTGGTGCGTGGCCTGGTAGATCATGACCAGGGCCAGCGCCACGCTGGCGTAGATGCCGCCGGTGGCCAGGCCCGCCAGCAATTGGTGGATGAACGCGTCCATGTCTCTCACTCTCCCAGGTAGGCGCGGCGCACCGCGTCGTTGCTGCGGATCTCGGCCGAGGGGCCCGACAGCACGATGCGGCCGGTCTCGATGAGGTAGGCGGTGCTGGCCAGTTCCAGTGCCAGCTTGGCGTTCTGCTCGACCAGCAGGATGGACACGCCCTCCTCCTGGTTGATGCGGCGCATGATGGCGAAGATGTCCTTCACGATCAGCGGCGCCAGGCCGAAGGACGGCTCGTCCAGCAGCAGCAGGCGTGGCTTGCCCATCAGCGCGCGGCCGATGGCCAGCATCTGCTGCTCGCCGCCCGACAGCGTGCCGGCCTGCTGGGCGCGGCGCTCCTTCAGGCGCGGGAAGTAGCCGAAGATGCGTTCCATGTCGGCCTCGGCGCCGGCCCGGCTTGCCCTGGCGTAGGCGCCCAGACGCAGGTTCTCCTCGGTCGTGAGGCCCAGGAAGGTGCCGCGGCCATCGGGCACATGGCCCACGCCGGCCTTGGCGATCTGTTCGGTGGCGCGACCGTCGATGCGCTGGCCGGCCAGGGTGATGCTGCCCTGGGTGCTGACCATCATCTGGCACAGCGCGCGCAGCGTGGTGGTCTTGCCGGCACCATTGGCGCCCAGCAGCGCCACGACTTCGCCCTGCGCGACGTCGAGGTCGATGCCTTGCAGCACGCGCGTGGGGCCGTAGGCGGCGTGCAGGCCGCGGACTTCCAGGAGTTTCGTCATGCCGCTTCCGTTTCCTCTTCGCCCAGGTACGCCCGGATCACTTCGGGATGCGCGCGCACCTGCGCTGGCGTTCCTTCGGCGATCTTCTTGCCAAAGTTCAGTGCGACCACCTTGTCCGAGACGCCCATCACCAGGCTCATGTGGTGCTCCACGAGCAGCACGGTGACGCGGCGCCGGTTGCGGATGTCCAGGATCAGTTCGCCCAGGCTTTCCAGTTCCTCGTGGTTCAGGCCGCAGGCCGGCTCGTCGAGCAGCAGCAGCTGGGGCTCCGAGGCCAGCGCGCGTGCCAGTTCCACGCGCTTTTGCGTGCCGAACGGCAGGTCGGCCACGGTGCGCTCAGCGACCGGCCCCAACTCCAGGAAATCGATGAGTTCGCGCGCCCGCGCCAGCGCGTCGGCCTCGATGCGGGCCACGCCGGGCAGCCGGAAGGCGTTGCGCAGAAAGCCCGCGTGGTGCTTGCTGTGGCAGCCGATCAGCACGTTCTCCAGCACGGTCATGGTGCGGAACAGCGCCAGGTTCTGGAAGGTGCGGCCGATGCCCAGGCCGGCCATCTTGTGGCGCGGCAGGCTGGCCAGGGGCTGGCCCTCGAACTCGATGCGGCCGCTGCTGAAGGTGTACAGCCGCGAAAGGCAGTTGAACAGCGTGCTCTTGCCGGCACCGTTGGGGCCGATCAGCCCGCAGATCTGGCCGCGGGCGACATCGAACGAGACGCCGTCCAGCGCCACGATGCCGCCGAAGCGCACTGTCACGCCCTCGATGTGCAGCAGGGGTTTGTCTCCACGATGGTCTTGTGCCATGCGTCGGTCCTTCGTTCTTGTGGTTCGAAAACGGCGGGCGTTGCTGCGCACCCGCCGGCGGGCGCGGTCAGAGCCGTTCGATGATGGTCACGTTGGCCATGCCGCCGCCTTCGCACATGGTCTGCAGGCCATAGCGCTTGCCGTGTGTGCCCAGCGCGTGCACCAGCGTGGTCATGAGCTTCGTGCCCGAAGCGCCCAGCGGGTGGCCCAACGCGATGGCGCCACCATGCACGTTCAGGCGGGCCGGGTCGGCGCCGGTGGCCTGCAGCCAGGCCAGCGGGATCGGCGCGAAGGCTTCGTTGACTTCGAACAGGTCGATGTCGTTGATCGACATGCCGGCCTTTTGGAGCGCACGCTGCGTCGCCGGGATCGGCGCCTCCAGCATGATGACCGGGTCATGGCCCAGCACGCTCATGTGGTGGATGCGGGCCAGGGGCTTGACGCCCAGGGCCTTCACACCGCGCTCGTTGACGACCATCACGCCGCTGGCACCGTCGCAGATCTGGCTGGCCGTGGCCGCCGTGCAGCGGCCGCCTTCGGCGATCAGCTTGACGGCGGCGATGCTTTCCAACGTGGCCTCGGCACGGATGCCTTCGTCAGCCAGGTGCTGCTCGCCGGGCTCGGTGCCATCGGCCATGCGCACGGCCACGGGCACGATCTCGTCCCTGAAGTGGCCGGCCTGGGTGGCGGCCGCGGCGCGCTGGTGGCTCAGCAGCGCGAACGCGTCGAGCTGGTCCTTGGACAGCTTGTAGTTCACGGCGATCTGCTCGGCGCCCGTGAACTGGCTGAACTGCACGCCGGGGTAGCGCTTCTGGATGCCGGGGCTCATGTAGGTGCCCATGCCGGCCTTGGCGGCCAGGATGCTGGGCGAGCCCATGGGCACGCGCGTCATGCTCTCCACACCCGCCGCAATCACGATGTCCATGCTGCCCGCCATCACGGCCTGGGCCGCGAAGTGCAGCGCCTGTTGCGAGGAGCCGCACTGGCGATCGATCGAGGTGCCGGGCACGGACTCGGGCAGGCTGGAGGCCAGCACGGCGTTGCGCGCGATGTTGACGGCCTGCTCGCCGCCCTGGCCCACGCAACCCAGAATCACGTCTTCCACCAGGGCCGGGTCGGCGCCGGTGCGGGCCACCAGTGCGTCCAGCACCTGGGCGGCCAGGTCGGCGGGGTGCCAGCCGGCCAGGCGGCCGTTGCGGCGGCCGCCTGCCGTGCGGGCGGCGGCGACGATGAATGCTTCTGCCATGGGAATGTCTCCTTAGCGATCAGGTGGCTGGGCGGGATGTTCGCGGCGGTGCCTCAGCCGGGCGTCGTCGGAACGGACGATTTTGGAAACTGGGGCGCAGGGCCGAGCACGCCGGCCGCACGCCAGGCATTTTGCTGCGCTGCGTCATGCCCCAGCTCGGCCAGCACGTCGGCCGCGTGCTGGCCCAGGTGCGGGGCCGGCCCGGGGCCTGCTGCGGGCGTGCCGTTGAACCGCGCGGGCGAGCGCGGCAGCCGCACGCGGCCCAAGGTCCCATGGTCGACCTCGACCAGGGTTCCGTTGTGCAGCACCTGCGGGTCGGTCAGCACCTCGTGGCGCTCGTTCACGCGGCCCACGGGGCAGTTGTGCGCGCGCATGCGTTCGAGCATGGTGGCGGTGTCGATGGCGGCCGCCTGCGGATCGAGTTCCTCGCGCAGCGCGGCCGCGTGGCGGAAGCGCCCGTCCACGTTCGCGAAGCGCGGGTCCTTGGCCAGCTCGGGCCGGCCGAAGCCCGCGCACAGGCCGGCGAACTCGACCGGCTGCGGTCCCGACGCCACGGCGTAGCCGTCCGAGGTCTTCCAGGGCTTCTGGCTCACGCCGAACTCGGGCGAGGCCGGCGGCGCATCGTCGAGCCAGACGTGGTTGTACATGGCGTCGGGCCACTGGAAGGAGACGGCAGCGTCCAGCATGGCGAGTTCCACCCACTGCCCCTTGCCGGTGCGCGTGCGGGCCAGCAGCGCCGCACAGATGGCCTGGGCGGCCGTCAGCGCGGTGAGCTTGTCGCACAGCGCGGCGGCCAGCACCTGCGGCTCGCCGCTGATCTGGTTGCGGTGCGAGGCGCTGATGCCCGAAACGGCCTGGATCACGGCGTCGTACGCGCGCTCGCCCGCGTTCGGGCCGGTCTGGCCGAAGCCGCTGATCGACAGGTAGACGAGACGCGGATTCAGCGCCAGCAGTGCCGCGTGGCCCAGGCCCAGGCGGTCCATGGCGCCCGGGCGGAAGTTCTCGATCAGCACGTCGGCGCGCTGCGCGAGCTCGCGCACGATCTGCTGGGCGGCGGCCTGCTTCAGGTCCAGCACCAGCGAGCGTTTGCCACGGTTGGCTGCCAGGAACATGGCCGAGATGTCGGCCTTGCGCGGGCCGATGCGGCGCGAGGTGTCGCCGTCTGGCGATTCGACCTTGACCACGTCAGCACCCTGGTCGGCCAGCATGCCGGCCGCAATGGGGCCCGACAGCACGGCCGACAGGTCCAGCACGCGGATGCCCTCCAGGGGTCCTGCCATGTCGTCGTCTCCTTTTTGGAATCAGGGCCGGCGGGGTGCGCTGGCCAAGCCGGACTATCGCCGCGACGGCCGCGCGCGGCCATGGCGGATTCGTCCAAGCATGTTGGCACAAAGCGCCAGCGCAACCCCTCTTGAAACGCCGCGCGGCGATCCCTACATCGTCACCGGAGGCGCTGCAGGACGCCTGCAGCGCTCCATCCGTTTCATCCCATGGAGGTTTCGCATGTACCGATCACTCTTTCCCCGCGACATGGTCGCCGAGATGGATCGCCTGCAGCGCGAGATGCAGCAGGCCTTCGATCTGTCCCCCAGCATCCGCGGCCTGGCCCGCAACGGCTACCCAGCCCTGAACGTCGGCGGCACGCCCCGTTCCATCGAGATCTACGCGTTTGCGCCGGGGCTGGACCCGGCATCGCTCGAGGTCCACCTCGAACGGGGCCTGCTCAGCATCGCCGGCGAGCGCAAGAGCAGCCTGCCCCAGGCCGACAGCAAGGCGGCCGTGCACATCAACGAACGCTTCGCAGGCCGGTTCCGGCGCGCATTGAGCATGCCCGACGACGCCGATCCCGAAGGCGTGGAGGCGCGCCTGCGCGACGGCGTGCTGCACATCACCGTGCGCCGCAAAGCCTCGGCCCAGCCGCGCCGCATCACCGTGCAATGAACCCGCAGCCTGCAAGGAGCAACACCATGGACAAGCAACACGAGGTACAGAAGGCCGGCGCGGCCCGCGACGCCGGTGCGCGCTACGCCGCGGACGCACTCACGCCCCCGGTGGACGTGATCGAGGACGCGAACGGCATCACGCTGTATGCCGACCTGCCCGGCGTCACCCGGGACAAGCTGCAGCTGCAGGTCGAGGCCGACACGCTGACCATCGAGGCCGAAGCCAGCCTGGACGTTCCGCAGGACCTGGTCTCCAGCCACACCGAAGTGGGCCTGGCGCGCTTTCGCCGCGCGTTCACGCTCAGCAAGGAGTTGGACTCGGAGAAGGTGTCGGCCGAGCTGGCCCATGGCGTGCTGAAGCTGCGCATTCCCAAGGCGGCGCACGCACAACCGCGCCGCATCGAGGTGCAGGTGCAGTGAGCCCTGCGACGCGGCGGCTTCACCAGCCGCCGCGTCGCAGCCAGTCGTCGACCAGGTGCAGCCGGTCGGCGCCCCAGAACATCTCGCCGTCGACCACGAAGGTCGGGGTGCCCCACACGCCGGCCTCGACCGCCGCCTCGGTCTCGCGCCGCAGCCTGTCCTTCGCGGTGGGCTGCTGCACGGCGGCGGCGATGTCCAGCCGCCCAGCGTCCAGGCCCACGTTGGCGGCGGCCTGCGCGACCTGCTCGGGGGTGTTGGGCGGCGTGGCGCGCACGTGGTGCCATTCGAAGATCTCGCGCGCAAAGCGCTTGGCCAGCAGCGGGTCGAGGTCATCGATGGCCCAGAACGCGCGGCAGGCGTTGGCGCTGATGAAGTTGCCGAGCCCACCGGACTTGAACGGCAGGCCGAACCAGCGCGCCATGCGCGGCACGTCGCGCTTGTAGTAGTCGCCCTTGAGCGGCACCTCCAGGAACGGCCGGGTCTGGCCCAGCTTGTCCTGCATGATCCCTCGCATGTAGAACGCGCGCCAGCGCACGCTGCGGCCGTGCTGGGCCGCGAGCGCATCGATGCGCGTGGACGCGAAGTAGCCGTAGGGCGAGAGGAAGTCGAACCAGAAGTCGATGGGCGGTTTCGGATCACCCATCAGAAGCCGATCACGTCGCCCACGTTGACGAACTTGTCGCCGTCGAAGCGTGTGAGCTGCATGGCGCGGATCACGCGGTAGTCGTCGGCGCTGGTGTTCACGCGGATGCCCGGGATCAGCAGCGGCAGCTCCACGTTCTTGAGGCTGGTGGCCTGCTTCATGACGTTCTCGCGCGTGAGCTCGTCGCCGCACTGCTTGAGCACGTGCACCATGAGCTGCGAGGCGCTGTAGCCGTTGTAGCAGACGCGGTCCGTCGGGTCGCCCTCCGGGTAGTACTGCTTCATGAAGGCGTGGTACTCCTTCACGCCGGGGTCGTCCTTCCAGCCCGGGTCGCTCGGGTCCTTCCAGTAGGTGGCCGAGTAGATGCCCGTGGCGCGTTCGCGGCCGGCCGGCACCATGGTGGTGTTGACGCCCGAGGCCGAGCCGATCAGGTAGTAGGCCGGCTTCCAGCCCAACTCGGCCGACTTGCGGATCGCCTGCAGCGCCTGCTTGGGCAGGCTGATGTTCATGAACACGTCGGCGCCCGAGGCCTTGAAACCCACGATCTGCGAATCCACCGTGGGGTCGGTCGGCTCGTAGGTGGCCTCGGCCACGATGTTCCCCACCTTGTTGCCGAGACCGGCCTTGAAGCCGCGCAGGAAGTCGCGGCCGTAGTCGTCGGCCTGCGACAGCACGGCGATCTTTGCGTTCGGGTTGGTCTTGACGATGTGGGCGGCATAGACCGCGCCCTCGATCTCGTAACCGGCCAGGAAGGCCATGCTCCAGGGCGCGCCCTTGGGGTCGATGAAGCGGCTGGCCCCGGTGGACAGGAACAGGTGCGGCACCTTCTTGGCGTTCAGGTACTTTTGAATCGCCGCGTTGGGCGCCGTGCCGAGCTGGTTGAACATCAGCAGCACGCCCTCGGACTCCACGAGCTTGCGCGTGGCCTCCACGGTCTTGGGCGGCGAGTAGGCGTCGTCCAGGCTCAGGAAGTTGAGCTTGCGGCCGTTGACCCCGCCCTGCTCCTCGTTGACCTTGCGGAAGTAGGCGTTCGCGGTCTTGCCGAACACGCCAAAGGCCGACGCCGGCCCGCTGTAGGGCACGGTGTTGCCGATGCGGATCTCGGTGTCGCTGGCGCCCGTGTCGTACTTCTTGGCGAAGGCGGGTAGCGGAAGCCAGGGGGCGCTGGCGGCGACCAGCAGGGCGGTGCGGCGGGTGAAGGCCATGGGCGTGTCTCCGGGTAGGCCGGTCTGCGCCGGCGGTGGCCCGCACTATGGCGCTGCCGAAACGCAGCGGCGATGGCCGATTCGACCAAAGCCACTGGCCGGAACGACCAGGGCCGATCAGGGGAAACCCGGTGTCGCGCAGGTACCGCGCTCGTCGGATCGGACGATGCCCGGCCCGCTGCGCCGGGGCACGATGCGGCCTTCCACCAACATCGGGGAGACAAGAATGCAGAACAGCAACACCATGCTGACCGTGGCGCTGTGCGGCGCCATGGCCTTGTGGGCCGGCGGCGCCGCCGCCCAGGCCAAGCCGCAGCCCGTCAAGATCGGCGTGCTGACCGACCTGACCTCCATCTACGCTTCCATCGGCGGCAAGGGGCTGGTCGATGCCACCCGCATGGCCATCGAGGACTTCGGCGGCAACGTGCTGGGTGCGCCGATCGAAATGGTCTTCGCCGACACGCAGAACAAGGCCGACGTGGCGGCTTCCAAGGCGCGCGAATGGTTCGACACCCAGGGCGTGGACATGGTCACCGACCTGCCCTCCTCGGGCCTGGCGCTGGCCGTCAGCAAGCTCGGCGAGGAGAAGAAAAAGATCGTCATCGTGACCAGCGCCGCCACCTCGGAGCTGACCGGCAAGAGCTGCACGCCCTACACCGTGCACTGGACCTACGACACCTATGCGCTGGCGCGCAGCACGGGCGCGGCGGCCGTGAAGGCCGGGGGCGACAGCTGGTTCTTCCTGTCGGCCGACTATGCCTTCGGCCAGGCCATGGAGAAGGACACCACCGACGTGATCAACGAGATGGGCGGCAAGGTGCTGGGCAGCGCCAAGCACCCGCTGGGCGCATCCGACTTCGCCTCCTTTCTGCTGCAGGCGCAGAGCTCCAAGGCCAAGATCATCGGCCTGGCCAACGGCGGTGGCGACACCATCAATTCGATCAAGGCCGCGAGCCAGTTCGGCATCGTGCAGGGCGGCCAGAAGATCGCCGCACTGCTGGCCTTCCTGACCGACGTGAAGGCCATCGGCCTGCGCCAGGCCCAGGGCCTGCTGCTGACCGAGGCCTTCTACTGGGACCAGGACGACAAGACGCGCGCCTGGTCGCAGCGCTTTTTCAAGCGCAACGGCGTGATGCCCACCATGACCCAGGCCGGCACCTACGGCGCCGTGACGCACTACCTGAACGCCGTGAAGGCGGTGGGCACACGCGATTCAGACAAGGTCATGGCGCAGATGCGCGCCACGCCCATCAACGACTTCATGACCGTGAACGGGCAACTGCGCGTGGACGGCCGTGTCGTGCGCGACATGCACCTGTACCAGGTCAAGACGCCGGCCGAGTCCAAGGGCGACTGGGACCTCTACAAGGTGGTCGGCACCACGCCGGGTGCCACCGCGTTCCGGCCCCTGTCCCAAAGCGAATGCCGTCTGGCGAAAGGAACTTGAGATGATCAGCTACGACCTGACTGCGTTCGGCGCCCCGCTCGCACGCAACGAGCAGCCCACGCCCACACCCACGGGCAGCCAGGTGCTGGTGCGCGTGCTGGCCGCGGGTGTGTGCCACAGCGACATCCACATCCGCCACGGCTTCTACGACATGGGCAACGGCAAGCGCCTGAACATGGGCGACCGTGGCGCCGTGCTGCCGCTGACCATGGGCCACGAGACGGCCGGCGAGATCGTCGCGGCCGGCCCCGATGCGCAGGATGCCAAGATCGGCCAGCGCGTCGTGGTCTATCCCTGGCTGGGTTGCGGGCAGTGCAAGGTCTGCGCGCGCGGGCAGGAGAACCTGTGCCTGAAGGGCCGCTCGCTGGGCGTGTTCGCGCCGGGCGGCTACGCCGACCACATCCTCGTGCCGCACGCGCGCTACCTGGTCGACATCGGCGACATGGCGCCAGAACAGGCCGCGCCCTGTGCCTGCTCGGGCCTGACCATGTACAGCGCCATCGGCAAGATCGATCCGGCCGTGCTCAAGGACGAGCATGTGGTGGTGTTCGGCGCCGGCGGCCTGGGCCTGATGGCCGTGGGCCTGCTCAAGGCCCTGGGCAACCCGGGCGCCATCGTCATCGAGCCCGATGCCGCCAAGCGCGCCGCGGCGCTGAAGGCCGGCGCCGCGCACGCCATCGACAGTGCCGCGCCCGATGCGGCCGAACAGGCGAAGGCGGCCGCCGGCGGCGCCGTCTGGGCCGCGCTGGACTGCGTGGGCACCGAGCAGACCGTCGGCACCGGCATCGCCATGCTGACCAAGGGCGGCCAGTTCGTGCAGGTCGGCCTGTTCGGCGGCAAGGTGGAGATCTCCACGCCCTCCATGCCCATGCGCGCCGTGAGCTACGAGGGCTCCTACGTGGGCAACCTGGGCCAGCTGCGCTCCCTCATCGAGCTGGCCAAGGCCGGCAAGCTGGTGCCGCTGCCCATCGACGCGCGGCCGCTCGACCAGGCGGAGGCGGCCTTGCAGGATCTGGAGGCCGGCAAGGTCGTCGGCCGCGTGATGTTGAAACCGAACTGAGACACCCATGGACATCCAACGCACGGTCTACCGCGAAGACCACGAACAGTTCCGCACCACGGTCCAGCGCTTCCTGGACCGCGAATGCGTGCCCCACATGGCCGCCTGGAACGCCGCCGGTGCCATCGACCGCGGCGTCTGGACCAAGGCCGGCCGCGAGGGTCTGCTCTGCACCATGCTGCCGACCGAGTACGGCGGTGGCGGCGGCGACTTCGGCCACGCGGCCATCCTGGCCGAGGAGATGGCCGCGCGTGGCTTGACGGGCATCAACTTCGGCCTGCACTCCGACATCATCGTTCCCTACCTGCACCGCCTGGGCACGCCGGCGCAGAAGGACAAGTGGCTGCCGCGCTGCGCGGCCGGCGAGGTCATCACCGCGATCGCAATGACCGAGCCCGGCACTGGCAGCGACTTGAAAGGCATCCGCACCACAGCGCGGCGCGAGGGCGACGAGTACGTCATCAACGGCGCCAAGACCTTCATCAGCAACGGCCTGCTGTCCGACCTCGTGGTGGTCGTGGCCAAGACCGATCCGCAGGCCACCGGCTCCAAGGCCATGAGCCTGATCCTCGTGGAGACCGACCGGCCCGGGTTCCGCCGCGGCCGCAAGCTCGACAAGGTGGGCCAGCATGCGGCGGACACGGCCGAGCTGTTCTTCGACGACGTGCGCGTGCCCGCCAGCAACCTGCTCGGCGAGGAAGGCAAGGGCATGTACGCGCTCATGCACGAGCTGCCGCAGGAGCGCTTCCTGATCGCGCTGGGCGCCGCGCGCGCGCTGGAGGCCTGCCTGGCCCACACCCTGGCCTACGTCAAGGACCGCCAGGCTTTCGGCCACAGCGTCTGGGATTTCCAGAACACGCGCTTCAAGCTCGCGGACATCAAGGCCCAGTCGATTGCCGTGCGCACCATGGTCGACCACTACCTGGGCGAGCACATGCGCCGCAAGCTCACGCTGGAGGAAGCCGCCATCGCCAAGCTGTTCTCCACAGAGACACTGGGCAGCGCGCTCGACACCATGGTGCAGCTGCACGGCGGCTACGGCTACATGCTGGAGTACCCGGTGGCGCGCGCCTTCGTCGATATGCGCGTGAACCGCATCTATGGGGGGACCAGCGAGGTGCAGCGGGATTTGATCTCGCGCAAGCTCTAAGCCGGCGCGCTGCGCGTCTTGCCGGCGGGTGCGTCTGGATATACATTACTCTTCTGTATATCCAACAGGAGTGCTCTCATGCAAGTCGCCCGCTGGGGCAACAGCCTGGCGGTGCGCCTGCCCGCCGCCGTCGTCGAAGCCCTGGCCCTGCGCGAGGGCGACGACATCGAGATCGTCGTCGACGATGCCCGGCGCTTCGCGTTGCGGCGCAAGCCCGGCCAGCAGGAATTGCTGGCGCGCTTGCGCGGCTATCGTGGGCGCTTGCCGGCCGATTTCAAGTTCTCGCGGGACGAGGCCAATGCCCGCGCCAGCGACTGAGCCAGCAGCTGGCGCTTTCCTCGACAGCAACGTGGTGCTGTACCTGCTGTCGGCCGACGATGCCAAGGCCGACGCTGCCGAGGCGTTGCTGCGGCAGCGGCCCGTCATCAGCGTGCAGGTCTTGAACGAAGTGACCCTGGTCTGCCGGCGCAAGCTCGGCATGCCCTGGGAAGAAATCCAGGACTTCCTCGCCATGGTGCGCAGCCTGTGCACCGTGGTCCCGCTGACCCAGACCATCCACGACAACGCGCGGCGGCTGGCACAGCAGTACGGACTGGCGTTCTACGATGCGTGCATCGCGGCGGCGGCATTGGACGCCGGTTGCGTCACCCTGTATTCGGAAGACATGCACCACGGGCTGGTGCTGGACAAGGCCACAGCCGTCCGCAATCCCTTCGTCCGGTAAGGCTCGCCATGGCGCCTGGCATGACTGCCTGCCCGCGCGCTTCCCATCCACCACACCAATACGCCACCCACAGTGACCACAGAAGGCCCGAGCACGCCCGATCCCAACGCCTTGAACAGCGACAGCGCGGTCTACCGCACCCTGCTGGAATCGACCAAGGCCATCCCCTGGAAGATCGACTGGGCCAGCAAGCGCTTCACCTACATCGGACCGCAGATCGAAGAGCTGCTCGGCTGGCGCGCGGACAGCTGGGGCGGCGTCGAGGACTGGGCGATGCGCATGCACCCGCAAGACCGCGACGACGTGGTGAACTTCTGCGTGTCGCAATCGCAGTCCGGCGTCGACCACGAGGCGGACTACCGCGCCCTCACCAAGGACAACGGCTACGTGTGGATCCGCGACGTCGTCCACGTGGTGCGCAACGACCGTGGCGAGGTCGAGGCCCTGGTGGGCTTCATGTTCGACATCACCGAGCGCAAGAAGACCGAGGAAAAGCTGCTGGCGCTGCAGCGCGAGCTCGAAGCGCTGTCGTTCAAGGACGGTTTGACCCACATCGCCAACCGGCGCCAGTTCGATGCGAGCTTCGAACGCGAATGGGACAGCGCGCGCAGCCAGGGCCGGCCGCTGTCCGTGCTGTTGATCGACATCGATTTCTTCAAGCAGTACAACGACCTGTACGGCCACATCCAGGGCGACAGGTGCATCGTGGACATCGCCCGCACGCTGAGCCTGGCGGTGGACAGCCCGCGTGACCTCGTCGCGCGGTTCGGCGGCGAGGAGTTCGTCATCCTGCTGCCGCAGGCCGACTGCACGGTGGCACTGAAGGTGGCCGAACGCTGCCAGCGGCTGATCCGCAAGCAGGCCATCGTCCACGCGCAGTCGCCGCACGGCCAGTGCGTCACGGTCAGCATCGGCGTCGGCACCGTCACGCCGCGCGGGCCGCTGAAGCCCGCGGACTTTATCGAAGCCGTGGACCGGCAGCTCTACGCGGCCAAGAACAACGGCAGGAACCGGATCGAGGCCCTGCAGGCGCAGGCTTGAACACGACGGTGCCCGATCAGGCCACGGCGCGCCGGTGCTCCTTCCAGTATGGTTCGCGCAGCTTGTACTTCATGACCTTGCCCGCCCCGCTGATCGGCAGCGCCGCCACGAACTCCACGCTGCGCGGGCACTTGTAGCCGGCGATCAGCGTCTTGCAGTGGGCCTGGATGTCCTCGGCCGCGACCTCGGCGCCTGGACGCAGCACCAGCACCGCATGCACGGCCTCGCCCCATTGCGCATGCGGCACGCCGATCACGGCGGCCGCGGCCACGGCCGGGTGCCGCGTGAGCGCCGCCTCGACTTCGCCGCAGTAGACGTTCTCGCCGCCCGTGACCACCATGTCCTTGAAACGGTCGACGATGAAGACGAAGCCGTCCTCGTCCATGCGCGCGGCGTCGCCCGTGAAGAGCCAGCCATCGCGCAGCGCCTGGGCCGTGGCCTCGGGCAGGTTCCAGTAGCCCGACATCGCGCACGGGCTGCGCACCGCGATCTCGCCGACCTGGCCGCGCGGCACCTCGCGGCCTTCCACGTCGACGATGCGCACATCCACGCCGTTCAGCGCCCGGCCGGCCGAGGGCAGCTTGCCGAGCTTGCGGCCCTGTGCAGAGTGGTACTCCGCCGTCAGGTAGGTCACGCCGGCGGCCAGTTCGGTCATGCCGTAGCCCTGCACGAAGTCGGCATGCGGGAGCCGCGCGAAGGCCCGCTCCAGCAGCGCCTCGGAGATCGGCGAGGCGCCATAGCCGATCACGCGCACGCTGGACAGGTCGGCCTCGCGCGCGGCCGGGTCGTCCAGCAGGAACTGCAGCATGACCGGGATCAGCATGAGGCTGGTGATGCGGTGCTCGGCGATGGCCTTGAGCACACCGCCCGGCGTGAAGGCCGGCAGGAAGACGTTGGTCGTGCCCACCACCAGGCTGCGCATCAGCGCAGACAGGCCGCCGAGGTGGAACAGCGGCGCGCTGTGCAGCAGCACCGCATCGCGGTCCAGCGGCGAGGCCACCAGCGACAGCATGGTGTTGGCGGCCAACGCCTCCTGGCTCAGCATCACGCCCTTGGGCCGGCCCGTGGTGCCGCCGGTGTAGAACACGCCAGCCAGGTCGTCGCCGCTGCGCAGCGCGTCCTCCACGGGCATGGCCGCGGCAATGCGCTGCTCCGTCTCGACAAAGCCGGTCGGCGCGGGTTTGTCGCCCACATAGAGCAGCGTCTTCAGGCACGGCGCCTGGGCCTGCAGCTCCGCCACCATGGGCACGAAGCTGTCGTCCACGAACAGCAGCGCGGTGTCGCAGTCCCGCAGCGAGAACGCAATCTCGGCCGCGCTCCAGCGCGTGTTGACCGGGTTGACCACACCGCCGGCCCACCAGACGGCCAGGTAGTACTCCAGCGTGCGGTCGGAGTTCAGCGCGAGCATGGCCACGCGGTCGCCCGCTTGCATGCCCAGGGCCTGCAGTGCGCCAGCCAGTCGGGCCACGCGCTCGTGCAACTGGCGGAAGGTCTGGCGGCGGCCGTTGTAGACGGTGGCCACGCGGTCGGGGAACTGCTGCACGGCACGGTGCAGCGATTGGGTCTGGCGCAAGCGCATGGGGGATCTCCTCTCAGTTGTCCGTTGCGCTGGCGCAGCACCCGCATGGCACGAAACAGGCGCGCGAGCAGAGGTTCGGAAGGCCGCGGAGCAGGCCATGCCAGCGCAGCCGCGGAACGGGCTCCGCCCGGCCGCCGGGTGCGCCCCCTCGAGGGGGGATGGGACTTCTACACGCCCTTCGAAGTCCAAACGGGGGTGGTTTCATTTCAAGACGGAAGGATGGGGCCGAAACGCTCATACGTGTCGCCCTTCAGGCGCAGCATCTGGAGCTGCTCGAGCGGGGCGTAGTCGCTGGGGCTGGTCTTCACGCGCATGCCGGCGCGCACCATGGGCAGCGTGAGGTCCAGCGCGGCGGCCTGGCGCATCACGTTCTCGCGCGTGAGCTGCTCGCCGGCCTGCTGCAGCACCGTCTCCATGAGCTGGCCCATGCTGTAGGCCAGCGCGTTCAGCGTCTCGTAGGGGTTGCCCTCGGGGTAGTACTGGGCCATGAAGGCCGTGAACTCGCGCACCTCCGGCGTGTCGCGCTCGGCCGTCTCCGACGGGTCGCGCATGAAGGTGGCCGTGATCACGCCCTGCGCGTTGTCGATGCCGGCCGGCTTGATGACCGACTGCAGCGACGCCGACACACTGGCCAGGTAGTGCGTGGGCTTCCAGCCCATCTCGGCGCTGCGGCGGATGGCCATGGCCGCGAACTTGGGCGTGCTGACGTTGAAGAAGGTGTCGGCGCCCGCGGCCCGCAGCTGCACCAGCTGGCTGTCGATGGTGGGGTCGCTGAACTCGTAGCTGAGCTGGGCCACGACCATGGCCTTGGCCCTGTCCCCCAGCGCCTCGACGAAGCCCTTGAGGTAGTCCTTGCCGAGGTCGTCGTTCTGGTAAAGAACGCCAATGCGCGCGTTCGGCTGGTGCTGCAGGATGTGGCGGGCGTGGATGGCGGCCTCGACCTGGTAGGAGGTCTGAAAGCCCATCGTCCACGGAAAGGCCTTGGGGTCGTTCCAGCGGCTCGCGCCGCTCTGCACGAACAGCTGGGGCACCTTCCTGGCGTTCATGTACTTCTGGATCGCCAGGTTGGTCGCCGTGCCCAGCACGGCGCCGATGAACAGCACCTCTTCCTGCTCGACCAGCTTGCGCGCCTGCTCCACCGTCTTGGCCGGGTTGTAGCCGTCGTCCAGCGACAGTAGCTTGAGCTTGCGGCCGTTGACGCCGCCCTGCGCGTTGACCCTATTGAAGTAGCCCTGCAGCGCCTTGCCCATGGTGCCGTAGGACGATGCCGGCCCTGAGTACGGCAGGATGTTGCCGATCTTGATCTCGGTGTCGCTGACGCCGGGGCCGTAGGCCTTCTGCGCGCGTGCCGGCAGCGCGGTGGCCAGCCCCAAGGCCAGCGTCGCACGGCGTGGCAGACCGGCGCGTTCTCCGTCTTTGTTCATGCGCTTGTCTCCTGGTGGTTGTCGTGGCCTGCCAGGGCCCGGAGCCCCGGCCGGCGCGACATGCTAGGCCGCGGGTCCGCCCGCCCCATCGTCCAGAACGACGATTTCTGCAACGGAGCCGCCTGCGGGACAGCGGTGTCGGGCCATCGGCTTTACAACAGCGCCCAAGGAGACGAGCGCGCCATGATCGACCTGCACTACTGGCCGACGCCCAACGGCTGGAAGATCAGCATCCTGCTGGAGGAATGCGGCCTGCCCTACCGCGTCGTGCCCGTCCACATCGGCGCGGGTGCGCAGTTCGCGCCAGAGTTCCTGGCCATCAGCCCGAACAACCGGATTCCGGCCATCGTCGACCACGAACCCCTGGGCGGTGGCCCCCCGTTGGCGCTGTTCGAGAGCGGGGCCATCCTGCAGTACCTGGCCGAAAAAGCCGGCCGGCTGCTGCCGAGCGCGCCCGCCGAGCGTTACCGCGTGCTGCAATGGGTCTACTGGCAGGTCGGCGGCCTGGGGCCCATGGCCGGGCAGAACGGCCACTTCCTGCTCTACGCGGCCGAGAAGATCCCGTATGCCATCGACCGCTACGGCGCCGAGGTGCGCCGGCTCTACGGCGTGCTGGACCGCCAGCTCGCGGCCACGGGCGCCTGCATTGCGGGCGACTATTCCATCGCCGACATCGCGAGCTTCCCGTGGGCCATGACGCACAAGGCCCAGCAGATCCGGCTGGACGACTTCCCGCACGTGAAGCGCTGGTACGCCGAGGTGCGCGCGCGGCCCCAGGTCCAGGCCGGCCTCGCGGTCGGCAAGGAACTCGGCCGGCCCGGCAAGGCCATGGACGACGACGCCCGCCGCCACCTGTTCCGCGGCACGAACGCCGCCACCACCGTAGCCACCAAGGAGTGACATGCCCGACATCGAATTCTTCTTCGACATCTCCAGCCCCTGGACCTACCTGGCCTTCACCAACGTGCAGCCCATGGCGGCCGAACTCGGCGCGACGATCCGCTGGCGCCCCTTCATGGTCGGCGGCGTGTTCAACACCGTGAACCCCACCGTCTACGAATCGCGCCGCACGCCGGTGCCGGCCAAACAGGCCTACCTGGGCAAGAGCCTGCAGGACTGGGCGCGCTGGACCGGCGTGCAGATCAAGTTCCCGCCCACGGTGTTCCCGGTCAACAGCGTCAAGCTCATGCGCGGCTGCCTGGTGCTGGACGGCACGGGCCAGCTGCCGGCCTTTGCCAAGGCGGGCTTCGAGGCCTACTGGCGCGACGACCTGGACATCGCGCAGGACGCCGTCGTGCGCGAAGTCTGCCAGCGTGCCGGCGTCGATGCCGACGCGCTGCTGGCCGCCATCGGCGCGCAGCCCGTCAAGGATCAGCTGCGCGCCAACACCGAGGAACTCATCGCGCGCGGCGGCTTCGGCACGCCCACCCTCTTTCTGGGAGACGACATGTTCTTTGGCAACGACCACCTGCCCCTGGTGCGGGCCGCACTGGAGCGCGCGAAATGAGCACGAGCGACGAACTGCTTCAGCTGTCCACGCCCTCGCCCGGCGTCGCCTGCCTCACGCTGAACCGGCCGCAGGCCATGAACGCGCTGTCGCTGGCGTTGCGCCAGGCCATCGCCGACGCCGTGGACCGCCTGGCGGCCGACCCCGCGGTGCGCGTGCTGGTGCTGACCGGCGCCGGCCGCGCCTTCTGCGCCGGGCTGGACCTGCGCGAGATCGACGGCAACGCGCTGGGCAATGCCAAGGCCGACCCCGTGCTCGCGCTGCAGCGCTTCGGCCGGCCCATCATCGGCGCCATCAACGGCGCGGCCGTCACGGGCGGGCTGGAGCTCGCGCTGGCCTGCGATGTGCTGATCGCCTCGACGCAGGCGCGCTTCGCCGACACCCATGCGCGCGTGGGCGTGGTGCCGGGCTGGGGCCTGTCGCAGAAGCTGCCGCGGCTGATCGGCATCTCCCGCGCCAAGGAGATGTCGTTCAGCGGCAACTTCGTCGGCGCCGAGCAGGCCGAGCGCTGGGGCCTGGTCAACCGCGTGGTCGCGCCCGAAGACCTGCTGCCCCAGGCCTTCGCGCTGGCCGCCGACATGGCCAGTGCGCTGCCCGAGGTGGTGCAAATCTACAAGCAGCTCATCGACGGCGGCTACGCCAGCAGCCTGGCCGACGGCCTGGTCGAGGAGAAGGCGGCATCGCGCCGCTGGGCCGAGTCGCTGGACACCGCCCAGCTGCGCGCCCGGCGCGAAGAGGTGCAGGCCCGGGGCCGCACCCAAACTGGTTGACCACCCCGTTTGGACTTCTGACTGCGTGCAGAAGTCCTATCCCCCTCCAGGGGCGCACCCAGCGGTCCGGCAGAGCCGGCCCCGCGGGTGCACTGGCATGGCCTGCTCCACGGCCCTCGGCGCGTGGGGCGCCAGCCATCGACGTCGGATAGTTCGTCGCTTCGGACGATGACGGCGGCGCGCCGCGCAGCTAGTCTGAAGGTCTTCGCAACGCACAGACCACCACCATGTCCGACGCATACATCATCGACACCTGCCGCACGCCGCGCGGCATCGGCAAGGTCGGCAAGGGCGCCCTTGCCGACCAGCATCCCCAGCACCTGGCCGCCACCGTGCTCAAGGCGATTGCCGAGCGCAACCAGCTCGACACCGCCGAGGTGGACGATGTGATCTGGGGCACCTCCACCCAGCGCGGCAAGCAGGGCATGGACATGGCGCGCATGGCGCTGCTGGACGCCGGCTACAGCCACCTGGCCAGCGGCGTGACGCTGGACCGCTTCTGCGGCTCCGGCATCACCTCGGTCAACCTGGCGGCCGCCACCGTGGCCGCGGGCTTCGAGGACCTGGTCATCGCCGGCGGCTGCGAGATGATGAGCTACACCGCCACGCTGGCCGACCCCGCCAACCCCAACATGATGGACGCCGGCAACCTGCGGCTGCGCCGCAACGTGCCGCAGTCGCACCAGGGTGTCTGCGCCGACGCCATCGCCACGCTGGAAGGCATCCCGCGCAGCGCGCTGGACGAGCTGGCCCTCGTCAGCCAGCAGCGCGCCGCCGCCGCCATCGAGGGCGGCCACTTCCAACGCAGCCTGGTGCCGGTCTACCGCGAAGACGGCAGCCTGGCGCTGGACCGCGAGGAGTTCCCGCGCCCGCAGACCACGCTGGAGGGCCTGGCCTCGCTCAAGCCCGCCTTCGAGGTCATGGCCGAGCGCCCCATCGACGAGCAGGGCAACACCTACGCGGGCCTGATCCGCCAGGTCTTCCCGGACCTCAAGATCAACTACGTGCACCACGCCGGCAACAGCTCGGGCGTGGTGGACGGCGCCGGCGCGCTGCTGCTGGCCTCGGGTGCCTACATCAAGAAGCGCGGCCTCAAGCCCCGCGCCCGCGTCGTCGCCATGGCCAACGTGGGCGACAGCGCCACGCTGATGCTCAACGCCCCGGTGCCGGCCGCGCGCAAGGTGCTGGCCAAGGCCGGCCTCACGGTGGACGACATCGACCTCTGGGAAATCAACGAGGCCTTCGCCGTCGTGGCCGAAAAGTTCATCCGCGACCTGAAGCTCGACCGCGCCAAGGTCAACGTGAACGGCGGCGCGATGGCGCTGGGCCACCCGATCGGCGCCACCGGCTCGCTGCTGATCGGCACCGTGCTCGACGAGCTGGAGCGGCGCGACCTCAAGCGCGGCCTGGTCACCATGTGTGCGGCCGGTGGCATGGCGCCGGCCATCATCATCGAGCGCGTCTAAACCCTCTCCCGTTCCCGTCCTTCCAGCCCATGGCCAAGCGCCATGGGCCTGGCCTGCTGTTGCCTTTGCATTGCCCATGACCACCTCCGCTTCCCGCAGAACCACCCTGATCGCCCTGGCCGGACTGCTGGCCACCGGCTCCGTGCTGGCCCAGAAGAAGTACGACCCCGGCGCCAGCGACACCAGCATCAGGATCGGCAACCTGGTCGCCTACTCCGGCCCCGTGTCGGCCTACGGCACCATCGGCAAATCCGCGGGTGCCTACTTCGCCAAAGTCAATGCCGAAGGCGGAATCAACGGCCGCAAGATCGAGTACCTGTCGCTGGACGACGCCTACACCCCCTCCAAGACCGTGGAGCAGGCGCGCAAGCTGGTCGAGCAGGAGGAGGTGCTGGCGCTGTTCCTGCCCGTGGGCACGGCCCACAACCAGGCCATCCAGCGGTAGGGCCTGTTCGCACGACGGAAGGCGGCGCGAAGGATGTCTGCCGGGATGCAGTGCAAGGCGCGGCGAGTGCTGCGTAGCATCGCTACGCGAACGAGCCGCAACGCCGCAATGCACCCGGCAGACATCCTTCCCGAAGGGCTGGCCCGATTCCCGGCGTCTGCTTTGTCGCGAGGCTTGCAGGTAGCTACGGCTACCTGCCGCGCCTCGCTTCGCGCATCCATCCGGGACTCGGGCCAGCGCGCCCCCTTCCGTCGTGCGAACAGGCCCTTGATGAACGCCAAGAAGGTGCCGCAGCTGTTCGTGGGCTCGGGCGCCACGCGCTGGGGCGACATCACCAAGTCCCCATGGACGCTGGGCTGGCAGCCGACCTACCACACCGAAGGCCGCGTGTTCGGCCAGCATGCGCTGGCCAGCAACCCGAACGCCAAGATCGCCGTGCTGATGCAGAACGACGACTTCGGCAAGGACTTCCAGAAGGGTCTGCTCGACGGCCTGGGCGACAAGGCCAAGGCCCACATCGTCTCGACGCAGACCTTCGAGGTGACCGATCCCACGGTGGACAGCCAGATCGTCTCGGCCCGCGCGGCCGGTGCCGACGTGCTGATCATCCTGGCCACGCCCAAGTTCGCAGCCATGGCCATCCGCAAGACGGCCGAGATGGGCTGGAACGCCCAGCGCTACGTGGCCAGCGTGGCGCAGTCGGTCGGCGCGGTGCTCAAGCCCGCCGGCCTGCAGAACGCCGAGGGCGTGATCAGCGCCACCTACTTCCGCGACCCGTCCGACCCGGGCCAGAAGGACACGCCAGAGGTCAAGCAGTACCTGGCCTTCATGCAGCAGCACTACCCGCAGGGCGACCCCTACGACTCGCTGAACCTGATCGGCTACTCGGCCGCGCAGACCCTGGTGCAGACGCTCAAGCAGGCCGGTGACAACCTCACGCGCGAAAACGTCATGAAGCAGGCCTTGAATCTGTCGATGACGCTGCCCATGCTCTACCCTGGCATCGACGTGAAGACTGGCCCCAACGACTTCTTCCCGATCGAGAAGATGCAGCTGATCCGCTTCAACGGCACGCGCTACGAGCCCGTGGGCAGCCTGTTCTGAGGTAGCGCATGCACGGCCCCACCGCCCCCGCCCTGGCGCTGCGCGCGCTGCGGCGTTACCCGGACCGCATCGCCTTCGCCGAGGACGGGCGCGCCCTCACCTACACCGGCACGCTGGCGCTGATCGGCCGCATCCAGGCCGTGCTGGCGGCCGGCGGCGTCGCGGCCCCACGCGTGGCGCTGCTCAGCGCCAACCGCGCCGAGGCCTGGGCCGCCGAGATCGCGGTCCAGGCCCTGGGCGGCAGCACGACCTGGCTGCACCCGCTGGCGGCCCTGCCCGAGCAGCAGTTCCAGATCGAGGACGCGCAGGCCCAGCTGCTGGTGGTGGACACCGAGACCTATGCCGAGCGCGGCGGCGCGCTGGCCGCGGCGTTGCCACAGCTGCGCCAGGTGTGGACGCTGGGCCCGGCCGGCTACGGCCGCGACCTGCTTGCCGCCATGGCCGCAGCCGGGGAACACAGCCCGCGCGGCCTCTCGCAGGCGCAGACCGTCGCCAGCCTGGGCTACACCGGCGGCACCACGGGCCGCTCCAAGGCCGCGCTGCGCCACCAGCACCAGCAGGCTGCGATCACGCGAGCCATCCTCGCGGACTTCGAACTGCCGGCCACGCCGCGCTACCTGGCGGCCGCGCCGATCAGCCATGTGGCCGGCACCAAGGTGCTGCCCACGCTGCTGCGCGGCGGCACCGTGCACCTGCAGCGCGGCTTCGACCCGGACCGGCTGCTGGCCACGCTGCAGGCCGAGCGCATCAACATGACGCTGCTCGTACCCACCATGGTCTACAAGCTGCTGGACCACCCGGGCCTGGATGCGACCGACCTCGGCGCGCTGGAACTGCTGCTGTACGGCGCGTCGCCCATGTCGCCCACGCGGCTGCTGGAGGGCATGGAGCGCATCGGCCCGGTGTTCTCGCAGCTGTACGGCCAGACCGAGTGCTACCCGATCAGCCTCTTGCGCAAGGCCGACCACGACCCGCGCCGGCCCGAGCGCTTCGCCTCCTGCGGCATGCCCCTGGCCGGCTGCGACGTGCGCCTGCTCGGCGACGACGGCGCGGAGGTGGCACCGGGCGAGCCCGGCGAGATCTGCGTGCGCGCCGACAGCGCCATGGCGCTGTACTGGAACCGACCCGACCTCACGGCCGAGGCCCTGGCCGGCGGCTGGCTGCACACCAGCGACATCGCGCGCCAGGACGACGAGGGCTACCTCTACATCGTCGACCGCAAGAAGGACATGGTGGTCTCGGGCGGCTTCAACGTCTACCCGCGCGAGGTGGAAGACGTGCTGACCACGCACCCGGCCGTGGCCATGGCGGCCGTGATCGGCGTGCCCGACCCGACCTGGGGCGAGGCCGTGGCCGCCATGGTCGTGTGCCGGCCAGGCATGCAGGTGGACGCGCAGGCGCTCATGGCACTCGTCAAGCAGCACAAGGGCGCGCAGCAGGCGCCCAAGCGCGTGGACTTCGTCGACGCGCTGCCGCTCACAGCGCTGGGCAAGATCGACAAGAAGGCGCTGCGCGCGCCGTTCTGGGACGGGCAGGCGCGCAAGGTCGGCTGAGGGCCGCCGGCCCGCACCTCATTCGGGTTCGATCTTCGCGTCCTTGACCACCTTGGCCCAGCGCGGGGCCTCGGCGCGGATCAGCGCCGCGAACTGCTCGGGCGTGCCGCCCATCACCTCGTTGCCCTGGCTCGTGATCTGCTCGCGCAGCATGGGGTCCTGCAAGGCCTTGTTGCCGATGGCGTTGAGCTGCTTCACGAGGTCTGGCGGCAGGCCCTTGGGGCCGACCAGGCCCTGCCAGTTCATCACCTCCACGGCTGGGAAGCCGGACTCGGCCATCGTGGGCACCTCCGGCATCAGCGCGGACCGGGTCTTGCTGGTGATGGCCAGCGCACGCGTCTTGCCGGCCTTGATGGAGGGCATGGCCACGTACATCTGCTCGAACATCATCGTGACCTGGCCGCCGAGCAGGTCGGTGGCGGCGGCCGAACCGCTCTTGTAGGGCGCGTGGATCAGGTCGATGCCCGCGGTGTGCTGGAACAGCGCGCCGCTCAGGTGGTGGGTGCCGCCGATGCCACCCGAGGCATAGGCCAGCTTGCCCGGCGCGGCCTTGGCTGCCGCCACCAGCTCCTGCACGTTCTTGTAGGGGGCGTCGGCGCGCACGGTCAGCATCAGCGGGCCGCGCTCGATCAGGAAGATCGGCACCAGGTCGTTGAACGGGTCGAAACTGAGCTTCTTGAACAGCGACTGGTTCACGGACAGCGGCGCGAAGTTGCCCATGCCCAGCGTGTAGCCGTCGGCCTTGGCCCGCGCGATGGCCTCGGTGCCGATGTTGCCGCCGGCACCCGACTTGTTGTCGATGATGATGGGCTGGCCCAGCAGCGTGCTCATGGCCTTGGCGACCTGGCGCGAGCGCTGGTCGGCATTGCCGCCGGCCGCATAAGGACAGATCCAGGTGATGGGTTTGCTGGGGTACTTGTCCTGCGCCAGCACCAGGCCGGGCAGGGCCAGGGCGCCGGCTGCGCCTTGCAGGAAGCGCCTGCGACCGAGGATGGAATCGTGCATGGGCCTGTCTCCGAGTTGTGATGGCCCTGCCACTCTATCGGCGCTGACTGTCAGTCGGCTGTCATCCATGGCAGGGAAAACAGCGATGCCAGCGCGGCCAGGTTGTCGCTTGCACGACGAGGCGCCCGCGCACGGCCCCCCTAAGATGGGCCGCGACAAGGAGACAAGCCATGGCCATTCCCCAGCGCCAGACGGACGACGGCACGCACTTCGACTTCCTGGTCATCGGCGCCGGCATTTCCGGCATCGGCGCCGCCTGCCACCTGCGCAGGCGCTGGCCCGAACGCAGCCTGGCCGTGCTCGAGGCCATGGACGGTTTCGGCGGCACCTGGTGGACGCACCGCTACCCCGGCGCGCGCTCCGACAGCGACCTGTACACCTACGGCTACGCGTTCAAGCCCTGGATGGGCAGCGCCATCGCCACGGCCGACGAGATCCGCCACTACCTGGCCGAGACCATCGCCGAGAACGGCCTGGCGCCGCAGATCCGCTACGGCCACCGCGTGCTGTCGGCCGAGTGGTCATCGCAGGAGGCGCGCTGGACCCTGCGCATCGCGCGCAAGGCGCAGAGCGACGTGCTGACGCTGACCACGGGCTTTATCTGGATGTGCGCCGGCTACTACGACCACGGCCAGCCCTACACGCCCGCCTGGCCGGGGCTGGAGCGCTTCCAGGGCCGTGTGGTGCACCCGCAGCACTGGCCGCAGGACCTGGACTGCGCGGGCCGGCGCGTGGTCGTCATCGGCTCGGGCGCCACGGCCGCCACGCTGATCCCGGCGCTGGCGGACCAGGTGGCGCACGTGACCATGCTGCAGCGCTCGCCGACCTTCTTCTCGACCTTGCCGCGCGCGCATCCGCTGGAGGCGCCATTGCGTGCGCTGGACCTGCCACCCGAATGGACGCACGAGATCCTGCGCCGCGCGCACATCGTGCGCAACAGCGAGGTGGTGCGCATGTCCTTCGAGCGGCCCGAGGACCTGCGCGCCAACCTCATGCAGCAGGCGCGCAGCCAGCTGCCCGAGGGCTTCGACGTGGACCGGCACTTCAACCCACGCTACCGCCCCTGGCAGCAGCGCGTGGCGGTGGTGCCGGATGGCGACCTCTTCGCCGCCATCCGCAGCGGCAAGGCCTCCGTGGCGACCGACGGCATCGAATGCTTCGACGCGAGCGGCATCCGGCTGGCCAGCGGCGCGCACCTGCCGGCCGATGTGGTCGTCACCGCCACGGGCTTCGATCTGCAGGTGCTGGGCGGTGTGCCGTTCCGTGTCGACGGCGCGGCGGTGGACTTCACGCAGCGCGTGACCTGGCGCGGCGTGATGCTCGAAGGCCTGCCCAACCTGGCCTACGTGATGGGCTATTTCCGCTCGAGCTGGACGCTGCGGCTGGACCTGGTCTGCGACCTGGTGTGCCGCGTGCTGGCACACATGCAGGCCCATGGCCATGCGGTGGTCGAGCCCCGGCTGCGCCCCGGGGACGCCGGCATGCCGCGCCTGCCGTGGATGGACCCGCAGAACTTCAACGCGGGCTACATCCTGCGTGCCCAGCACCGCATGTTCCGCCAGGGCGACCGCGACCCCTGGCGCCACAACCTCGAATACCAGGACGAACGCAGCGCGCTGCCGGCCGTGCGGCCCGACGACAGCACGCTTGCCTACCGCTGATTCCCACTGGAGACGGACCCATGCCCCTTGATCCCCACCTCGCCGGCGTGCTGCAGATGATGGCCGCATCCGGCAGGAAGCCCACTTCCGAAGGCACGCCCGCCGAAGGCCGCGCCGGCTACCTGGCACTGACGGTCGGCACGCGCAAGCCAGCCGAAGTCGTGCCCGTGGCCAGCGTGGAAAACACCACGGTCGATGGCGCCGCCGGCCCCCTGAAAGCCCGCGTGTACCGGCCCGAGGGCGCGGGCCCCTTCCCCACCGTGGCCTATTTCCACGGCGGCGGCTGGGTCATCGGCGACCTGGACACGCACGACAACATGTGCCGCGACCTGTGCCGCGGCGCCCGGGCCGTGGTGGTGGCCGTGGACTACCGGCTCGCGCCCGAGCACCCGTTCCCGGCCGCGGCCCTCGACGCCGTGGCCGCGGCGCGCTGGGTCGTCGCGCACGCGGCCGACCTTGGCGGCAACGCCACCGTCGGCGTGGCCGGGGACAGCGCGGGCGGCAACCTCGCCGCGGTGGTCGCGCAGCAGCTGCGCGATGCAGGCACCGCGCTGGCCGCGCAGTTCCTGATCTACCCCGCGGTGGACCATCCCCAGGCCGACTACCCCAGCCTGACGCAGAACGCCAAGGGCTATTTCCTGGAGACTGCGACCATGGCCTGGTTCTACGCGCACTATGCCGGCACGGCGCCCGACGCGCTGGACCCGCGCCTGGCGCCGCTGCGCCACCGCGACCTCACGCGGCTGCCGCCGGCCGTGGTCGTGACGGCCGAATTCGACCCGCTGCGCGACAGCGGACTGGCGTATGCCGAGGCACTGCGGGCCGCCGGAACCCCGGTGGACCACCTGGCCGGGCCGGGCATGGTGCATGGTTTCTACGACATGGGACGCTGGTCGCCGGCCGCGCAGGCCCTGGTGCAGCAGGGCATGCGGCGCTTCGGCGAGCGGCTGCGCGGCAGCTGAGTTTCAGCCGCCCGGTCCACCGGCGATGGCCGCGGTCCAGATCGCCACGTCTTCGGCCGTCATGCTGCCGGTGCCGTCGAGACGCCCATCGCGGTAACCCAGCTTGCGCACGTCGTGCAGGTACTGCGCGCGCGACAGCAGCGTGCCGTCGCAGACCAGCGCGCGCTCGGTGCTGGGCGCCTGCCCCTCGCGCGCCAGCCGTTCGGCGAGCTCGATCAGCACCCAGACCGGGATGCGGTGGCGCTCACCTGGATAGACGAAGCCGAACAGGCTCAGGTGCGCCAGCAGCACGCGCCAATGCGGGCCGAAGCGTTCGAGCAGGCCCGGCCAGTCCAGGCGCTCGGCATGGGCCAGCAGCAAATGGGCGACGTCGCCGCCGTCGTAGCGTTCGCGCTCCATGATGAAGGCCTTGGTCAGCAGGCTGTCTTCCGCGTTGACGATGCGCACCGGCACGCCCAGCAGCGTGATGCGGCGGTTGCGCCGGAACCAGGCTGCATCCACCGGGGTGAGCCCGTTCCCGGTCCCGAAAATGAGGTCGATGAATGCCGCCCCACTGTGCACCTTCGCCAGCCAGTGCGGATATGGCAGGTCGGTGCGCCAGCCCTGCGCCTGCAGCAGCCTGGCAATGCGGGGACAGTCGGCCTTGCGGATGAACAGGTCCAGGTCCTTGGTAGGGCGGCGCACACCTGTGTGGTGTGCATGGGCCAGCGCACCGCCCACCAGGAAGGCAATGCGCGCGTCCACGAGGGCCTGCAGCACGGCGCGGTAGAAGTCGGCGACGGCAGGACCGATTTCTTCCTCCAGCGAGGAAGCGGGCGGCGGAGCGGTGGCATGGCGCGGCATGGCTGCACGCTACGCGGGTGGCGCAGCCCGCGGCCCGCGCCAAGCGCCCCATCGGCCGTCGGCGGGCGCCTACGGCCGCTGCCGGAGCGCACCGATGGTTGGCGCCGCCCCCGGCGAGGCAAGCTGGCTTCACCGCCCGCCAACCCACCCGCACCATGCCCGCTCCCAAGTCTTCCACCCATGTCCGTTTTGCGGCGGTCGGCGACATCCATGTCGACAAGGATTCGGCCGGCCGCCTGCGCGAATTCTTTGCCCGGGCGGCCGACGCGGCCGACGCGCTGCTGCTGTGCGGCGACCTCACGGATTACGGTACGCCGGAAGAGGCGAAGGTGCTCGTCGGTGAACTCAGCGCCCTCACCCTCCCCGTCGTCGCCGTGCTGGGCAACCACGACCACGAGTCGGGCACGCCCGAGGTCGTCGCGCAGGCCCTGAAGGACGCCGGCGTGCGCGTGCTCGACGGCGAGGCCTGCGAGATCGAAGGCGTGGGCATCGCCGGCGTGAAGGGCTTCGCGGGCGGCTTCGGCCGTGCCTCGCTTGGCGCCTGGGGAGAGGCGGCGATCAAGCTGTTCGTGCAGGAGGCGCAGACCGAGGCCATGAAGCTCGAATCGGCGCTGGCCAAGCTGCGCACGCCGCACCGGCTCGCGCTGTTGCACTACGCGCCCATCGCTGCCACCGTGCAGGGCGAGCCCGCGGAGATCTTCGCCTTCCTGGGTTCGAGCCGGCTGGAGGAGCCGCTGCTGCGTTACCCGGTCGATGCCGTGTTCCACGGCCACGCGCACCGCGGCACGCCGCAGGGCCGCACCATCAACGGCGTGCCGGTCTACAACTGCGCCAAGCCGCTGCTCGAACGCAGCCGACCGGGCGAGCCGCCGTTCCTGCTGTACGAAGTGCCGCGCGCCGACGCACCCGCCGTGCAGGAGAAGGCGGCGCACTGAGACTCAGAGCCGCACCGGCGTGCCCAGGCTTTCCAGTTCCCTGCCGTTGAAGCGCATCAGCTGCAGCGCGCCCACCGGGAAGTAGTCCTTCGCCGAGTTGTTGAGCAGCACGCCGGGCCGCATCATGGGCAACTGCAGGTCCTGGATGCTGGTGGCCAGGCGCAGGATGTTCTCGCGCGTGAGGTTGTCGCCGGCGCGCTGCAGGATGTTTTCCAGCGCCTGGCCCACGGTGTACCCATAGGCGGCCGTGCTGTTGTTGGGATCGTCGCCCGGCGCATAGCGCGCCATCATGGCCTTGTAAGCGCGGGTGGCCGGGTCGTCGGCCAGCGCCAGCTGGCCTGGGTCCTTGTAGAACGAGCTCGTGATGATGCCCGTGGAAGCCTCCCTGCCTGCCGGCTCGAAGGTGGACTTCACGCTCGCGGAGTTGTAGATCAGGTAGTGCGCGCGCGGCTTCCAGCCCAGCGCATCGGCCTTGCGGATCGCCTGGGCCGCCGTGCGCGACAGGCTCAGGTTCACGAGCACGTCGGCGCCCGAGGCTTTGAGGCTCACCATCTGCGAATCGACGGTCGGGTCGGTCACCTCGAAGGACTGTTCGGCCACGATGATGGAGCCCTTGTCGCCCAGACCCTTGCGAAAGCCCGCCAGCAGATCGCGCCCCATCTCGTCGTTCTGCAGCAGCACGGCCACCTTGGCGTTCGGCACGTTCTGCAGGATGTGGCGCGCGTACAGCGCGCCCTCGCCCTGGTAGCTGGGGTTGAAGGGCACGGTCCAGGGCGCGTTCTTGGGATCGTTGAAGCGCGAGCCGCCGACCGCGATGAACATCTGCGGCACCTTCTTGGCGTTCATGTAGCGCTGGATCGCCAGGTTGCAGGCCGAGCCCATGCCGCCCACCAGCATCAGCACGTTGTCCTGCTCCACGAGGCGGCGCGCCATCTCCACGGTCTTGGGTGGTGCGAACTCGTCGTCGTAGGTGACGAAGGTGATCTTGCGCCCGTTGATGCCGCCCTTGTCGTTGACGAGCTTGAAGTAGGCGTTGATGCTGCGCGCCGAAATACCGTAGGCCGAGACCGGCCCGCTATAGGGAGCGGTGTTGCCGAGCCTGATCTCGGTGTCCGTGACACCCGGCCCGTAAGCCTTTTGGGCGCGCACCTGCACGCTGGCGAATCCGGCGGTCGCGCCGGCGACCGCCGCGCTGAACTGGCGTCTTCCGATCATCTGCTGTCTCCTGCGGGTTGGGAATTCAGGCCGGCGTCTGCGGAGCACGGAATTGCTCGCGCAGCTGCTTCTTGAGCACCTTGCCGCTCGGGTTGCGCGGCAGCGCGTCGAGAAAGACCACGCGGCGCGGGCACTTGTAGCGCGCGATGCGTTCGCGGCAGAACGCGATGATGGCCTCGGCGTCGGCGGGCATCCCGGGCCGCAGCACCACACAGGCCTGCACGGCCTCGCCCCATGTCGGGTCGGTCACGCCGATCACGGCGCAGTCGGCCACGGCCGGGTGCGTGGCCAGCACGTTCTCCACCTCGATCGGGTAGATGTTCTCGCCGCCCGAGATCACCATGTCCTTGATGCGGTCGCGGATGTAGAGGTAGCCGCCCTTCAGATACCCCGAATCGCCGGTGCGCAGCCAGTGCGGGTGCGCGCCGTCGTCGGCCGGCAGCAGCGCTTCGGCCGTGGCTTGGGGGTTGCGCCAGTAGCGCGCCATGTTCTGGCGCGAGCGGATCAGGATCTCGCCGACCTCGCCCTCAGGCAGGTCGGCCAGCGTGACGGTGTCGACGATGCGCAGCCGCGTGTTGGCCAGGGCCTCGCCAGCGGCGCCGAGCAGGTGGGCGCGCGGGCCGTTCGGGTCGTGGTCGTGCGGACGCAGCGCCACCACCATGCCGGTGGTCTCGGTCAGGCCGTAGGTCTGCGTGAGCTGGCAGCCGAACACGCGCATGGCCTCCTGCAGCGTGTGCTCGGTCACGGGCGAGGCGCCGTAGCCGATCAGCTGCAGCCTGGAATAGTCACCCTTCTCCACGCCCGGCGTCTGCAGCAGCATCTGGATCATCGAGGGCACCAGGAAGCTGTGCGTGATGCCGTGGGCCGACAGGCCTTCGATCACTTTCGCCGGCTGGAACTCGGGCCAGGCCACGGTCGTGCCGCCGGCCATCAGCACGGCCAGCGACATGCCGATGCCGGCGATGTGGAACATGGGCAGCACGTTGAGGATGGCGGCCGAGGCACCGAAGGCCAGTTCCACCGGCACGTCCTCGCACAGCGCAAGCAGGTTGGCGTGCGTGAGTTCCACACCCTTGGGCAGGCCGGTCGTGCCCGAGGAATAGAGCTGCAGCGCGGTGTCGTGTTCCTGCGCGGGCCAGGCCGGCGGGGGCGCCGCGTCGCCGGCCCAGTGCAGGAGGCCCGGCGGTGCGTCTTGCGCATCGCTGTGCAGCGTGGAGACCAGCACCGGCAGGCCCAGCGACTGCGCCACGGGCAGGAACTCGGCGTCGGCCATCAGGAAGCGCGCGCCCGCGTCGCCCACGACCTGGCCGATCTCGGCAGCCGAGAGCCGCCAGTTGAGCGGGCTGCAGACGGCGCCGATGTGCGCCGCCGCCAGCACCAGCACGGTGGCCTCGGCCGCGTGCTTGGTCAGCGAGGCAACGCGCTCGCCGGGCTGCACGCCGATGCCCCGCAGTGCGGCCGCGACGCGCAGCACGGCCTGCTCCACATCGTTGAACGACCAGCGCGCGTGCGGCGTCTCGTAGGCCGTGGCATCGCCGCGCTCGCGCACGACCTGGGCGAGCAGCGCACCGAGGGTCGGTGCACGGGGAGCTTGGGAATGCATGCTTGTCTCCGGCGATGGCCGCGCAGGCGACGGCCTGGCGGTCCTTGTTCTGGCGCGATGCATGCGGCCCCAGTGCGGGCCGCGTCCGTCCGCGCTCAGCGCGGCGCCATGCGGATGGCGCCGTCCAGGCGCACGCACTCGCCGTTGAAGTAGCCGTTGGTGACCATGGTCTCGGCCAGCTGGGCGTACTCGTCGGGGTTGCCCAGGCGCTTGGGGAAGGGCACGGAGGCGGCCAGCGCGGCCTTCACGTTCTCCGGCGCGCCCTGCAGCAGCGGGGTGTTGAAAATGCCCGGCAGGATGGTGTTCACGCGGATGCCCTCGGCCATGAGGTCGCGCGCGATCGGCAGCGTCATGCCCACGATGCCGCCCTTGCTGGCCGAGTAGCTGGCCTGGCCCATCTGGCCGTCCACCGCCGCGACCGAGGCGGTGTTGACGATGGCGCCGCGCTCACCGGAGTTGTCGGCGTCCTGCAGCGGCTCCAAGGTGAGCATGCCGGCCGCGCTCTTGGCGATGCAGCGGAAGGTGCCGACCAGGTTGACCTGGATCACGCGGTCGAAGTTGGCCAGCGGGAAGTGCTTGATCTCGCCCGTGGTCTTGTCACGGCTGGCGGTCTTGACCGCGCCGCCGATGCCGGCGCAGTTGATCAGGATGCGCTCCTGGCCGTGCGCGGCGCGCGCCTTGGCGAAGGCCGCGTCGACCTGCTCCTCGCTGGTGATGTCGACCTTGCAGAACACGCCGCCGAGCTCCTTGGCCAGGGCCTCGCCCTTGTCGGCGTTCATGTCGAACAGCGCGACCTTGACGCCCGACTTGGCGAGGCGGCGCGCAGTGGCGGCGCCCAGGCCCGAAGCGCCGCCGGTGATGACGGCGGCGATGCTGGAATTGAGTTGCATGGAATCTCTCCTGTTGGGGTTGTGTGTGGGTCGGGAATCAAAGGCTGTGGTAACGGGCGCCCTGCGCTGCCATCGCACGCATGCGCGCCGTGGGCTGGTACTGCGGGCCGAAGCCCGCGTACTTCTCGCACAGCGCAACCACCTGGGGCAGGCCCAGCCAGTCGGCGTACTGCAGCGGGCCGCCGGCGTAGGCGGGGAAGCCGATGCCCAGCAGCATGGCGGTGTCGAGCTCGGCCGGTGTGGCGACCACGCCCTCCTCCAGCGCATGCGCGGCCTCCACCACCATGGGCAGCATCATGCGTTCGACGATCTCGGCGTCGCTGAAGTCGCGCGCGCCGCCGGTCTGCAGCGCGGCCACCAGTGCACGCGCCGCGGGCGAGGAGGTCTTGCGGGGCTTGCCGGCCGGGTCGGCCTGGTAGTCGTAGAAGCCGCCGCCGGTCTTCTGGCCGAAGCGGCCAGCGGCGACCAGCGTGCGGATGGCGTTGCGCTCGATGGGGCGGATGCGCTCGGGGTAGCCGGCCGCGATCACGTCGAACACGTGCGCGCCCACGTCCATGCCGACCACGTCCTGCAGGTAGGCCGGCCCCATCGGCCAGCCGAAGGCCTCCATGGCGCGGTCGACCTGCTCGAGGTCGGCACCGTCGGCCACCAGCTGCACGAAGGCGTTCACATAGGGCGTGAGGATGCGGTTGACCAGAAAGCCCGGGCCGTCCTGCACGACGATGGGCACCTTGCCCATGGCGGCCGCATAGGCGACGGCCGTGGAGACGGCCTGCGGACTGGTGCGCGAGCCGCGGATCACCTCGACCAGCGGCATCACGGGCACCGGATTGAAGAAGTGCATGCCGACGAAGTTTTCGGGCCGCGCGAGCGGCTGGGCGATGTCGTCGATGCGCAGGCTCGAGGTGTTGGAGGCGATCACCGTCTCGGCGCCCACGCTGCCTTCCAGCGCGGCGAGCACGCGGCGCTTGACGTCGAGGTTTTCGACGATGGCCTCGATCACGCAATCCACCGCGTCGAAACCGGTCTCGTCGAGCTGCGCCGTGATCGTGGCGCGCACGGCTTGCGCCTTCTCGGGCTTGAGGCGACCGTTCTTGACCTGACGTGCCAGCTGCTTGTCGGCTTCGGCGAGGCCCTGGTCCAGCGCCGCTTGGGCGATGTCCTTCATGCGCACGGGCACGCCGCGCAGCGCGCTCGTGAAGGCGATGCCACCGCCCATGGTGCCCGCGCCGAGCACGGCCGCGCGCGCCACGGGCCGGCCCTCGCGCGCATGGCGCTTGTGCAGCTTCTTGACCGCCTGGTCGTTGAGGAAGGCGCGCACGAGCGAGGCCGCGGCCTGGGTCTTGGCGACGCGGCCGAAGGCGGCGGATTCGAGGTCGATGGCGCGGTCGCGGCCCAGGCTCGCGCCCTCGGCCATCATCTCCAGCGCGATCTGTGCGGCGGGCTGGTGCGGCGCGCCGCGGCGCGCGGTCTCCAGGGCCTTGGCCAGTTCGGTGGCCACGGCATCGGCCGCCAGCGGCAGCGGCGCGCGCTTGCGCTGCTGGCGCGCGACCCAGTCGACCTCGCCGCGCACGGCGGACTGCAGCAGCGCGAGCGCGCGTTCGCGCAGCGCAGATGGGGCAGCAACTTCATCCACGACGCCAGCGGCCAGCGCCTGCGCAGCCTTGGCCGGCTTGCCGCTGGCGACCCAGTCGAAGGCCGTGGCGAGACCGGCCACGCGCGCCAGACGCACGGTGCCGCCGAAGCCCGGGAACAGGCCCAGCTTGACCTCGGGCACGCCGACCTGGGCGGTCTCGGACATCACGCGCAGGGCGCCGAGCAGCGCCAGTTCCAGGCCGCCGCCCAGCGCGAAGCCGTTGATGGCCACGACGCTGGGGATGGGCAGGTCCTCGAAGCGGTTGATCATGGCGTTGCTCTCGCGCACGTCGGCCGCGATCTGCTGCGGCTCCTGCTGGAACTTGACGCCGAACTCCGTGATGTCGGCGCCGACGATGAACACGTCTTTCGCGCTCGTCACGAGCACGCCGCGCACGGCCGGTGCCGCAGCGATCGCGTCGATGGCCTGGCGAAATTCGTCGACGGTGCGTGCGTCGAGCTTGTTGATGGCGTCGCCCTGGCGGTCGAAGCGCAGTTCGACCAGTCCCTGCGCGCCGGGCTCGGCGATGGGCAGGACCTGGATGCTTTGGCCTTGGAACAAGAACACTCTCCCTGCGGGCCCCTGCCCGCGTGCCAGGAAAGTCTAGGGAGGGGGCCCGGGCCGGGCATCGTCTGAAAGGACGAATCGGCTTTCAGTCCAGTCGAATGTTGTTTTCGGTGATGGCTTTCTTCCAGTACGCCATGTCGTCTCGCAGGCGCTGCTCGAAAGCCGCAGGCGGCTCCACCACCGGCAGCAGGCCCAACTGCGTGAGCCGCGCCTGCATCTCGGGCGCCTGCAGCACCTGGGCCACGCTGTCGCGGATGCGGCGCACGACCTCGGGCGGCGTCTTCGCGGGCGCGAACAGCGCATACCAGCCCGGCACGTCCAGCCCGGCGTGGCCCAGTTCGGCGAAGGTGGGCACCTCGGGCAGCAGCGGCGCGCGCCGCGTGCCCGTGACCGCATAGGCCTTGAGCCGGCCCGACAGGATGTGCGGCAGCGGCGATGCCAGGTCGGTGAACGACAGCGTCACATGGCCGGCCAGCAGGTCGTTGATAAGCGGTGCCGCGCCCTTGTACGGCACGTGCACGGTGCGGATGCCGTTGGCCCGGTTGAAGATCTCCGCAAAGATGTGGGCCGACGTGCCGGCGCCGTAGGTGCCGTAGCTGAGCTTGTCGGGGTTGGCTTTGGCCAGTGCCACATAGTCCTTGACCGAGCCGATGCGCGCATCGTTGGTCACGAACACCGAGACCGCGTCGGCCACGCGCGCGAGCGGAACGAAGTCCTTCTCCACGTCATAGGCCATCTTCGGATAGAGCCAGGGCGCCAGCGCGAGTTGGCTGATGCCCAGCAGCAGCGTCGTGCCGTCGGGCGCCGAGCGCGCGACGTACTCGTTGCCGATCATGCCGGAGGCGCCCGCGCGGTTGTCCACCACCACAGGCTGGCCCCAGAGCCGGGCGAGGTCGGTGGCCAGATGGCGCGCCAGGATGTCCCCCATGCCGCCTGCCGGGAATGGCATGACCAACCGCACGGGCTTGTCGGGGTAGGCGCTGGCATGCGCGGCCGGTGGCAGGCAGGCGGCAAGCGGCAAGGCGGCGAAGTGGCGGCGTGTGATCGGCATGGGGAGGTCTCGTGGCGTGGGGGCGACGCATCCTAGGAGCCCTGGCCCGCGGCCAGCCATCGTCCGATTGGACGAGTTCACCCCGCGAAACCAATGACGCGCCCGTCATCAACACATAAATTGAACACAATACTTCGCATTCAATATGCGTCCCGCGCAACACATACACAACAACCAGGTTGTAGACCACGGTTCAACTTCATACAATTTTTTGTGTCGGAGCAACGGTTCCGATGCGCAGGCGGGCTTCGCCTGCGCGTTTGCCCAGACCAACAAACTGAAAGTCATCCATGAAGCATCCGATTCTTTTCATCGCCCTTGCCCTGACCCAGGTGTGTGCCGTGAGCGCCTTCGCCCAGGGTGAAGCCGGCACGTTCAAGGCACCGCCTCCGGCCGCCAAGGTTTCTGCTGAGGAGGCCGCTGCCGCGCGTGCGCAGCGCAAGGCCGAGGGCGCCGAGGCCGTCCGGCAGCAGCCGCTCGGCGAGGCCGGCCAGTCCAAGGCCGCACCCAGTGCCCAGCGCGCGTCCGCCGAAGAACGCGCGGCCGCACGCGCCAAGCGCAAGGCCGAAGGCGCAGAAGCCATCAAGCAGCAGCCGGACGGCGAAGTCGGTCAAAGCAAGGCACCGCCGGCCAGCAAGTAAGCCCCCGGGGTGCGGCGGCCCCCTGGCCCTGCCGCCCTGCGCGCCCACCCGGGCGCGCTTCTTCTTCAGCGCTGCGAGGCCGCTTCAATGCCCCGCCGCCGGCACTGCAGCTGCCGGCCGCGTTCCATCTCCCCCACCACGCGTCGCCCGCACCGATCTTCGGCGCAGCAAAAAGCCCTGCCGGCCGGTCGCCGCAGGGCTGTGGGGACTCGGGCTCGCGCCCGGGCGATGGCGGTGGCGCCGCCGCGGCGGCGCCCCGTCCTCAGGCGTGGCCGCCTGTGCTGGTCTTGCGGCCGGCCAGGGCTTTGCCAACCACCAGCACCAACAGCGCGCCGGCCACGGAGGCGCCGTACTTGACCACATCGGTCTGCGGCAGCTTGATCATCCACTGCCACTTGTCGGGATTGGCCAGGGCCGGGTCGGTCACCAGCATGCCGCCTGCGATCCAGCCCAGCAGCATGCCGCCGGCGGTGATGATGAGCGGGTAGCGCTCCATGAGCTTGATGACCAGCTGGCTGCCCCAGACGATGATGGGGATGGAGATCAGCAGGCCCAGCACCACCAGCAGCAGCGAGTGCTCACCGGCGTTCTGCGCGGCGCCGGCGATGGCGATCACGTTGTCCACGCTCATGACCAGGTCGGCCACGATGATGGTCTTGATCGCGGCGAACAGCTTGTCGCTGCCCTGAATGTCGCCATGCCCCTCATCGTCGGGCGCCAGCAGCTTGACGCCGATCCAGACCAGCAGGATGGCCCCCACGAACTTGAGGAAGGGCACGTTCAGCAGCGTCATCGCGAACGCGATCAGGATCACGCGCAGCACGATGGCACCGGCTGTGCCCCAGATGATGCCCTTGGTGCGCTGCGCCGGCGGCAGCTTGCGGCAGGCCAGCGCGATCACGACGGCGTTGTCGCCACCCAGCAGGATGTCGATGATGATGATCTGCCCTAGGGCGACCCAAAAGGCGGGGGATGTCAGAAAGTCCATGGTTCCTCGTTGTACTGCATACGCCGCTCCCACGGCGGCCGGCACTGTAAGCTGAGGAGTCCCTGAATACCCCTATTCCCTTACTGGGTCTCCCTCGATCAGTTGCGCACACGCACCAGGCCTTCCTGCGCGACGGAGGCCACCAGCCGGCCGTCGCGGCTGTACAGGCTGCCACGGCAAAAGCCCCGCGCTCCATGGGCCGAGGGCGAATCGGCCTCGTACAGCAGCCAGTCGTCGCAGCGGAAGTCGCGGTGGAACCACATGGCATGGTCCAGGCTCACGCCCTGCACGCCGGGCTTGCGGAAATCCAGGCCGTGGGGCTGCATCGCCACGCCCAGCAGGCTGTAGTCAGAGGCATAGGCCAGCATGGCCTGGTGCAGCAAGGGGTCGTCGGGCAAGGCGTCCACAGTGCGCAGCCAGGTCTGGCCGCTCGGGCCCCAGCGCCCCTCGCCCAGCGGCGGCCGGCCGTCGGCGAAGCGGAAATCGATGGGCAGCGCCAGCGCCAGCCGCTGCTGCTCGGGCAGCGACTCCGGTGCCGGCACCGGCACCATGGCGCGCTGGTGCTCCACGCCGCCCTCGCGCCGATGGAACGAGGCCGACATGTGGAAGATGGCCTCGCCGTGCTGGATGGCGACCACGCGCCGCGTGGTGAAGCTGCCGCCGTCGCGGATGCGGTCCACGTCGTAGACGATGGGCGCGGCCTTGTCGCCGGGCCGCAGGAAGTAGCCGTGCAGCGAATGCGCGGCATGGCCGTTGTCCACCGTGCGGGCGGCGGCCATCAGGGCCTGGCCCAGCACCTGGCCGCCGAACACGGCCGGCGCGCCCAGGTCGCTGCTGGTGCCGCGGAACAGGTTCTTCTCGAGCTGCTCCAGCCGCAGCTGCGCGACCAGGGCGCGCAGCGCCTCGCGCCGGGCGTCAGACAAGGAAGAAGCCCCGTGCACGGTCCAGTTCGCGCCGGCAGTCGGCCACCATGCGGGTGAGCAGTTCGGCGCAGCTGGGCACGTCGTCGATCAGGCCGATGCACTGGCCGGCCGAGACGATGCCGCCGTCGACTTCGCCGGACTGCAGCGCAGCGCGGCCGCGCACACCGGCCACCAGCGGGCGGATGTCCTCGAAGGCCACGCCGCCCGGCCGCCGCTCCATGCCCACGACCTCTTCGGCAATCGCGTTGCGGTACACCCGGGCCGTGTTCTTGAGCGTGCGGTACAGCAGCGCCGTGTCGCGCTCGCTGGCCTGCACCAGGGCCTGCTTGATGTTGGCGTGGATCGGCGCTTCCTGCGTCACGCAAAAGCGCGTGCCCATGTTGATGCCCTCGGCGCCCAGCGCCAGCGCGGCCGCCATGCCGCGGCCGTCGGCGATGCCGCCCGAGGCGATCACGGGGATCCTGAGCGCGCGTGTGGCGGCCGGGATCAGCACCAGGCCGCCCACATCGTCCTCGCCCGGATGGCCCGCGCATTCCAGGCCGTCGATGGAGACGATGTCCACGCCATTGCGCTCGGCCGACAGCGCATGCCGCACCGTGGTGCACTTGTGCACGAGGGTGATGCCAGCTTCCTTGAACCTGGCGATGAACTCCTTGGGGCTGTTGCCGGCGGTCTCGACGATCTTGATGCCGCTGTCGATGATGACCTGCACGTACTGCGCATAAGGCGGCGGGTTGATGGCTGGCAGGATGGTCAGGTTCACGCCGAACGGCTGGTCGGTCATGGTGCGGCAGCGCGCGATCTCATCGCGCAGGGCCTCGGGCGCGGGCTGGGTCAGCGCGGTCAGCAGGCCCAGGCCGCCGGCATTGGAGACAGCCGAAGCCAGTTCCGCCAGGCCGACCCACTGCATGCCGCCCTGGATGATGGGGTAGCGGATGCCCAGTTGTTCGGTGACGCGGGTGCGCATGCGGTGCATAGGGAGATTCCTTGAGGCAGATTCGTCGATGATCGCCGCCCGCGCCGGGGCGCTGCGCACGGCCTGTCACCTTGGTGGCACCCGGCGGCGGAGCGGATGGCGGCGCAGTTTAGGCAGCAGAATCCGGCCCTGGCATCGTCGGAAGCGACGGAACGCCGCCGGCCCTGCGCCCTAGGAGACAAGCGCGCGGCCGCTTGCCGCAGACACTCCACGCTCGACCGCCGCCCCCTTCTCCGACCGCGATGCCGCATTCCGCCACCCGCATCCTCGAAGCCAAGCTCAATCCGCCCTCGGTCGCACCGACCCAGGTGCAGCGGGCCGCCATCGCCGGTGAGATCGCCGGCACCGCCGCCCGGCTGGTGCTGGTGCGCGCGCCAGCCGGCTTCGGCAAGACCACCACGATGGCGCAGGCGCGCCAGTATCTTGACGAGCGGGGCATCGCCACGGCCTGGCTCACGCTGGACCGGGCCGACAACGACATGTCGCGCTTCGTCACCTGCCTGGGGGAGGTGGTGTTGCGCCTGGGCATGGAAGGCCCGCGCGGCAACGCGCCTTTCGACGCCGTGGCCGTGCTGGCCGCGCACGACGCGCCGTTCGCGCTGTTCCTGGACGAATTCGAGGTGGTCCACGAGCCCGCCGTGCTGGGCCTGGTGCGCGAGATCGTCGAACACATGCCGCGCGGCGGCCGCATCGTGATCGGTTCGCGCAGCCTGCCCGACCTGGGCCTGGGCCGGTTGCGCGCGCGTGGCCAGCTGCTGGAGATCGACACCGACCGGCTGCGCTTCAGCCTGGAGGAGACCGGCGCCTTCCTGAGCCAGCGCGCCCTGCCGGCGCTGTCGGCCGAGCGGCTGGGCCAGCTGCACCGCAAGACCGAGGGCTGGGTGGCGGCGATCTGGCTGGCCTCGATGGCGCTGGAGCGTCCGGGCGTGGCACCCGACTTCGTCGAACGCTTCTCAGGCTCCAACCGCGCCGTGGCCGAGTACCTGGCCGAGGATGTGCTGGCGCACCAGCCCGGCGCCATCCGCGACTTCCTGCTGCGCACCAGCATCCTGCGCCAGCTCGACCCGTCCGTCTGCCAGGCGCTGATCCCGCGCGGCAACAGCGCTGCCATCCTGGAGCAGCTGGCCGCGGCCGACCTGTTCCTCACCCCCATCAGCAGCGAGGCCGGCGACGCGCCCCAGGCCTGGCGCTACCACAGCCTGTTCGCCGACTTCCTGCGCGCCCAGCTCGCGCGCGAGCAGCCGGACGAACTCGCGCGGCTGCACCTGGCAGCTTCGGGTTGGTACGAATCGCAGGGCCGACCGGTCCCGGCCATCGACCATGCGATCGAAGGCGGCGACCATCCTCATGCACTGACGCTGCTCGACACCTGGGCCGAGCAGTTCCTCGAGCAGGGCCGCATGCGGCTGCTGGCGCGCTGGTTCGCCGCCATCCCCGAGCACCAGCTGCGCCAGTACCCCTTCCTGCAGCTCATCGCGCTGTGGGCCGAGTGCTTCACGCATGGGCCGTGGGATGCGATGGCCAGGCTGGAGGCCTCGGACTGCGTGCACAGCCCGCTGCCCGAGGTGCGCGCCTGTGCGCACACCCTGTACCCGCTGCTGTGGGCCATGCAGGACCGCTACGACGAGGCCTACGAGGCCGGCCGCGCCTGCCTGAACCGCCTGCCGACGGGCCTGGCCTTCGCCGACAGCGCGCTGCTCAATGCCATGGCCCACATCCTGTCGGTGATGGGCGACCAGCATGCCTCGCAGCGCCTGCTGGATGCCGCGCGCAGCAAGCAGGGCCATGCCAAACGCGACGGCACCTTCCACCGCATGTACACCGAGGCCTCTGAGGGCATGCTGGACCTGCAGGCCGGGCGCCTGCGCCAGGCCACGGCGCGCTTTCGCATCGCCGTCGACTCCACCCATGCCGTCACCTACAACCACAGCCACGGCAACGCCTGGGCCGGCGTGCTGTACGCCGGCGTGGTCTACGAGGCCAATCAGCTGCCGCAGGCCGAGCACCTGCTCAACGTCTACCTGCCGCTGGCGCGTGACGTGGGCCTGCCCGACCACATGATCCTGTCGCACGTGATGCGCTCGCGCATCGCCTTCCACAGCGGCGACGTGGAGGCCGCACTGCAGGCGCTGACCGAGCTGGAGTACCTGGGCCATGCGCGCCAGCTGCCGCGCGTGGTGGCCGGTGCCAAGCTCGAGCGCTCGCGCATGCTGCTGCTGCAGGGCAACGGTCCGGCCGCGCGCGACGAGCTGCAGCGCGCGGACGACCCGGCGATCTGGGAGCGCGAGCGCCGCATGCGCCTGCCCGCGCACGACCTGGACTACCTGGCGCTGGCCAAGGCGCGCTGGGAGGTTGCCTTCGGCGATGCACGCATCGCGCTGCAGCTGCTGGACGCCGAGATCCACGCGGCCACCACGGCCGCCCGCATGCGCCGCGTGCTCAAGCTGCAGGTGCTGCGCGCGCTGGCGCTGCAGCGTGCCGGCGACGCGGCCGGTGCCGCGGCAGAAATCGGCGCCGTACTGCAAACGGCGAGCCAGGAGGGTTTCATACGCCTGATCCTGGACGAAGGCCCGGCCGTGGGGCGGCTGCTGCAGCGCTATGCCGCGGCCATGCCCGACGCCGCCGACCCGATCCAGGCCGAACACCTGCAGCGCCTGCTGCACGCCATCGGCCCGCTGGCCGCGCCCGAACCCGAAGCGCCGGCCCCTGCCGCCGGCGGCAGCGAGGAGCCGCTCACGCGCAAGGAGATCCGCGTGCTGCAGCTGCTGGCCGAGGGCTATTCGAACAGCGCCATGGCCGAGAAGCTGTTCGTCTCGGACAGCACGGTGCGCACGCACCTGCGCAACATCAACATGAAGCTGGACGCCAAGAGCCGCACGCAGGCGGTGGCGATCGCGCGCAAGCTGGGTGTGATCCGCTGAGATGCGGCGGCGCATCAGCGCGCGCCGGAGACCGCGCCACGCGGATCGGCCATCCAGAGCAACCAGCGCAGGTCACCGACATGGAAGGTCCAGGGAAACGGCTGCTCGGGACGCAGCCAGGCGTCGCGGGCGCGGGCGATCCAGGCGCGGGCGGACGCCGTGTCGCCAACGCACTGTGCGGCGACGGCGGCGGCGGGCCACCAGAATCCCGCCGTGTCCACATTGCGCCGCGACCAGTCTTCCGCGCCCAGCCAGCGCGCTGAGGCACGGCGCCAGGCGTCGGCGGCGTCGCCACTGCGCGGGCCTTCCACGCCCCACAACAGCGGCCACGCCTGCGCCACGGTGTCGGCGTACCAGCGGGAGAAGTCTGGCGCGCCTACCTGCACCGCATGGCGCCAGGTCTGGCTGGGGGCATGCCAGAGCAGCGCCCGCGTCGCATCCTCGGTTCGCCGGGCCATGGCCATGCTGCGCGCAGCACCGGCGGTGTCCCCGTAGGCCGCCTGCTGCACGCGGGCCCAGGCACGCCAGCCCGCAGCCACTTCGACCGCATCCATGAGATAGGCCACGGGATAGTCGGGCTTGGCCCAGGTCAGTCCATCCGCCTGCTGCAGCGCAGCCACCGTGGCGGCCGAGGCGCGCAAGGCCGTTTGCACCGCGGCCTCGCGCAGCACGGCGCCGTCGCCGGTTGCGGCGTAGTAGCTGTCCGCCACCATCAGCATGGAGGCGGCTGTGCTGTCGTGGGAATCCACAAAGGGGCACGGCCCGGCCAGTGCGGGCGGGCAGGCCGCCACCTGCAAGTCGGCTGCGCGGAGCCAATGGTCGAACACCACGCCTTGCCCCTGCCCAACGACGCGCATGTGGCGCGCCTGCCAGCGCAGCCAGTCGGCAGCCAGCGGTGCCAGGGTGGGGTCGGTGCGCAGCACCTGCACGACCGAGAGGTTGGCCTGGTAGGCCTGCACGTGGTACCAGGCCTGGCCCTGCAGGTCGCGGTGGCCGGGGGTCCAGTGCATCCTCACTGCCCCATGGGCATCGCGCCCTGGCGCCTGGACCGCCAGTTGCCTGAACATGGCCAGCGCCGCATCACGGAATGCAGCATCGACCAGGCCGCCACCCGGGCAAGCGCGCAGCGTGTCGAGGGCGGCCGCCTGCATCGGCGCCGCCTCGGGGCCAGGCCCCGGCGGCCCGCCCGCTTCATCGCCCCCCGAACACCCGACCGCCGACATGGCGACCACCAACAGTCCTGTTTGCCAAACCAGCGACAAGCGTGCCATGGCAGCCTCCTCGTGAGAGGCGGGACGCACCGCGCGTCCGCCGCGGGCACCACTGTGCGCCGCGGTCGCGGGTCAGACGTGTAGGACCGTGGCCGGCCGTCGCTTGGAGCGCACCGGCCGGCGTCAGCGCGGCGAGGTATAGAACTTGAGTTCCGTTCCCGAGCGGGCGGTCACGATCCAGTCGGTCGAGTCCGAGGACACGGACCCCGCGCCCCAGAATACGAACGGCATGCTGTAGCGGCTGCGCGGCAGCAGCATCGTGATGTCGGTCAGCGACTGCCCATTGTTGAGAACGAACACCTCATTGCCCAGCCAGGTGCTGGAACTGGCCCATCCGGTCTGGACACGGCGCTGAGCGAAGTCCGCCAGCTCGGCCATCGTGTACCACTTGAAGCGGCCGCTGTCGCGCAGGGCCTTGCCGCGCTGCACGAAGGTCTTGACCACGTCCAGGTGTGCAGCTGCACCAGGCGGATGGTTATAGAACATGCGGTTGCTGCGCTGGTTGGCCACAAAGCTTTGCAGATCCAGCAGCCACTGCGCCGAGGCGGTGTCGCTGACGCCATTGGCCTCGAAGTCTTCGAACGTGGCGGAGACGCCGAACGGTGTGACGGGCATGGACCACAGCCTGGTCGTCAGCCGCGCGCCGTCGCGCCACTCGCGCGTCGCAGGGCTGCCCGTGTTGCTGACGGTGTACATGCCGACGATGCCCCAGGACTCGTTCCACGCCACGGCCCAGCTGGGGTTGTTTCCCTGCGGCGCAGAGTACGACCGCGAGCGCTCGCCGCTCGCTTCCTCCACTGCCATCGTGTTCCACTGCAACCAGGGCAGATAGGTAGCCGCGTTGGTCTCGTTGGCGTTGAGCCCGTAGATGTTGTGGATCCAGCCCCCATGCGAGCCGACTTCGTGCTTGACGAGACCGTAGGCCCAGGCATACGGACCCGTGCGGGCGGTGCGCCGCACCACATCCTGGGCAGCGGGATTGCCCCGCAGGTTCATACCCAGCCGGTCACCCAGAACCGACACGTCGGGGCCGGCCGTGAAGTGCACGGAGAACGGGCCGGCACCGGCCATGAAGCTGCTGGCCATGATGTCGCGGAACTCGGGCACGATGTCGTCGCCATCGTCCACATGCCAGTTGTAGACCAGCCCGCCGATGCCGCGCGGCTGCACCGCCAGGCGCGGCATGCCGACCTGGTCGCGCGCGAAGTGGGTCAGCACGCCATGCAACAGCACGCCGTCGGTGCCGATGGCCTTGAAGAATCCCAGCGGCAGGTTGACGAACAGAAGCTTGCCGTTTCCATAGCTGCGCTCACCAGCCACAAGGCCGAACTCGGGCGAACTCAGGAACACGTTGCCCGGAAACGTGCCGGTCGTGACGAAGCTGTAGTAGCTGAGCGGACCGAAGGCATAGCCACTGACGACCTGCAGTTCGGCGTCGCCTGCGGCCAGGTTGCCCGCCGTGCGCCACGGTGCGGTTTCGCTCCAGCCGGCGCCGTCCGCGGCAGCCACGGCGCTCACGTCGTCGGGCTTGCGCAAGGAGGTGTGGCCCGTCGTCTGCAGCCAGCGCAGCGCCGGCGTGGCTTCGGCGACGGCCGCGTCATAGCGAAGACCGCTCAGCAGCGAGGCCACGCGCGTTTGCGCACCGGTGGCGGAGCCTGCCCGGTACCACGCGCGCATGAACTCCGAACCGCCGGGGTCCAGGTGGCTGGTCGGTACGTAAGGCACTTGCCCCGCGGACGCCGCGAAGGGCGCGACACCGCCCGGCGTCGGGTAGGGCATGTACTTGCCCGGTGGCAGCGACAGGTTGTCGAGCCGGCCACGCGTACCCACCACCGGCCCGAATCCCACCACGCGGTCGCGCAAGGTTTCGTACAACACGTAGTCCACGCCCACCATGTCGGAAAAGCGTGAACGGCCGCTGGCGTCGTAAAAGCCCTCGTCGTTCAGGCTGGCGGCATCGTAGACCAGCAGCAACCGGCCGCCACGGGCGACGTATTGCTTGACGCCCTCCACCAGGCGATCGCTCGCGCGGATGTGGGCACTGTCGGGCAGGACCAAACCGCTGATGCTGGCGTTCGCCGAGGTGCCGAGCGCCAGAAAGGCGGAGGCCTTCATGACCTTCATCTGCAGGCCCTCCTCGACCGCTGTATCGGTCCAGACCTTCACTTGCCAGCTCGCGGTGTCGCCGCTGTCGGGTACGAGCAGGGTGAGGCTGTCTCGGCTGCCCGCCAGTGCCTGGCCCGCGCCGGCCAGCAAGACCAGCAGCAGCGCATACAGCGCGGCCGCCCCGCGGCGCCGCCACAGGCCGAAGCGGCGGACAAGAACTATCAATGACATGGATGCATCCTTGTTGAAAGAAGAGTCAATGGGAAACGCGGAGAAACGGGACGGCGGCATGGCCTACGGCCGGGGCACGACTGCGGCGGGATCGGACAGCCAGAACAGCCAGCGCAGGTCGCCGACCTGGAACGGCCACGCGAAGGGGTCGCCGGGTGCCAGCCATGCGGCGCGGGCGCGCGCGACCCAGCGGCGCGCGTCGGCCGCGTCGCCCACGCATCGCGCCGCCACGGCCGCGGCGGGCCACCAGAAGCCATCGGGGTCGACATTGCGCTGCGTCCAGCCGTTCGCGCCCCGCCAGCGCGCGGACGTATGGCGCCAGGCGGTGGCGGCGTCGGTGGCCGCCGGGCCGCGCACCCCCCACAGCAGCGGCCAGGCCTGCGCTACGGTGTCTGGATACCACACCGAAAAATCCGGCGCGCCGGCCTTCCGGCTCACGCGCCAGGCTCGGCTGGGCGCATCCCACAGATGTCGGCGCATGGCGTCTTCCATGCGCCGGGCCGCGGCCAGGCTGGCTTGGGCACCGGCCTGGTCGCCATAGGCCGACTGCTGCACGCGCGCCCAGGCGCGCCAGCCGGCCGCCACCTCGGCAGCGTCCATCAGGTACTCCACCCGATGGCCTGGCTTGGCCGAACTCAGGCCGTCGGCCTGGGTGAGTGCCACGACGGCACCCGCCGAACGCTCCAGCGCGGTGCGCACGGCGGCCTCGCGCAGCAGCGCGGCGTCGCCAGTCGCGGCCAGGTAGGCATCGGCCATGAGCAGCGTGGACGCCGCCGTGCTGTCGTAAGCATCGACGTGCGGGCAATCGCCGAGCGCGCGGCCGGGCGGGCACGGCGCCACGTGCAGGTCCGACACACGGATCCAGTGGTCGAACACCACCCCCTGCCCTGCCCCGGTGGGCGTCGTATGGCGCGCCTGCCAGCGCAGCCAGCCGGCTGCCACCGGCGCGGTGCCGGGGGCCACACGCAAAGCCTCCATCAGCGACAGGTTGACCTGGTAGGCCGAGATGAAATGCCAGGGTTGCCCGCTGGGATCGATGTGGCCAGCCGCGCTGTTGGCGCGGACCGCACCATCGGCCGCACGGCCTGGCGCATGCACCACCAGCCGCGCCAGCGCTGCCAGTGCGGCATCGCGGAACGCGGCGTCGATCAGACCGCCTCTGTCGCAGGCGCTTTCCGCAGGCTCGTCGACACGCGCGGACGGGGTGGCCAGAACGACCGGTGTGCCGGCGCGTGCCGTGGCCTCGCCCGACAAGCAACCCGAAAGCCACACGGCCAGGACCAGACCAATGGCGCGCCTGCCCGCAGGACTAGACATGCCGTGCCTCCATGCCGCGGTTGCGCCAACCCATGCCCCAGCCGTACAGCGCGACCACGCCGACCACGGGCAGCATCACGCCGAACACCAGGTTCAGCAGGGGCAGCAGGATCAGTCCGCTCATCTGCGCCAGCGCGGCATGCACGGCGTACTGCAGCGGCGTCAGCAGCGCCAGGAAGGCCAGCGTGGCCACCGTCAGCGCCACGCGCTGCCAGGCCGCAAACGGGAACAGGTAGTAGGTCAGCAGATGGATCAAGGGCGTGGCCAGCATCAGGTACCAGGCCTGGCGCAGGCCGCTGGCCACGTGGGTGCCCACGGTATGGGTGAAGCTGGCCGGCCAGAACATGAAGAACAGCACCGCGGCACCGTGCACCAGCGCACCAAGCCGGATGAAGAAGGCCAGCGGCTTGGCCGCGTCGGACAACCAGCCCGAACACCACCACAGCAGCAGCACGACGGCGCCGTGGCGCATCGGCGACCAGGGATCGGGCAACGGCAGTTCGGGCGCGATGAGGGGGACGACCAGGCCCAGGCCGCCGCCCTGGCCCGGGTCGCCCGGCAGGAAGCGGCCAGGCAGCGCCAGCGCGTGCATCCACCAGAGCAGGGTGTCGGTCCAGGCGGCTTCCAGCCACGGCCGCGACCACAGCAGCAGTGCGCTGAAGGCCCCTGCCAGTACCACGCTTTGCAGCACACGCTGCGGGGGCAGCGTCTGGTGCCAGATGGCGCGGTGCTGGGCGATGGTGCCACCCAGGTGGCCGCGGACGCTCAAGCGCAGGACAGCGTCGCGGGACTTGGCATGCAGGGACTTGGCCATGGTGCGTTGCTGCTCAGAACGTGAGGAACACGCCCAAGCCCAGCGTGTGCCGCTTGTAGCTCGGATTGGAATAGCGCTCGGCCTGCGCGCTCAGCCCCCAGTGCTGGCCGAGCCACACGCGCCCGGTCGCCATCACACTGGTGCTGTGGAAGTCCACCAGCTCGGAGCGTGCGCCGATGGACTGGTAGGCCTCGGTGCCGCTGGCCACGCGCAGGCTGAAATAGGCTGCGCCTTCGCGTCCCACCGTCATGCTCGCAAACGGCATATGAGAGAACCGGTTGCGCGGCTGGCTGACGTTGAGCACCACGCCGCCCTCCAGTACCACCGGTGCCGGTAGGTACCAGGCCACGGCCAGGCGCATGCCGCCCTCGCTGCGGTTGCGGTGCAGCGCCGCGCCATAGACAGCGGCCGAGGTGACCAGCTGGCCCTGCGACAGCCACTTGCGCGAGATCTGCGTGTCGGACCGAAAGATGGCCCAGTTCTCACCGCCCTCGCCGAATGCCAAGGACTGCACCGCGTACCAACGGTCCGACAGCTGCAGCGTGTAGCTGCCGGCCGCGACGCCGCCGGTCTCGCCGAACTTGCGCTCGCGCAACAACTCGAGGTTCAGCACGTCGCCGCTACGGAGCGTGATGGCACCGCGCAGGTTGACCGTCTCGCCGTCCGGCAGCCTGGCCGTCAGGTTGCTGTGGGTCGTCTGCAGGTCCCAGGTCATGCGGGTGGGCGTGGAGCCCGGCACCGGCATAGGGGCCGGTGCCGGCGCCGATGGCTCACCCGTCAGCGGGCCGGCCGTCTGCGCCTGCGCGGAGCCGCCCAGCATGCACACCAGCGCGGCCGCCCAGGCCAGGCCGCGGGCGGGCCAAAGCCGCTTCATCGCGCGCCCGCCAGCACGTCGGCAATGCGCTGCGATGTGCGGCCGTCGCCGAAGGGGTTGACTGCTGCGCGCATGCGCGCCAGCGCGTCGCGCGCGCACAGCAGGCGCGTCACGCAGCCGACGATGCGCTGCATGTCGGTTCCCACAACCATGCCGGCCCCGGCCTCGATGAGTTCGGGCCGCTCCGTGGTGTCGCGCAGCACCAGCACCGGGCATGACAGCGCCGCGCCCTCCTCCTGGATGCCGCCCGAGTCGGTCAGCACCAGCGCGCTGTTTTGCAGGCACCACAGCAACGCCGCATAGTCCAGCGGCGGGCAAAGGCACAGCCGGCCTTCCAGCCGCGTGGCCAGTTCGCCAAGCTCGGCATGCACGGTGTCGGCGACGGCCGGATTGCCGTGCACGGGCCAGGCCACCGCCAAACGCGGATCGGCCTGCAGCAGCCGCGCCACGGCGCGCGCGATGTCGCGGATGCCGGCACCCCAGTTCTCGCGCCGGTGCGCGGTGACGGTGATGAGACGGCCATGCGCCAGCCAGGGGCGCAGCCGCTGCAACGGCGCGGGCAGCGCCAGTGCACCACTGGCCAGCAGGTGGTCCAGCCGCGCCGCGCCGCCCAACGCGGCGTCCACCGCGGTGTTGCCGACCACGTGCACGGCGTCGGCAGCGATGCCCTCGCGTGCCAGGTTCGCCGCGGCGCCCGCGGTGGGCGCGAAGTGCCAGTGCGCCAGGCGCGCCGTCAGCTCGCGGTTCTTCTCTTCGGGAAACGGCTCGCGCGGCTGGAGGGTGCGCAGCCCCGCCTCCACATGGCCGATCGGGATGTCCAGGTAGAAGGCCGCCTGGGCCGAGGCCAGCGTGCTGGTGGTATCGCCGTGCACCAGCACCGCGGCGGGTTGCGCCTGCTCGTAGACGGCGCTCAGGCTCTCCAGCAACAGCGCGTTGAGGTGCGCCAGGCTGCCATTGCGGCGCTGCAGCTGCAGCTCGTACTCGGGCCGGATGTCGAAGAAGTCGTACAGCGACTGCGCCATTTCACCGTGCTGGCCGCTGTGCACCCAGGCCACAGCCTGGCCGCGCCGGCGCAGTTCGGCGTAGACCGGCGCCATCTTGATGATCTCGGGGCGGGTGCCGACCGAAATGAGGACGGGTCGGCCTGTCGGTGTGGAAGATGCGGTCATGGAAATGCGGATGCGTTGGAGATCGAAGCGGTGGGCGGCGTGGCGGCGTGCAGGGGCAGCCGCAGCCGCAACCGGGTCCCGGGGCCGGCGATGACGCGCCAGGCATCGCCCTCGCGCGTGATCTCGGCCTGGCCCTGCAGCACCTGCGGCGCGTCGTAGCGGCGCGCCGGCAGCAGCCAGGCGAAGTGCGCGAGCGAACGCGGGTGTTCCGCCTCCAGCCATTCGGCACCGTCGGCCGCCCGGGTGCTCCAGTCGACGGCCAGCCGATCGTTGGCGAACGCGGTGTAGCCGGCCATGGTGATCCAGCGCAGCGTGCCGTTCTCCACCAGTCGCCTGGTGTGTTGCAACCAGTCGCGGAAGGCGTCCGGAAACAGCGCGACGCCGGGCGGGTGGAAGTACACCAGCCGCACCGTGCGGTACTGGGCGCAGAAGTCGGCCACGTCCTTGAGCCAGGCGCCGATGTCGCGCTGCGCGATGCCGGCAAACGAGGTTTCCTCGAAGCTGGCGTACGCGCCGTAGCTCAGGACTGGAAAAGCCCACATGCCGGGCGGACTGCGTTTGCCATCCTGGTAGCTGCGCGTGGGCGCCATGCCGATGTCGCCCGTGAAGTAGTAGGCCTGGATGCCCTGCTCGCGCAGCCACGGTGTCATCCAGGCCGGATGGTTGCCCAGCGGCGCAGAGTACTCGCGCACGGGCCGACCGCTGGCCGCATGCACGGCCTGCAGGTTGCGCTCGAGGAACGGGATCGACGCCGCGGGCTCTCGCGTCCCGACATCCCGGCCGAAGGCGTTGTGGATCCAGCCGCCATGGCTGCCGACCTCGTCGCCGCGCGCAACGAAGCGGCGCACCCACTGCTGCATGTTGAGGTTGCGGGCCAGGTCCATGCCCTGGCCATCGCCGGGGCTGTCAACGTCGGGCCCGGCCGTCAGGTGGATCGAGTATGGACCCTGCTCGAACACGCCTAACGCGTCCAGCACTTCGATCGCCGGCACGGCCGCCGCCGCGTCGACATGCCAGTTCATGATCAATGCGCCTTTGGCATCGGGCACTGGCGACAGTTGAGGCAGCCCCACCAGGTCCTGCGCGAAGTAGCGCAGGAAGGCATGCAGGAACAGGCCATCCGTGCGCAGCTTGAGGTAGGTCAGCGGCAAGTTGACGAACAACACCTGGCCCTTACCGACGCTGTGCACTCCGGCCAGCAGGCTGCCGTCGTCGGCATGCATCAGGCGCTTGCCCGAGAAAGCGCCGCGCGTGGCGAACACCGAGTAGGTGAGCCGCCCGTAGTGGTAGCCCACGACCGCGAGGGGTTCCTCGTCGCCCGGAGGCGGTTGCTCGCTGCTGAGCGGCTCTCCTTCGCCGTCGCGGATCAGCTTGCCGGGCGGCAGCCGCAACAGGGGCACGGCAGCGCCTTCCACCCAGGCCACGTGGTCGCCCGACATGCGGCCCCGCAGCGCGTCGTACAGCGCGTACGACACGCCGGCCAGGTCGGACAGGCGCGAGGCGCCCGGCGGATAGCTGCCGGCCAGGTCCTGGACGCCAGCGTCGTGCACCAACAGCAGTTGCGTGCCGGCCTGCACGCGCTGCTGCAGAGCCTTCACCAGCGCGTCGTTCATGCGGCGGTGCACCTGATCGGGCAGGATCAGCGCGGCCCCCGGCGGCATCCCGCCGGCGCGCAGCAGGTCGGACGCCCGCACCACCGACAGGCCGAAGCCGAGCTCGGCCGCGGCATCCTCCCAGGCCTGCACATGCGGGTCGCTGAGGGACAGATCATCGGGGATCAGCAGCGCCAGCCGCGTTGCGGCCTCGCCAGAAGGTTTTGCAGTTCCGCTCAACCGGCCGAACACCACGAACGCTGCAACGGCCGCCAGCACCAGGGCGGCGCGCACGAGCCAGACGCGGATTGGAGACGCCTGGCCGCTCATGGCGCGACCGCCTGGGCAGCGAAGGGCGGCGCCGGTTCCAGCGCCGACGCCACGGTCGCCACACAACGGCCTTGCGCCTCGGCCCAGACCGTGCCGTGGACCTCCACGCCAGCACTGATCTCGATACGCGGCGCTGCCACCGTGGTCTGCGCGGCCAGCGCGCCCAGCGTGCAGCCGGTACCCAGCGCGAGGGCCACCTCGGACATCAGCACCCCGCGCACGGTGCAACCCGCTTCGAGTGCGGCCTCGCGCTCGACGAACACGTTGCCAGCGAAGGTGCAGCCTGTCCCCGCCGTGAGCCGGCCCCGCACCTTAAGGCTGCCGCCGACGACGCAGCGCGGTCCCAGTTCCAGATCGCCATGGCACACCAGATCGCCCTGCCAGGCGGTGCCGGCAGGCACTGCCAGCGCGCCGCTGCGGATGGCACGGCGGCCCGAAGCGTCCCAGCGCACGCCGGTCAACGCCGCGCCGTCGCCCGGCATGGCAGCAAGCACGGGCCTGGGCGCGCGCGGCAGGAACTGCACCGAGGGCGCATGCAGCAGCAGGAAGTCCGCGCCCGGCGCGAGCACCAGCAGGCGCTCGGCCGTCACGCGGCCGGCGAGGTGACAGCCCTCGTCCACGAACAGTTGGTCCCCATGCGCCCAACGCAACACCGAAGAATGGGCCGCGAGCCGCACTGCGCCGCGCGCCCACAAAGCTTTGTAGATGCCGCGCCCGGCGGTGCGCAGGTCGCCCGTGGTCGCCACCTCGGCATAGAACGCCATGCCTTCCGGCAAGCGCAGGTCGCCCTCGGCGTACCACAGGCGGTGGCTCTCGTGCGCGGCCCACTCGGCCGCGTCCAACGGCAGCGCCTTATCGGCCGCCGGACGGACCACGATGGCGGTGCTGCCGAGCACGCCCGTGCCAGCTGTCACCGCCTCGGCCAGGCGCGTGGCGAAGCTGCGTGCCAGATAAGGCGGGTCCAGCGCATCGGCCGCATCGATGCGCAACGGCTGAACGTCGCTCGGACGCAGCCACTCCACCAGTGCCGGCAACATGGGCAGCAGCAGCACCGAAAAGGTCGCCAGCAACAGCAACGCGAGCATCACGGGCCAACCTTGGCAGGAGGCATGGCGACGACCGGACTGGCGCGGCGGTAGCGCACGGTCTTGTCCCACTGGAACTTGCCGCCCGGCAGCCTGTCGGTCAGCACCTGCTCGTACACCGAACGCATGATGGCCACGGCACTCACGATGAAGCCGAGGAACGAGAACGCCAGCAGCCGGGTGCGCTGGCGCGAGCGGTCCAGGTGGGTCGCGGTGGCGATCTCGAAAAAGGCGGCGAAGTTGCCGAGCGCGCTGTGGACCATGAAGGCCATCACCATCAGCGCAGGCGCCAGCCACTGCATGCTGACCGTGAAGTACATCAGCACGCTGAGCACCCAGCCGAACAGCAGCACGGGCGACATCATGTAGACGCCCAGCAGCAAGGCGCCGTCGATGCGCTCGGTCCAGCGCAGATCGGGCTTGCGCAGCAGCGCGGCACTGTGGCGCACCATGGCCTGGTTGTGGCCTTTGGACCAGCGCTTGATCTGGCGCATGCGCACGGCCCAGTTCTGCGGCACTTCCTCATAGCATTCGGCCCGGTTGTGGTAGACCGTGCGCCAGCCACCCAGCAGCAACCGGTAGGTCAGGTCGGTGTCCTCGGCCAGCACGTCGTCGTGCCAGCCGCCGACGGCTTGGAGCGCGCTGACGCGGATGCCGCCCACGGTGCCGCCGTATTGCGGCACCAGGCCGAGGTTCATGCGCGCCTGCTGGTCGACCTGGTAGCCGCCGGAGCGTTCCAGGTCAAGCAAGCGGGTCAACAGATTGGCGCCCACATTGAGCGGGACCACGCGGCCCATCACGGCACCGACCTCGGGGTCGAAGAACGGTGCCATCAGGCGGCGGATCAGCCCGCGCGAGGGCATGTAGTCGGCATCGAAGACGATGATGAAGTCGGTGTCGACGGTTTCGGTGGCGTCCTTCAGCGCCGCCGCCTTGCCGGGCTTGCCGCCGGTGCGGTGGAAGGGCCGGATGCGGCCTGGATAACGTGACACGACCTCGTCAACGATCTCGCGCGTGCGGTCGGTCGAGCGGTCGTTGACAGGCACCACCAGCATGCGATCGGCCGGGTAGTCGACGCGCATGAGGTTTTCAAGGCAGTCGCGGATCACGTCTTCTTCGTTGTGCGCGGCAACGAAGATGGTCACGCGGGGCCATTCGGCTTGGACCAGGCTGGCGTAGGGGTTGCGCTGGCGGCTGAACAGGCGGTTCAACGAGAACACGTAATGGCGCGCCGTGTAGACCGTCAGCAGCACGATGACCAGTGCCATCAACCCGCTCAGCGACCACGCCCAACCGTCGCCCAAGGGGCTGGAAACGATCAGCGACATGGCATCGGCCCTTGAAAACGGCCCAGCGACGGTGGCAACGGCCCGACACACGGCGCGCCGCCAGCGGGGCGCTTTCGCGCGGCAACTGCAGACGCACGTTGGTAGTTTTTCAAGCGCCCCCCTCTCCGCACACCATGCGGAGCCCTCAGATCAAAATTGCCTATATGTACACAATTATATCTTCATAAGAAATTGTTTGTAGCTTAGAGAACAACGTATTGTTAATTTTGTGACTTACATGCAGATCTGAACACATTAGAGCGATATTGTGTTATGTATTTACGCAAAACACGCCGCCCATGAATACCTCAGAGTCGACACTTTTCGTTTATTGCATTTGATTAAGCAGTTCAGCTCTTTTCTTGTTCGCTGCTGCAGCGTGTCGTACGCTGACTGCGAGGCTGCAGCGTCGCCACAGTCCAGATGGCCATGATCCGGGCGGCGCAACGATGCACTCGGTGCGCCAACGGCTGGCAAGATTGACGCGCAGGTCGCCGCGACGTTTGGTGACAGGGCCGCGAAACGCAACACCTGGCGGTCCATTTGCGGGCAGGGCGTGTCGACCTTCGCGAAGCCGCCGATCCGCTCTACGGCACGGGGGTCTTCGAGGGGAGGAGGGGGGCGGCCGGCCCGGCCGCTGGGGCCGGGCGCCGCGGCAGCGCGGCCCTCAAAAGGGATTGACCGAATCGGCCGTCCTCGTCTGCCTGACGACGCGCCGTGGCATCGTGCCCGAAGCCGGCCCAACCGAGCGGTCCCAACATTGCCATCGACAATGACATCGCGCGCCGCAAGGACGTCGTCAAGAACGACCAGTCCTTCGGGAACTGAGCCCGAACCCGTTTAGGCGGGTTCCTGAAAGCGCGCCGCGCGTTTCTCCATCGCCGCCGCCACCGCCTCGCGCTGGTTGGCGCTGCCAATCAGCCGCTGCTGCTCGACCGACTCGGCCAGCAGCAGCTGGGCCTCGTCGCCATCGGCCATCTGGTTCAGCAGCCGCTTCGCGGCGCGCACGGCGTCGGGGTTGCGGCCGGCGATCTCGCGCGCCATGGCCAGGGCCTCGGCCAGCGGGTCGTCCACCACTCGCGTTCCGAGGCCGATGCGGCAGGCCTCCTCGGCCTCGACGATGCGCGCGCTGTAGACCAGCTCGCGCGCGATGTCGGCGCGCACGAGTTCGCGCAAGAGCGCGATGCCGGCCATGTCGGGCACCAGGCCCCAGCGCATCTCCATGACCGACATGCGTGCATCGGCGGCGAGCAGGCGCACGTCCGCGCCCAGCGCCACCTGCAGGCCGCCACCGAATGCCACGCCCTGGACGGCCGCGACCACGGGCACGGCCAGCGCGCGCCAGCCCCAGGCCACCTGCTGCGGCCGGTTGGCCGGACCGTGCGTGCGCGCCTGCAACGCCGACAGGCCGTCCAGTTGCGCGCCTTCGCGCATCTTGCCGAAGCGCGACATGTCCAGCCCGGCGCAGAAGGCCCGGCCCTCGCCGTGCAGTACCACGGCGCGCACGCCGCGCGTGGCCTGCAGCAGCTCGGTGGCGGCCACTAGGCCGTCGAACATGTCCATGTCCAGCGCGTTCATCTTGTCCGGCCGCGCGAGCCGGACCTGCGCAACGCCATCGGCGTCCACGCGCACGGCCACGCGGCCGTGCAGCAGGCGTTCTTCAAGCAAGGCGGGCCCTCCTGTCCTTGGCGTCCTGGCCTGCGATGTTCTCGCGGGCGCGCTGCCAGTCTTCGTCGGTCCAGGATCGCATGCGCGCGAAGTTGCCGCCCGTCGCCTGGTACTGGCCGCCGTCGATGGCAATCGTCTGGCCGTTGATGTAGTCGGCCCCCGGGCCCAGCAGCAGCACCGCGAGGTTGGCCAGTTCGGGCATGCGGCCGTTGCGGTCCATGGGGTTGCCTTCGGTCTTGTGCTCGCCGCCGCCCGGGTTCAGGCGCGCGCTCATGCCCTCGGTGGGGAACAGGCCTGGCGCGATGGCGTTGAAGCGGATGCCGCGGCCGGCCCATTCCACGGCCAGCGACTGCGTCATCGCGTGCAGGCCGGCCTTGGACATGGCCGAGGGCACGGTGAAGGCCGAGCCGTTCCAGACCCAGGTGGTGAGGATGGAGACCACGGCCGCGCGCTTGCCCTCGGCCAGCCAGCGCTTGCCGCAATCGAGCGTCATCATGAAGCTGCCGCGGAACACGATGTTGGCGATCGCGTCGAAGCCGCGCGGCGAGAGGTCTTCGGTGCGGCTCACGAAGTTGCCGGCCGCGTTGTTGACCAGACCGTCCAGCGCGCCGCCGTCGGCCCAGATGCGGTCCAGCATGGCGGTGATCTGCTCCTCCTTGCGGATGTCGCAGCCCATGGCGATGGCGCGGCCGCCCTGCGGGCCGGCGGCGGCACTCAGTTCGCGCGCGCTTTCTTCCAGCACGCTCTCGCGCCGGCCGCAGATGTAGACCGTGGCGCCCAGCAGCACCAGGGCCTCGCTCATCACGCGGCCCAGGCCGCTGCCGCCGCCGGTCACGAGGTAGCGTTTGCCGGCCAGGAGGCCGGGCTTGTACATGAGGTCGTCCAATGTCACGGGGATGTCTCCTTCAGCGGCCCGTGTAGCGGGGCGCGCGTTTTTCGAGGAAGGCGTTCATGCCTTCGCGAAAGTCGCCGGTCTGCGTGCACAGCACCTGGTTGCGGTCCTCCAGCGCGATCACGGCCTCCATGCTGGGCGCGTCGATGGCCAGGCCCAGCGCATCCTTGGTCAGCCGCAGCGCCACGGGGGTCGCACGCAGCATGTCTTCGGCCAGGGATTGCGCATCGGCCTGCAGCTCGGCCAGCGGCGCGACGCGGCTGACCAGGCCCAGCGCGTAGGCACGCTGCGCCTCCATGAAGCGGCCCGTCAGCAAATACTCGGCCGCGACCGAGCTGCCCACCATGCGGGGCAGGAAGTAGCTCACGCCCACGTCGCAGGCCGACAGGCCGATGCGGATGAAGGCCGCGTTCATGCGCGCGTCGAGCGTGGCCAGCCGGATGTCCGAGGCCAGCGCGAGCGCGAAGCCGCCGCCGCTGGCCGCGCCCTGCACGATGCTGACGATGGGCTGCGGACAGCGTCGCATGGCCAGCATGATGTCGCGGATGCTCTTTTGCTTCTCGAGCATTTCCTCCACGCCGCGCTCACCGCCACCCTGTGCCGTCGCGTCCTTGATGTCCAGGCCCGCGCAGAAGGCGCGTCCGGCGCCCTGCAGCACGACCACGCGCGCGCTGCTGCGCGCGCTGAGGCCCTCGAAGTAGTCGCGCAGCGCGTCGGTCAGGGCCGGGTCGAGCGCGTTCAGGCGCTCGGGCCGGTTCATCGTGAGCCAGGCGACGCCGCCGCGCTCCTCGACCTGCAGGACGTCGGTGCCAGGGGAGCGCCGGGCCGCCTCAAGCTCCCCTGCTCCCCCTGGGTCTGGGCGAAGCCCGGGCCTGGGGGCAGTCACAGCGCGCGCGAGATCACTTCTTTCATGATCTCGTTGGTGCCGCCATAGATGCGCTGGATGCGTGCGTCGGTGTACATGCGCGCGACCAGGTACTCGTTCATGTAGCCGTAGCCACCAAACAGCTGCAGGCATTCGTCGACGACCCGTCCCTGGGCCTCCGAGCCCCAGAGCTTGGCCATGGAGGCCGTGGCGGTGTCGAGCCTGCCGGCGACCAGGTCTTCCACGCAGCGGTCGATGAAGGCACGGCCGACCTTGATCTGCGTGGCGATCTCGGCCAGCTTGAACTTGGTGTTCTGGAACTCGGCCACGGGCTTTCCGAAGGCCTTGCGCTCGCGCACGTAGTCCAGCGTGGCCCGGTAGGCGCCCTCCATCGCAGCCAGCGAAGAGACCCCGATGATGAGCCGCTCGTACGGCAGGTCGCCCATGAGCTGGAAGAAGCCCTGCCCCTCCTTGCCGCCCAGCACGGCGCTGGCCGGCACACGCACGTCGTCGAAGAACAGTTCGGACGTGTCCTGCGCCTTGAGTCCGATCTTGTCGAGCACGCGGCCGACGCGAAAGCCCGGCGTGTCCTGCGTGTCCACGACCAGGATGGACGTGCCCTTGGCGCCCTGCGTGGGGTCGGTCTTGGCCACCACCAGCACCACGCCGGCCAGAAAGCCGTTGGAGATGAAGGTCTTGGAGCCATGCAACGCATAGCCGCCCTCGACCTTGTCGGCGCGCGTGCGCACGCCCTGCAGGTCCGAGCCCGCGCCGGGCTCGGTCATCGCGATGGCGCCGACGATCTCGCCGCGCGCCATGCGCGGCAGGTAACGGCGCTTCTGTTCCTCGGTGCCGTGGTTCAGGAAGTAGTGCGCGACGATGGAATGCACGCCCGTGCTCATGCCCGACAGCGCGCGGGCCGCCATCTCTTCGTGGATCACGGCCTCGTGGCGGAAGTCGCCGCCACCGCCGCCGTATTCCTCGGGGATGTCCGTGCACAGCAGGCCCAGTTCGCCGGCCTTGCGCCACAAGGCGTGGCCCACGTGGCCGTTCTTGCGGGCCGCCTCATCGTGCGGCTGCATTTCGGTTTCGATGAAGCGCACCACGTTGTCGCGGAACAGCGCCAGGTCTTCGTCCATCCAGGAGCGGCGGAAATCGATGCTCATGCTTGTCTCTCTTTCAATTCACTTTTCGCGCGCGGTCTTTCCAGTACGGCTCGCGCAGCACGAATTTCTGCAGCTTGCCGGCCGGAGACACCGGCAGCTCGGCGCGGAACTCCACGCTGCGCGGGCACTTGTAGCCGGCGATCAGGGTCTTGCAATGGGCGATGACGGCGGCCTCGTCCAGGTCCGCACCGGGGCGCAGCACGACGACCGCGTGCACGCGTTCGCCCCACTGGTCGTCGGGCACGCCGATCACGGCGGACATGGACACGCCATCGAGTTGCGCCAGCGCGTTCTCGACCTCGGCCGAATAGACGTTCTCCCCGCCGCTCACGATCATGTCCTTGATGCGGTCGACCACGTAGAGGTAGCCGTCCTCGTCCATCATGCCGCCGTCGCCCGTGTGCATCCAGCCGCCACGCAGCGCAGCCTCGGTTTCCGCGGGCTTGTTCCAGTAGCCCTGCATGACCATGGGACCGCGCGCGCAGATCTCGCCGACCTGGCCGGGCGGCAACTCGTTGTTTTCGGGGTCGCGGATGCTGATCTCGGCGATCGGCACCGACTTGCCGGCCGAGCGCAGACGCTTGGCCTGGTGCGGCCCGGGCAGGTGGTCCTCGGGCAGCAGCACGGCGATGGTGGGCGCCAGCTCGGTCATGCCATAGGCCTGGCAGAAGTGCACGCCGGGCAGCGCCGCCATGGCCTGGCCCAGCAAGGTGGCGTCGATGGGCGCGGCGCCGTACAGCACCATGCGCAGGCTCTTCAGGTCGAACTCGGCAAAGCGCGGATGTTCGATGAGCCGTTTGACCATGGTGGGCACGAGGAAGGTCTCGGTGACCTGCTCGCGCGCGATGGCCTGCAGCACTGCCACCTCCTCGTAGAACGGAATGACGACCTGGGTCGCCATGCGCAGCACCATCTGCAGCGACAGGCCGCAGCCGGCGACGTGGAAGAACGGCGCCGTGACCAGGGCTTGCACCTGCCAGGCCCGCGGCACGGCGGCGGCCGAAGCCAGGCCGTTCAGGTACAGGTTGCTGTGCGTGAGCATCACGCCCTTGGGCCGGCCCGTCGTGCCGCCCGTGTACATCACGGCGGCCAGGTCGTCGCGCTGGCGGCGCAGGTCTTCGACGGGCTCGGCCGCGGCCAGCAGGGCTTCGAACGAGAGCATGCCGTCGGGCGTGGGTTCCTCGCCGACGTAGATCAGCGTCTTGAGCGACCTGGACAGGTCGCGCAGCGAGGCAACCTGCTTCGCGAAGAATTGGTCGACCAGGAGGATGCGCGTGTCGCAGTCGTCCAGCGAGTAGGCGATCTCCTGCGGGCTCCAGCGCACGTTGACGGGATTGATCGCCCCGCCGCCCCACCAGGTGCCGAACAGGTACTCGACGTAGTGGTCGGAATTCATGGCCAGCATGGCCACGCGGTCGCCCGGCGCCATGCCGAGCTGGCGCAGCACGGCGGCCACGCGCGCCACGCGGTTGTGCAGCCGCGCGAAGCTGCTGCGCCGTTCGCCGAACACCACCGCCGTGGCCTGCGGCTTCTCACGCAGCGCCTTGTGCAGGGACTGGGTCAGTTGCATGCTGTCTCCTCGTCGTTTCCGGTCAGCGCGCAGACCACCGGGCCAGCAGCGTGGCGGCATCGTGTGGCGAGTGGGCGGGCGGCAGCTCCGGCGGCGTGCGGCTGAAGCGCGGCGCGGGCGCGGGCTGCACCATGCCACCGGTCTCGGCGAAGGTGCCGCGCGCGCGGTTGTGCGCGTGGGCCGGCGCCTCGTCCCAGTCGAGCACGGGCGCGAAGCAGGCGTCCGTGCCCTCGAGCAGCGCACACCACGCGTCGCGCGTGCGGGTGCGGAACAGGTCGGCCATGCGCAGCTTGAGCAGCGGCCAGCGCGCATGGTCCAGCTGTGCGTCGAAGGCCGGGTCGTCGGCGATGCCGCAGCGCTCGCGCAGCAGCGCATAGAACTGCGGCTCGATCGCGCCGATGGCCACGTACTTGCCGTCGGCGCAGGCATAGGTGTCGTAGAAGTGGGCGGCGCCGTCGAGCAGGTTCTCGCCGCGCTGGTTGTTCCACTGGCCGGCGGCCTTCATGCCGTACATCATGGCCGACAGCAGGGCCGCGCCATCGGTCATGGCGGCGTCGATCACCTGGCCCTGTCCCGAGGCCTTGCTCTCGTGCAGCGCGGCGAGGATGCCAAAGGCCAGCAACATGGCCCCGCCACCGAAATCGCCCACGTAGTTCAGGGGTGGCACCGGTGTCTCGCCCGAGCGGCCGATGGCGTGCAGCGCGCCGCTGATGGCGATGTAGTTGATGTCGTGCCCGGCTGCCTGGGCCAGCGGCCCGTGCTGGCCCCAGCCCGTCATGCGGCCGTACACCAGGCGCGGATTGCGCGCGAGGCACAGGTCCGGGCCCAGGCCCAGGCGCTCCATCACGCCCGGGCGAAAACCCTCGATCAACACATCGGCGCGCGCGATGGTCTGCAGCAACTGCTCGGCCGCGCCCTCGGCCCGCAGGTCCAGCGGCATCACCGTGCGGCCGCGCGCCAGGATGTCGTGCGGATTGCGCCGGCTGCCGGGCCGCTCCACGCGCAGCACTTCGGCGCCCATGTCCGCGAACAGCATCGCGCAGAACGGGCCCGGCCCGATGCCTGCCATCTCGACCACCCGAAGTCCCTGCAAAGGTCCTGCCATCTCGTACGCCTCCTCGGGCCGGCGCGGGCCGGCCATTTTCGATGGTTGCATCTTGGCGTCGCCGCCCAGAGGCGGCATCGTCGGAACGGACGAAGTTCTCGGATTAGGGTCATCCAGAGTGGTCAGACCACCCGACCAATGTTGCAATCGCGCCCACTTCAGACCACGAGGAGACACAGCATGCAACGACGCCATGTCCTGGCCCGTACAGCCGGCGCCATCGCCACCCTCGCCTTCGGCGTGCCGGCCCTGGCGGCCTGGCCCGACCGACCGATCACGCTGATCGTGCCCTGGGGTGCCGGCGGCGGCACCGATGCGGTGGCCCGCATCATCGGCACGGAACTCGAGAAGGAACTCAAGCAACCCGTCAACGTGGTCAACCGCACGGGCGGCAGCGGGGTGGTGGGCCACCAGGCCATCGCCTCCGCGGCGCCGGACGGCTACACCATCGGCATCCTGACGGTGGAGATCGGCATGATGCGGCACGCCGGGCTCACGCAGCTCTCGGGCGCGGACTACACGCCGTTGGCGCTCATGAACTTCGATGCCAACACGGTGCTCGTGCGTGCCGATTCGCCGATCAAGACCGCGGCCGACCTGCTCGCGGCAGCGAAGGCGAATCCCGGCAAGCTCAAGGCCAGCGGCACGGGCCAGGGCGGCATCTGGCACCTGGGCCTGGCGCAATGGCTGGTCGACAACAAGCTGCCGGGCAATGCCATCGCCTGGGTGCCGAGCCAGGGCGCGGCGCCCGGTCTGCAGGACCTGCTGGCCGGCGGCGTGGACGTGGTCTCGTGCTCGCTGCCCGAAGGACGTGCGCTGATCGAAGGCGGCAAGGTGCGCCCGCTGATCCTGCTCGGCTCCAAGCCGGACGGCATCTTCCCCCAGGTACCGCTGTACACGGACGCCAGCGGCAAGCAGTGGAACGCCGGTGCCTGGCGCGGCATCGCCGGGCCCAAGGGCTTGCCCAAGGAGGTCAGCGACCGGCTCTCGGCCACGCTCAAGAAGATCTTCGAGGGCCCGGGCTACCAGGATTTCCTCAAGTCGCGCGGCTTCGGCGCGCTGTACGCCGGCCCGGCCGAGTTCGGCAAGTTCATGGCGGACAAGGATGCCGAGTCGGCCACGGCGATGAAGGCCGTGGGCATCGCCAAATGAGGCCCCCAGGTCCGTGGCACGCCCGGCCCGTCCCCCGAGGGGAGCACGCCGCCTTGGGGCGGCCCGGCGGCGGCTGACGCCATGCGCATCCACGACAGCCTGACGGGGGCGGTGCTGCTGCTCCTGTCCCTGGCCGTGCTCTGGCACATCCAGGGCTTTCCGCCAGCAGCCGGGCAGCAGTACGGCCCCGCGCTGTTCCCCGGCCTGATCGCCGGCGGCCTGGGCATCGCCTCGGCCGCTCTGTGCTGGCAGGGCCTGCGCTCGGGCCAGCCGCTGGTCACGCTCGGCGCGGGCCTGCGCTCGCCGCGCCATCTGGCCAGCCTGCTCGTGGCGCTGGCCAGCATGGTGTTCTACATCCTGTGCGCCGACACGCTGGGCTTCATCGTCTGCAGCGTGCTCGTGCTGCTGGCGCTGCAATGGGTGCTGGGGGTGCGGCCGCTGACCGCGCTGGGCGTGGCCGCTGTCGCCACACTGGTGATCCACACCTGCTTCTACAAATTGCTGCGCGTGCCGCTGCCCTGGGGCTGGCTGCAGCCCATTGCCTGGTGAAGGACGCCTGATGGACACCGTCCTGCAAGCCTTCCAGATCGTGGCCACGCCGCAGGTGCTGGTGGTGATGCTGCTCTCGGGCCTGTTCGGCATGTTCGTGGGCGCAGTGCCGGGGCTCACGGCCACCATGGCCACGGCGCTGCTGGTGCCCATCACCTTCTTCCTGCCGCCGGTGCCGGCCATTGCCGCCATCGTGACGGCCACGGCCATGGCGATCTTCGCGGGCGACATCCCGGGCGCGCTGCTGCGCATCCCGGGCACGCCGGCTTCGGCCGCCTACACCGACGAGTCCTACGCCATGACGCGCAAGGGCCAGGGCGAAACGGCGCTGGGCATCGGCCTGGTGTTCTCGTGCATCGGCGGGCTGTTCGGCACGGCCGTGCTGATCCTGGCCGCGCCCTCGCTGGCGGAGTTCGCGATCAAGTTCAGCTCCTTCGAGTACTTCTGGCTCGTGGCGCTGGGGCTCAGCTGCGCCGTGTTCATCACGAGCGATGCGCCACTCAAGGGCGTAATCACCTTGTTCCTGGGCCTGCTGATCGGCTGCGTGGGCCTGGAGAACCCGGCCGCGCATCCGCGCTTCACCTTCGGCAGCGCCGATCTGCTGGGCGGCGTGAGCCTGATCCCGGCCATGATCGGCATGTTCGCGATCTCCGAAATCCTGCGCTTCACGCTCACGACCGAGCAGATCGGCCGCTTCCACCAGCAGATCGGCTCGGTGTTCACTGGCATGGGCGCGCTGCTGCGCAAGTACCCCAAGCAGACGCTGCGCGGCAGCGTGCTGGGCACGGCCGTGGGCATCCTGCCCGGCGCGGGCGCCGACATCGCGGCGTGGATGTCGTTCGCGATGAGCAAGAAGCTCTCCAAGGAACCCGAAAAGTTCGGCACGGGTCACCCCGAAGGCCTGGTGGAGGCCGGCGCCGCCAACAACAGCGCGCTGGCCGGCGCCTGGGTGCCGGCGCTGGTGTTCGGCATCCCGGGCGATTCGATCACGGCCATCGTGATCGGCGTGCTCTACATGAAGAACATGAACCCCGGGCCCATGATCTTCATGAACAACGCGCCCAGCGTGTACGCGGTGTTCCTGGTCTTCATCGCGGCCAATCTGCTGATGCTGCCGTTGGGCTGGGCCTGCATCAAGGCTTCGGCGCGCATGCTGCGCATGCCGCGCAACATCCTGATGCCCATCATCCTGTTGTTCTGCCTGGTGGGTGCCTTCGCCATCAACAACGCGGTGTTCGACCTCTGGATCCTGGTGGCCTTCGGCCTGGCCGCCTGGGTCCTCGAAGAGAACGGCTTTCCGATCGCCCCGGCCATCCTGGGCATGCTGCTGGGCAAGATGCTGGAGGAGAACTTCATCACGTCCATGATCAAGTCCGACGGCAGCTGGATGGCCTTCGTCGAACGACCCATTGCCGGCGCGCTGGCCCTGTTCACGCTTCTGCTCTGGGCAGGCTCGGGCTGGCTGGCCTGGCGCCGCCGCAGTAACAGCATTACCGCATGACCGACACCCTCCCCCTGTACGACGCAGCCGCGCTGGTCGCCTTCGCCGACGGCCTGCTGCAACGTGCGGGCCTCGCTCCCGCCATGGCGCAGAGCGTGGCGCAGACCCTGGTCGACGGCGACCTGCTGGGCCACGACACGCACGGCCTGGCCCTGCTGGCCGGTTACCTCAAGGAAATCGAGAACGGCAAGATGGCGACGCAGGGCAGCCCCGAGACGCTGTCGGACCGCCCCGCCGCCGTGCTCTGGGACGGCCGCCGCCTGCCCGGCCCCTGGCTCGTGCACCAGGGCCTGGACCTGCTGTTGCCGCGCGCACGCGCACTGGGCACGGCCACGCTGGCGATCCGGCGCAGTCACCACATCGCCTGCCTGGCCGTGTACATGCTGCGCGCGCTGGATGAGGGCATGCTGATGCTGCTGGCCTGCTCGGACCCGAACACCGCCAGCGTCGCGCCCTTCGGCGGCACGCAGGCCGTGTTCACGCCCAATCCGCTCGCACTGGGCTTTCCGCTCAGTGCCGGCGGCGTCATGGTGGACATCTCGGCCTCGATCACGACCAACGGCATGAGCAACCGCAAGCACGCGGCCGGCGAGCGCTTCGCCTACCCGGTGGCGATCGACGCGCAGGGCAGGCCCGCCGACGACCCGGCCGTGCTGTTCGCCCAGCCGCCCGGAACCCTGCTACCTGTGGGCGGCACCACGCACGGCCACAAGGGCTACGGGCTCGCGCTGCTGGTCGAATCGCTGACGGCCGGCCTGGCCGGCCATGGCCGCGCCGACGCACCCGAGGGCTGGGGCGCGACCGTCTACATCACGCTGCACGACCTCGCAGCCTTCGGCGGCAAGGACGAGTTCCTGCGCCAGATGGACCACGTGGCGGCGCGCTGCCGCGCCAACGTTCCCGTGGATGCGCGCCAGCCCGTGCGCCTGCCTGGAGAGGGCGGGCTGCGCCGGCGTGCCCAGGCGCTGGAGTACGGTGTGCGCCTGCATCCCGGCATCGCCCCGGCGCTCGGAGACGCCGAAGCGCGCTACGGGCTCAAGCTGGCCGACGCGCGCCTTCCCTGATCACTCCGCGTGCATGCGGACTTCGCGGCTCTCGCCCATGTTCGTGGGCGGCTTTCCTGTGGCGGCGGCCTTGGCCATCTTGAAGATCTGCGTGAGCTTGTTGGCCTTTACGTCCCAGAAATGGGCGTGGCTGATGCGCACCTCGACCAGCGCGACGTCCGGATCGTCCACGCCGCCCGGAAACCAGGCCTCGGTCATCTTGTTCCACAGCTCGCGCGCCTTGGCTTTGTCCTCGCTGACGGAGGCCGTGCCGCTGACGGAGACGTAGCTGTCATCGCCCGGATCGGCGTAGGCCACGTTGACGTTGGCTTCGCGCGCGAGGTCCTCGACCGAATCGCTCTTGCGCGACATGAAGAACCACAGGCGGTCGTCTTCGTCGAGCCGCTTGTTCTGCGTGGTCATGGGCCGCGAGTGGAGATGGCCGTTCTCCGGGTGGCGCGTGGTGAACATCGCGAATTTGATGTCCTTGATCAGTTCCCACAGCTGTTGGCGGTCTTCGGGGGTGCTCATGCGCTCTCCTTCGTTGGGTGGACTGCCCTGCCGGCGGCAGGGCATGGTCCCCATTGGAGGCGGGCGGCGCGCCCTGCCCCATCGGCGCAGTGCGTGCCTACGCGTCGGCGATGGCGCCGTCCACCACGGCCTGGGCCTCGGCGAAGATGCGCTGCAGATGCGCCTCGCCGCGCCGGCTCTCGGCGTAGATCTTGTAGACGTTCTCGGTGCCCGAGGGGCGCGCCGCGAACCAGCCCCCCTCGGTGCTGACCTTGATGCCGCCGATGGCCGCACCGTTGCCGGGGGCGTGGCTCTGCACGACCGTGATCGGCTCGCCAGCGAGTTCGGAGGACGTGATCTGCGCGGGCGTGAGCTTGCCCAGCAGCTTCTTCTGCGCCGGCGTCGCCGGTGCGTCCTTGCGGCTGAACACGGGGTTGCCGAAATCGGCCGCAAGCGCGGCGTAGAGCTGCCCGGGGTCGCGGCCGGTGCGCGCCGTGATCTCGGCCGCCAGCAGGGCGGCGGTGATGCCGTCCTTGTCCGTGCTCCAGACCGTGCCGTCGCGCCGCAGAAAGCTCGCGCCCGCGCTCTCCTCGCCGCCGAAGCCCAGCGAACCGTCGAAGAGGCCATCGGCGAACCACTTGAAGCCCACCGGCACCTCGTGCAGGCGCCGGCCCAGGCGCGCGGCCACGCCGTCGATCACGCTCGTGGAGACGATGGTCTTGCCCACGGCCGCCTGCAGGTTCCACTGCGGCCGGTGGCGGAACAGGTAGTCGATGCAGACGGCCAGGTAGTGGTTGGGCGGCAAGAGGCCGGTGCCGGGCGTCACGATGCCGTGGCGGTCGTGGTCGGTGTCGCAGGCGAAGGCGACGTCGAAGCGGTCCTTCATCGCCAGCAGCGACTGCATGGCGTGCGGCGAGGAGGGGTCCATGCGGATCTGGCCGTCCCAGTCCAGCGTCATGAAGGCAAAGCGCGCGTCCACCGTTTCGCTGACCACCGTCAGCGGCAGGCGGTAGCGCTCGGCGATGGCGCGCCAGTAGTGCACGCCGGCGCCGCCCAGCGGATCGACGCCCAGGCGCAGGCCGGAACCGCGGATGAGGTCCAGGTCGAGCACGCTCGCCATATCGGCCACGTAGGTGTTCAGGAAGTCGTGGCGTTGCGTGGTCGATGCGTCCAGCGCCGCGCGCAGCGGCATGGTGCGCACGCCGGCCAGGCCGGCTTCGAGATACTTGTTGGCCGCGGCTTCGATGGGGACGGTGATATCGCCGCCGGCAGGGCCGCCGTTGGGCGGGTTGTATTTGAAGCCGCCGTCGCGCGGCGGGTTGTGCGAGGGCGTGACGAGGATGCCGTCGGCCAGCCCCTCCGTGCGCCCACGGTTGTAGACCAGGATGGCGTGCGACACCGCTGGCGTGGGCGTGGGCTCGTCGCCCGCCGACAGCAGCACGTGCACGCCGTTGGCCGCCAGCACCTGCATGGCGCTGGCCACCGCGGGCTCCGACAGCGCATGCGTGTCCGCGCCCAGGAACAGCGGGCCCGTGATGCCTTGGGCCTTGCGGTGGTCGCAGATGGCCTGGGTGATGGCCAGCACGTGCCAGTCGTTGAAGGAACGGTCCAGCGATGAACCACGGTGGCCCGAGGTGCCGAATGCCACACGCTGGGCCGCCACACCCGGGTCCGGCTTGTCGTCGGCGTAGGCGGCGCGCAAGGCGGCCAGGTCGATCAGGGCATCGGCGGGAGCCGGCTTGCCAGCGAGAGGGTGCAAATGGGCGCTCATGGTGTCCTTGAAAGCAGTTCGGCCCGCTGCAAAGGCCGTGCCACAGCATAGCGGCGCATGGCGACGCAGCCGGTAGGACGGGGGCCTGGCTTTCTCGAACGGTCAGGCCGTGGAGCCGCGCTCGACGATGCTAAAGCCCACATCCACGATGGGCGCGGTGACCGTCTCGCCGCGGCAACGCGCCAGCACGAGCTGTGCAGCCAGTCGGCCGATGGCCGGGCCGTCGATCAGCACCGTGCTCAACGACGGCCACAGGTGGGCTGCGAAGTCGGCATTGCCGAAGCCGCAGATCGCCAGGTCCTGCGGCACGCGCAGGCCGCGCGCCTGCGCCTCGACCAGCACGCCCTGGGCCAGCTGGTCGGAGCTGCAGGCCACGGCCTGCAAGCCGGGTGCGCGCACCAGCAGCTCGGCCAGCGCCTGGCGGCCGCGTTCCAGGGTGCTGGGGGCGTCCACGGTGGCGGTGGGCACGGCACGGCCGAACGCGGCCTCGAAGCCCGCACGCCGCAGCTGCGCGCGCGGATCGCCCGCCGTGGCGATGCCCACCTGCTGCCAGCCCTTGGCGCGGAAGTAGCCGCCCACCGCGCGGCCCACGCTGTCCTGCGAGAAGCCGACCAGCATGTCCACTGGCGCGTCCGACAAGTCCCAGGTCTCGACGATGGGGATGCCCGTGCGCCGCAGCCGCTCGCGCACGGCCCCGTCCTGCACCAGGCCGGTGAAGACGATGCCGTCGGGCTGGCGGCTGATCATGGTGTTGAGCACCACCTCCTCGCGCGCGCGGTCGTAGCCGGTCTGGCCCAGCAGCAGCTGGTAGCCCTCGGCGGCGAACGTCTCGGTCAGCGTCTGCACCGAAGGCAGGAACTGCGCCACCGCCAGCGCTGGCACGATGCCGGCCACCATGCGGCTGCGCTTGGACTTGAGGCCGCCCGCCAGCAGGTTGGGGATGTAGCCCGTGGCCTGCACGGCCTGCTGCACACGCGCGATGGTCTTGGGCGACACCACGCCCGGGTTGCCGAGCGCGCGCGAGGCCGTGATCAGCGACACGCCCGCCGCGCGGGCGACGTCGTGCAAGGTGGCGGGCTTGGAAGACCTGGCGGCAGTGGGCGTGGCATTCATGGCGGCGGGCGCCTGCGGGAAACAACGTGCTTGACGGCAGAAATGACAACGATATCATCCGCTTCCGTCCAGGTCGTCGTACAACCATGCAAGAAAACACCAAGATTGCGCGAAGACGTCCGACATCACGCTGAATGACAACGATGTCATTCGCCCCATGACCCATTTGGAGACCGTATGAAGAAGCTTCTCGCCGCCGCCCTGGCCACCTTGGCCTTTGCCGCCGCCGCCGACACCTGGCCCAGCAAGGCCGTCACCATGGTCGTGCCCTTCCCGCCCGGCGGCTCCACCGACCAAGTGGCCCGCGCCGTGGGTCCGCTGCTGACAGACAAGCTCAAGCAGTCCTTCCTGGTGGACAACAAGGCCGGTGCCACGGGCACGATCGGCGCCACCTTCGTCAAGCGCGCGCCGGCCGACGGCTACACCTTCCTCGTCACCTCGCTGGGCCCGCTGGTCATCGTGCCGCACCTGCTCAAGGGTATGCAGTTCGACCCGCTCAAGGACTTCGACCCCATCACGGTGGCCGTGCAATCGCCCAACGTGCTGGTGGTGCACCCGAGCTCGCCCTTCAAGAGCCTCGCGGACGTGGTGGCCTTCAACAAGGCCAACCCGGGCAAGATGACCTTCGCATCGGCCGGCAACGGTTCGTCCGACCACCTGACGGCCGAGTTGTTTTGGCAGCAGATCGGCGTCAAGGGCATCCACGTGCCCTACAAGGGCGGCGCGCCAGCCCACACCGACCTCATGGGCGGGCAGGTCGATGCCTCCTTCCAGAACGTGAACTCCGTGCTGCAGTACATCAAGGGCGGCAAGATGCGCGCGCTGGCCGTGACGAGCACCAAGCGTTCCCCGGTGCTGCCCGACGTGCCCACCATGGCCGAGGCCGGCGTGGCCAACGTGGAAGTGACCTCCTGGCAGGCCATCGTGGCGCCCAAGGGCCTGCCGGCCGACGTGCGCGAGAAGGCGCATGCGGCCTTCGTCGAGGCCCTGAACAGCCCCAAGGTCAAGGACCAGTTCACGAGCATCGGCTTCGAGATGGTCGCCAACACCCCGGCCGAGTTCGCGGCCTTCCAGCAGAAGGAATACGCGAAGTGGAAGCAGGTGATCGAGACCGGAAAAATCACGATTGAGTAACCGCCCGCTCGCCCCTCTCCCACCGCGAGAGGGGTCACCCAGACTCCGCATTGCCATGACACACGACAGCATCGCCCACATCCGTCTCTCCTCCTGCTACCTGCCGCTGGCCAACCCGATCAGCGATGCCAAGGTGCTCACCGGGCGCCAGAAGCCCATGACCGAGATCGCGATGCTGTTCGCGGAGATCGAAACGAAAGACGGCCACAAGGGCCTGGGCTTTTCCTACTCCAAGCGCGCGGGCGGCCCCGGCCAGTTCGCGCATGCCAGGGAAGTCGCGCCCGCACTGATCGGCGAAGACCCCAGCGACATCGCCAAGCTCTGGACCAAGCTGTGCTGGGCGGGCGCCTCGGTGGGCCGCAGCGGGCTGGCGGTGCAGGCCTATGGCGCCTTCGACGTGGCGCTGTACGACCTCAAGGCGCGCCGCGCCGGGCTGTCGCTCTCCAAGCTGCTGGGTTCGCAGCGCGACTCGGTGCGCTGCTACAACACCTCGGGCGGCTTCCTGCACACGCCGATCGACCAGCTCCAGGTGAACGCCGCGGCCTCGATCGCACGCGGCATCGGCGGCATCAAGCTCAAGGTCGGCCAGCCCGACGGCAAGATCGACATCGCGCGCGTGGAGGCCGTGCGCAAGCACCTGGGCGACCACGTGCCGCTGATGGTCGACGCCAACCAGCAGTGGGACCGCCCCACGGCCCAGCGCATGTGCCGGATCTTCGAGCAGTTCAACCTGGTCTGGATCGAGGAGCCGCTGGACGCCTACGACCACGAAGGCCACGCCGCGCTGGCCGCCACCTTCGACACGCCCATCGCCACGGGCGAGATGCTGACCAGCCTGTCGGAGCACCACGACCTGATCCGCCACCGCGCGGCCGACTACCTGATGCCCGACGCGCCACGCGTGGGCGGCATCACGCCCTTCCTCAAGATCGCCGCGCTGGCCGAGCATGCCGGCATCGCGCTGGGCCCGCACTTCGCGATGGAACTGCACGTGCACCTGGGCGCGGTCTACGCCACCGAGCCCTGGGTCGAGCACTTCGACTGGCTGGAGCCGCTGTTCAACGAGCGCCTGGAAATCCGGGACGGCCGTATGCTGGTGCCGACGCGCCCTGGCCTGGGCCTCTCGCTGAGCGAGCAGGCGCGCGCCTGGACGCGCGAATCGGCGGAGATCGGCCAACGCGCCTGAACAACGAGAGCACCACGATGAGCACGCCTCTTTACATCACCATGCACCCCGCCGACAACGTGGCCATCGTGGCCAACGACGGCGGCCTGCCGGCCGGCACGGTGTTTCCCGACGGCCTGACCCTGGTCGACAAGGTGCCGCAGGCGCACAAGGTCGCGCTGGTCGACATTCCCGAGGGCGCGGCCGTGCGCCGCTACAACGTGACCATCGGCTACGCCAACAAGCCGCTGCCGCGCGGCAGCTGGGTGCACGAGCGCCTGCTGACCATGCCCGCCGCGCGCGAGCTCGAAGGCCTGCCCATCGCCACCGTCAAGCCCGAGCCGCAGCCGCCGCTGGAGGGCTACACCTTCGAGGGCTACCGCAACCCGGACGGCTCAGTCGGCACGCGCAACATCCTGGCCATCACGCAGACCGTGCAGTGCGTGGCCGGCGTGACCGACTTCGCGGTGCAGCGCATCAAGGCCGAGTTGCTGCCCAAGTACCCGAACGTGGACGACGTGGTGGCGCTGGAGCACACCTATGGCTGTGGCGTGGCCATCGACGCGCCGGACGCGATCGTGCCGATCCGCACGCTGCGCAACATCAGCCTGAACCCCAACTTCGGCGGCGAGGTCATGGTGGTCAGCCTGGGCTGCGAGAAGCTGCAGCCCGAGCGGCTTCTCCCTCCGGGTTCGATTCCCATCGTGGACGAACGCAACGTGGCCGACGTGGGCGACACGGCCGAGGCCAAGCTCGACGTGGTCTGTCTGCAGGACGACGCGCACGTGGGCTTCATGTCCATGGTGCAGTCCATCATGCGCCAGGCCGAGGAACACCTGGAGCGCCTGAACGCGCGCCGGCGCGAAACCGTGCCGGCCAGCGAACTGGTGGTCGGCGTGCAGTGCGGCGGCAGCGATGCCTTCAGCGGAGTGACCGCCAATCCGGCCGTGGGCTACTGCACCGACCTGCTGGTGCGCGCCGGCGCCACCGTGATGTTCAGCGAGGTGACCGAGGTGCGCGACGGCATCGACCAGCTGACCTCGCGCGCCAGCACGCCCGCCGTGGCCGAGGCCATGATCCGCGAGATGGCCTGGTACGACGCCTACCTGGACAAGGGCCGTGTGGACCGCAGCGCCAACACCACGCCGGGCAACAAGAAGGGCGGCCTGTCCAACATCGTCGAGAAGGCCATGGGCTCCATCGTCAAGAGCGGCAGCGCGCCCATCACGGGCGTGATCTCGCCGGGCGAGAAGCTCAAGCAAAAGGGGCTGATCTACGCCGCCACACCTGCCAGCGACTTCATCTGCGGCACGCTGCAACTGGCCGCCGGCATGAACCTGCACGTGTTCACCACCGGCCGCGGCACGCCCTACGGCCTGGCCGAGGTGCCCGTCATCAAGGTGGCCACGCGCGACGACCTGGCGCGCCGCTGGCACGACCTGATGGACATCAACGCCGGCACCATCGCCACCGGCGAGAAGACCATTGCCGAGGTGGGCTGGGAGATGTTCCAGCTCATGCTGGACGTGGCCAGCGGCCGCAAGAAGACCTGGGCCGAGCAGTGGAAACTGCACAACGCGCTCGTGCTGTTCAACCCGGCGCCGGTGACCTGAACCCCTCCCCCCACCCCAAGGAGCTACACATGAAGATCGGATTCATCGGCCTGGGCATCATGGGCGCGCCCATGGCGCTGCACCTCATCAACGCCGGGCACGACGTCACCTACGTCAAGCGCAGCAAGACCAACGCCGACATCGCGGCCAGCACCGCCAAGGGTGTCGCCACAGCCAAGGAGGTCGCGCAGGCCGCCGACGTCGTCATCCTGATGCTGCCCGACACGCCCGACGTGCAGACCGTTCTGTTCGGCGAGAACGGCGTGGCCGAGGGCCTGTCCAAGGGCAAGCTGGTCATCGACATGAGCTCGATCTCGCCGATCGAGACCAAGGCCTTCGCCGCGAAGATCGAGGCCCTGGGCTGCGACTACGTGGACGCGCCGGTCTCCGGCGGCGAGGTCGGTGCCAAGGCCGCCAGCCTGACCATCATGGTCGGCGGCAGCGAAGCGGCCTTCGCCCGCGCCCAGCCCCTCTTCGAGAAGATGGGCAAGAACATCACGCACGTGGGCGCGGTCGGTGCGGGCCAGACCACCAAGGTGGCCAACCAGATCATCGTGGCGCTGAACATCGCGGCCGTGGGCGAGGCCCTGCTGTTCGCGAGCAAGGCGGGCGCCGACCCGGCCAAGGTGCGCCAGGCGCTGATGGGCGGCTTCGCGTCCAGCCGCATTCTCGAGGTGCACGGCGAGCGCATGATCAAGCGCACCTTCAACCCGGGCTTTCGCATCGGCCTGCACCAAAAGGATCTGGGGCTGGCGCTGTCGGGCGCCAAGTCCATGGGCGTGGCGTTGCCGCAGACCGCCAGCGCGGCCCAGCTCATGCAGACCTGCGCCGCACAGGGCTGGGACCAGCTCGACCACTCCGCGCTGGTGAAGGCCCTGGAACTCATGGCCCACCACCCGGTGGCACCGGACTGACGGCCCGCCCCCCGGCACGCGGCAGAACCCAGGAGACAACATGACACCCAACCGCTTGCGCACCCTGTGGCAGACCGGCGGCGCCGCCGTCAACGGCTGGCTGGCCATCCCCAGCAGCTTTTCGGCCGAGACCATGGCCCACCAGGGCTGGGACAGCTTGACCATTGACCTGCAGCACGGCGTGGTGGACTACCAGGCCATGCTACCCATGCTGCAGGCCATCCAGACCACCGAGACCGTGCCGGTCGTGCGCGTGCCCTGGCTGGAGCCCGGCATCCTCATGAAGACGCTGGACGCCGGCGCCGCGGCCGTGATCTGCCCGATGGTCAACACGCGCGAGGACGCGCAAAAGCTGGTGGCCTGGACCAGCTACGCGCCGCGCGGCACCCGCAGCTTCGGCCCGATCCGCGCGCTGCTGGTCCATGGCGCCGACTACCCCGAACAGGCCAACGACTTCGTCGTGCGCTTCGCGATGATCGAGACCGCGCAGGCGCTGGACAACCTGGACGACATCCTGTCCGTCGAAGGTCTGGACGCGGTCTACATCGGCCCGTCCGACCTGTCGCTCTCACTGGGCTGCCGGCCGGTGTTCGACGATGTCGATCCCAAGGCCCAGCAGGCGATCGAGCACATCCTGGCGCGCGCCAGGGCGCACGGCCTGGTGGCCGGCATCCACAACGGCAGCCCGCGCGTGGCGCTGGAGCGCCAGGCCCTGGGCTTCCAGTTCCTGACCGTGGGCTCGGACGCCCGGCTCATGGCGGCCGGCGCGCAGCAGACCGTCGCCGCGATGCGCGCGCAGGCCCCCGCCAAGCCAGGCAGCGGCTACTGAACGAACGATTCACAACCAAGAGGAGACCCTTCCCGATGCAGCAAGACAGCCGCAGACGCTTTCTCAAAACCGCCGCAGGCACCGCCCTCGGCACGGTCGCCGGTCTCGCCGGCGCCCAGTCTTTCGATTTCAGGCCGGCCCAGCGCTACCCCGATCCCAACGTCTTCATCCTGGACCCGAGCTTCGCCAAGTACCGCATCTACAGCAGCACCATCGAGCAGCTGGGCAGCGGCATGCGCTGGGCCGAGGGCCCGGCCTACTTCCCCGAGACCGGCACGCTGATCCTGTCCGACATCCCGAACAACCGGCTCATGAAGTACGAGGAGAAGACCGGCAGGTTCTCGGTGCACAAGGAGAACGTGAACTACGCCAACGGCAACACGCGCGACCGCCAGGGCCGGCTCCTGAGCTGCGAGCACTCGGTCACGCGCCGCGTGGTGCGCACCGAAAAGGACGGCAGCATGACGGTGCTGGCCGACAGCTTCGAGGGCAAGCGCCTGAACGCGCCCAACGACATCGTGGTCAAGTCCGACGACAGCATCTGGTTCACCGACCCGACCTTCGGCATCAACGGCGAATGGGAAGGCTCACGCGCCAAGCCCGAGCAGACCACGACCAACGTCTACCGCATCCAGAACGGCCAGATCGCGGCCGTGATCACCGACATCCTGAACCCCAACGGCCTGGCCTTCTCGCCCGACGAGAAGCACCTGTACGTGGTGGAGTGGCGCGGCACGCCCAACCGCAGCATCTGGCGCTACGACGTGAGGGCCGACAACAGCCTGTCGAACAAGACCAAGCTCATCGACGCAGGCGGCCCGGGCGCCTTCGATGGCTTCCGGGTGGACCGCGACGGCAACCTGTGGTGCGGCTGGGGCTTCACGGGCGCCTTCGCGCCCGAGGCCAGCGACATTGGCGGCGGCATGAAGGCGCACCTGCCGCTGGGCAAGTCCGAGGAGATGGACGGCGTGAAGGTCTTCAACAAGGACGGCAAGCCGATCGGCTTCATCCGCCTGCCCGAGCGCTGCGCCAACCTGGAGTTCGGTGGCCCGAAGCGCAACCGGCTCTACATGGCCAGCAGCCACTCGCTGTACGCGCTGTACGTCGAGGCGCACGGCGCAGTCTGACCCGCTGCGCTACGGCTTGCCGAAGCCGTGGCGCGCCAGCACCTGCTGGCCCGGCTCCGAGCGTATGAAGGCGATGAAGTCGGCCGCTGCGGCCGGGTGCCTGCTGTCGGCCACCACGGCGATGGGGTAGGACACGGGCGTCGCGCCCCGCGGCGTGGCCACCACCTTGACCTTGTTGCCGGCGACGGTGGCATCGGTGCGGTAGACGAAACCGGCTTCGACCTCGCCGCGGCTCACGTAGTCCAACACCTGGCGCACGCTATCAGCCTGGACGAACTTGGGCTCCAGCACGTTCCACAGGCCCACGGCGTCCAGCACCTCCTTGGTGTAGCGGCCCACGGGCACGGTGGCCGGCTTGCCCAGGGCGATCTTTCTGACCGCCGGGCGGGCCAGGTCCGCCAGGCCCGTGATGCCGGTGCCGCCCTGGACCGGCTCGATCAGCACCAGGCTGTTCGTCACGAAATTCCTGCGCGAGGTGGCGTCGATGCGCTTGTGCGCACCGGCGCGGTCCATGGTGTCCTGGTCGGCGCTGGCGAACACGTCCACCGGTGCGCCCTGTCGGATCTGCTGCAGCAGGACACCCGAGGCGGCGAAGTTGAAGCGCACCGTGGTGCCTGGCTTGGCGGCCTCGAACCGGGGTGCCAGTTCCTTGAATGCGTCGGACAGGCTGGCGGCGGCGGACACGGTGATTTGCTGGGCCCAGGATGCGCCGGGCCAGGCCAGGGCGGACAGCAGGGAAGCGATGGCGACGATCCGCATGCGGGGCACCTGAAAGGAAACAGGGTCGGAAATGGTTTCGCTGTGTTTTCAAGAATATAACAGCGAAGCCCGTCGATCCCTTGAAGATGGCGGCTACGCCATTCCTTCAGGAACACAACGAAGACAGCTTCGGAGCAGCTTCCCGCAGCTCCGCGCCAGGCCCGACGGCCTATGCGCCCGCGGCAAAGCGAGCCAGCGCCACCAGGCCCACGACCAGCAACACGACGATCACGAACGCCACGAGCACGAGTGGCAGAAAGCCCACCTGCTCGGTCCGTTTCTCGGCCTCGGATTGGCGGCCACCCAGGCCGATCAGGCTCCAGAGCACGGCGCGCACGGTGCGCAACAACTTGTTCATGGCCTGAATATGCCGCAGCCCAGCATCAGCGGACAGCAGCAGTTGCATGTCCTGCGACCGGAGCAGGGATCACCGCAACGCCAGCAGCAGCGGCACCAGCAGGCTGGTGAGGATGCCGTTCAGTCCCATGGCCAGGGCCGCGAACGCGCCGGCCACCGGGTTCAGTTGCAGTTCGCGCGCCATGCCGATGGCATGCGCGGTGAGGCCCAGCGCCACGCCGCGCACCACCGGGTCCTGGTCCGCGCCGAGCCAGCGCAGCAGCGGCTGCGACACCATGGTGCCGGCGATGCCGGTGAGCGCCACGGCCACGGCCGCCAGCGCCGTGAGCCCGCCTACGCGCTCGGCCACCGGCATGGCGATCGGCATGGTGGCCGACTTGGGCGCCAGCGAGGCCAGCGTCTCCCAGGAGCCGCCCAGCGCCCAGGCGATGCCCACGGCCGAGACGATGGCGGTGGTCGAGCCCACGAGCAGCGCGATGGCCAGCGGCCGCCAGATCGCGCGCACACGCGGCCACTGGTGGAACAGCGGTACGGCCAGCAGCACCGTGGCCGGGCCGATCAGCAACGTGAGCGGCTGCGTGCCGCGCGCGTAGTCGGCATAGGGCGTGCCGCTGGCCAGCAGCAGGCCCACCAGCACCAGCACGGAGGTCAGCACCGGGATCAGCGCGGGGTGTGCGCCGCTGCGCCGGTACAGCCCCAGCGTACCGGTGTAGACCAGCACGGTCAGTGCGAGCCACCACACCGGCGAGGCGGCCAGCGCGCTCCAGGCCGCCGTCATGCCGCCGCCTGCCGGCGCAGCAGCCACTGGAGAACGAGGGCCGTGACGGCCAGCGTGAGCACCGCCCCGGCCACGCTGGCTACGAGGAACGGTCGCCACTCGCGCGCCACGCGTTCGAAGTGCAGCATCACACCGGTCACCGACGGGATGAACAGCAGCATCATGTGCGGCAGCAGGGCCCGGGCGCCCTGGTCCAGCCCGGCCGGCACGCGGCGCAGCACCAGCAGCGCACCGAACAGCGCCAGCATGCCGACCACCGAGCCTGGCAGCGGCCAGCCGGCCAGGCGCACGAGGGCATCGCCCAATGCTTGCAAGAGGAACAGGGCGGCGATGGCGTAAAGCATGGGGCGGCGATGCTAGTGCATGCGGGACGGACCGAACACCACCAGTTGCGCCGCAGGAGACCGGATCAGATGCAGGACAATGCCGCCGCCCCATGAAGCGCTACGAAGCCCTGGCCCACGATATCGCGCAATCCATCCGCGCCGGCGTGCTGCGCCCCGGCGACCGGCTGGCCTCGGTGCGCCACACCAGCGCCAGCCGGGGCGTGAGCCCGTCCACGGTGTTCCAGGCCTATTACCTGCTCGAGGCACGTGGCCTGGTGCAGGCGCGCGAGCGCTCGGGCTACTACGTGGCAGCGCATGCGACGCACGCGCAAGAAGTGCCGCCCGAGCCCGAGGCGGCTTCGCAGCCGCAGGAAGGCTCGGTGCCCGTGGACGTCAGCGTGCTGGTGTTCGACATCCTCGACGCGAGCATGACGCGCGAGGTCGTGCCCTTCGGCTCGGCCTTCCCGAGCCCACTGCTGTTTCCGCTGGCGCGGCTGGGCCAATCGCTGGCCGCCAGCGCGCAGACGCTGGACCCGTGGAGCACGGTGGACGACCTCACGCCCGGCAATGCCGCGCTGCGCCGGCAGATCGCGCTGCGCTACCTGGCGGCGGGCATGCCCCTGTCGGGCGACGACATCGTCGTCACCAATGGCGCGCTGGAGGCGCTGAACCTGTGCCTGTCGGTCGTCACGCAGCCCGGCGACACGGTGCTCGTGGAGGCGCCGGCCTTCTACGGCGCGCTGCAGGCACTCGAGCGCCAGGGCCTGTCGGCGGTCGAAGTGCCGACGCATCCACGCGAAGGCATGATTCTTTCGGCGCTGGAGCAGGCCATCGCGCGCCACAAGCCCAAAGCCTGCTGGCTCATGAGCAACTTCCAGAACCCGCTGGGCAGCCTGATGCCCGAGCCGCGCAAGCGTGCGCTGGTGGAACTGCTGGCCCACCACCAGCTGCCGCTGATCGAGGACGATGTCTACGCCGAGCTCTACTTCGGCGACAAGCGCCCGCCGCCGGCCAAGGCCTTCGACAGCCAGGGCCTGGTGCTGCACTGCTCCTCGTTCTCCAAGTCGCTGGCGCCGGGCTGGCGCATCGGCTGGGCCGCACCGGGACGCTACGCCCGGGCGGTGGCACGCGCCAAGCTGATGTCCACGCTGGCCACGGCCGTGCCCACGCAGCTGGCGCTGGCGCGCTACCTGGAACGCGGCGGCTTCGACAAGCACCTGCGCAAGCTGCGCCAGACGCTGGCCCAGCAGCAGGCGCAGTTCATGCAGGCGATGGGCCGGCATTTCCCGCCCGGCACGCGCGCCACGCGGCCCGCGGGCGGCTACTTCCTGTGGGTGGAGCTGCCGCCGCAGGTCGATGCGCTCGCACTGCACCGCCAGGCGCTGGCCCAGGGCATCAGCATCGCGCCGGGGCCGATCTTCTCGCCGAGCCGCGCGTTCGCGCACTGCATCCGGCTGAACTACGGCCATGCCTGGAACGCGCGCAGCGAGGCCGCCCTGGCCACGCTGGGCCGGCTCGCCCACGAGGCCCTGTGAATACCATGGAACTGCTGCGCATCCACCACGCCGCCATCATCTGCTCCGACTACGTGCGCTCCAAACGCTTCTACACCGAGGTGCTGGGCCTGCGCATCGTGGCCGAGCACCACCGCGCGGCGCGCCAGTCGTACAAGCTGGACCTGGCCCTGCCCGACGGCAGCCAGATCGAGCTGTTCAGCTTTCCCGCGCCGCCGCCGCGCCCCTCGCGGCCCGAGGCCCAGGGGCTGCGCCACCTGTCGTTTGCGGTGGCCGACGTGGCGCGCTGCAAGGCCGAACTGGAGGCGCAGGGCGTGGCCGTCGAGGACATCCGCACCGACGAGTACACGGGCCGGCGCTTCACCTTCTTCGCCGATCCCGACGGCTTGCCGCTGGAGCTCTACGAGGACGCCGCCTAGCCGCGCAGCTTCTTCACCAGCGTGACCGCTGCCAGCACCACGGCGCCGGCCACGATGCCGACACCCGCGTTCGCCAGCGCCGGCGTGATGGCTTCCCAGAACGGCCCGCCCGGCCAGATCGCCGTGGCGTGCGCCATCTCCTCGATGCCGTGGTGCAGCACCGCGACACCGTGCGTGAGGATGCCGCCGCCGACCAGGAACATGGCAGCCGTGCCGACCACCGACAAGCCCTTCATGAGCCAGGGCGCCGCCGCCAGGATGGCACGGCCCAGCGCGGCGCGTGCACCGCCCAGGCGGCTCAGGTGCAGCCCCGCGTCGTCGAGCCGCACGATGCCGGCGACCAGGCCGTAGACGCCGACGGTCATGACCACGGCAATGCCGGCCAGCACCACCAGCTGGGTCAGGAACGGACTCTGCTGCACCGTGCCCAGCGTGATCGCGATGATCTCGGCCGACAGGATGAAGTCGGTGCGCACGGCGCCCTTGATCTTGTCCTTCTCCAGTGCCACGAGGTCGACGCCGGGGTCGGCCACGGCCTGCTTGTGCTGCGCCGCATGGGCGTCGTCTTCCTGGCGGTGCAGGAACTTGTGGGCCAGCTTTTCGAAGCCCTCGTAGCACAGGAAGGCGCCGCCCAGCATCAGGAGCGGCGTGACGGCCCAGGGCGCGAACGCGCTGATGGCCAGCGCGGCCGGCACCAGGATGGCCTTGTTGAGCAAGGAACCCTTGGCCACGGCCCAGACCACGGGCAGTTCGCGGTCGGCCTTGACGCCCGTGACCTGCTGCGCGTTGAGCGCCAGGTCGTCGCCCAGCACGCCGGCCGTCTTCTTGGCCGCGACCTTGCTCAGGACCGAGACGTCGTCGAGGATGGAGGCGATGTCGTCGAGCAGTGCGAGCAGGCTGGAGGCCATGGAGGTCCGTGCGGTGTGGAGGAACGGACCATTGTGCAAGAGCTGCCGGCGCATGTGCGACAGCGCGCGCCGCGTCAGTCCGTCGGTTCCAGCAGCGGGCGCAACAGCGCCGCGGTCTCGTCCTGCACGCGCCGGCGCCGGTCTGAGGCGCTGCCGGGCTTCTCCCAATCGGGCCGGCTGCGCGCCGGCTGCACGGCCTGCACGACGCGGCGCAGCGGCGCGTCGAGTGCCGCGTCGGGCGCGGCGTCCTGCTCGAGCCGGGCCAGCGCCGCATGGCCGCGCCGGTCGAGCTGCCGCGCCAGGCCCACGAGCTGCAGCGCGACGAGGAACAGCAAGGCGTTGCCCAGCGTGAGCTCGCGCACGCCACTCAGCTGGTTGAGCAGCTTGCCGCCGATCTGGCGCCAGCCCTGCGAGACGATGCTGCCCAGCGCGCCACCCAGCGCCGCGCCGGCGCCCAGCGAAAGCCCGCCCACGGCCAGGTCGGCGATCACGCCGACCGAGGCACCCACGGCCGCGCCCATGCCGAGCCGGCGGCCGGCCTGCCGCAGGGCCTCGGGATGGAACAGGTCGTTCTCCCAGCGGCCGTCCTGCCAGGGCAGCGTGGCGAGCCGCGCATCGTCCGCGGAAAAGCCCTGGATCTCCAGCAACTGGTCGGCGCAACCGCGCACGATCACGCGCGCTTGCTGCTGGAAGTCCTGCTCGGCGCGGGCGCGCGCGGCCGGCTCGGCGTAGACCACCTCGCCGATGCCGCGGCGCAGCGCTGCCAGCCGCAGCAGCACGTCGGCAATCGCCCGGCTGGCCGCGTCGCGCCGGCCGCCGGCTTCCTGGTGCAGGTGCTGGCCGACCTGCTGCAGCCGCACGCGCTGGCCCGGCTGCAGCGTGGCCAGGTCCTGGTAGAGGTGCTGCTCGGCCCCGACGAAGGGGGCCACCGCGTCGAAGCGCACCTGCGCGTGCAATCCACCGCCAGCCAGAACGGCCTGCCAGTCGGCCAGGCGGCTGGCAGGGTCGCGCACGAAGTTGAGCACCGGCATGACCGGACGCCCGCAGGAGTTCAGGATCTCGATCTCGGCCCGGTGCTTGGGCAGCACGGGCTCGCGGCTGTCGATCACGTAGAAGGCCGCGTCCACCTCCAGCATCGTGCGCAGCACCTTGGCCTCCTGCTCGAAGCTGCCGCGCGCCTCCGGGCCCTGCAGGAAGGCGCGCACGCGCGCCGGGCGGTCCATGGCGGCATCGGAGCCGGCGCCCTGCAGGTGGTCCCACAGCGCGACGGAGTCTTCCAGGCCCGGCGTGTCGAAAAAGCGCAATGCAGGCCGGCCGCCGATGCGCAGCTCCACCACCTCCACATGGCGCGTGGTTCCAGGCCGGTCCGACACCTCGCCGAAGTGGCGCTTGCGCGTGAGCGTGCGCAGCAGCGAGGTCTTGCCCGCGTTGGTGTGGCCGACCACGGCGATGGCCAGCGCGTCGTCGCCGGCCTGGGCACCGGGATGGGGCAGCGTCATGGCGCCTCCAGCCAGGCCCGCGCGGCCTCGGGATCGGTCAGCACCGTGGGCTGCACCAGGTCGATGCGGTGCAGCCAGTTGCGCCAGCGCGCCGTGTCGGCCTCCTGCCGCGCACCGCCCAGCAGCACCGCGCAGGCCGCGCTCACGCTGCAGGCTTCTCGCAGAAAGCGCTCGGTGCCGCGGTCGGGGCTGGACGCCGCGTGGCAGGCCACCAGCAGGCGGTGCGCGGGCGCGGCGGTCAGGCGCTGTAGCAGCTCGGTACGCTCGCGCTGGCTGCCGTCCATGCGCTGCACCTGCACCGCGGCGGATGCCGCAAACGGCGGCCAGGACGCCTCTGGCGGCAGTTCGAAGCCCAGCAGCAGGCGCGTGCCGGCATCGGCCACCGGTGCCAGCGGCGCGGCGGCCGGCATGGCGCCGGGCTGCTCGGCATCGACGATGCGCACGGGCTCCATGGCCTCGAAGCGCGACAGCAGCGCGCGCACGCCGGGGTCGGCCAGGTCCAGCGCCAGCCGGCCCTGGCCGTGCCGCCAGGCGGCCCAGCACCACAGCGCGCAGAGCAGGCGCACGGCCAGGCCGTAGACGGCCACACAGCCCAGCAGCCACCAGGCCCAGGCACGCTGCGCGTCGGCACCGGCCAGCGCAGGCTGCAGCAGCGTGGCGGTATCCGGCATGGCAAAACCCAGGCGCTGCGGCAGCCAGCCCGTGGCCTGTACGAAGTGCACGAAGAAATCCGGCGTGAGCAGCGTGGTCTCCCAGGTCAGCCGGTAGGCGCGCAGCGACAGGCCCAGCGCCAGCGCCGCCAGCAGCAGCACGAAGGCGATCGTCCAGATGGCATGGCTGATGCCGCCGAAGGCCCAGGGCGCCAGCCGCGCACGGGCCAGCACGTCGGTGGTGGCGCGCGCCAGCTGCACGGCATGCGGCCCGCGGTCCAGCGGCAGCCGGGCCGTGAGTTGCAGCGCCCAGCGGCCCAGCGCGCCGCCGGCCGCGGCGCGCCACGGCAGCAGCAGGCTCGCCAGCCACAGCAGCAGCGTGAGCGTGTGCAGGCCCAGCATGGACACGAAGGCGGCGACCACGTTGATCTCGCGCGCATCGCCCAGGACCGCGCGCGCCAGCGCCCAGGCGCTGCCGACCACGCCGAGCACCAGCAACAGCAGCACCGCACCACCCAACTGGCGCCAGCGCCGCCATTCGCGCTGCAGGCCCAGGCGCTCGCCGAGCAGCCAGGCGCGCTGCAGCACACGGCCGGCGCCGTCGGGCCGGGCGCTGAAGGCCTGGCGCATGGCCTGGCCGTCCTCGAGCCGGCCCTCCTCCTCGATCAGCTGCACGGCGCGCCAGATCGCGGCCTCGCCAAGCGGGCTGCGTCCAGGGTCGGAAGGGGGCGAGGACATCGGGCGGGACAAGGGAGGGCGTGACAATCGGACGCGCAGCATGCCACAGGGGCAGGAACCAGCAGGAACACGATGGCCAAGGACTTCAGCCGCATGGAACACAGCAACCGCTCGGGCAATCCGGCCCTGGACGCGGTGTCCGACCCGGCGCGGCGGCGCTGGCTGCAGGGCGGCCTGGGCGCCGCGACGGCCGCGTTGCTGGCACCGCTGGCCGGTTGCGCCACGCCCTCGGGCGGCAGCGGACGTCTGGGCTTCGAAGGCATCCCGGCTTCGGCCGCCGACCGCGTGGTGGTGCCACGCGGCTACGTGGCCCAGGTGCTGGCGCGCTGGGGCGAGCCCGTGGGCGTGGCCGGTGCCATGCCCGCCTTCCGCGACGACCTGTCGAACAGCGCCGCAGAGCAGGCGCTGCAGCTGGGCATGCACCACGACGGCATGGGCTACTTCGCGCTCGACGGCGGACGGCGCGGGCTCCTGGTCATCAACCACGAGTACACCGACGACGGCATGCTGCACCCCGGCGGCATCGCGCAGTGGACGGCCGAGAAGGTGCGCAAATCGCAGGCGGCGCACGGGCTGTCGGTGGTCGAGGTGGCGCTTGCGGGCGGCGGCTGGCAGCTGCAGCGGCCCAGCCGCTTCGCGCGCCGCATCACGGCCGACACGCCCTGCACGGTGGCGGGCCCGGCCGCCGGCCACGCCCTGCTGCGCACGGCCGCCGACCCGGCCGGCCGCACGGTGCGCGGCACGCTCAACAACTGCGCCGGCAGCACCACGCCATGGGGAACCTACCTTGCGGGCGAGGAGAACTTCCGCTTTTACTTCGCGGGCGGCCGCGAGCGCGACGCCGACCAGCGGCGCTGGGGCATGACCGAGCAGGCCTTCTTCCGCTGGCCAGAACACGACGCGCGCTTCGATGCACGCCAGCATCCCAACGAATTCCACCGCTTCGGCTGGATCGTGGAGGTCGACCCGATGGACCCGGATGCCGCGCCCGTCAAGCGCACAGCCCTGGGCCGCGGCGCGCACGAGGGCGCCTGGGTGGCGACCACCCGGGACGGCCGCGCCGTCGTCTATTCGGGCGAGGACGCGCGCTTCGAGTACATCTACAAGTTCGTGAGCCGGGACCGCATCGCGCCGGCCTCTGCCGGCCAGAGCGCGGCCCAGGCCAACCGCCATCTGCTGGACCACGGCAGCCTCTACGTCGCCCGTTTCGACGCCGATGGCACGGGGCGGTGGCTGCCGCTCGTGCACGGCGAGGGCCCGCTCACGGCGGCGGCCGGCTTCGCCGATCAGGGCGCGGTGCTGGTCAAGACGCGCCAGGCCGCCGACCTGCTGGGTGCCACGCGCATGGACCGGCCCGAATGGCTGGCCATCGACCCAGCACAGCGCGTGGTCTATTGCACGCTGACCAACAACAGCGCGCGCGGCGCACCGGGGCAGCCGGGCGTGGACGCTGCCAACCCGCGCGCCAACAACGTGATGGGCCAAGTCATCCGCTGGCAGGAAGACGGCGATTTCGACGCCACGCGCATGCGTTGGGACCACCTGCTGCTGGCCGGCGACCCGGCCAACGCGCGCCCCGAGGCGCGGGGTAACATCCGCGGCGACATCTTCGCCTGCCCCGACGGCCTGCTGCTGGACGCGCGCGGCCTGCTCTGGATCCAGACCGACGCAGCGGCCGGCGAGATGCGCCGCGGCGAGATGCAGGCCATGGGCAACAACCAGATGCTGGCCTGCGACCCGGCCACGGGCGAAGTGCGGCGCTTTCTGACCGGGCCCGTGAACTGCGAGATCACGGGCGCCACCATGGCGCCGGATGGCCGCACGCTGTTCGTGAACATCCAGCATCCGGGCGAGCCACCGTCAGACCGCAGCGTGCCGGACGAGGTCACGAAGTACTCGACCTGGCCCGATGGCGGCCGGCCACGCTCGGCGACACTGGCGATCCGCCGCGAGGACGGCGGGCTGGTCGGAACCTAGGCGATCAATCGACGGCGCGCTTGAGCCGCATCTCCTCGATGCGGATGTCGCCGAAGGGTGTGGTGCGCGCCGTGTTGAGCTCGCGCTTGAAGCCGGCGAGGTCGAAGAAGCGCAGCGCGCGCTCGTTGCGCAGCGGGATCCAGACCGTCACGCTGGTGCAGCCCTCGTCGCCCAGGCCCTCGCGCGCGGCGTCCCACAGCGCCAGGCCGGCGCCCTTGCCCCAGTGTTCGGGCAGCACGTGGATCGCCCAGACCTCGCCCACGGTGGGCTTGGTGCCCTTGTCGCGCGAGCGGTCGAAGGCGACGAAGCCCACCACCTTGCCCTCCAGCCGGGCCACGTAGACCTGCGGGTCGCCGAACTCGATCGCCTCGCGCCATTGCTGCAGGCGCTTGGCCACCGGCTGCGCGTTCAGCAACTCCTCCGGCACGATGCCGGCATAGGCGGCCAGCGTGGCAGCGGCGTGGACATCGACGATGGCTTGAGCGTCTCGCTTCTCGGCGGGGCGGACTTCGTAGAACGGCATGTGGGTGCAGGAGACTGAAAAAAGCCTTCCATTGTCGCCGCAAGCCGCGACCTACACTTGCCGCCCATGTCTGCCACCTTCACCGTGCGGCTGCAGCGGCCCGGCGCGGACCCCGTGCACTTCGAGGCGCCGCCCGACCTGCCGGTGCTGCTCGCAGCCGAGCGGGCCGGCATCGCCATGGAAAGCTCGTGCCGCAACGGCACCTGCCGCAGCTGCATCTGCTTCATGGACACCGGCAGCGTGACCTACCGCATCGCCTGGCCCGGCCTGTCGCTGGACGAGAAGCGCGAGGGCTGGATCCTGCCCTGCGTGGCCCATGCCACGGCCGACCTGCAGCTGACATGCGCCCTGTAGGACGCGCTGCTAAACTCTGGCGCCTTTTCAGCTCCCGTTCGCCATGGACTATCCCGGCAACCTGATCGTCGTCGCAGCCCCGAGTGGGGCCGGCAAGTCCAGCCTGGTCAAGGCGCTGCTGGAGCTCGACGCGCAGATCCAGCCCTCGGTCTCGCACACCACACGTGCGCCGCGCGGCCAGGAAAAGCACGGCCGCGAATACTTCTTCGTGCCCGATGCCGATTTCGACGCCATGGTGGCTGCCAACGGCTTCGTCGAATGGGCGCATGTGCACGGCCGCCGCTACGGCACCTCCAAGAAGGCCATCGAGGACCGCATCGCCCAGGGCGCCGACGTGATCCTGGAGATCGACTTCCAGGGCGCGATGCAGATCAAGAAGGCCTTCGCCAACGCAGTGCTGATCTTCATCCTGCCGCCCAGCTGGGAGGAACTGCGGTCGCGCCTGGAGCGCCGCGGGGAAGACGCACCCGAGGTGATCGAGCTGAGGCTCAAGAACGCTGCCGTGGAGATGGCCCAGGCCGAAAACTTCGACTTCGTTATAATCAACGAGTTGTTCGACCGGGCCGTTTTCGACTTGAAAACCATCGTGCACGCCCAGCGACTTAAATACCTGGCGCAGGTGCGCGCCAGGGCCGACACCTTCAAATCCCTGCACATCCTCTGAAGAGGACTGGAGTCCACCATGGCCCGCATCACCGTCGAAGACTGCCTCGAGCAGGTTCCCAACCGCTTCCAGCTGGTGCTGGCCGCGACCTACCGCGCCCGCATGCTGAGCCAGGGCCACGCGCCCAAGATCGAGAGCAAGAACAAACCTGGCGTGACCGCGCTGCGCGAGATCGCCGCCGGCAAGGTCGGCCTGGAGATGCTCAAGAAAGTGCCGACCTGAGCGGCTTTTGCCCCGGCTGAAAGGCACCGCACCGCGGTGCCTTTTTCGTTTGGCGGCCCGTCGGCGCAGGGCCGCACGCTACAGTAAGCGCATGAACGCTGCGTTGCCCACCACTGCAGACAGGACACCGCCCCCGGCTTCCCCGCCCGCCACCCCTGCCGCGGCGAACGCCGCCGCGGCCAGCTTCGCCGCCCTGACCGCCAGCTTGGACTACCTGGATGCCCAGGGCATCGAGCAGGTGCGCCAGGCCTACCGCTTCGCCGACGAGGCCCACCTGGGCCAGCTGCGCTCCAGCGGCGAGCCCTACATCACGCACCCGATCGCCGTGGCCGCGCAGTGCGCGGCCTGGAAGCTCGACGCCCAGGCGCTGATGGCCGCGTTGCTGCACGACGCGATGGAGGACTGCGGCGTGACCAAGCCCGAACTCATCGAGCGCTTCGGCGCGCCGGTGGCCGAGCTCGTGGACGGGCTGACCAAACTCGACAAGCTGCAGTTCAACACGCGCGAGGAGAACCAGGCCGAATCCTTCCGCAAGATGCTGCTGGCCATGGCGCGCGACGTGCGCGTGATCCTGATCAAGCTGGCAGACCGCACCCACAACATGCGCACCATGGGCGACATGCCGCGCAGCAAGTGGGGCCGCATCTCGAAGGAGACGCTGGACATCTACGCGCCCATCGCCCACCGGCTGGGCCTGAACGTGACCTACCGCGAGCTGCAAGAGTTGGCCTTCCAGCACCTGATGCCCTGGCGCCACGGCGTGCTGGCCAAGGCGGTGGCCAAGGCGCGCAGCCGGCGCCGCGACCTCGTGCAAAAGGTGCAGCAGGAGGTCGAGGCCGCCTTCGCCAATGCCGGCATGAAGGTGCGCATCGCCGGGCGCGAGAAGACGCTCTACTCCATCTTCCGCAAGATGGACGACAAGCACCTCTCGTTCGCGCAGGTCAACGACATCTACGGCTTTCGCGTGATCGTGCCCAGCGTGACCGACTGCTACACGGCGCTGGGCGTGCTCCATCAGCTGTACAAACCGGTGCCGGGCCGCTTCAAGGACCACATCGCGATCGCCAAGGCCAATGGCTACCAGTCGCTGCACACCACGCTGGTCGGGCCGTCCAACATCAACATCGAATTCCAGATGCGCACGGACGCCATGCACGTGGTGGCCGAATCCGGCGTGGCGGCACACTGGCTGTACAAGGCCAACCACCCGGACAGCGCGACCACCGACCGCATGGGCACGCAATGGCTGCAGTCGCTGCTGGACATCCAGCAGGAAACGCGCGACGCCTCCGAGTTCTGGGACCACGTCAAGGTCGACCTCTTCCCTGACGCCGTCTACGTGTTCACGCCCAAGGGCCAGATCATGGCCCTGCCCCGCGGCGCCACCGTGGTCGACTTCGCCTATGCGATCCACAGCAATGTGGGCGACCGCACGGTGGCCGCCCGCATCAACGGCGACCAGGCACCGTTGCGCACCGAACTGCACAACGGCGACGTGATCGAGGTCATCACCGCGCCGATCTCCGCACCCAACCCGGCCTGGCTGGGCTTCGTGCGCACGGGCCGGGCGCGCTCCAAGATCCGCCACCACCTCAAGAGCCGGGCCATCACAGAGTCGGAAGACCTGGGCGAAAAGCTGTTGACCCAGGCTGTGCGTGCCGAGGGCATCGAGGCCCTGCCCGAACATGACAGCGATGGCCAGCCGATCTGGGACAAGCTGTTGCGCTTCTCGGGCAACCGAACGCGCGCCGAGCTCATGACGGACATCGGCCTCGGAAAGCGCATCGCCAGCATCGTGGCCAAGCGGCTGAAGGTGCTCATGACCGAAGCCGGCGGCGTGAAGACCGACCCGCTGCTCATGACGCGCGAGCGCTACACGGCGCACGAGACCGTGTCGCAGGGCGGCGTGGTCATCGACGGCAGCGAGAACGCCTCGGTGCAGTTCGCACGCTGCTGCCGTCCCGTGCCGGGCGACGAGATCGTCGGGTACCTGGGCCGCGGCGAAGGCCTGTTCGTGCACACGGCCGACTGCGCCACCGCGAAGCGCCTGCAGTACAAGGACAGCGAGCGCTTCATTGCCGTAGCCTGGTCGGACGAGCCCGTGCGCACCTTCGAGACCGGCATCGTCGTGACCGTCAACAACGGCAAGGGCGTGCTGGCCCGTGTGGCAGCGACGCTCGCATCATCCGAGGTCGACATCACGCACATGGACATGGGCCAGGAGGAGGCGCAGGACGCCTCGGACCTGCGCTTCGTGGTGGCCGTGCGCGATCGCGCGCACCTGGAAACGGCCTTGCGCAACCTGAAGCGCATGCCAGCGGTGCTGCGTGTCGTGCGCGCCGCACCCGCGCCCTATCAGGCTGCGGCCGGCGCCGGGTAGCGCACCTCCAGCACCTCCAGCTCGCGCACCCCGGCGGGCGTGGGCAGGCGGACCTCGTCCCCCACGCGCGCGCGCAGCAGGGCGCGCGCGATTGGTGCGATCCAGCTCACTTCACCCGCCGCGCTGTTGGCCTCGTCGATGCCGCGGATCGTGATGGTCTGTTCCTCGCCGTCGGCGTCCGCATAGGTCACGGTGGCGCCGAAGAACACCTGGTCGCTGCCATGGTGCACGCTGGGATCGGTGACCTCGGCGATCTCCAGCCGGCGCGTCAGAAAGCGGATGCGCCGGTCGATCTCGCGCAGCCGCTTCTTGCCGTAGAGGTAATCGCCGTTCTCGGAACGATCACCGTTGCTGGCCGCCCAGTGGACGACCTCGACCACTTTGGGCCGCTCGTTGTCGATCAGGTCCAGCAACTCGTCGCGCAGGCGGGCGTAGCCCTGCGGCGTGATGTAGTTCTTGCCGCCGGCGGGCAGCGCGGGCAGGCCCGGTGCGTCGTCTTCCTCGCCGTCGCTTTCCTTGGTGAACGCTTTGCTCATGACGCTAGTGTCCGGCAAAAGGCCGGCGCACTTCGAGTGCTAGAGCCGCGGCAGGTCGCGCAGCGTGCACCCGGGCAGCGAGGGATCGACCTCGATCCGCTCGGTGCCGTCGGGTTGCACATGGACCTTGACCACCAGGGGCGCCGTGAGATCGCGCTGGCCTGGGAACAGCGGCACCACGGGCTCGGCCTCGAGCAACTTGTCGACCACCTCGAGCGTATCGACCACGCTCTCATCGGACAGCGGACGCGGCGCAGACCCTGCTGCGAGCGCAACCTCGCCACCGTCGGCCAGGTACCAGCGCACGCGCCGTATCTCGCCACGCGCGTCCAGTTCGACGCCGGTCACCACGTGGGCCGGACCTTCAAGCGCCTGGGTGTTCATGGCGCGCGCTGTGCCGGCGTCGCATGTGCACGGGCCGGCCGGGGTGGCCAGGCAGGCGCGTGGGAACGTCGCCTTCGTCCGGCGGTTCCTGCACCGGAGAATCGGGCTCCGGGTTCACGGGATCTTCGTCGTCGAACGGTCCGACCGGCGGTGGCACGGGCGGCACGGGGTGGGGTGTCGGCACGGAGGCCAAGCGCCGGGACCGAAGCGACGGGGAGAGAGGGTCGAGCATGCGTCTCCATTCAAGAGGAAGCCGCATCTTCAAAGCACCGGCGGTGTCGCTGCATCATCGGATGGCGCGTGACGCTGTAGTCGCTGGCCGACAAGTCGATCCAAAGAAAATGGGCCGGTCCTCTTGCAAGGACCGGCCCATCCATTTGGTGCGGCTGGCAGGAATCGAACCCACGACCCCTTGGTTCGTAGCCAAGTACTCTATCCAGCTGAGCTACAGCCGCGAAGCCTTAGATCATACACCGGATTTCAACGACTTCGAAAAAATTTCTAACCCGGAAAAGAAAATGGGTCGGCCCCTTGTGAGGACCGACCCATTCGGTTTGGTGCGGCTGGCAGGAATCGAACCCACGACCCCTTGGTTCGTAGCCAAGTACTCTATCCAGCTGAGCTACAGCCGCGAAGCCATAAAGTATAGCGCAGTTTTCAATGCGCGCCCGAAACGACCACCGGAATTTCGGTCGCCGGCGGCGTGTTGCGGCTGCGTCCGCAGCGCACGATGCCGTCGATCATCACCATGCCGATGCCCGGAACGTCGCCCAGTTGCACGCTTTCGAGCAGCGTGCGGCCGGCCGTGTGCTGGGCCCGGTCCATGAACACGAAGTCGGCCGCGCGGCCGACCTCGATGAGCCCGCAGTTCAGCTTGCGGATCTTGGCGGTATTGCCGGTGGCGAAGCAGAACACCAGTTCGGCTGGGATGTTGGCTAGGCTGGAGAGCATGGCCACCATGCGCAGGATGCCCAGCGGTTGCACGCCCGAGCCGGCCGGCCCGTCGGTCCCGAGGATCACGCGGTGCGGGCACTTGAGCTGCAGCGCCATCTGCGCGGCCGCGATGGCCACCTTCTCGTTGCCGTTGTGCACGATCTCAATCGCGCGGCTGGATTTCTCGCAGAGCTCGCAGACATGGGCCTCGGGCAGCGAGGTGTGGCCGCCGTTGATATGGCCGATCACGTCGGCATCGGCCTCGAGCACCACGTCCTTGTCGATCAGGCCGGAGCCGGGGATCGAGGGGCCGCCTGTGTGAATGGTGCTCTGGATGCCGGCCGCGCGCGCCCACTTCACCATGGTCGCGGCCTCGGTGCCGCCCTTGACCGAGCCCAGGCCGATCTCGCCCAGCAGGCCGACGCCAGACGCGGCCAGCTCCTTGAAGTCGCTCTCGACCATGCCCTTCTCGATCACGGGCGCGCCGGCCAGCACCTTCACGCCGCCGGGGCGGAAGTTGTCGAACGCGCGCTGCGCCGTGATGGCCAGGGCCTTCAGGCCCACGATGTCCTTGGGCCGGCCCGGCAGGTGCACCTCGCCAGCCGAAATCATGGTGGTCACGCCGCCGTTGAGCGTGGATTCGATCCAGCCCAGCTGGTTCTGGCGCGGCGTCCAGTCGCCAAACACCGGATGCACATGGCTGTCGATGAGGCCGGGCGCCACGCAGGTCTGCTTGGCGTCGATGACGGTGGTGGCGCCCTCGACATCGCAGTCCTTGAGTTGGCCGACGGCCATGATCAGGCCGTCGTGGACGACGATGGTGTCGGCTTGGAGGATGGGCTGGTCGATATCGCCCGACAGCATCAGGCCGATGTTGCGGATGACGACTTTGCCCGAGGCGGCGGTGGCGGCGGCTTCTGCCATGTGGGGGGTTCTCCGTGGGGGCTGGGGGATTCGTTGTGCGGCACGGGCTCGCGCATCACGGTGCGCAGCACGGCATCGACGACGAAGGCTTCCCAGCGCGCGGAGGCCGCCGGATCGTCGATGCGCTGGCCCAGGAACTCGGACAGCGTGAAGCGGTTGGACTGCGGAAAGTAGCCCAGCGCGGCGATCATCATGTAGACGTCCTGCACCGCGATGTCGTCGCGGAACACGCCCTGTGCACTGCCCGCGGCGAGCAGCAGCTGCAGCACCGAGATCGCCGGCGAGGAATACTGCTGCGCCGACTGCATCTTAGCGATGTGGCGCCCCTGCAGCAGGTTCTCGTTGTTGAGCAGCGTGACGAACTCGGGATGCTTGCGGTAGTAGCCGCAGACGAAGCGCACCACGGTCTTGAGCGATTCCACGGGCTGGTGCTCGTCCAGCGCCAAGGCCTCCTCGGCCTCATTCATGCGCCGGTAGATGTCCTCGATGACCGCGATGTACAGACCCTCCTTGCTACCGAAGTAGTAGTAGATCATGCGGTCGTAGGACTTGGCCGCCTTGGAGATCTGGCCCACGCGCCCTCCGGCGAAGCCGTGCTTGGCAAAGATGCGCGTGGCCGCGCGCAGCAGATTGGCGCGCGAGGCGATGACCGCCTGTTCCCGCACCCCCGGCTTGCGCTGGCCGTCGGCTGTCTTGGCGGGCCGGGGCATGGGCAGCGGACCGGTCTTACTGCTCGACGAAGGCGCGCTCGACGACGAAGTCGCCCGGCGTCGTGGTGTTGCCTTCCTTGAAGCCGCGGTGCTCGAGCATGACCTTGAGGTCGCGCAGCATGGCCGGGCTGCCGCACAGCATCACGCGGTCTTCGGCAGCATTGATCTGGGGCAGGCCCAGGTCGTTGCACATCTTGCCGTTCTCGATGAGGTCGGTGATGCGGCCCATGTTGCGGTAGGACTCGCGGGTGACCGTCGGGTAGTAGCGCAGCTTGCTGCTGACCAGCTCGCCCAGCACCTCATGCGCGGGCAGGTGCTCGGTCAGCAGGTCGTGGTAGGCCAACTCGTCGACCTGGCGCACGCCATGCACCACGATGACCTGCTCATAGCGGTCGTACGTGTCCGGATCGCGCACGATGCTCAGAAACGGTGCGAGGCCGGTGCCCGTGCCGAACAGGTACAGGCGCTTGCCGGGCAGCAGGTAGTCGGTCACCAGCGTGCCCGTGGGCTTTTTGCCGACGATGATGGAGTCGCCCACCTGGATGTGCTGCAGCTTGGAAGTCAGCGGGCCGTCCGGCACCTTGATCGACAGGAACTCGAGGTGGTCTTCGTAGTTGGCGCTGGCGATGCTGTAGGCGCGCAGCAGCGGTTTGCCGTTGTCGCCGCGCAGGCCGATCATCGTGAAGTGCCCGTTCGAGAAGCGCAGCGACGGATCGCGCGTCGTGGTGAAGCTGAACAAGCGGTCGGTCCAGTGGTGGACGGAGAGGACCTTCTCTTCGTTGAATGCGCTCATGACGTTCGGGCGGTTGGATGCAAAGGTAAAACGGCTGATTTTTTCACAGCCCGCTGCGGCCGCTGGTGTCTCCGGCATGCGAACGGCATGGCCATTGCCTGAGCGCATGCTTGCGGCCCCGTGCAATTGTGTTTAGCATCTGCCGCACTCACGTTAAGTGAATGCTACATGAAACGCTGAGCTGCGACAAGCCGCGGCAGCGGAACCCGGAGCCCCACGATGTTGAACGAGCACACCAAGACCGACGGCCTTCCCGACATGCCGGAGGCCTTGCTGCCCCAGGGCCTGGAGCGCGCCAGGCCGCGCAACGAGCGCATGGCCAGCGACAAGGTCGAGTGCAACGCCTGCCCCGTGCTGTGCCAGATCGGCCGCGGCCGCACCGGCGCCTGCGACCGCTATGCCAACGAGGACGGCGTGCTGGTGCGCGTGGACCCCGTGGTGCTGCTGCAAAGGACCGTGGATGCAGAGCAGCCGCTGGTGCCATTCACGGCGCGCGACGCCGACGAGGCTGCGCCTCTGGCGCCCGCCCCGCAGGTCTTCGTGACCGGCATCGGCGCCTCCACCACCTACCCCGACTACAAGCCTGCGCCCTTCATCGTGGCCTCCGAGGCCGATGGCGTGGACATGGTCACGGTCGTGACCGAGGGCATCTTCAGCTACTGCAGCCTGAAGCTCAAGATCGACACCGACCGCTGGCTCGGCCCCGAGCAGGCCAACGTCCGTTGCAAGGGCGAGGTGATCGGCCACGTGACGACGGCGGAGTACGGCTCGCAGATGCTGTCGCTGGGCGGCGTGCACCACCTCACGGGCGGCAGCAAGAAGGAAGGCCGCGTGACGCTGGACGCCATGCAGGCCCTGGGCAACAAGCAGGCGGTGGAGTTGACCATCGACGGCGGCGCCCAGCTCACGGTGCAGGCCGGCCAGGCGCCCATCGTCAACGGCGTGCGCGAGCAGCGCATGCGCGTGGGCTGCGGATCGGCCACGGTGGGCATCTTCGCGCGGCAGTTCTTCGGCATCTGCGACGAAGTCGTCGTCGTGGACGACCACATCACGGGCGTTCTGACCGAGCACCAGGCCGGCCGCTGCCTGGGCATGCGCGCGGCCGGCATCAAGGTCCGGGGCCGCAAGTCCACGCCGGGCCGCTATTTCCAGGTGGCCAACCCCGGCACGGGCTGGGGCGGCACCGACATCGCCGACCCGCTGTCCATCATCGAGGAATGCGAGGCCGAGACGGCCTGGCCCGGCCTGCGGCTGCTGATGGTTTCCACGACCGGTGAGCACGCGGCCTGGTACGTGCTCGACGAGCACCTGGTGCCGCAGCCTCAGCCCATGCCCGAGGAGGTCGCACGCGTGGTCGCGCGCATCGGCGAGAACTGCGAGCCCTCGCTGACCACCGTGCTGTTCCTGGGCGGCGCGGGGGGCAGCCTGCGCGCCGGCGTCAGCGAGAACCCGGTGCTGCTGACGCAGGCCATCAAGCAGTCGGTCGTCAACGTCACGCTGGGCGGGGCGCCTGGCTATGTCTGGCCCGGCGGCGGCATCACGGTCATGGTCGATGTGATGCGCATGCCCGACAACAGCTTCGGCACCGTGCCCACGCCGGCGATCGTGGCGCCGCTGGAGTTCACGATGCGGCTGACCGACTACGAACGCCTGGGCGGCCACATGGAGCAGGTGCGTTCACTGCCCGACACCTTGCGCCATGGCGCCTGGCACAACGACGGCGCGCCGCGCGCGCGGCGCATGCTGGCGCCGGCTGCCGGCAACGGCTGGCCCATCGGACAAGCGCCGCTGCTGGGCTGAAAGCGGCAGCGCCATGGGCCCGCGCCGCAGCCTGCTTGCCAACGGCCGGGAACATTTCCAGCACGGCCCCATCGATCTCGTCATCGCAGCCGATGGCGACGCCCTGGCAGTGCAGGCCGCGCACGACGCAGCCTGGCAGCGGTTCACCACGGTGCTGGCCGAGCTCGTGGCCGAGTTGCCGCTGCTGCGCGCACCGGTCGGCGCCGACTGCCCGCTGCGCGGCACCGTCGCGCGAAGCATGTGGCAGGCCTGCGCGCCTTACCGCAGCGGCTTCATCACGTCCATGGCGGCCGTGGCCGGCGCCGTCGCCCAGGACATCCTCGCGCACTACACCGGCGCCGGCATCGCGCGTGCCTGGGTCAACAACGGCGGCGACATCGCCATCCACCTGACCGCGGGCCAGCAGGTGCGCGTGGGCCTGTGGGCCGATCTGGCCCGCTTTCGGCCTGGCCAGAGCAGCAAGCTCCACACCGACGCACAGTTCACGCTCACAGCCGATCTGCCCGTGCGGGGCGTGGCCACCAGCGGCTGGCGCGGCCGCAGCTTCTCGCTGGGCATCGCCGACAGCGTGACCGTGCTGGCGCGCGACGCGGCGGCGGCGGACGCCGCCGCCACCGTGATCGCCAATGCCGTGAACGTGTCCGACGCGCGCATCACGCGCCGCCCGGCCAACGAACTCAAGGAAGACAGTGATCTCGGTGAGCGCCTCGTCACCGTCGATGTGCCAGCGCTGCCGCAAGACCTCGTCGACGGCGCGCTGCAGGCCGGCCTGACGCGCGCCGAGGCTTTGCGCGCCCAAGGGCTCATCTGGCATGCTGCGCTGGTTTGCCAGGAGCGCTGGCGCAGCACCGGCAACGCCCTGGAGCTGCAGTTGGTGCAGTAATTGCTTAATGAAAGTACCTAAGCGCAAGCGCCCTCGCCGATCGCACAATGCCCTCCTCTTTGCCACCTGAACCGCCGCCATGCCTGCAGAGATCCGCAAACTGATCGTCCAAGTCGATGAGACCCGCCTCGAAATGGGGCGTGCGGTCACGCCACCGGTGCGCCGCGCACTGGCCATGGCCGTGATCGCCAACCCCTTCGCGGGCCGCTACGAGGACAACCTCGACGCGCTGGTCGCCATCGGCGAGGAACTCGGCGGCCTGCTCGGCGACAAGTGCGTGGCTGCGCTGGGCATCACGCCCGCGCAGGCCGAGGGCTACGGCAAGGCCGCCATCGTCGGCGAGGCCGGCGAGCTGGAGCACGCGGCCGCCATCCTGCACCCCAAGCTCGGCGCGCCGCTGCGCCGGGCCGTCGAAAAGGGCGCGGCCCTGGTGCCCTCGGCCAAGAAGATGGGCGGCATGGGTTGCGCCATCGACGTGCCGCTGGGCCACAAGGACGCCGCCTTCGTGCGCAGCCATTTCGACGCGATCGAGGCGCGCGTGCCCGATGCACCGCGTGCCAACGAGATCGTTGTGGCCGTGTCCGTCACCGCCGGCGGCCGGCCGCTGCCGCGCGTCGGCGGCCTGCAGGCCAGCGAGATCGAAGGCAAGGACGGCCTGCGCTGAGCCGCCGGTCGCCCACCAGCATGTTTCCATCGTTCCTAGGAGTCTCTCGATGAAATCCCTGCGTCATGTGTTCAGCGCCGCATCGGTCCTCGCGCTCGCCTCGCTCGTCCCGGCCCATGCCCAGGGCGTGATCAAGATCGGCGAGATCAACAGCTACAAGGCCCAGCCCGCCTTCCTGGAGCCCTACAAGAAGGGCATGGACCTGGCCGTCGAGGAGATCAACGCCAAGGGCGGCATCAACGGCAGGAAGATCGAGCTCATCACGCGCGACGACAACGGCAGCCCGGGCGACACCGTGCGCATGGCCGAGGAACTGGTCTCGCGCGAGAAGGTCGATCTGCTCGCCGGCGCCTTCCTGTCCAACACCGGCATGGCGCTGGCCGACTTCGCCAAGCAGAAGAAGTTCTTCTACCTGGCCGGCGAACCGCTGACCGACAAGATGACCTGGCAGGGCGGCAACCAGTACACCTTCCGGCTGCGCCCGGGCACCTACATGCAGGCCGCCATGCTGGTGCCCGAGGCGGTCAAGCTCAAGAAGAAGCGCTGGGCCATCGTCTACCCCAACTACGAGTACGGCCAGTCGGCCACGGCAGCGTTCAAGAACCTGCTCAAGGCCGCGCAGCCGGACGTGGAGTTCGTCGCCGAGCAGGCCACGCCGCTGGGCAAGGTCGATGCCGGCAGCGTGGTGCAGGCACTGGCCGATGCCAAGCCCGATGCCATCTTCAACGTGCTGTTCGGCGCCGACCTGACCAAGTTCGTGCGCGAGGGCAACACGCGTGGCCTGTTCAAGGACCGCACCGTCGTCTCCGTGCTGACCGGCGAGCCCGAATACCTCGATCCGCTCAAGGACGAGGCCCCCGACGGCTGGATCGTGACGGGCTACCCCTGGTACTCGGTCAAGACGGCCGACCACGATGCCTTCCTCAAGGCCTACCAGGCCAAGTTCAAGGACTACCCGCGCCTGGGCTCGGTGGTGGGCTACAGCATGATCCACTCGGCCGCCGCGGGCATCGCCAAGGCCGGCGGCACCGAGGCCGACAAGCTGGTCGCCGCCTTCAAGGGCCTGCAGGTGCCCAGCCCCTTCGGCAAGATCACCTACCGCGCCGAGGACCACCAGTCCACCATGGGCGCCTTCGTCGGCCGGACCAAGAACGACGGCGGCAAGGGCGTGATGGTCGACTACGTCTACCTGGACGGCGCCGACGCACGCTTCCAGCCGCCTGCGGCCGAGATCAAGAAGTCGCGCGCGCAGGACTGACCGCCCCACCCTGAGGCGGGCGCCGGCGAGCCGGCGCCCATGCCCCCGATGCACCCATGCGCCGCCCGGCCGCGGCGGCCTGCAGAGAATTTCCCATGAGCTTCTCGGGACTCATCGTCCAACTCCTCAACGGGCTCGCCGCGGCGTCCTCGTTGTTCCTGGTCGCGGCCGGGCTGTCGCTGATCTTCGGCGTCACGCGCATCGTGAACTTCGCGCACGGCTCGTTCTTCATGGTGGGCGTCTACCTGGCCTACACCCTGGTCGACCGGCTCGGCGGCAGCCTGGGCTTCTGGCCTGCGCTGGTGCTGGCGGCGCTGGCGGTGGGTCTGCTCGGCGCCATCGTCGAGATCGTCCTGCTGCGCCGCATCTACAAAGCGCCCGAGCTGTTCCAGCTGCTCGCCACTTTCGCGCTGGTGCTGGTCATCAAGGACGCCGCACTGTGGATCTGGGGCCCGGACGAACTGCTCGGCCCGCGCGCGCCCGGCCTGCGCGGCGCCGTCGAGATCCTGGGACGGCAGTTCCCTTCCTATGACCTGTTCCTGATCGCCGTCGGCCCCGTGGTGCTGGGACTGGTCTGGCTGCTGCTCACGCGCACGCGCTTCGGCACGCTGGTGCGCGCGGCCACGCAGGACCGCGAGATGGTCAGCGCGCTCGGCGTGAACCAAGCCTGGCTGTTCACGGCGGTGTTCGCGCTGGGCGCGCTGCTGGCCGGGCTGGGCGGCGCCCTGCAGTTGCCGCGCGAGCCGGCCACGCTGGAGATGGACCTGCACACCATTGGCGCCGCCTTCGTGGTCGTCGTGGTGGGCGGCATGGGCTCGCTGCCGGGGGCCTACCTGGCCGCCCTGCTGGTGGCCGAGCTCAAGGCCGTGTGCATCTGGCTCGGCGTGGTCGACATCCTGGGCGTGAGCGTCTCCTTTTCCAAGCTCACGCTGATGGTCGATTTCCTGGTCATGGCCGCCGTGCTTGTTTGGCGGCCCTGGGGCCTGCTGGGACGCCCGCAGGCGCCGAGCCGCTACGTGGGCATGGCGGAAGAGCCGTTGCGCCAGCCCGGCCGCGCCTACCTCGCCTGTGCGGCGGTGCTGGCGCTGGCCCTGGCGGCCGTGCCGCTGCTGACGGATGCGTCCTCCTACACCACGGTGCTGCTGATCGACCTGCTGATCGCCGCGCTGTTCGCCACCAGCCTGCACTTCATCATGGGGCCGGCGGGCATGCACTCCTTCGGCCACGCGGCCTACTTCGGCCTGGGCGCCTATGCGGCGGCGCTGTTCGTGCGCGCCGGTGGCCTGCCGATGGAGGCCGCGCTGGTGCTGGCGCCGCTCGTGGCAGCGCTGGGCGCGGTGGTCTACGGCTGGTTCGCGGTGCGGCTGTCGGGCGTCTACCTGGCCATGCTCACGCTGGCCTTCGCGCAGATCACCTGGGCCGTCACCTACCAGTGGGACAGCTTCACGGGCGGCAGCAACGGGCTGACAGGTGTGTGGCCCTCGGCCGCATTCGCCGACAAGCGCATGTACTACTGGCTCACGCTGGTGCTCGTGGCTTTGGGCATCTGGTGGCTGCGGCGCGTGCTGTTCTCGCCCTTCGGCTATGCGCTGCGGGCGGGGCGCGACTCGGTGCTGCGCGCCGATGCCATCGGCATCGACGTCAAACGCATGCAGTGGGCCGCTTTCGTCGTGGCCGGCGCCGTGGGCGGCCTGGCGGGTGCGCTGTACGCCTTCTCCAAGGGCAGCATCTCGCCCGAGTCGCTGAACGTCACCAAGTCCATCGACGGGTTGGTCATGGTGCTGCTGGGCGGCATCCAGACCCTGGCCGGCCCGGTGGTGGGTGCGGTCAGCTTCACATGGCTGCACGACACCGTGGCGCGCAACACCGACTACTGGCGCGCCATGCTCGGCGGCATCATCTTGTTGCTGGTTCTGCTGTTCCCGCAGGGCATCGCGGGCTCGCTCAAGCAGCTGTTCGACCGCAGGGCCAAGCCATGAACGCTCCTCTCCTCCAGGTCCAGGGCCTAGGCAAGTCCTTCGGCGGCGTCAAGGCCGTGGACGGCATCGACTTCACGCTGCACACCGGCGAGCTGCTCGCGCTGATCGGCCCCAACGGGGCCGGCAAGACCACCACCTTCAACATGGTCAACGGCCAGCTGCGCGCCGACCAGGGCTCGATCCGGCTCGCCGGCCAGGAGCTGGTGGGCATGAAGCCGCGCGCGATCTGGCGCCTGGGCGTGGGCCGCACCTTCCAGATCGCCGAGACCTTCGCCTCGCTGACCGTGGTGGAGAACGTGCAGATGGCGCTGCTCTCGCACGACGGCAAGCTGTTCGCGATGTGGCGCCGCGCGGCCGACCACCGGCGCGCGGATGCGCTCGCGCTGCTGGAGCAGGTGGGCATGCGCGCGCAGGCCGACCGGCCGTGCAGCGAACTGGCCTACGGCGACGTCAAGCGCGTGGAACTCGCCATCGCGATGGCCAACGACCCCAAGCTGCTGCTCATGGACGAGCCCACGGCCGGCATGGCGCCCAAGGAGCGCAACGAACTCATGGCCCTGACCAAGCAGCTCGTGGTCGACCGCGGCATGGCCGTGCTGTTCACCGAGCACAGCATGGACGTGGTGTTCGCCTATGCCGACCGCATGATCGTGCTGGCCCGCGGCCGGCTGATCGCCCAGGGCAAGCCGCTGGAGATCCGCGACCATCCCAAGGTGCAGGAGGTCTACTTCGGCAGCGGCAAGACCTTCGAAAAGGAAATGGCCCACGCATGACGACTCTGCTCGAAACGAAGGCCCTGCGCGCCTGGTACGGTGCCGCCCAGATCCTGTACGACGTGGACCTGTCGGTGCGCCGCGGCGAGGTCGTGGCGCTGATGGGCCGCAACGGGGCCGGCAAGTCCACCACGCTCAAGGCCATCATGGGCATGCTGGCCAAGCGCGCCGGCAGCATCCGCTTCCTGGACCACGACATTTCGCGCACCGAGCCGCACCATGCGTCGCGTCTGGGCCTGGGCTTCGTGCCCGAAGACCGGCGCGTGTTCACCGACCTCACGGTGATGGAAAACCTGGAGGTCGGCCGGCAACCTGCGCGCCGCTGGGCCGACGGCACGGACGCGCCGCTGTGGACGCCCGAGAAACTGTTCAAGCTTTTTCCCAACCTGGGCGAAATGCCCAACCGCCCGGGCGGCCGCATGAGCGGCGGCGAGCAGCAGATGCTGACCGTGGCGCGCACGCTGATGGGCAACCCCTACCTGGTGCTGCTGGACGAGCCTTCCGAGGGTGTGGCGCCCGTCATCGTCGAGCAGATGGCCCACATGATCCTGGAGCTCAAGGGCCAGGGCGTGTCCATCCTGCTGTCCGAGCAGAACATGCATTTCGCCGAGCTCGTGAGCGACCGCGCCTACGTGCTCGAGAAGGGGCAGATCCGCTTCGAAGGCAGCATGGCCGAACTGGCCGCCAACGAAGAGGTGCGCCGCGCCTACCTGAGCGTCTGATTTCTTCCACCACCGGGAGCTTTCCATGCAACGCAGAACCGTTCTCCACTCCGCCGCCGCGCTGGGCCTCGTCGCACTGGCGCCGCCGCTGTTCGCCGCCGCGAAGCTCAAGCCCGGCGCCAACGCCGCGCTGATCGTGGTCGACGTGCAGAACTGCTTCATCGATGGCGGCACGCTGCCGGTCAAGGGTGGGGCCGAGGTCGTGCCCGTCATCAACAAGCTCTCGCTCGCGTTCCAGAACATCGTGGTCACCCAGGACTGGCACACGCAGGGCCATGCCTCGTTCGCGAGCGCACACGGCGGCAAGAAACCCTTCGACAGCATCCAGCTCAACTACGGCAACCAGGTGCTGTGGCCCGACCACTGCGTGCAGGGCACGGACGACGCCGCGCTGCACAAGGACCTCCAACTGCCCACCACGCAGCTCATCATCCGCAAGGGCTACAACCAGGGCGTGGACAGCTACTCGGCCTTCCAGGAGGCCGACCGCAAGACCGTGACGGGCCTGGCCGGCTACCTCAAGGCGCGCGGCATCAAGACCGTCTACATCACGGGCCTGGCGACCGACTTCTGCGTGGCCTGGACCGCCATGGACGCGCGCGCCGCGGGCTTCGAGGCCTATGTGATCGAGGACGCCACCCGCGCCATCGACCTCAACGGCTCGCTGGCCGCCGCCTGGAAGCAGATGGCGGCCAAGGGCGTCAAGCGCATCCAGTCCAGCGACCTGGAAGGCGTGTGACCGCTTACAGCCTGCACATCAACGGCAGCGAACGGCACTTCGCGACGCCGCGCGAAACCTCGCTGCTGCACCTGCTGCGCAACGACTGCGGCCTGAACGGCCCCAAGTACGGGTGCGGCCTGGGCCAGTGCGGCAGTTGCACGGTGCTGGTCGATGGCGTGGCTGCGCGCAGCTGCGTGGTGCCCGCACACGGCGTGGCGGGCCGCCACATCACCACGCTGGAAGGCCTGGGAACGCGCGAGGCACCGCACTTCGTGCAGCAGGCCTTCCTCGATGCGCAGGCCGCGCAGTGCGGCTACTGCCTGAATGGCATGGTGATGACCACCGTGGCGCTGCTCGCCCGTGTGCCAGACCCCACGCCCGAGCAAGTGCGCGCCGAGCTTTCGCACAACCTGTGCCGCTGCGGCACGCACCTGGAGATCCTCGACGCCGTGCAGCGCGCGGCACGTCGCAGTGCGGAGGACCGCCCTTGATGCGTGCCGACGAGGCGGGCCTGTCGCGCGCGGCCATGCGCGCCGCTGCAGGTGTGCTGCTGGTGCTGCGCGACGTGCCGTCCCCCCCGCCGCCCGCGCCAGGGCAGCCACCCGCCGTGGCCGGCAATCCCGCCGAGGGCCCGGAGGTGCTGCTGGCCTGCTGGGACGACGGCAGCGCCACGGGCTTCGCGGGCCATGTGGACCTGGGCACGGGCCTGCGCACCGCGCTCACGCAGATCGTGGCCGAGGAGCTGGATCTCGCGCCCGCGCAGGTGGCCATGGTCATGGGCAGCACCGCCAGCGCGCCCAACCAGGGCGCCACCATCGCCAGCGCCTCGATCCAGATCCACGCCATGCCGCTGCGTCAGGCCGCCGCCCAGGCCCGGGCCTGGCTGCAGAGCCATGGCGGCCCCGCGGCGCTGGCGGGCCGGCGTGTCGAGTTGCGGCTCGACCCCCAGGCGCCCATCAAGCCCGCGGAGGACTACCGCGTGGTCGGACAGTCCCTGCCGCGCGTGGACATCCCGGCCAAGGTCCACGGCGAGCAGATCTTCGTGCACGACATGCGCGTCCCCGGCATGCTGCATGGCCGGGTGGTGCGGCCTCCCTATGCCGGCCTCGACGCCGGCGACTTCGTCGGCAATACGCTCGAAGGCGTGGACGAAAGCTCCGTGGCCCACATCCCGGGCATCATCGCCGTCGTGGTGCAGCGCGACTTTGTCGGCGTGGTCGCCGAACGCGAGGAGATGGCCGAAGCCGCCATGGCCGCGCTGCAGGTGCGCTGGAAGCCCTGGCCCGGCATGCCCGGCGTGGACCAGACCGAACAGGCGCTGCGCGCCAACCCCTCCACGCGCCGGCTGCTGCTCGAGCAGGGCCAGGTGGATGCCGCCATCGCGGGCGCTGCGGCCCACATGCCGCGTACCTACGTCTGGCCCTACCAATTGCACGCGTCCATCGGCCCGTCCTGCGCGCTCGCGCACTGGCATGGCGAGGCGGCCGAGAAGGTGGCCACGGTGTGGGCCGGCACCCAGAACCCGCACGTGCTGCGCGCCGACCTGGCCCTGCTGACCGGCGTCGCGGATGCCCGCATCGACGTGGTGCGCATGGAGGCGGCCGGCTGCTATGGCCGCAACGGCGCCGACGACGTGGCCGCCGATGCATTGCTGCTGTCGCGCGCGGTGGGCCGGCCCGTGCGTGTGCAGCTCACGCGCGCGCAGGAGACGGCCTGGGAGCCCAAGGGCGCGGCGCAGCTCATGCAGATCGACGGCGGCCTCAACGCCGACGGCACACCGGCCGCCTACGACTTTGAGACCTCGTACCCGAGCAACGGCGCGCCCACCCTGGCGCTGCTGCTCACGCGCACGGTCGAGCCCGTGGCCAAGGCCTTCGAGATGGGCGACCGCACAGCCGTGCCGCCCTACGCCTACACCCACCTGCGCGTGGCGGCCAACGACATGGCGCCCATGCTGCGGGCCTCCTGGCTGCGCGGCGTGTCGGCCCTGCCCAATTCGTTCGCGCACGAAAGCTACATCGACGAGCTGGCCACGGCCGCTGGTGTCGACCCCGTGGACTACCGGCTGCGCCACCTGCCCGATGCGCGCGCGGCCGAGCTCGTGCGCGCGACGGCCGCCAAGGCCGGCTGGAAGCCGCACACCGCGCCGCAGCAGCAACCGCCCGAAGGCGACATCCTCAGGGGCCAGGGCTTCGCGTACGCGCGCTACATCCACAGCAAGTTCCCCGGGTTCGGCGCCGCCTGGGCCGCCTGGGTGGCCGACGTGGAGGTCAACCGGCGCACGGGCGAGGTGCACGTGAGCCGCGTGGTCGTCGGCCACGACGCGGGCCTCATGGTCAACCCAGCCGGCGTGCAGCACCAGGTGCACGGCAACGTGCTGCAGACCACGAGCCGCGCGCTCAAGGAGCGGGTGGACGTGGAGCCGGCGACGGGCATCACGCTGAACCGTGAATGGGGCAGCTACCCGCTGCTGTCCTTCCGCGAGGTGCCGGTCGTCGAGGTCATGCTCATGCCGCGGCCCGGCGAGGCGCCCTTGGGGGCCGGCGAATCGGCCTCGGTCCCGGGCACGGCGGCCATCGCCAATGCCATCTTCGACGCCACCGGCGTGCGCCTGCGCGCGCCGCCGTTCACGCCCGAGGTCGTGCGCGCGGCGCTGCACCAGGGCCAGTTGCCGCCGCCCCCGCCTGAACCCGCCCCTCAGGCCGAGGCCGCGGTGCACGCCCCCGCGGCGGGGCTGCCGCCCGACGCCCGCCTGCCGCGCCGCAAGCCGCTGTGGGCTATGGCGCTGGCCCTGGTGGTCGGCGGCCTCGCCACCGTGGCCGGCCTGGCGGGCTGGCGCAGCGCCATCGCGCCCGTGGCGCGGCCGGCACTGGACACCTACAGCGCCGCCACCATTGAACGCGGTCGCCTGCTCGCGGCCGCCGGCGATTGCGTGGTCTGCCACACCGCACCGGGGGGACAGCCCAACACGGGCGGGCGCGCCATGGCCACGCCCTTCGGCACGGTCTACACCACCAACCTCACGCCCGACCCGGCCACCGGCATCGGTGCCTGGTCGCTGGCCGCCTTCCAGCGCGCCATGCGCGAGGGCATCTCGCGCGACGGCCGCCACCTGTACCCGGCCTTCCCCTACACGGCCTTCACGAAGATGACGGACGAGGACCTGACGGCCCTGTACGCCTACCTGATGGCGCAGCCGGCCGTGGCCCACCAGCCGCCGGTCACGCAACTGCCCTTCCCGTTCGGCCTGCGCCCGCTGCTGGCCGGCTGGAACGCGCTGAACCTGGACGCCGGTGCCTGGACGCCCGACCCCGGCCAGACGCCGGAGTGGAACCGCGGCGCCTACCTCGTCAACGGCGTGGGCCATTGCGGCGCCTGCCACACGCCGCGCGATGCGCTGGGCGCGGAGCGCAGCGGTGCGGCCTTCCTGTCGGGCGCGCTGATCGACGGCTGGGAGGCGCCGGCGCTGACCGCGCTGTCCAAGGCGCCCGTGCCGTGGACGGCCCAGAGCTTCTACGACTACCTGCGCCATGGCCACAGCCGTGAACACGGCGCGGCCACGGGGCCGATGGCGCCCGTGGTGCGGGAACTGGGTGCTCTCCCCGACGCAGACATCCGCGCGATGGCCAGCTACCTGGCTTCCTTCCAGGCGCCGGCTGCTCCCGCGCCTGCCGCAGTCACGCGGACGCAGATGCTGCCCGGCCCGGCGCAACGCCTGTTCGACAACGCCTGCGGTGCCTGCCACCACGAGGGCGACGGCCCCCAACTCCTGGGCCTGAACCTGCCGCTTTCGCTGTCGACCAAGCTGCACAGCGACCGGCCGGACAACCTGCTGCGCGTGATCCTCGAAGGCGTGCGCGAGGCGGCCGGGCCACAGGTCGGTTTCATGCCGGGGTTTGCCGACAACCTGTCGGATGCGCAGATCGCGACGCTGGCGGGCTACCTGCGCCAGCGCCATGCACCGGGCGAGCCGGCCTGGCAGGACCTGCAAGAACGCACGGCCGCCCTGCGCGCGGCGCGCTGAGCGTCAGCGCAGCGCCACCACGGCGGGCATCAGGGTTTCGATCTCCGCCAGCGGCCTGCGCTCGCCGGGCGGCGCGAGCGACCCCAGGGCATGGAGTTGCTCGGACGACAGTCGCCCCACCAGGCGGCCGAGCTCGGCGAAGCGCAGGCCCTGGCGTACCAGGAAGGCCACGTAGGTGTGGCGCAGGCTCTCGGGTGTGACCGACTGGGGTTGCTCCAGCCCAGCGTCGTAGGCACTCAACGTCACGACACTGGCGACATCTGGAGCCGCCAGCGCCTGGCCGGAGGCGGACAGCAAGGGCTGCTGTGGGGGCGCACCGGCGCCTGCACTGGCGACCAGCAGGGCCAGCAGCGGCTCGGACAGCGCCAGCACACGCGGTGCATCGCCCGGCACCGTCAGCCGGGCCGCGCCCGCATCCAGGTCGCCGACGCGCAACGCCCCGGCCTCCTCGGCCGACAGCCCGCAGAGCAGGCACACCAGCAAAGGCAGGTGCTCGGGGGCCGCCGCGCCGAGCAGCTGCCCGACCTCGTGCTGCTGCAGTTCGCGCGGCAAGGCCTGCGCCAGCAGCGGGGTCGCCAACGGATGGTGCGAAGCGCTCGCCGCGTGCGGCAACGCTCCGCTCGCCGGCGCATGGCCGAGCACGGCGTCCGTTGGATGGGGCCGGATCCAGGGCTGCGACACGATGACCGTGGACGGGCCCGGCACCACGGCCTCGGCGCGGTGGAAGAACTCGACGAACCACACGGCCAGCAAGCCCAGCAGCAACGATGCCCCGATCGACATCGCGGCGTCGCGCGCGTACAGCGGGCGCCAGGCCGTCTGCGGTGCCGTGGCCGGCTCGACAACCACCAGGCGCGGCTGGCGTTCCCCGGCCGTGGCCTCCAGGGCGAGAAGGCGCTGGTGCGCCCCCTGGCGGACCTGCTCCATGCTCTTGAGCTCTTCCCGCATCGCCTCGAACTCGGCGAAGCGCCGCGTGAAGTCCTGGGCCTTTTGCCGGTCCTCGCCGAACTGCTGCTGCAGGCGCTGTGCCGTCGCCCTGGCGCCGGCGAGCTCCTCGCGCGCCTCGGCAAGGGCGTCCTGGGCACTCTTGCGCCGCTCGCTGTCCAGTTGTTGCTCCAGGTCGGCGATGCGGTTGCGGACCGCACGCGCGCTGGGGTCCATGTCCAGGTAGTGCGGCGTGAACTGGCGCTCCAGTGTCTTGTATTCCTCGCGCATCTGCGACAGGCGCGTTTCGATGCTGGCCACGGTGGGATTGTCTCGGGCCAACGGCGCACGCCGCCCCTGGGCCACCGCTTCCTCCAGCGCACGCACACGCCCGGCTGCCGCAGCCGCACGCTCGTCGTTCTTGGCGACCGCGTCGCCCAAGCCTTTGAGGCGCGCCAGCGTCTGGTTCTCTGCGCGTTCGCCCGAGACGATGGCCGCATCGGTGCGGAACGCTTCCACCGCGCGCTGGCGTGCGCGCACGCGCTCGTCCATCTCGCGCACCGTCTCGCGGGCCTGTACCAGCTGCTGCTCCACCGCACGATCGCCCTGGGCGGACTGCTCGTCCCGATACACCTCCACGAGCGTGTTCACCACGCGAGCCACGCCCCGCCGGTCCGGCCCGCGCGCTTCGATGCGCACGACGTTCGTACCGTCGACGGGCTGCACGCGCACCATCTCCTGCAGGCTCTGGACGCGTGCGTCCAGTGCGTCGTCCGGCGCTTGGCCTGCATCCAGACGTCGCGCCACCTTCTCCAGGACTGGGCGGCTGACGAGGTTCTGCAATTCGGTCAGGAAATCCTGCGAAGCGTCGCGCGGTGCCGACGCTGCAACCGACGCCCCCAGGAAGGACGGCGTCAACTGGACGCGTGCATCGGCCAAATACACCGCCGGACGCAAAAAGGTGTACAGCAGACTGCATAGCGCAGCGAGCACGAAGACACTGGAAAAGACCAGCAGGCGCCGACGCATCGCGGCGCTGCGTTGCGCGGGCACGCCCCCCACCATCGGCGCACCGGCACCGTAGGCCTGGAACACCGGCGCATGCACGGAGCGGGCGGAATCGTCGTCAGGGGCCAATGGCTACCTCATGAGCTAAGCCGCCGCGGGCGATTGCGGCCAGCGGGCGCGCCACTATACGTGTGCCGACGGCACGCAACCCTGGTCTGTACGCGGCAGATGCAACGAGAAGAACAGCAGCAGCAGGAACAGGAAGGCCACCCGCGGCATGTCCATGATGCTGCTGACCAATCCAAGGGCGCATGCGCCCGCCACAGCGGCCGCGAGGTAGGGCGCCAGCGGCTCGTTGCGCGCCGCACCGAACGACACACGCCACAGCGCCATGACCACCAAGGCCAGGAACGCGAGCAAGGCCACGGCCCCGCGCTCGATCAGCCATTCCAGGTAGAGGTTGTCGATGTGCCACGGCAGGAAGTAGCCGTGGACCACAGGAAACCAGTGGGCCAGGCCGTGTTCGAAGCCGGGGTTGCGCAGTGGCGTCGGCTGTCCTGCAGCCATCAGCGTCAGGTTGTCCAGATCCACCACGCCGCCTGGGCGCGCCACGGCAAGCTCCAGGCTCGCACGCCGGGGCGCCCACGCCTTGCCAGCCTCGAGCCCCGGGCCGGCCAGATCCAGTTCCAGATGCTGCCAGCCGCCTTCGGCCGCGCTGTGGGCGACCAGTTGGCGCACTTGGCAATCGCCTGCGTAAAGCAGGTGCCGTTCGCAGATCCGGATGCGCAGGCGCGTGGGAAGATCCATGCGCACGTCCATGCCGACGCGGTAGCGCGCGCCCGGCACCAGGGCCACCTGCTGGGTCAGCGCGTACCGCCCCGCCAGCTGCCAACGGGTCGCTGGCCCCTGCAACCGCAGGAAATGTCCCCCGCGTGGACCAGGGTCGGCCAGCACCACGGCAGCACCCGGAAATTCGCCGGAGCGATCGATGTCCGCATAGTGCTCTGGCAGGCGTCCCAGGCCGATGCCGGTGACCCACGCCCGTGGCGTCTGCAGCACCGACAGGCCCCGAAACCAGTGCGACACACGGCTTCCGAAGTCGTCCCGGGACGTGCCCATGCGGTCGAACAGGAAGCTGCTGGCCAACGCCATCAGCAGGACCTGCGCAACGAGCAACGCGACCAGCACGGTGTTGGCGCGCTTGCGCCAGGGCGGTCCTGTGTCCACCGTCGCCGGGCGAGCCTGGCGGTGCAGCAGCAGCGCAGCCACGGCCAGGCCGCCTGCGGCGGCGCCGTAGACGCCGCGCGCGAATGTGGTCAGACCGACATAGGCCAGCACCATCGCCAGCAGTGCGGCGGCACCCCAGGCCGCTGGACGACGGGCCGCCACCACAGCCCATGTCGCGAACGGCACGGCCAGCGCCAGATAGGCATCGATGGCTGCACCGCCCACGTGCATCTCCCAGAACAGTGCGACGATCCGGTAGTCCGAGGCGAAATTGAGCAGGCCCGGCAGCGCCTCGCGCTCCCACAGGGCGCCCAGCGCAAACGCCGCCAAGCCTGCGACCATGCCGGCCGCCAGCCAGCGCTGTGCCGACAAAGGCGAGCCCCGCAAGGCGTCGCGCAGCAATGGCAACGCCAAAAGCGCATACGCCATCGACTTGGCGATGCGCAAGCCGTTTTCAAACGAGGTGTACGGGCCGGAGGCATGCGGCGGCAGGCGCTGCAGGTCGGCCCACGCGATCCACAGCCCGCCCAGCACCGCGACGCCCATGACAAGCAGCAAGCCATCGCGCCAGGGCGCAGGCTTTTGAACAGGCGTTGCAAACCTTTGCAGCGACAAGCGCGCATGGCCGGCTGCGAGCGCGGCCAGGACCAGCAGGTCGAACTCGTCCGCCACGATCGACCCGGTCCAGGGGGCCAGACTCAGCCAAGGCATCCCTGCGGGCACGACCAGGAGCCAAGCCAGCGGCCAGCGCCATGCGGCGCCCAGCCACAGCAACCAGACCCCGCAAGCCAGCACTGGCGCCAATGGATGCCGCAGCGCCAGCCACAGCCCCAATGCACAACACGCCAGCCCCACGAACGCATTCCTGGCGCGCGGGATCACCGGTCGGGGGTTAGACGGCTGCGTGGCAGTTGCAGCGGAACGGGCTGGGACTTCTACCGCCAAAATGCGTCCGGATTCGAAAGAGGAGATGCTGCGACGCAGCATCGAAGCATCTGCTCGCTAAGATACCCGCTTTGTCGCCATGGGGGCGGCATTGTCATCGCCCAATCTCTGCACACCATGAAAATCACCGTCGTTGGAACTGGCTATGTCGGCCTTGTGAGTGGAACCTGCCTGGCTGAGGTCGGCAACGACGTGCTGTGCCTGGACGTGGACCCGGAGAAGATCCGCATTCTGGAAGAAGGCGGCATCCCGATCTACGAGCCGGGCCTGCAGGAGATGGTGCGACGCAATGTTGCCGCCGGACGGCTGCACTTCACGACCAGCGTCGAGAAGGCCGTGGCGCATGGGACCATCCAGTTCATCGCGGTCGGCACGCCGCCCGATGAGGACGGTTCGGCGGACATGAAGTACGTGCTGGCGGCCGCCCGCAACATCGGACGCCTGATGACGGACTACAAGATCGTCGTCGACAAGAGCACGGTGCCGGTGGGCACGGCCGACCTGGTGCGCGCCACCGTGGCGGGGGAACTGCAAAAGCGCGGTGCCGAGGTGCCCTTCAGCGTGGTCTCCAACCCCGAGTTCCTCAAGGAAGGTGCGGCGGTGGAGGACTTCATGCGCCCCGACCGCATCGTCGTCGGCGCCGAGGACGAGCAGGCCATCCTGCTGATGAAGGCCTTGTACGCGCCGTTCCAGCGCAACCACGAACGCCTGATCGTCACCGATGTGAAGAGCGCCGAGCTGACCAAGTATGCGGCCAACGCCATGCTGGCCACGCGCATCAGTTTCATGAACGAACTGGCGAACCTGGCCGAGAAGCTGGGTGCCGACATCGAGATGGTGCGCCAGGGCATCGGTTCGGATCCCCGCATCGGCTACCACTTCCTGTACCCGGGCTGCGGCTACGGCGGCTCCTGCTTTCCCAAGGATGTGAAGGCGCTGATCAAGACGGCGGCCGACAAGGCGAACATCGAGCTCAAGGTGCTGACGGCCGTGGAGGAAGCCAACGACCTGCAAAAGCATGTGCTGACGGGCAAGATCAAGGCCCATTTCGGCGACCTGCGCGGCAAGCACTTCGCGCTGTGGGGCCTGGCGTTCAAGCCCAACACCGACGATATGCGGGATGCGCCGAGCCGCACGCTGATCGCCGACCTGCTGGCCGCTGGCGCCACGGTGACGGCCTACGACCCGGTCGCCGTGCACGAGGCCAAACGCATCTTCGGCGATACCGAAGGTCTGCGTTACGGCGACAGCCCCACCGCCTGCCTGGAAGGTGCGGATGCCCTGGTGATCGTGACGGAGTGGAAGGAATTCCGCAGCCCGGACTTCGAGACGATCAAGTCCACCTTGAAGACACCGGTGGTATTCGACGGGCGCAACCTCTACGACCCGAAGTTCGTGCGGGCCATGGGACTGAACTACCTGCCGATCGGACGTTGAAGCCCGTGCGGCACGAGGCTGTGGCGCCGTCCAGCCTGGCCCGAGCCGGCAGGGCGCTGGCCTGGGCGGTGTTGCTCGCCGTATTGCTTGAACTGGGTCTGCAGGTGCGCTCGCACCTGCGTTTCGGGCAAAGCGTCTTCAACCTCGCCGCGGAAAAGCCCCTTTACCGTTACGACGAGAAGCTGCGGCTGAAGCTGCTCACGCCCAGCATCGACCACCGCGGGTCCGAGGCGCACATCGCCTCCAACAGCATGGGACTGCGCGGCCCGGACCTGCCGCTCGCCAAGGCGCCGGGTGAGTACCGCGTCGCGGTCGTCGGTGCGTCCTCCGTGATGGGCGCCTATTCGAAGACCAACGACCTCACGCTCGCCGCATTACTGCAAGCGCGCCTGCGGGCGGCACTGCCCGACCGGCCCGTGCATGTGATCAACGCTGGAATCGCCGGGGCAAGCCTGGGCGCCCAGGAGCGCATGCTGCGCTACATCGCGCCGTTGCAACCCGATCTCGTGATCCTGTATCCGGGCTTCAACGACTTCGCGGCCTACTGCAAAGCGTCGCAGGACAAGCCTGCAAGCGGTTCGACGCGCTGGCCCTTGCACACGGTCGCCATGCCGACCTTCCTGCTCAGTGCGGACCTGTTGCTCAAGAACACCGTCGCCTTGCGCCGCGCCGTCCCGGACGACTCGACCAACACTCCGATCGCGCAGCTGGACACCAGCGTTTTCCGCCGCGGCTTCGACCAATTGCTCGACACGGCCAAGGCGCTCGGCCTGCAGACAGTCGTGGCCACCGTGGCACGCTCCTACCGCCGAAGTCAACCCGAAGAAGAGCAGCAGAGACTGGCAGCCACAGCGCGCTACTACCTGCCCTGCTTCACGGTGGCAGAGTTGCACCAGGTCCACCGCCTGCACAATGACATTCTTCGCGCCGCCGCGGCGGCGCGCCAGTTGCCACTGGTCGAACTGAGCCGCGAAGTGCCCGGCGGCCCGCGCTACTTCGCCGACGCCAACCACTTCACCGAAGCCGGCGAGAGACTGGCCGCCGACGTCCTCTTCAACGGCATACGAGACCGCCTCCCCTCCTCGCCAGCGCCATAGCGCCGGCCGCCGCAGACAACGGCATGACTTTTCAGACGTTCCATTTCCTGGTGTTCTTCCTTGCCGTGTTCGTGCTGAACACGGCGCTGGCCCGGCATTTCACGGCGCGCAGGCTCATGCTCGTCGCCGCGAACTACTACTTCTACATGTGCTGGGACGTGCGCTTCGCCGTGGTGCTGGCAGGGATCACTTGCGTCAACTACCTCTGCGCCCAACGCATCGAGGTAGCCGGCGCGCAGCCGGCCCGCAAGTTCTGGGTGTGGAGCGCCGTGGCCGGCAGTCTTGGGGTCCTGGCGTATTTCAAGTACGCCAACTTCTTTCTGGATTCGACGTACGCGCTGGCCCATGCCCTGGGCATGCCGATCAACCAACCCCTGCTGCGTATCGTGCAGCCGGTCGGCCTGTCCTTCTTCACGTTCCAGGCCCTCACGTACACCCTGGACGTCTACCGCCGCCAGTGCCCTCCCACGCGCAGTCTGCTGGACTATGCGCTCTTCGTGAGCTTTTTCCCGACCCTGCTCAGCGGGCCGATCACGCGCGCCCGCGATTTCCTCGGCCAGCTTGCAAGGATGCGGGGCGGCGGTCTGCCCGACGTGCGGGCTGACGAAGGTCTGGTGCTCGTCCTGCGCGGTTTGATCAAGAAGGTGGTCTTCGCGGACATGATCGCGCTGCATCTGGTCAACCCAGCATTCCAGAATCCCGCGAACTATTCACCGCTGTTTCTGATGCTCGCGCTGTACGGCTACACAGTGCAAATCTACATGGATCTGTCGGGCTACACCGACATCGCGCGCGGCATTGCCAAGATGCTCGGGTTCGAGTTGCCCCGCAACTTCGACCGCCCTTACCTGGCGCCGACCATTTCCAACTTCTGGCAGCGCTGGCACATCTCGATGTCCAGCTTCTTCCGCGACTATCTGTTCTTCAGCCTCGGCGGGTCGCGGGAGGGGAACGTCTACCGCAACCTGATGATCACCTTCGTCGCGATCGGCGCGTGGCATGGTGCGGGCTGGAACTTCATCGTCTACGGCTTCCTGCATGGAGCGCTCGTCTGCTGGGAACGCACACAGCGCAACCGACGCGGGACGGAGGTCGCGCTGCACGGAATCCACCTGTTCGCAGCCATCGTGATGACGTTTCACTTCGTCGTCCTGACCCGCCTGCTGTTCCGCGCCGACAGCCTGTCGTCCGCAGCGAACTATGTGCAAGCCATGCTGAGCGGCACCGGCAGCAGCGATCCCTGGTACGTCGGTGCGGTCGGAGCACTCATCGTCGGCGCCTTGCTGCACCTTGTGCCTTCCCAGTCATCGGAAGCACTGGTACGGCGCGTGGCGTCATGGCCTTCATGGGTGCTGGGCGGGCTGGTCGTGGCGACCGTGCTGTCCCTTCTGGCACTGTCCATGGGGGAAGCGCCATTCATCTACTTCGAGTTCTAGAAGTTCAAACCAGGACTTCCATACACGCAGGATGCCCCAGGAACGCGCTCGGGCTGGCGCTCGCACCATAGGCACCCGACTGGAACACGACCACCAGATCGCCCTGCGCGGCCTGTGACAGGGGCATGCGCTCCGCAAGCACGTCCAGCGGCGTGCACAGCGGCCCCGTCACCGTGACGGTTTCGCGTGCCGCGGCGTCCATCCGATTGCCGATGGCGACCGGGTAATTGCGTCGCACCACCTGCCCGAAATTGCCTGACGCGGCCAGGTGGTGGTGCATTCCGCCGTCCGTGACGAGAAAGACCTGCCCCCGGGACTGTTTGCGGTCCACGACGCGGCAGACGTAGATGCCGGCCGGCGCCACCAGGAAGCGTCCGAGCTCGAGAACCAGTCTGGCCTGCGGCAGATCGACCGAAGCGCGCGCAGTAAGCTCCGCCAGGTTGTCGGCAATCGGCTGCAAGTCCAAATGTTGCTCCCCCGGAAAGTAGGGAACGCCGAAGCCACCGCCCAGGTTGAGTGAGCGCACCGCCGCCGGCGCGTGGTCAGCCAGCCGCAGCGCCATGGCGTAGGACTGCCGCTGCGCTTCGCAGATCGACTCGGCCCGCAGATTCTGCGAGCCTGCGAACAGGTGAAAGCCCTCGAAGGCCAGGCCCATCGCCCTCACCTCCTGCAACAGCGCAGGCACCTGCTCGGCGTCGACGCCGAAGGGCTTGGGGCCTCCGCCCATCTTCATCCCCGAGCCCTTCAATTCGAAGTCGGGATTGACGCGCACGGCGACGCGAGCGCCCAGACCCAATGCAGCAGAGGCGTCGGCCAGGGGTCTCAGTTCGCGTGGTGACTCGACATGGACCAGGACACCGGCTGCCACCGCCTGGTGCAGTTCCTGGTCACGCTTGCCCGGACCCGCGAAGCTGACGTCGGATGGCCGTGCGCCTGCATCCAGCGCGACCTTCAACTCGCCCGCGGACGCGACGTCGATGCCATCGACCAAGCCTGCCAGGAACTGCACGAGCGCTGGCATGGGATTGGCCTTCAACGCGTAGTGCAACGCCACGCCGGGCGGCAGCAGCCCGCGCAGGGATTCGACACGCTCGCGCAGGACGGCCCTGTCGTAGGCGTAAAACGGCGTTTGGCCCACACGGGCGGCCAGTCTGCTCAATGGCAGGCCACCCACCACGAGTTCGCCGTTGCGCACCTGGAACTGGCCCATCTCTGCATGCTGCAGTGGTGGTCGAGCGTCAGACATGTTCTGCTCCCGCATACCGTCGCAGCGCGGCACGGTCGATCTTTCCATTGGCGTTGCGCGGCAACGGACCCGCCACGACCTGAACCCGGGCCGGCACCATGTAGGCCGGCATGGCGCTACGGCAGGCTGTCAACAACGCCGCGACATCGAGTGGACAACCCTCGCGCGGGGTCGCGACCAGACAGACCACCTGGCCCAGCACACCATGCGGCATCCCGAAGGCGGCGCACTCGGCGACGAGGCCGAAGGCATAGACAGCCTCTTCCACTTCGGTCGGACTGATGCGGTAGCCCGACGACTTGATCATTTCGTCGCGCCGACCAATGAAGTACAGATAACCCTCATGGTCCATGCGCACGGTATCGCCAGAGTACACGGCCAGCTCCGGCAGCGGCAGGCCCGTCGCACGCGGGGGCAGTGCGCGGTACCGCTCGGCCGTGCGCTGCGGGTCGTTCCAGTAGCCAAGGCCCACGAGGGCGCCGCGGTGCACCAGCTCCCCTGGCTCGTCTGGCGCGCACGGGGTGCCATCCTCGCGCAGCACCAGAATCTCGGCATTGGGAATCGCCTTGCCGATCGAGTCCGGACGGCGGTCGACCTCCTCGGGAGGCAGGTAGGTGGAGCGGAAGGCCTCGGTCAGACCGTACATCAGGAACGGCCGCGCGCGTGGCACGCGCTGGCGCAGCGCGTTCAGCGTTTCGCGCGGCATGTGGCCGCCCGTGTTGGCGAAGTAACGCAGGTGCGTCCCCGCCGCCTCGGGCCACTCCAGCTGCGCCAGCTGGATGTACAGCGGCGGCACTGCCGTCAGGCCGGTCACGCGCTCGACCGCCATGGCCTTGAGCACATCGCGTGGCAGCAGGTAGTTCAGCAGCACGACGCTGGCGCCGCTGTGAAAGGCGGTCGTGAGTTGGCTGAACCCGGCATCGAACGACAGCGGCAGAGCCGCCAGCAACCTGTCACCCGGATGGTTGCCAAGGTAGGAGGCCACGCTCGCGGCGCCCGCGACGAGGTTCCGGTGCGACAGCACCACGCCTTTCGGCGCCCCCGTGCTGCCCGAGGTGTACAGGATGGCGGCCATGTCCTGGTCGATGACACGGTGCGTCGCCTGCGGCGGCAGTTGCAACCAGTCTTCCCACCGCCAGCCCACCAGTGGGGCGGGAAGATCGGACGGCACCTCACCTCCGACCACGACCACATGGCGCAGCGCAGGGCACGCTTGGAGCGAGGACCGGATCAGGCCCAGGCGCGCGACCGACGTGACCAGCAGCTGCGCACCGCTGTCCCGCAGCACGTGTGCCACCTGAACCGGTTTGAGTACCGGGTTCACTGGCACGAAGACAGCGCCGGCATGCGCCGCGCCGAAACATGCAACGACCATCTCCACGCATTTGTCGAGCCACACGGCCGCGCGCCCGCCCCGTTCCATGCCGGTCGCCAGCAGACCACGCGCGCACCGCTCGACGTCCTGCTGCAGCGCCGAATAACTGTGCCCGATGCCGGAGCTTCGCAGCGCAACGGCTTGCGGCCAGCGCTCTGCCGCATGGGTCACCAGATGGGACAGTAGCGTGGGCACGGGCATCGGAAAAGTATCGCACGCAGCCATGGCACGCCACGTCTCTAGAATCGGCCGGCCACCTTGCGTCCCCCCTTGCGAGAGTTCCCGCCCATGTCCGCCCTGCCCGACGTCCTGCGCATCCTCGATGAATCCCTGTCGATGGGAGGGCGGGCGCTGCGCATGGATCCCCACGCCCCCTTGCTGGGCGCTGTTCCTGAACTGGATTCCATGGCCGTGGTCACTCTGATCGGAGCGCTGGAGAGCCATTTCGGCATCGTGCTGCCCGATGACGAGCTGGACGCCGAAGTGTTCGCGACCCCGGGCGCGCTGGCCGACTTCGTCGACGCCCAGATGCAGCGCTGAGCAGCCGGCGCGCACACGGTGACGCCGCACGGCTTCTACCTTCCGACGCCGCACGGCCCGCGCTATGCGTTGTTCCATGCGCCACAGGGCGAGGCCCGGGGGCAGGTGCTGTACCTTCACCCGTTCGCCGAAGAACTGAACCGCACGCGGCGCATGGCTGCGCTGCAGGCACGCCAGCTGGCGCAGGCGGGCTACGCCGTCCTCCAGTTCGACCTGCTGGGTTGCGGCGACAGCGCCGGCGACTTTCGCGATGCGACCTGGGCGCATTGGCTCGAAGATGTGGACGCGGCGCGATCATGGCTCGAACGACAAACTGGCCGCGGCCCGCTGTGGCTGTGGGGCTTGCGGCTGGGCTGTCTGCTCGCCGCCGACTACCTGCGCCAACAGGCCCTCGCCTGTCATCTGCTGTTCTGGCAGGCTTCGTTCACGTCCGGCGCCCAGCAGCTGCAGCAGTTCCTGCGCCTACGACTGGCGGCAGACCTGCTGGCAACCTCTGCAGGGGCGGGCCAGGGAGCGATGGCCGCGCTGCAGCAGGAACTGGCAGAAGGTCGCGCCGTGGATGTCGCCGGCTATAGCCTGGCACCGGCAATGGCGGCCGGCCTGCGTGCCAGCCGGCTCGACCCGGTCGCACCAGTCGCGACAACGCCGCGCCTGGTCTGGTTGGAAACATCTGCAGCGCACGCTGCCGGCCTCAGTCCCGGTGGTCTTCGCACGCTGCAAGCCTGGCAAGGTGCCGGCTGGCTGACGCAGTCCGGCGCCGTGCAAGGACCCGCGTTCTGGCAGTCCACCGAGATCGAAGAAGCGCCAGCCTTGCTCGAAGCGACGCTGCAGGCGCTGACCATGTCCGCGCGCAGCCCCGAAAGCGCGTCAGAGTGACCGGCCCGAGCGAGCCCGTGGAAACCGCGCTGGGCTTCCCCTGTGCGAACGAGTGGCTGCAAGGCGTTCTGGCCGCGCCCGCTGCCCACGCCCCTGCGCCCGTGCAAGGCGTGGTAATCCTCGTGGGTGGGCCCCAGTACCGCGTGGGCAGCCACCGCCAGTTCGTGCAGCTGGCACGCCGGTTGGCGCGCGATGGCCATGCCGTGTTGCGCTTCGACATGCGCGGCATGGGCGACAGCACAGGCGAAGCGCCTGGCTTCGATGCCTGCGTTCCGGACATCGGCGCTGCCGTCGACGCACTGTGCCGCGCGGCTCCTACCGTGCGCACGGTGGCGCTGTGGGGGCTGTGCGACGGCGCGTCCGCTGCCCTGCTCTACCTGGACGCGACGCGCGACGCCCGGGTGCGGGCCCTGTGTCTTCTCAATCCCTGGGTCCGCTCCGAACAAAGCCTGGCCCAGACCCGCGTCAAGCACTACTACCGGGACCGCCTGCTGCAGCCAGCGTTCTGGCGCAAGCTGCTGCGCGGTGGCGTCGGCCTGTCCGCGTTGCGCGAGGCCGCGGGCCAACTGCGGCGGTTGTGGCAACCGGCTGCAGCCTCGGCCGGCACGCTGTCCTACCAGGACCGCATGGAGCGGGGGTGGACTGCCTTCGATGGGACGCTGTGCGTCGTCCTCAGCGGCCGGGACTGGACCGCAAGGGAATTCGACGACCACGTGCGCGCCCGGCCCTCCTGGTCCGTCGCCGGCCGGTCACCGGCGGTGCAATGGCATGCGCTCGAAGAGGCAGACCACACCTTCTCGGATCCCCGGGCCAGCCAGCAGGTTGAGACGCTGACCTTGCAATGGCTGCGCCTGGCGGCCGCATCCTGAGCCAGCAGCGGCAGCGCCCCATCAGTCCGGGCGCGGTCGCAGACGGCGCAACACGCCTGCGCCGAAGTGCCGCGCTGCGCCGGCCAGACCGTGCCAGCGCTTCAGGTCGAACGCCAGCAAGCCGATGCGCTCGCGCCGCTCCCGCATCCAGTCGCGCTTGTAGGCATCGTCTCCCGTCAGGTAATCCACCTCGGCCACCCGGTCCACATCCAGCACCCGCGCCATCAACGCCGCCGTCAGCACGGTCCCCGGCGACAGCCGCTCGAATCCCTGCACGTAAGCGAGTTTGTAGATGTTGGCCTTGCCGCCCACGACCATCCACAGCTGGGCCGCAACCGGTTTGCCCGCCACGTGCAGGATGCCCAGGCGCAGCCAGCCTGCCGTGGCGGCCAGACGAACGAGTCCGGGCACGAAGTCCTCGCAAGGTTCGGGTTGCTTCCAACTGGACGCGTACACCTGGGTGAAGTCTGCAATGGCCTGCTCCAGCTCCGGGCCTGGCGGACCGGTGTGGATCGTCAGCTGCGCATTGCCCGTCCGCGCGAGCCGTCTCTGCGCGCGCGACAACAGGTTGCGCAGCTTGGACGGCAGGCTCTGGACATAGTCTTCGTACGACAAGCCCGCGCATGGCAAGTACCAGTTGCCGAACGCGTGGTAGCTTCCGATGGCATAGCCCACGTTGCGCAGTGCCGACTGCGCCTGCGTCACGAACGCAGCATCGCGCGCCAGCGGCATGAAGTCCAGCATGGCACCGTGGGCATGGCCGCGCAGCGCGCGCGCTGCCAGGAGCCACAGGCCAGCGTCGTCGACGTCACCGACGGCGCCGAAGAGGCTGCTGTAATAGTTGCTCAGGCTGCGCAGCCCGGGATGGCCGCGCCGCTGCGCCATCGGCACCACCAAGGCGCGGCCACGCTGCGGGCTCCATGCGCACAACAGCACGACGTCGACAGGCTCGGCAAATCCGCAAGCGGCCAGGTGCCCGAACCAGTCCAGCGTTTCGAACAGCTCGGAGGGCGTGCTGCTGCAGGCAAGCGACGACGCCGCCAGGGAACGCGCCCGCGCGAAGCTGCTGGTGAATTCGACCTGGCCCTCGGTGTCGGCAAAATGCTGGTGCATAACTGCTATTGTCCCGGTGCCCAGCTCGGGCCAACGCCGACCGGCCCGAAAGATCCGACATGCCCAGCAGACCCACCGCCCGCACCCCCGCACCCCCTTCGCGCCGCTCCCGCTGGGGGCTGTGGCTGGCTGTGACGGCGCTGCTGCTCTTGACAGCGGCGGGCGGCACTGCCTGGTGGGCGTACCGCACGCTCGACCGCATGCCAGGAGAACTGCTGCGCTATGTGGAGCGCCGTCTCTACGGCCACACGCGACTCGAAAGCTTAGCCTTGCCTGCGATCGACCTGCTGCGCGCGCGGTTCGAACGCCCGGTTCCGTCCGGCCCCCTGCCCAGCCTGGGCAAGGGCGCGCAAGAGACGGTGCTGCCGACGGTGCGTTTCGATGCCGACGGCCGGCCTGTCGCTGCGCGCCCCGGACAGTCAGCAGACCCGCAAGGCGGCAGGATCGTGCCTGTCTCGAGCATGGCTCTCCTCGCCGAGGCGATGCGCGAAGCGCGCCCCGGCACGGTGATCGAGATCCTGCCCGGTACCTACAGCATGCGCGACAACCTCAAGACCGGCCAGGCGGGCACTGCGCAGGCACCGATCGTGGTGCGGGCCGCCAAGCCGCAGAGCGTGGTGCTGCAGTCCAGCGCCATGGAAGGCTTCATCGTCACCCAGCCTTACTGGGTGTTCGAGAACCTGTCGATCCAGGGGCAATGCAGCGCCGACGGCAATTGCGAGCACGCCTTCCACGTGGTGGGGCCTGCCAGGAGCACGGTGATCCGCAACAACCGCTTGGTCGACTTCAACGCCCACATCAAGATCAACGGCTACCCTGGGACGTTCCCGGACAACGGACTGATCCAATACAACACGCTGGAGAACACGCGCCGGCGGGACACCCATCTGCCCGTGACACCGATCGACCTGGTGGCCGCCGCACGCTGGACGGTGGCGGACAACCTGATCGCCAACTTCATCAAGGGCGATGGCGACGCGATCTCCTACGGTCTGTTCATGAAGGGTGCGAGCTTCCAGGGCCGGATCGAGCGCAATCTGCTGATCTGCACGCGGCAGGACATCTCGGCCAAGGGTGCCAAGGTGGGCTCTGGCGCCCGCGTGGGCATCTCTCTGGGCGGCGGTGGCACCGGCACCCCCTATTGCCGCGACCAACAATGCCAGTTCGAGCACAACGAGGGCGTCGTCGTGAACAACGTCATTGCCCATTGCAACGATGCCGGCATCGACATGAACCGGGCGCAGAACTCCATCGTCGCGCACAACACACTGATCAACACCGGTTGGATCGATGTGCGCAACACCCCGTCCTCCGCTGCGATCTATGGCAACTGGTACGAAGGGCGCGTTCGGCAACGCGAGGGCGGATGGGCGGAGGAAGCGGCCAGCCAGACCGGATCGTTGGCCGCATTCACGCCCGCCCCGGACGCACTGGAGCTGCGCTGGTCCCGCGCTCCGGACATGGTGCCCACCTCGCGCGCGGCAACGGACGATTTCTGCGGACGACCGCGCGGACCGAGCTCGCCGCCTGGCGCGATCGGTGCCGAGGGTCTCCCGTGCCCTCCGCCGTGACGCACGGCACGTCCTGCGGCCGGGGTGCGACGGCATAATCGCGCCGCATCCGACCGCCGAGCCGGCCGAAACAGGGGGAAATCCAATGACTGTCGTTGTCAGGGCGCGAGCGCCATTGCGCCTGGGTTTGGCCGGAGGTGGCACCGATGTGTCGCCCTATTGCGACGTGCACGGCGGCAATGTGCTGAACGTGACGATCGATCGCTACGCCTACGCCGTCGTGAAGACCCTGTCCGAACCGGTCGTGCGGTTCGTGTCGACCGACCAGCAGCAATCGCTGGAATTGCCGCTGGCCAGCCGTTACGCGCTCGATGGCCGCCTCGATCTGCACAAGGCGGTCTACAACTGCATCGTCGCCAAACACCGGGACGGCCAGGCGATGGGCGTGGAACTCACCACCTTCTGCGACGCCCCGGCCGGTTCCGGCCTGGGTTCTTCCTCGACACTGGTCGTGGTGATGCTGCGGGTCTTTGCCGAACTGCTGAACCTGCCACTGGACGACTACACGTTGGCGCTGATGGCGTTTCGCATCGAGCGCGAGGACTGCGGCTTGCAGGGCGGGCGCCAGGACCAGTACGCGGCGACCTTCGGCGGTTTCAATTTCATGGAGTTCTACGCAGACAACCGGGCTGTGATCAACCCGCTGCGGATCAAGAACTGGATCACCTGCGAACTGGAGGCCTCCCTGCTGCTGTTCTACACCGGCGTTTCCCGGGAGTCGGCCCGCATCATCGCGGACCAGAGCAACAACGTCGCGGCCGGGCAGTCCGCAGCGCTGGAAGCCATGCACGCGATGAAACGCGAGGCGGTGGTCATGAAGGAATGCCTGCTCAAGGGGGACTTCCGCGGACTCATTGCCTCCATGCAGGCCGGGTGGGCCAGCAAGAAGCGTTCGGCCAGCACGGTGTCGAACGGGCACATCGAGCACATCTTCGAGAGCGCACTGGCGGCTGGGGCTTCGGCCGGCAAGATCTCCGGCGCCGGCGGTGGCGGCTTCATGATGTTCTTCGTGCCGCCCGAGCGGCGTATGGACGTTGTGCGCTGCCTGTCCGCATTCGACGGGCAGGTCAGCAACTGCCATTTCACCCACCACGGAACACAAGGCTGGAGACTCTGATGCTGCAGGACATTCAGGAACAGTTGAAGCAAAGCGCGGACGTGATCCAGGCCCTGCGGGCCGATGATCGGTTGCAGGCGACGCTGGCCGACATCGCCGAACGCTGCATCACGGCATTGCGCAACGGCCGCAAGCTGCTCTTCATGGGCAATGGCGGCAGCGCGGCCGATGCGCAACACCTGGCTGGCGAGATGGTCAGCCGTTTCGCGTACGACCGGCCCGGCTTGCCGGCCTTTGCGCTGACCACCGACACCTCGGTGCTGACGGCCATCGGCAACGACTACGGCTATGTCCACCTGTTCGCCCGCCAGGTCCAGGCCGTCGGCCAGGCTGGCGATGTGCTGATCGGCATCTCCACGTCCGGCAAGTCGCCCAACGTGCTGGCGGCGTTGGAGCAAGGTCGCCAGCAAGGCCTGGTCACCGTGGGCATGACCGGCATGCAGCGCGCACGCATCACCGAAGTGGTCGATCTCTGCCTGGAAATTCCGTCTGTCAGCACCCCGAAGATCCAGGAAGGGCACATCGTCTGCGGCCACATCCTGTGCGGGCTCATCGAGGTGGCCATGTTTCCGCGCTCCCCCGCATGAAGGCCGTGGTGCTGGCTGGCGGCCTGGGCACGCGGCTGCGCGAACGCGTGCCCGACCTGCCCAAGCCCATGGCGCCCATCGCAGGCCGCCCGTTCCTGGCCTACCTGCTGGAGCGGCTGAAGGCATCCGGCGTCGTCGATGCGGTGACGTTGTCGGTCGGCTACCGGGCCGACCTGATCCAGTCGTTCTTCGGCAAGGACTTCGATGGCATGCCGCTGGACTATGCCGTTGAGGCCGAACCCCTTGGCACCGGTGGCGCCATCGCCCATGCGCTGCATGGTGCGGCCGATGTGCCAACGCTCGTGCTCAACGGCGACACGCTGCTCGACCTCGAACTGCCCGCTCTGGTGGACTGGTACGCGCGCGCACCCGAGGCCCTGGCCATGGTGCTGCGCCAGGTGGACGACGCTGGCCGCTACGGCGCGATCCGCACCGAGGATGGCCGGGTGACCGCATTCCTGCCGCGCGGTCCGGCGGCACCGGGGCTGATCAATGCCGGCATCTACCTGCTGCGCCCGAGCCTGTTCACCGAGTTGGGCCTGGACGGTCGGTTCTCCTTCGAAAGCGACCTGCTGCAGCGCCATGTCGACCGTCTACGCCCCCGCGCCCACGTGGTCGATGCGTACTTCATCGACATTGGCGTTCCGGACGACTATGACCGGGCCAACCGGGAGCTCCCCGGCCTGGCCGCCCGTCCGCCAGCCGCATCAGCGCCAGCCGACCGCCCATGAAGCCCGCACTGTTTCTGGACCGCGACGGCGTCATCAACGTGGACCATGGCTATGTCCACCGCGTCGAGCAGTTCGATTTCATGGACGGCATCTTCGAACTGTGCCGGCTGGCGCGCGCACGCGGCTACAGCCTATTCGTCGTGACCAACCAGGCCGGCATCGGCCGCGGCTATTACACCGAGGAAGCATTCCACGCACTGACGCGTTGGATGCTCGCCGAGTTCGAACGGCACGGCGCGCCGATCACCCAGGTGTACTTCTGCCCTGACCATCCGACGCATGGCGTCGGCCCCTACCGTCGCCATTCTCCGATGCGCAAACCGGGGCCGGGCATGGTGCTGAAGGCCGCACAGGACCATGGCCTGGACCTTGCACGCAGCGTTCTGCTGGGTGACAACCTCACAGACATCCAGGCGGGGGAGGCTGCGGGGGTTGGCGCCTGTGTGCGCTTCGAGCCTGGCCACGTCTTCAGCCCCGAGGAGCACATGATCGGACACTTGAGCGAATTGGCGCATTGGCTTCCCGCGGTGCCCGGCGCCCCCGCGGTTCCCGTGGCCGCGTAGCACCATGGACCAGACCGCAGCGCGAACATGGCGCATCACCTTGATGGAGCCGACCTGGGACGGGATTGCCCATCTGCCCGGCAATCTCGGCACCTTGCGCATCGTCAGGACCGCCTATCCGGACGCCTTGGTGTCCTATGTCGCCGGCGCAGCCCAGATTGAACGTCTGCGTGAGATCGCGCCCGCAGATGTGATCGAGGGCGTGCACTTCGTGGCGTGGGAGGCGAATCAGGACCGCGACACCGGCCCCGGCGACGTGCTGAAGAGCTGGCGCAAGCTGCGCGCCCTTCCCGCAAGCGCGACGCGACAGGCCGACTTGATCGTCATGTGCTCCTGCACGGCCACCATGTTCACGGCGTTGGCCTGGAGTGGCCTGGCCGCACGCTCCATGGCCATGTTGCATGGAAATGCGAACGATCTGGCGGGGTGGCGCTCGCGCCAGCCGCTGCGGCGATGGTTCGATCTCGGCAGCGCGCTGCCGCGTTTCTGCGGACGTGGCGGCAGGTTGCTGGTCATGGAGCAGCGCATCGCCGAGGGGTTGTCCAAGGCCTACCCCTGGATGGCAGGCAGCCTGCATTGCCTGCCACATCCCCTGCTGCCCGAAGAGTCAGGCCTGGCAGCGAAGTCATCGCCACTGTCGGGGATCGTCCAGATCGCATTTGCGGGTCTGGCCACCGTGGCCAAGGGCTTTCCGCAGTTCGTGGAACTCCAGCAGGCGCTGGATGCAGCGCGGCCTGGGCAATTCGCGTTCCATGCCGTAGGGAAGCTGCATCCGGAATGCGCGCCACTGGACCAGTCGGGTCTGGCCACGCGGGCTGCGGAAGGTCTCCCAAGGCGTGAGTTCGTGGGCCTTCTGAGCCGCATGGACTATCTGTTCGTCTGGCACCAGGACAATTACTACGGCCATGCGGCCAGCGGCGTGGTCTACGACGCCGTGAACCTGGGCTTGCCGATGGTGGCACGCACGAGCGCGCAGATTTCCGAGTGGCAGCAGCAAGGCCTTCCAGTCGCGCTCAGCTTCGACACGCTGGCGGCTGCCATCGCTGCCTTGCGCGACCTGGACGTCGTGGCGGAACGCAAGCGCTACGCCCTCCAATGCCGGAACCTGGATGCGCTGCGTGACAGCCTGAGCCTGCCGCGACTCGCGCAGCAGTTCCAGCGCATTGCCGAGCCTATGCTGCCGTCGGCTGCGGCTGGACACCGGCACCCATGAGCCGTCCGAGAAAATGGCCGGCCAGGGCACGCCGCCTTCCTGTGCGCCCGTACGACGCTCTTCCATGCCTTGGCGCTGGGACATGAAGGCCTGCGTTCGCACACCGGTGGCGACCGCGCGCATCGCCACCGGCCGTGGTGCGCCGCTGGCGCGACCGTGCGTCCTGCCATGACTTCTGCGGCCTCGCCCGAACGCGTGCATCCATCAACAGCCATGCCCATGGATCTCCACCCGACGCCGCCACCCACGGCGCAGCCGCGCCTTTGCTACATCACGCCATCGCACCGCGGCGACCTGGAACGGTTCGAGTTGCTCCGGCATTCCCTGAGGATGTTTTCGCCCGGCACGCCGCACCATGTGCTCATCGACACGGAGGATCTCGCCGTGTTCCGAGAGCGCGTCGGGCACGAACCAGGCGTGCATCTGGTGACCTCGGCGGAGCTGTTGCCGGCAGCCCTCGAACGCCGCCGCCAAATCCGCAAAAGCTGGCGCGGCCGGCTGATGCAGCGGATCGCATGGCGCACCAACATGTTGCCCGATCCCCTGAACGGCTGGCGACTGCAGCAGCTGCTCAAAATCCATTTCCTGAAGGACTGCCCCTGCGAGGCAGCGGTCTTCATGGATTCGGACATCGTGCTGTGCCGGCCGACCCAGACGCAAGATTTCTTCGACGGCCAGGCGCTGCGGATGCTGGAGACACCGGCGCGCACGCTGGAAGACCATGCCTACGACATCTGCACGTACCTGATGCTGCGCACGCCATTGCTGGAGGTGCGTCCGCTGTTCAACTACATCCACCAGGCACCGCGCTTTCTGCGCTCCACGGCGCAGGCGCTGGTCGAAACCCTGGCGCGCCACAACCCGCGGGGCTGGGAAGGCCGATTCGCCGAGATGGCGTTTCCCTCCGAATATGCCTTGCTCGGATACGCGGCAAGGCAGCTGCAGGACTACCGCGGATACAGCCGCATGCCGGGCCGTGCCGAGGATTGGGTCTATCGCCTGTACGACGCCGACGAGGCGTCGCTCGATGCGTTGCTCGCGCAATGCCTGACGGAGCAGGGACGCCGCGGCTTCATGCTGATCCAGTCCAACATGGAGATGCCGGCGGCCCGCTACGCGGGCAAGGTGAAGGCTCTTCTCGATCGCCTTCAGCGCGAGAGGCGCCAGGCGCGGTAACGGGCGCCCACGGCGTCCCAGACCGTCGACTCCAGGCCTTCGGGACGGCCCACCAACCACCACGACGACACGCACCAGGCGGTGTAGAACACCGCACCGCTGCAGATGCCCACGGCCAGTTTTGCCCACGGCGCAGCGACCGTGCCGATGCACAGCTGGACGATCCAGAACATCAGCAACGCGCCGAGCAAGGGGCGAGCGATGGCCGCCAGCGTCGGCCAGATCCTCAGTCCGCAGTACCGACGCGTGAAGAACATGCAGGCAGTGCCGCCCACCAACAGACCCACGCCGCGCGCCCACACCAATCCCATCAGCGACATGGACGGCACCAGGAGCGCAGCAGCCAGCACGAAACCTGCGAACTCCAGCCAGACGATGTGACTCTGCACCTTGGTGTGCCCGCGCAGCACCAGCAGGGTCGACAGCGGATTGAGCATGACCTGGATGGCACTGATCACGGCGAACGCTGCAACGTAGGGCACGGCATCGACCCACCCACTGCCGAGCACCACCAGGGTCGCCGGCGTGGCGATCGCCGCAAAGCCGAGTCCGATCGCGAGCGTCAGCGTGTTGACGGCCGAGACGGTCTTGATCACCGCTGCATTGATTTGCTCAGCCGTGCCTTGCAGCGCCGAAAGGATCGGCAGGAATGCCTTCAGGATGGCAGGCCCGACTTCTCCGGCAGGCATCTGTCCCAGATCGGAGCCCACGTTGTAAACGCCGAACTGGGCGGAAGTGCCGACCCGGCCCGCGATCAGCTCGTCGCCTTTGCGCAGAATGAAGCCACCAACGCCGGATGCCATCAGCCACTTGGTCAGGGCCCAGATCTCTGCAATCTTGCTGGTGTTCCAGCGTGGACGGTACGGGTGCATGGCGAAGCTGAAGACCAGCCCGCTCATGTAGCCACTTGCCACGCCCAGCACCAGGGCGCGATAGTCGCGCAGCAGATAGCCCGAAACGATGGTGACGACGATGCCGACAAGTTTGCCCAGCACCTGGATGCGGAACTCCAAGAAGAAGTCGAAAGCCTTGTGGGCCAGCGTCACGCCGATATTCCCCGCTCCCGCCAGGGTGGTGCAGGCCGCGAACACCCACAGGACATGCAGAACGCGTTCATCGGAAAAGTACCGGGCCGCCAGAGGCGAGACAGCCACGAGGACCAAGCCGATCACCACGCTTTGCAAGAGACGCAAGGTCCAGACCGAATCGATCTCGTCCCGCGTGACCTCGTCCTTGCGCAGCAAGGCGGTGGTGGCGCCCAGGTCGAGGAAGGCCTGGATCAGGCCCACCACGAGCATGGCCATCGCCACCACGCCGTACTCCGAAGGCATCAGCAGGCGCGCCATCACCATGGTGTTGACGAATCCCAGCGCCTTGATGGACCAGCGCGTCGCCACGGTCCACGCGGCACCACGAATCAGCGTCGCCTTCGCACTGAACGGAGCGGTGCTCATGCCGCGCACACCTCGCTGACCAGACGCTGCACCGTCGCCTGGAACTGCTGCGGCGAAAAATACCGCTCGACCGTGCTGCGCCCGGCCTGGCCCATCGACTGGTAGGCGACGGGATCGCGCAATACATCGACGATGGCGGCTGCGAACGCAGCGGCGCCGCGCGCCACCAACAGGTCGCGGCCCTCGACCAGGTCCGGCTTCAACGCCGCGTGAACGAAGTCGCTGGCCAGGCACGGGCGGCCGTGGGCAAGCGCTTCCAGCACCTTGATGTTCGTGCCGCCTCCACTGTGGATCGGCGCCACGACGAGGCTGGCCTCGCCGTAGGCCGCAGCCAGGTCGTCGACGAAGCCGGGTGCCTGCACGCCGGGATGCCTGGCCCAGCGGGCACGCACGGCAGGCGGCGCTGCGCCTGCCAGCAGCAGTTCGGCGTCCGGCACAGCCGCGCGCACCGCAGGCCAGACCTGGTCGAGCAGCCACTGCGCGCCGTGGGCGTTCGGTCGGTACCACAGGGCACCGACGAACAGAACCCTGCGCCCGGGCGCCGGAGCGCCCGGCGTCGCTGCGAGTGCGGGCAGTCCATTCGGTACGTTGGGCAAATAGGCGTGACGGGCCAGGGGCAGCTCGGCCTCGTCCTTGCGAGACACCACGAATGCCGCCGTGAAGCGGGCGAGCTGCCGGCGTGAGACGCGCTGTGCCACTGCCTTGGTCAGGCGTTCACGCCACAGCGCAGGTGTCCAGGCCACCTCGCGCCCATAGCGCGTGTGGTAATCGTCCAGGTCGACGATCTGCGGCACGTCCGGCGGCACGGCGAGCTGGCACGCCGGCCAGATGTAGCGGCTCACCACGGCACGGTAGGACGACAACCCACGGCCCAGCGCCAGTTCCACCTGTCTGGTCACTGCGGGCTTGGCGGCATAGCGCGAGATCTGCCACGGCCCGCCCGGCAGATCGGCCATCACACGCCGGACCGCGGGGCCATCGTCGACGACCACCTGGGTACGCGCCGCCTGCTGGATCTGGACCACATCGACCGTGCCCAGTTCGGCCAAGGCTTGATGGAACAGGCGGCTGCGTTGTTCGGCGCCGGATTGGGCAGTGAACGGCGAGACGGGCGTCACAAGCAGAAATCGGCCATGCGGGCGGGCCGGCCCGTGGGGAGATGCACTCATGGATGCTCTGCAGAGGTGCTCTGCCACTGCAGTTGCGGCCGGAGGTCGGCAGGCGCATGTTCAGCGGTCGAGCGCAGATCATGCAGCGCCAGGCGCGAGAGCGGATGGCGCCACGTGAAGGCGAGCGCGCGTGCGCCAGCGGCCGCGTACCAGCCTAGCACCAAGGCCCGCGAAGTTGCGGGCAACGCTTCCGGCGCCAACCGGCGCCGGGCCATGTGGTCCTTCACCGCCTCGTTCTCCAGGCGCCCACGCGCCTGGCGCAGGCTGCGCTTGATCTTGGCGCGCCACTCCTCCAGGCGCCACCAGTGCTTTTCATCCACGTGCCAGGTCGCCTGCCCGTGCACGCGGATCCGGGCCGGGTCCCAGGCGCAAGCAGCCGGATCGAGGTTGAAGCACAGCAGGCCGCCGACCAGGGAGTCCGCGCGGTACAGCCCGCGCGGCAACCGGATGCGGCGCGCTCGCATGCGATGGATCGTGGAGCCCTTGAGACAGCACAGGTTGCCATGGAAGCCGCCGTCGCGCAGCATCTCGGCCCGCAACGCAGCCGCCGTCCGCCCGACGCTGGGCACGCCGCTGCCGCCCAGCGCGTGGGCATCGTGGAGCACGGCGGGGCCGAGCAGGCCGAGTGCATCGGGCTGGAGGCGGACGTACCCGTCGATGAAGAACACCAGTGCTTCGCCAGACCAGATCTCGTGCAGGTACTGGTCCCATGCATTGGCCTTGTCGCCTACCGCAATCGACCAAAGGCGCAGCTGCCTCCATGGCCCGCCCTGCAACCGCTCCTGCACCTGCTCGACCAGACCCGGGTTGCCGTTGACGAGCACGTCCACGACGCAGTTGCGCCCATGGATCGCAGCCTGCGCCGCCTGCAAGGTCGCCCACAAGGTTTCGGGCGTCTCGCGCGCCGTGAAGACGACCAGGGCCCAGCGGTCCGCACCCGGGATCTCAGACATGAGGCAACAAACTTCGATGCACGTCCAGAATGTCGTGGGCACAACGCGGACCGGAGAAGCCCTCCGTCACATAGGCCCTGGCTTCGCGCCGGGACGCGTCGTCGACGAGCGCCAGCGAACGCAGCGCCGCCTCGAGCTTGTCGGCGAGCGCCGCCGGCGATCCGGGCGTGAAGAGGTAGCCGTTGTGGCCGTCCCGGATCACTTCGGGAGCGGCGCCAAAGGCCGGTCCGACGAAGACACATCCGTGCGCGATCGCTTCCAGCATCACGAGCCCCAAGGGCTCGGGCTCCGTTGACGCGGACACCGCCACCTGGATCTGCGGGAGCAGCTCGGCGACATCGTCGCGACGCCCCAGCAGGTGCACCTGGGCTGTGCCCGCCAGTGCAGCCGCCTTGGCTTGCAGCGCCTGGGCGTAGGCGGGATCGCCACGCTCCGGCGTGCCGCCAATCAGCAGGAATGCCAGCTTCTGCTGCGCCGGACCCATGCGGGCGATCGCCTCGAGGAACAGGTCCTGGCCCTTCCAGCGCACGAGCATGCCGACGAGCGCGACGAGCACCACGTCGGGTGCGAGTCCGAGTTCGCGTCGCAGGTCTGGCCGCGGCGCCGGTGGCGGCGCTTCGTCCAGCTCGATGGCGTCGTAGACCTGACGCACGCGTTCCCCCGGGACGCCGCAGGCCAGCAGATCACCGGCGAGCCAGCGCGACACTGGAACGAAGACCCGCGGGCCGGCCAGCATCCATGGTGCATTCCGGCTGACGCCAAGTGCTCCGCGCACGTGCTGCACGTAAGGCAATCTCAGCAGCTTGGCGGCGAGCATGGCCTCGCGGTTCGAGGTGGGTTCGTTGTTGCCATGCACGATGTCCGGCTGCAGGCGCCACAGGTGCAGGCACAGGCGCAACAAGTAGGGCAAACGGTTCACCACGTCGTCCATCCGTCCGATCAAGAACAGCAAGGACTTGCTCAGCAACCCGGTGCCGAGTCGGCCTCGCAGGGACTGGGCCACCGCCCGGAAATCGACCACACGATCGCGGATGACGTGGAAAGAGCGCACACCCGGCATCGCACCAAACTGCCCGACGGGCATGTTCGCCACCACGTGGTAGGTTCCACCTTGCTGGGCCAGCCCCTCGATGAGGGTCTGCAGGGCCACGATGGCCCCGCCGAAGCCGGCACCGTTCTCGACGAACGCCACAACGGGTCGACGCGCGGGCTCGGTCTGAGCGCCGGCCTCCGGAGAGGCCGCAGCCAAAGGCCGCGTCAGTCCCGTCAACCGCGGCCGCGTCACCAGGTTGCGTGTGAGTTGCAAGCCCATGCGCGCCTCGGACGGGCCCCAGGGCGTGAAGCGTGGAATCTCGAACACCGGTGTGCGCACGGTCGCAGCGCCCCATTGCGTGGTGACGGCGTGCGTGTAGCCGGCACGCTGCACCATCGTGACATGCTCCGGCCCAAAGTCGCTCATCGGCCGCCCGTTCGGGTACGCAAAGGCGGTGACCGGGGCACCGATGATGCCTTGCAGCATCTCGCGCCCGATGCCGATCTCCCGTTGTGCGAGCGCGGGCTCGCACAGGGACAGGATCGGATGCGCCACCGTGTGCGCGCCGATCGCAAAACCCTTGGCGTGAAGCTGGCGCAGCTGCGACTGTGTCATGCGTGGCAGCGCGGCCGGCGATACGCCCGCACGGCGTTCCAGCGCTGCCAGCAACTCCTCGCGCACCGCGAGCCGTTGGTACTTCAGCAACTGCTCGAGAAGCAAAAGCACGCGCCGACGCTCCTCGACCGTCCCCATGGGCAACCGGGGTACGCCGAGGCCAGGCAGGTCAAACTCCTGGTCGGGCAAGCGTGCAATAGCCTGCGTCAGGCGCTCGTGCCACATGCGATCGCCGTCGAACTGGCCGGTCGTGATGAAGAACGTCGCATGCATGTTGCGTCGCTCCAGCACCGCCGCCGGTCCATCCAGCCAGTTGTCGTAACCGTCGTCGAATGTGATGCAGGCTGCGCGCGGTGGAAGCTTGCCGCGCTGGAGGCACTCGACCGCGTCCGACAACGGAATCACGGTGAACCGCTCGCCGACGAAGTCGATGGTGCGCTCGAACGTTGCGAGCGTCACGTCGTTCACCAGCGTGGGTGACTCGGCTGGCACGGCATGGAACAGCAGCACGGACAGCTTGTCGCGCGCGAGCAGCTTCAGCGTGGTGTCAAGCAACAGCATGCGGTGCCAGCTTCCGGGGTTGGGTCTGTGCCAAGATGATCTGCTTGAGCACCTCGAGCAACATGGCGAGCACGTAGAAGGTCTCGAAGTACGCAAGGCTCACGCCACCGCCCCCTACCGCATAAGCCACGATCGCCAGGCTAAGCGCATCGCCCATGTCCCGCGCCCACATGAGGGAGTCGCCGTGCTGCTTGGCAATGCGGCGAACGGTCCGGGCGGTCATCAGCGCGTTGATGAGGATGGCCAGATACAGGAACAGGCCGACGAAGCCCAGGTCGCCCAAGACCTCGAAGTAATTGCTGTGCGCCGCCCGCGCCCCGATCGATTGGGCCGGCGGCACGAGGCTGGTCAGCAGGCCGTCGTGGGGTCGGAACAGGTTCCAGACCGCGTGGTCCTGGACTGCGTGGAATCCGCCCCCGACCAGCGGATTGGCCAACGCGATGGCCGTGCTGACGTTCCAGGCCTCCACACGCCCCATGAAAGAGTCATCCCGGCCCGCATCGCCGATGGTGTCGATGCGCTCGAACCACCGGTCGGGGCTCAGCGTCAGCACCAGCCCGAAGCCAATGGCCACCACCGCCAACGACAGGAACTTTCGCCGGCTGTTGAAGAGGAGCACGAGGGCGACGGCGACCATCGCCAGAAACCCTCCACGGGAATTGGAGCCGACCACAGAGAACACCGTCAGTCCAAGCGCTCCCATGAGACCCCAGCGCACGAGCCTGAACTTGGAGTACTGGTAGAGGTACAGCAGGATCGGCAACACCATCACCATGGCGGCAGCATAGTGGTTGTTGTCGCTCATCTTGGAGCCGGGAATGCCGATGATCTTGTGACCGCCACCCGAGGCGAACACCTTCAGCCCCTCGACCACGCCGTGGAATGCCAGTCCCAATGCGATGACGAGCATCATGGCGTGCAACCGCAGCCGCGAGGTGACGAACAGGCCCATCATCAGGCAGTACGCCATGGACTTGAGCAGGTCCGTGTAGATGCTCACGTTGTCTCGCAGGCCCCCATAGGCCAAGGCCATGCACACCCCGCCATGGACGCTGAAGAGGATCAGCAACACCGTGGTGCTGTTCAGGCTGAACTGGCCTTTGTCCTTGATGCGCCCAATGAGGGCCAGGCTGATGGCGACGACAGCGAAGAAAAAGTTGTAGCGCAGCGACCCCATGAAGCCATACAGGTAGTACGGGATCACGATCATCGCGGTCCACCCCCACAGCAGGTAGGCGGCAAAAGCATTGGCCAGGGCGATCGGGACGATGAACAGCATCGCCCCGAGGACCATCAGGTCACGCATCCGGGCGGCTCCCGCGGCGGCCAATGCCCTTTTGCACCTGATCGGTCTTGGATTCCAGATAGGAAAGGAAGCCCAGACCTCCTGTTTTGGAACGGTCGTACAACATCACGGCACGCACCAACAGCAGCAGGAAAAAGATGTCCAGTGTGAAGAGGAAGGCTTCCATGGCGGCGGGGTCGGCAGTTCAGCGGAACACGCCGCGCGTGTCGATCACGATCTTGTCCTTGATGGTTTCGGGATCGATGGCCTTGAATTCCTCGTGATCCACCAGCAAGAGCAGGATGTCGGCGTTCTTCATCACATGCTTGAGGTCGTGCAGGGCAATGTCGATCTTGTCCGCCGTCACGTTGGGGTCGCAGGCCAGCACCTGGCCAACGTCCTGTGCGATCAGCTCACGCACGATGTCCAGCGACGGGGATTCGCGCAGGTCATCGATGTTGGCCTTGAAGGTCAGCCCCAGGCAACCGATCACGGGCGACTTGAAGCGCTCGGCCTTGGCCTTGACGCGCTCGATGACCCAGTGGGGCTTGGCGTCGTTGACTTCGCGTGCCGTCTTGATCAGGCGCGACTGCATCGGAGCGCTGGACACGATGAACCAGGGGTCGACCGCGATGCAATGGCCGCCGACACCAGGACCGGGCTGCAGGATGTTCACACGGGGATGGCGGTTCGCCAGCGCGATGGTTTCCCAGACGTTCACGCCCAGGTGGTCGCAGACCAGTGAGAGCTCGTTGGCGAAGGCGATGTTCACGTCGCGGAAGGAATTCTCCACGAGCTTGGACAGTTCGGCCGTGCGGCTGTCGGTCTCCAGGATGGCCCCATTGCAGAAGGTCTTGTAGAGTTCGCGCGCCTTGGCGACGGCGGCCTTGCTGGTGCCACCGATGATGCGGTCGTTGTCGACCAGTTCGCGCAGGATGTGGCCGGGCAGCACGCGCTCGGGGCAGTGCGCCGCATGCACCTTGCCCTGCAGTTCGGGACGCGCCTGGACGATGGTCTTCTCGATGAACTCGGTCGTTCCCACCGGGGAGGTGGACTCCAGGATCACGAGGTTGCCTTCGCGCAGGAAGGGCGTGATGGCCTTGGTGGCCGCCTCCACATAAGACAGGTCCGGCGCCTTGGGGTTGCCGTTTTCTTCCTTGAACGGCGTGGGCACGGCGATGATGAAGGTGTCGCCCTCCTCCGGCGTCAGCGAGGCCTTGAGGTTGCCGCTGTTGACGGCCGAGCGCACCAGCACGTCCAGGTCGGGCTCGATGATGTGGATGCGGCCGGAGTTGATCGTGTCCACGGCGGACTTGTTGACGTCCACGCCCAACACGCTGTGGCCCTTGGTGGCCAGCATGGAGGCGGTGGGCAGGCCGATGTAGCCCAGGCCCATGACGATGATTTTCTGCAGTACGTGGGCCATCAGCGGCTCTCTTTCCAGGACAGGACAGCTTGGAGGATGCGGCCGACGGCTTGGCCGTCGCCGTAAGGATTGTGGGCCCGGGCCATGCCCGCATAGGCATCGGCATCGGTCAGCAGACGCAGCGTTTCGCGCACGATGGCCTCGCGCGAAGTGCCCACGAGCCGCACCGTGCCGGCTTGGACCGCCTCCGGCCGTTCGGTGATGTCGCGCATCACCAGCACCGGCTTGCCCAGCGAAGGAGCTTCTTCCTGCACACCGCCGGAGTCCGTGATGATGAGATAGGCCCGGTCCATGAGGTGCACAAACGGCAGGTAGTCGACTGGTTCGATCAGGTGCACGTTGGACAGGCCGCGCGCGGCCAGGATCTCCTGCACCGGCTTGCGCACATTGGGATTGAGGTGCACCGGATAGAGAACCTGGACGTCCGGCTGGCCCGCGGCGATGTCGGCGAGCGCATGGCAGATGTTCTCGAAGCCCTCGCCGAAGTTCTCGCGGCGATGGCCGGTCACGAGGATGAGCCGACGCGCTGGGTCGAGGAAGCTGAAGCGCTCCTGCATCTGCTGCTTGAGGGCCGCGTCGGTGCGCAGCTTGTCCACCACGGTCAGCAGTGCGTCCACGACCGTGTTGCCTGTCACGAAGATGCTTCGGGGATCGACGCCCTCACGCATCAGGTTGTCGCGCGACATCGCGGTCGGGGCGAAGTGCAGGTCGGCCACGGCACCCGTCACCTTGCGGTTGATCTCTTCCGGAAAGGGTGCGTACTTGTTGCCCGTGCGCAAGCCCGCTTCCACATGGCCGACCGCGGCGCGCGCGTAGTACGCGGCCAGGCTGGTGGCCAGCGTGGTGGTGGTGTCGCCGTGCACGAGCACGAGGTCGGGCTTCTCGGCCGCCAGCACACCCTTCAGGCCCGCCAGGATGTTGCCCGTCACGTCGTAAAGATCCTGGTTGGGCTTCATGACGTTCAGGTCGTGCTGCGGCACGATCTCGAACAGGCGCAGCACCTGGTCAAGCATTTCTCGGTGCTGGGCGGTCACGCAGACCACGGTTTCCAGCCGGTCGGCGGCCGCCTGGAACCCCTTGACCACGGGCGCCATCTTGATGGCCTCCGGGCGGGTTCCGAACACGATCAAGACTTTCACCGGCTCCCCTTTCGCGTGAGCCGCTCGAACGGCTCTCTGTAGTTCGCAACGCTGTTGCGCCAATTGCGCACCTGTTCGACATGGCGGCGCCCGGCGGCCTTGAACGCGGGCCAGCGCTCGCGCTGTTGCAAGAGGCCCAGCACGGCCCCGGCCAGCGCGTCGGCATCGTCGGCCTTGAACAGCACGCCGGTGCGGTCGTGCTCCACCAGTTCCTTGTGGCCACCAACGTCGGATGCCACGAACAGGCGCCCCTGCGCCATGGCCTCCAGCGGCTTGAGCGGGGTCACGAGTTCGGTCAGGCGCATCGAATGCCGCGGGTAGGCCAGCACGTCGATCACGTCGTAGTAGCGGCTCACGTCCTTGTGCGGGACGCGGCCCGTGAACAGGATCCGGTCTCCCAGGCCCAACTGGGCGGCCTGGGCGCGCAGATTATCGTCCTGCGGTCCGCCCCCCACGAGCAGCATGCGCAGTGCAGGCTCCTTTTCGAGCAACCGGGGCATGGCCGCAACCAGCAGGTCCAGGCCCTCGTAGGCGTAGAACGAGCCGATGAAGCCGACCACCGGCGCGCCCGGCACCAGACCCAGGCGCTGCTGCAGGGCCGCGTCCGGCGGGCTGGACAGCTGGAACGACTCCACGTCCACGGCGTTCGGCACCACGCCGACCTTGGCGCTGGGGATGCCACGCGCCACGATGTCAGCACGCAGGCCCTCGCAGATCGTGAAGACATGGTCGGCCTGGCGCACGGCATGGGTTTCCAGCGCACGCGTGAGGCGGTAACGCAGACTGCCCTCGCGCGTGGTGCCATGGTCGACGGACGCGTCCTCCCAGAAGGCGCGGATCTCATAGGTGACGGGGATGCCGCGCCGCCGCCCCACCTTGAGCGCGGGCAGCACGTTGAGCACCGGCGAATGGGCGTGGATCAGGTCGGGCTGGACCTCCTGGACCACTTGGTCGATGCGCGTCTCGAGCTGGCGCATCAGCGCCCACTCGCGCGCCACCGGGAAGCGGTCCAGCACGGAGGGCTGCGGCGGTGTACGGAAAAAGGAGAAGCCTTCAGACTCCTCCACGGCATGCACGTCGCCTTCCTGCTTGGGCGAGGTCAGGTGGAAGGTTTCCCAGCCCAGCGCGCGCTGCTCGCGCAGCAGCGCTGCCGAGCGAAAGGTGTAGCCGCTGTGCAGCGGCAGGGAATGGTCGAAGATGTGCAGGATGCGCATGGAAAAAACTCAGGCGCGGGCGCCCGAGAACAAGGTGTCGTAACGCTGCACCATGGCCGCCAGACCGTAGCGTGCCTGCGCCTGGCTGCGTGCGGCCTGCCCATGGCGCTGCGCCAGCACGGCGTCGTCGGCGTAGGTGGCCAGGGCCTGGGCCATGGCCAGGTCGTCCTCGGAGGGCACCAGCCGCCCCGTCACGCCGTCGGCCAAGACCTCTGGGTTCCCGCCGACCGCGGTGGCGACGATGGGCAGGCCGCTGGCCATGGCCTCCTGCAGCGTGCAGGAGGTGCCTTCGGTCAACGAGGGCAGCACGAAGCAGTCCAGCATGCGCAGCACCTGCGGCACGTCGCTGCGCGCACCCGCGAGCCAGGCCAGCTCGCGCACACCGGCCCGGGTGAGGATGGCGTCGATCTCAGCTGCCAGCGGACCGTCGCCGACGAACACCAGGCGAGCCCGCTCGGCCAGGTCGGGCCGGGCGTGCAGCAGTTCCACGAAGGCCCGGGCCAGGGCCTGCTGGTTCTTCACGGTCTGCATCCGGCCGACGGTGCCGATCAGCCAATGCCGGCCCGGTTCGAAGGGGCAGCCGGCCACCGGGGCCACCGGCGCCGCCGCCGGGGCGAAACAGTCCGTGTCCACGCCATTGGCGATCAGCGAGCGGCGCCGCGCGGGCACCCCGATGGCACGCGCCAGGTAGTCGTCCAGGTCCTGCGACACGCTGACGTAGTGCGATACGAACGGGCGGTAAGCGCGGCGCAGGCGCCGGTAGCGCACGCTTTGCCCGTGCGGGTCGTGCGCGTCCCAGCCGTGCTCGGCATGCACGCGCAGCGGCACGCGCGCCAGCCAGGCCAGCGGCACGATCTCCAGCGCCGCCAGGTTGCAGGTGTGCAAGACCTGGGGCCGCAGCCGACGCAGCAGCGCGTGGATGCGCCGGTACAGCGGGATCGCGTGGCCGACCGGTTTGTCCAGCGCGATGAAGTCCACGTCCGGTCGCTGCACGCGCAGGCGGAAGTCGTCGATGGTGGTCAACGACACCACGGTATGGCGGTAGCGCGCTGCGGGCAGGCGGTTGATCAGCTGCACGATCACGTTCTCCAGCCCGCCGATGCCGAAGCGGTAGACGAAATGCACGATGTGCAGCGGAGCGCGCTCAGGCGGCATGTGCACCCGCCTTTCGCGCGGTGAGGATCTGGCGGAACAGCTGCAACTGGCCCTGGGTGGTCGCGTCCCAGGAAAACGTCTCGGCATGGCGGCGTGTGTCGGCGCGGTCGGGCAACTGCGCGAACAGGCGGTTCCAGGCGGCGACCAGCCCCGCGCCGCTGCGCTCGGGCATCAGCACGCCAGCGGCCGGCTGGCTGACGACCTCGGGCGTGCCCCAGATGTCGGTGGCGATCACGGGTGTGCCGCAGGCCATGGCCTCCAGCAGCACATTGGCCCAGCCTTCGCGGCTGGAACACAGGGCCAGGGCGTCCGCGGCGCTGTACCACCACTTGAGTTCGGTCTGCGGCACCACGCCGGCGAAGTGCACGCGCTCGCGCACGCCCAGGCGCTCGGCCTGCCGCTGCAACGCTGCGCGGTCGGGGCCTTCGCCGGCCAGCACCAAGCGCACATCGGCAGGCAGCGCCGGCAGCGCGTCGATCGCCAGGTACTGGCCCTTGCGCTCGATCAGGTGGCCGACGCACAGCAGCATGCGTCCCTCGACCGGCAGCTGCAGGCGCGCGCGGGCAGCAGCGCGCGGTTCGGGCACGAAACGCTGCAGATCCACGCCATTGCGCAGGGTGTGCAGCTTGCGTGCGTCCCCACCGAGTTCCTGCAAACGGTCCATCAAGGCTTGGCAGACGCCGATGGAGGCGCTGGCGGCGCGTTCCGTGGCCTGGATCATGCGGCGCGGCACGGCATAGTCGGGGATCAGGTTCAGGTCGGTGCCGCGTGCCGTGACGACGAAGGGCTTGCCCAGCCAGCGCGCCAGCAGGCTGGCGGCGACGCCATCGGGGTAGTAGTAGTGCGCGTCGATCAGGTCGAAGTCAAAGCCCTGGCGCTGCAGGCGGCGAATGGTCGCCAACGCACCCAGCGCCATGGCGAAGGGCGCACTGCTCATGCCGACCTTGGGCAGCAGCAGGTAGCGCGGATGGTGCACCTCGATGCCGTTGCGCTCTTCCACGCGGGGCGTCGCTGCGAACTTGGCGTAGTCGCCGAAGCGCTGGCCCTGCGACGGAAACCAGGGAACAGGCGCCACCACACGGGCCTGCACGGCACCGGTCTTGAGCAGTTCACGCAGGCGCGTCTCGACGAAGATCCCATGGATCGGGCGGGCTGCGCTGGGAAACAGGCTGGAGAACAGCAGGATGCGCAGCGGCGCCGGGCCAGCGCCGGCGGAAGGCAGAGCGCTCAAGCGGCCACCCCGATCGCAGCGGCCTGTTCGCCCATGGGGCGGCGCTCCTGCTGCCGCAGGAAGGCCTCGAACATCAACAGCGTCCACAGCGGTGCCGAGAAATCGCGCTGGCCGCTCTGGTGCTGGCGCACCATGTTGCGCAGCTGATCGGGATCGAAGTAGCCGGCATCGGCCATGCGCGGGCCCAGCAACGCCTCACGTGTGCGCTCGGCCAGCGGGCCGCGCAGCCAGTTCGCCAGCGGCACCGAAAAGCCCATCTTGGGCCGGTACAGCACGTCGTTCGGCAGGCGCGGCTCGAAGGCCTTCTTGAGCAGGTACTTGCCTTCCTGGCCCTGGATCTTGAGCGCGCTGGGCAGCGTGGCCAGCCACTCGATCAGCGGGTGGTCCATGAGTGGCTCGCGCACTTCCAGCGAATGCGCCATGCCGGCACGGTCGACCTTGGTGTTGATGTCGCCGACCAGCCAGGTCTTGTAATCCAGGTACTGCACCAGGGCCAGCGGGTCGTCGGTGCCGGCGCGTTCGGCATGCGTGCGGAACATGTCCAGCGCGCTGTAGCCGCCGAGCTGGCGCTTGAAGCCGGCCGAGTACAGCCGCTCGCGCTCGTCCGCACGCAGCACCGACACGCTGTGCAGGTAGGCCTGGGCCGAATCGAAGGCCAGCGCCTGGAAAGTGGTCTTGGCGCGGAACACGCGCGGGGCCCAGTCGGCTTTGGGATAAATCTGCCCCAGCGCGCCGAACAGCGGCCGGCGCAGGCCCAGCGGCAAAGCGCGCCGGGCTTTTTCTTCGGCCAGGTGCAGGCGGTATCGCCGGTAGCCGCCGAAGCTCTCGTCACCACCGTCGCCGGACAGTGCCACCGTGACATGCTTGCGCGCCATCTGGCACACCCGGTAGGTCGGCACGGCAGAACTGTCGGCGAATGGCTCGTCATAGAGCCAGGCCAGCGTGTCGATCAGGTCGAAGTCGTCGCTGCCGACGATGTCCAGGCTGTGGTCGGTGCCGTAGCGCTCGGCCACCATCTGGGCGAACTGCGATTCGTTGAAGCGCGGATCGTCGAAGCCGATGGCGCAGGTCTTGATGCGGCTGCCGTCCACCTGGGCCATGGAGGCCACCACGGCGCTGGAGTCCACGCCGCCAGACAGGAAGGCGCCCAAGGGCACGTCCGCCACCAAACGCAGCCGCACCGATTCGTCGATGCGCTGCAGCAGCTCGGCCTGGGCGTCCTGCAAGCCGATCCCGTTGTCCAGCGTGAAGCGCACGTCCCAGTAGGGCTGCGGCGCGGGAATGCGCGCCATGCCGCGGCGCAGCAGCAGCTTGTGGCCGGGCGGCAGCTTGAAGGCCCCTTCGTAGATGCAGCGCGGATCGGCCACGTAACCGAGCGCGAAGTACTCCTCGACCGCCAGCGGATCGATCTTGCGCACGAACGCAGGGTGCGCCGTGATGACCTTGAGCTCGGAGCCGAACACGAAGCTGCCGTCCGGCAGCAGCGCGTAGTGCATGGGCTTGACGCCCATGCGGTCGCGCGCAAGGAACAGCACCTGCTGGTTGCGGTCCCACAGGCCGAACGCGAACATGCCGCGCAGCCGGTGCACGCAGTCCTCGCCCCAGGCCTCCCAGGCGTGCACGATGACCTCAGTGTCGCTGCGCGTCTTGAAGACATGGCCCAGCGCCTTGAGCTCGGTGGTCAGCTCGCGGTAGTTGTAGATCTCGCCGTTGAAGACGATGACGACCGAGCCGTCCTCGTTGAACTGCGGCTGGATGCCGGTGGCCAGATCGATCACCGACAGCCGGCGGTGGCCCATGGCCAGCCCCGGCTCCAGGTGCAGATCGGCCTCGTCCGGACCGCGGTGGGCCTGGATGTCGTTGATGGCCGACATCAGTGCAGATGAAAACCCGCGCGTGCCGCGCAGGTCGAACAGGCCGGAGATTCCGCACATGCCGCTGCTCCTTGCCTCAGCGCTGCCGCGTCTGCTGCAGGCTGGCCTCGATGGCCTGGCCGTTGGCCTGGATGAAAGCCGCCAGGGCTTCCTGCGCCCGGGTCCCATCCTCGCCGACCGGCGTGTACACCACGAGCACAGCCGAATCGTCGCCACGGCCGAGCAGACGCGACAGCGCCCCCTGGACCTTGGCCATCGCGTCGCCTGCGACCAGGCGGCCGTTGACCCAATAGACCTGCCAGGCCAGCAGGCGCACGGCGCCCGCGCTGCCGACGAGCGAAGAGCGCAACTCGGCCTGCCGCACCGGCACGGCGCCCCCGGGCCAGGGCGCGCTGGCCATGCCCGCGCCGACCTCCGCCCAATCCTTGTCGGAGTAGATGACGAGCTGGTTCGATGAGGACACCAGCTTGCGCTCGGCGTTCTGGCTGCGGTAGTAGCCGATGTACAGCCCGACCGGCTGGCCGTCCTTGACGGCTCCCTGGAACAGCTCGGCCGAGGGATTCTGGAAGGCCGGCTTCCAGTCGGGCGATGGCCGCTCCGCCGCCTGCCAGCCGCCGTGCAGCCCGCCCAGCGCCAGCTGCGGCGGCGCCTGGTTCTGCGCGTGCTCGAGCGCCCAGACGACGCCGTGGGGCGCCAGCACCACCAGCAACAATGCCAGCAATACGGCGGGGCGGAAACGGCCGGCCGCGCCGCCGGTGGCGACCAGCGGCTGTTTCATGTCGGGGGAAGGCTCGGACCAGCGCGCGCCGATCGCGAACATCAACATGATGACGATGCCGAAAAATAGCCAGCCGTAGATCAGGTGGTCGACGCCGGTGGCGATGGTGTTGCCCGAGTAGTGGCCCAGCATCACGATGATGTAGGCGCGCAGCCAGTTCGCCACGATGGGCACCAGGATGGACACCAGGACGAACAGCGCGCGCCGGCGCGCCGAGCGGTAGTTCAGGTAGGCGAACAGCGCGCCGACGGTGACCGATGCGATCAGGTAGCGGATGCCGCTGCAGGCCTCGACCACTGACCAGTGCCCCGACGGGATCACGAACTGCTGACCTTCGCGGTACACCGGGATGCCGCTCATGCGCAGGGCCAGCACGGTGAAATCGGCCGTCCACTCCATCAGGCGCGGCATCATGAAGTCGCCGATGGGCACGGCGAAGAACATGAAGCTCAGCGGAAACAGCAGGGCCCAGGCCACCTGCCAGCCCAGCACCGCCGGCACCGCCAGCACGAGGAGCAAGGTCAGCGCCAGCTGCGTCGCCGCGTTGACCGCGACCAGGTCGCCCAGCAACCACAGCAGTGCAGCGCCCAGCATGAGCACCACGGCCGTGGGGCTGGGCTCCGGCACGAGGCCGGCCAGGCGATGCCGTTGCCGCCACACCAGCCACAGCACGATGGGCAGCACGAGAATGCCATGGGCATAGGTATCCGAGCGCAGCCAGATGGCGACCATGGCGGTGGCCGTCTCGCGGTACAGCAGCAACAGGGCCAGCAGCGTCAGGACCAGCAGCGCCAGCGGCCGGCGCCAATGCGCAGGCAGGCCCGGCGCGGAAGAAGAAGGGGCCATGCTGGCGCTCATGTCGGTCTCAGTGCCGGTGCGGCCATGGCGGCCGATGCGGTGGGAAGGTGCCGGTCGATCCCGGCGAGGTGGGCGTCCCAGCTGAAGCTGGCCAGCACCTTGGCGCGTGCCGACACGCCCGCCGCCGCGGCCTGCGGCGCATCGGCCAGCAGCGTCTCGACCTGGGCCACGAAGGCGGCGGCGTCGGCGGCAGGAAACATCTCGACGCCAGCGCGCGCACCGATGGCCTGGGCGCACTCTGCGGTCGCCACGACGGCCTTGGCCATGGCCATGGCTTCCAGGATCTTGTTCTGGATGCCACGCGCCACGCGCAGCGGCGCCACCACCAGCGCGGCGTGTTGCAGGTAGGGCCGCACGTCGTCCACCGTACCGGTCACGGTGACGGCCTCGGACGCCAGCGCGCTCACGGCCGGCGCGGGATTGCGCCCGACGATGTAGAAGCGCAGGCGCGGCCAGCGCTGGCGCAGTGCCGGCAGCATGTCGGCGCAGAACCAGGTGACGGCATCGATGTTGGGCCAGTAGTCCATGGCGCCAGTGAACACCAGCGGCAGTTCGTCGGCTGCATAGGGCGAGCCGCGCTGCGGATCGGGGGAGAAGAACTGTGCGTCCACACCGTTGCACAGCGGCTCCACGTTCGCCGCGCTGCCCTGGGCTTGGCTGCGGAACAGCTCCGTCTCCTGCGGAGTGACGAAGAACGCGCGCCGCGCGCGCTGCGCCACGGCACGCTCGAACGCGAGCAGGCGCTCGCCCTCACGCCGGTACAGCCAGGACATCGGCCAGGGGCGCGCCGCCGCGTACTGGGTCCACTTGGCCGAATCCAGATCGACAAAGTCCACCAGCATCGGCAGGCTTGCCGGTGCGTATTGGGCCATGGCTGAGGAGAACACCACGCTTGCGTCGACGGTCTCGGCCGCCAGCGTCTCGCGCACCCAGCGTGCCAGGCCCGCATCGCGGTAGTAAGCCAGCGTCAGCGCCTCGCCACGCAGCAGGCCGGACAGGCTGCGCAGCCTGGCCCGGCGCGGGGGCAGCGGCGCCACATGCAGGTCGGGGCAGATGGCGCGCAACGCGGGCAGGTGCGCTTCGTCCTGCGGGTCGTCGATGAAGGTGCCCAGCAGCACGCGGTGCGAGCGCTGCAGGTGCCGCAGCAGATGGTACGACCGCACCTTGTCGCCCTTGTTGGGCGGGTAAGGCATGCGGTGCACCAGGTACAGCAGCGTGGCCATCGGCGCTCAGCCCAGGTTGCGCACGATGTGCGGGCCGACGAAGTTGACCAGCGCGCGCGGCAGGCGGCGCCAGGTGCGGATCACGAACTGGTACTTCGCGTTGGACGGATTGTTCTGCGGAACCGCGTCACGCTTGTAGAGTTGGTATTCGTAGTGGAGCGGCTGCGGCTCGAAGCCCCAGTTCTTCTTGAACGCGAAGGAGCCCGTGCCCTGCTTGCTGCGGCCGTAGTCGAACACACGCGCGCCGCGGCCCGCAGCATGGCGCATCAGCTCCCAGTACTTGAAGTCGTTGGCGGCCAGGTCGCGCGCGGCCTCGTCGTCCCCGGCGTAGTAGGGCAGCACCTCGTCACGGAAGTAGAAGCTCAGCACGCTGCTGAGCGGCTTGCCTTCGGGCGAGGTGACGGTCAGCACCTCGCAATCCTTGCCGAAGGTCGTCAGCAGCGCCTGAAAGTAGCGTTTGGACATGGCCGGCGTGCCATGGCGGTGCACGTTGTCCGCGTAGAGCGCGAAGAAACGGTCCACATTGGCATCGATGCAGCTCTGCAGACCGTTCTTGATGCCCTTGCGCACCATGGCGCGCTGCTTGCGCGGGATCGCCAACATGTTGGCCTCGTCGTCGGCAACGATGTTCTTGCGGAAGGTGACGTACAGGTCTTGCAATGGCCAGTCGGCATGCCGGCGCTGCACGTTGCGCATTTCCAGGTGGTCGACACCGAGACGGCGCGCCAGGGCCTGGGCCTCCTGCTCCAGCAACTGCGCGGCCGCGGGATCGCTGGCGGCCACACCGCCATAGACGCCGAACGGCAGGCTGACCAGCGCATTGCCGAACAAGCGGCTCTTGACATGGCCCAGCGGCAAAACACCGTGGATCGTGCCGCCGTCCTCGGCGTAGAGGAAATGGCTGTCGTGCCGGAAGATGTCGCGCAGCAGGGTCTGCCAGCCGGCACGGTGGAAGAAGCTGGCCTCGGGGCACTGCTGCACGAAGGCATCCCAGCGCCGGGATGCCTCGGCATCGCCGGGCTGCAATCGTTGGATGGTCAGCATCGGAGCGTTCAGGCTGCCATGGCCGCGGGACGCAGGAAGATCTCGTCCATGCGACCCCACTTGAAGTCGCCCATCAGGCGGTCCAGCCGCGCTTCCATGCGATCGATGTTCACGTAGTGGCGGAACCGCGCCTTGGCATCGATGCCGGCCACGCGCGGCTGTTCCGGATCGATCTCCCAGGGATGGAAGTAGAAGATCGCGGCCTCGCGGTCCTGCGCGTTGACGCGGCGCAGCATCCAGCGCGACAGGCCGTAGGGCAGCAGGCGGAAGTAGCCGCCGCCGCTGGACGGCAGGTTCCGCTCGAGCATGCGCACGGTGGTGACCGGGATCTCCAGCAAGCCCTCGCGCACGGAATGGGCGAAACGCGGCGCGTCCGGCATGCCGTAGTGGTCGTGCCGGATCGGATAGATGCTGGAGCTGTAGTGGTAGCCGGCCGCCTGCAGGCAATCGAAGGCCCACAGGTTGCGCGTGCCGATCGAGAAGCTCGGAGCGCGGTAGCCTCGCACCGCTACGCCGCCCAGGTCTTCCAGGATCTGCTTGGCGCGCTGGATGTCGGCCAGGAAGTCCTGCTCGGTCTGGTCGCTTGCACGTTCGTGGCCGTAGCCGTGGCTGGCCAGTTCGTGGCCTTCGGCGACGATGCGGCGCACCAGCTGGGGATAACGTTCCGCAATCCAGCCCAGCGTGAAGAAGGTGGCCTTGGCGCCATGCCCGGACAGCATGTCCAGGATGCGATGCACATTGCGCTCGACGCGGCATTCGCGCGTTTCCCACTCGTCGCGGCGGATGTAGGGGGCGAATGCGGAGACCTGGAAGTAATCCTCCACGTCGATGGTCAGCGCATTGGTGATCGGTGGTGCGGCGTTCATGGCGTCTTGTCCTCTCCGGTGCGGCGCGCGGCAACGACGAGCTTCTTCAGCATCGCCAGCACCTCCAGGTTGATCCGCTCCAGGCGGAGCAAGCTGCGTTCCAGGCGCTGCAGGCGGTCGCCCTGCTGCTCGCGGTCCAGGCTGGAGATCTGCGTTTCCATGCCGTCCAATGCCTCCGGATCGAACTGCAGGCCACCGAGGACCTCGTCGCCGCCCGGTGCGGTCGACCAGCTCCGCTCCGCCGGGGCCGCGCCCAACTGGGTCAGCCCGGATTCCTCGCGGATCTCCTTGGCCACCGAAGTCACATCTTCGGCGCTCAGTGTGTCCTTTTCATTCAGGAAGCCCAGCAGCAGCAGGCGGTCGCAGATCGCGTTGATGCGCCGGGGAATGCCGCCGCTGGCGCTGAAGATCTCGACGAAGGCCTCGGGCTCGAAATGCGGTCGCCCGGTGCCGCCCGCGCACTTGAGCCGGTGCTCGATGTAGCCCTGTGTCTCCTCCTGGTCGAGCGGGCCGATGTGGCACGCTGCGATCACACGCTGGCGCAGCTGCTGCATCTGCGGGTGCTGCAGGATGTCGCGGAACTCCGGCTGGCCAACCAGGAAGCTCTGCAGCAGCGCCTGGTTGCCGAACTGGAAGTTCGACAGCATGCGCAGCTCCTCCACCGCCGACTGCGTGAGGTTCTGCGCCTCGTCCACGATGAGCAGGCAGCGCTTCCCCTGCACGGTTTGGCCGACCAGGAAAGCCTCCAGGGCCATCAGCAGGTCGGCCTTGCTCGCGTCCTTGGTGCGCACGCCGAATGCCGCGGCCACCATGCGCAATGTGTCTTCGGCCTCCAGCTGGGTGCTGACCACGTTGCCGGCGACGACCTTGCTCGGGTCCAGGCTGTCCAGCAGGCCGCGCACGATGGTCGTCTTGCCGGCGCCGATCTCGCCGGTGATGACGATGAAGCCCTCGTTGCGCAGCACGCCATAGTCGAGATAGGCCTTGGCACGCCGGTGCTGCTTGCTCGCGAAATAGAAACTGGGGTCGGGGTTGAGCTGGAACGGTTTGCCGCTCAAGCCGTAATAGGCTTCATACATCAGTCAGAACTGCCAGCTGAGCCCGCCACGCAGCGCAGACTCTGAGTAGGAGGACAGATTGCCTGTCGAGACCGTCCGGCGCAGGCCGACCGTACCGGTCGTGTTGGGCCCGAGCCTGGTCGACAAGCTGATGCTCAGCGAACGCAGATCGCTGCTTTGATCGCCCCCTTGTCCAGAAGCGCGCGACATCGAACCCAGAACGTTGAGCGTGGACAGCGGCGTCAAGCGGCGCGAATAGACGACGCTCAAGCCATGCTGCCGTATGAGGTTCGACGTGCTGAGGTCGTCATTCGTGTCGACTTGCAACAGCCGGCTGGTTTCGGATTGCGACAGCAGAAAACTCAGGGTGTCGCGCAGGCCGATCAAGGTCAATGAAGCGTCGCGGCGTCGAGCCAGCGTCACCGAAGACGCGAGGAAGCCCAGGTCCACGCTGGTATTGCCATTGAGACCATTGGCGAGCAGGAAAGAGTTGACCAGCTGCGCTCGGCGGGCTGCATCCGGCTCGATGGAAGCAAACTGGAAATAGTAAAGGTCGTACAGCGTTCCGACGCTGACGGAGCCCGCCTGGCTGGGCGTCGCGCTGGCATCGCGCGAATCGGAGAACCGCCATGCCGAGCGCGGCGTGCGGTGCTCGAAGCTCACCGAATAGGAACGGCCGAAGAAGCGCTGCTCCACCAACGCCGACATCTGCGTTCGCTCGGACAAGGCCCACTGCACTTGCCCGCCGTACGTGACATGGCTCTGCTTGTCTTGCGATGCGTAGTTGTTCGACTCCCAGCCGGGGATCACCGAGACGGACAGCTGTGGCGTGAACGGATGGGTCAGGAACGCGCGCACCCGATCGGCCTCGTAGGAGCGTCCGGAGGTGTACTCCTGCTTCAGATGGTTCGCGTTGATCGACCATCCGATCACGCGCTGCGAGTCGGTACTCGCCAGCCGCATGGAAAGCTCGTCGAGATCGTAGTCGGCTGCCACCAGGTCCGACTTGGTGCGCGATGTGGTTCGGCCGTAACGCAGCTCGTACTGCGCCCAATCGCTGAATTGGCCGCGTACGTATGGCGATATGCGGTAGACGCCCGTCTCGGACCGGTTACGGTTGTCCGTCACGTCGCTGGCAGAGCGCGGCCCGAACGCCGAAATCGTCTGCTGCGAGATGGTGCCGCTGAAATCGACAAAGGCAAAGTTCTCCGCCACTTCCAGGCTGCCAACGGCTCGCAGCGCGTTCTCGTAGCGGTTCAACGATTGCTCATTCGCATACTGCAGCCGCGTCAGCGAGTAGTCCACATCGGCCTTGAGGCGGTCGCCGTCGGCAGTGAAGCGCAGTCCCGGCGACACGGAGGTCACGAAGTCCGAGGTCTTGCCCGCGCCGCCCAGCAAGCGAACGTTGTCGGTCCACGTCCCGTCGACCGCAACACGCGGTACGAATGTCATTTGGCGTCGCGGCCCTTGTCCGCCGTTGTCTTGCGTCGTCGCCTCGCGTGTGGACAGCGGCGCTGGCGGTGCCGACGAGAGGCCGCCGGTATCGGCCTGGCCGTGCGCAGTCACGGCCACGCCGAACAGGCCAGCCACGACCACGGCCTGCAGCGGCCCGGCCTTGCGTACGCAAAGCGTGGATCCTTGCTGCATCGGGGAAGAATTCGGTGACATCAGCGTGGGGCGTCAGCTGCCATAGCCATAGCCGTAGCCTTGGCCGTAGCCGCCGTATCCATAACCTTCGCCCGCGCCGGCCTTCGCCTGGTTCAACACCATCATCTTCACTGGACACGACTCGATGGTCGCCAAGGCATGCTGCACGTCGTTGCGCAAGGTCTTCTCGGCATGGACGACGACCACGATCTGACCCATGTGCGTGGCGAGAACGCGGGACTCGGTCGTCAGCAGCAGTGGGGGCGAATCAAAGATCACGATACGGTCTGAATATCGCCGTGCAATGTCTCCGATCAAAGTGCTCATGGCATCGCTGGCCAACAGTTCCGTGGCCCGCGGGTGCGGCGTCCCACTGGGCAGCAACGTCAATTTGTCGATGTTGGTGCGCAACAGCACTTGCGACAGGTCCGTCTTGCCGTCCACCAGCAGATCGAGCAGGCCACGGCTGGCCGGCAGGCCCAGCATGCGCAGGATGGACGGCCGGGCGACGTCTGCGTCGACCAGCATCACCGTGTTGTTCAACTCGGTGGCAATGCTCAGGGCCAGATTCAACGCGTTGAAGCTCTTGCCCTCACCCGCGACTGCGCTCGTGACCATGATCAGGTTGCCATTGGCCACTGGCGCTGCGCCCTTTCCCATGGCGTTGGCGATGAGTGGCCGTTTGATCACGCGGTACTGGTCGGCGATCTGCGACCGCGGCGCATTCGGGCTCACGAAACCGGCTGCAGTCAACGCGTCCAAATCGAGATCGACTTGGCGTGAGACAACGGCAGGACGGGCCGCAGGGGCGGCAGTTGACGCCACGGGCTCGGGCAAAGGCGGCGTGGCCGTCGCGGGCAATGTGGACGGGGAGTCCGGCAGCGACACCCCCGCCTGACGCAACTGTTCCAGCCGCCGCGATGCTTGTTCGATCAGACTACTCATTCCACCCTCAAGCGGCCCTGCTGGCCATGTACGCCATCAGGCCGATGCCCAGCGCGAAACACACGACAAGGCTGGAGGACGCAGCAGCAAACTTCCAGAGATTGCGACGTTCCTGTCGTTTGGCCTCATCACTGATCACGAGCGTCACGACGCCCAGCAGCGGCAGGGCGACGGCACTGCGCAATCCGTGCGCGTTGTGGAACACAGGCCGCAACTGGCTCAGGGCGAATGCAGCCGCCACACCCGCCGCCAGGGCCGCGACCAGCACACCGACCAGCAGCAGCGAGCGGTTCGGCGCCACCGGCCGCTGCGACACCCGCGGCGGATCGATCAGGCGGAAATCGGCGACGCCTGCCACTGAATCCAAGTTGCCGGTCATGGACGCCGATTCCCTGCGCGCCACGAGATCCTCGTAGTTCTTCTTGTTGATCGCGTAGTCGCGGTTCAGTTGCGCATACTCAGCTTCGATCTGGGGAGCCGTTTTCGCCTGCTCCTGCGCCCTTGCATAACGCGCTCCGAACTCCGCAACCCGCGCACTGAGCGACGCCACGCGCACTTCTGCAGTTGCGAGCAGACGCCCTAGCTCCTGGACTGCCAAACTGCTGTTGGCCCCCGTCACCGGGTCGGAGACCGCAGCCTTGCGCAGCAACTCGACCTCCTTGCGCTTTTGTTCTTCCAACTCCTTGATCGAACGACGGGTGGCAGCAACGTCAGGGTGCTGTTCCGTGAAGCGCTGCAGCAGAACATCGAGATTGCGCTTCTGCTCGGTCAGCCGGCTGTCGATCTCTGGGGTTGGAAACAGGCGATCTGCATCCGCGCCCTTCGCCGCTTTCGCAAGCTGCGCCCGCTCGGCCTCGAGTTGCCGTTTGGCCGAATCGCGCGCGCGCTCGGCTTCGTTGAGCTCGAGCTTGGCGTTGTTGTACTGCGACCCCAACTCACCGATCCGAGAGGCAACGTCCGGCCCGGCGGCCGATTGCAATTCGATGTTGCGCAAGCGGAAATCTTTCAAACGCGACTCAGCCTCTTCCAGACGCGTCTCATACATGCGGATCTGCTCGGAAATGAACTTTTGAGCTGCCGCTGTGTCCTTGCGCGAATCCCCCAGGCTCGATTCCACAAAGATCGACACGAGGGACTGCACGACCTTCTGCGCACGCACAGGCACCGGATCTTGGTATGCGATGGTGTAGAGATTGTCTCGACCGACGCTGTTGATTTCCAGCGTGCGCATCAAGGTATCGATCAAGCGCTCGCGGGCCGCAGGCGACTCGATGTTGAGGTCGAGATCTGCCATGCGAACCAGCTTCTCCACATTTGGCCGATTGATCAAGGTGCGGCTCAACATCACCACCTGCTGGTTGACGTTGGGCTGCACAGCGAGCCCGGACATCAGCGGCTTGAGAATCGATTGGGTGTCGACGAAGATCCGTGCAGAGGCTTCGTATTTGTCCGGAATCCGCAGGACGACCGCCGCGCCCACAATGGCAACGATCCAGGCTGCAAGAAGCCCCCACCAACGGTGTTTCCACGCTCCCTTGGCAAACGTGGAAATCTGATTGACCAATTCCTCCATCGATCAGAACCAGCTTTGCGGGATCACCAAAATATCGCCAGGCTTCATCTCCACGTTGGTGGAAATATCGCCGCGCTTGATGAGGTCACGCAGTTTCACCGAATACTGCTTTCCACCTTCGGCCGTCCGCAAAATGGAGGCCGCGTTGCCATCCGCAAAATCGGTCAGCCCCCCGACGGCAATCATCACATCGAGCAGAGTCATCTTTTGCTTATACGGCAGGAACTGGGGACGGGCGGCCTCACCAACAACCCGGATCTGTTCGCTGTACGGGCCCACAAACGCTGTGACGATCACGGTCACAACGGGATCGCGCACAAATTTACCGAGCAATTGTTCGATCTCGCGGGCCACTTCTGTGGAGTTCTTGCCCTGTGCGACCAATTCATCCACCAACGGCGTGGAAATCTTGCCATCGGGACGAACGGGCACGCTCATCGACAACTCGGGATTACGCCAGACGATGATATTCAGAGCGTCACCCGGCCCAATAATGTAGTTATAGTCACCTGACGCGGCCAACGCTGGCGCCGCGGGATATTTATTCGAAGCGCACCCCACGAGAATGATTGCCGTAAGGAATAGTCCAAGCTTGCTGACCAAGCCTCGAATTGCAGCGTGATGAAGTTTCAAGGCAAATCCCCTACAGTATTGGGCAACAGTTCTTCGAGCGGGGCACTATAGCGCACTTCCCCGGGCCCGATTGCGACGTTCCGGCCAACGGCCCGAGGGCCCTGACCAGCGGCGAAACCTGCGATTCTCTACGCGTCGGGCGCCCGATTGGCGCGACAAATGCACATAAGTGCCAGGAAATGTGGCGCCTGTCCGTGCCGTGGGGCACCGCGCCGGCTCACACGCGGTAGTAGCTGCGGTACCAGGCCACAAAGCTGGCGATGCCCTGCTCCAGCGGCGTCGCCGGCACTGCGCCGACCCATTCGCCCAGCGCTTGCACGTCCGCGTAAGTCGCAAGCACATCGCCATCCTGTAGCGGCAGCAGGCGCTTCTCCGCCGTCTTTCCGAGCGCGCGCTCGATGCAGCCGATGAAATCCAGCAAAGGCACGGGGTTGCGGTTGCCGATGTTGAACACGCGGTAGGGCGCATGGCTCGTCGCCGGATTCGGCCGCGCGGCATCGAAGGCGGCATCCGGGCTGCCTGGCCGGTCGAGCACCCGCACCACGCCGTCGGCGACGTCGTCCACATAAGTGAAGTCGCGCTGCATGTGTCCGAAGTTGTAGACCTCGATGGGTCGCTGTTCCAGGATGGCCTTGGTGAAGAGGAACAGCGCCATGTCGGGGCGGCCCCAAGGCCCGTACACGGTGAAGAAGCGCAAGCCTGTGGTCGGCAGGCCGTAAAGATGGCTGTAGGTATGGGCCATCAATTCATTGGCCTTCTTGGTGGCGGCGTACAGGCTGACCGGATGGTCCACCGCATCCGCCTCGGCAAACGGCATCTTGGTATTGCCGCCATAGACGCTCGAGCTGGACGCATAGACCAGGTGGCCCACCTTGTGGTGGCGGCAGCCCTCCAGCATGTTGACGAAGCCGACCAGGTTGCTGTCCACGTAGGCATGCGGATTGCGCAGCGAATAACGCACGCCGGCCTGCGCGGCCAAATGGACCACACCGTCGAACCCCTGCTCGGCAAACAAGGACGCGATGCCCTCGCGGTCGGCCACATCCAGGCGCACGAAGCGGAAACCAGGCTGGCGCTGCAGTCGTTCGAGGCGGCTCTCCTTGAGCGACACGTCGTAGTAGTCGTTCAGGTTGTCCAGACCCACCACCTCGTCGCCCCGCGCCAGCAGGCGCTGCGCCACGTGCATGCCGATGAAGCCCGCCGCCCCCGTCACCAGGACCTTCACGCCTGACCTCCTTGCGCATAGGCGCTGTCCAGTTGTGCCTCGATGGCTTTCCACAGAGGCCGAATCATGAGGCGCAGCCCCGCCTCCACGGTGGCGGCATGGATCAGGGACGGGACACGCGTTCCGCGGTGTTCGACCGGCGCACCGATCGGCTCGATCTGCACGCCCAGCTTGGCGAAATGCTCTGCCAGCCGCGGCTCCGTCAACGTGAAGAGATACTCGATGTTGTGGTGCTGGGCGATCAGCACGGACGCCATGTACAGCCCGACCGGGATGTACGGGAAGCGAGGCTGCTGCGCATCGCCGAAGTCGCTCACGTCCAGCGCCACCTCCTTGTGGTCCTCGCCACGACGGCGCCGGAAGTCCGACAGCACGGCCAGGCGCGATACCTCTGCAATCCGGCCACGGGGCAGGCGCGACGGATCGATCTTGTCGCGGAACAGGGAATCGCGACAGGATTTCTCGAACGGCAACAGAGAGTCAGGCGCGGCTGGATCGGTCAGGATCACGCGCGCGCAGCCCACCAGGCGCGGCGAGCTTTCGGCCGTGCGCATCAGACAGTGCATGGACCTCACGTCGTAGGCGTCGGTCTCGCGCTGGTCTGGCCGGACCGCTTCGAAACCCAGCTCGCGCGCATAGACGTCGTGGCGGATGAAAAAGACGTCGTTTTTCTCCTTCTCCGCCAGCGCCGGTGCGACGGTGAAGAAGCGGTTGAAATTCTCTGCGAGGTTGAGTCTGGACATCGAAGTCTCCGGGTGCGGGCGGCTGCAGACGCCGAGCATAGCGACCACCTCGCCCCTGGCACCGCGACGACCGCCAAAAAATCCATTGACTCGTTCACAAAATGGTGAGGTTAACCGGCAACAGTGCTCGCCTACAGCACAAATCCTCACGACGAAGATGCATCTGAACGGTTTGGCTTTTGCTACATTTTGAGGATATGGCTGCAGTCGACTCGGCAAAAAACCCTTCCGCTGTGGCCCTGCCTGGACTGGGTAGGGCCCTGATCGCCGCAGGGAAACTTGGGCAGAAGGCCGCCGAGGAGATCTACCGCAAGGCGCAAACCGGACGCACCAGCTTCATCGCCGAACTGACGGGCTCCGGCGCGGTGTCGCCTTTCGACCTGGCCCACACCATGTCGTCGGCCTTCGGCGCGCCGGTGCTCGACCTGGATGCGCTGGACGTGCAGCGCCTGCCCAAGGATTTGCTGGACGCGAAGATCTGCCACGCCTACCGGGTCGTACCGCTGTCCAAGCGCGGCAACCGTCTGGCCGTGGCCACCGCTGACCCATCGGACCAGGAGGCGGCCGAGAAGATCAAGTTCGCCACCCAGTTGGTGGTCGACTGGGTCATCGCCGAGTACGACAAGATCTCGCGCATGCTCGAATCCGGCGTCGGCCGTGTCGACACGTCGATGCAGAGCCTCATCGGCGGCGATTTCGAGTTCGACGAGGCCAGCGTGGCCGCCGCGACCGAAACCACCGATACGGCGGCGCAGTCCGAGGTCGAGGACGCCCCGGTCGTCAAGTTCCTGCACAAGATGCTGCTCGATGCCTTCGGCATGCGCGCCTCCGACTTGCACTTCGAGCCCTATGAGCACAACTACCGGGTGCGATTCCGCATCGACGGCGAGTTGCGCGAAATCGCCTCCCCGCCCGTGGCGATCAAGGACAAGCTGGCCTCGCGCATCAAGGTGATCTCGCGGCTGGACATCTCCGAAAAGCGCGTGCCGCAGGACGGCCGCATGAAGCTCAAGATCGGCCCGGACCGCGTGATCGATTTCCGCGTCAGCACCTTGCCCACGCTGTTCGGCGAGAAGATCGTGATCCGGATCCTGGACCCGAGCAGCGCCAAGCTGGGCATCGACGCGCTGGGCTACGACGCCGAGGAGAAGGCGCGCCTCATGCACGCGATCGGCCGCCCCTACGGGATGATCCTGGTCACCGGCCCGACCGGCTCGGGCAAGACGGTGTCGCTGTACACCTGTCTGAATTTGCTGAACAAGCCCGGCGTCAACATCGCCACGGCCGAAGACCCCTCCGAAATCAATCTTCCGGGCGTCAACCAGGTCAACGTCAACGAGAAAGCGGGGCTGACCTTCGCGGCCGCGCTCAAGTCTTTTCTGCGCCAGGATCCGGACATCATCATGGTGGGCGAGATCCGCGACCTGGAGACCGCCGACATCGCGATCAAGGCCGCGCAGACTGGCCATCTGGTGTTGTCCACGCTGCACACCAACGATGCTCCGACCACCCTCACGCGCATGCGCAACATGGGCATCGCGCCGTTCAACATCGCCTCCAGCGTGATCCTGATCACCGCGCAGCGGCTGGCGCGCCGGCTGTGCAACAACTGCAAGCAGCCGGTGGAGATTCCGCGAGAGACGCTGTTGCAGTCGGGCTACGAGGAAAGCGATCTGGACGGCAGCTGGAAGCCCTACCATCCGGTGGGATGCAACCAGTGCAACAACGGCTACAAGGGCCGCGTCGGCATCTACCAGGTCATGCCCATCAGCGAGGCGATCCAGCAGATCATCCTGGCCGACGGCAGCGCGCTGGACATCGACCGTCAAGCCAAGCGCGAAGGCGTGCGCTCGCTGCGGCAATCGGGACTGCAGAAGGTCCGGCAAGGCATCACCTCGCTTGAGGAAGTGCTGGCCGTCAGCAACGAATAGCACGGCCAACGCCGAGAGGATCTATGGCCACCGCAGTCTCCAGGGGCGTCAAGGAATTCGTCTTCGAATGGGAAGGCAAGGACCGCAACGGCAAGCAGGTGCGCGGCGAGACCCGCGCCGCCGGCGAGAACCAGGTCCAAGCCTCGCTGCGCCGCCAGGGTGTGTTCCCCACGAAGATCAAGAAGCGCCGCATGCGCGGCGGCAAGTCCATCAAGCCCAAGGACATCGCGATCTTCACGCGCCAGCTGGCCACCATGATGAAGGCCGGTGTGCCCTTGCTGCAGGCCTTCGACATCGTCGGCCGCGGCAATGCCAACGCCAGCGTGACCAAGCTGCTCAACGACGTGCGCATGGACGTGGAGACCGGCAGCTCGCTGAGCGCGGCCTTCCGCAAGTTCCCGCTGTACTTCGACAGCCTGTACTGCAACCTCGTCGAAGCCGGCGAGGCCGCCGGCATCCTGGAGGCGCTGCTGGACCGGCTTGCCACTTACATGGAAAAGACCGAGGCGATCAAGTCCAAGATCAAATCGGCGCTGATGTACCCGATCTCGGTGGTCGTAGTGGCCTTCATCGTGGTGTCGGTCATCATGATCTTCGTGATCCCGGCATTCAAGGAGGTGTTCTCTTCCTTCGGCGCCGACCTGCCCGCCCCCACGCTGCTCGTCATCGCGATCAGCGAATTCTTCGTCTCCTACTGGTGGCTGATCTTCGGCGGCATCGGCGGCGGCCTGTATTTCTTCATGCAGGCCTGGAAGCGCAACGAGCGCGTGCAGCAGGTCATGGACCGGCTGCTGCTCAAGGCACCGGTCTTCGGCGTGCTGATCGAAAAGTCCTGCATCGCGCGCTGGACGCGCACGCTCGCCACCATGTTCGCGGCCGGCGTGCCGCTGGTCGAGGCACTGGACTCCGTCGGTGGCGCCTCCGGCAACTCGGTCTACGCCGACGCCACCGAGAAGATCCAGCAGGAGGTCTCGGTCGGCACCAGCCTGACGGCCGCCATGACCAACGCCAAGGTGTTCCCCAGCATGGTGCTGCAGATGTGCGCCATCGGCGAGGAGTCGGGCTCCATCGACCACATGCTCGGCAAGGCCGCGGACTTTTACGAGGAAGAGGTCGACGACATGGTGGCCGGCCTGTCCAGCCTCATGGAGCCGATCATCATCGTGTTCCTCGGCGGGCTGATCGGCGGCATCGTGATTGCGATGTACCTGCCGATCTTCAAGCTCGGCCAAGTCGTCTGATGCCCGCCGCCGCCTGGCTGGACGCCGCGCTCGGCGGCGTCCTGGGATTGCTCATCGGCAGCTTCCTGAACGTGGTGGTGTACCGCGTGCCCGCCATGATGTACCGCGGCTGGCTGCGCGAGTCGGCCGACAACCTCATGGCCGCCGACCCGCAGATGGGCGTGCCCACCTCGCTGTGGGACCTCGTGTTCGGCGGCAGGAGCCCCCCGCCCGCCCATCTATACGCCAGCGCCGAGGCGGCCGGCAAGGCACTCGACACGCTGACGCCGCTGGACCTCGTACGGCCGCGCTCGCGTTGCCGCGCCTGTGGTCACCAGATCCGCTGGTACGAGAATCTGCCCGTCCTGAGCTGGCTCGCGCTGCGTGGAGCCTGCTCGTCCTGCGGCACGCGCATCGGCTGGCGCTATCCACTCGTGGAACTGGTGACCGGCGCGCTGTTTGCGCTGTGCGCCTGGCGCTGGGGCCTGGGCCCGGTGGCTGCCGCCTGGGCGCTGTTCGCTGCCCTGCTGCTGTGCCAGTTCCTGATCGATCTGGACACGCAATTGCTGCCCGACCAGCTGAACTTTCTGCTGCTGTGGGCCGGCCTGCTGGCCAGCGCGCTGGGCTGGACCGTGCCGCTGAGCGCAGCCGTCTGGGGCGCGGCGGCCGGTTACCTCGTGCTGTGGGGCTTCTTTCATGTCTACCGCCTGCTCACGGGCAAGGAAGGCATGGGTTACGGTGACTTCAAGTTGCTCGCGGCGATGGGCGCCTGGCTGGGCGCGGACCATCTGCTGGCCATCCTGCTGATGTCCTCCATCGTCGGCGCGCTGCTGGGCGGCGCCCTGCTGTTGCGCGGCCGGCTTGCGCACAAGGACGTGCCCATCGCGTTCGGGCCCTTTCTGGCTGGGGCCGGTCTGCTCTGCCTGGTGCTGGGACCCGACCAGGTCCGGCACATCGCACCATTCGCCTTCCCCTTCGGCTGAACGATGAAGACACTCGGATTGACCGGCGGCATCGGCAGCGGCAAGAGCACGGTCTCGGCCATGCTGGTCGAACGCGGTGCCGCACTGATCGATGCCGACGCCAACGCCCGCAGCGTCACCGCGCCGGGCGGCGCGGGCATCGCACCCATCCGCGCGCAGTTCGGCGACGCCCTCATCACGGCCGACGGTGCGCTCGACCGCGCCCGCATGCGCGAACTCGCGTTTCGCGATCCAGCAGCCAAACGCCAGCTCGAAGCCATCGTGCACCCGCTCGTGGGCGAACTGGGCCGCCAGCAGCTGGAGGCGGCGCGCGCGGCCGGCCGCGGCTGCGTGGTCTACGACATTCCGCTGCTGGTCGAATCGGGCCGCTGGCGCGCCCTGCTCGACGCGGTGCTCGTGGTCGACTGCCGGCCCGAGACGCAGGTCATGCGCGTGATGGCCCGCAGCGGTCTGACCGAAGAGACCGTGCGCGCCATCATGGCCGCACAGGCCCCCCGCATACAGCGGCTGGCAGCGGCCGACGCCATCATCTACAACGACGGCATTTCCCTGGACGCGTTGCGGGATGCCGTCCATCGGTTCGCTGCGGCCTTCGGGCTATGATCGGCCGCGAACGGAAGTCCAGAGCGTGATCCTTTACGAGTACCCCTTCAACGAACGCGTCCGCACGTACCTGCGCCTGGAGCACCTGTTTCGCCGGCTGGTCGAGCTGATGCCGCGCGAGCATCCCGTGGACCACCACTTCGCGCTCGTCACGCTGTTCGAGATCATGGACGTGGCGGCCCGCGCCGACCTCAAGTCCGACGTGCTCAAAGACCTGGAGCGGCACAAGAGCCAGCTCGCAAGTTACCGCGAGAACCCCGCCATCGACCAGCGTGTGCTCGAAGACGTGATCGGTCAGCTCGAGCAATGCTTCACGGCCCTGCACGAGCAGCCCGGCAAGGCCGGCCAGCCGCTGACCGAGAACGACTGGCTCATGAGCCTGCGCAGCCGCGTGAGCATTCCAGGCGGTACCTGCGGCTTCGACCTGCCCGCCTACTACGCCTGGCAGCACGAGCCCGCGGAGGTGCGCCGCCAGGCCATCGCCGGGTGGAGCACCACGCTGGCGCCGCTGGCCGAATCCATCCAGCACCTGCTCAAAATGCTGCGCGACTCAGGCGCGCCGCAGAAGGTCATGGCGCTGGCGGGCCAGTTCCAGCAGAACCTGCCCCAGGGCCGCACCTACAACCTGATGCGTCTGCGCATCGATCCGACGCTGGGCCTGGTGCCCGAGATCAGCGGCAACCGGCTCATGGTGTCGGTGCGGTTGATGCGACAGGGCGAAGACGCCAAGCTGCACCAAGCCAACGACGATGCGGCCTTTGAAGTCGCGCTCTGCGCCTGAAACCATGGCAGCAGACCCATCGGCACGCTGGGTGACCTGCCCGACCTGCAAGGGCAAGAGCCTGTACGGGCCCACCAACGCATTCCGGCCGTTCTGCAGCGAGCGCTGCAAGAACCTGGATTTCGGTGCATGGGCCAGCGAGAGCTTCGCCGTGCCCGACCCGACGCCGCCGGACGATCAGCCCTTCGGCGATCCGCGCCTTCAATAGCGGCTCAGGCACAGGTCGCGCCCGAAAAGCCGCGCTCGGCGGCCAGCCAGTCGAGCACCGGCAACGCGCCTGGCAGCACCGGCGACTGCGCCACTGGCAGGCCGGCCCAGGCGAAGCGCTGGCCTTCACGCATCTCCAGCGGACCCGTCCATGCACGCACCTTGCAGAAGTTGAGCCGCACCAGGGCGTGCGGGTAGTCCACAAGTTCCACGCGCCAGGGCTCGGCCGCACCGATCACGATGCCGATCTCTTCCTGCAACTCGCGGCGCAGTGCCTGCTCGACGGTCTCGCCGGCTTCGAGCTTGCCACCCGGAAACTCCCAATAGCCCGCGTAGACCTTGCCCTCGGGCCGCGAGGTCAGCAGGAACCGGCCTTCGGCATCGAGCAGCACGCCCACGGCCACGTCAACGGCCTGGCGGTCCGGCCCGCCTTCGCGCGGCCGGTCGCCATCGGCCACCAGCATCTTGTTCATGCGGCGGCGTGCCGGCCTGCGTAATCGCGCGCGAACTGGTAGGCCACGCGCCCGCTGCGGGAAGCCCGTTCGAGCGCCCAGACCAGGGCCTCCGGCCGGGCCGCCTCGACCACTGCGGCCGACAGGCCGAAGGAGCGTAGCCACTGGGCCACGATGGTCAGGTACTCGTCCTGGCTGAACGGATAGAAACTGACCCACAGCCCGAAGCGCTCGGACAAGGAAATCTTCTCTTCGACCACTTCGCCCGGATGCAGTTCGCCGTCCTCCGTGTGCTTGTACGTGAGGTTCTCCTTCATGTACTCGGGCAGCAGGTGGCGTCGGTTGCTGGTCGCGTAGATCAGCACGTTGGGTGTGGACGCGGCGACCGAGCCGTCCAGGATGGACTTGAGCGCTTTGTAGCCGGGCTCGCCGTCCTCGAAGCTGAGGTCGTCGGCGAAGATGATGAATTTCTCGGGCCGCTGGGCCACGACCTCGACGATGTCGGGCAGGTCCACGAGGTCGGCCTTGTCGACCTCGATCAGGCGCAGGCCGCGCGGCGCATATTCGTTCAGGCAACCACGGATCAGCGAGGACTTGCCGGTGCCGCGTGCGCCCGTCAGCAGAACGTTGTTGGCCGGCTTGCCTTCGACGAACTGCAGCGTGTTGCGCTGGATCTTTTCCTTCTGGCCGTCGATTTCCTGCAGGTCATCCAGGCGCATCACGCCCACGTGGCGCACGGGCTCCAGCAGCGCATGGCCGGAACTGCGCTTGCGGTAGCGGAAGGCGATGGAGGCGTTCCAGTCGGGTTCGGACAGCGGAGCCGGCAGCACACGCTCGATGCGGGCCATGAGCTGCTCGACGCGCGCGAGCATGCGTTCGAACGCCTCGTTCATGACCTGTAGTCGGCGTTGATGCTCACGTAGTCGTGCGAGAGGTCGCAGGTCCAGACCGTGTCCACGGCCTCGCCACGGCCCAGACCGACGCGGATCGTGATCTCGCTTTGCTTCATGACGCGCTGGCCGTCTTCCTCGCGGTACTCGGGCCGGCGGCCGCCGCGCGTGACCACGTGCACGTCGTCCAGATGCAGTTCGATCTTCGTCTGGTCCAGATCCGCGATGCCGGCGTAGCCCACGGCGGCCAGAATGCGGCCCAGGTTCGGGTCGCTCGCGAAAAAAGCCGTCTTGACCAGCGGCGAGTGGGCGATGGCATAGGCCGCGAGCCGGCATTCCTCGGCCGTCTTGCCGCCTTCGACGCGGATGGTGATGAACTTGGTCGCGCCCTCGCCGTCGCGCACGATGGCCTGGGCCAGCTTCTGCGCCACTTCGAGCAGGCCGGCACGCAGTGCGCGACCGTCCGGCGTGTCCCAGGATGCGACGACCGGATGCGCCGCCTTGTGCGTGGCGATCACGACGAAGGAGTCGTTGGTCGAGGTGTCGCCGTCGATGGTCACGCGGTTGAACGATGCGTCGGCCAAATCCTTGGCGAGCTGCTGCATGAGGCCTGGGGCGATCTTCGCGTCCGTCGCCAGGTAGCCCAGCATGGTCGCCATGTTGGGGCGGATCATGCCGGCGCCCTTGCTGATGCCGGTGATGGCCACGGGCACGCCCGACAGGCTTACCTGCGTGCTGAAGGCCTTGGGCACGGTGTCCGTGGTCATGATGCCTTCTGCAGCGCGCGCCCAGTGGTCGGGCTTCGCATCAGCCAGCGCGGCCGGCAGGCCCGCGATGATGCGCTCGCTGGGCAGCGGCTCCATGATCACGCCGGTGGAGAACGGCAGGATCTGCTCGGGCGCCACGTCCAGGTGCTGGGCCAGCGCCACGCAGGTGGCCTGCGCGCGCGCCAGACCATCGTCGCCCGTGCCCGCGTTGGCATTGCCCGTGTTCACCAGGATCGCGCGGATGCCGTGGCCGGCCTCCAGGTGCTTGCGGCAGATCTGCACCGGCGCGGCGCAGAAGCGGTTCTGCGTGAACACACCGGCCACGGCCGCGCCTTCATCGAGCAGCACGACCGTGAGGTCCTTGCGGTTGGCCTTGCGCACGCCGGCTTCGGCGACACCGATGCGCACGCCGGCCACGGCGTGCAGGTCGGCGGGATTCGGGGGGGAGAGATGGACAGGCATGGAAATTCCTCGGTTCGACGTCTTATGCCAGCTTCCCGTGACACTGCTTGAACTTCTTGCCACTGCCGCAGGGGCAGGGGTCGTTGCGGCCCACGCGCTGACCGTCGAAGGCCAGCGGGTTGGCGCCAGCGCCCTGGCCCTCCGTGCGGGTCTCGACCTCGCCGGTCTCGGTGGGCGCGCTGTAGGTCACGTTGGCCACCTGTTCGCCGCGCTGCTCCAAATCCTGGGCGGCCTGGCCGGCTTCTTCGCTGGACTGGATGCGCACCGTCATCAGCAGCTTGGTGACGTTGTTCTTGACCGCGTCCAGCATCTGGCCGAACAGCTCGAAGGCCTCGCGCTTGTATTCCTGCTTGGGCTGCTTCTGCGCATAGCCGCGCAGATGGATGCCCTGGCGCAGGTAGTCCAGTGCCGACAGGTGCTCGCGCCAGTGCTGGTCCATGCTCTGCAGCAGCACCATGCGCTCGAACTGGGTGAACTGCTCGCCGCCGACCAGTGCCACCTTGGCGGTGAAGGCTTCGTCGGCTGCCGCGATGACCTTTTCGACGATGTCTTCGTCGGTGATGTCGCTCGCCGCTTCGACGGCCGCCTGCAGCGGCACATGCAGCTGCCAGTCCTCGGCCAGGGTCTTCTCCAGGCCCGGCAGGTCCCATTGCTCCTCGACCGATTCCGCCGGCACGAACTGGCGCACGAGGTCGGTGAAGCAGCCGTGGCGCAGGCCCTTGATCTGCTCGCTCAGGTCGGCCGCGTCGAGGATCTCGTTGCGCTGGGTGTAGATCACCTTGCGCTGGTCGTTGGCGACGTCGTCGTACTCCAGCAGCTGCTTGCGCATGTCGAAGTTGCGCGCCTCGACCTTGCGCTGCGCGCTCTCGATGCTGCGCGTGACGATGCCGGCCTCGATCGCCTCGCCCTCCGGCATCTTGAGCCGGTCCATGATGGCCTTGACGCGGTCGCCCGCGAAGATGCGCATGAGCGGATCGTCCAGGCTCAGGTAGAAGCGCGAGGAGCCCGGGTCGCCCTGGCGGCCCGAGCGGCCGCGCAGCTGGTTGTCGATGCGGCGCGACTCGTGGCGTTCGGTGGCGATGATGCGCAGCCCGCCCAGAGCCTGCACCTGCTCGTGGTCCTTCTCCCACTGGGCGCGCACCTTGGCCTCCTCGGCCTGCAGCGTGGCCTCGTCCTTGCCGGCGTTGGCCGCGCGCATGGCCTCGATGGCCTTCTCCAGGTTGCCACCCAGCACGATGTCGGTACCGCGGCCGGCCATGTTGGTTGCGATCGTGATCATCTTGGGCCGGCCGGCCTGGGCCACGATGTCGGCCTCCCGGGCATGCTGCTTGGCATTGAGCACCTGGTGCGGCAGCTTGGCCTGGATCAGCAGCTGGTCGATGATCTCGGAGTTCTCAATGGAGGTGGTGCCCACCAGCACGGGCTGACCGCGCTCGTAGCATTCGCGGATGTCGGCGATCGCCGCGTCGTACTTTTCCTTGGTGGTCTTGTAGACGCGGTCGAGCTGGTCTTCGCGCCGGTTCGGGCGGTTCGGCGGGATCAGCACGGTTTCCAGGCCATAGATCGACTGGAACTCGAAGGCTTCCGTGTCGGCCGTGCCGGTCATCCCTGCCAGCTTGGCGTACAGCCTGAAGTAGTTCTGGAAGGTGATCGAGGCCATGGTCTGGTTCTCGGGCTGGATCGCCACGCCTTCCTTGGCCTCGACAGCCTGGTGCAGGCCATCGCTCCAGCGCCGCCCGCTCATCAGGCGGCCGGTGAACTCGTCCACGATCACGACCTCGCCGTCCTGCACGACATAGTGCTGGTCGCGGTGGTAGATGTGCTGGGCCCTGAGCGCCGCATTCAGATGGTGCATCAGCGTGATGTTGGCCGGGTCGTACAGCGAGGCGCCCTCGGGGATCAGGCCCAGGCTGGACAGAATGCGCTCGGCGTTCTCGTGGCCCTGTTCGGTCAGGAACACCTGGTGCGTTTTCTCGTCCACCGTGAAGTCGCCGGGCTTGGTCACGCCCTCGCCGGTGCGCGGGTCGGCCTCACCTTCCTGGCGCGTCAGCGCCGGCACAGCCTTGTGGATGGCCAGGTACAGCTGCGTGTGGTCCTCGGCCTGGCCGCTGATGATGAGCGGCGTGCGCGCCTCGTCGATCAGGATGGAGTCCACCTCGTCGACGATGGCGTAGTTCAGGCCACGCTGCACGCGGTCGCGCACCTCGTAGACCATGTTGTCGCGCAGGTAGTCGAAACCGTACTCGTTGTTGGTGCCGTAGGTGATGTCGGCGGCGTAGGCGGCCTGCTTTTCCTCGCGCGGCATCTGCGGCAAATTGATGCCGACCGTCAGGCCCAGGAAGTTGTACAGCCGGCCCATCCACTGGGCGTCGCGGTTGGCCAGGTAGTCGTTGACCGTGACGACGTGCACGCCCTTGCCCGACAGCGCATTGAGGTAGACCGCCAGCGTGGCCGTCAGCGTCTTGCCCTCGCCCGTGCGCATTTCTGCGATCTTGCCGTAGTGCAGGGCCATGCCGCCCAGCAGCTGCACATCGAAGTGGCGCATCTTCATGATGCGCTTGGAGCCCTCGCGCACGACGGCGAAGGCCTCCACCAGGATCGAATCCAGCGTGGCGCCGCCGGCCACGCGGTCCTTGAACTCCTGGGTCTTGGCGCGCAGTTCATCGTCGGAGAGCTTCTCCAACTGGGATTCCAGCGCATTGATCGCCTGCACCGACTTGCGGTATTGCTTCAGCAGCCGTTCGTTGCGGCTGCCGAAAATCTTGGTCAGGAAATTGATGTTCATGAATACGAGATCGCCCGCCTCCGCCCGGCATGGCGCGGTGGCATGGCGACCGAAATCCCTTGGTGTCGGTGGAATCCGGAAATGGCGGCAGGTGCGCAATTGGCCGGGGCCCGGCACGTGCCAAACCGGCGATTTTATGCCGGCCGCCCTGTGGCGCTGGTGCCCCCGATAATCCCCCGGCCATGCCCGCCCCCCGCCGCTCGTTCACCCTGCAACAGGCCGTTGCCGATTCCCAGCCGCTGGCTCGGCTGTCGGCCCTGGTGCGCGAGTCGGCCGAGCGCCTGGCCGCGGTGCAGCAGCTGATTCCGCCGCCCATGCGCACCGCCATCCGGCCCGGCCCGATCGATGAGAACGGCTGGTGCCTGCTGGTGGACAACAGCGCCGCCGCCGCCAAGCTGCGCCACCTGGCGCCACTGTTGCAGCAGGCGCTGCGCAACCGCGGCTGGGAGGTGACGGCCATCCGCGTGAAGATCCAGAAGCGGCTCTAGCCGCGTCCCCCCGCAACGGCGTTTTTGCCCTCGTTCGCGACGTTGCCATCGGAGCGCGGAGTAGGATCGCCCCCTTTTTCCCGGTCCCAGCCGCACGGCGCACCCGCACCCATGACGCTTCCGACGACCTCCCTGGACAAGGCCAAGATCAAGTTCCTGCTGCTCGAGGGCATCCACCCCTCTGCCGTCGAGGTGCTGCGCGCCGCCGGCTACAGCCAGATCGAATCCCTGCCCTCGGCGCTGCCCGACGAGGAACTCAAGCGCAAGATCGCCGACGTGCACTTCATCGGCATCCGCTCGCGCACGCAACTCACGGCCGAGGTGTTCGCCCACGCGCACAAGCTGGTGGCCGCGGGCTGCTTCTGCATCGGCACCAACCAGGTCGACCTGGCGGCTGCGCGCGAGCGCGGTATCGCGGTGTTCAACGCGCCCTACTCCAACACGCGCTCGGTGGCCGAGCTCGTGATCGCCGAGGCCATCTTGCTGCTGCGCGGCGTGCCGGCCAAGAACGCGGCCGCGCACCGCGGCGGCTGGCTCAAGACGGCCGAGAACGCCTACGAGATCCGTGGCAAGACGCTGGGCGTGGTGGGCTACGGCGCCATCGGCACGCAGCTTTCGGTGCTGGCCGAAGCCCTGGGCATGCACGTGCAGTTCCACGACATCGTGTCCAAGCTGCCGCTGGGCAATGCGCGCCAGGTGGGACTGGCCGAGCTGCTGGCCAGCAGCGACATCGTGACGCTGCACGTGCCCGAGACGCCATCGACGCAGTGGATGATCGGCGCGGCGCAGATCGCGGCCATGAAGCCGGGTGCCATCCTGATCAACGCCTCGCGCGGCACCGTCGTGGAGATCGAGCCGCTGGCCGAAGCGGTCAAGGCCGGCAAGCTGCTGGGTGCGGCCATCGACGTGTTCCCGGTGGAACCACGCGGCAACAAAGACGAGTTCCAGTCGCCGCTGCGCGGCCTGGACAACGTGATCCTGACCCCGCACATTGGCGGCTCGACCATGGAAGCCCAGGCCAACATCGGCCTGGAGGTGGCCGAAAAACTGGTGCGCTACAGCGACACCGGCGCCACCACCTCGTCGGTCAACTTCCCCGAGGTCTCGCTGCCTTCGCACCCGGGCAAGCACCGGCTGCTGCACGTGCACCACAACGTGCCGGGCGTGCTGTCGGAGATCAACCGCATCTTCTCGGACAACCACATCAACATCTCGGCGCAGTACCTGCAGACCAACGAGAAGATCGGCTACGTCGTGATCGACCTCGATGCCGGCTCCTCCGAGCGCGCCCAGGAGAAGCTGGCCCAGGTGCCGGGCACCATCCGCACGCGCGTGCTGTTCTGATCAGCGCGGCCGCGCCCGCAATGGCCGTAGCCTGTGCAGGTCGCGCCACAGCGGAGGCAGCGAGACCGCCAGCAGCAGTGCGGCCAGCGGCACCACGCAGACGAAGCCCAGGCGCGAGAAGCCCAGCGCGCCCGCCATGCCGCCGAACAGGAAGCTGGCCAGCAGGCCGGTCGTGAGCCGGAGCTTGGCGCGGTCATGCCGGACCCGGCGCGGCGCCGATGCATGGTTGACGTACAGCAGCTTGCCCAACTCCATGCCCAGGTCGGTGATGTTGCCGGTCATGTGCGTGGTGCGCACACGGCCACCCGACGTCTTGGAGCCCACCGCGTTCTGCAGGCCCATGATGAAGGACAGCAGCAGCACGGTCAGCGGCACCGCGAACGGCGTCTGCCAGCCCAGCGTGATCGCGCCCATGAGGCCGAACGGGAACATCAGCAGCGCCTCGCACAGCAGCGGAAGCGCGTAGATGCTGTCCAGCCGGTGCTGGCGGCCCCAGTTGACCAGCATGGCCGTGGCCGCCGCACCGGCGACAAAGGCCAGCAGCGCCCCGAGCGCCGTGAGCACCAGCCGGCCCTGGCCCAGCGCCAGCCCGTCGGCCAGCTGGGAGGTGAAGCCCGTCATGTGCGAGGTGTACTGGTGCAGCACGAGGAAACCGCCGGCGTTGATGGCGCCGGCGTTGAAGGCCAGCAACAGGCCCAGCACCAGGTTGGTCGAAGGCGCGCGGTGCCGGCTGGTCAGGACGAAGAAGCGGCGCATGGCGGGCGGCGCGATGCAAGTCCGGGGCCAGACCGCCCGTCACTCCCAGAAGGACAGCAGGGCCGGCAGGGCAGCCATGTCCTCGAACACATGCGCGGCCCCGGCAGCGCGCAGCGCCTCGGCCGGACTGTGGCCGGGACCGCCCGGGCTGTAGCCGAACACCGTGGCACCCGCCGCCGCGCCCGCGGTGACGCCGGTGACCGTGTCCTCCACCACCCCACAGCGGCGCGGGTCCACGCCCAGCGCCTCGGCCGCCGCGAGGTACACGTCGGGAAAGGGCTTGGAGCGCGGCATCTCGTGGCCGCTGAAGATGCGGCCCTCGAACAGCGGGTACAGGCCCACCTTGCGCAGCTGCATCTCGACCTTGCCGCGGTCGGCACCCGAGGCGCAGGCGATGCGCCCGCCGGTGGCTGTGTGCAATGCGGGCACCGCCTCCAGGGCCCCGGCGATGGGCAACAGCTCTCGCTCCAGCGCGGCGTTGCGCCGGTCCCAGAAGGCCTGCAGCCACTCGGCCGTGACGGGCTGGCCCGTGCGCTGCTCGATCAGCGCGGCCTCGTCCTTGACGGCCTTTCCGATGAAGATGCGCATGCATTCTTCCTGGGTGATCTGCCAGCCGCGCTCGCCCAGGACCTGGACCAGCACGCGGTGGGTGATGGGTTCGGAATCGACGAGCACGCCGTCGCAGTCGAACAAGATGGCTTCGAATCGCATGGCCGCCATTGGACCACGCGCGTGGGCTTGCATTCAGCGCTGGCTGCCGTCCACGTAGTACCAGCGCCCACCCTCGCGCACGAACCGGCTGCGCTCGTGCAGCCGGTGCGCGCGGCCCGAGGCGTCGCGCTGGCGGGCGACGAACTCGACCTCGGCATGCTCGGCGTCGACCTGCCGGCGGTCCTTGACCTGCAGGCCCAGCCAGCGTGTGCCGGCGTCGAAGTCCAGCTGCGCGGGCCGATGGCTGGCGTGCCAGGTGGCCAGCAGGTAGTCGGCGCGCTCGCGCACGAAGGCCGTGTAGCGCGAACGCATGAGCGACTCGGCGTCGGGCGCAGGCGTCTGCGCGAAGTCATCGAGGTAGCGGCCGCAGCAGTCGGCATAGGCCAGCGCACGCTGGCGCGCGTCCATGCGGCCACAGGGGCAGACCGTCACGCCAGGGCGCGCGTGATCAGGATCTTCTGCACGTCGCTCGTGCCCTCGTAGATCTGGCACACGCGCACGTCGCGGTAGATGCGCTCCACCGGGAAGTCGTTAACGATGCCGTAGCCGCCCAGCGTCTGGATCGCCGCGCTGCAGACGCGCTCGGCCATCTCGCTGGCGAACAGCTTGGCCATGGCGGCTTCCTTCAGACACGGCCGGCCAGCGTCGCGCAGGCTGGCGGCATGCCAGATCAACTGGCGCGCAGCCTCGATCTGCGTCGCGCAATCGGCCAGCCGGAAGCCCACGGCCTGGTGCTGGAAGATCGGCACGCCGAAGCTCTCGCGCTCCTTGGCATAGGCCAGCGCGGCCTCGAAGGCGCTGCGCGCCATGCCCACGCTCTGCGCGGCGATGCCGATGCGCCCGCCTTCGAGCGCGCCCAGCGCGATCTTGTAGCCCTCGCCCTCGGCACCGATCAGGTGGTCGGCCGGGATGCGGCAGCCCTCGAAGTTGATCTGTGCCGTGTCGCTGCTGTGCTGGCCCAGCTTGTCCTCCAGTCGCGCGACCTGGTAGCCCGGCGTGTCGGTGGGCACGAGGAAGGCGCTCATGCCCCTCTTGCCCGCGCCCTTGTCGGTCACGGCGATGACGATGGCCACCTGGCCGTTCTTGCCGCTCGTGATGAACTGCTTGACGCCGTCGATCACGTAGCCATCACCATCACGCCGCGCCGTGGTGCGCAGTGCCGAGGCGTCGCTGCCCACGTGTGGCTCCGTCAGGCAGAAGGCGCCCAGCATCTGGCCTTGCGCGAGAGGCTCGAGCCAGCGCTTCTTCTGCGCGGCGTTGCCGTAGCGCATCAGGATGGCGTTGACGGGGCAGTTGGTCACACTGATGGCGGTGCTGGTGCCGCCGTCGCCGGCGGCGATTTCTTCCAGCACCAGCGCCAGCGTGAGGTAGTCCAGGCCAGCGCCGCCGTGTTCTTCGGGCACGCAGATGCCGTAGGCGCCGAGCGCGGCCAGGCCCTGGTGGGCCTGCTTGGGGAAATGGTGTTCGCGGTCCCAGCGGGCGGCATGGGGCCACAGTTCAGCCTGGGCGAAATCGCGCACCGCGTCGCGGATGGCTTCCTGGTCGGGGGTCAGCAGCATGGTCGTTTCCGTTGTCTCAGGCGGAAGGGGTCGTTTCCTGGGCAAGCTGGTCGCGGTAGCGCGCCAGCATCTGCTCCTGCGTCTCGGTTGGGGCGCAGGCACCGATCTGGTCGTGGATCATCTGGTTCATGCTGGGCAGCGCGGAGCGCCGGGGCCAGGTCTCGGGCTGCCAGAGCTGCGAGCGCATGAAGGCCTTGGCGCAGTGCAGGTAGACCTCTTCGACCTGCACCTCGATCACGAGCTTGGGGCGCTGGCGCCCTTCGGCGAAGCGGCCCGTGAACTCCGCCTCGTCGCGAAGACGCGCGCGGCCGTTCACGCGCAGCGTCTCGTCCACGTTGGGGATCAGGAAGATCAGCGCCAGGCGCGGGTCGACCAGCAGGTTCTCCAGCGTGTCGAGCCGGTTGTTGCCGCCCGAGTCAGGCAGCAGCAGCGTGCGCGCATCGGCCAGCTTGACGAAGCCGGGCGCGCCGCCACGCGGCGAGGCGTCCAGCAGAGCGCCGTGCACGCCGCCCGTGGCGACCACGCAGAACGGCGAGAGCGTGATGAAGCGCGCCGCGTGCGCATCGATGTGGTCCAACTGCTTGCGCAGCGCGCGGTCGCCGGGGGCGGCGTACAGGCCGCGCAGTTGCTCCAAGGTCTGAATCATCACCACCCTTCGAAAGGTCTGCCGTCGTAATTGAGCAATGCGCCCTTGTGCTGCGGGCCCAGGCCGTCGAGCGCGGCACGCATGCCGGCGACGCTCTGGTCCACCGTCAGCGGGGCGGCCGCGCCACCCATGTCGGTCTGCACCCAGCCGGGCGACAGCGCGACCAGGATGGCCCGCGGGTAGTCGTGCTGGGCGGCGGCCACCGCCATGTTCAATGCCGCCTTGCTGGCGCGGTAGACCCAGGCCATGCTGTCGGTCACGCCTGCGATCCGTCCCATTGCGCTTGTGATGAACGCGAAACGCCCATGCGGCGCAGCCTCGACCAGCGGCGCCACCTGCGGGATCGCCTGCATGGCGCCCAGCACGTTGGTGTGCATGAGCCGGTCGAAGTCCTCGCGCGTGGGCGGCGTGCGCGCATCGGCCGTGGCCCAGGCACCGGCGACGTAGATCGCGATGTCGATCTTCTCGCCGTCCAGCTGCCAGGCCAGCCCGCTCACGCTGGCCGGCTGGGCTACATCGACGCGCAGCGCCGTGGCGCCCAGGTCTCTGAGGCGTGCCAGGCCCGCGTCGTCGCGCGCTGTCGCGATCACGCGCTCGCCGGCGGCGCGGTACTGGCGCACGAACTCCAGGCCGATGCCGCGCGAGGCGCCGACGACGAGGACCGTGGCCATCAGAGCAGTTCGAGCGCCAGCGCTGTCGCCTCGCCGCCGCCGATGCACAGCGTGGCCACGCCGCGCTTCTTGCCACGGGCCTTGAGCGCATGGATCAGCGTGACCATGATGCGCGCGCCGCTGGCGCCGATCGGGTGGCCCAGCGCGCAGGCGCCACCGTTGACGTTGACGATGTCGTGCGACAGGCCGAGTTCGGTCATCAGCGCCATGGGCACGACGGCAAAGGCCTCGTTGATCTCCCACAGGTCCACATCGGCCACGCTCCAGCCGGTTTTGGCCAGCAGCTTCTGCGTGGCGCCCACGGGCGCGGTGGCGAACCAGTTGGGCTCCTGCGCGTGCGTGGTGTGGGCCACGATGCGCGCGATCGGCTTGGCGCCCAGGCGCTGCGCCGTGGAGGCACGGGCCAGCACCAGGGCAGCGGCGCCGTCGTTGATCGAGGAGCTGGAGGCGGCCGTGATGGTGCCGTCCTTCTTGAACGCTGGCTTGAGCGTGGGGATCTTGTCGAGCTTGATCTTGCCCGGGCCTTCGTCCACGGCGATCAACTGTTCGCCGGCACGCGTCTTGACCGTGACGGGCGCGATTTCGGCTTTAAAGGCGCCCGACTCGGTGGCGGCCTTGGCGCGCGAGACACTGGCCACGGCGAATTTGTCCTGCTCCTCGCGCGTGAAGCCGTACTTGGCGGCGCAGTCCTCGCCGAAGGTGCCCATGGAGCGGCCGGCTTCGTAGGCATCTTCCAGGCCGTCCAGCATCATGTGGTCCATCACGCGGTCGTGGCCGATGCGGATGCCGCTGCGGCCCTTCAGGAGCAGATGCGGCGCATTGGTCATGCTCTCCATGCCGCCGGCCACCATGACCTCGTGCGTGCCGGCCAGCAGCATGTCGTGCGCCAGCATGGCCGCCTTCATGCCCGAGCCGCACATCTTGGACAGCGTGACCGCGCCCGCGCTCTTGGGCAGGCCGCCCTTGAACGCGGCCTGGCGCGCGGGCGCCTGGCCCTGTCCGGCCATCAGGCAATTGCCGAACAGCACTTCGCCGACCAGGTCGGGGGCGATGCCGGCGCGCTCGACGGCGGCCTTGATCGCCACGCCGCCCAGATCGTGCGCGGCCAAGCCGGCGAAGTCGCCCTGGAAGCCGCCCATGGGCGTGCGCGCGGCGCCGAGGATGACGATGGGATCTTCTGTGGTGCTGGGCATGGCTGTCTCCTTCAAAGGTGGATGGGGGGTGAGAAAACGGGACGGCTTATTCGTCGTCTTCCTCGGGCTGCAGCGGCTGGCCGCTGTCGTGGCGCGGGTAGCGCTTGATCGCCGCGCGGAAGGTGTCGAGCACCTTGTCGGGGTGGTCGATGCTGACCTGGAGGTCGTTGACCAAGCCGTCCTTGAGACCGTAGCACCAGCCATGGATGGTCAGCTGCTGGCCGCGCGCCCAGGCGTCCTGCACGACGGTGGAGAGGGCCACGTTGCCGACCTGCTCGATCACGTTGATCTCGCACAGCCGGTCGTGACGTTCCTGCTCGGTCGGCAGGTAGTCGATGCGCTTGCGGTGGCGCAAGCGCAGGTCGGCGATGTGGGCCAGCCAGTTGTCTGCCAGGCCGACGCGCTGGCCCAGCAGCGCGGCGCGCACGCCGGCGCAGCCGTAGTGGCCGGTGACCATGATGTGCTCCACGCGCAGATGCTCCACTGCGAACTGGATGGTCGACAGCGCATTGAGGTCGGAGTGCACCACCACGTTGGCCACGTTGCGGTGCACGAACACCTCGCCCGGGTCCAGGCCCGTGATCTCGTTGGCCGGCACGCGGCTGTCGGCACAACCGATCCACATGTAACGCGGCTTTTGCTGCGCCATGAGGCCGGTGAAGAAGCCTGGACGCTCCCGCTCGACGCGGGCGGCCCATTCGCGGTTGTTGGCGAGGAGGTGCTCGAGAGAGTTGCTCATCTGGTCGTTCCCTTTGCAAAGCTGTGGAATCTGGAATGGATCTGCTGCGCCGCAGCAAACCCCCTATTTTCGGCCCTCCGCGGCTGCACGTTCCGAATCAATGGACGATGCCCTCACGGCCAACCACGGCCATGAGAGTGCAGTTCATCGTGGCGACCAGCTTTTCACGCCCCCCTTCGAAGGCCAGCGCCCTGCCTTCGACGACGCTGATGGTGCGCCCGGGCTTGAGCACCTGGCCCACCATCCGAAAGCGCTGGCCCCTGGCCGGCGCCAGCAGGTTGACTTTGAACTCCACGGTCAGCACGGCAGCATCCGCTGGCATCAGCGTGAAGCCGGCGTAGCCACACGCCGAATCCAGCGCCGTGGCCACCATGCCCGCGTGCAGGAAGCCATGCTGCTGCGTGAGCCCCGGGGCCCAGTCCAGTTCGATCGCCACCAGGCCAGGCTCGACCTGCGCCAAGCGCGCGCCCAGGGTCTGCATCGCGCCCTGGCGGGCAAAGCTGTCGTGCACGCGCGCCGACCAGTCGGACACCTGGGGTTCGAAGACGGGGGTACTCATCAGCGCTCCAGACAGGTTTGATTGACGTTTACGTAAACGTCAATCATAGCCAGCTCAGCTGGAACGTGCCAGCAATGCGCGCGCATCTTTTTCGTGCTGCTTGACCTCGTCCAGGTTGGCCTGCAATTCGGTCAGCTGCGCCTCCAGCGCCTGGCGGTGCGCGGCCAGCACGTCGAGGAATTTGCGCAGCTGGGGGCCGGTGTCACGCGGGCTGTCGTACATGTCCAGGATCTCACGCGCCTCGTTCAACGACAGGCCCAGGCGCTTGGCGCGCAGCGTGAGCTTGAGCCGCGTGCGGTCGCGGGCGCCATAGACGCGCACCCGGCCACCCGGGCCGCTGCGCTGGGGCTGGAGCAAGCCCATGTCTTCGTAGAAACGAATGGCGCGCGTCGTCAGGTCGAACTCGCGGGCCAGGTCGCCGATGCTGTAGGTGCCGGCGTCGGTCGCATCGGGCGGCGGAGGGCTGGGGGCGGCATCGGTCATCGGCGGGCAATACGGAGGTGACAGGCGAAATGGCGGGTGCATTCCTAGAATGCCGCCGATTACAGATGACGTTTACGTCAACGTCAACCCAACCGGCAGGCCTCCCATGAACGCACTCGAAAGCCAGCTGCACTACCCTTTTGGCGACCGGATGCCGGAGCCGGGCAAGACCCTGGAGGTGGCGAGCGGCATCCGCTGGATCCGCATGGCCCTGCCGTTCGCGCTGGACCACATCAACCTCTGGCTGCTGCGCGACGAGATCGACGGGCGGGCCGGCTGGACCGTGGTGGATTGCTGCATCGCGCGCGACGAGGCCAAGGCGCAATGGGAAGAGGTGTTCGCCACGCAGTTGCAGGGCCTGCCCATCCTGCGGGTGATCGTCACGCACATGCACCCGGACCACATTGGCCTGGCGCACTGGCTCTGCACGCGCTGGAACGCGCCGCTGTGGATCAGCGCCACCGACTACCACGTCGCCCGGCTGAACACCCAGGGCACCAGCGGCAATGGCGGCGAAGCGGCCGCTGACTTCTTCCGCAGCCATGGCCTGGCCGACGCCGACGCGCTGCACCAAGTGCGCGGCCGCACGAACTATTACGCCAACATGGTGCCGGATGTGCCGCGCCAGTACACCCGCCTGCTGGACGGCATGCGGCTGTCCATCGGCGGGCGCGCCTGGCGCTGCATCAGCGGCTACGGCCACGCGCCGGAGCACATCGCGCTGTACTGCGGAGAGGCCGCGGTACTGATCGGCGGCGACATGATGCTGCCGCGCATCTCGACCAACGTCAGTGTCTACGACAACGAGCCCGAGGCCAACGCCTTGCAGCTGTTCCTGGACTCCATCGACAAGTTCAGGGCCTTGCCGGAGGACACCCTGACACTCCCGGCCCACGGCAAGCCGTTCCGGGGCCTGCACACCCGCATCGACCAATTGCACGAGCACCACCGCCAGCACCTGGAGCGCGTGATGGAGGCCTGCCGCAGCCAGGGGCCGCGCACCGGCGCGGACCTGCTGCCCGTGCTGTTCACGCGCAAGCTGGACCTGCACCAGACCACCTTCGCCATGGGCGAGGCCGTGGCGCACCTGCACAAGCTCTGGTTCGACGGCCTGCTGCAGCGCCGCCGGGACGACGACGGGATCTACCGGTTCGCGCTGGCTTAGGCCGGGCTTAAGCGCGGAACCTGGACGCTCGCGCCGGACTCCAATCGCTATCGGGAAGGGGTTGTCCACACCCCCACCAAGGGCGCAGCCAGCGCCTTTAGCACTCTTCCCCGGAGAGTGCTAGTATTTCCCCTGAAGGAAAGGAATCTGGTATGAATATTCAAACTGGAACCACGTCCGTTGCGCTTGCCTCGGCGAACCCCTGGTCGCTGGTCCCGCCGCTGGGCAATCTGGACGCCTACATCTCCGCGGTCAACCGCATGCCCATGCTCAGCGCCGAGCAGGAGCAGGAGTACGCGCGCAAGCTCAGGAACGAGAACGATCTGGAAGCCGCCGGAAAGCTGGTGCTGTCGCACCTGCGCTTGGTGGTGTCCGTGGCCCGCCAATACCTGGGCTACGGTCTGCCGCACGGCGACCTGATCCAGGAAGGCAATGTGGGCCTCATGAAGGCCGTCAAGCGCTTCGATCCGGACCAGGGCGTGCGCCTGGTCAGCTACGCGCTGCACTGGATCAAGGCCGAGATGCACGAGTACATCCTGAAGAACTGGCGCATGGTCAAGGTGGCGACCACCAAGGCCCAGCGCAAGCTGTTCTTCAACCTGCGCTCGATGAAGCAGGGCTTCAAGGCGGATGCGGCGGACGGCGCCACGCACCGCGACACGCTCAGCGAAGGCCAGATCGAGGCCATGGCCGAGCAACTCAACGTGAAGCGCGAGGACGTGATCGAGATGGAAGCCCGGCTCTCGGGTGGCGATGTGGTGCTCGATCCGAGCCCGTCCGACGACGGCGAGGACAGCTACGGCCCCATCGCCTACCTGGCCGATGCCAAGCAGGAGCCTACCGCACTGATCGAATCACGCCAGCGCGACCGGATGGCAAGCGACGGCATCAGCACGGCCCTGGCCGAACTGGATCCGCGCAGCCGGCGCATCGTCGAGGAGCGGTGGCTCAAGGTCAACGACGACGGCTCGGGCGGGATGACGCTGCACGAACTGGCGGCCGACTACGGCGTGAGCGCCGAGCGCATCCGCCAGATCGAATCGGCGGCCATGAAGAAGATGAAGAAGGCACTGGCGTACTACGCCTGAGTCGTGCCTCTGCCCTGCAAACGCCAGCGCCAGCGCTGGCGTTTTGCTTTCTGCAGCCAGTCGGTCCGGCGCGCCTGCAGACCGCCCGTCCGACTGCAACGCGCCCATGGGACGGCCAGTGCCCGGTTTTCGCTCGCAGGCGGTGAACGCCCGCCGACCTCAACCGGCCTGCTTGAGCAGTTGCCGCACATCGGCCAGCAACGCATCGGCACCCGCGCCATAGCGCACGTACAGCCGCAGCCGCCCCTGGGGGTCGTAGACGTAGCTGCCGGCGGAATGGTCCATGGTGTAGCTGGTCGGCGTCTTGCCCTCCACCTTCTTGTAATAGACCTTGAAGTCCTTGGCCAGCGCGGCCAGGCCTTCGGGGGAGGTGCGCAGGGCCAGGAAGCTCGGATCGAAATTCGCCATGTAGGCCTTGAGCACCTCGGGCGTGTCGCGCTCCGGGTCCACCGTCACGAACAGCGCCTGCAGCTTGTCGCCGTCCGCGCCCAGCGACTGTTTGACCTGGGCCAGTTCGGCCATGGAGGTCGGGCAGACGTCCGGGCATTGCGCGAAGCCGAAGAACACCACGACCACCTTGCCGCGGAAGTCCTGCAGGCTGCGCTCCTGGCCATTGTGGTCGGTCAGGTGGAAGTCCTTGGCATAGTCCGCCCCGGTGATGTCCACCGCCGTGAAGCTGGGCTTGGTGTCCGTGCAGGCGGCCAGGCAGCCGGCGGCGGCCAGCGCGATCAGGGAGCGTCGTTGGAGCATGTTCACAGCAGGTAGTGGTCCAGCAGCAGCGCCGCGAACAGGGCAGCCAGGTGGACCAGCGAAAAACGGAAGGTCTTGCGCGCCAGCGCGTCGGAGTAGTTGCGCCACAGCCGGAATCCGTAGGCGCAAAAGCCGATGCTGAGCCCCACCGCGGCGGCCAGGTAGAGCCAGGAGCTCATGCCGTAGACAAAGGGCAGCAGGCAGGCCGCGAACAGGATCAGCGTGTAGAGCCAGACCTGCAGGCGCGTGAATTCGTTGCCGTGGGTCACAGGCAGCATGGGCAGGCCGGATTTGCGGTAGTCCTCCACGCGGTACAGCGCCAGCGCCCAGAAGTGCGGCGGCGTCCACAGGAAGATGATCAGGAACAGGATCATGGCCTCCGGACCCACGTCGCCCGTCATCGCGGACCAGCCCAGCACCGGCGGCATGGCACCCGAGGCCCCACCGATCACGATGTTCTGCGGCGTCAGCGGCTTGAGGATCACGGTGTAGACGACGGCGTAGCCGACGAAGGTCGCGAGCGTCAGCCACATGGTCAGGGCGTTGACGCTCAGGTACAGCAGCACCGAGCCGGCCAGGCACAGCAGCGTGGAGAACAGCAGTGTCTGGCCGTCGCCGAGTTCGTTCTTGGCGGTCGGCCGCCAGGCCGTGCGCTTCATGCGCGCGTCGATGCCCTTCTCGACCAGGCAGTTGAAGGCCGCCGCCGCGCCGGCCACAAGCCAGATGCCCACGCAGGCCACAGCCATCTGGCGCAGCTCCATCCAAGACGGCAAGCCGGGCACGGCCAGCACCATGCCGATCAGCGCGCAAAACACGATCAGCTGCACCACGCGCGGCTTGGTCAGGACATAGAACTGCTGGAAGCGCGACATGCTGGGGCGTGCGACGGCGGTGGTGTGCGGGTCGATGGCGCTCATCGAGCCGCCTCCAAGTTCTGCTGCGCGCGAACCGGTACGGCCGTCCGCAAGGACGCGGTGGCGCCCAGCAGCCAGGTCAGCACCACGACGAGCCCGGCGGCCCCGCCCGTGTGCGACACGGCGGCCACCAGCGGCCAGTCCAGCACCACGTTCGACATGCCGGTGCCGAACTGCCAGGCAGCCAGTGCCGCAAGCCAGCGCACTGGCCGCTGCAAGCCGGGCACGTGCCACAGGCGCCAGGCCAGGACGGCCAAGGCGACGAGCACCGCGTAGGCTGCGAGGCGGTGCACGTAATGGATGGCCGTGAGGGCCGGGAAAGCGATGTGGCTGCCGTCGGCCAGGCGGCCCAAGGGCCGCCAGACCTCGAAGGCCTGCGCGAAGTCCATCGCAGGCCACCAGCTGCCCTGGCAGGTCGGAAACTCGCTGCACGCCAACACCGCGTAGTTGGTGCTGACCCAGCCACCCAGTGCGATCTGCAGCAACACCAGGGCGGCTGTGCCCCACAGCAGGCCACGCTGGCTTGGCGACAGCCGCACGACCTGCAGCGCGCCGGTGGCACGCGCATCCCGAACGACCTGCGCGCACAACAGGCCCAGCAGCGCTAGCCCACCGAGCAGGTGCAGCACGACGATGGCCGGGAACAGCTTGAGCGTGACGGTCCAGGCACCGAAGGCGCCCTGCAGGCAGACCCAGACCAGGGTCAGTGTCGGCCAGCCCGGATGGATGGCGTCCGGGTCGCGCGGGCGCTGGCGCCAGGCGGCGCAACTGACGGCAGCCAGCGTCAGGATGAGTACGCCGACCGCGGTCGCAAGATAGCGGTGCACCATCTCGATCCAGGCCTTGGTGTGGGTCACTGGCCCGGTAGGCATGGCCGCCTGTGCCGCGGAAATCTCGGCCTGTGCGCCGATGGGGCTGGCCTTGCCATAACAGCCGGGCCAATCCGGGCATCCCAGGCCGGAATCGGTCAGCCGGGTGAAGGCACCGAACAGCACCAGATCGAAGGTCAGGAACAGGGTCAAGAGCGTCAGCGCGCGCCGCCGCTTGGCCGGCGAGGCTCCCCGGTTGCGCAGGGCCACCCAGCCCAGCGGACCGAGCGCGAGCACCACGCCCATCAGCATCATGCGGGCGATCGGGCTCCAGTCGTAAGACGCCACATCCATCGTCATCGGCCCGCGTTGTCCCAGGAGCTCGAGGCGCGCAGCAGGCGCTCGATGTCGCGCTTGGCTTTGGCGGCGCCCGCCGCGTCCAGCGCAGGCGGCAGCCGCATCATCCAGTTGCCCATGGGATCGACGATGTACAGATGGTCCGACAGCGCCTGGCCCGCGGCCGGCGCCAACCACTGCGCCAAGCCCGCCGCATCGACACGCAGCACCGTCGCAGTCTGCAGCGCGGGGCGCAGCGCCGCGCGCACGGACGCGCCGTCGTTGACCAGCCACACCCAGTCCACGCGGTCCTTCTCCTTGCCCAAGCTCTCGCGCAACTGGCGTTGCAGGTACAAGTTGCGTTCGCAGGTCGCGTCGCACTCGCCGCCGGCCACGCTGACCAGCAGCCACTGGCCCTTGAGGCTGGGCAGCCGCAGCGCCTGGCCATCCAGCGCCACGGCCGGCAGGTCCGGCAGCGGTCGCTGCGGATCGATGAGCTGACCGAACACGCTGCGCCCCTCGGGCCTGACCACGTAGTAGGTGAAGTACGAGGCGATCACGGGCGCGGCGCAGACCAGCACCACCATCAGCATCTTCAGGCGCCCGCTGCGCGTGCGTTGCGCAGACACGCCGGCGGCCTCGGCCGGCGACGGCATCGAGTGGACCGTCAGGCCCAGCGGCTGGTCGACCTCAGCCATGGCGCGCGAAGCGCCGAACGGCGGGACGTCGGACAAATTGGAACCAGACATAAAGACCCGTCAGCAAGGCGCACAGCCCGAACCACTGGAAGGCATAACCGTAGTGCTTCTCGACGCCGGTCTTGGGCACCGGCCATTCGCGCAACAGCCCTGCTCCGTCCTCGCCCGTCTGCTGCACCGACTGCTGCCACAGGGGCAGGCCGGTCTCCTGGGCGAAGGCGCCGAGGTCCAGATTCTGCCGGATCGTGCCCTTGTCCTCGCCCGAGAACTCGTAAAGCCTGGACGGCGCAGGGACGACAATCCCCTCGATGTCCACCAGCCCGGCCGGCGTCGGGACCTTGGGCAATGCCGTGCGGTCGACGAAGTTGCGCTGCACCCAGCCGCGCTGCACCATCACCACGGTCGCGCTGTTCTCAAGCGCCAGCGGCGTCAGCACGTAGAAGCCCGGCTGCCCGCGCATCTGCCGGTTGTCCAGGAAAACGGTGCGCTCCGCGAGCCACAGGCCGCGCAGGTGCACCGGCCGGTGCAGCAAGGCTTGCGGATCGGCCGCATGCAGCATGGCCGGCGCGTCGAGTGCGGGCAGCCGGCCCTGCGAATCGATGGCGGCCTGCAAGGCCTCCTTTTCGGCCGCGCGCGACAGCTGCCAGCGCCCAAGCGCAGCAGTGGTGGCAATGCCCATCAGGGCAGCCAGGGTCACCAGCCAAAAGCGCAGGCGGAAGCGCCGCGCCGGATAATCCAGGGATGAGCTACTTCGCACTGGTTGCCTTCATCGCCATCATCGGCAGCCTGGGTGCCGCCCTGTACTTCATGCTGCGCGGCGGCCAGGATGCCGACGGCAAGACCCGCCCCAACCACATGGCCCGTGCGCTCGCCGTGCGCGTGGGACTGTCCATCCTGCTGTTCCTGTGCATCCTCATCGGCTGGAAGCTGGGCTATCTGCACCCGACCGGCATTCCCACCGGCAAGTAGAAGAGAAAGAAAAATGAAAAGGGCCGCTGCGCGGCCCTTTCGGTGCGAGGCCTGGCCGCCTCAAAGCCAATACACCAGCACGTACAGGCCGAGCCAGACCACGTCCACGAAGTGCCAGTACCAGGCCGCGCCTTCGAAGCCGAAATGGCGCTCCTTGGTGAAGTGGCCCTTCATGAGGCGCAGCGTGATGAACAGCAGCATCAGCATGCCCACCAGCACGTGGAAGCCGTGGAAGCCCGTCAGCATGAAGAAGGTGGAGCCGTAGGGGCCGGAGTTCAGCTTGAGGTTGAGGTCGCGGTAGGCGTGCACGTACTCGTAGCCCTGCACGCACAGGAACACGATGCCCAGGATCACGGTGGCCCACATCCAGGTGATGGTCTTGGCACGCTCGCCGTGCTGCAAAGCGTGGTGGGCGATGGTCAGCGTCACACCCGAGCTCAGCAGCAGCGCCGTGTTGATGGTCGGCAGCCAGAACGGCGTCATGGCCTGGAACGGCTCGACGATGTTGGCGGGCGAGCCGGTCACGCCGGCCGCCATGCTGGGCCACACTGCCTTGAAGTCGGGCCACAGCAGCGCGTTTTCCAGGCTGCCCAGCACCGGCACCGAGTGCACGCGCATCCACCACAGGGCCGTGAAGAAGGCGCCGAAGAACATCACTTCGGAGAAGATGAACCAGCTCATGCTCCAGCGGTAGGAGATGTCGATCTTGCGGCCGTACAGGCCGCCCTCGCTCTCCGTCACCGCATCGCGGAACCACTGGAACAGCACCACCCACCAGAACAACAGGCCGAAGGCCAGCGACCACTTGCCCCAGTCGTGCCCGTTGATCCACTGGCCCGCGCCAAGGATCACGAAGAACAGGCCGATGGCGGCCATGATCGGATGCCGCGAAGGCCCTGGGACGAAGTAGTACGGCGTGGATCCGTGGGTCGTGGCACTCATCTCAGCTCCTGGTTTCTTTATTGGTTTGTGCGGCCGCGTCGGCACTGGCGGGTGCCGGCGGCGTCTTGCCGCCCACCTCGAAGAAGGTGTACGACAGCGTGATCGTGGTCACGTCCTTGGACAGCTTGGGGTCGATGATGAAGGCCACCGGCCATTCTTTCTTCTCCCCCGCGTCCAACGTGTACTGCGTGAAGCAGAAGCACTCCAGCTTGTTGAAGTGCGCTGCCGCCTGGCGCGGCGCATAGCTCGGGATGGCCTGGGCGGCCATGCGCCGGTTCTGCACGTTCTGGAACTCGTACATCACGGTGGCGAGCTCGCCCGGATGCACCTGCATCGAGCGCATCGCCGGCTTGAATTCCCAGGGGCCGCGCGAGTTGGCATCGAACTCCACCGTGATCGTGCGGCTGCGGTCGACCTGCGTGTTCTCGGGCGTCACCTTGGCCACCACCCCGGGCACCTGCCGCTCGGACAGCGACAGGATGTTGATGCCCGTCATCTCGCAGATGGCGTTGTACAGCGGCACCAGTGCATAGCCGAAGGCGAACATGCCGGCCGTCACCACGGCCAGCTTACCCACCATGCGGACGTTGGCGCGCCGGATGCTCATGAACGGCCCAGAAAGACCATCTTGACCATGAAGCCGACGAAGAAGGCAAGCGCCACGGACAGCAGGATCAGTCCGGTCCGCAGGTTCTGCTTCTTCTTGTCAGGCGGCGTCAAGCGTCGCTCCTCAACCGACCACGCGGGTCGCGGTGGCATCCAGCTTGGGCGGGTTCTCGAAGGTGTGGAACGGCGCTGGCGAGGGCACTTCCCACTCCAGCCCTTCGGCCGCCTCCCAGGGCTTTTGCGGCGCCTTTTGGCCCTTGCCCATCATGCAGGGCAGCACGATGAACAGGAAGAAGTAGACCTGGGCGATGCCGAAGAAGAACGCGCCCACCGTGGCGATCGCATTGAAGTCGGCGAACTGCATCGGGTAGTCGGCGTAGCGGCGCGGCATGCCGGCCAGGCCCAGGAAGTGCATCGGGAAGAAGGTCACGTTGAAGGCGATCAGCGACCACCAGAAGTGCAGCTTGCCGCGCGTCTCGTTGTACATGACGCCGGTCCACTTGGGCAGCCAGTAGTAGACGCCGGCGAACATGGCGTACAGCGAGCCGGCCACCAGCACGTAGTGGAAGTGCGCGACCACGTAGTAGGTGTCCTGCAGCTGGATGTCGATCGGCGCCATGGCCAGGATCAGGCCGGTGAAGCCGCCCATCGTGAACACGAAGATGAAGCCGACGGCGAACAACATGGGCGTCTCGAAGGTCATCGAGCCCTGCCACATCGTCGCGATCCAGTTGAAGATCTTCACTGCCGTGGGCACCGCGATCAGCATGGTCGCGTACATGAAGAACAGCTGGCCGGTGACCGGCATGCCGGTCGTGAACATGTGGTGCGCCCAGACGATGAACGACAGGATCGCGATCGACGAGGTGGCGTAGACCATGGAGGCGTAGCCGAACAGCTTCTTGCGCGCGAAGGCCGGCACGATCTGGCTCACGATACCGAAGGCCGGCAAGATCATGATGTAGACCTCGGGGTGGCCGAAGAACCAGAAGATGTGCTGGTACATCACCGGGTCGCCGCCGCCGGCGGGGTTGAAGAAGCTGGTGCCGAAGTGACGGTCCGTCAGCGTCATGGTGATGGCACCGGCCAGCACGGGCATCACGGCGATCAGCAGGTAGGCCGTGATCAGCCAGGTCCAGCAGAACATCGGCATCTTCATGAGCGTCATGCCGGGGGCGCGCATGTTCAGGATGGTCACAATGATGTTGATCGAGCCCATGATGGACGACGCACCCAGGATGTGCATCGCGAAGATGCCGGCGTCCATGGACGGGCCCATCTGCAGCGTGAGCGGCGCGTACAGCGTCCAGCCCGCGGCCGGCGCACCGCCGGGCATGAAGAACGAGCCGACCAGCATCAGCGCGGCGGGGATCATCAGCCAGAAGCTGAAGTTGTTCATGCGCGCGAACGCCATGTCGGAGGCGCCGATCTGCAGCGGGATCATCCAGTTCGCGAAGCCCACGAAGCCCGGCATGATGGCGCCGAACACCATGATCAGCCCGTGCATGGTGGTCAGCGAGTTGAACAGCTCGGGGTTGACCAGCTGCAGGCCGGGCTGGAACAGCTCGGCGCGGATCAAGAGGGCCAGCACGCCGCCCACCATCAGCATCGTGAAGCTGAACAACAGGTACAGCGTGCCGATGTCCTTGTGGTTGGTGGCGAACAGCCAGCGGCGCCAGCCGGTCGGCGCGTGGTGGTGTTCGTCGTGGGCGTGGTCGTGGTCGTGGTCGCCGTGGGGATGGAGGACTGCGCTCATCTCTGTTTCCTTCTGTGCGGGAATGCGCGGTGGTTCGGTTTACTTCGCGCGCAGCGCGACGACTTCGGAGGGCTGGACGAGTTGCCCGGTCTTGTTCGACCAGTTGTTCTTGGTGTAGCTGGCCACCGCGGCGAGGTCCGTGTCGCTGAGCTGCTTCCACGAGGGCATGGCGCCGTTGCCTGCGCCGTTCAGCAGAATGTTCAGTTGCTTGGTGTGGTCGGTGTCGAGCACGATGGCCGAGCCGTCCAACGGCTTGATCGGACCAGCACCCTTGCCGTTGGCCTGGTGGCAGGCGGCGCAGTTCGCGGCATAGACGCGCTCGCCGCGCTTGACGATGTCTTCCAGCGTCCAGACCTTGGTCGGGTCGTCCAGCTTGGCGGCGGCCTTCTTGCGCTCACCGTCGACCCAGGCCGCGTACTGCTCGGCCGTCACCACCTTCACGTGGATGGGCATGTAGGCGTGTTCCTTGCCGCAGAGCTCGGCGCACTGGCCGTAGAAGTCGCCGGTCTTCTCGGCGCGGAACCAGGTGTCGCGCACGAAACCGGGGATCGCGTCCTGCTTGATGCCGAAGGCCGGCACCATGAAGGCGTGGATCACGTCATTGGCGGTCGTGATGATGCGGACCTTCTTGTTGACGGGCACCACCAGCGCGTTGTCGACCTTGAGCAGGTAGTCGTCCACGGCCTGGCCCTTGGGCGGGCCGCCGGCGTTGGACATGGCGCGGTGCGAGCTGTCCAGCGTGGAAACGAAGGAGATGCCCTCCCCCTCGCCCTTGATGTAGTCGTAGCCCCACTTCCACTGCATGCCGGTGGCCTTGATGGTCAGGTCGGCGTTGCTGGTGTCTTTCAGCGCGACCACCACCTTGGTGGCCGGCAGGGCCATCAGGATCACGATGACGAAGGGCACGATGGTCCAGATCACCTCGACCACGACCGATTCGTGGAAGTTGGCGGCCTTGTGGCCGACCGACTTGCGGTGCTTCCAGATGGAATAGAACATCACCGCGAACACGGCGATGAAGATCACCGTGCACAGGATCAGCATGAACCAGTGCAGCCACTGCTGCTCCTCGGCGATCTTGGTGACAGGAGGCGCAAGGTTGAGCTGGCGTACGGCCGGACCACCTGGAAGGTCGTTGACCGCGTGCGCCGCTGTCGCGAGCCAGGCCCCCGAAACGAGCGCGGTGCGGGATAGCAGGGAAGTCAGCTTGTTCCAGATCATTTTCATCGTCGTCTCTACTTCTTCAACCTTTTATGAACCACCCTGCTCAGGCCCCGCGCAACGCCATCCGGATCTCGCGCGCCAGAACCGGCCGCAAGTCCGGGCGCACGTAACGCCCCACCTCGACGCACCGTCCCTGCCCGGAGACCTCGATCAGCGAATGGTCGCTGGTCTTGGGCTCGACACGGACCCACTCCCTGCGGAACTCGGCCCGCTCCAAGCGGCCCGCGTTCTCCAGTTCGACGACCAGGCGGCCGTCCTGCAGCGAGATGCGCTCGCCATCGGTCGCATGCCGGGAATACGCCAGGAAGGCCACCCCGACCAGCACCACCTCCAGCCATGCGAACGGCAGAACCAGCTTGGCGCCCTGCAACCAGAAGAACGTCCCGATTCCGAGCGAGACCACGCAAATCGACGCATACAGGCCGCCCAACTGGCCCGGCGTGATGGAACAGTTGCGCTTCAGCAGCCAATGGATGCCTTGGCCTGAGACGGTGGCGAAGCGATAGACCAGTTTCGACACAGACAACGTTCAAACATCAATGCGGCGCGCGCCGCGGGTGGTCACACCCGCCAGAACAACGCCTGGTTCACTCGTGGAAAAGCCCGAAATCCGTTTAAAAACCCTTCATTGTAGCCCGTGAATATTGCACGAATGTCTTGCGCCGGACAGGCAAAACCCGCTCACGGCGGGCCGCCTTTGCCATGGCGCAACAGCCCGCGCATGTCGTCCAGCGAAACCGCGCTCTGCGCCGCCACCGGCACCCGCGTCGCTGGGCGGAATGCGTGGCCGTAGACGATCTCGAAGGTCAGTGCCAGGCGACCGTCCTCCGCCGGATCGGCCAGCTGGCGCGCGAGTTCGGCGCGCAGCTGCGCATGCCATTGCCGGCCGCGCAGCGCGCCGAAGCGCCCGGGGTGGAGGTTCCGACCCAGGCCGCGCAGGTCCTCCAGCAGCTTGTCAGGCGTGGCATAGGTCAGACGGATGCGCTCCATGTCCATGATCGGCTCGGCGAAGCCGGCCTGTACCAGCATGTCACCCCAGTCGTGCATGTCGGTGAAGGCATGGCCCGGCGGCGGCCACCCCAGCGCGGCATAGACGCGGCGCAGTTCCAGCAGCGAATCGGGGCCCAGGCAGGAGAACATCAGGAAGCCGTCCACCTCGAGCGCCCGGTGCCAGTCGGCGATCAGCGCCTGCGGATCGGCCACCTGGTGCAACAGCATGTTGGACCAGACCATCTGCACGCCACCGGGCGCTGGCATGCCGGCATGCTGGGCCGCGGCGCTCCAGCGGCCGGGCTTCCACCAGGCCTCGGTGCTGGCGTCGAGCACCTGCTGCGCCAGGGCCGGCGAGGACTCCACCACCCAGGTCTCGGCACCGGGATAGCGCTTGCGCAGTTCGGCATGGACCTGCATGCCGCCGCGCAGTGCCTGCCAGTTGGCCCAGGACGTGGGGCTGCGCACGATCCACTGCAGCCGCTCGGCCATGCGACGCGCCACCTCGTCGTGCAGCCAGGGCGCGGTCTGGACCGGCTGCTGCGCCCAACGCGCGGCAGCCACGGGGGCGATGGTGGGAGGACGGTGCTGGCTCATGGGGGTGCGCGACGAGTATATTGAGCCGCACCATGCTGCGCCGTGGGTTCGCCTCCCTGCTCTCGCGCCTGCCGAGCCAGTGCGCCGTGTGCCGCAGCTGGCAGGACCAGCCGCTGTGCGAAGCCTGCATCCAGCGCTTCGCCCAGCCCCGGCCGCGCTGCCGGACCTGCGCCCTGCCCCTGACCGGTGGCGCCCTGCAATGCGGCGCGTGCCTGCGCCAGCCACCGCCCCTGGACGCCTGCATCTGCGCAGTCGACTACGCCTACCCCTGGGTCGATTGCATCGCCCGCTTCAAGTTCCGGGCGCAACCAGGCTGGGCCGGCGCTTTCGCGGAACTGCTGCGGCACACGCCCTGGGTGGAGCCGGCACTGGACCACTGCACGCTGGTGCTGCCGATGCCGCTGTCGGCGGCGCGCCTGCGCCAGCGCGGCTTCAACCAGGCGCTGGAGCTGGCACGCCGTCTCGCGCCCGACAAGACCGCCGCCCGCCTGTTGCTGCGCATCCGCGACACCGCACCGCAGTTGGACCTGGGTGCGGCGGCGCGCCGGCGCAACGTGCGCGGCGCCTTCGCGCTGGAGCCGTTGCATGCCGAACGTCTGCGCGGCGCAGACGCCGTGCTCGTGGACGATGTGATGACCAGCGGCGCCTCGCTGTTCGCGGCGGCCACCGTGCTGCGCGAGGCCGGCGCGACACGCGTCACGGCGCTGGTGCTCGCCCGCACGCCCGCGCCGCTGGAGCACTGACAATCCAGCCCATGTTCCACATCGTTCTGGTCGCCCCCGAAATTCCGCCCAACACGGGCAATGTGATCCGGCTCGCGGCCAACACCGGCTGCACGCTGCACCTGGTCGAGCCACTGGGCTTCTCGCTGGACGACAAGCACATGCGCCGCGCGGGCCTGGACTACCACGAATACGCCGAACTGCGCGTGCATCCCGACTGGGCCGCCCTGCTGTCGCGCGAGCAGCCGTCCGCCGAGCGCATGTTCGCCATGACCACGCGCGGCTCGCGCAGCGCGCACGGCCTGGCCTTCCAGCCCGGGGACTGGTTCGTGTTCGGCTCGGAAACGAGCGGCCTGCCCCCGGCGCTGCGCGACGGCTTCCCCGTGGCGCAGCGCCTGCGTCTGCCGATGCGGCCCGGCCAGCGCAGCCTGAACCTGTCGAACGCCGTGGCGGTGACGGTGTTCGAGGCCTGGCGCCAGTGCGGTTTCGCCGGCGCCGCCGATCAGATGTAACGCCGGACGATGGACTCGGCCACGCAGGCCGGCTTGGCCGCGCCTTCGAGCTCCACCGTCACCTCCCAGACCTGCTGCACGCCGCCGCCCGACACGGGCTCGCTGCTGACCAGCTTGAGGTGCCCGCGCACGCGGCCGCCGGCCGGCACGGGCGTGATGAAGCGCACCTTGTTGAGCCCGTAGTTCACGCCCATGCGCGTGCCCTCCACCTTGACGGCGCTGGCAAACAACAGGGGCAGCAGCGACAGCGTCAGATAGCCATGCGCGATCGGTGCCCCGAACGGCCCGGCCTTGGCACGCTCCGGGTCGACGTGGATCCACTGGTGGTCGCCCGTGGCTTCGGCGAACAGGTCGATCTGCTTTTGCGTGACCGTGGTCCATTCGCTGGTGGCGATGTCCTGCCCGACCAGGGCCGTCAGTTCGTCCAGGGTGCTGAAGGTCTTCATGCTCTGTTGTCTTCCTCTGTGGTTGAAATTCAGGGGGTGTCCAGCCAGCGGCACAGTTCCTGCCACTGCTCCAGGTCCTTTTCCACGCGCTGCGGTACCACGTCGAACAGCGTGAGCCCGCGCGCCGCCAGGTGCACATAGTTCTGCGTGTTGCGCAACTCGCCCAGCACCGGCAAGCCCAGGCTGGCGGTGTAGGCGCGCAGTTTGTCGGCCGCCAGCGTGCGCGCGTCCACCCGCATGCCGACCAGGCCCACCGCCAGCTTGCCGGCATGGCGGTGCTCGGCCACCTTGTCCAGGAAATCGCGCGTGGCGAAGATGTCGAACACGCTGGGCTGCAAGGGCACGACCAGCTTGTCGGCCATCTTCATGACGTCGTTGAAGCGCCAGCCGTGCAGGCCGCCCGGCGTGTCCAGCACCACGTGCGTCGTGCCCCTTGGCGGGCGCACGATCATGTCGGAGTTCATTTCCCAGGTGCTGATCGGCCGCGCGGCTTCGGGCCGCAGGCCCAGCCATAAGCGCGAGGACTGCTGGCGGTCGGCATCGCCCAGCATCACGGCATGGCCCTGGGCCGCGAAATAGCCTGCGATGTTGGTGGCCAGCGTCGACTTCCCGACACCGCCCTTGGGGTTGGCAACGACCACGACCGGCATGCGCTCTCCTCGTTGTGTCCGCGGACCTGGCTCCGCTCGGGTATGTTAGCGGCCCGACTTGCGCACTCCTTCCACAACATGCAATGCATCTACCTCATCGCCGCCCATCCGGCTTGGCGCGAATCGCGCGTGAACCGCCGCCTGCTCGATGCAGCGCAGGCGCTGGCGGGCGAGCTGCCGCTGGACATCCAGGACCTGTACGGCAGCTACCCCGACTACCACATCGACGTCGCAGCCGAGCAGGCGCGCGTCGACCGCGCCCGGCTCATCGTTCTGCTGCACCCGATCCAGTGGTACAGCATGCCGGCGCTGCAAAAGCTCTGGTTCGACGAGGTGCTCACCTACGGCTGGGCCTTCGGCCCGGCCACGTCCGAGGCCGGCTCGCACGAGCAGGCGCCCGCAGGCACGCCGGGCACCGCGCTGCGCGGCAAGGACTGCTGGCTCGTCACCACCACCGGTGGCCCGGCCGAGTCGTACAGCGCTGAGAGCTACAACGGCCATCCGTTCGAGGCCTACCTGCCGCCCTACCGCCAGACCGCCGCGCTGTGCGGCATGCGTTTCCTGCCGCCGCTGGTGCTGCACGGCGCCCACGGCGCCAGCCGGCAGGACATCGACGCGCATGCCGAGGCATTCGCCGAATGCCTGCGCAGCTACCCCCAATGGGCCAACGCCAGCCGCTGAGACCGCCATGGAACACGCACCGGCCTGGCTGTCCAACAGCTTCATCTACCTGGCCGCGGCCGTGCTGGCCGTGCCCATCTCGCGCGCGCTGGGCCTGGGCGCCATCCTCGGCTACCTGGCCGCCGGCATGGCCATCGGCCCCTGGGGCCTGGCCCTCGTGCCCAACGTGCAGGACGTCCTGCACTTCGCCGAGTTCGGCGTGGTGCTCATGCTGTTCCTGGTCGGCCTGGAACTGGAGCCGCGCCGGCTCTGGAGCCTGCGCCGGCCCATCTTCGGCGGCGGCACGGCCCAGGTCGCGGTCTGTGCGCTGGCGATTTACGCCGTGGCGCTGGCCTGCGGCATTGCCTGGAAGACCGCCCTCGTGGCGGCGCTGGGCCTGGCGCTGTCCTCCACGGCGATCGCCTTGCAGGTGCTGGCCGAGCGCAACCTGCTCGGCACGCGCAGCGGCCAGGCCGGCTTCTCGATCCTGCTGTTCCAGGACGTGGCGGCCATTCCCATCCTTGCGCTGTTGCCGCTGCTGGGCGTGGCCACGGCCGACGCCGACAACGGCCACCCGGCCCTGGAAGCCGCCAAGACGGTCGCCGTGATCGCCGGCATCGTGCTGGGCGGCCGGCTGCTGCTGCGCCCCGTGCTGCGCTGGATCGCGCGCAGCCGCACGGCCGAGATCTTCACGGCCGCCGCGCTGCTGCTGGTCGTGGGCATCGCCTACCTCATGCACAGCGTGGGCCTGTCGATGGCCCTGGGCGCCTTCCTGGCCGGCGTGCTGCTGGCCGAGAGCGAGTACCGGCGCGAGCTGGAGGCCGACATCGAGCCCTTCAAGGGCCTGCTGCTGGGCCTGTTCTTCATCGCCGTGGGCATGAGCATCGACTTCGGCGTGCTCTGGCGTGCGCCCGGCACCATGGCGCTGATCGTGCTGGGCTTCCTCGCCATCAAGCTGGCCGTGATCTACGGACTCTCGGCCGCCATGCGCCTGCCCGCGCCCGAGCGGCCGGTGTTCACGCTGCTGCTCGCCCAGGGCGGCGAGTTCGCCTTCGTGGTGTTCCAGGCCGCCGTGGGCGCGCGGGTGCTGGCGCCGGACACGGCCTCGCTGCTGACCGGCGCCGTGGCGCTGTCCATGCTGCTGAGCCCGCTGCTGCTCGTGCTGGCCGACCGCTACTGGCTGCCGCGCTTCAACCGTGGCAGCACCAGCAGCGCCGAAACCATCGCCGAGCCGCAGCAGGCGCCCATCATCATCGCGGGGTTCGGCCGCTACGGCCAGATCGTCGGTCGCGCGCTGTTCGCCCAGGGTCTGCAGTGCACGGTGCTCGAGCACGACGCCGACATGATCGAAGCCATCCGCCCGTTCGGCTTCCGCGTGTTCTACGGCGATGCGACGCGGCTGGACGTGCTGCGCGTGGCCGGCGCCGAGCAGGCCCGTGTGCTGGTGCTGGCCGTGGACGACGTGGCGCAGAGCCTGCGCGTCGTTGAACTCGTGCGCGAACACTTTCCGCATCTGGAGATCGTCGCCCGGGCGCGCGACGTGCCCCACTGGAATGCGCTGCGCGACCTGGGGGTGCAGCGCGTGGAGCGCGAGTTGTTCGAGTCCAGCCTGCGCAGCGCGCGCAATGTGCTGGAGGTGGTGGGCGCGCCGCCGCACGAGGCCCGCCACAGCGTCATGCGGTTTCGCGCGCACAACCTGGCGCTGTTCGAGCGCATGCACCCACACCACCGGGACCGCGCCCGCACCATCGCCGTGGCCCGGGAAGGCCGGCGCGAGCTGGAAGAGCAGCTCGCGCGCGAACGCGAAGAACGTTCGCAGCGTCGCCCACCCGGCTGGCGCGACTGATTTACAGCACGGTGCAGGCCTGCTCGAACGCGAGCCGGGCGTTGCGCGCGAACAGCTTGGTGTCGTCGCCGTAGCCCAGGTTGATCAGGAAGTTGGCTTGCCAGCGCCCGTCCGGGAAGAACTCGGCGTTGACCTTGCCGATGTCGAAGCCGCTCATGGGCCCGCAATCGAGCCCCAGCGCACGCGCCGCCACGATGAAGTAAGCGCCGCCGAGAGTTCCGTTGCGCGTGGCCGTGCCCTGCGCGAGCGCCGGATTGCCCGCGAACATCTCGCGTGCACCCTCACGGTGCCAGACCTCCGGCATGAACTCGTAAAAGCGCGTATCGGTGGCCACGATCACGGTGACCGGGGCCGACATGGTCTTGTCGAGGTTGCCCTCCGACAGCGCGGGCCGCAGCCGCTCGCGCGCCGCCGGCGTGGTCAGGAACACGTAGCGCGTGGGCTGCGTGTTCATCGACGTCGGGCCCATGCGGGCCAGCGCATAGACCTGCTGCAGCAGCGCCAGCGGAACGGGTTTGTCGGTGAAGCCGTTGGCGGTGCGGGCGTCCAGGAAGATCTGTTCCAGCGAAACGGATGTGTGCGACATGGTTCTCAAAGGTTCAACCGCGCAGCGCGGCCTGGGCAACTGTCTTGCGCGCAGCGAAGCGCCGGCTCCATTCCTCCACCGGCATGAAGCTCGGATCGGTGCGCACGATGCGTTCGGTGTCCGCCCAGATGGCGGCATCGTCCATGTCGATGTCCAGCGGGTCGCCGTGCGGCTGGCTCACGTACCAGGGCGTGTCCAGGTACACCTCCACCGTGTTGTCCTCCGGGTCCATGCAGTAGATCGACAGCGCGTTGCCGTGGTTGAGACCGCGCATCCTGGTGGCGCCGAGTTCCAGTGCGCGCTTGCGCGCCTCGCGCAGGTGGTCGATGGTCTGCACCTTGAACGAGAGCTGCATGACGGTGCTGGGGCTGTCCGGCCCGCGGCTGGACGCCAGCGCCAGCTGGTGGTGCTGGTCGTTGCGGCCGCTCAGGAACACGATGGTGAACGGAAAGGTGAAGCCCACGCCGCGGTCGGTCTCCTGCATGTCGAACACGCCGCAGTAAAAGCGCTTCATCGCCTCGATGTCGCGGCAGAAGATGCCGCAGTGCGACAGGTTGGGCTGGTAGGGGGTGTCCATGGACAGTGCTCCGAGGCGGTCAGGGATGCAGGACGATCTTGCCGAGCGTGCCGCCCTGGTCGAGCAGTTCGTGCACATGGCGCGCGTCGGCCAGGGAGAAGCGGCTGGCGCGCGGCGCGCGCACGCGGCCGGCGGCCATCAGCGCGATGGCCTGCTCCATCAGGCCGCGGCGCAGCGTGCGGTCGGCGTCCACGGCGTGGATCGAGAAGGTGCGCACGGCCAGGCTGCGGCCCAGCAGCTTGCGCAGTTCGGTGAAGACGTCGGCGTCCGGCGGGCCGTTGACGATGTTGTAGGACACCAGCATGCCGGAGGGCGCGAGCGCGTGCAGGCAGGCGGTGAACAGCGCGCCGCCCAGGTGGTCGAAGGCGAGATCCACGCCGCGGCCGTCCGTCTGCGCCATCACCTGCGCGGCGATGTGCGCGGGGTCGGCGTCCACCAGCGCGTGCACGCCGTTCTCGCGCGCAAAGGCCTGCTTCTCAGGCGAGGAGGCGGTGCCGATCACACGCAGCCCGCGGTCGCGCGCCACCTGCGCCAGGGCCGTGGCCACGCCGCCGGCCGCGCCGGGCACGAGGATGGACTGCGCCGGTGCGTTGCCGTTGCTGGCCAGCAGCGCGATGGCGAGCTGGAAGTTTCCGAGGCTCACCGCGTCGTCGAACGCGATGCTGTCGGGCAGGGCGAAGGGCGCCTCGGCCGGCACGCAGATGGCCTCGGCGTAGCAGCCGCCGCGCTGCGGCAGCTCGCGCGCGCTCACCAGCACGCGCTGGCCGATGCGGGCGGCGTCCACGCCGGCGCCGACCGCGTCCACCGTGCCGGCCATCTCGTTGCCGGGAATCGCCGGCATGGGCGGCATCCACTTGTAGGTGCCGTTGCGGATCAGCACGTCGGGGCCGCCGGCGCCGATGGCCGCCGCGCGCACGCGCACCTGGCCGGGGCCCGGCGCGGGCAGCGGCAGGTCCACGCAGTCGAGCACTTCGGGCCCACCCGGGGCCTGCAACTGGACGGCGTGCATCAGCGTTGCCCGTCGTGCACGGAGACCTGCGCGGTGGTCAGCCCGCCCAGGCGCGCATGCACGCGGCCGCCCGTGCCCATGACCAGGGCGAACAGGATCTCCTTGGGCCGCGGTGCATCCTGGATGCCGACCTCCATGCTGTTGAAGTGGCTGCGCACGTAGCAGGCATGGATGTAGTGCAGCGGCACCATGAGCCGGTAGCCCGCACCGGCCACGGCCTTGGCCGCCGGCACGATGGCCTTGGGCTCGCCCAGCACCGTGCGCATGGCCCAGCCGCCGGCTTCGTGCCAGACGGCGCCGTGCTCCATCTCGCCGTCCACGCCGACGATGGCGGCCTTGCTGTAGACCTCCACCTTGTCGCGGCCCAGCGTGTCCACGAGCTCCTGCGCGAGCAGCGTGCCCAGGCTTCGCAGCTCGGCCATGAAGGGCAGCAGATCCGGCTCGTAGCGCCCGGCGTAGGGGTTGCGGATGACGGCGCAGGCCGCGGCCAGCCGAAGCGGCACGTCCACCGGCGGGCCGCCCTCGTGGTAGACGGTCTCAACGGTCAGGCTGCGTTTGCGGATCTCGATCAGGGACATGGGACGTCTCGGTTGGAGCAGGGGTTCATTGTTTGGCGATGCCGGCGTCGGCCACGACATGGACCCAGCGGTCCAGCTCGCGGCTGAGCATGGCCTTCATCTCGTCGGGCGTGCTGCTGCGCACCTCGCCGCCCATGTCCTCCAGGCGCTGGCGCACGGCGGGCACCTGCAGCGCCTTCTGCACCTCGGCGTTCAGGCGTGCGACGATGGGCCGAGGCGTGCCGGCCGGTGCCATCAGGCCTGCCCAGGAGCGCACCTCGTAGCCCGGCACGCCCTGTTCGGCCACCGTCGGCACCTGTGGCAGCGTGGGCCAGCGCTGGGGGCCGGTGGTGGCGATGGCGCGCAGCTTGCCCGCCTGGATGTTGGACATCACGGCCGTGGGCGGCGCGATGATGAAGGGCACGTCGCCGGACAGCAGCGAGGTGATGGACGCCGCGTCGCCGCGGAAGGGCACGTGCAGCATCTGCACCTTGGCCGTCTTGGCCAGCAGCTCGCCGGCCAGGTGGTGGGTCGATCCGATGCCGGCGCTGCCGTAGGAGATGGCATCGGCCTTGGTGCGCGCCACCTTCAGCACGTCCGCGAACGACTGGTACGGCGCATCGGCGCGGACCACCAGCAGGAACGGGAAGAAGGTGATGGTGGAAACGGGTTCGAAGTCCGCCACCGTCTTGTAGGGCAGCGTGTTGTACAGCGCGCCCGCGACGGCATGCCCGCCAGTGGCCAGCAGCAGCGTGTAGCCGTCGGGCTTGGCGCGCGCGACCGTTCCTGAGGCGATGGTGCCGCCGGCGCCGGTCTGCGCCTCCACGACCACCGGCTGCCCGAGCGTCTTGCCCATTTCCACGCCCACGGCGCGGGCGATGGCATCGGCATTGCCGCCCGGGGCGAATCCCTGCAGCAGCTTGATCGGCTTGTCGGGATAGGCTGGATCGGCCAGGGCCGGGCCGGCCAGGCCAGCGGCGCAGGCGGCGCAGACGGCACTGAGGGCGAGCATGTCGCGTCGTTGCATGTACTTGTCTCCTTGACCGCCCGGTGCGCGGGCGGCTGTTGTTCGCAGGCGCCGGTCAGCCCTGGGCCACGATCGGGTTGCGCAGCGTGCCGATGCCTTCGATCTCGACCTCGCACACATCGCCGGCCTGCATGAAGCGCTGCGGCTTGCGGCTCCAGCCGACACCGGCCGGCGTGCCGGTGGCGATCACGTCGCCGGGCACCAGCGTGAAGATGGTCGAGGCGTACTGGATCAGCTTGGGGATGCTGAAGATCATGTGGCCGGTGTGGCTGGACTGCACCGTCTCGCCATTCAAACGCGTGACGAGCTTGAGCTCGCGTCCCGGCGCAATCTCGTCCGCCGTCACCATCCACGGGCCGAAACCGCCGGTGGACTCGAAGTTCTTGCCCGAGGCGATCTGCTTGGCGTGGAACTGCCACTCGCGCACGCTGCCGTCGTTGTAGATGCTGTAGCCGGCGACGTGCTTCCACGCATCGGCCTCGGCGATGTCGCGGCCACCCTCGCCGATGATCACGGCCAGCTCCCCCTCCCAGTCCAGCGTTTCGGACACGCGCGGCAGCACGATGGGGCCGTTGTGCGGCGTCTGTGAGCGCCACACGCGCAGGAAGATGGGCGGCTGCTCCGACAGCTCGCGCTGCATGCCGGCGGCGATCACCTCCTGGTGGTGGTCCATGTAGTTGCGCACGGCGCAGACGATCTTCTCAGGCCGCGGGATGACAGGCAGGAACTGCACTTCGGACAGCGGCAGCTCGGCCTTCAGTCCTTCGACCAACGCGTCGCGGCGCGCGAAATCGGGGCTGGCGATGAAGTCGGCCAGCTTGGCGTGGCCGGTGCGCTGCGCCAGCTCGGCCACACCGTTGCCGAGCACGACGCCCCAGGTGTCGCGGCCGGCGAAGTGGTAGGACAGGAGTTTCATGGGGAGGAACCTTGACGTGGATGGGGGGGATGCCCCGGTTCGGTGAACCCGGGGCATGTGGCAAATTTTATGCACAAAATATTTTTTAAGCATAGTCACTGTTTTGTGCTCGTTTACCCTGAGCATGCGCAGACATTCCCTCGCGCACGGAAAGTCGTCTGCGTGCATAGAATCCGCGGCGTGAACATCGCCGCACCCACGAACGAAGCGGGCGCCCCGCTGACCGAACAGGCCTTCCGCAGCCTGCGCCACGACGTGCTGGCCGGCACCTTCGCACCGGGCAACAAGCTCAAGCTCGACGAACTCCAACGCCACTACGGCTACTCCAGCAGCCCGCTGCGCGAGGCGCTGAGCCGGCTCGCGCAGGAGGGGCTTGTGCGGGCCGACGAGCGCCGCGGCTTCCGCGTGGCGGCGCTGTCCGAAGAAGACCTGGACGACATCACCCACATGCGGCTGATGCTGGACGTGGAGGCGTTGCGCGGCGCCATCGCCGCCGGCGACGACGCCTGGGAAGCGGCCATCGTCTCGGCCTTCCACCGGCTGGACAAGGTGGAGTCGCGGCTGCCCGACGGGCCGCTGGTGCTCGATGACGAATGGAGCGAGGTGCACCGCGCCTTCCACCTGGCGCTGCTGGCGGCCTGCCCGTCCGAGCGCCAGCTGCGCTTCAGTGCCAGCCTGTTCGACCAGGCCGAACGTTACCGGCGCTTCTCGGCGCGCCACCGCCAGGTGGCCAAGCGCAAGTCGGCCGAACACCGGCGCCTCATGGAGGCCACGCTCAGGCGCGATGCCGACACGGCCTGCGCGCTGCTGGCCGAACACATCCGCAGCACCCAACGCAATGCCGAGAGCGCCTTGCGGCGCGGCGCCGGCGGCTGATCAGCGCAGCCCGTCCCAGAGCAGCTTGATCCCGGTCAGCAGCATGCCGATGTCGATGAGCCGGTAGAACAGTGCGGGCGACACCCGCCGCGCGAAGCGCACGCCCACCCACACCCCGACCGGCGCAAACGGCAGCAGCACCAGCGAAGTGGCGATGTTGCGCGCGTCGAACAGACCGAGCCAGGTGTAAGGAATCCACTTGGACAGGTTGATGCAGAAGAAGAACACGGCCATCGTGGCCGCGAACTGCACCGGGGCGAGCCGCAGTGGAATCACATAGGCATTGATGGGCGGGCCGCCCGTGTGCGAGACGAAGCTCGTGAAGCCCGACACCGTGGCCAGAAGCCGTCCCGCCCAATGCGGCGGCGGCGGGCTGTCGGCGCGCGGCGGAAACAGCCAGCGCTGCGCCAGGAACGCCAGCGTGAAGACCCCCACCAGCGTGGACACCGTGTGCCCGTCGAGCACGCGGAACAGTGCCGTACCTACCAGGGTGCCGAGCAGGCCGAACGGGATCAGCCGCCACAGCAGCACCTTGTCCAGGTCGCGCCGGAACGCAGCCACGCTCAGCACGTCGCACAGCAGCAGCACGGGCATGAGCAGCGCTGCGGCCTGCGGCACCGGGATGGCCAGCGCCATCAATGGCACGGCCAGCGAGCCCAGGCCGGCGCCGAAGCCGCTTTTGGACAGGCCCAGCAGCAGCACGGCCGGAATGGCCGTGGCGTAGAACGCCCAGCCGGTGATCAAAGGCCAGTCCATGTCGGGTGTCGGTATTCCAGCAGCAAAAGGCGGCGCAGTGTAGGCCCGCGGGGCGAGCAGCGTCGTCGCCCCGGGCGGTGCGCCGGCAGCATCAGGGTTCCCCCTGCCGCCAGCGGCTGCTGTCCCGGCAAACTGTACCTACATCGATGGATACAGTTCCCCTACAGTGCAGCCGCACCGGGCCAGCAGAAGCGCCGGGCCGCCCATCCACCAGTTCGTTCGCAAGGAGACAAACCCATGCCAGTGGTGCACCATTTCGCCAAGCTCGCCGTTGCCGGCGCCATTGCCGGGTCCCTGTGGGCCGGCGCCACCGCTTATGCCCAGGACATCAAGATCGGCTACACGGCCGACCAGTCCGCCAGCGGCGTGGCCGAATTGGGCATCGCGGGCCGCTGGGGCTTCGAGGCCGCCATCGAGGACATCAACAAGGCCGGCGGCATCATGGGCCGCAAGGTGGTCGGCGTCATCCGCGACGACCAGGGCACGCCGCCCAAGGCGATCCAGAACATGACCGAGCTGATCGACGCCGAGAAGGTGCACGCCGTCGTCGGGCCGGCCAACTCGGGCAACGCGCTGGCCTGGCTGCACCTGCCCCAGCAGAAGAAGATCCCGGTGGTCGTGCCCATCGGCACCGCCACCGAAATCACCACGCGCTATGCCAAGGAACCGCAGAACTACCTGTTCCGCGTGTCCATGGTCGACCGCGAGCAGGTGGCGCTGCTCGGCGCCTATGCCGTCAAGGCCTCCAAGGACAGGAAGATCGCCATCCTGGCCGACTCCACCGGCTACGGCCAGGGCGGCATCAAAGACGCCACCGACATCCTGGCGCTGCACGGCGTGACGCCCGTGGCAACCGAGAAGTACGGCCCCAAGGACACCGACATCACCTCGCAGCTGTCCAAGATCAAGGCCGCCGGCGCCGACACCGTCATCATCTACGGCATCGCCGACGGCACGGCCCAGGTGCTGCGCAGCATGGAGAAGATCAACTACATGCCGCTGACGCTGGGCACCTGGGGCAACCTCAGTTCCCTCCTGCCCAAGATGGCTGGTGGCAAGCTGGCCGAGCACCTGATCCTGGCCGCTTCCACCACCGAAGACACCAATGCCAAGACCAAGGCCCTGGGCGAGCGGGTGCGCAAGAACTTCCCCACGCTGACCACCTTTCCGTGCTCGGCCCAGGCCTACGACTCGGTGATGCTGCTGGCCGCCGCGATGAAGCTGGCGAACAGCACGGACGGCGAGAAGGTTGCTGCCGCGCTGGAGAACGTGACGGGCGTCGAGGGCGTGATCAAGACCTACAACAAGCCCTTCAGCAAGACCGCGCACGAAGGCCTGTCGGTTTCGGACTTCTACCTGGCACGCTGGAAGGGCGACTCCCCGGTGCGCTACGAGGACCAGTTCACCAAGGCACTGACTCCTGCCGACCTGAAGAAGTAGGACCTCCCCGCACGGTCCACGCCCGGCGCGCTGCCGGCCGTGGACCGTGCCGTTTTCAAGGACGGACATGAGCGCTTCATTCCTGCAGGCAGTCTTCAGCGGCCTGGCGCTGGGCAGTATCTATGCGCTGGTCGCGCTGGGCTTCAACATCACCCACAACACGACCAAGACCTTCAACTTCGGCCAGGGCGAATTCCTGGTCGCCGGCGCCTACGTGGCGGTTTCGGCCGTGCTGCTGCTGGCCGGCAAGCCGATCACGGGCGCGCTGTCGGAAATCGAGGTCACGCCGGGCCGCTACCTTGTGGCGCTCGTCATCTCCATCGTCGTGCTGGGCGCCCTGGGCGTGCTGCTGTACCACGCGGCCGTCAAGCCCTTCGTGGGCCAGGGCGGGCTGGCGTGGGTCATGAGCACCATCGGCTTCGGCATCATCATCCAGAACACGGCACTTGCCATCTGGGGCCCGGCCCCGCTAGTCATGCCCTCGCCGCTGGGCAACCAGGTGATCCGCATCGGCGGCGCCGGCGTGCTGCCGCAGGAGATCCTGGTGCTGGTGGCCAGCATCGCGGTCATGGCCTGCCTGGACTTCGTCATGCGCAAGACCAGGATCGGCAAGGCCGTGCGCGCGGTCGCGCACAGCGGGCCGGCCGCCACGCTGATGGGCATCAACGTCTCGGCCATCGTGGTGCTGGCCTTCGTGGTCAGTTCGGCGCTGGCGGGGCTGGCGGGCCTCCTGATCGCGCCCATCACCACGGCCTCGGTGTTCATGGGCCTCACGCTCGCGCTCAAGGCCTTCTCCGCCGCCATCGTGGGCGGGCTCAACAACGCGCGTGGCTGCATGCTGGGCGGATTTCTGCTCGGGTTGATCGAGGCCATGGTCGGCCTTTGGCAGGCCGAGCTGCGCGAGATCAGCGTCTTCCTGCTCATCATCCTCGTGCTGGTCTTGAAGCCCGAAGGCCTGCTGGGCCGCCGACTGGTGGAGAAGGTCTGATGGCGATCGGCAAAGGACATGCCGTCGGCGTGGCGCTCGCCATCGCCGCGATCGTGCTGGCGCCGGTGCTGGTCACCAACGGCTTTCACCTCAAGGTGCTGTTCCTGATCGGCGTGAACTACCTAGCCGCCGCGGGGCTCAACGTGCTGGTCGGCCACACGGGCCAGAAATCGCTGGGCCATGCCGGCCTGTACGCGGTGGGCGCCTACACGGCCGCGCTGCTCACGGCGCGGCTGGGCTGGAACCCCTGGCTGGCCTTCGTCGCCGCGGGCGCGATGGCCGGCCTGTTCGGCGTGCTGATCGCGCTGCCCGCGCTGCGCGTGCGCGGGCCGGCACTGGCCATGGTCACGATCGGCTTCGGCATCGTGGTCGAGAAGGTGGTCTCGGAGTGGCAGAACGTATTCGGCGGCCAGGCCGGCATCTACGGCGTGGTGCCGCCCTCCATCGGCGGCAGCGCGCTCAACGACAGCCAGTGGGTCTGGTTCGTCGGTGCGCTGGGCATCGTGGCGCATCTGACGATCCGCGCGCTGCTGCACGGCAAGTACGGCCGCGCCTTCATGGCCGTCAACACAGCCGAGGTGGCGGCCGAGAGCGTGGGCGTGTCGGTCTACAAGTTCAAGGGGCTGGCCTTCGTCATCAGCGCGGTGACCTGCGGCCTGGCCGGCGCGCTGATCGCGCAGCAGAACCAGTACATCAACTCCGACTTCATCACCTTCAACCTGTCGATCTTCTTCCTGTTGATCGTGCTGTTCGGCGGCAGCTCGGTCTACGGGCCGCTGGTGGGCGCCGTGGTGCTGACGCTGCTGGACGCCTTCCTCGCACGCTGGCCGACCGCCCAGCATTTCACCTATGGCGCGCTGCTGCTGTTCGCGCTGTACGCCATGCCCGACGGGCTGTCCGGCGCGCTGGGCCGGCTGGCGAAGAAACTGGTGCCCGCCCTGGCGCGCCGCCCTGCCCTGCCCGTGCCCACCCAACCCTGGAAACTCCAGGCCGGCGAGCGGCTGCCGGCCGAGCAGGCGCTGCTGGTCGCCCAGGGCGTGCACAAGGCCTATGGCGGTGTGGTGCCGACCAACAACGTGGACCTGCAGCTCACGACCGGCCACATCCATTCGCTGATCGGTCCCAACGGCGCGGGCAAGACCACGCTGCTCAACATCCTGTCGGGCATCGTTCCGCCCGACCGCGGCCGCATCGACTTCGCTGGCCGGAGCATCGTGCAGATGGCGCCCTGGCGCATCTGCGCGCTGGGCCTGGGCCGCACCTTTCAGAACCTCAAGCTGTTCAACGACATGTCGGTGCTGGACAACGTGAAGGTGGGCCTGCACCGGCACCTGCGCGCAGGCTTCTGGGCCTGCCTGCTGGGGCTGCCGGCAGCACTGCGCGACGAGCGTGCCGCACGCGACGAGGCCCTGCAGATCCTCGCGCTGCTGGGCCTTTCGGACAAGGCCGACGAGGTGGCCGGCAGCCTGCCCTATGGCCTGCAGCGCCGTCTGGAACTGGCGCGCGCGCTGGCCACGCACCCGCGCCTCTTGCTGCTCGACGAGCCGGCCGCCGGCCTCAATCCGCAGGAGACGCAGGATCTGGTCGGCGTGATTGCGAAGATCCGCGACCTGGGTGTCACCGTGCTGCTGATCGAACACCACATGGACCTGGTCATGGCGATTTCCGACCACGTGATCGTGCTGGACTACGGCGAGAAGATCGCCGAGGGCCAACCCGCCGCCGTGCAGAACAATCCGCGCGTGATCGCGGCCTACCTGGGCACGGACGAGCCCGACGAGGAAGTTGAGGAATTGGAGGCCGCCCATGGCTGAGCCGCTGCTCCAGATCGATGCGCTCGAAGTGCGTTACGGCGCGATCGAGGCACTCAAGGGCATCTCGCTGCAGGTGCAGGCCGGCGAGGTCGTGACCATCATCGGCGGCAACGGCGCGGGCAAGAGCACGCTCATGAAAGCGGTCTCGGGTCTGGAGCCGGCGCACGCGGGCAGCATCCGCTTCGCCGGCCAGGACATCACGCGCGTGCCGGGCCACCAGCGCGTGGCCCTGGGCATCGCCCAGTCGCCAGAGGGCCGCCAGGTGTTCGCGGACCAGAGCGTGCGCGACAACCTGGTGCTGGGCGCCTACCACCGCAAGGCCACGGCGGCCCAGATCGAGGCGGACATCGAAGCCCAGTTCACGGCCTTCCCGCGGCTGCGCGAACGCCAGGACCAGCTGGCCGGCACCATGTCGGGCGGCGAACAGCAGATGCTGGCCATCGCGCGCGCGCTCATGGCCCGCCCCAAGCTGCTGCTGCTCGACGAGCCCTCGCTGGGCCTGGCGCCGCTGATCGTCAAGGAGATCTTCGGCATCATCCGCGGCCTCAAGACCCAGGGGGTGACCATTCTGCTGGTGGAGCAGATGGCCAACCAGGCCCTGGCCGTGGCCGAACGCGGCTACGTGCTGGAGACCGGGCGCATCACGCTGCAGGGCGAAGGGCGCGCGTTGCGGCGCGATCCGCAGGTGCGGGCGGCTTACCTCGGGAAGCACTGAGATGAAGCGATGCCACGGTCTGGCCCAGGACCACGCCGACGGCGTACTCCACTCCGCGAATGTCCCCCGCCCAGGGCCGCATGCGGCCCAGGGCTCCTCCTTTATTTCGCTGCGTGGAGCACGCCATCGTCGCGGTCTACCAGCGTCGCATCGCACGGGCTGGCACGACGCGACGTGTCCAGGGCCGAGGGCATCGGGTGGCCTCTGCAGCGAAGTCAAGGAGGAGCCTGGGCCGCCTGCGGCCCTGGCGGTGGACATGAGCGAAAGAGGCCGCCCGGTGGCCTCGGCCCGCGCGCCACACCCATGTTTTTTCTCGGCGAACCGCCATGTCCACTGACACCTTCGACTACGTGATCGTCGGCAGCGGCGCCGCCGGTGCCATCCTCGCTGCCCGCCTGGGCGAAGACCCATCCCTGTCCATCTGTGTGCTCGAGGCCGGCCCGCGCGACTGGCACCCCTGGCTGCATGTGCCGGCCGGCTTCATCAAGGTGCTGTTCAACCCCGACTTCACCTGGCAGTTCAGCTCCGAGCCCACGGACTGGACCGGCGGGCGCCGCGTGCCGCTGCCCCAGGGCCGCACGGTGGGCGGCTCCACCGCCATCAACGGCTTGGTCTACAACCGCGGCCAGGCCGAGGACTACGACGGCTGGGCCGCCCAGGGCAACCCGGGCTGGAGCCATGCCGAGCTGCTGCCTTACTTCCAGCGCAGCGAGCGCCGCATCGGCTCCGGCGACGACGCGCTGCGCGGCCGCAGCGGCCCCGTGGCCGTGACCGACATCGACTGGAAGCACCCCATCTGCGAAGCCTTCCTCGAAGGTGCGGAGGAGCTCGGCCTGCCGCGCAACCCCGACTACAACGGCGCCACGCAGGCCGGCGTGGGCTACTTCCAGCGCACCATCCACCACGGCCTGCGCCAGGGCACGGCGCCGACCTTCCTGACGCCGGCCCTGAAACGCGGCAACGTGACGCTGCGCAGCAACGCCCAGGCGACCGGCATCTTGTTCGACGGCCTGCGCGCCACCGGTGTGCGCTACCGGCGCGGCGGCGTTCACGGCCGCGCCGAGGTCGTGCGCGCGCGGCGCGAAGTCATCGTCTGCGCGGGTGCCGTCAACACGCCCAAGTTGCTGCAGCTCTCGGGCATCGGCCCGGCCGAATGGCTGCAGCGCGCGGGCGTCCCGGTGCGCCATGCGCTGCCCGGCGTGGGACAGCACCTCAAGGACCATTTCTCGGTGCGCCTGGTCGCACGCGCGAAGAACGCCGTGACCATCAACGAACTCGCGCGCGCCCCGCGGTTGTGGGACCAGGTGGCGCGCTGGCTCGCGGGCCAGCCCAGCATCCTCGCGCTGAGCCCCTCGCTCGCGCACTTCTTCTGGCAGTCGCGGCCTGGTCTCGCGCGGCCCGACCTGCAGGGCGTGTTCGCGCCGGCCAGCTACCGCGCGGGCTACGTGGGCATGCTGGACGACTACCCCGGCATGACCTGCGGCGTCTGGCAGCACCGGCCGCACAGCAGCGGCTGGGTGCGGCTGGCGTCCAGCGACCCGTTTGCCGACCCCGTGGTGCAGCCCAACTACCTGGCCCACGCGGAGGACCGCCGCGTGCTGCTGGACGGCGTGCGGCTGGCGCGCAGGCTGTTGCAGACGCGCGCGCTCGCGCCCTACGTCGCGGCGGAAACCATGCCCGGCCCGGACATGCAGGCCGAGGACGAACTGCTGGACTACATGCGGCGCTACGGTGTCTCGTCCTACCACCTCAACGGCACGGCGCGCATGGGCCCGGCCAGCGACCCGATGGCCGTGGTCGACGCCCGGCTGCGCGTGCACGGCCTGCAAGGCCTGCGCGTCGCCGATGCCTCCGTCATGCCCGAGATCCCCTCGGCCAACACCTGCGCCGCTGCGATGATGATCGGCGAGAAGGCAGCCGACCTCGTGCGCGCCCATCCCCTGCAACCATGATCGACATCGTCCAGCATCCGACCCTGCACCAGGCCCTGGCGGCGGCCGCCCAGGCCTACGGCGCCAACAGCCTGCTCGCCGTCCCCGCGAACCCCCAGCGCGCCTACCTGCAAGACGGCCTGGAGCTGAGCTTCGCTCAGATGCACGCCGGGGTGATGGCACTGGCCGCGCGCTATGCCGCGGCCGGCTACGGGCATGGCCACCGCGTCGCGCTCTTGCTCGAGAACCGGCCCGAGCACCTGTTGCACAAGCTCGCGCTGAACAGCCTGGGCGCCTGCTGCGTTCCCGTGAACCCCGACTACCGCCCGCGCGAACTGGCCTACCTCATCGACCACGCGCGGGTGGACCTCGTGGTGCTGCTGGACAGCCGCCTGGAAGCGCTGCGCGCTGCGCTGGCCGAATCCAGCCACCAGCCGCCGTTCGCCACCCCCGACGCCGCGCTGCCGCCTGCCGCGCGCGACCCGCTGCCCGGCAGCGTGCACGGCGACACGCCGGCCAGCATCCTCTACACCTCGGGCACCACGGGCCGGCCCAAGGGCTGCATCCTGTCGCACCGCTACGAACTCGCGTCCGGCCACGCCTACGCGACGCGCGGCGGGCTCGCGCGCTTCGGCGAAGGCACGGACCGCATCTACAACCCGCTGCCACTGTTCCATGTCAACGCGTCGGTGGTGTCGTTCCCGGGCGCGCTGCTCACGGGCAACTGCCAGGTGCAGACCGACCGCTTCCAGCCCACGCGCTGGTGGACCGAGGTGCGCGAGAGCCGCGCCACCGTGGTGCACTACCTGGGCGTGATCGCGCAGATGCTCTGGGCCCAGCCACCCGGCCCGCAGGACCGCGACCACGCCGTGCGCTTCGGCTACGGCGCAGGTGTGGAGCCGCAATTGCACGCGGCCTTCGAGGCGCGCTTCGGCTTCCCGCTGATCGAGCTCTGGGGCATGACCGAGATGGTGCGGATCCTGACCGACAACCACGCGCCGCGCCAGGTCGGCACGCGGGCCTTCGGCCGCGCACTGCCCGGCATCGAGGTGCGCGTGGTCGACGACGCCGACCGCGACGTGGCGGGCGAGGCGCCCGGCGAGATGGTGATCCGCCACAGCGCCGCGACGCCGCGTCAGGACTTCTTCTCGGGCTACCTCGACGACCCCGCCGCCACCGAAGCCGCCTGGCGCGGCGGCTGGTTCCACACCGGCGACATCGTGTGGCGCGACGCCACGGGCATGCTGCACTTCGTGGACCGGCGCAAGAACATCGTGCGCCGCTCGGGCGAGAACATCGCCGCGGCCGAGGTCGAGGCCATGTTGCTTACGCACACTTCGGTAGAACAGGTGGCCGTGATGGCCGTGCCCGACGAGGTGCGCGAGGAAGAGGTACTGGCCTGCGTGGTGCTCCGATCCGGCGTGGAGCGCAGCGAAGCCACGGCACGCGCGCTGTTCGACCATTGCAACGCTCAGCTGGCCTACTACAAGGCACCGGGCTGGGTCTGGTTCGCCGACGCGATCCCGACCACGGCCACGCAGAAGATCCAGAAGCACAGCCTGTTTCCTGCCGGTGTCGATCCGCGCACCGTGCCGGGCATGCTGGACCTGCGCGCACTCAAGAAGCGGCGTTGAGCTGGCGCAGCACCGCCCGCAGCGCGGGCGCGAAGCGCGGGTCCAGCACCGTCCCCACGTTGAAGCGCGACCACGGCGACACCGCCTCCGGATCGACGCTGAAGATGCGGCCCGGCGCCATCATGACCTGGCGTTCCAGCAGAGCCTCGGCCAGTGCCAGCGCATCCGGCACGCCGGGCAGGCGCGCCCAGAGGAACAGCGAGGCCGGCGTCTGTGCGAACAGCTCGGCCCCCAGGCCCTCAAGCAGCGCCTGTGCGCGCGCCGTGGCCTCGGCGACGCGCCGGCGCAGATGGGCCAGGTGGGCCAGGTACTGGCGCTCGCCCAGCAGCGTCTCCACCGTGCGCTCGCAGTACTCCGAGCTGCTCACGTGCACCAGGGCCTTGAGGTCCGCCAGGTCGCTGGCCAGATCGGCGCTGCAGGCGATGAAACCCACGCGCAGCGCGGCCGACAGCGACTTGGAGAAGCTGCCCACATAGAGCGTGCGTTCCAGCCCGTCCAGCGCCGCGAGCCGCGTGGATTGCGGCGGCTTGAAGTCGGCCAGCGGATCGTTCTCGACGATGAAGAGGTTGTGCTGGCGCGCCAGCGCGAGCACGCGCTGCGCCACCGCGGGCGCCAGATCCGAGCCGGTCGGGTTGTGCGCCAGCGACTGGGTGAAGAACACGCGCGGCCGATGCCGCAGCAGCAACTGCTCCAGCGCCTGCGGGTCGGGGCCGTGGGGCGTGCGCGGCACGCCCACCGTGCGCGCGCCGGCCAGGTGCAGCTTGCCGAACAGCGGGTAGTAGCCTGGGTCGTCGGCCAGCACGACGGCGCCGGGCGGGACGAAGTAGCGCACGATGATGTCCAGGGCCTCGTTGGCGCCGTGCGTGAGCACGGTCTGCCGCGTACCGGCCGCGATGCCGAAGTCCGCCAGCCGGCGCACCAGGCGCTGGCGCAACGGCTCGTAGCCGAAGCGGTTGCCGTAGCGGAACAAGGTGCCCAGGCCGCCGCGCGCGACTTTGTGGTGGTGCCGGTCGAGCCGGGCGCCGGCCAGCCATTCGACCGGCGGGAAGCCATCGCCCACGTTGAGCTGGCCCGGCTCCTCGCGCAGCTGGTTGCGCATGAGCCAGACGATGCCCATGGCGCGGCCCAGCGAGCCGGCTTCGTCCTCGGTCGGCACCGCGGCCCGTGCGGGCGCCTTGACGAAAAAGCCGGCGCCGCGGCGCGGCTCGACCAGGCCGCGCGCGACCAGCAACTCGAAGGCCGCCACCACGGTGTTCTTGCCCAGCCCGCGCTGGCCTGCCAGCGCGCGCAGCGAGGGCAGCTTGTCGCCGGCACGGAAGGCGCCGTCGAGGATCTGGCGCTCCAGCGTGTCGGCCAGTTGAACGAAGATGGTTTCGGTGGGCGGCATGGGCGCAGCTGTTCCGGCGAACTGTACCTGTGCGCCCGGGTACAGCCGCCCCAGAATGCCGCGGCATCGACACACCACCGGAGACACCCATGGGCAGCGACTCGCGCCTTCCGAACTTCCGCGCGCTGAGCCCGGCGCAGCGGCTGGACCACATCGCCCAGGCCACCGGGCTCAGCGCCGAGGAGCGCGCGCTGCTCGAGCAGCCCGGCGCGCTGCGCCTGGAGCTGGCCGACGGCATGATCGAGAACGTGATCGGCCGCTTCGAGCTGCCGCTGGCCGTGGCCGGCAACTTCCAGATCAACGGCCGCGACGTGCTGGTGCCCATGGCCGTGGAGGAACCCTCCGTCGTAGCCGCGGCCTCGTTCATGGCCAAGCTGGCGCGCGAGGGCGGTGGCTTCGAGACCTCCAGCAGCCTGCCGCTCATGCGCGCGCAGGTGCAGGTGCTGGGCCTCAGCGACCCGCAGGGCGCGCGCCAGGCCCTGCTGCGCCGCCGCGCGGAGATCCTGGCCACGGCCAATGCGCGCGACAAGGTGCTGACCGGCCTGGGCGGCGGTTGCCGCGACATCGAGGTCCAGGTCTTCCCCGACACGCCACGCGGCCCCATGCTGGTGCTGCACCTGATCGTGGACGTGCGCGACGCCATGGGCGCCAACACCGTCAACACCATGGCCGAGGCCGTGGCGCCCCAGGTCGAGCAGATCACGGGCGGGCGGGTGCGGCTGCGCATCCTGTCCAACCTGGCCGACCTGCGGCTGGCGCGCGCGCGCATGGTGTTGTCGCCTGAAACGCTGGCCACGTCCGAGCGCCGCGGCGAGGACATCGTCGAGGGCATCCTGGATGCCTACGTGTTCGCCGCCGTCGACCCCTACCGCGCGGCCACGCACAACAAGGGCATCATGAACGGCATCGACCCCGTGGTGGTGGCCACCGGCAACGACTGGCGCGCCGTGGAAGCCGGTGCCCATGCCTACGCCGCCCGCAGCGGCCGCTACACCTCGCTGACCTGCTGGGAGAAGGACGCCGCCGGCCGCCTGGTGGGCAGCATCGAAATGCCCATGCCGCTGGGCCTCGTGGGCGGGGCGACCAAGACCCATCCGCTGGCGCGGCTGGCGCTCAAGATCATGGGCGTGCAGTCGGCCCAGGAGCTGGCCGAAATCACCGTGGCCGTGGGGCTCGCGCAGAACCTGGGCGCCCTGCGCGCGCTGGCCACGGAAGGGATCCAGCGCGGCCACATGGCCCTGCACGCGCGCAACATCGCGCTCGTCGCCGGCGCCTCGCGCGCGCAGGTCGATGCGATCGCCGCACGCATGGTGGCCGAGGGCGATGTGCGCGTGGACCGCGCCGCGGCGCTGCTCAAGGAGCTGGGCGGCGGCGCCTGACTCAAGACTGCGCCGCGCGCGCCGATAAGCCCGGGGACCATGCGCTTTCTGCCGATTCCCCTGTTGCTTGCCTGTGCCTGCGCCACCGCGGCCGAATGGACCGAGCTGCCGCTGCCCGCCAGCAGCGGGATGACCGTCTACCAGGAGCCCGGCACCGAGCGCTCACGTCACAACGCGTTCGTCGGGACCTTCCTGCCCAACCCGCGCCAATCGTGGTTCCTGGTGGACTATGCGGTGCCTCACCGCTGGGGGCTGTACGAGGTGCGCTCGTTTAAGCAATGGCTGGAGTTCGACTGCAAGGACTTCAGCATGCGCGTGATCGCGCGGCGCTACTACGAAGGTCCCATGGGCCAGGGCCGGGTGCTCGTCAGCGAACGCGAATCGCCCAACTTCGTCGCCATCGTGCCCGGCGACCCCGAGGAAGCCATGCACCGAGCGGCCTGCGCCTACCTCAAACAGGAAGAGCAGGTGGCGACGGCACCTGCTGCGGCGGCGTCACCGGCCGAGCCTGTCACGGCGCCCGCCACCGCCGTGCCAGAGCCGGCGGCACAGACCCAGCCCGTCACCACGCCGCTGGAGACCGCAGCCCCCGCGCGCTGAAACCTACGGCGCGCCGAGGGCCGTCAGCACGGCCACGCTCATGGCCTGTACACCGGTCTTGATGGACGGCTCGGGCACGGGCGCGAAGAAGGGGGAGTGGTTGAACGGCAGCGGCTTGCCGCCCGGCTTCATGGCGGCGGCCACGTCCTCGGGCTTTGATACGCCGACGAAGAACATCATGCCGGGCACGCCTGCGTTGAGGAACTCCGAGAAGTCCTCGCTGGCCGTGATCGGAGGCACCTGCGCGATCTGCGCACCGGGCAGCGCGGCCTTGAGCGCGGCCGTCGTGCGCTCGACCACCCTGGCGTCGTTGACGATGGCCGCGCCGCCGGGCACGAGCTCCACCTGCGGCTCGGGCGCGCCGCCCATGGCCGCGGCCGCCAGCGCCGTGCGGCGGATGCCGGCCAGCAGCTTCTCGCGCACCTGCGGCTGGTACGAGCGGATGGTGCCACGCAACACCACGGTGTCCGGAATGATGTTGCCCACCGTGCCACCCTGCACCGCGCCGATGGTCACCACGCCGAACTCGGCCGGGTCCTTCTCGCGGCTGACCACGGTCTGCACGTCGGTGATGAAGCGCGCCGCGATCGTGATCGGGTCGATGGTCTTGTCGGGCGCCGAGCCATGGCCGCCGCGGCCCTTGAAGGTGATCTCCAGCGCGTCGGAGTTCGAGCTGGTCGGCCCGGCCCGGTAGCCGACGAAGCCGTAGGGCGAGGGCGAGCTGTGCAACGCGAACGCGAAGTCGGGTTTGGGAAAGCGCGTGAACAGGCCGTCGGCCAGCATGGCCTTGGCGCCCGAGACGGTTTCCTCGGCAGGCTGGGCGACGAACATCAGCGTGCCCTTCCACTGGCTCTTGAGCGCAACCAGCGTGCGCGCCGCGCCGACCCAGCTGGCCATGTGCAGGTCGTGCGCGCAACTGTGCGCGACGAAGGTCTCGCGGCCCGCGTACTGCGCCTTGGCCTTGCTGGCGTACGGCAGGCCGGTCTTCTCCTCCATCGGCAGCGCGTCCAGTTCGGTGCGCACCAGCACCGTGGGGCCGGCACCGTTGCGCAGCAGCGCCACCACGCCGGTGCCGCCGACCTTCTCCGTCACCTCGAAGCCGAGCTGGCGCATCTCGTCGGCCATCTTCGCGGCCGTGCGCACCTCCTGGAAGGCGAGCTCCGGATGGGCGTGCAGGTCCTTGTAGAGCGCTTCCAATGCGCCGTACATGCCGTTGACGAGCGGCGCGACCTGCTGCTGCGTCTGCGCCGAGACGCAGCCCGCGGACAGCGCCAGCAGAGCGGCCAGCGCAGTGTGGCGAAACGAGGGGGTGGGCATGCTGTTCTTCCTTTTTGATGGTCGACGGGATGGCGCCGCGCCAGCGCGTATGAGGGGCCTCTCTGGTCATTCTAGGAAGGCCTGCAGCTGTCCGAAGCTGCATGCTAGGCTCGGCCGCATGTTCAATCCCTCGCAAGCGGACGTGCGCCGCTTCTTCTGCGGCGCGCACGCCAAGGCCCTCGCCGGCCAGCCCATGGAGGCCATCGAGACCCTGGCCAGCCAGTGGATCGCCGAGCATCCCGAATACCACGCCGACCTGCTGGATGCGGACGCGGCCGTGGCCCGCGTCTACGACGGCCAGGATGGGCAGCAGAACCCGTTCCTGCACCTGTCCATGCATCTGTCGATCAGCGAGCAGTGCTCGATCGACCAGCCACGCGGCATCCGCCAGGCCGTGGAGCTGCTGGAGCGTCGGCGCCAGTCGCTGCACGACGCGCACCACGAGGTCATGGAATGCCTGGGCCGCATGATGTGGGAGAGCCAGCGCGCCGGTCGGCCACCCGACGGCCAGGCCTACATCGATTGCGTGCAGCGCCGCGCCACGCAGGATTGACATGAAAAAGCCCGCTGGCAGCGGGCTTCGTCCGAGCGGCGGTCGCCTTACTTCTGCGAGGTGCGAAAGCGCGACTCGGGCACCACCTGCAAGCCGCCTTCCAGGCTGGCCAGGTAGTTCGCGATGGACTTGAGCTCGGCGTTGGAGAACTGCTTGGCCAGCGGCGCCATCACGCCATTGGAGCGACCGACCAGGCCGGTGCTGGCGCCGGTCTTGTAAGCCTTCAGCGCGACGAACAGGTAATCGGCGTGCTGACCGGCGATCTTGGGATAGCTGCCGTCGATGGGCTTGGCGAAGTTGGCGCCATGGCAGGACACGCAGGCGCCCTTTTGCAGCAGCGCGGCCACCTGGGCACTGGGCTCTTTGGCCTGCTCGGGCGGCGTGGGCGCGTCTTCGACATGGGTGCTGTAGAAGGCCGCGAGGTCGGCGATGTCCTGGTCCGTCAGCGACTCGGCGATGCCGCGCATGGTCGGATGACGGCGGTCGCCGGTCTTGTAGGCGTTGAGCGCCGCCGCAATGTAGGGAGCGCCCTGGCCCGAAATCTTGGGCACCTTGTAGACCTCGGGAAAGGCGGTCTGGTAGCCGACGATGCCGTGGCAACCGATGCACATGTCGGCTTTGCCCAAGCCTGCTTTGGGGTCTCCTTTGATTTGCTGGGCCATCGCGGGAAGGCCCAAAGCCGTCGCCGATGCGACAGCCAATGCAAACACCGTGGTCTTCAATTTATTCATTTTGCGCGCACAATCTCTAGTGAAATCAGGCCGGATGCAGCAATCGAGTATAGCCGGCACGTCTCCCAATCTCCCCCCTCCAGACTCCATGAAATTCCAAGGCTCGAACAACTACGTTGCCACGCAAGATCTGATGCTGGCAGTGAATGCAGCCGCCACGCTCAAGCGTCCGCTGCTGGTCAAGGGCGAGCCCGGCACGGGCAAGACCATGTTGGCCGAGGAGGTAGCCAGCGCCTTGAACCTGCCGCTGCTGCAGTGGCATATCAAGTCGACCACCAAGGCGCAGCAAGGCCTGTACGAGTACGACGCGGTGAGCCGCCTGCGCGATTCGCAGTTGGCGGACGTGGACGGCGGAGAGCGCGTGAAGGACATCCACAACTACATCGTCAAGGGTGTGCTGTGGCAGGCCTTTACGGCCGAACAGCCCGTGGCGCTCTTGATCGACGAAATCGACAAGGCCGACATCGAGTTTCCGAACGACCTGCTGCGCGAACTCGACCGGATGGAGTTCTATTGCTATGAAACCCGCGAACTGATCCGCGCCAAGCACCGGCCGCTGGTATTCATCACCTCGAACAACGAAAAGGAATTGCCCGACGCATTTCTGCGCCGCTGCTTTTTCCATTACATCAAGTTCCCCGATGCGGCGACCATGCAGCAGATCGTGGACGTGCATTTCCCGGGCCTCAAGAAGGAGCTGCTCACCGCGGCGATGAAGACCTTCTACGATGTGCGCAACCTGCCCGGCCTCAAGAAGAAGCCCTCCACCTCCGAACTGCTGGACTGGCTCAAGCTGCTGGTGGCAGAGGACATTCCAGCCGAGGCGCTGCAGAGCAAGGACGACAAGGTCGCCGTGCCGCCGCTGGTGGGCGCGCTGCTCAAGAACGAACAGGACGTGACGCTGTTCGAAAAGCTGGTGTTCATGCAGCGGAACAACCGCTGAGCGCGCGCGTCACCCGGCGAGGAGCCTAGGCATGCTGATCGACTTCTTCTACACCCTGCGCTCGGCCAAGCTGCCGGTCTCGGTCAAGGAATACCTGATGCTGCTCGACGCCGTCAAGCAGGGTGTGGTGGGCCCTGCCAGCCCCGACGGCGCCTACGCGATCGACGACTTCTACTACCTGTCGCGCACCGCGCTGGTGAAGGACGAGAAGCACTACGACAAGTTCGACCGCGCCTTCGCCGCCTATTTCAAGGGCGTGGAGATGCTGGCCGACTTCACCAAGGACATCCCGCTCGAGTGGCTGCGCAAGAACCTCGAGCTCGAACTCTCCCCCGAGGAGAAGGCCAAGATCGAGAAGATGGGCTGGGACGAGCTCATGGAGACGCTCAAGAAGCGCTTCGAGGAGCAGAAGGAGCGCCACGAGGGCGGCAGCAAGTGGATCGGCACGGGCGGCACCTCGCCCTTCGGCGCCAACGGATTCAACCCGCAGGGCATCCGCATCGGCCAGGAGAAGGGCCGCAACAAGAGTGCCGTGAAGGTCTGGGACCAGCGCGCCTACAAGGACTACGACGACAGCCAGGAACTGGGCACGCGCAACATCAAGGTGGCGCTGCGCCGGCTGCGCAAGTTCGCGCGTGAGGGCCTGGCCGAAGAGCTGGACCTGGACGACACCATCCGTTCTACAGCTGCCAACGCCGGCTACCTGGACATCAAGATGGTGCCCGAGCGCCACAACAACGTGAAGGTGCTGCTGCTCATGGACGTGGGTGGCACCATGGACGAGCACATCGCGCGGGTGGAGGAACTGTTCTCGGCCACCAAGACCGAGTTCAAGCACCTGGAGTTCTATTACTTCCACAACTGCGTCTACGACTTCATGTGGAAGAACAACCGGCGGCGCTTCTCTGAGAAGTTTCCGACCTGGGACATCATCCGCAAGTACAACAAGGACTACAAACTCATCTTCGTCGGCGACGCGACCATGAGTCCTTACGAAATCTTGCAACCTGGCGGCAGCGTGGAATACAACAACGAAGAGCCCGGCGCCGAGTGGTTGCAGCGCCTCACGCACGCGTTTCCCAAGTTCGCGTGGATCAATCCCGAGCCCCAGGGCGTGTGGCAATACCGCCAGAGCATCAGCGTGATCCAGCAGCTCATGGGCAACAGGATGTATCCCTTGACGCTCAAAGGGCTCGAGGAAGCCATGCGCCTGCTGTCAAAATGATTTGATGTTGTTGGCGGTGGCGAAGCGTGCGCCGGCCTCGTGGCCGGCGTTTTTGTTGGTGGCGGTTCTGGTGCTTCCGGGATGCGGCCTGCTCCGCCCCGCCTCGGAACCGACACCGGCCAACGCCAGCGGAGCCGACGGCACACAGGTCATGCCCAGCGAGGCCGCCGCCAGGGACGCGGACAAGGCCGAGCGCGACGGCCGTCGCGACAACTTCACGGTCGAGGTGCGTGGCCCCGACCCCGCACGCGAACTGCTCGAGACCCACCTGGATCTGCAGCGCTACCGCCGGCTCGACGACCTGTCCCTGGCCGAGATCTCGCGCCTGATGGCCGCAGCCGAGCCCAACGCGCGCCAGTTGCTGGGCACGCTGGGCTACTTCACGCCGACGCTGACGCTGGAGCTGCAGGACACGCCGGGCGGCGAGCGCGCGGACCATGCCATCCTCATCACGGTCGAGCCCGGCCCCATCACGCGCGTCGGCGAGGTCAAGCTGGACTTCAACGGCGCCATCGCTGCCGAGAACCCGCAGGCCGAACGCCGTCGCCAGGCCATCGAGCGCAGCTGGTCGCTGCGCAGCGGCGCCGAATTCACCCAGTCCGGCTGGGACGGGGCCAAGAGCGCCGCCCAGCGCCAGCTCACGGCGCGGCGCTACCCGCTGGGCCGCATCGCAGACAGCCGTGCCCAGGTCGATGCCGACCGGCAACTGGCAGACCTGGGCGTGCAGTTCGACTCCGGCCCGGCCTACCGCTTCGGCGACCTGCAGATCCGCGGCAGCGAACGCTACAGCCCGCTCAACGCGGTGCGCATCGCGCAACTGCCCACGGGGCAGGAGTACGACCAGCAGAAGCTCCTGGACACGCAGGCGCGGCTGGCCTCTAGCGGCTTCTACGAATCGGTGTTCCTGACACTGGACACCGAGGGCACCGATCCCCAGAACGTGCCCGTGATCGCCCAGGTGCGCGAGGCGCCGCTGCAAAAGCTCGTATTCGGGGTGGGCTACACCACCGACAGCGGGCCGCGCCTGTCGGTCGACCACATCCACAACAAGATCCCGCTGCTGGATTGGCGCGCCGTGTCGCGCCTGTCTCTGGACAACGAGAACCAGTCGCTGGGCACCTCGCTGTTCGGCCTGCTGGATGCGCGGCTGTGGCGCTGGTTCGGCAGCGGGTTGGTGCAACGCGAGCGCTCGGGCAGCTTCGATGTGCTCTCGGGCAGCCTGCGTTACGGTCGCAGCAAGTCCACCGACCACATCGACCGCAGCTACTTCGCGCAGTACGACTACGCGCGCAGTTCCGGCGCCGACGCGCCGCCGCCGGCCTCCACCGTGAGCCTGAACTGGGGCTGGACGGGCCGCTACTTCGACAACAACAGCCGGCCGCGGCGCGGCCAGGGCCTGCAGATTGAGGCCGGTGTCGGCACCACACTGCTGGGCGGCCAGTACCCCTACACGCGCACGGTGGCGCGCTGGCTGGGCTACGTGCCGCTGTACCAGGTGCGCGCGGGCGGCGCCACGGAGGCCGAGTCGCGCGCACGCCGTGCCCGCCTGCAGCTGCGTGCCGAAGCCGGTGCGGTGGTCGCGCCCGACGCGGCGCAAATCCCCTCCACCCAGTTGTTCCTGACCGGTGGCGACACCACGGTGCGCGGCTTCGGCTACCGCAAGATCGGTGCAAGCTACGTCAACGACACCACGGTCGCAGGCCGCTACATGGCGGTCGGCAGCGTGGAGCTGCAGCACCCCATCGTCTGGAACGGCACGCTGACCGACTTCGAGGCCGTGGCCTTCGTCGACACCGGCTCGGTGGCCGACCGCGCGGCCGACTTCCAGTACAAGGTCGGCGCCGGCGGCGGCATGCGCTGGTACAGCCCGGTCGGGCTGGTGCAGGCCGACATCGCCCACGGCTTCGGCGAGGGCGGCATCAGCATCCACCTGCGGCTGGGGTTCACGTTCTGATGGCGTCGTCCGCGCCCCCGCCCTCCCCCACGCCGCCGCGTCCGCGCCGGCGCCTGCTGCGCGCCCTTGGCTGGACGGCGGCCGGCTTGGGCACGGCGCTCGTCGCGCTCGGCGCCTACGGCTGGTGGTGGAGCGGCCAGCCGCAGTCGCTGCCCACGGTGCTCGCGTTCGCCGGCCGCTACCTGCCGGCCGGCCAGACGCTGCAGACGCGCGACGCCGAGGGCGCGCTGCGCCAGGGCGGTCGCATCGCCTGGCTGCGCTGGCAGGGCCCGGCCATGGCCGTCGAAGTGAGCGATCTGCAGTTGCGCTGGCAGCTGCGGCCGCTGCTGTCGCGTCGCGTGCAGATCGACCAATTGCAGATCGGCAAGCTGCAACTCGTGCCCGGTGCGTCGCAGCCCGATCAACCGCCGGCCGAGCCGCTGCAGCAGCTGACGCTGCCGGTCGACATCGAGCTGCCGTTCGACGTGCGGGAGATCGCCTACGGCGCCGACCCCGCCGCCCCCACGCTCACGGTGCAGGCGCTGGCCGGCCACTACCGCTACGCGGGCGGCAGCCACCAGCTCAATCTCGACAGCGTGGAGGTGGCCGACGGCCGCTACCAGGGCCAGGTCGCGCTGCAGGGCGCCGCGCCGATGGCGCTCGATGCGCAATTGCGCGGCGCGGTGCGCGCACCCATGGTGGAGGGCAGCACGCCGCTCACGGTGCAGGCCGAGGTCGCGGTGCGCGGGCAACTCGCCCAGCCCGACGGGCAGCTCAAGATCACGGGCCAGGTGGCGCCGGTCGACGGCGAGAAAGGCATGCGCGCCACCTTGGACGCCGACATCGCGCCCTGGCAACGCCAGCCGGTGCTGCGCGCACTGGCGGATTTCGAGCGCATCGACGCTGCGCGCTTCGTGCCCAGCGCGCCACGCACCGACTTGTCCGGAACGCTGCGCGCCGGCCCCGTGGCGACCGCCACACCGGGCGCTCCCACGGCCTGGCAGGCCGAACTGCAGGCGCGCAATGCCTTGCCCGGGCCCTGGGACAAGCAACGCCTGCCACTGGCCGGCGTGCAGGCTACGGCCCGCCTGGACGGCCAGGACTGGACCGTGCCCCAAGCCGAACTCGAACTCGGCAAAGGCCGCATCGCGCTGCAGGCCCGCTACAGCCCGCAGCCGCTGCGCTGGCAAGCCGAAGCCCGCATCGACGGCATCCAGCCCGCGCTGCTGCACTCCGCGCTCGACGCCACGCCCGTCTCGGGCACGGCCAAGGCCGACCAGCAAGACGCCGTGATCCGCTTCGATGCCGGCCTGCAAGCCGCCGCAGCCGGCGCCCGCGCACCGACCGCGCCGCGGCTCGACCTGCTGCAGGCGCGCGGTCTGTACCGCATCGCCACGCAACAACTGGAGCTCGACGCGTTGCGCGTCGATGCCGGCTCGGCGCGCGTGGCGGGCCAATTGCGTGCGCAACTGGACACGCGGGCTGGCGCCGGCAAGCTCGACCTGCAGGCCCCCGGCCTGCAGGCCCGGCTCGAAGGCGACATCGCCGCCACGCGCGGGCAAGCCCAGGCGCGCGTAGACCTGCGCGATGCCGCGGCCCTGCAGCGCTGGCTTTCCAGCCTGCCCGGGCTGCAGCAGGCCTTCGCGGGTGCGTCGGTGGCTGGCAATGCGCAGCTGGACCTGCGCTGGCAGGGTGGCTGGGCCCAGCTGCAGCAGCAGCTCGCGCAGCCCTCCACCGTGCAGCGCGGCCTGGCCCTCGAAGTGGCGCTGGCGGCGCCGCGGCTGGATCTGCAGCTGCCCGGTGCCGACCCTGCCACGCCGCAGTCCTTCGCGCTGCGCGACGTCGCGGCGAAGTTGTCCGGCAGCCCTGCCGATGCGCAGCTGACCGTGGACGGCCGCGCTGCCATGGGTCCGCAGCAGGTGCGCCTGCACGCGCGCGCCAGCGGCGGCATCGCGGGGCGCGAGCAATGGCGCCTGGCCGTCAGCGAACTGCAGGCGTCGGCCAGCGGCGTTACAGGCGGCACCGAACAACAGCCCTGGCAGCTGGCGCTGCAGCAGCCGTTGACGGCCGTTGTGCGGCGGGGCGCGTCGCCGCTCTGGCAGATCGATGCGTCGGGCAGCAGTGCCACGTTGCGAGGCCCCGGCCCGGACGCCCTGCAGCTGCAATGGCAGCCACTGCTGCTGGCGCAGACCGCGGGCGCGCCCACGCCGGCCTGGCAGTTGCGCGGCAGCGGCCGCGTGCGGGGCTTGTCCATGGCCTGGGCCGAGGCCCTGGCGCCCCAGATGGCGCAAAGCGGCATCGGTGGCGACCTGGTGTTCGACGGCGACTGGGCAATCGACACCACCGGCCCCTTGCGCGCCAGCGCCAGGCTGGTGCGGCGCAGTGGCGACCTGCTCGTGCGCGCCGGCGAGGGCGCGCTGGTCCGGCGCATCCACACCGAGGGCACCGGCACGCTGCGCGAAACCACCATCGACAACGGCCGACCGGCCGATGCGCCGGCCACGCCGGCCGGCATCCAGCGCGCCGATCTCACGGTCGACGCGCAGGGCGAGGACGTGCGCGCCCAGCTGTTCTGGAACAGCACGCGCGCCGGCGAGGCGCAGGCCGACGTGCGCACGCGCATCGCCGCAGCCGGCGGCGGCTTCGCCTGGCCCGAGGACGCACCGTTGTCCGGACGGATCACGGCGCGCGTGCCCAACGTGGGCGTGTGGTCCATGTTCGCGCCGCCGGCCTGGCGCATCGACGGCACGCTGGCCGCCGACGCTGCACTGGCCGGCACGCGCAGCGCGCCGCAGTGGAACGGCACGCTGTCGGCCGACGGTCTGGCCGTGCGCGCAGCAGTGGAGGGCGTGGAACTCAAGGACGGCCGGCTGCGCGCACGGCTGCAGGGCAACCGCCTGACGCTGGACGAGCTGACCCTCAAGGGCGGCGCCGCCAGCCGCGTGCGCATCGCCGGTCCGGCCGGCAACCTCAGCACGGTCAGCAGCGAGGCAGCGCGCGACGGCGGCGAGCTGCGCCTGTCGGGCAATGTGCAATGGGATCCCGCAGCCGCCGACCGGTCCGGCATCGCGATGGACCTGAACGCCCAGCTGCGCAGCCTGCGCGTGCTGGTGCGCAGCGACCGCCAGGTCACGGTTTCGGGCCAATTGCAGGCCGGCATGGACCAGGGCCAGATCCGTGTGCGCGGCGCGCTCACGACCGACCGCGGCGTGGTCATCCTGCCCGACGAGACCGCGCCCACGCTGGGCAGCGATGTCAGCGTGCGCTCGGCCGCGATCGACGCCGAAGCCCGCGGGCGTGAGGCGCGCGAGAAGGCCAGCGCCGACGCCGCAGCCGCCAAGCAGGCCAAGGCCCAGCCCGCCAAGCCACCGGACATCGCCGTGAGCCTGGACATGGGGCGCGACTTTGCGGTCCAGGGCCACGGCCTGACCACGCGCCTGGGCGGCAGGATCGACATCGTGGCCAACGCCAACAGTGGTGGACAGCCCCGTGTGACGGGCCAGATCCAGACCGTGAACGGACGCTACCGCGCCTATGGCCAGCAGCTGGACGTGGAATCGGGCGTGGCCAACTTCAACGGCCCTTATGACAACCCCTCGCTCAACATCCTCGCGATCCGGCCCAACCTGGAGCAAAAGGCCGGCGTGCAGATCACGGGCACGGCCCAGTCGCCGCGCGTGGCGCTGTACTCCTCGCCGCAGCTGACAGACGCCGAGACGCTGTCGTGGATGCTGCTGGGCCGCTCCACGGCCGGCGGCGGCGCCGAGGCCGCCGTCATGCAACAGGCCGCACTGGCGCTGCTGGGCGGCTTCGGTCCCAAGGGTGGTGGTGGTAACTTCGCCAGCCGTTTCGGCCTGGACGAGATCGGCTTCAAGGGTGCGACCACCGGAGAAGACGCCAGCAAGTCGGCGCTGACGCTGGGCAAGCGGCTGACCGACCAGATCTACGTGACCTACGAGGCCAGCCTCGCCGGAAGCCTGGGAACCCTGTACATCTTCTACGACCTCACGCGCAACCTGGCGCTGCGCGGCCAGGCCGGTCTCAAGAGCGGTGTGGACCTGATCTACACGCTCAGCTACGACTGATCAGTCGCCACTCTGCGGGCCCCTACAATGCGCGCCCGCGCCTCCTCGTAGTTCAATGGGAGGATTGAGAGGGAGTTCGATAGCCTGCGACTCACTTTCGACTCACTTGGCGCGTCTGGTGTTTTTTGTGGCCACGTGTGCTTTGACCGCAGCATTGCCCCACAATGCAAGTTTTCTTAGCGACTCTTCCTCCAGAAGCGTCGTTGTCAACTGCGCATACACATGCAACTTGAGACCGACAAGACCACACTGGTCATCGCAGGCGCCTGGAACCCTGCAATTCTGTCGCCCAGCTGGATAGCCCGCGAAGTGTGGCACTATGACCCGAGATTTGAGTTCCAAGTTGAGATTCAGCTCCCGGCAACTGTGGCTGTGCCTGAGCAACCTCAGCGATTCCGGTTTGAAGGACTCGATCTTCAAGTAGCTTTCAATAGCCTTACGTTTTATTTCGATGCGACCAACCAGGACAGCAGTAGAAGAACGCGTGAGGCGGCGTGCGGGATCTTAGAACAGCTTCGGCATACGCCTGTATCTGCATTCGGCTTCAATCAGGTTTTCAGCATTACTTCGCCTTCAGATCGTCTGAGCGAGATATTTGAAGGTCAAGCGAATTTATTTGAGGACCTTGAACTTCGCAGCCCAATACAGGAGCAAGCGTGGTCAGCTATTTTGCCGTTCGAGTCGCACCTTCTGAACGTGAGATGCGCAAGGAACGGAACCCGCACTGAAGTTTCATTTAACCATCACTTCAACACAGACAGTGCAGAGAAGGCAAGTTCTCGTTTAAGGGACGGCGACTTGTTCTCGGATCTTGCTCGACTATCCCAGACGGTTGCACAGAAGATCGAAGGAGAAGTTAATGTCGGTTAAGTACGTTGTCAACTCAAGCGCAAGAACCGGAGTTTTTGTCCATGATTCAACGGCACTCCCCCACTCCAAATTTCTCTGCGGCCACTCAGAGCCATCTCCCGCTAAATGGGCTATTGCTAGGCCTCCCACTTCCGAGTCTGTTGCGGGGGTGACAACCGGCTCAGGTCCGCGCAGCAAATCCTCAGTGAAGGTTAGATTGCCCTCTTCCGAAAAATCCGTCGATGTTGTGCTGAAACCGCCGGTTTTGGACAAGCAGGATCGGCAAGAGCGACTTAACGAAGCGGTTCGCTTGGGTTACTTCCGAGCAAATAAAGACACGGCAATCTGACACTAAAGTGTTGGAGGCAGCAAGCTCCGGTGAGATTGCAGATTTCACCACGCCTGACACCTTCTACAAAAAAGGTGTTTCCGACATTTTGCAGCAGGGAGATCTGCTTTCAAGAGAGTCACCGGCTGTTTCAGGCCCTTTGTCTGAATATCACCGCTATCACTTCGACAAAGAGGAGAACGAACTCTTTGCGATAATTACCCAGTCCTGTGATCTCTATCCTCATGGCGGGCGACCCAAGGCGCGGTATATCGTATTAGCGCCCGTACGACCGCTTCGGAAAATTATCGAGAAAGAATTTAAAGGACTGTTTGAGTTCGTGGGCGAGGCTGATATGGTCTTAGCGTCTAACTCTACAAAAGAGAAATACAAGCAATTCGTAGGAAAGCTTGTAAACAACAACGACCCTCGGTACTTTTTTATGCCGGGCTGGCCTCAAGGGAGGATCGCCGAGGACATGTGCATCATGACTTCGATCATGATGCCGATTAAGGTCGACCATTATGAAAAGTGTCAGCAAGGTCGGCTCGCGCAGATCTCTGATATTTTTCAGGCAAAACTGGGATCTTTAATCGGACAACAATTTTCACGAGTTGGCACTCCAGACTGGGCGCCGAAGGCCGTCGACGAAAAAGTCAATACGACATCGCAACGGTCAATTACATGGGTGTCCGACCTTGCGAAACTTAAGGCTTCGATAGCTGCACGCAAAGCGAGAGACGAGGCATCCAAGTTAAGCGACGAGGACATCGTTGAGATGTCTCGACAGATAGCGGTCGATAAACAGCAAGCCGAAATCGAGAAGGTGTACAACCACTTGAAGAAGTACTTGCGTGATGATGTTGATCTCGTCGCTCTGAAAAGGACAGTGGGGCAAAAAATCGTCAAGCTGCCGGGCTACTAGCTCGATCGTCATTTAAGGTCATGTACCTTGATTTCACCGAAACAGCAGCCTTGCCTATAAGTCCCCGAACTTCGACCGCCCCCGGAACACCGGCGGCGGCAAGCGTTTGACACGCGGATCGCGCGGCACGTAGCTGTACAGCCGGCCCCGCTCCATGTAAAGGAAGTGTGGGAAGCGCCCCCAGCGCGAGCGGCGCATCACCAGGTAGCCGGCGGCCCCCTTCTTGCGCCGGCGCCAGTAGAGGGCGACGGCCCAAATCAGGCAGTTGCTGCGGCTCATGGGCTCACCGGCCAGGCGTCGCGGTGGGTTCGGACATCAGCCGCGTGGCCTGTAGCCTTTGCTGCCATTCCCTCATACGCTGCGCGGCAGTCGTCGTATATGGCGTTGACGGCAGTGGCGTACTCAAGGATGGCGGCGGGGGGAGCACTGGCGAGACGTCGACCTGCATCGGCGGCTTGGTCGCGCAGCCCATCAGAAACATAACGCAGCTGGTCAAGCTCAACGCGCAGCAACGCTTCACGGTCACGGGCGGCATTCAAGGCTCCAAGGTATTTGTCGGTGATGGCGCGCTGTTTCGCGCGCGCCGTGGTGGCCGTCGCCAGCTGCGCGTCGGCCTGCGCCACGCGGATCTCGCCGATAGCGGCCGCGTGGCGGGCGTCGGTGTAGCCCCACACCAAGGCAGCGGCCAGCACCGCCACTGCGCCATGCGTGACAAGGGCGAGGCTCGGCATGTCAGGCCCCATCCCGGCAGAGCACCCGCTCACCCTGGCGGCGGTTCTGAAGGCCCGGCACATAGACCCCGTTGGCGGTCGACCAGTTGGGCCGGCCATCCGGCGTGCGGGCGATCAGGTTGCAGCCGGCCAGCACGTTGCCGGCGTTGATCTGCCGCACTGCCTGCGACCCGCATGCGCCCGCCTTGCCGACGTTGACAGCGAAGATCGTCAGCCCGATGAGCCGGCGGGCCGTGAGGTAGTCCCATGACACACAGCCCAGCACCGCAAAGCCGTACTCGAGCAGCGTGGCCTTGTTGACCTCGGTGCAGTAGTCGCTGGTCAGCCTGGTGCCCACCGGACCAGGCGCAGGGCCCTGCGTCTGGCCGGCGCACCAGGTGGGCAGCCCGCCCGCCAGGTTGTCCGAGTAGACCTGTAGCACGTTGCCCTCCCAGCGCTCGAGCGTGGTGTAGGCCAGCGGGCTGGCCAGGGCGGCCAGCAGCGCCGCAGGGATCGCTCCCTTGCGCGCCACGGCTGCAGGGATCTTCGGTAGGCGCACGGCGCTCAATCGTCCACTCCCAGCTGCGCGAGGTCCGTGTCGGTGCGAAATCCGCCGAGGATTCGCTGCATGCGGGCGGCGTGCTCGCGCTTGGCCCGCTGTCGTGCGTCCCACTTGAACCAGGCGTTCAGCAGGAAGCCCGCCACAGCGACGGCCAGGCCCGCCCAACCGACGATGTCGCTTGACAGCGCAGCGCCGCCGACGACCGACACACCGGCGCCGGTGTACATACCTTTCGACGCAGCAGCTGCAGCTGACGCCTCCGCCTCCACCGAACGTGGAAGGAGGAACGCCAGGACCGCGGCCAGCATGGCCGACAACTTCTTCTTCATGGGAGCCTTTCGGGCAAAAGAAAAGCCGCCTCGGTGGGCGGCTTGAACAGGAAACCTTGAGGGACTACTCGACGGGCCAGGCGACGGCCGCCACGCTGGCAGCCGTGGCGTCCTCGGCGTAGATGACCTCGCGCAGGCCGCGGGCGACCACGTGCAACGCGTTCGCGTGGTCGGCCAGGGCAACGGTCATGCCCAGCATCTGCTGCGCATCGAGCTCGAGCACGCTGTCATCGGCGCACGTCCAGCTGATGGCGAACGCCACGCCGCCAGCAATTGCCGCCTGGGCGGACTGGACGGCCAGCGCAATGCGCTGCACGCTGCGGCTGTCGCTGTCGATCACCTTGCCGAGGTAGGAGAAGCCGCCCGTCTCCCTGCGGTCGCGCTCGCCCTTGATCTCCGCCCACTTGATCGACTGCTGGCGCTCGAGCGGCGTGGCCTCCTCGAGCACCGTGGCGCCGGCGAACGGTCCCTCGGGGCCGATGAGGTAGGCCTGCGGGTTGGCGGCCACGGTCGGGTCGGCCTGCAGGGGCAGCTGGTAGCTGTCCTGCCAGTTGAGCATGTTGGCATCGAAGGCCTCGGGCGTGGCGTAGCTGTTGACCACAGCCACGAAGTGGCCGTTTTGCGTCTCCAGCCGCAGCACGCCGTGCACGCGCGACACCGAGAAGTTGGGATTGGTTTTTTCGAGAAGGAAGGCCATGGTCAGTAGTTGGTGACGTCGACGATGAGGTGCCGCGACAGGTCGCTGCGCGGCGCGAGGTTTCCGACATTGGTGTTGCCGATCTGCACGAAGGTGTCGGTGACGCCGTAGGTCACGCGGATGCCGCCAGAGAGCGCGGTCACCATCGTTTTGTAGCCAGTGACGGTGCGTGCATTCGTGCCGCCCGGGTCGGACAGCAGGTTGCGCCGGTTGCACGCGACCGCGGCGTAGCTGCGGCCGGCCTGGTAGTAGAAGTCGCCAGTCCCGTCGACCAGCGCCACCGGATGCAGGTGCTTGTTGCCGGAGTCGTAGGCCAGCGAGCCGTCGCTGCGGAACACCTGCACGCCGGCGCCAGTGGAGGCCACGGACGGCGTGGCCGCGAAGACATAGCACTCCACCTGCGTGCCGCCATCGGAGCCGCCGTAGCGGCTGCCTGGGCCGCTGATCTGGACGTAGGGATCGCCGCTGTTGGGCGAGCCGTCGACGTTGGCCGGCAGGTACGGCCGCAGCGCGACGATCTCGCCCGGGCCGAGCGAAAGGTTGTTCGACCACAGCAGCGCCAGGTTGCCGCTCGGCGCCGCCCCAGTGCTCAGCGTGAGGATGACCTTGCGCACCATCACCATGCTGAGCGTGTCGCCATCGATCTGGAAGGCGCCGTTGTCGCGGAAGGTCTGGAAGCCGGCGGCCATCAGCGAACCCCCACCAGGAGCCGCATGGGCTGCAGCGCCGGCCACGACGGATTGATGGGGCGGTACCACGACAGCGTGTTCCCGGTGAAACCGCACTGCGGCGCCGTGGCGAAGTGCTGGCCAGCGGCCTGGGCGTTGACCGGGAAGGGCACCGCGAACCCGATGCCGCCGGCGAGGCCCGGCACGTTGATGCTGCCCGTCTCGGTGCCAGGGATGGTGACGATGGCCACGAAGCGGCCCACGAAGCTGGACGTGTCCAGCTGCAGCACTCCCTGCGCGTCGAAGGTCTGAACGCCGGCCGCCATCAGAACGTGCCCCCGCGGAAGCGCATCACGTTGTTGAAGTCGTAGCTGCGCACGCTCTGCTTGCTCGGGTTGGCCGGGTCGTAGCCGACCTCCATGCGCTCGCCGCTGCTGGCGGTGCGCAACAGGCCGATCACGGCAGACAGCGCCTCTAGGCTGGGCGTCGTGATGAGTTCAGGCGTGACCTTTGTCCCCAGCCCGGCCACCGAGTACTCGCTCGGCAGGGTCTGGTAGGGACCGGCCACACCCAGGTAGGGCATCGTCACCATCATCCACGAGTCGTTGCCTGCGGCCTTGGTGCCCCACTTGCGGATGATCATTCGCCCTCTCGCCGCCGCGGCAGGGGCGGTGCCGATGCTGTAGATGCGCTTCGCGGCCGAGAGCGTGCGGTACATGCTGCCCTGCTCGTCGTTGAAAGCCGAAGGCTGCCAGGGGTCTGAATTGCCGACCCATGCCCCGGTCGCGTCCTGGAACTCGACGTACACGTCCACCTTGCATCGGTGCGCCCCGCTATAGACGGAAACCTCGTACCGCTTCCCGCCTTCAACGGCGACCCAATCGGACAACAAATAGCTCACGGTGTTCGGGTTGGCTCCCAAGGACACCGGCTCGAACATCGCGTACATGTTCTCCCCGCCTGGCCGGTAGTCCATGCCGAGGTTCGGGTTGTTAAGGCCCCACCACATCGAGCCGCTCCAGACCGATGGCGTCCAACCTGAAAAGTTCATCCACTTCGAGTTCGCCAGCATGTTCCCGCTGACGCCGAAGTAGCCGGCCATCGCCTGCAGCGTCACCGTCTTGAAGTGCCGCGTCTCCATCGTGTCGCTGGCGACGTGGGTGGCGTTGACCTGGTTGGCGTCGATCATGCGGGCCTTCACCACGCCGTCGACGAACATGTTGGCGTTGAAGCCGAAGGACGGCACACCGCCGACCAGGCCGGCCACCATGCCGTACTTCACCTCGTTCGTCGCCTGGTAGGCCCACGCGAACTTGTCGCTGAGCACTACGAAGTCGGACGTCGCACCGTCGGTTCCGAGCCGGATGCCTGCAACCCGGTTGCCAGCCTGCACGCTGACCGTGTAGCTCGCTGCGACCTTGCCCTCGAGCGTGGCAACGGCCTGCGAGGTGGTGGCGACGCTGGCACCCAGCGCGAGCGCGCTCGCACTGCGCTTGCGCACATCTGGCTCGGCCACCCACATCGGCTGCGCTGCAGCGGCGGCATCGCCGATGGCAAAGTGCCCGCCGACGGCCACAGCGCCCGCCGGGAGCGTCAGGACGCCCGACAGTACCTGCCAGCCGCCAGCGGCACCGTTGTATGACCTGGTTGTGAGGGAGCCTGCGATCAACGCGTTCGCGGCATCGACGGCGAACATCTGCACGTGGACAGCGTTGGACGTTGTGCCGGTCGGCGCCCAAACCGAAACGGAGAAGTCCACGATCTCGCCGGGCCGCGCCTCGGCCAGCGTTGCTGCCGTGGTACCGAAGCGCATGTCGCGGCCGCTCGACACGCCCTGCGCCACGCTCTTTGTGATGCGCATCACGCGCGCCGAGGGCGCACCGGCAGGGACGCCTGCATCGCTGCGTGCGAAATAGTCGACTGCGGTGGTCGGTGCGGCCGCATAGCGCCATCCGACCGGATCGAATGTCGGGTTGGTGATCAGGTTGTTGCTGCTCGCGCTGGTGATGTTCGCCACCACCTCCTGCCGCGCGAGCGCTTCGGCCTCGATGTCGCTGGCCAGCGTCTCCGCCTCCTCCTGCACCGCCGCGTTGATCGCCTGCTGCTGGGCCGTGGTGACCGTCGAAGCCAGCAGGTCGATCTGCTCGGACTGCGCCTGCAGCCCCTCCTCGGTGTGCGTGATGCGCGTGGCCTGGTCGGACAGCTGGATGGCGTGCGCGGCCACGGCCTCGCCCAGCGTCTCGAAGTCGCCGATCTTCTGCCACCAGGCCGAGGAAGCGCCGGGTTCGTTGCCCACGTTGCCGTCGCCCAGCGAGCGGTACAGGCCGCCCTCGTGCTTGACGATCCCGCCCTCGCTGTAGACCGCCTCAGCATCCCAGTCGCTGGCGCCGGAGATGTCGGCCAGCTGCTGGTTGATGGCGGCCAGATCGGCCGTGTGGCCGGCGATGGCGTCGACCGCATCGTCCAGGCCCTGCTCGAGCTCGCCGATGGCAACGCCGATGTCGGGCAACGTAGTGACCTCGGAGTAGCCGGCGGCGCTCCGGTTGTTGGCGAGGTCGATGGCGACCACCCAGTACATGCGGGTGCCGGCCGTTTCCTCGGTGCGCACGTAGCCCAGCGCGCTGACCAGGTCGAGCCGCTCAGCTTCGGCGAGCGAACTGCCGACGAGCACCTCGTAGCCCAGCAGCGGCTGCGTGGTGCGGCAGTCCTCCCACCGCAGTTCTACCTGCTGCCGCACGGGCGTGCCGACCACGATGGGCTGCGCCGGGGCCAGGATCTGGATGGAGGTGGAGACGGGATCGGACCAGTCGCCCGCGCTGTTGCGATGCGCCGCCCACAGCAGATGCGTGCCCGCCATGAGCCACCCGAGGTTGTGGCTGTCGGCGCGGCCGGTGAACACCACGCTGGCCGTCTCCCAGGTCGCGCCCATGCGCAGCTGCGTAACGGACCAGCCGACCGCGGCCACCCCTTGCGGCGCCTTCCAGCGTGCCATCACACCGTTCGCCTCGACCACCGCGGCCAGGCCGGTCACCCGCCCCACCTGCTCGGCCGGGTCGGTGTAGATGACCGACACCCGCGTGCCCATGCGGCCCAGGCCGTCGAACGGGCGCACCTCCACGTTCCACGTCTGGTCGCTGGGCACGCGCCAGGAGTGCGCCAGGCCGAACACGCTGGGGGCGATCTGCTCGAGCGGCTGGCCTGCGCGGCCGGCCCACAACTGCGCATGGTCGTACGAACCCACGACGTCCCAACTGGCGGTCAGTTCATGGGCGAAACCTTCGCCCTCCAGCACCAGGCCGCGCACGACGCGCAGGTTGCTGGCCACAGGAAGCTCCGCTGCGAGCAGCGAGTTGTCGGGCGGCGGGATGTACTCGCCCGTCCAGACGTAGTTCCAGAACTCGGCCGACTCGGGCACGGCCGTGATCTGTGCGCCCATGTCGCCGGAGGGCTCGATGCTGACGATGCGCACCCGGTAGCCGGGCGTGGCCTTGAAGTCGAAGATCCACCGGACGTCGCGCGGCGTCTCGGGCAGCGGCGCACCTTCGGGGAAGGGCTGCATCACTGTGAGCTGCCGGCCATCCGCCGACACCGCAGTCACCGGGAAGATCCGCATCTGCTGCTCGCCGGGGAAATGCAGGCCCAAGGTGCGCGCGGCCGTGCCGGTGGTGGGCACGGGATCGTCGAGGGTGACGATGAAGCCGCCGGCGATCAACTGCACCGCATGCAGTGACCCGCCGTAGCCCCACTGCGTGAGGTCATGCGACAGAGCGACGACAGAGCCGCGGCGGTAGCACAGGTGCTCGAGATCCATCTCCCAGGCGATGGTCTTGCGGCCGTAGATGTTCTGCGCCATGGCGAAGCGCGCGAGCACGCTGGCGTGCGCCTCATAGTTGACCCCGCGCACGTTCTCAGAGCTGGTACGCTGCGGCGTGACGACGCCGGGCGCCTTCACGCGGATGGGCTGCCAGGTGTAGCCGCGCGCGGCGTCGAAGTACTCCAGCTGGTACTCGTCGGCGGTGGTCGCCAGGTCGTACTCCACCGAGAAGCTGCGCGCCTTGATGCTGGCCATGTTCACCACGCCCTCGATGGGCTGGTCTTCAGCCATCCAGGTCACGCCGTAGCGGCCGCTGCGGCGCGACATGGAGCCCAGGCCGGCACTGGCGATGGACTCGAGCAGATCGCCCAGCGACAGCGCCTCCTGCAGGTGCAGGTCGTACCGGAACCCCTTTGCAGCCCAGCGCACCATGAAAGCCTTCAAGCTCTCGATGTCGATCCGGCTGTCGGGAAGGCCGGCGCCGGCGATCAGACGGCCATCGCTGGGGCGGAAGATGCCCCGCAGCAGCATGAGGATCTGCGCGGCCCCGTTGCTGGTGCCGTTGGGGCCTGGCTCGGTGACCGTCGTCCATGCCGAGCCGTTCCAGTACGGCATGCCCTGTGCGCGCACGATCCAGTTGACCTCGTCCGGCGCCCCGTTGAGCTGGCCGCTGGCCTTCATGCGCAGTTCGACGCGCGGCTGGCGGCCATAGTCGGCCGTGTCCGGCTGGTAGCTCTTGAGCGCCGACCAAGCCACCTCGTTCTGCATGTTGAGGTCGGCGCCCTCGCCCGTGCTGTTCTTCGTGCTCTTGCTGAGCGAAACCTCGTACTGCCCCACCGGCACGTCGAAGCCCAGCGTGCGACGCACAGGCTTGGGGCCAGGGTTGGTGATGACCACCACGCCGGCGCCCAGGGGGCTCCAGCTGACCGCACCGACCACGCGGTACAGCGTCACGACATTGACCGTCGTGTTGACCCATTTCCCCTTCGTGTCCATCCGCTGCACGGTGGCCTGCAGGTCGATCTCGATGCGCGCGGTGTTGGGGCTGGTGGTGCGGATGACGGCCGGGCCGTTGCCGTCCGGCGCGTCGAGCAGGCCGCCCTCGACGGTGTCCACGCTGGTGCCGATGATGGGCGGCTGCGTCGTGTTGCCGGCCGGGAAGCCGTAGCGTCGGACCGTGACCTCCTCGTAGTTCGTCAACGGCGATGCACCCAGCCCGAGGTCGCGGACGCTGTCGGCGTTGATGCCCGCATGGAACATGCTGGACACGAACTGGTCTTCGCCCTCGAACCAGGCGAAGGGCTGGTTCGCCGGGTCGGGCACGGCCTTGGTCTCGCCGAGCACCAGGGCCAGCGGCTCGTACGGCCGCGGGCGGTTGGTGCCGCCCTGCAGCGCGTAGGTGGGCGGCGGCTGCGTGCTGGACAGGTCGCCGGCGCTGCTGACCTTCGGCGACAGCAGCTTGTTGATCATCATGGAGCCACCCATGTAGACCGCGCCGGCAGCGATCCAGCCCGATGCGCCGGTCAGCCCCAGGAAGCTGCCGCCGGCCATGCCCCCCATGCCCATCGTGAAGTAGGCCAGGGCCACCACCGCCACCAGCTGCAGCGCCTGCTTGCGCACTGGCCCCAGGGCTTCGATCAGCTGGCCTGGCTTGACCGTGGTGCGGGACCACATGGCCGGCGGGATCTCGCGGCCGCCGATGGACACGATCCACCCCTCGCCACCCACACCCTCGGCGCGCAGGATGTCGGCCAGCGTGCGGCCGGCCGGCACAGCGCGCCGGTCGACCACGCCGGACAACGGATGCGCCACGATGGCGAGGTCGAGCGCCTGGGCCTTCGCGCGCCAGGCATAGAAGCCCTCGAGGTGCATCGTGCCGTCGACCAGATGCGCCAGGCGCTGTAGCAGGGCGCCGTGCTGCTCGTTCGCGCAGTGGAGCACCCACACATCGGAACCTTCGACGAAGGCAGTGCCGATGTGCCAGCGGCGGTTGTGCGGCGCGGCCGCGCCAGGCACGGTCTCCCACAGCAGCACGCCGCTGCCCGTGCTGGGCGCTTCGACGCGGCTGGCCAGGCTGGGACCGAGCGATGCGATGTCGCTCGCATGACCGCGGCGGCCGCGGCGGCGGGCCTGCGGGTCCGGCAGGTCGATGGTGCGGCCGAACAGTTCACGCTGCACTTGCACGGCGAGGCTGGCGCAGTCGTACTGACCCTCGACATAGGGCGTGCCGACATAGCGCTCGGCATCGCGGAGGGTGGGCAAAGAGGGCGTCATCCGGCGAAGATTCCAGGGGAGGTGTCAGGGTCGCAGCGAAGGGCTACGGCGTTGCGTTGCATGGCCTCGTCGTCGCCGATGCCCAGGGCGATGTCCAGCACGCTTGCGGCGCCCTTGGTGCCGCCGGAGACGAACTCCCACTCGGTCACCGCAGGCGCGGCGCGGCTGACCAGGCGCAAGGTGACGTCGAGGGAGACGCCAGGCGGCAGGCGCTCGAATTCGCCGATGAGGTCGCGCCCGACGTTGTCGATGCGGATCTGCGCCCGGGCGTGCTCGCGGGCAACGTCCTGCGGCATCTGGATCGACAGCGGCAGGCCGATGTAGGTGGTGCCGTCGATGAGCCAGTCCCGCGTGTCTTGCACGACGCGCACGGGGCCGGACAGCGCAGGGCTGTCGATCAGCAGGAGCATGAGGAAGCCGTCGGGGTCGTCGACGCGCTGCAGCTGACGGCGGGCAGAGATGGAGAGCGTGGCCATCAGTAGGTGCTCCGCAGGTATTCAATGGTGCAGGCCTGCTGCGCCTTGCGGAACCGGCCAGCGCGCGCCTGCAGTTGGCCCAGCGACGCCATGCGCACGCTGCGCACGACGCCGGAACGCGGGTCTTTGAGGTCGAACCAGGCCGCGCCGGCGTTGGCACCGGCGGGGCTGTAGTACCAGTCCTCGAAGGCCAAGCCATCCGCGGTGGAGCCGAACAGCAGCGTGGCGGACAGGGTGACCAGGGCGTCGCTGCTGGTGCGCCTGGTGCGCGGCACCCCGCGCTCCACCTCGGAGCGCGCGACCACCGGCTGCGCCTCCAGGCCTGCACCGGCGAACGCAATGCCCGCATAGGAAGGGAAGACGGCCATCAGCGTGCCCTCCGAGACATGAAGCCGCCGTTGAGCGCGTGGTACATCGGCCCCGTCCTGCTAGCCACGTCGGCCGCCATGGCAGCCTGCACCGCCTTGGCGACGGTCACCACCAGGTCGGTCCCGCCTTGCGGATTGCGCTGCGCGGTGGCCTCCACCTGCGCTCCGCTGGTGTTGTGGATCGTGACGTTGACCACCTGTGCAGACGCCTGCACTCCGCCGCTCTGGCCGCGGAAGTGGTCGGTCACGGTCTCCTGCGGGTGCAGCATGGCGAGGAACCCGCCCTTGCCGTCCAGCCCACCGCTGCGCGCGCCGTTGCCGGTGCTGCCGCCGCCATCGAAACTGAACAGGCTGCCGAGGAAGCCGGCGAAGCCACCGCCGCCACCGGCGCCGCTGAACAGGCTGCCGAAGCCCTTGGCAAGCTCGCCCAGCCAGTCGCTGGCCCCGTCGAACACGTTGCTCAGCACCTTGCTCAGGCTGTCGCCCAGGCCCTTGAAGATGTCGCTGTCCGCCAGGCTCTGCACGCCCTTCTTGAACTGCTCGCTCACGGTGGCGGCGATGTCGCCGCCGTTCTTGCCGTCGCCCTTGAGCAGGTCCGTCAGCTGCTTGGCCATGGGCTGGGTGACGCCCTTGCGCAGGCCGATGCCCGCCACGTCCTTCAGCAGACCGGCAGCCACGTCCTTGAGCTTCTGGCCGCCCATCACGGCGCCCTCGAACGCGCTGGTGAAAGTCATCCCCAGTTCCTGGGCGGCCTTGGAGGCATCGTCCAGCCCTTCCTTGAATTTCTTGTTCGTGGCATCGACCAGCTCCTGGTATTCCTTTTCGTTGGCGATGCGGCCATCGGTGTACTGGCGGTGCAGGAAGGCGAGTTCAGCCAGGCGGGCGGCCTCGCGGCCGCTGTCGGTGTTGCCGCGCAGAGACTCCAGGCGCTTCTCGTCGGCCTCGGCCTGCCTGGCGATCTCGGCGCGGGCCTGCCCTTCCAGCTTCTTGAGCTCGACCAGGTCGCGCGTCTCGTCGATCTCGGCCGCCAGGCTGAGCAGGCGGTCGCGCGTGGCCGCGCTGACGGTCTTGTCGGTGCCCTGCAGCAGCTTGAGCGCCTTCTCCTCCTCGGTGAGTTCGAGCACGCGATCGCGCGCCTTGTCCAGCTGCTCGATGTACGCGGCGATCTCGTCGCGCTCGCTCTTGCCCTTCTTCTTGTCGGTATCAGGCGGCGTCCACTTCGCCGTGCTGGCCGGGGCCAGCGGCGGCAGCTGCGGCTTGCTGGCGTCGCTGTCTTTCGCAAAGGACTTGAGCGCCTCGGCCGCCGCAGTGGCCTCCTTGCTCACTTCGGCGATGCGCACCCGAATGCGCTCGAGGTTGCGCGTGTTCTGCGGCACGTTGTCGCCGCGGTTGATCGCCTCCTGGTACCGCTCGGCCATGCCGGTCAGGCGCTGCAGGTGCGCCTGGGCGGCCGTGGCGCGCGACTCGAGCTTGCCGTACTCATCGGTGCCGAACACGCCAGCCACGACGCGGCCGAACGAGATGAGGGCAGCACGCGCGATGCCCTCGGTCTGGGCCACCTGCAGGATGTACCGCGACATGTCCGACAGCGCCGAGATCGTCGGGCCGGCCAGCTGCACGGCAAGCGCGCCGGACGTGGCCGTCAGTTCCTTGAGGTCGGCGCGGAGGTTGCGCGCCGCGTCGACGGTGTCGGACTCGATGATCCGGCCCATGCGCTGCGCGCGGTCGCCGATCTCCTGGAAGGCCTTGCCACCGTCGCGCAGCAGCGGGATCAGCGCCGTGGTGTCGCTGGCCATCGACTCCAGATAGAAGCTCATCTGCTCTTGGCTGAGCCCGGCCTTTTGCAGCGAGTCGTAGTACAGCTGCATGGCCTCGGGGCCGGACAGGTCGCGGAAGGCATCGGCCGTGATGCCGATTTTCGGCGCCACCTGCTCGAAAAAGTCCTTCATGCCACCACCGCCGGTGGCCACGAACTCGCCGACCTTCTCGCGGAAGTCCTTGAGCTGGTCGCCCAGCTTCTCCTGCGAGATCCCGACGGTCTCGGCCGCGATGCCCCAGCGCTGGAACTCCTCGACGCCAGCGCCGGCGATCTGCGCCGCGTTGGCGACCTCATGGGCGCCGTTCACGATGGCGCTGAAGGCGCTAACGATCACGGTGCCGGACAGGTAGCCAGCGATGGCGCCGCCCAGCTTGTTGACGCGGTCGTTGACCTTGTCGAAGGCCGCGCCCATGCGCTCGGCCTGCTGCTCGGTCAGGCGCCCGGCCCGGTCCATGCCGGACTGCAGGTCGGCCAGGCGCGCGACCAGGTCGATGGAAAGTGTTGCGATTGCCATGCGCTATGCGTTCTCGGTGTCGTGGTGCAGGCGGCCCGGCTTGTGGGTGCGAATGACGGCCAGGCGCTGCAGCAGGCCCTCGACGTCGGTCACACCCAGCCAGTCCACCAGCAAGGGCAGGCCACTCCAGTCGTAGCCGCCCGTGCCGTTTGCCAACAGCTTGGAGACGCGCTGCGCGATGAGGTCCATGGGACCGACACGCGGCGCGTCTTCGTCATCACCCTCGTACTCGACGCCGCTGCTTAGGTCGAGGAGGGAGCAGAGTTTTTTTCGATGACCGCCCGCTGCTCCATGTAGGTCATCGCGGCGCCGGCCAGGGCCTTTGCCACATCGCCGAGCAGCTTGGCGTCGTCGGCGACAACCTCGGCCCACAGATCGGCGTGGAACGGCACAGGGTCGCTGCTGCCGACGCCGGCGCCCAGGAGCGTGGCCTCGGTGAAGCCTTCCCAGCCGCACACGTACTGCTTGAGGTGGTCGATGCGTACGCCGTGCACCAGGCGCGGCAGTTCGACCTCGGGCGGGCGCATGAACTGCACGCGGCGACCGGCGCCGACGTCGACCCAGTGCTTGCGCTGGGCCTGCAGGCGCTCGATGAGGTTGCGGGCCGCGGCGTCAGACATTGGGCTTCAGGCACCAGCCTGCCACGGTGACGCTGATCTGGCCGGTGGCCAAGGCGTTGACGCCGACCTGTTCGCCCGGCAGCGACGGCACGCCGTAGGCCACGCGCAGCACCTTGCTGTTCTTGCTGATCTTGATGAGCACAGGCAGGCCGCGCTGGGCCCGGCCTTCGATGTACTGCATGGCGGCGCCGCTGACTTCCTGGTTGCGCACGTCCAGCGTCAAGTCCTGGCTGGCCAGGTTGCCCGCCACGTTGCGCGCCTTGGACTCGTGCAGGCGGGTGTCGTCCAGCTGCGTGGCAGCGCCGCCGCCGACGGCGTACGCCGCGGCCTCGGCCAGCGTCGACCAGCTGGCCGCTGCGATGAAGCTGGTGCCTTCGTTGGCATGCACGTCGTAGTCCGACGTGTCCAGGCCCGGCAGCTTGAAGGTGCCGGCGGCGGGGTCGCCGACCAGCACGGCCTGCTCGTGCAGCTGGATCATGCCGGCGCCGGTCACGTCGAAGAAGCCGACCAGGCCTGCGGCCAGGGCGGCGCCTGCATGGGTCACGACTGCGGGAAGTTCGCGGGTGATGCCGGTGATGGCGAGAGGGTCGGCGAGCGTGAGGGCGATCTCGACCTTGACGTTGCGGCCGCTGATGGTGGGCATGGTGTGCTCCTGGTGGTGGTCAAAAAAAAGCCGCCTCGAGGGCGGCGAAGGGGGATGCGGACATGCGCTAGGTAACGATCCACTCGACGGACTGCTGCACGAAGTCGAGGCCGAGATCGGGCTCGAAGTCGCTGGCGCGGTCGGTGACCAGAATGTCGTGCGCGGGATTGGCGGCCTGGATGGCGGCGGCGACGGCGTCGGCCACCTCCTCGGCGCTTTCGGGCGAGTTGGCCCAGCAGTTGACGTTGATGCTGTGCGTGGTGCCCAGCAGCGTGCCGTCGAGGCCACGCTCGTAGCTGGTGCTGATCGTGTAGACGATGGCCGGGTAGGCCACGCCCTCGCCCAGCGCGTTCTGCGCGACGCGGTCGCCGACCAGGTCGACGAGCGGGGCATGCGCGGCGAGCAGCGCACGGAAGTCGGTGGATGCGGTCATGGGGCCGGTGCGCGTCGCACGTTGAGTTTCTGGATCTGCGGGCCGATGGCCTTGCTGAACGTGGTCAGCGCCTGGGGCAGCACTGCAGCGCCGGCCTCGAGGAAGCGGGCGCCGCGGATCTGGCGGGGCACGCCGCGGCGCAGTTCCGCGCGGCGCTGCTTGCGGCCGGCCTTGCCGCGGCGCCCGCTTGCTGGCGTCCAACCGAAGTTGAGCCACTGCCAGTAGAACGGGTCACGCGCGCTCTTGGCACCACGCGCGCCGCCCTTCGCTGGGCGCACGTTGACATAGACGCCGACGTCGCCGGCGGCGCGTGCGCGCTTGCTGGTGCGCACGCTCAGCGCCTTGCGCACCAGGCCACTGGTGCGGCGGCCGAGCAGCACCGAAGGATGGCTGGGCCGCAGCGTGGGCGTCTTGGCGCGGGCGGCATTGCGCACCACGCGGCCGCCGGCGGCGAGGGCATTCCGCAGCGCGCGGGCGCGCAGCTTCGGCACGATGCCGGCAAGCTCGCTGCGCATGTCGGGGATGCCGGTCAGCTTGGCATTGATCATGGTCAGTCCCGCGTGTTGCGGCCGCCCGCCGTGCACAGCAGCACGAGCTCGCGCCGGTTGCCGTCCGCGTCCGTGGGGCGGCCGACCAGGTCGAAGGGCTCGCCGCGCCAGAGGATGCGCATGTCGGGCGAGATGTCGGTGCGGTAGCGGATCGCCAGGCCCATGTCGATCAACTCCTGCTGCTGGCCCGCCGCGAAGCGCTCGAGAGAGCGCGCGCTGAGCTGCGCGGCCCAGCAGGTGTCGACCGTGCGCCAGGCGCCGTTCGGCCGCCCGTGGGCGCCCTTGCCCTCCTCCCGGGCCTGGAGCGCGATCCGGTCGCGGTAGCGGCCGGCAGGGGTTGCGGCAGCCATGGCGTCAGCCCCCCCGCCCGGTGTAGTCGGTCAGGGTGTCGAGCAGCGCGTCGACGCCGAACGGCACCGAGGTGAAGCTGCCGCCGACGACCGCACCGCGGTTTTTGTCCGCATGGTCAACCAGCAGCAGCATGGCCTGCAGAGTGGCGGCCGGCGGCTCCGAAGCGCCGCAGATGTAGCGGATACGCACGGCCTCCTCGTCCGGCCACAGCGGCGGCGGCTCCGCGCCAGGCGTGAGCCGCCAGCGCCTGGGCGTGCCGTGCAGGCTGAGCCGGTAACCCTCAGAAGGCAGCTGCTGCTCTGCGCCGGCGGCGTCAAGGTAGTGCACGCTGACGATCCCGGTGACCGGGCCGCATGGCAGCGGGACGCCGGAGGCACCGGGCCAGTCGGCCAGCGCGACCTCGAGCGTCTGCGCGCCGATGCTGGTGCCGGTGTAGTGCTGCGCGTAGCCAAGCGCTGCGCGAACCCAGATGGTGAGCAGCGGATCGTCGGCGGTGCCATCGATGCGGCAGTGCACGCGCAGGGTGTCGAGCGGCAGCAGTGCGAGGGCGTCGGGGGGGGTGATGACGATGGGGGTCATGTGTCCGGCAGGAGGGCGAGGCATGGCTGCTTTTCAGACAGGCAAGCCGTCGAGATAGGAGCCCAACGCCTGGGCCAGCAGCGTGTGCATACCAGCGGTCGGGTGCACGCCGTCTGCTGGGACGTAGCCAGGCTTCCAAAGGTTCGGGTTCGACGGGTCCCGCGTGATGGCGTTGGCGTCGAAGTAGCCGTCGCCGATCCCGTTGTTGGCGATGAGGTCGGAGTTCAGCTGGTTCAGGCGGGACCATGCCCCGGTGCTCGGCTCTGCGTTGTTCGCTGCGTTCGTGCAGGTAAAACACGTAGCCACGATCAGCTTGCTGACGCCCTTGGCCGCCAGGGCGGTCTTGAGGGCCTGCATGTTCGCCCGAATTTGCGCCGAGGTCTGGCCCGAACGGATATCGTTGACGCTCAGGAAGCAAAGTGCGAGGGAGCAGCCATCCGCGGGCGAGATCGACAGGCGACGGCGGTTCGTGTCCGCCATCATGGAGACATACGAGTAACCCTCGGTCGATGCGACCACCCAGGTGTTTGCCACCGTCGAGTTCGGGGACGCGACACCCTTCTGGGCGAAGCCAACGTACGCAGTGCTGTTCGAGTCGTCCGCACCGGAGGTGATGGAGTCACCAATGATGAGGATGCCCTTACGTGCACGGGTGCCGTTCAGCGGCTCGCCGGTGACGGTCACGGGAGTCAGGATGCGCTTCGAGTTGATGCGCGTCGTCGGACGGGCAGTGCCCGTCGCCTTGGAAGCCAGACCGGACACCGCGCCTTCGCTCAGGTCGTAGTCGTTGCTCGTCCCGTTGACGTTGCAGGCCGGCATGACCGGAGGCGCCGTGGCGAACTCCACGAACACGTTCAGACGGCAGTAGTCGCCCGCCAGCATGTCCGAGCCGAAGGTGACGGGGTCCGACCAGAACTCTTCGCCCGCAGCGGCCGAGTAGGAGGACTGGCCGCCGAAGGTCAGCAGGTTGCGATTCGTGTTGTTGACCGCTCCGCCGTTCGCCAGCTTTTGTGACAAACCGACCTGGAAGGTGGCCGCCGGAGCGTTGACCATGTAGCCGCCGCCGTTCACGTCGGTTATGGCGTTCACGAACTTGAAACGCAGCGTGCCATCCTTAATGGTGGTGCCGGCGTTGTTCTGGATCAGGCACTGCGAGTTGAACTGCTTGTACCCGTTGGTGTTCTGGGCGCTGCCCACGCTGGCAGGAGCGCCCAAGGACGTAACTACCGGGATGCGCAACGCCGAAGCTGCAGCCTGTGGGGTAACGCTGTTGGACGCCTCGGACCACGGTCCCCACCCGACAGCGTTGTAGGCCGCAACCTCCAGCGTTCCGGCCACGTCGTTCGCGGCGGGGATGGAACCCGACAAGGTCGCGCTTCCGGTCTCGATGGCAGTGCCGCCGTTCCAGCGAAGCCGGTGGTTGGTGATCGTGGCGCCGTTGGCCTCGGCGGCAGCCCAGGTCGCAGACACGGTGCCGTCGCCCGCGACGGCCACGGGCGCACCAGGATTTCCAGGCACAGTAGGGACGACGCCGGCCGCCACGGTCACTGCGGCAAGCGCACGAAAAGGGATGCCGGTCGGCTGGAAGCCGTAGGCCTTACCGACAGCGGCTGCCAACTGCGTGAGGCTTAGGCCCGCAGTGGCGGAGCCTGTGGCCACGCCGTCGAGATACCACTGCCCTGTCGTGAACTGCCAGCCGGCGGCCTTCTCGACCGTCAGCACGTCGCCAACCTGATTCCCGCCCGTGATCTTGGCCGGCGCAGCCCCACCACCGGGCACCGCTGAGCCGTCGGCCTTAACCAGCGCCCCCGCCTCGTTCGCGTACACGTCGTACCGCTGCTGCTGCACAGGCCCGGGCTCGTAGGGCGTACCACCCGTCAGATTGGTCGAGGCCAGATTCGCAGCGACCAGGCCGGCCTCGGTGGCCGCGTCCGTGGTGAGCAGGTTGTTGGGCTTGTAGGTGCGGTTGGGCGCGGTCGGATCCGGCCACTCGACCAGCAGGCGAACGGTCATGTTTTCTTCCTTGGGTAGGGTGCGCCGGCCAGCTGGCCGGCGCGTTCTTTCAGGCCTTCAGCGAGCGCGCGTAGGCCACCGCTTCGGGGTGGCTGTCCACGGCGCCGGACGCCTCGGCAGCGGGCAGCAGATCCACAGGCACATAGGCCACGTCGTTGATGCGGCCGAAGGCCCCATCGACGAGCACGCGAGCGGGCACCGGCGCATGAGCGCGTTCGGCTGCTGCGACCTCGGCGGCGGCCCGTTCGGCGGCTGCAGCTTCAGCTGCGGCCCGCTCGGCTGCTGCGGCCTCTGCGGCGGCCCGCTCGGCTGCTGCGGCCTCGGCGCCCGCGAGCTGGCCCGCGGCGCCATCGGCCGTGGCCTGGCCGGCCACGGCAGCGTCGGTTGCGGCCTGGTCGGCCGCAACGGTTTGCTTCTTCGCCATGGCCGCCCCCTTACGACGCGCTGTTCTGGTACGCCTTCACCGCGCCGCCGACGTCGATCAGGCGGCCACCCATGCGGTTGAATGCAACGAAGCCGATCTGGCCGTTCAGGATGAACGCACTGTCGGCCATGCGGAACATGGTCAGGTCCATCACCTTGCGGTGGATGTAGCGCTTGAAGTCGCCGAACAGGATGGACTTCGCGTTCGCGGCCATCACCGGCATTTCCTGGGAAATGTGGATGGGGCGATTCAGCAGCCGGTCGGGAGCGCCACCCGGGTTGCCTTGCTCGTAGCCCGGCACGAAGATCGGTCGGCCATCGGCGTCCTTGATCTTGCGGACAGCCCGCAGCGTGGTGTCGTGGAACATCCAGCCGACACCGGGAGCGGCGCGGTAGATCGGGTCGACGCTGTGCTCGAGGTCGACCAGGTCGTCGTAGCCGACCGTCACGGTCTGGCCGCTGGCACCGGCTTTGCCGATGGCCGCGCCGGTCACGACGCCATACGGCTGGCCAACGCCGGTGCCGACCGTGCCGTGGCGGCTGTTGATGCGACCCAAGCGCAGTGCCAGCAGGGCATTGATGTAGCCCTCGATGTCGAACATCGAGTCCTGGATCAGCTCGAAGGGCAGCGCGATCTTCTTGGACGAGTACTTGAAGACGTCGACTGACAGGTTGCCGAAGGTCGTGTCGCCCGCGGTCACAGGAGCGTTCTGGCCGACGATCTCGCCCTCTTCCGACGTTGCGTCGGCCGTGGGGAAGTTCATCTGCGCGCCAGTGCTGGTCTGCAGCGTGGTGGCCGCGGCCAGGATGCCGCCGAAGGCCTTCATGGCCTCGGTCAGCTGGCGGTAGTACTCCACGGCCACGGTGTAGCCGCCCTCGGCCGGCGTCGTCGTGGACATGGCCGCCTGCGGCATGGACATGACATTGGCGATGTCGCCGATCTGGCGGGCGCGCACGCGCTGCAGGTCTTCGGCCTGCAGGTTCGCCATGCCGCCAGCGAACCAGGCGCGCAGGGCGCGACTCTCCTCGGCATTGCCGTGGGCGCCCTGCGTGCGCGTGTAGCGGTCGCGCAGCGCGTCTTCATCGACGGGCTGGCCAGCGCTGGCGGCGGCCGCGCCGGCGCCCAGCAGGTTCATCGCGTCGGTGTGGCGCTTGATCTGCGCGTCGATGTCGGCCACTTCCTTCATGGCGGTGTCGTAGGCCGCCTGCTGGTCGTTGCCCCAGGTGGGCGTCTTGTCCTTGTCGACCAGAGCGTGCAGTTGCTTGGCGAGTGCGTCGCGGCGCTCCCGCAGTGCGTGGATGTTCTTCATGGATGCTCCAAAAAAAAAGCCGCCTCGAGGGCGGCCAGGGTGATGCCGTCGGCGGGAGCGTCAGGCGGGAATGAGGGCGCGCAGGACGTCGCGGCGCAGGGCCTCGCGGTCGGGCTGGGGCGCCGGGTCGGTGGGCGGCTGCGCGGCTGGCCGGCGGGCCGCGCGCGGGGCGTTGAGGTAGGCCGAGAGATCCCAGGCCGCGGGCGCGGGGCGGCCCTCAGCGCAGGCCTGGGCCTTGGCGGCGGGCTTCTCCTCCGCCACCGAGTCGGCGAACCCGAGCTCGACAGCGCGGTCCGCCTCGAACCACGTCTCGGCCTCCATCCAGGCGGCGATGTCCTCGGGCTTCTGGCCGCTCTTGGCGGCGTAGCTCTTGACCAGGCTGCCGTCGATCTGCTCGAGCAGGTCGGCCTCCTTGCGCAGGTCGCGCTTGTTGCCCCACATGATGGTCCACGCCTCGTGGATCATGTAGAACGAGCCGGGCGCCACGATGATCTCGTCGGACGGCAGGATCAGGAAGGTGGCGGCACTGGCGGCCAGGCCGTCGATGTGCGTGACGATGCGGCTGCTGTGCTCGCGGATCGCCTGCTCCATCGAGCGCGCGGCGAACACACTGCCGCCCGGCGAGTTCACGCGCAGGTGAATCGTGGGCGCCGTGAGGGAGGCCAGCGCGCGCGAGAACGCGCCCGGGCTGACGCCGCCCCACCACTCGGCCTCGTCGTCGCTGTCGACGATCATGTCGTAGAGGTACAGGGTGGCGTTGTCGTCGCCCTGCTTTTGCTCGGCGCGGAACTCGCCGCGCTTGCGGTTGCGCGCGTACAGCGCCTTAAGTTTAGGGTGCATCGTCTGCTCCAGAGGTGTCGGGATCGGCGGCGGGGTCGTCGCCCTCGGGCTTGTCGGCGGGGGGCTCGTTGGGCTTTGCAGCAGGCGCCGCACTGCCGGCCATGACCAGCTTGTCGCCGCCGGCCACGGGCGGCAGGTTCTTGAGGGCGCGCACCTCGTTGATGCGCATCCAGCCCTGGGCACCAGGGCCGCCCAGGGCCTTGCTGTAGTACTCGGCCTGGGCCTTGGCATCGCCCTCGAGCAGGGCCTCGGTGTCGTGCTCTGCGTAGTACTGGCGGCTGCGGGGCCAGACCTTGCGGTTGATCTCTTGCCGCATTGCATCGAGGTAGCGCTGCAGGGTGTAGCGCACGAAGCCGATGGACATCTGTTCCACCCCACTGCCCCAGCTGGTCGACTTCTCGGTGTGGCCGATCATGTGCGAAGGCACGCCGAAGGTGCGGGCGATGTCAGCCACCTGGTACTGCCGCGTGGCCACCAGCTGGGCATCCTCGGCGGACATGGTCAGCTGCTTGATGTCCCAGCCGCCGTGCAGGATGGCGACGTTGCTGGCGTTGGTGACGCCGCGATGCTTGTCGGCCCAGGACTCTCGCACCTGCTGGGCCTGGGTGGCGTCGAGGCTCTTCTGCGTGATGAGCGCGACGTCGGGCCGCGCGCCGTTGCGGAAGAACGCGCCGGCGTACTCGTCCGCCGCCAGGGCGATGCCAGCGCCATTGCGCAGGGCGGCCCGCAGCGGCGTGATGCTGCGCAGGCCGTCGAAGCCGATGCCGGGGAAGTGCAACATGTCGGCCTGATCGACGGTGAACAGACGGCCGTCGATGTCGGTGTAGGTGTAGACGTTGCGGCCGTCGACGCGTTCGACGAACACGGCACCTGGGTGCAGCGGCTCGAAGCCCTGGATGGCGTTGGTGTAGGGCGTGACGCGGTGGATACGCCAGAAGCCGTCCCCGCGCAGGCCGATGGACTGCGTGGCCCAGGACCAGGCGCTGGCGGCCGTCCAGGTGGGCCAGGGCTCTTCGTTGAACAGCCACCACAGGTCGGAGTCGATGCGCTCGCGCGCGTCCTTCTGGCGCTTGTAGATGTGGAACGGCAGCGCGGCGACGGCGCCGCCGAGCAGCCCCACGCACGCGTAGACCGCGCTGATGGCCATGGCGGTGCGCTCGGTGACGGGCACGCCGGTGCCGCCGCCCATGGCGCCGGTCAGCATGTCGTACATCTCGGTGCCGCGCGTGATCTCGCTGGCGGGCACCGGCGCCACATCAGCGGCGACGATGCCGGCTCGCACGGCCGCACCGGGTTGGCTGGCCAGCCAGGCGCCCAGCACGCGGCTGCTCTTGTGCGGGCCGGCCGTGAGGTCGATGAGGGTGTCTTGCATTCAGTAGATGCCGGGCGCGGCTTCGGTCTGTTGGCGCATGCGACCCAGGGCCATGATGGCGGCGACAGCACCGTCGATCTTGTTCTGGTCGCGCTCTTTGCGCGGGTAGACGTTGTCCTTCGCGTCGCGGTGACAGACAACGTTGCTGATCATCCAGGTCATCACCGGATTGCCGTCGTGCACCAGCTTGCCTGGCTTGAGCACCAGCGCCTCCAGCATCTTCATGGGCTCGCTCATGTTCTGCACCGTCTGCCGGTACTCGACCATGGGTGCGCCCTCGGCAAGCATGTGGCTGGCAAGCTGCGTGGCCTGCCATGGGTCGTACGGGATCTCCTGAACCTGGAAAGTGCAGATGTCTGCACGCAGGGCATCCTCGATCTGGTCGTAGTCGGTGACCTCGCCATCGGTCACCTTCAGGTGCCCCGCTCGGCGCCACCCGTCGTACTGGCTGTTGGAGCCGATCTCCACTTGACGCTCGGGCAGCCAGAAGGTCGGGATGAGGAAGTAGCGGTCGGCCTCGGCGTCGTAGAAGATCCGCACGGCCGCGGCCACGTCGACCTTACTGGCCAGGTCGAGGCTGATCACGCAGGGCAGGTGCGCAACGCGGTCGGGCGTCAGAGAGGTGTCGGCGCAGCGATCCCAGGCCACCATGTCCATCCAGGCCGTGGCGGCGTTGACCCACACGTCCAGGCGCTTCGTGAGGAAGTTGTTCACCGCGCTGGCGGTGGCCTGGGCCTTGCGGCAGGAGGCCTCCATGTCGTCCAGGCTGACGCTGATGCCGAGGTTCGGGTTGGCCTTGTACCAGCTGCGGGGATCGTGCCAGACGTCGTCGGCGTCGATGGTGTAGATGATGCCGAACGTGGTCGGGTCATCGGTGACGCCCTGCAGCACCTCGGTCAGATGCTGGCGGCGCTCGTAGCAGATGCCGGCCCGGTTGCTGCCGGCCGTCGTGATGCACCACAGTAGCGGCTGCGAGCGCGCGCCGCGGCCGACGTCGAGCACGTCGTAGACGTCGCGGCTGTTGTGGGCGTGCAGTTCGTCGACCACGCTGAAATGCGGGTTCAAGCCCTCGAGAGATCCGCCCTTCGCCACCAGCGGCGCGAAGCGGCTGGCGGTGTGCCGCACGACAAGACTGTGCTGCAGGATGGCCAGGCCGAGATCCGAACTGAGGCCGGGCGAGCGCGCGGCCATTTGCTTCGCGTCGTCGAACACGATCCGCGCCTGCTCGCGCGACGTGGCCGCACTGAACACCTCGGCGCCGGCCTCGCCATCGGCGCACAGCATGTACAGCGCCACGCCGCTGGAAAGCGTGCTCTTGGCGTTCTTGCGGGGCACCTCGACGTAGACGTCGCGGAAGCGCCGGCGGCCGTCCTTGCGCCGCACCCAGCCGAACGCGCTGCACAGGATGAAGCACTGCCACGGCTCCAGCTGCAGCAGGCGGCCAGCGCGCGCCCACTCGCCCTTGATGTGCGGCAGCAACTCCACGAATTCGCAGACACGGGCCGCGAGCGCGTGCGAGTACTCGTAGGCATAGGCCTCGTCGAGCGAGGCCTCGAGATCGCGCAGGTGGCGGCGGCAGGCCAGGACCGTCCACTTGCAGGCGACGATGGACCCGTCGGCCACGCCGCGCGCATAGGCATTCGCCTCGGCGACGTAGCGAGGCAGGGCTTGCACGGCGACGGTCATGATGCGAAGCGCGCGAAGCCCTGGCGGACCACGTCTTCCTTGGACTCGACGCCCGGCAGATCGGGCTGGATGTGGCTCGACGCTTGGACGCGAGCCCGCGCAGCGGGATTCAGGCCGAAGTTGCGCACGTAGCGGTCAAGCTCGGCGCGCAGCGCGACGATGTCACGGTAGATCTGGCGGCCGCGTTCCAGGCCCGTCGGCGTCTTGTAGTGGTACGCCGCCATGATCGCCAGGTCATTGCCAGGCGCGCGGTCACGGGCCATCTTCTTGTGAGCGGCGAAGGCCATCTCCAACTCGCACAGGTCGCCCCAGGTCTGGCAGTAGGTGGCGAGCGAAGCCTTGTCGATCTCGGCAATGAGGCCGAGCTCGGACAGTTCGGCGCCGATGCGGCGCCACTCCTTGATCGCATGCGTGCCCAGCCACTTGGGCGGCGACGGGATCTGGATAGCGGGATTGACGCCGTCGGACAGGTTGAGCGGGCGCTTGCCGGGATTGCCGTTCATCAGCTTGACGACATTCGGCAGTGGCTTAGGCCCGCGCAGTCCCATGGCTTACTCCGCTCGCTCCAGGGCAACGTCCACGAAGCGGCGTTGCGTGGCTTCCAGCATCGCGGACTCCCCCGTGTAGGCCTGCCAGCGCTGCACGATGACGTCGCAGTAGTGCGGAGACAACTCCATGAGCCGCGCCAGGCGGCCATGCTTCTCGGCGGCGATCAGCGTGGTGCCGCTGCCGCCGAAGTCGTCCAGCACGACGTCGCCGGTGCGCGAGTTGTTGACCAGCTGCGATTCGAACAGCGCGACCGGCTTCATGGTCGGGTGGACGTCGTTACGGGCCGGCTTGTCGAACTCGAGCACCGACGAGCCGATCTCCTCGACGGTGGCCTCGCCGTCCACCAGGAAGCTGCGGTCGCCGACCGTGACCTCCCAGCGGCCGTCGGCGCGGCGCACGAACGGCGACTTGCTGTCGGTGGCAAGCTCCACCACGGTGGTCTGCTTGCGCCCGCCGAACCAGCGATGGCGCGCGCCATCCTTCCAGCCGTACAGGCAAGGCTCGTGCTTCCACTGGTAGTCCTGGCGGCCCAGCACGAAGGTCTGCTTTTTCCAGACCAGGCACTGGCGCACCTGCAGGCCGACCTCAAGGCAGGCTGCGCGGAAGTTCAGGCCCTCGGAGTCCGCGTGCCAGATGTAGAAGGCGGCGCCCGGCTTCATCGCGCCTGCGGCCGCGGAGAAGGCGGCCGCGAGGAAGGCGCGGAAGTTCGACGCCGACATCTTGTCGTTCTCGATCTTGAGCGCGGCCTTCGTGCCGCCCGTGTAGTCGACGTTGTACGGCGGGTCGGTCAGCAGGAGATCCGCCAGGCCGCCGGCCATGAGCACGCCCACGCTCTCAGCGCTGGTGCTGTCGCCGCACATGAGCCGGTGCCCGCCCATGACCCACACGTCGCCAGGCCGCGTGACCGGCACGCTTGGCACTTCGGGCACCGCATCGTCGTCCGTCTTGCCAGCCTTGGTTGCGCCGCCGTCGATGAGCGCGAGGATCTCGTTCAGGTCGAAGCCGGTGAGCGAGAGATCCACGCCGAGTTCGCGCATCTCGGAGAGCTCGGCCGCGAGCATGTCCTTGTCCCAGCCGGACTGCAGGCCCAGCTTGTTGTCGGCGACAACGTAGGCGCGCCGCTGCTTGGGCGACAGGTGGGCCAGGCTGATGGTCGGCACCTCGGTCATGCCGAGCTTGCGCGCGGCCAGAACGCGGCCATGGCCGGCAACGATCACGCCATCGCCGTCGACCAGCACGGGGTTCGTCCAGCCGTACTCCTTCAGGCTGGCAGCCAGCGACGCGACCTGCGCGTCGCTGTGCGTGCGGCTGTTGCGGCCATAGGCCTGCAGCGTCTGGATGGGGCGAAGCACTACGTCCAAAAAAAATTCTCCAAAACTCGCGCGCGCAAAAATCCGACTAAACGTTCGGTTTCCGGGTGTTCGGCCTGAACTTTCGACCTCCCCCCGGTGCCCAGCCTTTCAGCACGCTGGCCTCGGCAAGCCCATCCGGGCACGCAGCGCCTCAGCCAGCGTCTTCTCTCGATGGTGGTCATCGCACAGGCCCTGCTCGTTCGACGGATCGTCCGTGCCACCCTCGGCCAGCGGCACGATGTGGTCACGCTGAGTCCACAGGCGCACGACACCCACCTTCCTGCACTCGGCACACAGCGGGTCACGTCGCATCAGATCCGTGCGCATGCGCTGCAGCCTGCGACCCGTGACCCGCTTCGGAGCGTTGGCACGCTTCGTCCAGGCCTCGCGCGGATGCGCCGGGCAGCGGCCCGAGCCGTCGCGCACCAGCACCCCGCACCCTGGATGCGTACAGGGGCGGGGTGCGGCGGAAGGCATGGGAGGAAGAAGCGCACGCCGAGAACCGTGTGCGGTGCAGCTGCAGCATCAGGAGACACCTTCGCCACAGCTTGCAGGGAATGTATGGATTTGCTCCAACTTGTAGAAATTATTTCGGCGCGCGCCGCGCTTCCGCGCGCTGCCGCAGCCACGTGGCGATGGCCCTGTCGGCCTGCTCCAGTCGCACCATGACAGTGGACAACGCAATGCCCTCGGCCTGCGCGATGCCCATGCGAGTGAGCCGGCCACGCTCGGGGTCGCCCAGGTAGGCCAGCACCACGGTGCGGTGCAGCCGCTCGTCGCCGGCCTGCAGCGCCTGCACGGCCAGGTCCATCACCGCGGCCTCGTGGTCGATGATGGGTATGCGCACCTCGCGGTAGCCACCACGCGTGCGGATGTCGAAGATGGCAGAGCGCGTGGGCCAGCCAGTGCTGCGCGCGTCGCGCTGCGTGCGCCACATGGCCCAGTTCTCGAGGCCCTGGTCGACCCAGTCAATCCGCGCCATGGGCAGCCTCCGTACCAGGCCGCGCGAAGATGCACACGCTGCAGCGGCCGAAGGCGACCATGCACGCCGCGATCTCGCCCATCACCGTAGGGTCGCTGAATGGGGTGCCCATCACATAGCCGCGTTCGAACGCATAGAACAGGTCCGGCTCGCCACGCAGGGCGCGCCGCACCCATTCGTAGACCACGCGCCCACGGGCCGCAGCTTCGGCCTGGATTGACTTGTAGACGTCGGGCATCTGCGACCGCAGCACGGCCAGCTGCTGGTCGACGTTTTGCCGATCTGGTGTGCTGTCCTTCATGTCCACCTTCTTCCTGAGAGAGAGATACGAGAGTGAGAGTGCCCGCGAGCGAGCGCGCGCGGGCGCCTAGCCGCATGCACACGCCTGCACTGGACGTGCCCACGATTCAGACAATGCAGCGGCTGCAACCCCGGAATGGCCAGGGAAGTGGGCTGCCCGTCGGCTCCGTGCATTCACACGGACATCGCGGACATGTCGGACAGGTGGGCTAGGTCATGGGCGCGTGCGTCGACTTCCCCGCTACCGCACCGCAACGGAGGCGCATGGCGCCCCTCGGCCCTTCGGGCGCATTGCTGCCAATCTTGCGTCTGGCAATGCTTGCGGCACGGCGCGTTTGTTGCGCGCTGACCGTCAGGTCAGAACGGCGCATCGTCGGCGTCCTGTGCAGAAGCCTGGCCCCCATCGGGCGCAGGCTGTGGTGGCGGCAGGCTGTCCAGCCCGCCCGTCCAGTCGTCGGGGTGCGCCACCTCGCCGGCAGGGCCTTCCTGGGGCCAGCGACGGGGACGCACGTACATCAGCACGCGTGCGCCGTTGAGCGTCCGCTTCTGTTGCTTCCAGCCCTGGTGCTTCATCCACGAGCCGATCTCGCGGACCAGTGCCGCGCTGCTCTTGGCGGCATCGACACCCAGCGCATGGCAGAGCTGGGCGTTGGTGACCGCCTCGGTCAGGTTGTTGATCGTGAGGCCGCTGCCGGCCGCCGTCGGATCGCGCGTGAGCACGTGCAGCAGTTCGCTGGCGACCGCGGTCTCCTCCAGCCGGCTCTCCTGCATGGGCACGAACAGCCGAGCCTCCTGCTCGCGGGTCGGCGTGTAGGGCACACCCTGCCGGTATACCGCGAAGGCCTCGGCCAGCAGCTGGTCGCGATGGCGCTCCAGCCAAGGGTTGTTGATGACGTGGCGCACCGGCACCGGCCACCACCGCCGGTTGCCCGTGCGGTCACGCAGGTAGCGATCCTCGTTCGTCGTGCCGATCATCACGCACTGCCGGGGGAACTTCTCCACCGTGCGGCCATAGCTCGGGCGGTAGCGGTCGTCCTCGCTCGAGATAAACGCCTTGATCAGGTTGAGCTCGGCCTTGCCCAGACTGGACAATTCCTGGAGCTCGTAGACCCATACGCCCTGCACCTGCTCCTGCCCTTCCTTACCCCGGGTCAGGTCGAAGTGCGCGTCGGAGAAGAAGGGCTTGCTGCCCAGCGTCTTCACGAACGTGCTCTTGCCCAGGCCGCCCCCGCCCTCGAGCACGGCGCAGTAGTCGAACTTGCAGCCAGGCTCCATCACGCGGCGCACCATGCCCAGCAGCAGGAAGCGGCCCACCAGGCCCAGGTACTCGACCATCTGCGGAGGCAGGGTAGCGGGCGTCTCGCCGAGCACATGGATCAGCCAGCGATCCATGCGCTCCTTGCCGTCGTGCTGCAGGCCCTGCAGATACTCGCGCACCGGGTGAAAGCGGTTGGACTGCGCCACCGTCGTAATGGCCTCCTCGAGCGCCGCCACGGAGATGCTCGGCAGCCCGTAGGCGTCGGAAAGGTACTGGCCCAGCATCAACGCGGTGGAGCCCTTCACGGGCCCGGCGTCGCCGTGCGGCCAAGGCCAGGCGCGCCGCGCGTCGACGTTGTTCGTCAACTCGTTGAGGCCCAAGATGCCCTCGAGCCGCGGGTCGTTGCGAAGCGCCTGAATGACCAGCTTGCGCGAGGCCATCCAGATGCCCTTGCGCGCGTTCCAATAGGGGCGCAGCCACCAGGGCATGCGCTCGTCGCCACCCTGCTCGGCGTCAGCGGGGCTATCGTTTTTTTCGGCTGAGGCAGTTGTGGACGCCGGCGCGGGCGCATTCGCGGGAAGCGGCTCGCCCTCGGGCGTCAGATCCGGCAGTGGCTGGGCCCGGCCGAAGAATGCAAGCACGCGCTCGAGATCCCACGCGTCGACCTCGATGGCGTCCGCGCAGTCCCAGCCGTCTGCCACCTCGCCAGGCTTGGGGATCGGCAGCAGCTGCACGGTGCAGCCGTGGTGCGCACGGAGCAGCGCGCCGATGCCAAGCATGGCTGCCATGCCCGGCTGCTTGTGCTCGGGAAGCAGGGGCTTGGCCTGCTCGGCCACCGCCCGCGCCGCCTCGTCGTCGCCGCAGGCATCGCGCTCGGCCTTGCTCAGCCGCTCGTGCTTGCTGTCGCAGTCGGGCCAGCAGATGACGGTGCAGTCCGCGACCCAGTCCCACAGGGCCTTGCCCCACGCCTTACTGCCGCCCGGCCAGCTGACCACCACGTACACGCCGGGCGAGCCCGCATCGAGCAGCGCCTGCAGCATACGGGCGCAGCGCTCGCCCTCCACCAGCACCACGGTGGGCGGCTGCAGCGCATCGCCCTGCACCGCCTTGATCGACCGACCGCCAGGCATGTACAGCGGCCGCGGGGCATCCCACTGCCGCCAATGCCACTTGGCCGAGCCGTCTCGCTCGCTCTGGCACCAGGTGTAGGGCAGATCTTCTTTGCCGCCCTTGCTGTCGCAGAACCGGACCACGTAGCCCAGCAGCGCCCCGTCCAGCCGGTACTCCGACGTGAACAGGATGTCCTCGGCCTGGCGGTGGAAGTGGCGGAACGTCGGCCGCGGAGCCGTGTCCGGCACGGGCATCATTGACCGCCAGCCCTCGGGCTCGCGCGGCGGGCCGGACGAAGGCGGTGGTGCTGGCGGCCGCGGCGGCGGTGGCGGACGGTCAGCCGGCCCGCGCGACACAATGTTCGCCACGGACTCCAGCCCCTCCTCGCGCGCCACCTGCAGGGCCGCCTGCGCCATCGAGAGCTCGTAGACCGCGGCGTACAGGCTGAGGAGATCGCCGCCCTTGAGATCGTCGGCAGAGAAATCGGCCCAGGCGCCGGTTACCAAGTTGACCGAGCAGCTGCCACCCTTGCCGCCCGACAGTGAGCCGCAGACCCACTCATGGCTCCGGCGTGCACCACCAGGCAGCCACATGGGGACCAGGTGCTCCGCGCGTGCGAGCAGCGCGGCGGCAAGGGCCTTGAAATCGATGGGCGGCATGTGGCCCCCGCCCGAGCCCGGGCGTTGTGGAGGATGGTCCGACATGCCGCCCCTACCGCGCCATCGCCGTGATGGCCATCGCCAGGCGCGCCGGGGCCGCCTGGGCATCGACTGCGGCCGCCAGCGCATCGGCGCAGACAGGCGCGTATTCGGCCACCGGGCTGGTGCGATAGGCTACCCAGCGCTTGCGCACGATACGGACCTTGCCGGACCGCACGAGGTTGCCCATCGTGCGTTCTGCGGCCATGCGCCCTACCTGGGCAGCGTGCGCCAGTTCGAGCTGCGTGGGGCTGCGCTCTGGAGTGCTCAAGCGCTGTACTGCGTTCAGTAGCGCCTGGGCCACATCGCCCAGCTGGCCGCTGGGACGCCCCACGGGCCGGACGTCGTCACGCAAAGCCAGCGTGGGCAGCAGATCGGCGCGCGCGCGGCGCGGCAAGACGACAGGGCTCAGCATTTCAAGCCTTCCTGCCCTTCGGCGCCACGCGCCGCTCAGGCGGGGTGCGCCCTGCGTTGAAGACCTTGCGCGCGGCCGCCACCACACGCGTCTTGGCCGTGATTGCATCGAGTGCGTCGCGCTCAATGGCGGCCATTTCGCGCGCGTCGAAGCGCCGGTCGCTGTAAGCGCGAGAGGTCGTGGCCGCGAATTGCCCATCCTCGTGCATGGCCTCCGCCAGTTCGGCCACCACGCAGTCGTCGTCGTCTGGCTCAGCAGGCAGCGGCATGGCAACGTATCCGGCACCGCTGCAGAGCGCGTGGAGCGGCGCGGGACCGACCAGATCGATCAGCATCGCCAACTCACTCGGGCTGAGGTGCGCGGACGTGTAGGTCACAGACACCTTGTGCTTCAAGCTGTCGTACCTCATGCACATCGCGCCTGCCAACGCCTTCAGCCCGCCCGGGTAAGCGTGCGCCGCCGTCTGGATCGCCATCTCGAGATTCATGGGAGAAGTGCTCCTGCCCCTGCCGGGGCGCAAAGGGCATGGATGGGTGAACCTGGTTTCAAGACACTTCTGCGCATGCCCCGTCTTCCTGGACTAGTCATGAACGCTTCAACCATGCGCCGCCTGCGGTGCTCCAGCGGCCAGCGACCCACGTGCCGGGGACGCGTGCAGCACGTCCGAGGGAATCTCGACGCCGGTTCGCACGCAGGCGGCGATGACGCGGTCCGCCAACCGGGGCGGCAGGTCGTCCGGCCATTGGGACACGGCCGAGGACTTGATGCCTATGGCATCGGCGGCCTTAGCCACGGACCCGCCGAGCAGAAGAATTGCGCGTGTTTTGAGCATGCGCCCCATGTTAGCAAACTTACCGTGCCGAAACAAGCATGCTAATGGATGCCTCAAGTAAGCTCTCTTACATGCCCAATCTTGCAGACCGCATGGAGGAACTCGAGCGCGTTTTCGGGCTCGGCGTGGGTGATATCGCCCAACTCTGCGGGGTCAGCAGTTCAGCGGTATCTCAGTGGTTCGGCCGCGGTGGCCGGTCCACGCAGAAAATCGACAACGTGCGCGCCGCTGTCGCTCTCGAACGCCGCACAGGGTGGAACGCGCTGTGGATCGCATACGGGGATGAGCCGAAGGTGCTACCTAAGGCCGCACTGAACCCTGTGGAAAGCGAAGAGCCAGTGCAAGCCCTGCCCTCGATTGGCACCACCATTGTTCAGATGGCGGCCGTGCTCGCCTCACTGGATGAGATGAGCCGAGAGAGCATCGAGCCGCTGATTCTCCGGGCCATTCGAAACCCCGACGTCGCGCGTGATGCCGCCCGCACGGCGGATGCCATTGCGCAGAGCCAAAGACTCAGAGTCTCTGATCCTGCGGCAGGTGCGTCATTTGGCAGGGCACAGGCCAACCCAGTGGAGACGGGGTTCAGCCCACTGGAGCCCAACAGGTAAGCACGATCTCGCTTCACCCCGCAAACCGCCCCGCTGGCGGTTTTTTTTCGTTCGCCGTCCGTAGGTTGAATACCCCTTAGTTAGCGGGCCTACATAGAATGATAAGCATGCTTGACGTAGTGAGTTAGCCGACTTACCATCCGCTCGCCCGGCTATTCCCCGCCGGATGGAGTGGATCAATGCAGACGTCTGCAAAGCGACGCGCCGACCAGGCGCCAACCGGGTCCAGCGCAACGCTGACCATCGACCGGTCGCGGCTGCGCGACCTGTATCTGCCGCTGGAAGCGGAGTACCGCGAGGACGTGGATCGCCTTGATCACATGGCCCGCAAACTCGCGACGAACCCGCGGCGAAAGCGCGACTACAGCGCCCTGAGCAAGGGGCACTACCGCTCGCAGACGTACCACTATGAGCTGGTGCAGCAAATCCGCGAACGCGGCGGCCTACTGCATATCGGCGCACCGAGGGTTCTGCAGTGAGCCCGCGCCACCTTTCCGACCGGCGCGCGCTGCAGGCCGCCGTGGCCGCCAGCCCGGACCGCCACATCCGCCCTCGCGGCATCGACCCCCGCATCGTCCACAGCCTACGCAGCACCGTCTGCATGTGCGACGACAAGCTATGGCTCCGCCATCACCAGGGTCGCCACTGGCGGGTGATGGACGTACAGATCACCTTCGGCCACTGGCCCGCAGCGAGCGCAGTGGTCAACGACTTTGGCAGCTTGGTCGAGGTGACAGCATGAGCGCTGAACGCGAAACCTCCACGATCCGCGACTACATGCTCGCCATCGTCATCGGCCTCGCCATCGCGGTCGTCGCGGGGTGCAATTCCTTCTACGACGATGAAGCCTCGCCGCTCGAGCGCGCACAGCGCCGCCAGGCCGCCATCGAGCAGTGCCGCGAACAGTTCGGGTTCAACGCCCGCCTGGAAAAGGCACGCGACGGGCACCTCAAGTGCCGCCGCGCAGGACCGGCCACGTGAGCATGCTGGCCGAACTGCCCAGCGACAAGACGGTGGCCCTTGCGATCTTCATCGTCTGGATCGTGTGCTTCGCCAGCATCGTGGCTTACCTGGTCTGGCCGCCCAAGCACGTGCGCCGGGCGCTGCTCCAGCGGGTCGGCGACTGGTTCAAGGCTCGCGCCGGCGCCCGGCCATGACCGTAGGCCTCCAGGGCGATCTGCTGGCGGCCGCCGACATCCTCGCCGTCTTCACTGGCCGTCTCATGCGCCCGCCGGAAACCCGCGCCAAGGTGCTCGACAACGAAGGCCACGCGGTGCCCGTGCTTTGCATGGACATCGAGAGCGACAGCCCCACTCGCGGGGTGATCCACGTCGAGCGCCCCTACGCCTTCGGCCAGCAGGCCGAAGCGGAAGCCGAAGCACGCCGCCTGAAGGCCGGCGAGCTTGTAACCGTTCAGGCGCCCATCACTGGCCTGCGCCTGCTAGTTCCCAACGCCGTGACCGTCAGCGCGGCAGACCCCACCCGAAAGGACATCGCGTGACGCGTTCTTGTACCCACCACCAACCACGCACGCTCCATGTCGTCGGCCTGACCGGCGCGCAGGACGCAGGCAAGGACACCGTCGGCCAATTGCTCGCGACTCATTGCGGGTTCGTCCGCATCGCCTTCGCTGACGCCCTGCGTGCGGAAGTCACCCAGGCGTTCGGCGTCGACCCGCGGATCTTCGTTGACCGCGCGACCAAGGACTCGCCGACCCCCGCCCTCGCGCTGGAACGTTGCACCCAAGCCGGGTTCATCCTCGCCATGCAAACGCATCACGGCCGCCGCGGCGTCGTGCTTGACATGCGGTGCGCGCGCTCGCCGCGCCAGATCATGCGCTTGTGGGGCACCGAGTGGCGCGTGGCCTCCACCGCGGGCTATTGGCTCACGCCGGTGGCCATGCGCATCAGCGAGATGTTCCGCCGAGCTGAGGCGTCGCGCTTCGTGATCACCGACGTGCGATATCAGCACGAAGCGGACCTGGTGCGCCAGTACCAAGGCTTGCTCTGGCAGATCAAACGACCAGGCCGCGAGGTCGCGCCGCAGGAGCACAGCAGCGAGAACGACGGGTCGGCTTTCGGCCCTGACACAGTCATCGGCAACAACTACGACGTGCCACACCTGCAGCAGCAGGTTCTCGCGGCCTGGCAGGGTCGCCGAGCACTGGAGCAGGCAGCATGAAGGTCGGAGCCCGCGCCTACACGGCACCGGCCAATGCACGCTTCGCACCCGTCGGCGCGTACGTGCCACCGGCGAGCACCCCAGCGCGCCCCGGCGCCCTGGCCGCCTTCCGGGTGCCCAGCCTCGTCAACGGTCGCCAGGTGCTGCCAGAGCAGATGCGCGAGCAGCGGCGCAGTCCACCGCCGGCCGCACCGGCCCAGCCAGCGACCCAGCCGATGCCCACGCAGCTGCCGCCCTCGGTGTCGCCGATGCACCGCCCACCGCGCCCGCTGCCCGGCCCGCGGTCCATTCAGGCCGGAGCGGCGAAGGAAAGCCGCGGCTACAAGCCGCGCGCCGGTAGCGCTGTAGAGCGCGTCCTCGAGCACCTGCGCACCCATGGCGGGCACGTGCTCTACAGCGACGTCCAGCACCGCTTCGGAGTGTCGCGCAGCGGCATCTACCAGGTGTTCGAGACGGCCCTGAAAGCCGGCGCCCTGCAGAAGTTCAGGATCGGCTCGTTGGCGGCCTTCGCGCTGCCAGGCTACGAGCCCCCTCCCGTCGCGCCATGCACGCTGCGACTCGCCGACACGTCGCAGTTCGCAACGGCACCTGCCACCCTGGGCGAGCAGATGAGCAGCGTCGTCCAGGCCCTGGTGACCGCCCAAGTCGCCCTCGGCGAAGCGACCACGGCCGTCCAAGCCCTTCTTTCTAACGCACGCAAGGCCCCATGATGCCCCTCAACGAATACCCCACGGGCGGCGACACAGCCGCGATCGAAGCGCCTGCCGCCGGCCCCGCGCCTGTCACCGGCGGCGAGTTCATCACGCCGACCCTCACGGAGCTTTGGCCCAGCCCCACGAACCCGCGCAAGCGCTTCGACGAGGGCAAGCTCCAGCAGCTGGCGGACAACATTGCCGTGGCCGGCGTGCATACGCCGATCCTCATTCGCCCCCTGCCCGCCAAGTACATGGCCGACACGGCAGGACACCGGCCCCGGCCGGCGTATGAGATCGTGGCAGGCGAGCGCCGGTACAGGGCCAGCAGGCTCGCGGGCATGGCCAACGTCCCGGCCCTGATGCGGCATCTGGACGACGGCCAAGTGCTCGAGATCCAGCTGACCGAGAACGCGCAGCGCGACGACCTCACGGCGCTGGAGGAAGCCGCGGCCCTGGCCCGCGTGCTGGCCGAGACAAGCATTCAGAAGGAAAACCTGGGCCAGCGCATCGGCAAGAGCCGCACCCACGTGTACAACCGACTCAAGCTGCTCGATCTGATCCCCGACGGCTGCGCCGCGTTGAACGCTGGCACCCTCAACGCGAGCATGGGCGAGTACATCGCCCGCATCCCTGACGCCAAGCTGCAGGCCCGGGCGCTCGAGGAAGCGCTGGCCACCGACTACGAAGGCGTGCCACGCCACAGCTACGACAGCTTTCGCAAGTGGGTGCGGGAGAACGTCATGCTGCCGCTGGGCAAAGCCCGGTTCAAGATCGCCGACGCCGCCCTGGTACCAGCCGCCGGCGCCTGCGGCGAGTGCCCCAACCGAACGGGCGCGAACCCCGATCTGTTCGCAGACGTGAAGGGTGCAGACATCTGCACGAACCCGACGTGCTACCGCGAAAAGGAAGCCGCGCACGATGCAGCCATCGTCGCCAAGGCAGCCGAGCGCGGGCAGACCGTCATCACCGGCCGCGAGGCCAGGGAGGTGATCCCCCACCAGTGGAACGAGGACCGCGGCACGCTCGAGGGCTACAAGCGCCTGGACAAGCCCGACGAGCGCACTGGCTCGGGCAAGGCGCTCAAGGCCCTGCTGGGCGACGACGCCCCCACCCCGGTGCTGGTGCATAGCCCGCACAGCGGCAAGCTCATCGAGGTGCTCCCCACCGCCACCGTCAACCAGCTGCTCAGGGACCGCGAGCTCATCGACGCGCGCCAAGCACGGGCGAAACGCGACATCAGCCCGGCCGAGCGGGAGCGCGAGGAACAAGAGGCCTTCGAGCGCAAGTGGCGTGCGGCCGCCATTGAGCAGATGCACCCGGTGATGCTGACCGATGCACTGCCCTGCGACCTGCCGGCGCCCATCGCCCGCAGCATCGCGAGCATGCTGCTGGGCGGGCTCACGCAGGACGAGCGCGGCCACATCGCCAAGGTGCTGGGCCTGGGCAAGATCGCGGCGCTCGACGGCATCACCGCGCACCTGGCCGAGGCCGAGCACGGCGCACTGATGGCCGCTGTGCTGGTGGTGCTGATGGAGCACGACACCCGCAACGTGACTAGCTATGGCACCGGCAAGCCCAACCCGGCCAACAGGATCACTGCAGTGGCTGACGCTATCGACTTCGACCTGCGCGCGGTGCAGCGCAAGGTGCGGGGAGAACTGGACGGCCGCGTGAAGGCGCAGCCGCCCACCTCCGCTGACAAGCCGGCCGCGAAGTACCGCGACCCCATGACAGGCGCCACCTGGACGGGCCGCGGCAAGAAGCCGAAGTGGGTTGAGGTCAAGCTCGCCGACGGCCACTCCCTCGAAGAATTCGCGCAGGCGGATCTACCCCTCGCCCCTGCTGCGCCGGCGCGTGCTTCGCGTGTGGCAAAGCCTCAACGCCCCGCTGCGCGCGCCGGCGGCGTCGCGCCGGGCAAGGCCAAGACTTCCGCCGCAGAAGCAATGCAAGGCATCGCTGCCGCGATGCAGGGCATTGAGGCATCGGCACCTGCCGATGCGCACCCCGAGCTCAGCGCCGGCGTCGATGCTGGCGGAGTCAATCCAGGCGGCGCTGACGCGCCGCAAGGCAACGAAGCGGGGCCAGTGGCTGACGCCCTGGCCCCGGTCGCGCCCACCGCTGGCGGCGCGTCGCCGCCGCCCTTGGGGCCACAGGATAGCCAGGCCGTGATCGTCGACGGCGCGCTCCTAGAGCGGGCGGCCGCGTTGGTTGTCGCCGAGCAGAAGGCCAGCGTCCGGCAGTTGAAAACTGGCCTGCGGATCGGCCACGACACGGCCAGGCTGGTGCTGGGCAAGTTAGAGGCGAAGGGTGTGGTGGGCCCGTGCGACGAGCGCGGCACACGGAAAGTGCTGGTGACGGCATGAGCGGACGACCATGGACTGCCGACGAAGCCCGGCAGCTGGCGCAGACCGCGAGCAGCCTCGTACGTCGCTGGGAAGACGGAGTCCCAGGGCATGACCTGGCCGAATGGTCCGACCAGGCTGCAACGACCCTGCGCGCGTTGGCCATGCAGCGCCTCGAGGCCGGATGCGGCCAAGTGCTGCTACCGGCCGCCAGGTCCGGACGCGTGTACCTGTCTGGCCCGATGACAGGGCACCCCGAGTTCAACTTTCCCGCTTTCAACGCAGCCGCGGCCGCGCTGCGCGCACGTGGCACGGTGGTGGTCAACCCGGCCGAGCATGGGCTCGTCGACGGGGCCACCTGGGCCGACTACGTGCGCGCCGACATCGCGCAGCTGGCGGTGTGCGAGTCCATTGCGCTGCTGCCAGGTTGGAGCGCATCGCGCGGCGCCGCACTCGAGGTGCACAACGCCCTGGCGCTGGGCATGTCGGTCACGTACCTGGAAGGCGCCGAGCGGCCGACCGCCGGCGCTGCCGATCCCTCTGCCGGCTTGCCGGCGCATACCCCTGGAGATCTCGATGGCTGACCAAGCAACCGCAGAAGCGGTCCGCCCCCCCAGCCTGCTCACACAGGCATACCTGCTGGAGAACTACGGCCCGCGTCTCACCGTCGAGCAGCTGGCCAGCGTGCTGCACATGGCCCGGAATACCGTCTACAACCAGGTGGCGTCCGGCACCTTTGCAGTGTCCACCTACGTCGACGGGAACAAGCGGTTCGCGGATTACAGGGACGTGGCCACGTATCTGGATGACTGCCGAGGCCGCGCGCGCGGTCATGCTTAAGCAAGGTGCACATGGCTGATACCCGAATCGAAAGCCGCGTCGAGCGGCAGATCTTCCGAGATCGCATCGCCGTCTACCTGGTGCTCAGCCAGCCCCAGCACAAGGGCCGCGCGCTTGCGCGGCCGCTCACCTTCGACGTGATCGAGCCCGGTCAGGTTTTCGGCGAGCCCACCATCGACATGGCTACCGAGGATGCGCAGCAGCTCATGGACGAGCTCTGGCGCGCAGGCCTGCGCCCGACAGAGGGCACGGGGTCAGCCGGAAGCCTGGCCGCCACCGAGCGCCACCTCAAGGACATGCAGCGCATCGCCTTTCACCTGCTTCCGGCCCAGGCCGGCACACCCCCAGCGGAGGCAGGTGGAAATGGCTGATCACCGAAAGTCCACGGCAACCCACCTGGTGAACGCTGTTGCCGCGCGGCTTGCAGCGCGGCCACCGGCAACCCCGTACTACAGCGAAATCATCGCTGAGCTATCTCTCAGAGTCCTGCTCGGATGGACGAAGGATTCCAAGAATGCAAAGGATCGCTACGCAGACAGCCGCTATCTGGAGGCAGTCGATGACGCAGTCAAGAAGATCCTCCGACGCGGTGGTGTGAGGCGTGCACATGCGCCAGACAAGCAGCCCAAACGCCACTGCCATCAAAGCATAGAAGGTGCAATTCGTGACTACTCGCGCGGTAGTCCAAAACATCATCAGCCACCGAGTCCAACGTTTGGAGCTACTGTGCTTCGAAGGGGGTGTGGCCATGTGGTTGTTTTTCCACGCAAAAAGTGCGCAGCCGTGTCGGCGAACTGCGCGACTTCTTCGCCACACGACGCCAGAGACAGGCCAACCAGGGCTGGTCGCAGCGCCATCATTTCGATCAGAAATCACTTCGACCTACGGCCTCTCGCGGCCACTATCGCAAGTACTGTTCGCCCGTCCAGCGTTATGGCGAGCACTCGCGCAAATGGATCGGCGTTATCTGGTGCCGAGAACACTGCCGCGATGCAACCCGATGAGGTCAATGACCGCGCTTGTTCTATCTCGTCCGGCTTGGTCAGCGTAGCCGGAAGTGTGCGCTGTGACAGCGAACGCAGCAGCTCGATGGACATGTGCCACCTCCCTCTCCATCGCGCGAAATATAGCCGCCAATTTTGCGACTGCCGGCCGGCCCACCCTCCCCGCTGAAGGATTGAAATGCAGACGCCTGCACAACAACTGAAGGTGCTGGACCGCCTCGCAAGCAAGCCCGGCGGTTTGCGCAGCATCGACGCCCACCCACTGCTGTGCACCTGTCAGTATTGCAACGCGCTGTATGGGCATGTCGGCACGGCTGACCACGAAGGCCGCCTGGACAGCCGGGATGCTCACGCCTATGTGCACAAGCAGGCCAAGCAAGCCAAGTAATACCACCCTCTGCCGACGGTGCTAGGACTCAGGCCGCGCGCCACGCGCGTGAACGCTCTCTGGCTTGAGGTTCGTGTAGCGGCGCAGGTGGCGCCAGTCCTTGTGCCCCGTCACCAGCGCGACCTCCTGGATCGGGAAGCCGGCTTCGAATAGCCGGCTCGTGCCCTCGTGCCGCAGATCGTGGATGTGCAGATCCGGGATGCCTTGCGCAACGCAAGCCTCACGAAAGTACTTGCTCATGGTCTGCGCATCACGCGGAAAGATGCGGGCCTCCCCGTCGACGCGCGGCTGGCGCTGCATTAGCGCCCACGCGTCAGGCAGCAGCGGCACCCACTGGTCGTTGCCGGATTTCTTTCTAGGGTCTTTGCGGTCCCGCACCAACACCATCCGCTTCTCGGCGTCGACGTCGTTCCACACGATGCGGGCAATCTCGCCCCGCCGCATGGCGGTGTGCACCGCGAACTCCACGACGTCGGCGAACAGCTGGCCACGCTCGGCAGCCAGCCAGGCCGTGATGCGCTGAAGCTCGTCCAGGGTCGGCCGCCGCTCACGCATGCCGCCGCCACCGATGAGGCCCAGATAGGACAGCTTCGGCCTGGCCTCACCGATCACGTCGGCCAGGCCGTTGCCGGCGTAGCGGAACACTGTGCCCAGTTTGGACAAATCGCAATTGACGGTATAGGGCCCGGCACCTTCGTCCCGCCGGCGCTGCGCCCAACCCACCAGGTCGTCAACAGTCAGTGCCGCGGCCGCAAGTTCGCCAAGGTTGCTGGCCAGCTGCTTAAGCACGTAGTGCTCGTTCGACGTGTCGAGGATCGGGCGCTGCAGCGAGCGCAGGCGCCTGTACTCGGTAATGAGGTCCGCCACCGTCTCGCGGCTGGCCAGCTTCGGCACCGTCCCGGCGTCGATCTGCGCCTCGATGCCGCGCGCCCATTCGTTCGCCTTCGCCTTGGTGTCGAACCACTTGCTGATAGGCTTATGCCCCTTGCGGCGTATCAGCGCACGCCACTTGCCGTCGATCTTGCAGACGCTCGCCATGCCGTGACTCACTCCCATATCACTCACCGACTCACTGCGGCGGTGGTTGGGATGATATAGCGGGGGCTGTCGGGGGATCGCTCAGAGTGGCGCCGCTATACTCGCGGACCCCGCTCCTCGTAGTTCAATGGATAGAACGAGTGCCTCCTAAGCGCTAGATACAGGTTCGATTCCTGTCGAGGGGACCATCAGCCTGTTGGATTGGCTGTCTCACAAACACGCCGCGCCAGTGCGCGGCGCCGGCCGAGGCGCCGGGCCGCCGTGAAATAGTGCACGGCCGCAACAAGTTGAAGCACACAGTCCCGACACAACTCCCGCATCTCTCCGAATTCCAATAGCGCTTCGACGGACAGCAAGGTTTGGCTGTCCGCGGTTACTGAGGTGCGCAATGAAGGTTGGGAAATGGCTTGCTACAGCGTTGCTCGCTGCGAGCGTGGGTGTTGGCGCAGCTGCGAATGCCGCCGAGTTGGGAGCGTATTTGGGAGGAGGATGCACCGGCGTCAACCGCCTGGGAGCATTCACGACATGGCTCGGACACAAGCCCCAGCGGGGCCTGGACTTTTTGGATAACCGCTCCTGGGATGCCATGGAGGCGGCTGCCACCTGGAGCGCGAAATGCTGGAAGCCGACCGGGCTCCAGATGACGTTCTCCATTCCGATGCTGACGTCCGACAAGACGACTTCGCTGGAGGCGGGTGCGCAGGGCGCTTACGACCAACGCTTCCGCAACATCGCAGCCACCCTTGTACAGAACGGCCATGCAAACGCTGCCATCCGCATCGGCTGGGAGTTCAACCATGGTTGGTTCCCCTGGGCAGCGAAGAGCAACCCGACGGCCTGGGTGGGCTACTGGCGCCGCATCGTGACCGCCATGCGTGCGGTGCCGGGCAGTAACTTCACGTTCGACTGGTGTGTTGGCGCCGGCCCCGGGCAGATCGATCCGGCCACGGTCTACCCGGGCGACAGCTACGTCGACACGATCGGCATGGACGAATACAACACCACTTGGGCCACCGTGCCTGAAACGACCACGCAACGCTGGAACTACAGGCTCAGGAAGTCGGTGGGGCTGCTGTGGCACAGAGATTTCGCAGCGCTGCACGGCAAGAAGATGACGTACCCAGAGTGGGGAACCGGGACACGCCCGGATGGCCATGGACTCGGCGACGACCCCGAGTTCGTGCAGTTGATGGCGGATTGGATCAGGTCGAACAACGTCGCCTGGCACAACTACTGGGACTACGTCGCGCCCGACTTCAACGCCAAGTTGTCGGCAGGACAGTTCCCTCAATCGGCCACCGTCTTCAAACAAAACTTCTGAGTTCGTCATGCGCCACCATCGCTTTTTTCCCAGCGCGCTGCTGATCGCATCGACGCTGTCCCTCATGGTCCTGAGCGGCTGTGGAGACGGCAGCGAAGACCTCGGCACCAACGGCCGGCTCGCGTCCGGCAGCGCCGTCGAGCCTTCTGCGGCGCCCGGCGTGGACGATGTCTTCGGTTCGCCGCCGCTTGCGTTGAGGGGTCCACAGACGGACGCCGATTCCGGGTACCAGCCGCCAGCCGATCCCACACCGTGACGTTGATGCGACCGGGGCGCAGCGCGCCCCGGCAATGGGCGTGAAAGGCCATACGCCACGGACGCAGGCCCCGGCGCATGGCATACCGGCGCGCAATGGTCGGACGAAACCGGCGCCGTGCCGCGCGGTAGGACATTTCCGATGACGACACACCTGACACCTCCCGGCGTCACGCTGGACGCCGCGGAGGCAAGCGCCGACATCAACAAGTTCGTGGAATGGCGTCTCGCACGCTCGGCGCACGCGGGCCTCAAAAGACCTCGACCGCCGAGCGCCATTCGGCCGCCGTTCGAGCGCGTCGGACTTTTCTTACATCTACCAGCAGTACTCCGCAAGAGGATTTACGTTCAAAACCGTCGATTTTTTTGACATTGAGGAGACATTCGTTCCTTTTCCAGACGCCAAGTGCGCAGAACTAGCCATAAAAACCGAACAGGCACAGCACTTGCGCAGTTGCGAACTCGCCGGGTCGTCGACCTGTTCTTCTCCCAACGCAAAGGAAATGGAATGCGTTCTTTGAAACCGAGCCGCCTTGCCCTGGCTGCTGCTATCGCCTTGGCAGCATCGGCCGCGAGTGCCGCGCCTGTCGCAAGCTGGTCCTACGAGGTGACGAGTGCGTTCGATACGAGCGCCAGTGCCACCACCTTCGTCAATTCGGGGACGAATCCCGGGCCCGTCAATCCGACCACCGGCTACTGGACCAGCGCGAATTTGCTGCAATGGGGCCAGAACGACGGCAGTATCGAGGCCGGTACCCGCAGCGGCCTTGAGATCACCAATTCGCCTTCCGCTGGGGCGGTCTCCACCAATGGCGCCTTCGTTGCGGCCAACAGCTATACCCACTACAACAATGCTGCATTGGGCGCCAACAGCTGGACGCTGAGCACCACCAAGATCGACTCGACGCTGAGCCTGTCCGCATCCGGCGTGGACAAATTGTTCGAAACCTCGTACAGCGTGTACTTCACGGAAACGCCGAACCGCAATGCCGGCTGCCCGTCTGCGCCCGAAGCCAACCCCTGCAGCGATATCTTCGTGCTGGTGGGCGGCTTCGGCGAGTCGTTCACCTACGACGGCTACGAGTACAGCTTCGAGTTCATCTCCGACCCGGCATTCACCCAGCTGAGCGAAGCGCAGTGCGTCGCCGCCGGGTACCAGGCCGGCTGCTTCGGCTTTGCCACGCCCGAAGGCCAGGACTACACCGTGGACTTCGCGTTCCGCGTGGTCGCGACAGAAGTTCCCGAGCCTGCAACGCTCGCCCTGATCGGTGCCGGCCTGCTGGGCATGGCCGGTCTGCGTCGTCGCCAGCAGAACAAGCGCTGAGCGCCCGGCGTTCTGAGCCAACCCCGCTCCGGCGGGGTTTTTTGCGTCTGTGCGGCTGGCACATCCGCCAGGCGGGCGCCGCCTCAGTGCGCAGACGAAGGAACTGCACAGCCTAGAATTTGGCGCTGATCCACCCCTGCCTCAGGAAGCCACCATGCCCCCATCCCGCGCCTGCGCCATTGCCCTTGCCGTACTGACGACGTTGTCGGCGCATGCGGCCAGCCCGCTCGACAAGCTCAGGAGCGCTGCTGGCGAACAGCTGGGCGCCGGCAGCAGCGGCGGCGCGGCCGGCATGCTGGGCGGCCTCGGCGGCCTGCCCAGCATCGGCAGCGGCACGGCCAGCAACGCGGCCGGCGTGCTGCAGTACTGCATCGAGCGCAAGTATCTGGCCGGCGGCGCGGCCGGCATCAAGGACAAGCTGCTTGGCAAAATCGGCCTGGGCGGCGGCAAGGAGACGCAGGACAAGGGCTACCAAAGCGGCCTGTCCGGCATTCTGAGCGGCAGCGACGGCAAGTCCTTCGACATGGGCAAATTGCAGGACCAGCTCAAGGACAAGGCCTGCGACTACGTGCTCGACAACGCCAAGTCGCTGATCTGAGTCAGTGCCAGACGCCGGGGAAAGCCCAGACCAGCGACCCCGTCATGACCAGGTAGCGCAGGAACTTGCCGATGGCCATGTAGAACAGGCATGGCCAGAACGGCAAGCGCAGCCAGCCGGCCACCGCGCACAGCGGGTCGCCCACGGCGGGCAGCCAGGCCAGCAGGCAGGCCTTGGGTCCCAGCTTCTTGAGCCAGCCCAGCACCCGCACATGGTGCGACGAATGGCTGTAGCGGTCGGCCACCTTGTGCGCGCCATAGCCCATCCACCAGTCCACGGCACCGCCCAGCGTGTTGCCCACGGTGGCAACGGCAATGGCCGGCCAGAACATCTCCGGATTGAGCTTGACCAGGCCGAACACCACGGGTTCGGAACCGAGCGGCAGCAGCGTCGCCGAGATGAAGGACACGACGAACACCGTGCTCAGGCCGAACTCGGGCAGCGCCAGCGCGCTCAGCAGTTGATTCAGCCAGGCTTCCATGAGCGGGGCAGTATAGGGGCCGCCCCGCGCCTGCCGTGTAGGCAGGCAACCGTTTCAATTGCTGAAATATGAGGCAGCTAGAATCCCTCCCCCGCCTCCGCCCCCTCCCCTTCGCCCAGCATGCAGATCGGCCAGTTCACTTTGGCGAACAACGTGTTTGCCGCCCCCATGGCCGGGGTGACGGACCGCCCGTTCCGCCAGCTGTGCAAGCAGCTGGGGGCCGGCTACGCGGTCAGCGAGATGGTGACCTCGCGACGCGACCTGTGGACTTCGCTGAAGACTTCGCGCCGCGCCGACCACACCGGCGAGGTGGCGCCCATCGCCGTGCAGATCGCCGGCACCGATCCGGAGATGATGGCCGAGGCCGCCGCCTACAACCTGGAGCGCGGCGCCCAGATCATCGACATCAACATGGGCTGCCCGGCCAAGAAGGTCTGCAACAAGTGGGCCGGCTCGGCCCTGATGCAGAACGAGGCGCTGGCGGTGGCCATCGCCGAGGCCGTGGTGGCGGTCTGCGCGCCCCGTGACGTCCCGGTCACGCTCAAGATGCGCACCGGCTGGTGCGCCGAGCAGCGCAATGCCGTGGTGCTGGCGCGCGCCTTCGAGAGCGTGGGCGTGCAGATGCTGACCGTGCACGGCCGCACGCGCGAGCAGGGCTACAGCGGCCAGGCCGAGTACGAAACCATCGCCGCCGTGAAGGCCGCCGTGCGCGTGCCGGTCGTGGCCAACGGTGACATCACCACGCCGCAGCGCGCGCGCGAAGTGCTGGACGCCACGGGCGCGGACGCCGTCATGATCGGCCGTGCGGCCCAGGGCCGGCCCTGGATCTTCCGTGAGGTCGTGCACTTCCTGGCGACCGGTGAACATCTGGCGCCGCCGCTCGTGGCCGAGGTCCGCCGCCTGCTGTTGGAGCACCTGGCCGAGCACTACGCGCTGTACGGCGAGTACACCGGCGTGCGCTCGGCGCGCAAGCACATCGGCTGGTACGTGCGCCAGCTGCCGGGCGGCGAGGCGTTCCGCCAGCGCATGAACCGGCTCGAGCAGCCGACCGAACAACTGGCCGCTGTGGCCGAATTCATGGACGAGATGGGCTGCTTGCACGAGCGCATGCCCGTCACCGTCCCCAGCGACGAACTTCTGGAGGAGAGCGCAGCGTGAGCAAGAAGAGTATCGAAGAGTGCGTGCGCAGCAGCCTGGAAACCTACCTGAAGGATCTGCATGGCATCGAACCGAACGGCGTCTACGACATGATGATCCGCGCCGTCGAGCGCCCCATGCTCGAGGTCGTCATGCAGCATGCCGAGCACAACCAGTCGCGCGCGGCCGAGTGGCTGGGTCTGAACCGCAACACGCTGCGCAAGAAGCTCGTCGACCACAAGCTCATCAAGTGAGCCTTCCCCTTTTCCACGCTTTTTCCCCTTCAACCGATGAATGCACTGATCTCCGTTTCCGACAAGACCGGCGTGCTGGCGCTGGCCCAGGGCCTGCACGCGCTGGGCGTCAAGCTGCTGTCCACCGGTGGCACCGCCAAGCTGCTGGCTGATGCCGGACTGCCGGTGACCGAGGTCGCCGACCACACCGGCTTCCCCGAGATGCTGGACGGCCGCGTCAAGACGCTGCACCCGAAGATTCACGGCGGCCTGCTGGCGCGCCGCGCCTTACCCGCCCACGTGGCCGCGCTGGCCGAGCATGGCATCGAGACCATCGACCTGCTGGTCGTGAACCTCTACCCGTTTGAGGCCACCGTGGCCAAGCCTGGCTGCACGCTCGAGGACGCCATCGAGAACATCGACATCGGTGGACCCGCCATGGTGCGCAGCGCCGCCAAGAACTGGCAGGACGTGGCCGTGCTGACCGACGCCTCGCAGTACGAGGCCGTGCTGGCCGAGCTCAAAGCCGGCAACGGCAAGCTCTCGGACAAGACGCGTTTCGCGCTGTCGGTGGCCGCGTTCAACCGCATCGCCGACTACGACGGCGCGATCAGCGACTTCCTGTCGGCCGTGGACTTCGAGGCCAGCGCCGGCCAGAGCGCGCCCGTGCGCACGCTGTTCCCGGCGCAGAGCAACGGCCGCTTCGTCAAGCTGCAGGATCTGCGCTACGGCGAGAACCCGCACCAGCAGGCCGCGTTCTACCGCGACCTGTACCCCGCGCCCGGCTCGCTGGTCTCTGCCCGCCAGCTGCAGGGCAAGGAGCTTTCCTACAACAACATCGCCGATGCCGACGCCGCCTGGGAGTGCGTCAAGAGCTTCGACGTGCCGGCCTGCGTGATCGTCAAGCACGCCAACCCTTGCGGCGTCGCCGTCGGCAAGGACGCGCTGGAGGCCTACAGCAAGGCGTTCCAGACCGACCCGACTTCCGCCTTCGGCGGCATCATCGCCTTCAACCGCCCGGTCGACCTGGCCGCAGCCGAGGCCGTCAACAAGCAGTTCGTCGAGGTGCTGATGGCGCCTGGCTACACGCCTGAGGCGCTGGCCGTGTTCCAGGCCACCAAGGCCAAGCAGAACGTGCGCATCCTGCAGATCGACCTGCCCCAGGGCGGCACGACCGCCTGGGACAACGGCCGCAATGCCATGGACGTCAAGCGCATCGGCTCGGGCCTGTTGATCCAGACCGCCGACAACCACGAGCTGCAGCTCGCCGACCTCAAGGTCGTCACGAAAAAGCAGCCCACGGCCGAAGAGCTGCAGGATCTGCTGTTCGCCTGGAAGGTCGCCAAGTACGTCAAGAGCAACGCCATCGTGTTCTGCAAGAACGGCATGACCATGGGCGTGGGCGCGGGCCAGATGAGCCGCCTGGACTCGGCCCGCATCGCCAGCATCAAGGCAGAGCACGCCAAGCTCTCGCTGGCCGGCACGGTGGTGGCGAGCGACGCCTTCTTCCCGTTCCGCGACGGCCTGGACGTGGTGGTGGACGCGGGCGCGACCTGCGTGATCCAGCCTGGCGGCTCCATGCGCGACCAGGAGGTCATCGATGCCGCCGACGAGCGCGGCGTGGCCATGGTGTTCTCGGGCGTGCGGCACTTCCGCCACTGAGCCACAGTCTTGCCCCACAAATAAGCCCGCTCTGCAGCGGGCTTTTTCGTGCCTGGGACTTCAGCGCCAGTGCGGCCGCCCGTAATAGCGCGGCGGCGGACCGTAATGCCGGTGCGACAGGTTGGCGCCGATCACGCCCAGGCCGATGCCGATGGCCAGCGGCGCCACATAAGAGGGCGGGCTGTAGTAAGTGGGGGCCGATTCGTAGACCGTGGTCACCGGCTCGGTCTGGTAAACCGTGGCCGGTTGCACGTAGGTCGTGCTGGAAATGATGCGGGCCGGCGCGCGCACGGGCGCCTGCTGCACCGGCGGCACGCTGCCGATGGGCGTGACCTGCAGCGGCACGGTCGGGCCCGGGTCGCTGGCCATCTGCACCTGGTAGCGCCGACCGGCGTACTCGTAGACCACGTCGTAGTACGAGGTCTGGTTCTGGTAGAAGGTCTGCGTGCTGCAGTTCTGCACGGTGCGGACTTGGTCAGGCTGCTGCCCTTCGACCTGGTTGCCGACCACGGCGCCGCCCAGTGCGCCGATCGCGGTCGCCGCAGCGTGGCCGCTGCCGCCGCCGAAGGCGCTGCCGATCACCCCGCCTGCGATGGCGCCGATCACAGCACCCGCGCCCGAAGGCCGCGACGCCGTGACGACCTGCTGGTTGTTGCAGACCAGGCGCGGCACGGCCACCTGCTGCATGACCGGCGTGGCCGAGATCACCGTGCCGTATTCCTGGGCCAGCACCGAGGCGCTCAGGAGGCTGGCGCCGGTGAGAAGCAAAAGCTTTTTCATGGTGATCCTTACGACCTGTGGGCCTTCGAAAAGTTTAGGCCTTTACACAGGCTTTTCAACGCCCGCCCAGGGCACGGCGTTGACGGGAGCGATCAGCCCCGGCTCAGTACGCGGAACACGGCGCGGGCCGCGTCCACGGTCTGCGCGATGTCGTCGTCGCTGTGCGCTGCGCTCACAAAGCCGGCTTCATACAGTGCCGGCGCGATGTACACACCGCGTTCAAGCAGGCCGTGGAACAAGGCGTTGAAGCGTGCGCCGTCGGTGGTCATGACGGTGCGGTAGTTCTGCGGCAGCGCGTCCAGCAGGAAGAAGCCGAACATGCCGCCTTCGCTGTCGCCGCTGAAGGGCACGCCCTCCTCGGCCGCAGCCTGCCGCAGCCCGGCCACCAGGCCCTGGGTGCGCCGGGCCAGTCCTTCGTAGAAGCCGGGCTTGCCGATTTCCTTCAACGTGGCCAGACCGCAGGCCGTGGCCACGGGGTTGCCCGACAGCGTGCCGGCCTGGTAGACCGGGCCCAGCGGCGCCAGTTGCTCCATCACCGCGCGGCGCCCGCCGAAGGCGGCCAGCGGCATGCCGCCGCCGATGACCTTGCCCAGCACCGTGATGTCGGGCGCGAAGCCCGGGATCTCGCGCGCGTAAACGCTCTGGGCGCCGCCCAATGCCACGCGGAAGCCCGTCATGACCTCGTCGAACACGAACAGCGCGCCGTGCTCCGAGCACAGCTCCCGGCAGCGCCGGATGAAGGGCACGCTGGCGCGCACGAAGTTCATGTTGCCGGCAATGGGCTCGATCATGAGGCAGGCCAGCGCCGCGCCATGCTCGGCGAAGGCCTGCTCCAGGCCGGCGAGGTCGTTGTACTCGAGCACCAGCGTGTCCTGCACCACCTCGGGCGGCACGCCGGCGCTGGTCGGGTTGCCGAAGGTCGCCAGGCCCGAGCCGGCCTTGACCAGCAGCGCGTCGGCATGGCCGTGGTAGCAGCCCTCGAACTTGATGATCTTCTTGCGGCCGGTGGCGCCTCGCGCCAGCCGGATCGCGCTCATCGCGGCCTCGGTACCCGAGCTGACCAGGCGCACCATGTCCATGGACGGCAGGTGCGCGAGGATGGCCTCGGCCAGTTCGATCTCGCGCTCGGTCGGCGCGCCGAACGAAAAGCCCTGCACGGCCGCCTCCTGCACGGCGGCCAGCACGGCCGGGTGGCCGTGGCCCAGGATCATCGGGCCCCAGGAGCCGATGTAGTCGATGTAACGCTGGCCCTCTGCGTCCCAGAAGTAAGGGCCCTGGGCGCGCTGCACGAAGCGCGGCACGCCGCCGACGGCGCGGAAGGCGCGCACGGGGGAGTTCACGCCGCCAGGAATCACGCGCTGCGCGCGTGCGAACAGTTCTTCGTTGGTGCTCATGGTGGTCAGTGGCGCACGGCGCCTGCGTCGTTGTCGGCCTCGGGCGCCTCGTCGTCATCGCCCGCTTCGGCGTCCTCGCCCTCTTCGGCGTCCTCGCCCTCTTCACCCTCTTCGGGCTGGGCCCAGAACATGCGGTCGGGCAGCACGTGGCCCATGCCGGGGCGGAAACCGCCGTCCAGGCTCTGGTCCAGGTAGGTCAGCGCCTCGCCCACAGCCTCGTTGAGTTCGGCGCCGCTGGCCAGCAAGGCGGCGAGGGCCGCCGACAGCGTGTCGCCGGCGCCCGTGAACTGCGCTTCGAACAACTCGAAGCGGGCATTGGCCAGCACCGTCTGCGGCGTGGCCAATACGTTGTCCACATGCTGGTCCGGCAGCAGCACGCCGGTCACCAGCGTGTAGGGCGCGCCCTTGCCCGCCGCGGCCTTGGCGATGTCGCGCGGCGAGGGGCTGCGCTGGCTGCTCCAGTCCGGCAGCAGCCAGCGCCACAGCGTGCTGTGGTTGCCCACCAGCACCGTGGTCTGCGGCAGCATCAGTTCCTGGAAGGCGTCCAGGTAGGCGTCGATCTGGTCCTCTTCCCACCACGACAGGTTGGGCATGTAGGCCACCACGGGCAGGTCGGCGTAGTCGGCCGTCAGCTCCGCGATGGCCGAGAGGTTCTCGGGGCTGCCGACGAAGCCGACCTTGATGACCTGCACCGCCATGTCCTCGAGCACGGCGCGGGCCTGCTCGGTGACGGCATCCTCGTCGAAATCGAAATGGTCGAAGATCTCGGCGCTGTCGCGCGCGTAGCTGCCCGTCACCACCGGCAGCGCGTGCGCGCCCACCGAGGCGATGGCCACGGCATCGGCCGACAGGCCGCCCGCGCCGCTCGGGTCGTTGGCGTTGAAGACCAGCACGCAGGCCGGGCCGGCGTCCTCGTCCGTGGCAGGCGCGTCGGGCTCGGAACCAGGGGATGCGGCAGAGTCGTTCATGCGGATGGCGGCGGGCCTTGCGACCGTGGGGATGAGGGGTGGAGCAGCGTGCGCTGGCGCCTTTGCCACCGGGCGTTGCGCCCAGGACGCCTCTATACAATCGCCGGCATTCTATTGGAACGCCCCCCGAACACTGTGACCGACCCTAAAACCTGGATGTGCCTGATCTGCGGCTGGATTTACGACGAAGCGGCAGGCGCGCCGGACGATGGCATCGCGCCAGGCACCCTGTGGGCCGATGTCCCGATGAACTGGACCTGCCCCGAGTGCGGCGCGCGCAAGGAAGATTTCGAGATGGTCCAGATCTGACCATCGGCACAGGAGCAGCAGCATGACGGCCACCAGCCCCCGCCCGCGCGTGATGGTGGTCGACGACAGCGCCACCATCCGCCGCAGCGCGGAGATCTTCCTGCAGCAGGGCGGTTACGAAGTGCTGCTGGCCGAGGACGGCTTCGACGCGCTGGCCAAGGTCAACGACCATGCGCCGCAGCTGATCTTCTGCGACATCCTGATGCCCAAGCTCGATGGCTACCAGACCTGCGCCATCATCAAGCGCAACGCGCGCTTCGCCGACATCCCGGTGGTCTTGCTGTCGTCCAAGGACAGCGTGTTCGACAAGGCACGCGGCCGCATGGTCGGCGCGCTCGAACATCTGACCAAGCCTTTCACCAAGGACCAGTTGCTGCAGGCTGTGCAGCAGCACGCGCGCGCCGACGCGTGATCCCGCCCGCCACCGGCAGTGCCATGGCTGCGCACGACGACTCCACCCCGCTGCCGCCCCCGCATTGGCTGGCCATGCAGGCCGGCGGCCTGCGCTGCCTGGTGCCGCTGACCCAGGCCGGCGAGATCTTTCCATGGACGACGGTGCAGCCCGTGCCCCACACACGCGGTTGGTTCCTGGGCGTGGCCAACCTGCGCGGCACGCTCTGCGGTGTGGTCGACCTGGGGCGCTTTCTGCAGGGCGATGCAATCGGCGGCGAAGACGCCGCAACGGCCGACCCCAAGCTGCTGGGCTTGCACTCCGCCATCGGCCTGAACTGCGCGCTGCGCATCGACCGTCTGCTGGGCCTGCGCGCGGCCGAGGCCTTCGTGCCCGCGGCGGCCGAGCCCGCGCATGCACAGGCCTGGCGCGGCCCCGTGCACACCGATGCCGAGGGCCTGTCCTGGCATGCGCTGGACCTGCAGGCCCTGGCACGGGCGCCCGCCTTCCTGGCCATCGATGCCTGAGCGCGCTGCCGCCGGCCTGCCAGGCGCCGTCGGCGCCATGGACACCGTGCGCGTGCAGATGCAGGACGCGGCCAAACGCATCAAGCGCCTGGGCGAGTCGTCGCAGCAGATGGGAGAGATCGCGGCCCTGGCCGCCGAGCTCGCCGAGCAAGCCCAGGTGCTCGCCTTGAACGCGGCCATCCAGGCGGCGCCCGCCAATGCGTCCGGCCCTGGCCGGGCGACCGTGGCCTGCGAGGCGCAGCGTCTGGCGGCGCGCTCCGCCGAGGCCGCCCGGCTGGTCGCCGACCTCGTGCGGGCCCTGCAGTCCGATGCGCACGGGGCCGCGGCCGCCATGGAACGCGCCACGCAGGGCCTGCTGGCCGGTGCACGGGCGCTCGACCGCGCAGCCACACCCTCCCCCGTGCCCCGTCCGACCGAACCAACGTGACCGAATCCACCGCCCCGCCGCCTTCGCCCCACGACATCGGCCCGGTGGCCTGGGTCCTGGATGAGCTCCGCCGCACGCTGGAGGCCGCCGCCAAGTGCCTGCACCGCTACCGGCGCGAAGCCGATGCAGCGGCCACCGACTTCCACGTGCCCGGCCTGCAGCACCTGCTCCAGGCCGGGCAACTGCTGCACCTGTGCGCGGGCGCGCTGCACCTGGTCGAACAGCCGGCCTGTGCGGCGCTGGCCGATGCGATGGAGGCCGCCGTCCAGCGCTTCGCCGAGCAGCGCACGCCCTGCAGCGACGATGCCGTCGCGCAGCTCGAGCAGGCGGGCCTGGCCATCACCGAATACCTCCAGGCCCTGCTCTCGGGCAAGCCCGTGGCGCCGGTCGAACTGTTCCCGCAGTACCGCGAGGTGCAGGCGCTGGCCGGTGCCGAGCGCAGCCGCCCGGTCGAGTTGTGGACGGCGCCGCCCCTGGCGCAGGCCATGGCGCTGCCGGCCGGTGTCGTGGCCCTGGAGCCCGGCCCTGCCCTGCGCAGCCGCTTCGACCAGGCCGTGCTCAAGGTCGTGAAGACAGCCGAGCCGGCCGCCGCGCAGACGCTGCACGACCTGGCGCTGGGCCTGGCCGCCGGCAGCGAGGCGCCGGCACAGCGCAGCTTCTGGCAGCTGGCGGCCGCCTACTTCCAGGCCCTGGCGCTGGGCCTGGTGCCGGCCGACCTGTACACCAAGCGCATCGCTTCGGGCGTGCTGGCGCAGTACGCGGCACTGGCGCGCGGCGAGGGCGAGCCTTCCGCCGCGCTGGTGCAGGAGCTGTTGTTCTACTGCGCCGGCGCGGTGCCGTCCGGGGACACCGGTGCAGCCGGCACGCTGACCGCCGTGCGTGCCGCCCACGCGCTGGACGCCAGCGGCACGGCCGACTACGCGCAGCGCCGCTTCGGCCGCTTCCCCCCGGCCCTGCTCGCCCAGGCACGCAAGCGCATTGCCACCGCCAGCGACACCTGGGCCGCCGTGGCCGGCGGCGACGCCCACCAGCTCAAGGCCGCGCACGAGCAGCTGGCGCCGCTGGCCGATGCGCTGGCCCGGCTGCACGACGACAGCGCCCCGCTCGCGGGGGCCCTGCTGCAGGCGGTCGAGGCCGCATGGCGCGTGGGCGGCACGCCGCCCGTGCCGCCGTCGCCGGCACTCGCACTCGAGGTGGCCACGGCGCTCCTCTACCTGGACACCGCCTACGCCGACCTGGACCGCAGCGGCGCCGACCTGCGCGCACGCGCGGCGCTGCTGGCCGAGCGGCTCGCGCTGGTTCAGCACGGCCAGGCGCCCGAGCCCATGGAAGGCTGGATGGAGGCGCTGTACCACGGCGTCAGCGAGCGCCAGACCATGGGCAGTGTGGTGGCGGAACTGGGCCGTACGCTGGCCGAGATCGAGCAGGCGCTGGACCAGTTTTTCCGCGCGCCGCGCGAGAAGGGCGTGCTCGGCAAGGTCGTCGCCCAGCTCACGCAGATGCGTGGCGTGCTCTCCATGCTGGACCTGGACCAGGCCGCCCATGCGGTGCTGCGCATGCGCGAGACCGTGGACGGCTACATGGCCGACCAGGTGGACGACGCCGCCGCGCGCAACGCCAGCTTCCAGCGGCTGGGCAGCAGCCTGGGTGCGCTCGGCTCCCTGGTCGGCATGCTCGGCTACCAACGCCACCTGGTGCCGCAGCTGTTCGTCTACGACGAGGCGCAAGGCGTGTTCCGTCTGCGCGCAGGCGAGGCTGCAGAACCTGCCGAGCCGGTTCAAGAACCGGCGTCCGACGCAGACGGCGACGCCCCGGCCGATCCGGACGCCCAGGCCGACCTGCTGCAGATCTTCACCGACGAGGCGCAGGCCGTCGTGCACAACGGCCAGGCCGCCGTGCTGGCCTTGCAGGCCGCGCCCGGCGAACGCGCACCGCTGGAGCAGCTGCGCCGCGCCTTCCACACGCTCAAGGGCAGCGCCCGCATGGTGCGGCAGGACAGCTTCGGCGCCGCAGCCTGGTCCTTCGAGCAGCTGCTGAACGCCCGGCTCGATGCGCAGGATCCTGCCGATACCGCGCTGTTGCAGGCCACGCAGCAGGCGCTGCAAAGCCTGGCCGACTGGATCGCCGACATCGCAGCCGGGCGCGATGGTGCGCACCGTCTCTCCGCCTTGCAGGCCGCCACGGCTGCCCTGCACCAGCCTGCGACGGCCGAAGAGCCGCCCGCCGCCGCGCAAGCGCCGGCAGAGCCTGCCAACGACCAGACGGAAGACGGCGGCGACGGCAACCACTTCCGCCAGATCGGCCCGCTGCGCATCGCGCTGCCGCTCTACAACGCCTTCCTCAACGACGCCGACGAGTGGTCGCGCCAGTTGCAGACCGAACTCGGCGAATGGGCGCTGCAGCAGCCGCAAGCGCCCGCGGCCAGCAGCGCGGCCCTGGCCCGTTCGCTCGCCGACAGTGCGGCCGGCATCGGCTTCGAAGCGCTGGGCCGGCTGGCCGATCTGCTGGCGCAGGTGCTGGCGGGCGAGCCGCCCTGCGCTCCCCGAGCCGTGCTGGACGCCGCCGAGGAGATCCGCCGTCTGCTGCACCAGTTCGCGGCCGGGTTCCTCAAGCCGGCGCGCGAGGGCGTGGTCCAGGCGCTCGAGGCCTCGCAGCAGAGCGCGCCGGACGCCAGCGCGTTCGAGGACGTGACCGACAGCGACGACGCCATCGACGCCGACCTGTTCCCCGTCTTCGAAGACGAGGCCGCCGAGCTGCTGCCACAGCTGGCGGCGGCGCTGCGCCAATGGCAGGGCGCGCCCGCGGAAACACCGGCGCGCCAGGCCGTGCTGCGTGCGCTGCACACGCTCAAGGGCAGCGCGCGGCTGGCCGGCGCGCTGCGGCTGGGCGCGCTGGCGCACCGGCTCGAAAGCGCGGCCGAGCGACTGCCGGACGCGCCCCTGCCGGCGCAGATCGAGCCGCTGCTGGCCCATGCCGACCGGTTGCAGCAGGCCTTCGACCAGTTGCGCGCGCAGGCCCAGGGACTGGCCGCGTCGCCCGAGGAGGTGGTGTTGGCAGCGACGCCCCGCCCCGTGGCCGGTCCGTCGGTGCGCGTGCGCGCGCAATTGCTGGACCAGCTCGTCAGCGACGCCGACGAGGTGCTGTTCACGCGTGCGCGCATGGAAGCGCGCCTGGGCGAACTCGGCGGTGCGCTCGATGCGCTGGACCGCCGGCTTGACCAACTGCGACAGCAGTTGCGTGAATTGGAGACCCGGACCGAATCGCAGATCCAGGCCCGGTCGGCACAGGCCGGCGACGGCGCCGAGCCTTTTGACCCGCTGGAGTTCGACCGCTTCACACGCACGCAGGAACTGGCGCGCGGCATGGCCGAGTCGGTGGCCGAGCTCAGCGCTGCGCAGCGCCAGCTCCAACGCGGCTTGCAGGACACGCAGGACGATATCGCCGCCCAGGGCCAGCAGGCCCGCGCACTGCAGCGCGCGTTGCTGCGCACGCGCATGGTGCCGTTCGAAGCCATCGCCGAGCGGCTGTACGGCACCGTGCGCCAGAGCGCCAAGGAGGCCGGCCGCCAGGTGCGGCTGGATCTGGCCGGCGGCAGTGTCGAGCTGGACCGTGGCGTGCTCGACCGCCTGGCGCCGGTGTTCGAGCACCTGCTGCGCAACGCTGTCACGCACGGCATCGAGGACGCCGCGCAACGCAGCGCCGCCGGCAAGCCGGCCGCGGGTGCCATCGCGGTCAGCGTGACGCACACCGCCCACGACACCGCCTTCACGATCGCTGACGACGGCCGCGGCCTGGACCTGGCCCGCATCCAGGCCAAGGCGGCCGCGCTGGGCCTCGTCGCAGCCGACGCGCCGCTCACGCTGGACGAAGCCGCCGCTTTGGTGTTTCTGCCTGGCTTCACCACCGCCACCGCCGTCACACCCATGGCCGGCCGTGGCATCGGGATGGACGTGGTCCGCACCGAGGTCCAGGCGCTGGGCGGCCGCATCGAGACGTCCAGCACGCCCGGCCAGGGCGCGCAGTTCCGGCTGGTGCTGCCGCTGACCACGGCCGCCACCCAGGTGGTGCTGGTGCGCGTGGGCCAGCAGACCTTCGGCATTCCGACGCACTTGGTCGAGGCCGTGCGCCGGCTCGCGCCCGCGGAAGTGGCCCAGTGCTATGCCCGCGAGCAACTCGTCGACGACGGCGGGCCACTGGCCTTCTGCTGGGCGGGCGCCCTGCTGCAGTGCGCGCCGGCCCCGCCCGCCGGGCGCGAGCGCCATGCCAGCGTGCTGCTCCTGCACAGCGCCCAGCAGCGCCTGGCCCTGCACGTGGACGAGGTGCTGGGCCACCAGGAAGTAGTGGTCAAGAGCCTGGGGCCGCAGCTCGCGCGCCTGCCCGGCCTGACCGGCATGTCGGTGCTGGCCTCCGGCGCCGTGCTGCTCCTGTACAACCCGGTGGTGCTGGCCGCGGTGTATGGCGCGATGGCGCGCCAGACCCAGCAGGAACAGGCGCTGCGCAACGGCGATGGCAGCCTGGCGCCGGCCCCGCTGGTGCTGGTGGTGGACGATTCCGTGACCGTGCGCCACGTGATGCAGCGCCTGCTGCAGCGCGACGGGTGGCGCGTGGCGCTGGCCGCCGACGGCCGGCAGGCACTGGAACAGCTGCGAGCCGAGCGCCCGGTGCTGGTGGTGACCGACATCGAGATGCCGCGGATGGACGGCCATGCGCTGGTGCAGTCCGTCCGCGCCGACGCACAGCTGGCGGATCTACCCATTGCCGTGGTCAGCTCCCGCACGGCCGACAGGCACCGCGCCCACGCGTTCGCCCTCGGCGTGGACCATTACCTGGGCAAGCCCTACGCCGACGAGGAGCTTCTGAGCCTGGTGCGGCGCTACGCCGCGGGAGCCACGGGCGGCTAGCTAGCGGCCCCGGGGCTTGGAAACCGGAGCGCGGCGCACGGCCCGGGGGCGACCGTCCAAGCCCGCGCCAGACCTACGAACGGCGTGCGCGCGCACCGACAAGCAGCTTGGCCGCCACGTGGGACAAAGCAGGACATGGGGGCCACGGCCCCGGTAACCCAGAAGGAGAAACCATGTCCAGTCCCACCATCACCTCCGACAAGGTCGAGGGCACGACCGTCTACGACGCCAAGGGCGGCAAGCTCGGCAGCATCGACAACCTGGTCATCGACAAGCGCTCGGGCCTGGTGCGCTATGCCGCGCTGGAGTTCGGCGGCTTCCTGGGCATCGGCACCGACCGTTACCCGATCCCCTGGCCCATGCTGAAGTACGACACGGCGCTGGACGGCTACGTCGTGCCGCTGGACGCCAACACGCTGGACAACGCGCCCCGCTATGCGCGCGAGGAGCGGCCGGACTACAGCGACGACTACGGCCGCCGCGTGTACGAGCACTACGGCGTCACCTGGTGAGCTTCAACGCCGCCGCTTGGCTGGCGGCTTCTTGCCGGCCAGCGGCTTCTTGACCACCGCATAGCGCGCGAGCGTGCGCTCGCGCGCTTCGCCGTGGTCGACCACGGGGCGCGGGTAGTCACGCCCCAGTTCCACGCCGGCGGCCGCCAGTTCGATGGCACTGGCCTTCCACGGCGCGTGGACCAGCGGCGCTGGCAGGTTCGAAAGCTGCGGCAGGTACCTTCGGATGAACTTACCTTCTGCGTCGAAACGCTCGCTCTGCGCAATGGGGTTGAAGATGCGGAAGTAGGGCTGAGCATCGCAGCCGGTGGAAGCCGCCCACTGCCAGCCACCGTTGTTGGCGGACTGGTCGAAGTCGTTGAGCTTCTCCGCGAAGTAGGCTTCACCCCAACGCCAATCCAGCCCCAGGTGCTTGGTCAGGAAACTGGCCGTGACCATGCGCAAGCGGTTGTGCATGTAGCCGGTCTGGTTGATCTGGGCCATCGCGGCATCCACCAGCGGGTAGCCGGTGCGGCCCTCGCACCAGGCCGCGAACAAGGCCTCGGCATGCTTGCCACGCTCCCACTTGATGGCGTCGTACTCGGGCTTGAACGCCGATTCCGCAGCGTGCGGGAAGTGCGCCAGGATCTGCATGTAGAAGTCGCGCCAGATCAGCTCGGACAGCCACACCGCCGGTCCCTGCATGCCTTGTGCCGCGAGCTGCTGGGCGCTCGATGCCAGCTGGCGGATCGACACCGTGCCGAAGCGCAGGTGCACGCCGAGGTAGCTCGGCCCCTTGACGGCCGGGTAGTCGCGCGCGAGGTGGTACTGGTCCATGCGGTCGAAGAACTCCTCGAACAGCTGCTGGCCGCCGCTGACACCCAGCGGGACCTTGAGCTCCGCCAGGTTGGTGGGCTCGAAACCGATGTCCGCCAGGCTGGGAATTGACCGGCGCTCGCCCTCGGGCCGCGGCGCCAGCGCCTCGGCATGGCGGGCCACGGGGTAGGACGACAGATAGAACGCATCCACCTTCTTCAGCCAGGCTGTCTTGTAGGGCGTGAACACGGTGTAGGGGGTGCCGGCCTGGGTCAGTACCTCGCCGCGCTCGAAGATCGCCTGGTCCTTGCTGGTCAAGAGCGCCGCGCCCATGCCGGCCAGCGTGCCGCGCACCTGGGCGTCACGCGCCATGGCGGCGGGCTCGTCGTCGTGGTTGGCGAACACGGCCTGGGCGTGCAGCGCATGGACGAGCTCCGGGATCTGCTCGCGCGCCGAGCCCAGGCGCCAGATCAGACCGGCTTGCGGCGTCAGCCGTCGCAGCGCGGCATCCAGTTCCTCCAGCGCCGCCAGGATGAACTCCACACGCCGGTCGGCCCGCGGAAGTGCATCCAGGATGTCGGTGTCCAGGATGAACACGCAGTGCAGCCGGCGGCAGGCGCGCAGGGCGTGGTACAGCGCGGCGTTGTCAAAAGCGCGCAAGTCGCGCCGAAACCACATCAATCCAGTGGCGTACTTCTTGTCCATGCAACAAATCCGGAACGAGCGCCTCGCTAAAATCGCGGCTTATGAGTTCAGATTCTGCGCCGATGAACCTCACGCATCATTTCCTGATCGCGATGCCGGGTTTGGAAGACGAAAACTTCGCGCGCAGTGTCGTTTACCTGTGCGAACACAGTGAACGCGGCGCGCTGGGCCTGGTGATCAACAAGCCCAGCGACATCAACCTCAAGAAGCTGTTCGACAAGGTCGATCTGCCGCTGCGGCGCGACGACCTGTCCGACAGCCCGGTGTTCCAGGGCGGCCCGGTGCAGACCGAACGCGGCTTTGTACTGCATGAGCCCGTCATGGCCGCGCCGCCGCACGACAGCGAAAGCATTTACGCCTCCACCATGACCATCCCGGGCGGCCTGGAGATGACCACCTCCAAGGACGTGCTGGAAGCCCTGTCGACCGGCGCCGGCCCCAAGAAGGTGCTGGTCTCGCTGGGCTACTCCGCCTGGGGCGAGGGCCAGCTCGAATCCGAACTGGCCGAGAACAGCTGGCTCACCGTGGAAGCCGATGCCAGCGTGATCTTCGACACGCCGATCGAGCAGCGCTACGACCGTGCGCTGCTGCTGCTGGGCCTGCAGTCGTGGATGCTGTCGCCGGATGCGGGGCACGCGTGAGCGCCCCCCCCGCCGCGCCCGACGCCGTCCCGGCCCACCTCCAATCCTTTCTGGCTTTCGACTACGGCACCAAGCGCACCGGCGTCGCCGTGGGCAACCGCTTCACGCGCACGGCCACGCCGCAGGGCACGATCCGCGCCGAGGGCGATGCGCGCTTCGCCCAGATCGAGGCGCGCGTGCGCGAATGGCAGCCCGACGCGCTGGTCGTCGGCGTGCCCTTCCACCCGGACGGCGCGGCCCACGAGAACACCGCGCGCGCCCAGCGCTTCGCGCGCCAGTTGCGCGGGCGATGCAAGCTGCCCGTCTACGAGGTGGACGAGCGCTACACCACCACCGAAGCCCTGAGCCTGGGCGCGCGCGACGCCGATGCGGCCGCGGCCTGCATCATCCTGGAACAGTTCCTGAGAAACCTGCCATGAGTACCCTGACCCTCGATGCCGAGGCCCTGTACGCCGAGCTGCTGCGCGGCGTGCGGCCGCTGTGCACGCAAGACACCCAACTGGTGGGCATCGCCTCCGGCGGCGCCTGGCTGGCCGAACGCCTGCAGGCCGACCTGCAGCGCGCCGGCAAGCCCGGCGTGATCTCCTCGGCCATGCACCGCGACGATTACGGCCAGCGCGGCATGGTGGCGGGCGCGAGCGCCACGGCCCTGGCTTTCGACGTGACGGGCGCCCACATCGTGCTGCTGGACGACGTGCTCTACACCGGCCGCACCATCCGCGCCGCGCTCAACGAGCTGTTCGACTACGGCCGCCCGGCCAGCGTGCGCCTGGCGGTGCTGGTGGACCGCGGCGCGCGCGAGCTGCCGGTCCAAGCCGACTTCGCCGCCGCGCGCTTGGCGCTACCGGCCGGCCAGTCGCTGGCGCTCGCGCGCGCCGGCGACGGCCGCTTCAGCTTCGAGATCAAGGGCTGACCATGCTGGCCCGACGCAACCCCCAACTCAATAAAAACGGCGAGCTGATCCACCTGCTCTCCATCGAAGGCCTGCCCCGGGAGATCCTCACCCAGATCCTGGACACCGCCGCCAACTTTGTCAGCGTGGGCGACCGCGAGGTCAAGAAGGTGCCGCTCTTGCGCGGCAAGAGCGTGTTCAACCTGTTCTTCGAGAACAGCACGCGCACGCGCACGACCTTCGAGATCGCGGCCACGCGGCTGTCGGCCGATGTGATCAACCTGGACATCGCACGCTCCTCGGCCGCCAAGGGCGAGTCGCTCTTGGACACCATCGCCAACCTGTCGGCCATGGCGGCCGACCTGTTCGTGGTGCGGCACAGCGAATCGGGCGCGCCCTACCTGATCGCCCAGCATGTGGCGCCCCATGTGCATGTCATCAACGCTGGCGACGGCCGGCACGCGCACCCCACCCAGGGGCTGCTCGACATGTACACCATCCGCCACTACAAGAAGGACTTCAGCAACCTCACGGTGGCCATCGTCGGCGACGTGCTGCACTCGCGCGTGGCGCGCTCGGACATCCACGGCCTGACCACGCTGGGCTGCGCCGAGGTGCGCGTGGTCGGCCCCAAGACCCTGGTGCCCGGCGACATGGCGCAGATGGGCGTGCGCGTGTGCCACACGCTGGAAGAAGGCATCAAGGACTGCGACGTGGTCATCATGCTGCGGCTGCAAAACGAGCGCATGAGCGGCGCGCTGCTGCCCTCCAGCCAGGAGTATTTCAAGAGCTTCGGCCTCACGCCCGAGAAGCTCGCACTGGCCAAGCCCGATGCCATCGTCATGCACCCGGGGCCCATCAACCGCGGCGTGGAGATCGACTCGGCTGTGGTCGACGGCAAGCAGGCCGTCATCCTGCCGCAGGTCACCTTCGGCATCGCCGTGCGCATGGCGGTGATGGGCATCGTTGCGGGAAATGAAGCATGAAGACGCTGATCCAGAACGGCCGCGTGATCGACCCGGCCTCGGGCCGCGACGCCACCGCCGACATCGCCATCGCCTCGGGCCGCATCGTGTCCATCGGCAACGTGTCGCCCGAATTCAAGCCCGACCGCACCTTGGATGCCAGCGGACTGGTGGTCATGCCCGGCCTGGTGGACCTGTCCATGCGCCTGCGCGAGCCCGGCCATGAGCACGAGGGCATGCTGGAGAGCGAGATGGCCGCCGCCGTGGCCGGCGGCGTGACCAGCCTGGTTTGCCCCCCCGACACCGACCCCGTGCTCGACGAGCCCGGCCTCGTGGAGATGCTCAAGTTCCGCGCCGAGAAGCTGCACCAGGCGCGCGTGTTTCCGCAGGGCGCGCTCACGCGCGGCCTGGCCGGCGAGGTGCTGACCGAGATGGTCGAGCTGACCGAGGCCGGCTGCATCGGCTTCGGCCAGGCCGAGGTGCCGCTGGCCAACACCCAGGTGCTGCAGCGCGCGCTGCAGTACGCCGCGACCTTCGGCTTCACCGTGTTCCTGCGGCCGCAGGACCGCGACCTGGGCAAGGGCGTGGCCGCCAGCGGCCCGCTGGCCACTCGCATGGGCCTGGCGGGCGTGCCCGTGATCGCCGAGACCATCGCGCTGCACACCATCTTCGAGCTCATGAAGGTCACGGGTGCGCGCGTGCACCTGTCGCGCCTGTCCAGCGCCGCCGGCGTCGAACTGGTGCGCCAGGCGCGCGCCGCGGGTCTGCCCGTCAGCTGCGACGTGAGCATCAACTCGCTGCACCTGACCGACCAGGACATCGGCTACTTCGACAGCCGCGCGCGCGTGAACCCGCCGCTGCGCCAGCAGCGCGACCGCGACGCGCTGCGCGCCGCGCTGGCCGATGGCACGGTGCAGGCCCTGGTGTCGGACCACACGCCGGTGGACGCCGACGCCAAGACCCTGCCCTTCGCCGAGGCCGAACCCGGCGCCACGGGCGTGGAGCTGCTGCTGAGCCTGGCCCTGAAATGGGCCGAGGACGAGCGCGTGCCGCTGCCGCAGGCGCTGGCCACCGTCACGAGCCAGCCGGCCGCGCTGCTGGGCAGCGCGCTGGGCACGCTGCAGGCCAGCCTGGGCCAATTGGTCGAGGGCGGAGTGGCCGACGTCTGCGTGTTCGACCCGGCCGCGCGCTGGGTGGTGACCGACGAGGCGCTGCAGAGCCAGGGCAAGCACACGGCCTTCTCGGGCTACGAGCTGCCGGGCCGCGTGCGCTTTACGCTGGTCGGCGGCCACCTGGCCCACGACGCCAGCTGAGGCCATGCGCCACGCGCGCGCGCTGTGGCGCCTGCTGCGCCTGGTCGGCCATGGAGCGGCAGGCCTGTGGACCATCCGCACGCGCTTTGCCGGCTGGGAGCCGCGCCAGCGCGAGCACGCCGTGCAGGCCTGGGCCGCGCGCGTGCTGGAACTCTCGGGCATCCAGCTGCAGGTCGGCGGCGAGCCCATGGCCGCCGGGCCCGTGCTGCTGGTGGCCAACCACATCTCCTGGCTGGACATCGTGGTCATGCACGCCGCCGGCTACTGCCGCTTCGTTTCCAAGGCCGACGTGGCGCACTGGCCGCTGATCGGCAGCCTGGCGACGGGCGCGGGCACGCTCTACATCGAACGCGCCTCGCGCCGCGACGCCATGCGCGTGGTGCACCACATGCGCGACCGCCTGCGGGCCGGCGATGTGGTGGCGATCTTCCCCGAGGGCACGACCGGCGATGGGCGCGCGCTGCTGCCCTTCCACGCCAACCTGGTGCAGGCCGCGATCAGCGCCGACGCGCCCGTGCAGCCGCTGGCGCTGCGCTTCGCTGGCCGAGACGGTGCGACCAGCTTCGCGCCGAGCTTCGTCGGCGACGAGACGCTGGTCGGCTCGGTCTGGCGCACGCTGGCGGCCGAGGGGCTCGTCGCGCACGTGCGCTACGGCGCGCCGCAGCAGCACGCGGGCCGCGACCGGCGCGCCTGGGCCCAGGCGCTGCAGACCGAGGTCGAGCGGCTGCACCGCCAGACCTTCTGAACCGGGCTCAGCCGCCGCGCGGCGACGGCAGGTAGGCTCCCGAGTCGAACAGCTGGCGCTCGGCCTCGTCGATGCGCCGCACCACGGCCTTGCCGGCGCGGCTGGCCAGCAGTTCCACCAGCGCCTCGGCCAGTGCCAGACGGGCCGCCACGGAGGGGTAGAACGAGGGGCTCGCCATCGTGAACAGCAGCGCCTCGCGTGAACAGGGCGCGAAGCTGCCCGCCGGCAGCGCGCAGGTCTGCTCCAGCCGCGCCGCGCTCTAATCCCGGGTGGCCTGCAGATTGCGGCGCTGCACCGCGAACATCTCACCGGCCAGGCCGTGCCGGCCTGCGCGGCCGACCAACTGCTGCGCACGCGCACCGTAGGCATCGCCGCCCAGGCCCATGTCGGCCACGAAGGCGGCCTTGAGCTGCGGCCAGCCCGCGGAGCCCAGTTGCTGGGCGAAGCGCACCAGCGTGGCCGGCGTGCTGCCCGACTGCAAGCCGACGTGGCGCATTGAGGTCGTGATGACCTCGGCCGGATGGTCGAACAGGTGGTGGATCTCCTGCTACAGGGCCGGCTCAGTTCAGTGCAGCGCTGGCGGAGCCGTTCATGGATGGTCATCGCGCGCACGCCACGCATTTTGTCCAGCTGCTGGAGCAGCCCTTGGCGCGCGCCCGCACGTGGGCGACATATGCGGGCGCGGCTTCTTCTGGGGCGCGGAGCTGGTGGCCGAGCGCGCAGGTAAGACGCCTTTTGGCCCGGACCGCCAGCTGCACACCCAGGTCAGGTAGGCCGCCTTGGCGCGCGGCCTGATGGTCTGCCCCGAGGGCGGCAACGTAGACGGCCGCCAGGGGGACCACGTGATGCTGGCGCCACCCTTCATCGCCACGCGTGCCGACCTGCAGGCCAGAGCGTGGTGACGACCACTGGCACCACCTCGTTCCGCCTGCTGTGCGGGGCCGACAAGGGTCGCAACCTGGAGATCATGCCGATGGCCGGCGAGACCGTGCGGACTCCCTCCTGCTCGTGGAAAGCGGCCGTGCGCGTGCTTCGTGCTCGACGACATCCTGCTGGCCGGTCTGGTCGCCGCTGCCCGGAACCTCAGGGACTTCGCGGTCACGGGCGAGCCGCGGCGCACCGAGCAGCAGGCCCTGATCTACCTCCGGCACGATCCCGCGTTCCAGGCCCATCAACGGTGCACAAACAGAATTTCACGGTATTCGTATGCAATTGAAGGCTGCGGCTTATCTGAGGAAATTCGTCACGCACTGAATACAACAGTAACAAGACGATACGAGCGCACGGCATCACTGCCGCTCAGGAGCGCCCCCAGGTCGTCCACTATCCCCGCATCGCACCGTCACAGCTGCCGCAATACGCTCGTCTGCTGGCTGCTCACCGTAGGCAGCATCGGCATGGCCCAGGTTCAACCGCCAGCCGATGCCCCCGTCGAAGAACTGCGCAGGCAGGAACGCCAGCGCCTGCTGCGTGAGCAGTTCGAGCGCGGAGCCGATGTGCGGCTGCCACTGCCGGAACTCCCGGTCACCGGCCGCCTCCCCGGTGACGAGCAACCGTGCTTCCGCATTAACGCGTTGACGCTGCAGGGTGCCGAGCCGTTCCCGTGGCTCGCCGATGCCGCTGCGGGGCCCGAGGCCGACGACGGCCCGATCGGACGTTGCCTGGGCACGCAGGGCATCAACACGGTGCTGGCACGCCTGCAGCAGGCCCTGGTCGCGCGCGGGTGGATCACCTCGCGCGTGCTGGCGCCGCCGCAGGATCTGGCCTCGGGACAGCTGCAGCTGACCGTCGTTCCGGGCCGCATCGCCGCCATCCGGGGTGCCTCGGGCGCCATCACAGCCGGGCTGCGCAGCGCCGTGCCAGCCGCCCCCGGCGATCTGCTGAACCTGCGCGACGTCGAGCAGGGGCTGGAGAACTTCAAGCGCCTGCCGACGGTGGACGCCGATATCCGCATCGAACCGGCCCAGGGCGAGGGTGCCGGCCCCGGCGACAGCGACCTGGTCATCGATGTCCGCCGTTCCCCGCGCGCGCTGGGTCCGCTGCGCGTGGCGCTGGGCCTGGACGACAGCGGCACACGCGCCACCGGCCGGCTGCAGGCCAACGCCACGCTGGCCTGGGACGGCCCGCTCGGTCTCAACGATCTGGCCTACCTGAACCTGCAGCGCGGCATGTTCAATCCGCAGGGCCGCGGCACTGGCGGCGCCACGCTGCACTACTCCATCCCGTACGGCGACTGGCTGTTCGGCACCACGGCCAGCCGCAACCGCTACCACCAGCGCGTGGCCGGATTGCAGCAGGACTACGTCTACGCGGGCACGTCACACAACATCCAGGCGCAGGTCACCCGGCTGCTGCACCGCGACCAGCGCCACAAGACCAGCCTGACGCTGGGCGCGTTTCGCCGCAGCAACAGCAGCTTCATCGACGACACGGAGATCGAGGTGCAGCGTCGTGTGGTGGGCGGCTGGTCGCTCGAGCTGGCGCACCGCACCTTCATCGGGCTCGCGGATGGCAACACGGCGACGCTGGATGCCAGCCTGGGCTGGCGCCGCGGCACCGGGGCCTTCGGCGCACAGCCGGCGCCGGAGCAAGCGTTCGGCGAGGGCACCGCCCGCTTTGCGCTCGCCACGGCAGAAACCTCGCTGCAACTGCCGCTGCAATGGGGAACGCAACGTCTGGCCTACACCGGCCAGATCCGCGCGCAATGGAACCGCACGCCTCTGGCACCGCCCGAGCGCTTCGGCATCGGCGGTCGCTACACCGTGCGTGGTTTCGACGGCGAGAGCAGCCTGCTGGCCGACCGCGGCTGGCTGCTGCGCAACGAACTGGCCTGGTCGCTCGGCACCAGCGGCGCTGCGCTGTACGCCGGCCTGGACTTCGGCCGCGTCGGTGGACCCTCCGCGCGCCATCTGCCCGGCCGCAGCCTGGCGGGCGCGGTGCTGGGCCTGCGGGGCCAGCACGGCTCCCTGAGCTGGGATCTGTTCGCCGGCACGCCCCTGCGCAAGCCGCAGGCCATGCACAGCCATTCCCCAAGCCTCGGCGTCAGCCTGCAGCTGAACTACTGACATCCCATCCGGCCAGAAAAGGAACGTTCAACATGAACAAGCATTTGCACCGCATCGTCTTCAACGCCGCACGCGGCTTGCGCATGGCCGTCCAGGAAACGGCACGCAGCGCCGGCAAGGCGGCAAGCGGCACGACCACGCTCGCGGTCACGGCGCTGGCCACGCTGGCCGCAGGGCCCGCCATGGGCCAGATCGCCGCTGATCCCAATGCACCCGGCTCCCTGCGACCCACCGTGTTGGCCACCCCAGGCGGCGCCGCGCTGGTCAACATCCAGACGCCGAGTGCAGCCGGCGTCTCGCGCAACCTGTACCGGCAATTCGACGTCGGCCCGCAGGGGGCGGTGCTCAACAACAGCCGAACGGCCGCACAGACACAGTTGGCCGGGCAGGTGGCGGGCAATCCCTGGTTGGCGCGAGGCCCCGCGCGCGTCATCCTGAACGAGGTCAACAGCGCCGACCCCAGCCGCCTGCGCGGCTACGTGGAGGTGGCCGGCCAACGCGCCGAGGTCGTGATCGCCAACCCGTCCGGCATCCAGGTCGACGGCGCCGGCTTCATCAACACCAGCCGCGCCACGCTCACCACCGGCACGCCCCAGTTCGGCGCGGCCGGTGCACTCGATGGCTTCCTGGTGCGGGGCGGCACCATCGTCATGGACGGCGCAGGGCTGGATGCGTCCGGCACCGACTACGTGGCCATCCTGTCGCGCGCCATGCGGGTCAACGCCGGCATCTGGGCGAACGAGCTGAAGGCGGTTGCGGGCACGGACAGCGCATTGGGCGCGAGCGGTGCCACACCGGCGTTTGCGCTGGACGTGTCAGCGCTCGGCGGCATGTACGCCGGAAAGATCACACTGGTCGGCACCGGGGCCGGTGTCGGCGTGCGCAATGCCGGCCACATCGGCGCTGGCGCCGGCGGGCTGGTCGTCACCGCCGCGGGCCGGCTGGAGAACACCGGCACGCTGGAGGGTGGGCGCGTCGAGCTCGCCAGCGGCGAGGACATCCACAACCGCGGTGGCCGCATCCACCAGGCCGGCAACATGGCCTTGCAGCTCGCCGGCGCCACGGTGCGCAACAGCGACGGCGGACAGATCGGCACGCCGCCGCCCGCAGCGCCCAGCGCCAGCAACGCGAGCGCAGTCGCGGCGGCAAGCGCGCCCGCCGCGGCATCCGATGCAGCAGCCGTCGCCGATCCAGCACAGCAGGCGATTCCTGCCGCCGGTGCACCTGGCAGCATCACCGCCCAGGGCATGCTGCACAACGAAGGTGGGCGCATCGACGCGGCTGGCACCATCGCGCTGCAGGCGCACGACATCGACAACGCGGGCGGCGCTCTGCACATCGAGCGTCTGTCCTTCGACGGACGCCACTTCGGCAATGCCAGAGGCCAGCTCAGTATGCGGGGCGACTTCAGCGTCAATGCCGAGCGCTTCGACAACGCCGGCGGTCAGCTGCAGGCCGGCCGCATCGCCATCGCGAGCCGCAGCACCCTGGACAACCGCGGCGGTCAGATTGCCACCACAGGGGCCGATCTGGACTTGCGAGCCGGCACGCTGGCCAATGCCGGTGGTCGCATCGAGGTGGCTGGCAATGGCCGCCTGTCGGTCGATGCCGATCAGTTCGACGGTGGCAACGGAACGCTGCAGACCGGTGGCGCATTGGCGTTGCGGGCACGCGAAGCGACGCACGCCGGCCAACTGCAGGCCGGGCAGGTGACGGTCGAGGCCACGCGCTTGCGCAACAGCGGCCAGATCGTTCAAACCGGCACAGAGCCGATGCGCCTGGCGGCCAGCGAGGCGTTCGACAACCGCGGCGGCAACATCACGGGCCATGGCGTCGACATGGCCGTGCAGACGGCCCATCTGTCCAACCACGGCGGTCAGATCGCGCATGTAGGAGCCGGGCAGCTGAGCATCCAGGCTGAGCGGCTGGACGGTGGCGATGGCACCATCGCCAGCAACGCCCACCTCTCCGTGCAGGCCGGCCAACTGCAGCAGGGTGGGCGCATGCAGGCGGCCCGGATCGAGGTGGCAGCCACACGCCTGGACAACCGCGGCGGCGACATCGTGCAGACCGGTGAAGCCGCCATGCGCATCACCGCCAAGGCACTGGACAACAGCGGCGGGCGCATCGCCACGAACGCTGCTGATCTGCACATCGAGACCGTCACGCTGGACAACCGCGCCGGCAGCATCGCGCACGCTGGCCTGGGTCAACTGGACCTGCGCGCCGACCGCGTCGAAGGCGACGGCGGACACATCGCCAGCAACGGCGCCCTGCACCTGCAGGCCACCGAGGTCGCCCATGGCGCCGGCGCCACGATGTCGGCCGAGCAGATCACACTGGAGGCAGGGCGCCTGGCCAATGCCACCGGCGAGATCGTGCAGCGTGGCAGCCAGGCCATGCGCATCGCCGTACGCGAGGAGCTCGACAACCGCAACGGCCGCATCGTCGGCCATGCCAACGACATGGAACTCCGGGCCGGCCAGCTCGCCAACGCCGGCGGCAGCATCGCCCATGCCGGCAGCGGCGTGCTCGGCATCACCACGGGCCAGCTCGACGGTGGCGACGGCCGGATCCTCAGTGACGGCAGCCTGCAGCTGCAAGGCAAGCAGCTGACGCTGGCCGGCAGCGTGCAAGCCGGGCAGATCACCATCGCGGCTGCCACGCTGGACAACCGCGGTGAGATCGTGCAGACCGGAGAAGCCAGCATGCGGCTGTCCGCCAGCGGCAGGCTCGCCAACCAGGGCGGCCGGATCGCGGCCAACGCACGCCATCTACAAATCAGCGCCGGCGCCTTGGACAACACCGGCGGCACGATCGAACACGCTGGCACAGGTCGGTTCCAGATCCAGGCCGAGCGCCTGGACGGCAACAGCGGCCGCATCGTCGGCAATGGCGTGCTACAGATCGATGCGAAGCAGATCGCCCACGGTCAGGGCGCCAGAATGGCTGCAGAGCAGATCGCCGTGGTCGCCACCCGGCTGGACAACCAGGCCGGCGAGATTGTGCAGCGCGGCGCACAGGCCATGGCCATCACGGCCAGCGAGACCTTGGACAACCGCGGTGGCCGTATTGCCGGCAATGCGAGCGACATGGCGCTGCAGTCCGCGCACATCGCCAACGATGGCGGCCACCTGGTTCACACGGGCAGCGGCCGGCTGGCCATCGATGCAGGACGGCTGGAAGGCGGCAACGGCCACATCACCAGCAACGGCGTGCTGGCACTGCAGGCCGACACCGTCGCCAACCAGGGCAGCATGCAGGCAGCGCAGATCGGCATGGCCGCCCGGGTTCTCGACAACCACGGCGGCCAGATCACGCAAACGGGCAACCAGGCCATGCGGTTGCACGCCACCGAGGCGCTGGACAACACGGGCGGCAGCATCGCTGGCAATGCCCAGGACATGGAACTGCGGTCCGCGTCGATCACGAACGGTGCCGGCCGCATCGAACATGCCGGCAGCGGCCAGCTGGCGATCCACGCCGAGACATTGCACGGCGGCGACGGCAGCATCGTCGGCAACGCCGCACTTGCGCTGCGTGCCGGGCAGATCACGCATGGCGGCCACATGCAGGCGGACCGCATCGACATCCAGGCAACCACGCTGGACAACCGGGGCGGTCAGATCGTGCAGACGGGCATGGCAGACATGCGCGTCGCCGTCGCTGCACAGCTCGACAACCGCGGTGGCCGCATTGCCGGCAACGCGCTCGGCATGGACATCACAGCGACGACCCTGGCCAATGCCGGGGGCGAGATCACGCATGCCGGCACCGGTCGCCTCGCCATCGCCGCGGAACAGCTCGACGCCAACGATGGCCGCATCCTGGGCAACGGCGAACTGCACGTGCAGGCACGCAGCCTGTCCCACAGCGGCACCATGCAGGCCGACCGCGTCGTGCTCAAGGCTGACACGCTGGCCAACACGGGCCTGATCGCCCAGACCGGCGACGCCACCATGCAGGTCCGCACCACCGGCATACTGGACAACCGCGGCGGGCGCATCGCCGGCAACGGCCATGACATGGCGCTGCAGGCCGAGTACATGGCCAACGCAGGCGGCCACATCGCGCATGCCGGCAGCGGCCAGCTCGCCATCACGGCCGCACAGTTCGACAACGGCAACGGCGAAGTCATCGGCAACGGCACGCTGGCGCTGCAGGCCATCGGCGTGCACAACGCGGGGCGCATGCACGCGGCACGCATCGCCATCGATGCCAGCGACCTTGCCAACAGCGGAGAGATCCTGCAAGCGGGCGCGGGCCAGGCGCGCGTCGCTGCCAGCGCGACGCTAGACAACCGCGCGGGACTGATCGGCACGGCGGCCGGCAGCGGCGCCGACCTGACACTGTCCGCCGCGCAGGTGCTGAACCAGGGCGGACGGCTGCAGGCGGATGGCACGCTGGCCCTGCGCGCGGCGACCGACCTGCACAACACCGGTGGTCTGCTGCGCGGCGGCAACGCGCTGGACGTCGCGCTGGGTGGGCAACTGCGCAATGCGGGCGGCACGCTGGAAGCCACCGGTGCCGGCGCATCGCTGGCATTGCAGGCCGCTGCCATCGACAACCAGGACGGGCGCATCGTCAACGCCGGCAACGGCGCCAGCCGCATCGCGGCCACCACGATCGTCAATGCCGGTGCCGCCGGCCTGATCGGCAGCAACGGTGCGCTGCAGTTGTTGGCCGCCACACTGGACAACCTGGCCGGCGCACAACTCTCGGCCGGCCAGGCGCTGGACCTGGCCGTCACGGAACAGGTGCGCAACCGCGGCAGCATCGCCAGCGACGGCGGTCTCACCATGGCACAGGCAAATGCCCGGCTGCACAACGCCGGTGGCAGCATCGTCGCGGCGGGCCCCGTCCGCATCGCTGTCGCGCAGGTGCAGAACGACGGTGGCCGCATTGCCACGGCAACAGGTTCGCAAGCCGATCTGGCGATCGCCACGGGCAGCCTGTCGAACCTGGAAGGCACCCTGTCCAGCGACCGCGACCTGAACCTGCAGATCAGCGGCGATCACGCACATACCGGTCTGGCCCATGCAGCACGCGATCTCTCTCTGACGGTCGGTGGCGCGCTGCGCAACGGCGGCGGCCTGCGCGCCGGCGGCGCCCTCGCCGCTCAGGCCCAGAGCATGGACAACATCGCAGGCGCGACCATCGAGGCCGGGCAGGTGGCCCTGCACGCCGCCGGCGCTCTGCACAACGGTGGCGAGATCGGTGCAGGCAGTGCCGCGCTGCACGCCGACGCGCTGACCAACCAGGGGGCGATCACGGCGGGTGCGCTGGTTATCACGGCACGCACGTTGGACAACGTTGGACCGCAGGCGCTGCTCGGCGCCCCCGACGATCTGGCGCTGCAGGCCACCCAGGCCCTGTCGAACACCGATGGCGCCAACATCTATGCCGGCCGCGACATCGGCATCGCCACGGGCGCGCTGCTGAACCGCAGCGCCACCATCGAGGCCGGTCGTCACATCGACGTCGACGCGGCCACGGTGCTGAACGAACGGCCTGGCGTGGGCGTGCAGCACGTCGTCACGCTGGAAGAGAACCACACGATGCGCATGCCATCGTGGTGGCAGAACCGCGACAGGAATGGCAGGGGCTACACACCGGAAGGCACCAACTACTCCGCCTACCAGGTGTCCTACGTGAACCCTGCAGACATCCTGGAGCAGAGCACCGTCTACACGCCCGATGGCTACGCGATCGGCCGCGTGGTGGTGCGCACCCATGCCAATGACACGGTGTTCTTCAGCGGACGCGCCGGCCGTGCATCGGCCGACGGCAAGCACTGGGGTCAGGCCGAACGCATGAGCGGCTCTGACGGAACACGCGTGCTGTACTACACGGCGCGCCAGGATGGCGTGCCCAACCCGGACCAGGTTCCCGGCGTCACCAGCGGCGTCTGGGAAGACGCACAGGTGCACACGATGGACACCTCGCGCGTGGCATTCAACCCCGCCTACGGCAGTTGCGCCACCAATTGCGTGCGCTTCGTCGCGCCGCTGGACTACGTGGATCCGAACACGACCATCATCCGCGACACACAGAGCGTGCTGGGGCCCAACACCGCGCTGTACGAACTGCAACGCGACGCCCATGTCACGGCCACCGAAGACCGCCTCGCGCCCGGAGCCGGCAGCGCCGGCCGCATCGCCGCCGGCGGCGACATCCGCGTCAACTTCTCCGGTTGGATGCTGAACGACCACAGCGACATCGTGGCAGGCGGCGCACTCGCCCTGCACGGCACCGACGGCGCCGCCTTCGAGAACCGCGCCACGACGCTGCTGCGCACCTGGCGCTTCGACGGCACACACCACTATGCCAACGGCACATCGGCTGCCTACCGCCAGCCGGACAGGACCGAGGTCATCGGCAGCATCGGCGCGGTGGTGTCGGGCCAGCAGGTCGACATCCAGGCTGGCAGCATCCGCAACGTCGACACTTCTGCCGGCAACCATGCCAACCCCACCGCGGATCTGCGCCTGAGCTCCGGGACCACGCCGCAGGCCGGCACGACGCGGCGCATCCAGAGCGGCATGTTGGCCGCGCAAAGCAGCAGCGGCGTCAGCGTCCATGCGCAGGCGGTAGACCAACCCGCCGCCAGTGCCACCGTGGGCCGCTCGGAAGGCGCGGCGCATGGCGGGACGTCACAGGGCGCCAGCGTCACCCTGGCGGGCGGCACCGACATCGCCACGCGCGCGCAGGCCAGCGCCGGCGGCAGCGGCCTGTTCCAGCTGCAGCCCGCGGCGGCCGGCGCAACGCTTTACACCACGCACCCACGCTTCGCCAATGCCAAGCCCTGGGTCTCCAGCGACAGCATGCTGCAGACCCTCGGACTGGACCCGGCGCTGATGCTCAAGCGCCTGGGCGATGGCTTCATGGAGCAGCAGCGCATCCGCGAGCAGGTCACCGCGCAGACCGGCCGGCGCCATCTGGCCGGCTACAGCGACGACGACGCCCAGTACGCCGCCCTGCTGAACGCCGGCGCATCGTTCGCGCAGGCCCTGGACTTGCGCGTGGGCGTGGCGCTGACCGCCGCGCAGATGGCCCAGCTCACCAGCGACATCGTGTGGCTCGAACGCCAAAGCGTCACACTGCCGGACGGCAGCACCCAGGACGTTCTGGCCCCGCGCCTGTACCTGGCCCATCTGGGAGAAGGCACGGTGCGACCGCATGGCGCGCTGGTGACCGGCGACGACGTGCGCCTGCAAGGCCAGGACATCCTCAACCGCGGCGGCGTGATCGGCCAGTCGTCCACGGGCCGCACGGTGCTGGTGGCCAGCCGCGACATCGTCAACCAGGGCGGCACCGTGCAAGGGCGTGACGTGGCATTGGTGGCCGCGCGGGACGTGCGCAACGAGAGCTTGGCGATCACGCAGGACTGGAGCGCGTCGAATGCGCAGGCCAGCGTCGTCGGCAGCCACACCAGCTTGTCGAACACCGCGCGCATCGAGGCCGGCCGGACCCTGCAGATCCAGGCGGGACAGGACGTGCAGAACACCACCGGGCACATCGCCGCCGGTAGCACGGTCCACGTGCAGGCCGGCCGCGACATCGTCTTCGGCACATTGGACAGCGGGCACGACAGCCGCATGCAGATGGGGCGCGCCAGCGTCACCAGCAGCAGCAGCCAGGCCCATGCGGGACAGATCGGAGCGGGCGACGACCTGGTGCTGTCGGCCGGGCGCGACCTGCACTTGAACGGCACCCAGGCACGTGCCGGCGGCGATGCGCTGCTGGCCGCCGGTCGGGAGCTGGACCTGCAGGCCGTGGCCAGCACCTCCAGCAGCGACCTGCGCAACGATCCTGCCGGCTCGCGCTACCGCCAGACCCACAGCCAGACCACGGTGCAGGGTGCCAGCGTGCAGGCCGCGGGCGACCTGGTGGCGCGCGCAGGCCTGGCCGAAACTGGCGACCTGCGCACCGTCGGCAGCGCGCTGCAAGCCCAGGGCGCAGCCACCCTGTCGGCCAGCGGCGACATCGCCATCACCGAAGCGCGCGCGAGCCGCAGCATCGAAAGCTTCCAGCGCGGTAGCCGCTCGGGCCTGCTGTCGCGCAAGACCACTGTCGACGAGACTAGCCACCGCAGCGATACCGCTGTCGGCTCCACCGTCGGCGGCGCCACAGTCGCTATCGTTGCCGGACAGGACGTGGCCGTGCGCGCCAGCGAGGTCATTGCCGATGCCGACCTGCGCATGGCGGCCGGCAGAGATCTGCGCATCGAGGCCGGCGAAGACCGCTTCGCCGACAGCAGCCTGCACCAGGAGAAGAAGTCCGGCCTGTTCGGCAGCGGCGGCCTGGGCATCACCATCGGTAGCCAGAAGATGTCTGGAGCGCAGCAGAGCCAATCCACACGGGCCGTGGCCAGCACCGTGGGGAGCGTGGGCGGCGATGTGACGCTGACAGCGGGCGGGCAGTACCGCCAGACCGGCAGCGACGTGATGGCGCCGGATGGCAAGGTGACGGTGGCCGCGCAGAACATCCGCATCGAGGAGGCACGTGAGACGCTGGCCCAGCAGGCGCAGCACAAGGCCAGCGGTAGTGGGGCGACATTGGCACTCACAAGCCCGGCTTCCGGAGCCATCCAAAGCATTGCCCAAACCGCCGACGCCATGGGTAAAACGGGAAGCACCCGTGCACAAGTTCTGGGCGCAGCCAGCATTGCGCTGGATGCGACAAGGCTTGTCGAACCTGCCAAGGCGCTCCTCAAAGACCCGAGCAGCGCTGCCACCGGCTTCAATCTGAGCATCAGCATTGGCGGTAGCACGAGCAGCAGTCAGAGCGACTACAAGAGTGACACAGCCCAAGCGAGCAGCGTGCGTGGACGCGATGTCCGCCTGCTGGCCCATGGCTCCGGGCACGCCAGCAGCATTGCCGTCCAGGGCAGCGACATCACGGCTTCGCGCGACGTTGCTTTGCTGGCAGACGGCGCCATCGACGTGGTCGCCAGCCGAAGCACCAGCGCACAGCGTGGTTCTAGCAAGAGCTCGAGCGCCAGCATCGGCATGAGCTTCGGCACAAACGGGCTGTTAGTGAATGTCGGCGCCAGCCAGGGCAAGGGCAAAAGCAACGGCACCGAACTGACGTACCGCAACAGTCACATCACCGCCGGCGGTCAGCTCGGATTGCAAAGCGGCGGCGATACCACCATTGCCGGAGGAACGCTGAACGGCGATGTTGTACGTGCCGACATCGGCGGCCGGCTCACCATCGAGAGCCTGCAAGACCAAGCCCTCAACGAAAGCCGCAATCACAGCGCCGGCTTCAGCGCCAGCTTTGGCCCGGGAGTATCCAGTGCAAGTATCAGCATGAACAAGTCCAAGGCGCACGAGGACTATGCAAGCGTGGTCGAACAGTCGGGCATCCATGCAGGCGATGGCGGCTTCCAACTGCAGGTTGCGGGGACCACCAGCCTCTCTGGCGCGGTCATCACCAGCACACCGGCGGCCAGCAACGCACAGCGCAATGTGTTGCAGACCACCGCCCTGATAACACGTGATATCGAGAACCATGCGATTGCCGAGGCATCCAACAGTGGCCTGAGCCTCAGTACGGACATGCTGAACCAGGGCAGGTACGGGCTGGCTAAGGGTCTTGTTGGCAACGCCATGCTCAACGCCGATGCGTCGGGCTCGGACAAGGGCGTCACACGCACTGCGGTCAGCGCTGGCGCCGTGACGATCACTAACGCGGAGTTGCAAATGAAAGCGACCGGTCAGAGTGCCGAGCAGGCGGTAGCTGCTCTGAATCGGCAGACCGACGGCGCGCACCAGGCCGCTCAACGGCAGAGCCTGCAAGCGGTACTGGGGGATGCGCAAGCCCAGCAGACCTTGCAGCAGGCGGCTTTCAAAACGGTGACCATCTACACCGATGACGCCTACAAGACCATGTTCACAAAACAAGTGCGGTACTACCGCGTCACCTGCGGCGGCACGCCAGGCGAATGCCTGAACGAGCCGGACAAGCGGGTCGTGGTCGAGATCAATGAGAAGACGGCCAAGGCCGAAGGGACGATCCTGGCGGTCAATGGCATCCTGAACGAAGACAAGCGGGCGGGGCAGCTGGCCTACCAGAATGCGTCGTTGAACAGAGATGAAAGCAAGCCCGACAGCATCGTCCTCATGCACATTGCGCCCGCGGAAACGGTTCTGGGTGAACTCCTCGTCGCCGGCTACGAGAATACGCTGGCCTCGTCGCTCGGCTACACCATTGCCGACGTGAGCTACGCGAACCTGCTGGAGGCGCGTGGGGAGCAGACAACCATCTCAATGGGACACAGCCGCGGAACGATCGTACAGAACAATGCGTTCGAGATCCTGGCTGAGCGGGGATATGTCAGCAGGGGGCTTTCCGTCGAAGGCGTGGGCATTGCAGTCGCCGCTGAAACCTATGCCAGTGCGGCCAATCGGGTTATTGTCAACGACACCCCTGATCCACGGGTTTCCATCACCTACATGGCGAACGACCCTGTTTCCGTCATTGCAGCAGGAAATCCGGGCGATGCCTTGGCCGCCCTGAAAGAGTTCTACAACGTTGTCATGAAAAGCAATAGCGCCCACAGTTGCTATGGAACAGGCGCCACAGGATGCACAACTATTGCCAACCCCGTGGCCGGCGGACCTGTTCCAATGTCACCGAATACGGGCGAAGTGAGGGTTTACCGTGGTGGCCAGGATTCGACCTCGGAGATGAAGCCATGATTCGCCAGACCGCCACGCTCGCCGGTGTCGCGGCAATGCTCGCGGCCTTCCTGTGCGTCGGCTGCGGCAATCTCTTGGGACGTCAACGGACGACAACATCTACCTCCCCAGCGGCCCCATACCGAAAGGCCCCGTCAGCATCCAACGCCACTACTCCTTCCGCTTCGCCGAGAAGTGGCGCATCAAGCACTCCTGGATCCAGGGCACGAGGATTCTTCCGTGTGCGTATGGCCCCAACTTTTTTCGGCGCCATCCGCTGGCTGACCATCCCGAGTTGCAGCAGGAGGAGAACAACGCGTTCTACGACCGCGAGGGGAGAATTTATGTCGTGGCAGACGTAAAAACCAAGTTTCAGGAAGGCGTTTATTACCTCGATCGCGACTTCTACGTCATCGGCCACGTCCCCGATGGCTTTGAGCGCGATGGGTACAAGCCGTTTTGTGCCCAGCCCATGCCCGACTCCCCCCATGGCATGGCCCTGTGGATCCTCAAGCCCAACCCCGCCTTCGGCACCGACAAATGGATCGAAGACGCCGTGCCCACGCAGGTCAATGGGCTGACCTGGCTGGTCCGCAAGGTGCCGCCGCTGGACATGGGCCCTGGCGTCAAGGAGACCAGAACAATCGAGTACTGGACGCTGCCGATTCCTGGCACGCCCTACTGGCTTGCGATGCAGTTCAGCGCCAACGTGCGCTCGCTGGTGGAGTTCCCAGCCGAGCACGTGCGGATGCAGAACATCTTCTACGAGCTCGTGCGCTCGGTAAAACTGGAGCCCATCACGCCCGCGCCCGCGCCGCCCTTCGTGGAATGGGCACCGCCACCACGCAAGGCACCGCCGCCGCCGCTGGACACAGAACCGGCCATCCCGCTGGGTACCCGGCCCATCCTCCGCTGACACGCCATGCCCACCATGCACCTGCGTCCAAGCTTTTTTCTCTCTGCAATGTTGGCTGGATGCGCGTCGGCACCCGCGCCGTCAGCCGAGTCCGATGCCGCCGACGCAGCCGGGGTCCGCATCTGGAGTGGATCCCGCGCCGCCATGCACCTGGGCAGAACCTGCTATGGCAAGGGCAGGCATCCGACGGTGTCGATCTTCAGGGCCGGGGTGACACAGCTTCTGCCCAACAAGACCGCCGGCCTGCCACGCACGCAAGACACCCCGCAGTCGTTCAACGAGTACCGCGTCCCGGGCAAGCAGGTGCTGACCATGGAGATGACCTGGGGCTCCAAGGAGTGGGGCGGCCCGCGCTGCGGCCCCGTCGGCGCCTCCTTCGTGCCCAGCCTCGGCAAGAACTATGACGTGAGCCTGCAACTTGAACGCAACTATTGCTGGGTCCGGGTGCGCGAAATCGTCCCGGGTGCAGACGGCACGGTCGGCACAAGGCCCGTCCAGACGACGCCGGCCCTGCTCTGCGGTGACGACGAGGACCACCGCCAGCGCCGCTACGACACCGCTCCGTAGAGCCGCCGCACCGTGCCCCGGTGCCGGCCCAGCAGTTCGGCCCGTCGAGCTGCGTGAACTCTCCGTGGGCGATGAGCTGGCGCCCGTGCACGAAGCTGTGGTCCACGCGGAACGGCCCGCACATGACCAGCGCGGCGAGCGGGTCGCGCTGGGTGCCGGCAAGGGCCAGCTACTCCATGCGCACAGTGATAAAGTCGGCGCTCATACCCCGCGCCAGATGGCCCACGTCGTCGCGGCCCAGCACCGGGGCCCCTCCACGCGTGACCATGGCCAGCGCCTCGCGCACACTCAGGGCCGCGGGCAAACCACCGAAGCCGCCGCGCCCGCCGGGCGGTTCGGCACTGTAGCGCGCCGGCGCCGCGCGCTGCAGCAGTTGCGCCAATCGCGTCTCCAGGAATATGTTGATGGTGTCGTGCGCCACCGGCACACCGGCGTCCAGCATCTGGCGCACCTTGGCGATGCCCTGTGAGCGTCCGGCGGCCCCACCTTGACGCCGCTCCCGGAAGCCGGAACGCTACCGGCCAGTCGCGGCCATGCAGCACCTACTTGGCCGCTAAAGCTCCTGTTGCGCCCCGATGCCAGTTTCCACCGATACATACAGGAATGCGGTAGCCCCACGGGCCGCACGGCCAGCAGACGGGCCGCGACGTCATGGCACCCGAAGGAACCGTGACGATCGCCGCCCAGAGCTGGGGCGCGTCAAATGCGCGGGCCAACGTGGTGAGCAGCCACACCAGCTTGTCGAACACCGCGCGCATCGAGGCCGGCCGGACCCTGCAGATCCAGGCGGGACAGGACGTGCAGGACGCTGCCGGGCAGATCGCCGTCGGCGGCACGGCCCGCGTACAGGCCGGCCGCGACATCGTGTTCGCCACGCTGGACAGCGGGCACGACAGCCGCATGCAGATGGGGCGCGCCAGTGTCACCAGCAGCAGCCGACAGGCCCAGGCGGGACAGATCGGCGCGGGCGGCGACGTGGTGCTGTCGGCCGGGCGCGATCTGCACGTGAACGGTAGTCAGGCACGTGCCGGTGGCGATGCGCTGCTGGCCGCCGGTCGGGAACTGGACCTGCAGGCCGTGGCCAGCACCTCCAGCAGCGATCTGCGCAACGACCCCGCCGGGTCGCGCTACCGCCAGACCTACAAGCAGACCACGGTGCAGGGTGCCAGCGTGCAGGCAGGCAATGGCTTGTCCATGCGCGCGGGCGCCCTGGAGTCGGGTGACCTCAAGGTCACTGGCAGCACGCTGAGCGCCAAGGGCGACGTGCAATTGAGCGCCAGCCGTGACGTGGTGTTGGCCTCCGCACAGACCAGCAGCCTTATCGACCACTACACACACAGCAGGCGCAGCGGCCTGTTCTCCGAGAGCACCACCACGGAGCGCGAAGTCGTCAGCGTCTCGGGCGTGGCGGGCAGCAGCGTCAGCGGCAACACCGTGGCCATCGGCGCAGGCCGCGACATCGTGGCACAGGCGGCCCTCCTGCAGTCCGAAGGCGCCATGCAGCTGGCCGCCACGCGCGACATTGCCCTGACGACGGCCGACCAGACGGTCACCGAAACCCACTTCAAGGACGTGCGCAAGAGCGCAACCGGGCTGGGCAAGATCACCGGCCTGGCCTTGGGAGGCGGTTCGTTGGGACAGACAGCCATCGTCGGCGGCAAATTCATCAGCAGCAACGCAGCCATGAACGGCGCCACCCAGACGCGCACGGATGCCATCGGCACCACGGTCTCGTCCGGCAGCCTGCAGATGGCGAGCGGCCGTGACATCACCGTGCAAGGCGCCACCCTGGTGGCGGACCACGACATCACCGCAATGGCAGGGCGCGATCTCACCATCGAAAGCGCGCAGAACAGCTACAGCACCGGCAACCGCGTCGCGACCAGCCGCAGCGGCTCCGTCGGCACGTTCACCAACCCTGCGCTGGGAAACATCAAGCAAAGCCAAAGCAGCCAGGGCAGCGGCGTCATCCGGTCCGCCAGCCGGGTCGCCAGCCTGCAGGGCGATGTGACCTTGATGGCGGGCGGCACCTATGCGCAGACCGCGAGCAGCGTGTTGGCCGCCGGCCAAGGCGGCACTCTTCTGGGTGGCGACGTGCACATCCAGGCCCGTAACGTCGTGATCGGCGAAGCCTTCAACACCAGCGCTTCCAGCAGCCACAGCCGATCCAGCAGTACGGTGCTGGGCGGCAGTGCCAGCGTGGCCGGCATCAGCACCGACACGCTGCGAAGCGCCGGCAGCACATTGCAGGCGATGAGCAGCACCAGCGATGGCCGCATGCAGGCATTGGGCGCAGTGAACCTGGCTCTGCAAGGGAAGCAGGCCTACGACGCGGCCGCCTCCATTGCCAAGGGCGCGGTGGGCTACAAGGTCAGCGCCAGCATCAGCCACAGCAAGAGCGAAAGCCAAAGCACGGCGAGCAGCCGCGAAGCGGTCGGCTCCAGCATCATCGGGGCGGACCAAGTCCACATCCTGGCCACCGGTGGCGCTGCCGACTCCAACATCCAGGTGGTCGGCTCCACCATCGGCGCGGGCAGCACGGCCCATCTGCAGGCCGACAACGCCGTCAGCCTGTACGCCAGCCAGAGCACCTGGGAGCAGCAAAGCAGCAACCGCAGCAGCGGCGCGAGCGTGGGTGTGGGCTTTGGCGCCGGCGCGCAGACCGGCTTCACCATTGAGTGGGCGTCAGCAAGGGCAAGGGGATGCAGAACGGCAGCGAAGTGCTGCACACCAACACGCACGTCACGGCAGGCCAATCGGTGCACATCGTCAGCAGTGGTGACACGACGATCAGGGGTGCAGTGGTCGATGCACCTCGGATCAGAACCAATGCAGGAGGCGACCTGCGCATCGAGAGCCTGCAGGACACGAGCGAGCAGATCGCGCGGCAGAGCAGCTCGGGCCTGAACCTGAGCCTGTGCATCCCGCCGATTTGCTACGGCACGTCAACCGCGAGCGGCAGCGCCGCGGCGGCCAGGGCCAATGGCAGCTACGCCAGTGTGGTGGAGCAAAGCGGTATCAAGGCCGGCGATGGAGGCTTCCAGGTGCAGGTGCACGGCACTACCGATCTGAAGGGCGGTGTGATCAGCAGCACGCAGGCGGCGATCGATGCGAAGTTGAACGAGTTCAACACAGCGAGCCTGACCAGCAGCGACATCCAGAACCACAACGTCTACAAGGCCAGCAGCTATGCGGTGAGCGGCAGCTTCTCAATGGGGGTGGGTAAGCAGGAGTCAGCGAAAACTGCGGACGAAAAAAGAGCCGCCAATCAGGCCACCAAGACGACACCAGGCGGCGGTGCCGGAGCCGGGCTTGTGAGCATCAGCGAGAACAGCACTACGTCTTCAGGCATCAGCGGCATTGCAGGCGACACCGGAGCGCGAACGGGAGATGCCAGCAGCACTGAAGCGCTAGTCAAGGACTGGAATGCACAGGCGTTTCTTAAGGATGTGCAGGCTCAGGCCCAAATTACGCTGACGTTCAATCAACTCGCCCCCATTGCGGCGACTACCTATGCAAGCAATCAAGTCGAAGCTCAATAAACAAGCAGAAGAAGAGCAAGACCATGCAAAAAAGGAGGAACTTCTCAGTGAGGCGAAGAAGTGGGACGAAAATGGAAAATACAAAGTTGCCATGAACATCATTATTGGCGCAGCTGGTGAAGGCATGACAGGCGCAGTGACCAGCGCAACAAAAGAGACTCTGTCCTGGGCAGCCGACCAAATGCGACAAGCAATGATCGAGGACTCAAAGAAATTTCCAGGAATTTGCGACTCGAATAACTTTTGCCTAAACAATAGATCCGGAGAAAGCGCAGGCATCAAAGGCGAAAAGTTCAAACTGGCGGGCGGCCGGGTGGATATTCAGGAAATATGCAAGTACAACAGATGCATCGAGGGAGAATTACCCGGCACCTGGAAGACAGATGAAAACGGGATAATAATAATGAGAGAATATGATGATGCCGGCAACAAGATTAGCCTAGCAACCTTGCTCGAAGCAAACCCTCAATGGCGCAGCCCCCTCGGTGGATTCCAGGGAAAACCCGGGAAATTCATGTTCTTGGGAGACTATCCACCCGGCGGAATTTTGGACAAAATTTCAGAAGCCTATGCGGGCGATCATGATATGTTAAACAGCGGCACTTGGTATGGTCCGGACGGGAACATCAAACCGGGCATGACCGACTCCGAGAAAATCATAGGCGAGGCAATAAACAAACTTAATGTTGTACTAGCAACACCATTTGCACTGAGTGTCCTCCTGCCTACAGAGGTGTGGACTGCCATCGGAGTTGCATTGAAGAAATGATGATAACCCTACACCAAAAATTACTCATATCTAATCTCTTCTTGTTATTTCTGGTGGGCTGCTCAATTACTCCCGGAAAAAACCCTTCGACAATCGAATGGGACCCGGTCAACTTGTCGAACGCAGGATGCCCCGACATTTCCGGAGTCTACTCCGACAAAAAAAGAATACTAGTTTCTCAATTTACCATTGAAAGCTTTCCAGGCAGAGAAAGGAAATACCGCCTCACGCGATACAAGCCCATACCATTCAAAAAAGTCGAAGCAACAAAGAGAGCAATGCCCGGACAGAGATTTTCCGAAGACGACAAGACCTACACGTATTCAGACTACTCGGATTTTTACAAAAATTCTCAAATCGTCATTCGACAAACAATGGATGCATTGACTCTCCAATTAAAAGGAGAAGACAAGCAGATGTACGAAGAGTACCACGTCCCCTTGGCCCTCCCAGAAATAGGGTGCACTGACGGGAAGATCGTTGTTCGGAAGATCAGCGCTAGTTACGGGGGTGAGGGAGCACTGGGGTCGGCCTATGCGACGGAGACGCGGATCAGAAAAATATCGGATGGCAGCTTAGAGGTAGAAAAAAGGACGCGAAACTGGTACTACAGTACTCGGGGGCTCCTTGGAATTGGTGCCGATGGATATGCTTCTGGAAGCGAGCCTAGAAGATCAGAGGCACTCCTGATATTTCCCATGATCGAAGGCGTCGCTCCTTCCAACCGCCCCTGAAGCAAGGCGTGCAGGCTACCCAGTTACACCCCAGCAAGCAAGCGTGCGTGCGATTGATGCAAAGTTAAACTAATTGACACGGCCGGTTAAACAGCAGCGACCCGAACTACAACGCTCTTCAGTGGGGGCCAAGACTGAAGCGCAATACTTGGGCGGCGTCAAATCCGAAATGCAACACTCTGCCCACGAGGTAAGGTGCGCAGATGCGTCGAGATTCGAGTAGCTGCAGCAAGAAGGGCGAAATACCTCAGCCTCCCGCATGGCTACGGAGTCCGCCCTGAACAACTCCCAAGCTGTTGATCTGGTTGGCGGTTCTGCGGAGTGATGGGCGCAGGATTTGCAAGGCATGGTTTGCCAGCAGCTGTTTCCAGCTGAACGTTCTGCTCGCAACACCATTTTCGCTTAGCGTCCTACTGCCGACAGACGTGTGGACCACTATCGGAACTGCATTTAAGAAATAATGATTAATTCACGCCAAAAATTGGTCTCTGCCAGCCTCTTCGCGCTATTTTTGACAGGGTGCTCAATCAGTCCAAAACAAGACCCTTCACATATTGAATGGAACCCCGTCAACCTATCAATCACAGGCTGTCAAGATATCTCCGGAAGCTACTCAAATAATAGAAACATACTAATTCCCCAATTCACCGTTGAAGGTTTTTCAGCCAGAGAACGAAGATATCGACTCACACAACACAAGCCCATACACTTCAAAAAAGTTGAAGCGGCAAGAAAAGCCATGCCTGGACAGAAATTTTCCGATGGCGACAAAACCTACACTTATTCGGATTACTCGGACTTCTACAAGACCTCTTACGTCGTCATTCGACAGACAAAGAACGCGTTGATTCTCTATTTAAAGGGCGAGGACACGCACATATACGAGGAATACGAAGTTCCCCTGGCCCTCCCACAAATTGGGTGCGTGGAAGGCAAGATCGTCATTCGGGAAATTAGCGCCAGTTATGGGGGCGAGGGCGTACTGGGCTCAGCTTACGCTACTGAGGCGCAAATCAGAAAACTATCGAACGGCAGCCTAGAAGTCGAAATACAGACGCGAAAGTGGTACTACAGCACCCGGGGGCTAATTGGAATTGGCGCTGATGGATATGCTTCTGGAAGCGAACCAAAAAGATCAGAGGCACTCTTGATATTTCCTATGATCGAACGCGCCGTTCCGTCCAACCGCCCCTGAAGTAAGGCGCGCAGGCTGCCTGGTTCGACACCAGCCAGCAGGCGCGCGATAGATGCAACTTGAATCAGTTGGCGCGCGAGACCAACATGAATGTGTGCCGCAGGTGTAACTGGTTTGCTGGAGCAATTTTTTAAGCCAAGCGCTGGAAAGACTATTGTCGACACGTTAGTCGTTGACACAGCCGCAGCAGCTTTTTCAAAAAGAACAGGAGTACCTCTTGTCCTCGTCAACGAAGTCAGCGAACAACTGGTCAAGCCGGACCTTCAATCAGTTCGCGACCAAATCGATTCTCAGATTTGTTCAAAAAAATGAAGCCCAAGCTAACCACGCTCGCGCTCTTCCTTGGGATCTTTTTCTGCCTAGGACCCTGGTTACTCATCGATAATCCGAGCAAAAATTGGTACTGGCTGAGCGTGATCGGCGGTCTATTGACCACAATCGCTGGATATAACTCGCAAGCCAGGATGCTTGGCTTGGGAGAGCCGGGCGAAGAATTGCTGAAGACTTGGCTTAGCTGGATTTGCAGTCACGTCAAATCAGGAAAATAAGCTTCTCTCTAACGATCCGGTTTCTTCGATTGCTGCCCCAGATTCGGGTGATGTGTTGTGCGCACTGAAGGAGCTCGACGGCTCCACAACCGAAATGCAACACCCGGCCGATAACGTCGGCTGTGAAGAAGGCGAGAAGATTCCAGCAGTTGCCGCCTGAAGAACGGGTGATGCTGCAGACGCTGAGGGCGCAAGGGCAAAGGCTGCGCAGCATAGGAACGGCTCCGGGGCGCAACGCCGCGAGTCTGAGCCCGGAGTTGCAGCGCAATCGGCAGTGAGGCGAATACGAGTGGAAAGCCGCGCAGCAAGCGCGTATCTCGTGACGTCCGGCAGGGCGCCCTGCGGCCAAGCTGGATCCTGATGTCTCGCCGCGGCCACTGGTGGCACACATGCTGGCTTGTGTGATCGCCGCAGCAGTTCGCGCGGACACTCAAGCGCAGCCCCCGGGACATGCGCGCGTCAAAACGGCTGAACTACGCGCCGCCCCCGACGATCACCCGCAGCCCCGTAAGCCGCGAAAAATCGCGGTCGGGCGTGACCAGCGCAACAGCGCCGACCTCCGGCCGCAGTGGCCGCCTGCAAGGCGTCGGGCAGGCGCAGCCCAGTGCCGGCGCGCAGGCGAGCGGCCGTCACGGCGATGTCCTGCGACACCGGCACAAGCTCGAAATCAGCTAGCACCTCCTCGTAGTGTTTGGCCAGCGCTCTTGGCGTGCTTGAACGGCCCGGCCAGCACCTCGGTCACGGCGATGGTCGACAGCGCGATCCGCACGACGCCGCTCTCGTAGGCGTCGAACAAGCCTTCGATGAGGGGTGCGAACGCCGGATGACCGTCCAGCGGGTAGATCAGCGGCGCCGAATCCACCACGACGAGGTCTTCGTGCTGCAGGCCGCCCCAGAGGACGGCCACTGCCGCAAGGGCGGAATTCTTGCGAGCCGACGCCCGCGCAGCCGCCATCAGGCCCACCCGTCGCGCAGTTTCGCCACGGCATCCGCCGGCGACGCACCCCACGACCCTCGGCCCGTGCCGCGCAATGCAAGGAAGCGCGCACGCGGTCGCGCCTGGGCCGGCATCTCAGGCGGCACGATCGCAGCGTAAGGCTAGCCGTGTCGCGTCAACAGACTCGGCTCGCCGGCATGCGCGCGCGAGGCCAGGACGGGCAGGGTGGCGCGGCCTTGTTCGAGTCCGATGGTGTGCGAGGTCATTCGGCATATTCCGTACAGTCCGTCCCTCCCAGGCACGCACCACCACCTAGTGCACCGCCTTATTCGCCCCGCGGAAACATCACCACATGGTCCAGATCCGCACGCACCCCGATCCACTCGCCGATGCGGTGGTCATGGTGGCTGGGCACATGCGCCAGCACCGTCTCGCCCGATGCCAGCCTGAGCGTGTAGAGGAACTCCGACCCGCGGAAGGCTTTGCGCACCACCTCGGCCTTGACCGGCGCGTCGTCGTCGTGCACCACGTCGTCGGCCCGCAGCAGCAGGTCTTGCGGGCCGCCCTGCGCAAGGCTGGCGGCAGCCTGCGCCGCAGCCGCGCCGTTGACCGGGCCCAGTGGCGTTTCCAGCACCACACGTCCATCCATGGTCGAGACCGTGGCCGGCGCGAACACCCCGTGGCCGATGAAATCGGCCACGAAGCGCGTGGCCGGCCGGTGGTACAGCGTGTACGCGTCGGCCCACTGGTGTAGCCGCCCTTCGTGCATGACACCGATCGCATCGCCGATGGCGAAGGCCTCCAGCTGGTCGTGCGTCACAAACAGCGCCGTGGTCTTGGCGGCCTTGAGGATGGCGCGCACCTCGTGCGCGAGCCGCTCACGCAGCTCCACGTCGAGGTTGGAGAAAGGCTCGTCCAGCAGCATGAGTTGCGGTCGTGGCGCCAGCGCACGCGCCAGCGCCACGCGCTGCTGCTGCCCGCCCGAGAGCTCGTGCGGCGCGCGCCGCTCGGCACCGGCCAGGCCCACCAGTTCCAGCACCTCAGCCACGCGCGCGGCGCGCTCGGCTCTGGGCATGGCCGCCAGGCCGAAGCCCACGTTGCGGCCCACGTCCAGGTGCGGGAACAGCGCGTAGTCCTGGAACACCATGCCGATGCGGCGCTGCTCGGCCGGCAGTTGCAGGCCGGGCGCACTGACCGGTGTGCCCGACAGCCGGATCTCTCCACCCTGCGCAGGCTCGAGGCCCGCAACGGTGCGCAGCAAGGTGGTCTTGCCGCAGCCCGAGGGGCCGATCAGCACGCCGATCTCGCCGGCCGCCAGGCCGAAGCTGACATCGGCCACGGCCGGCCGCGCGCGGCCGGCGTACTGCACGACCAGGTGAGAGACATCCAGGAACATGGTCGGCGATTGTAGGCAGCGTGATGCGTACAATTCTCATCCCCGCGCGCCAGCCGCCGCACGCTTGCCCCCTCCCCTGCCTTTCACGATGCCCCGTCGCTGGCTCTCCCTGTCCTGCATGTTGCTGGTCGCGACGCTGCTTACGCTGCCCGTGCTCGCGGTGCTGGCGTCCTGGGCGCAGTGGGATGCGCAGACCGCGCAGATCCTGCGCGAGCTGCGCCAGACCGTCCTGCCCGGCTACATCGCCACCACCCTGGGCCTGTCGGCCATGGTCGGCGTGGGCGTGGTGCTGGTGGGCACGGGCGCGGCGGCCTGCGTCACCCTCTTCGACTTCCGCGGCCGGCGCACGCTGGAATGGGCCCTGCTGCTGCCGCTGGCCATGCCGGCCTATGTGGTGGCGTACGCCTACACCGATTTCCTGCAATTCGGCGGCCCGGCCCAGACCTGGCTGCGCGAAATCCTCCATCTGCGCGGCCGCGTGCTGCCCGAAGTGCGCAGCCTGGGCGGCGCGGCCATCGTGTTCACGTTCGCGCTGTATCCCTATGTCTACCTGCTGGCCCGCACCGCGCTGGCCGAGCGCGCCGCGCACCTGATGGAGGCCGCACGCCTGCTCGGCGCACCGCTGGCCCGGCGCATCCGCGAGGTCGCGCTGCCGATGGCGCGGCCGGCGATCGCGGCCGGCACGGCGCTGGCGCTGATGGAAACGCTGGCCGACTTCGGCGTCTCCAGCTACTTCGGCATCCAGACGTTCACCGCCGGCATCTACAAGGCCTGGCTGGCCATGGACAACCGCATCGCCGCGGCCCAGCTGGCGACCATGCTGCTGGTGTTCGTCGTGCTGCTGCTCGCGCTCGAGCAGCGCGCCCAGGCGCGCATGCGCTTCGCCAGCACGCGCGGGCGCGCCGGCAGCCACGACGGCCGGCCGCTGGTGCTGACCGGCGCACGCCAGCTGCTGGCCCAGGCGCTGTGCGTGTTTCCGGTGCTGATGGGCTTCGTGCTGCCGGTGGCGTTCATGTTGCGGCCGCTGGCCGCCGACTGGTCGGTGCTGCCCTGGGACCGCTTCACGCAATGGGCCACCAACAGCATCTGGCTCGGCGCGCTGACCTCTGCTGTCGCCGTGGCGCTGGCGCTGTTCCTGGCCTTTTGCGTACGCCGCACACCGCAAAAGCTGCAGCGCGCCGCCGTGCAGCTGGTGGGCCTGGGCTACGCCGTGCCGGGCGCGGTCATCGTGGTCGGGCTGCTGCTGCCGGTGGGCTGGCTGCAGCAAACCATGCCCCAACTGGGCGCGGCCTACTGGGTCACGGCCACGGCGCTGGGCATCGTCTGGGCCTACCTCGTGCGCTTTTGCGCCGTGGCGCTGCAGTCCATGCAGAGCGGCTATGCGCGCATTCCGCAGAGCTTCGACGACTCCGCGCGCACCATGGGCACGGGCGGCTTCGGGCTCATGGCGCGGGTGCACTGGCCGCTACTGCACCGCTCGGCGGCCGCGGCGGCGCTGCTGGTGTTCGTGGACGTGATGAAGGAGTTGCCTGCCACCATGGTGCTGCGGCCGTTCAACACCGACACGCTGGCCGTGGTGGCCTACCAGTTGGCCCGCGACGAGCGCCTGGGCGAAGCCGCCCTGCCCTCGCTGGCGCTGGTGCTGGTGGGCCTGCTGCCGGTGGTGCTGCTGAGCCGCACGCTGCGCAGCAAGCCGACCTGACGCTCAGCGGGGCCCGCGCGTCTCCAGGTGTCGGAATTTGATGCGGCCCTTGCTGAGGTCGTAGGGCGAGAGTTCCAGCGTCACGCGGTCCCCCGCCAGGATGCGAATATGGTGTTTGCGCATCTTGCCGGCGCTGTAGGCCACAAGGCTGTGGCCGTTCTCCAGTACGACGCGGTAGCGCGAGTCGGGCAGCACCTCCTCGACCACGCCGTTCATCTCGATCAGGTCTTCCTTGGCCATCGTCAGCTTTCGGTCTGTTTTTGCCTTTCGGCCCACCGTGCCAAGCCCGGAAGGCCACACCCATCCACCGGAGAAGTCTTGCGCGGCCCAGGGGGCTCGCGCTGCAAGGCCGCGCGTGTACACCACGGCTGCCCAACGCGGGCGAAAGTCTACCGGATCGGGGCCTGGCAAACACCCGCTGCGCGGGCGGCCGGACGGCGCTGTGGCGCCGCAGCCTCAGAAGCCGTGATGGCACCGGTCGCGCCCATGACGGGGGTCCGACAGGCCGCCGCCCAAAAGAGGGACGCCACGGCGCCGCTTGCTAATCGCGCTGCTGCGCGCGTCGCAGGATGTAGTCGATGAACGTCGCCATCGCCCGCGTGTGGTGGCGGTTCGGCATGTACAACAGGTGCATGCGCGTGCCGAAAATGGACAGCCGCCACGCGTCCAGCGCCGTCACCACGGTGCCGGCCTGCACCAGGTCGCGCACGGTGTAGTCAGGCACCAGGCCCACGCCCAGGCCGGCCAGCACGGCGTCGCGCAAGAACATGAAGTTCTCCGAGATTAGCGTGGGCTCGATCAGCACCTCGTGCCGCTCCTCGCCCTGGTAGGCGGCCAGGCGCAACTGCTTGCCGATCACGGCGGCCGTCAACAGCGGCGTGTGCTGCAGGTCTTCCAGGCGCTGCGGCAGGCCTGCCCGCGCGGCGTAGTCGCGCGAGGCGCAGGCCACGAAGCGCACCGGCCCCAGGTCGCGCGCCACCAGGTTCTGCGGCGGCTCGGACAGCACGCGCACGGCCACGTCCACCTCGTCGCGCATGAGGTCTTCCACGCGGTTCTCGAACAGCACGTCGAGCACGATGGCAGGGTGCAGGCGCTTGAACTCCAGCAACCAGGGCGACATGGCCAGCTGGCCGTAGCCGCTGGGCACCGACAGGCGCACGCGGCCGCTGAGTTCCTGGCCCAGCGTGGCGATGGCCTCACGCGCGGCCAGCAACTCGTTCTGGATCACGCGGCCGTGCGCGTAGAGCTTCAGGCCGATCTCAGTCGCCTCCAGCCGGCGCGTGGTGCGGCGGATCAGTTGCTGGCCGATGGCGCGCTCGACCTGGTTCAGGTGGTAGCTCACGTTGGCCCGGCTCATCTTCATGCGGCGCGCGGCTTCGGCCAGGTTGCCGGCATCCAGGATCTGGACGAGCAGGGTCAGGGACTGGACATCCAGGCTCATTGTCTCAATTGGCTTGACGGTGTGTTCGAAGTCTATGCCATTGTCAAGTGTCAATCGCGGACGAACAATGCGCCGCTCCGAAACCCGAAGAGACAAAGCCATGGCAACCCAGCCTGACGAACAAGTGGTGCGTACGCAGTTGCACGGCAAGGTGCTGCTGGTCACCGTCGACAACCCGCCCGTCAACGCCCTGGGCGCCGCCGTGCGCCGCGGCCTGCAGGACGCCATGGAGCGCGCCGAGACGGACGCCGCCGTGGCCGCCGTGCTGATCGTGGGTGCGGGCAAAAGCTTCATCGCGGGTGCCGACATCCGCGAGTTCGGCCTGCCGCCGCAGCCGCCGCTGCTGACCGATGTTTGCAAGCGCATCGAATCCAGCAAGAAGCCCGTCATCGCCGCGATCCACGGCGCCGCGCTGGGCGGCGGGCTGGAAGTGGCGATTGCCGCGCATTACCGCATCGCCGTCGCCAACGCCAAGCTCGGCCTGCCCGAGGTGCTGCTGGGCCTCTTGCCCGGCGCCGGCGGCACGCAGCGCGCGCCGCGCCTGGTGGGCGCCGCGGCTGCACTCGACATCATGCTGACGGGCCGCCACGTGGGCGCGGCCGAAGCCTTGAAGCTGGGCCTGGTCGACAAGCTGGCGCAGAGCGACGACACGCTGGCCGAAGGCCTGGCCTACGCGCAGGAACTGCTGGCCGTGCACGCCGGCCCGCGCCGTTCGCGCGATGCCGCAGGCCTGGCCGATGTGGAGGCCAGCCGCGCCGCCATCGCCGCCGCGCGTGCCGAGCAGGGCAAGAAGGCGAAGAACCTGTTCTCGCCGCACCGCATCGTCGATGCCGTCGAAGCCGCGCTCGACAAGCCCTTCGACGAGGCCTTGAAGTACGAGCGCGAGCTGTTCATGCAGTGCCTGGCCAGCCCGCAGCGCGCCGGCCTGATCCACGCCTTCTTCGCCGAGCGCGACGTGGTAAAGGTGCCCGAGGCGGCGGCCGCCGAGCCGCGGCCCTTGAGCCGCATCGGCGTGGTCGGCGGCGGCACCATGGGCGCCGGCATCGCGGTGGCCGCGCTGGACGCCGGCCTGCCCGTCGTGATGGTGGAGCGCGACGAGGCTTCCATCGCGCGCGGCCGGGCCAATGTCGAGAAGGTCTACGACGGCCTCGTCGCCAAGGGCCGCATGACCGCCGAGGCCAAGGCCAAGGTGATGGCGCGCTTCTCGGGCGCGACCGACTATGCCGCCCTCGTCGACGTGGATCTCGTGATCGAGGCCGTGTTCGAGGACATCGAAGTCAAGAAGGCCGTGTTCGCCGAACTCGACCGCTTCTGCAAGAGCGGCGCTGTGCTGGCCACCAACACCTCCTACCTGGACATCGACGCCATCGCGGCCAGCATCGGGCGGCCGCAGGACGTGATCGGCCTGCACTTCTTCTCGCCGGCCAACATCATGAAGCTGCTGGAGATCGTGGTGCCCGCCCAGGTCAGCGCCGACGTGGTGGCCACGGCCTTCGCGCTGGCCAAGAAGCTCAAGAAGGTGCCGGTGCGCGCGGGTGTGTGCGACGGCTTCATCGGCAACCGCATCCTGGCCGTCTACCGCCAGGCCGCCGACCACCTCATGGAAGACGGCGCCTCGCCCTACGCCATCGACGCGGCCGTGCGCAACTTCGGCTACCCCATGGGCCCGTTCCAGGTGTCGGACCTGGCCGGCGGCGACATCGGCTGGGCCACGCGCAAGCGCAAGGCCGCCACGCGCGATCCGAAGGCCCGTTACGTGCAGGTGGCCGACCGCATCTGCGAGCGCGGCTGGTTCGGCCAGAAGACCGGCCGCGGCTGGTACCAGTACCCGCAGGGTGCGCGCACGGGCGTGGAAGACCCCGAGGTGCTGGCCATCGTCGACGCCGAACGCCAGCGCGCCGGCATCACGCCGCGCAGCTTCACCGAAGAGGAGATCATGCGCCGCTACATGGCCGCCATGGTCAACGAGGGCGCCAAGGTCGTCGAGGAAGGCATCGCACTGCGCCCGCTCGACGTGGACGTGACCTTCCTGTACGGCTACGGCTTCCCGCGCTTTCGCGGCGGCCCCATGCACTACGCCGACACCGTGGGCCTGCCGAAGATCCTGGACGACATCCGGACCTTCGCCAACGAGGACCCCCTGTTCTGGCAGCCCGCGCCGCTGCTGGTCCAACTCGTCGCCGAAGGCAAGAATTTCGCCAGCCTGAACAAGGCCTGAACCCCGTTCCCGCTCACACACACCACCACCACCGGAGACACACCATGCGCGAAGCCGTCATCGTTTCTACCGCCCGCACCCCGCTGACCAAGTCGCACCGCGGCGAATTCAACATCACGCCCGGCCCCACGCTGGCCGCCTTCGCCGTCAAGGCCGCGGTCGAGCGCTCGGGCCTGGACCCGGCCCTGATCGAGGACGTGATCATGGGCACGGGCTACCCGGAGGGCACCACGGGCCGCAACATCGGCCGCCAGGTCGCGCTGCGCGCCGGCCTGCCGCTCGAGGTGGCGGGCCAGACCGTCAGCCGCTTCTGCGCCTCGGGGCTGCAGGCGATTGCCAGCGCGGCCGGTGCCATCGTCGCCGGCGCCCCGGCCATCGTCGCGGGCGGCGTGGAAAGCATCTCGCAGATCCGCACGCGCAGCGCCACCGACAGCGGCGATTCGGGCATGGACCCCTGGCTGGTCGAGCACAAGCCGGCCCTGTACATGGCCATGATCGAGACGGCCGACATCGTGGCCGCCCGCTACAACATCAGCCGCGAAGCACAAGACCGCTTCTCGGCCGAGAGCCAGCGCCGCACCGAGGTGGCGCAGAAGGCCGGCATCTACAACGACGAGATCGTGCCCTGCACCACCACCATGGCCGTGACCGACAAGGAGACCAAGGCCGTCACGCACCGCGAGGTGACGGCCACCATGGACAACTGCAACCGCCCCGGCACCACCTACGAAGCCCTGGCCAAGCTGCAGCCAGTGCGCGCGCCCGACCAGTTCATCACGGCCGGCAACGCCTCGCAGCTCTCCGACGGCGCATCGGCCTGCGTGGTGGTCGAGGCCAAGGAAGCCGAGCGTCTGGGCTTGAAGCCCCTGGGCGCCTTCCGCGGCTTCGCGGTCGCCGGCTGCGAGCCAGACGAGATGGGCATCGGCCCGGTCTACGCCATCCCCAAGCTGCTCAAGCGCCATGGCCTCACGGTGGACGACATCGACCTGTGGGAACTCAACGAAGCCTTCGCCTCGCAGGCCATCTACTGCCAGCAGCAGCTCGGCATCCCGCACGAGAAGCTCAACGTGAACGGCGGCGCCATTTCCATCGGCCACCCCTTCGGGATGACGGGTGCGCGCCTGGCCGGCCACATCCTGCTGGAAGGCCGCCGCCGCAAGGCCAAGTACGCCGTCGTGTCGATGTGCATCGCCGGTGGCATGGGCGCCGCCGGCCTCTTCGAAATTTATGCATGACCACCCCCGTTCGGATGGCGCACTGCGTGTAGCCATCCCATCCCCCCTCAAGGGGGCGCACCCAGCGGCCTGGCAGAGCCAGTTCCGCGGGTGCACTGGCATGGCCTGCTCCGCGGCCATCGGCACCGCGGCATGCCAGCCATAGCCAGCGACAACCGACATGGAGAAATCATGGACCTGAACTTCACGCCCGAGGAACGCGCGTTCCGCGACGAGGTGCGCAGCTTTCTGAAAGACAAGCTGCCCCAGCGCATCGCCGACAAGGTCAAGGCCGGCCAGCGCCTGACCAAGCAGGACCAGGAGGAGTGGCACGCCATCCTGCAATCGCGCGGCTGGCTGGCCTACCACTGGCCCAAGCAGTACGGCGGCCCGGGCTTCACCGCGGTCGAGAAGTTCATCTTCGACACCGAGTGCTGCTTGGCCGGCGGCCCGCGCATCGTGCCTTTCGGCGTGAGCATGCTGGGCCCGGTGCTGATCAAGTACGGCAGCCAGGCGCACAAGGACTACTACCTGCCGCGCATCCTGTCCGGCGAAGACTGGTGGTGCCAGGGCTATTCCGAACCCGGCGCGGGCTCGGATCTGGCCTCGCTCAAGACCACAGCCGTGCGCCAGGGCGACCACTACATCGTCAACGGCCAGAAGACCTGGACCACCCAGGGCCAGCACGCCGACAAGATCTTCAGCCTGGTGCGCACCGACCGCGAGGCCAAGGCCCAGTCGGGCATCAGCTTCCTGCTCATGGACATGAAGGCGCCCGGCGTGGAGCTGCGCCCCATCCGCACGCTGGACGGCGACCGCGAGGTCAACGAGGTGTTCTTCACCGACGTGAAGGTGCCCGTGGAAAACCTGGTCGGCGAGGAGAACAAGGGCTGGACCTATGCCAAGTACCTGCTGACCTACGAGCGCACCGGCATCGCCGGCGTGGGCTTTTGCATCGCGGGCATGGAAAAGCTCAAGGTCATCGCCGCCAAGGTGCTCAAGAACGGCCAACCGCTGGACCAAGACCCGCTGTTCGCCGCGCGCATGGCGAAGGTCGAGATCGACCTGGAGAACATGAAGACCACCAACCTGCGCGTGCTGGCCTCTGTCGCCGGTGGCGGCGTGCCGGGCGCGGAAAGCTCCATGCTCAAGATCCGCGGCACCGAGGTGCGCCAGGAGATCCTTTCGCTGATCCGCCGCGCCATGGGGCCCTACGCCACGCCGTACATCGAGGCCGCATTCCACGAAGGCTACAGCGAGGAACCGCTGGGCCCCGAGGGTGCCGCCACGGCCGCGGCCAGCTACTTCAACTATCGCAAGCTGTCGATCTTCGGCGGCTCCAACGAGATCCAGAAGAACATCATCTCCAAGATGATCCTTGGGCTCTGAGCAGGGGAGCGACACCATGAACTTCACACACACCGAAGACCGCCGCATGCTGGCGGACTCGCTGGACCGCTACCTGGCCGAGCAGTACGGCTTTGTCGAGCGCGACCACATCGCCTTCGGCGAAGAGGGCATGAGCGACAGGCACTGGAACCAGCTGGCCGAGATCGGCGCGCTGGGCGCCCTGTTCCCCGAATCCGTGGGCGGCTTCGGGGGCGGCGGCTTCGACGTGGCCGTGGTCTTCGAAAGCCTGGGCAAGGGCCTCGTGGTCGAGCCCTTCCTGGGCGCGCTCGTGGTCGGCCGCGCGATGGCGCAGGCCGGCACCGCGGCGCAGCAGGCGCTTATCGCCGGCCTGGTGGACGGCAGCACCGTGGCCGCGCTGGCGCACGATGAACCCGGTTCGCACTACGAGCCCACGCTGGTGGCCACGCGCGCCGAGAAGAACGCGAACGGCTGGGTGCTGAACGGCGCCAAGGCCGTGGTGCAGCAAGGCCAGCGTGCCGGGCTGCTGCTGGTCTCCGCGCGCACCGCCGGCAACACGGACGACGCACAAGGCATCTCGCTGTTCCTGGTGCCCGCCGATGCCGAGGGCGTCACCTGGCGCGGCTACCCGAAGATCGACGGCGGCCGTGCGGCCGAAGTCACGCTGCAGAACGTGCAGGTCGGTGCCGACGCGCTGCTGGGCACCGAGAGTGCCGGCGCGGACGTGCTGGAACACGCCACGGGCTGGGGCCTGCTGGCGTTGGCGGCCGAGTCGCTGGGCGCGATGGAAGTGGCCAAGCGCGACACGCTGGAGTACCTGCGTACGCGCAAGCAGTTCGGCGTGCCGATCGGCAGCTTCCAGGCCCTGCAGCACCGCATGGCCGACCTGCTGATCGAGGTCGAGCAGGCGCGCTCAGCCGTCATCAACGCAGCCGCCGCGATCGATGGCGACGACCGCATCGCCCGCGAGCGTGCGCTGTCGGCCGCCAAGTTCAGCGTCGGCAGGATCGGCACGCGCGTGGCCGAGGAGGCCATCCAGCTGCATGGCGGCATCGGCATGACCTGGGAACTGCCGCTGGCCCACTACGCCAAGCGCCTCGTCATGATCGACCACCAGCTGGGCGACGAGGACTTTCACCTGGAGCGCTACATCGCGCTGGGCCGGGAGGCCGCATGACGACGGACGCCCTGCTCACGCGCCGTGAAGGCGCCGTGCTGGTCCTCGTCAACAACAACCCGGCCGCGCGCAATGCACTCTCGGCCGAGTTCTACACGGCCGCGACGCAGGCGCTGGCCGACGCGGAGAACGACCCCACGATCGGCGCCGTGGTGCTGACCGGCGCGGGCAACTTCTTCTGCGCGGGCGGCAACCTGAACCAGCTCATCACCCGCCGCGACATGGCCCCGGCCGACCGCCGCGAGCGACTGGAACTGCTGCACGGCTTCGTGCGCCGCCTGCGTGACAGTTCCAAGCCCGTGATCGCGGCCGTCGAGGGCGGCGCGGCCGGCGCCGGCCTGTCGGTGGCCCTGGCCTGCGACCTGCTCGTGTCCTCGCGCACGGCCTTCTTCAGCGCGACCTACATCAAGGTCGGCCTGACGCCCGACGGCGGGCTGACGTCCTTTCTCGCCGAGTTCGTCTCGCGCCAGCTGCTGACCGAGCTGTGCCTGACGGGCGAGCGCATCACGGCCGAACGCCTGCATGCGCTGGGCGCCGTCAACCGCCTGGTCGACGCGGGCCAAGCCGAAGCCGCAGCCATTGCGCTCGGTGCGCAGCTCGCCGAAGGCCCGGCCCGCGCCAGCGCGCGCATCAAGGCGCTGTGCCGCGGCGCGCACGCGCGCACGCTGGACGAGCAACTGGAGCTGGAAGCCGCGTCCATGGTGGAAAGCCAGGGCGACGACGAAGCGCAGGAGGGCATCGGCGCCTTCCTGGGCAAGCGCCAAGCGGACTTCGCCGCGCTGCGCCGGCGCTGACGGGCAGGCACCGACAATCGCGCATCCACAACGAACGGAGACTGATTCCATGACCGCTACCTCCCCTGGACTGCCGCTGGCCGGCGTGCGCGTGCTCGACTTCTCGCGCGTGCTGGCCGGGCCGCTGTGCGCCCAGGTGCTCGGCGACTTCGGCGCCGACGTCGTCAAGATCGAGCATCCCCAGCGCGGCGACGACACGCGCGACTGGGGCATTCGCGTCGGCAAGACCGAGACCACCTACTTCAACAGCATGAACCGCAACAAGCGGTCCATCGCGCTGGACCTGGCCACGCCCGAGGGCCAGGACATGGCGCGCCAGCTGGTGGCCAAGGCCGACGTGCTGGTGCAGAACTTCAAGACCGGCGGCATGGAGAAGATGGGCCTGGGCTACGAGCAGCTGCGCGCCGTCAACCCGCGCCTGGTCTATGTCTCGGTGACGGGCTACAACCGCGGCGGCCCCGAGGCCAAGCGCCCGGGCTACGACCTCGTGATCCAGGGCCAGGCCGGCATCATGGCCATGAACGGCGAGGAGGGCCAGGGCCCGCTCAAGTTCGGCATCGCGGCTGTGGACCTCATGACCGGCATGGCCAGCGCCCAGGCCGTGCTGGCCGCGCTCTACCAGCGCGAGAAGACCGGCACCGGCCGCCATGTGGAGATGGCGCTGTACGACTGCGGCCTCATGATCACGGCCTACAGCGGCCTGGAGGCCCTGCACCTGGGCGAGGACCCGCCCAAGTACGGCAACGCCCATCCGTCCATCGTGCCCTACGGCGTGTTCGACGCGGCCGACGGCCCCGTCATCATCAGCGTGGGCAACAACGCCCAGTTCGAGCGCCTGTGCATCGACGCGCTGCAGCGCCCCGACCTCGCGGCCGACGAGCGCTTCAAGACCAACCTGGGCCGCGGCCAGAACCGCGCCGCACTGCTGCCCGAGCTTTACAAGGAGATCGGCAGCCGCCCGCGCGACCAGTTGATCGCCGCCATGAGCAAGGCCGGCATCCCCTGCGGCGAGGTGCTGGGCCTGCACGAGGCGCTGACCTCGCAGCGCACGCGGGAAGGCGGCCTGGTGACGGAGCAACCGCATCCCGTGGCCGGCACCACCCAGGTGCTGGCCCCGCCCTACCGCATCGACGGCGAGCGCCTGCCCGTGCGCCGCCCGCCGCCGCAGCTCGGCGCCGACCGCGACAGCGTGCTGCGCGACTGGCTCGGCTGAGCCACCTTCCTTCCCCGACCCGTTTTCCGCATGACCGATCTGCACCGCACCACCCTCACCCGCCGCAGTCTCACGGCCCTGGCCTTCGGCGCCGCACTGGCCCCGCTGGCCGGCCACGCCCAGGGCTTTCCGAGCAAGCTCATCACGCTGTACGTGCCCTTCCCGCCCGGCGGGCCGACCGACACGGCATCGCGCATCGTGGGCCAGAAGATGGGCGAGATCCTCAAGCAGACCGTCATCGTGGAAAACCGGCCCGGCGCCTCTGGCTCCATCGCCGCGGCGGCCGTGGCACGCATGCCGGCCGACGGCCACAGCCTCATGATGCTGGCCACGCCCACGCTGCTGGCGCCGCACCTGTACCCGGCCGTCAAGTTCGACATCAACAAGGATTTCACGGCCGTGGGCACGACCTACGACCTGCCCATCGTGGTGGTGGTCAACCCCACGCAGCTGCCCGACGTGCGCACGCTGCCCGAGCTCATCGCCAAGGCCAAGGCCAGCAAGCCGCCGCTGAACTACACCAGTTCGGGCCAGGGCAGCTTCGGCCACCTGACGATGGAACTGCTCAAGATCCAGGGCGGCTTCGACATGACGCACGTGCCGTACAAGGGCGGTGTGCCGGCCATCACCGACACGCTGGGCGGCCAGGTGCCCGTGATGTACGCCGACATGGTCGCGGCGCTGCCGCACATTCAGGCCGGCAAGCTGCGCGCCATCGCGGTCGGCTCGCCGCAGCGCGTGCCCTTCCTGCCCGATGTGAAGACGGTGGCCGAGCAGGGCTTCCCGGGCTTCTCGGCCGTTTCCTGGGGCGGCCTGGTTGCGCCGGCCGGCACGCCCGCGGCCGTGGTCAAGACGCTCAACGACGCGCTCAAGCAGGCCCTGGCCGATCCTACGGTGCAGGACAAGCTCAAGACCGCGGGCACCTTCGCCGCCTGGCAATCGCCGGCCGACACGGCCGCGCGCATCCGCAGCGACGACCACCAGTGGGGCAAGCTGATCAAGGACAAGGGCATCGCGGGCAGCTGAGCCCGCGCGGCCTGTGCTCAGCGCATGCGGCGCAGCCGCTCGATCTCGGCGCGGCCCAATGAGGTGATGTCGACGACGATGGCACGGTCGCCTTCGCCGCGGCCGTCGTCATAGGTCACGGCCGCCTCCACCATGCCCTGCTTGCGCAGCACGTCGACAAGGCGCACCGCGCTGCCGGACACCGGCAGCGGGAACAGCGCCTGGGCCAGGCTCACGAGGTAGTCGCTCTCGGACGGTTCGCGTGCGCCGGCGGCCCTGCCGTCGGCTTCCGCCAGCCGGGCGCACACCCAGGCACTGCCGCCCAATGCGCGCAGCTGCTCGGCCTCGGCCTGCGAGAGTTCCAACTGCACGGCCACCATCTTCTCCGGCTGCGGCGGCGCAGCGACCGGCGTGGCCACGCGGGCATCGACATTCGGCTCCATGGGCTTCTCCGTGGTGTGCGTGGCCGGCCCGGCGGGCCATCTGCGCACCACCCTATTGGACACACAGGCCGGCGCGGCGGCTGCGGGGCGTCACCGCCGCAGGCCGTCAGCCGCCACGCCGTCCATGGTGGGCAGCCCCAGGCGGATCGGGCCGCCGGGCGCCGTGGCGTCCACGGGCACACCGCCGCGCGTCACGCGCAGCCGCCCCGCCTGGGCCAGCTGCTGCGCCACTTCGCGCACCTGCGGCATCAGGCCGCGCCAGCGCGCACCCTCGGGCTCCAGCGTGCGCGCCACCTCGGACGGGCAGACCGTGGCCCCGGGCCTGCGGTGGGCCAGCAGCGCGAAGATGCAGCGCTCGACCGCGGCGTCCGTCATGGCCCGCCCGCCAAGGCCTGCAGGCGCAGCGCATCGGACGCCGCAGCGCCCGATGCGGTGTTGTCGAAGATGCACCAGCACGCGGTCCCAACCGGCCAGCACTGCAGCTCGGCGGCGCGCGCCTGCAGCCAGTCGTCGTCATAGGCCGACCAGTAGGTGCGCGGCGATCCATGCCAGCGGTGGTAGACCACGGCGCCCACGCCGTCGCCCGCCGGTCCCAGCCAACCGCCCGGCACGGCGGCCGCCGGCCAGCGCGCCGGATCGGCCCCAACCCGGCCGACACGCCAGCGCACCAGCGCGCGGTCGGCCGTGGCCTCGAACCAGCTCGCATGGCGCGGCTCGCAGACGACCGGGCCGTCGAACAGGCGCGCCAGGAGCCGGAAGAACGTGCCCACGGGCCGGACCTCGAAAGCCAGCGAAGGCGGCAGCTGCACCAGCAGCACGCCCAGCCGGTCACCCAGGCCCGCGACTTCGGCGAGAAAGCGTTCCAGCGGCGCCCGCGCGGCGCGCAGCCGCCCTTCGTGCGTGATGGCGCGCGGCAATTTCACGGCAAAGCGAAAGCCCGGCGGCGTCTGCGCAGCCCAGCGCGCATAGACCTCGGGCCGGTGGCTGCGGTAGAAGGAGGTGTTGATCTCCGCGCAGCCGAACACCCGGGCGTAGCGGGCCAGGTGGCTGCCCTCGCCAGTGAAGCGCTCGGCCACCGCGCGCGGGACGCTCCAGCCCGCCGTACCGACGCGCAGCGCCTGCGGCTTCATGGGAAGCGCCGGCTCACAAAGCGCGAGCCCTGGAGCCCGAAGCGCCAGGGCATCTCCTGCGCTTTGGAGATGCCGATGCGCGGGCCGACCACCACCTCCACCGGCTGCGCCGCGGGCCACAGCGCGAAGGGCGGGCGGTCCAGCGGCAGGCCGTCGTGCGCGCGCGTGATGCCCAGCGCCTGCCCCACCCGGCCAGGGCCGGCGCACAGCAGCAGGTCGGCCACCGGCCCGCGGCGCGCGCGCATGCGCTCCAGGCCCAGGGTGGGCTCGATCGCGCGGACCAGCACCCCCGCGCCATGGCCGGCCTCGCGGCAGACCAGGTTCAGGCACCAGTGGATGCCATAGGAGCGGTACACGTAGGCATGGCCAGGCGGTCCGAACATGCTGGCGTTGCGCGGATTGGGCCCGCGGTGGCTGTGCGAGGCCGGGTCCTCCGCGTCGTAGGCCTCGGTCTCCACGATGCAGCCGCCGACGCCGTCGACGAGCAGCACCGCGCCGATCAGGGCGCGGGCAAGGTCGACGGACGAGCCCTGGAAATCGAGCGCGGCAGCGGCTGGCATGGCCGCATGCTAAGCACCTTCGAACGGCGTGCGCGTCAGCCGCCGCCGTGCACGCCCGTCGCCGCGTGGCGGCGCGTTGGAGCGCTACTCGGCCTTGATGTCGTTGTCCTTGACCACCTTGGCCCAGCGCACGGTCTCCGCCTGCATCCACTCGGCCATCTTCTGCCGGCTCATGTCCGAGGGCTCCGAGCCCAGCTCGGCCAGGCGTTTGGCCACGTCGGGCCGCGCCACGATCTGCTGGACCGTGGCCTGCAGCTTGTCGAGCACCGCATGCGGCGTGCCGGCCGGTGCCAGCAGGCCCTGCCAGGAACCAGTCACGAAGTCCGGGATCTGCGAGGCCACGGTGGGCACGCCCGGCGTGGCCGCGAAGGGCTTGGCGCTGGTGACCGCGATGGCCTTGATCTTGCCGCCCTGCACCAGCGGGTTGGTCGCCAGCACGCTCGCCATGGCGCTGTCGATCTGCCCGCCGGCCAGGTCCGCCAGCGCCTGGGCCCCGCCCTTGTAGCCGATCACGTTGAACTCGAAGCCCTTGTTCTGCGCCAGCAGGATGCCGGCCAGTTGGCTGATGGAGGCCAGCGGCGTGCCGAAGCTGACGGGCTTGCCCGACTTTTTCGCGTAAGCCGCCAGCTCGTCGATGTTCTTGACCGGCAGATCCTGGCGCACCACCAGCAGGTGCGGCGAGTAGGCCGGCATGGTGACGGGCGTCAGTTCCTTGAGCGGGTTGTAGTTGAGCTGGGCGACGCTGGGCCCGATGGTGGCGTTGCTCATGTCCATCAGCAGCAGCGTGTAGCCATCGGGTGCCGACTTGGCCACGAAGGACGCGCCGATGTGGCCGTTGCCGCCCGCCTTGTTCTCCACGATCACGGGCTGCTTGAGCGTCTCGCCGAGCTCTTTGCCGATCAGGCGCGCCAGCACGTCGGAGGTGCCGCCGGGCGGGTTGGGCACGATGATGCGGATGGCCTTGCTCGGGTAGGCGTCCTGCGCGTGGCCCGGCAGCGCGGCGCAGGCCAGCAGCGCCGTGGCGGCGATGCCGAGCGCGCGGCGGGAAAGGTGAATGCTCTTCGATGCCATGCTTGTCTCCGGTGGGGGATGTGGTCTGTCAGGGGGCGGGATGGATCACGTTGCGCAGCGGCTGGCCCTGCGCCAGCCGCGCGATGTTGTCGGCCATGAAGCCGTAGCGCCGCGCCAGCAGCGCCGGCGTGATGGCCGAGATGTGCGGCGTCGCGCGCACGTTGGGCAGCGTGTGGACGGCCAGGCGCGAGGGCGCCACGGGCGGCTGGCCCTTCTTGGGGTACTGGTACCAGACGTCAAGCGCGGCGCGGCCCAGGCGCTGGGTCTTCAAGGCCTCGTACAGCGCTTCCTCATCGACGACCTCGGCGCGCGCCACATTGACGAGCAGCGCGCCGGCCGGCAGCAGCGCCAGCTGGGGCGCGCCGATGAGGCCGCGCGTGCGCTCGTCCAGCGGGCAGGCCAGCACGAGGACGTCGGCGCGCGGCAGCACGCTGTCCAGCGCGGCGACCGCCACGCTCTCGTCCGCCAGTTCGTGCGGCCTGCCGCTGCGCGTGACCGCGACCAGCTGCATGCCGAAGGCGCGCGCGCGCCGCGCGATCTCCTGGCCGATGTGGCCGAAGCCGACGATCGCGACGGTCCTTCCCGCCGCCTCGCCGTGCTGCGGCCGTGCGGCGTAGGTCTGGGCAAAGGCCTCGGCATCGAGCCGCGCCGGGTACTGCCAGAGCTGCAGGCAGTGCTCGAGGATGGCGTGCAGCGTGAACTCGGCGATCGGCACCTCGTGGCCGTGCACGTTGCAGACCGTGGTGCCGGCCGGCAGGGCGGCCAGCGCAATCTGCTCGGCACCCGCGCCCGGCACGTGCACGAGGCGGCAGCGCAGGCGCGCGGCCGCCTCGGCGTCGATGGCGTTGGCGATGACCACGTCGGCGTGGATCTCGCCCGTGGCGGGGAAAGCGTCGAGCGCCTGCACCTCGTGGTCAGCGCCGAGCAGCGCGCGCAGGCGCGGCGCGTTGGGGGCGTGGAGTCCGACGATCTTGATGAGCATGGGAATTCTCGAATGAAAGGGTCAGCGGCTTTCGCGCACGATGAGGCCGTCTTGTTGCTTGAAGCTGTCCTGCAGCCGCGTGCCCAAGCCGGCGGCAACCGGCGGCTGGGCCATGCCGTCTTCAATGAGTGGTAGGCCCGTCACGATGTCCTGGTACCAGGTCGCCAGCGTGGCGCGCACCACCTCCTGGTAGATCGCGGTGGGCGCGTGCAGCGCCATGTGCAGGCCGGCCATGAGCGTGACGGGGCCGGTGCAGTCGTGCGGCGCCAGGGGCCGGTTGTAGGCCTGGGCCAGCGCGGCGATCTTGCGGCCTTCGGTGATGCCGCCGCACCAGGACAGGTCCACCATGACCACGTCCAGCGCGTCGCCGGCGAGCAGGTCGCGGAACGGGCGCAGGCCGCCCAGCGTCTCGCTGCCGCAGATCGGCACGCGCGTGCGCCGGCGCAGGTCCGCGAGGCCGGCCACGTCGTCCATCTTGTTGAGCGGGTCCTCGACCCAGAACACGTCGAACTCCTCCAGCGCCTGGCAGATGCGCAGTGCCGAATGGCCGCCGAACAGGCTGTGCAGTTCGCACATCACCTCGATCCGGTTGCCCACGGCCTCGCGGATCTGGCGGAAGGGCTGCAGGCCCTTGTCCAGGTCGTCCAGCGTGATGAGGTGGCCGCCACTGGCGGGCACGTAGATGTCGAAGGGCCAGATCTTCATGGCCTTGTAGCCCTCTGCGAGCAGGCTCTTGGCGAGCGCCCCGGCATCGCGCATGAATGCGACCTGGTCGTCGTAGGGGCCTACGGCCTCGTCGCCCGCGCCGATGTCGCGGCGCTGGCCCGTGGTGTTGTAGGCGTAGCCCGCACAGGTGTTGTAGACCGGCACGCTGGCGCGCGCGCCGCCACCGAGCGCCTGGTACACGGGCACGCCCTGGCGCTGGCCGGCCAGGTCCCACAGCGCGATGTCGACGGCGCTGGCCGCGCGCACCTCGGTGCCCGAGCTGTTGTAGCCCACGTAGGGTGTGAGCAGCTGGCGCGAGATGCCCTCGATGTGGCGCGCGTCGCGGCCCAGCAGAACGGGTGCAAGTTCGGCGTGCAGGCAGGTCTCGACGGCGGCCGCGCCGCGGAAGGTCTCGCCCAGGCCGACGAGGCCATCGCTGGTCTCCAGTTCCAGCCAGACCAGGCTGGGGCGTTCGGGCAGGCGGTAGGTGCGCAGGGCGCGGATGGTGGTCATGTCTTTTCTGCGGCGGTATTGCTAGGGGTCGACGGGCATCCGCCGGGCGCGTTGTTCCGCGGGTGCGCATGGTCCGCGCCCGCGCCAGGACATGTCAATTTCCACCTTCAGTTGTCAGACAAGTCGCTATAGTGCGCTGACAACTCCTGCGAGAACCCTGCCTTGGCCGCCACCCTGCTGACCGACACCGTGTACGACCACGTCCTGGCCCTGATCCGCGAGGAAAAACTGTCCGCGGGCGACCGCCTGCCCGGCGAGCATGCGTTGGCCGAGCGCTTCGGCGTGTCGCGGCCCGTGGTGCGCCAGGCGCTGGCGCGGCTGCGGGCCGAGGGCCGCGTGACGGCAGCGCACGGCGCCGGCCATTTCGTCGGCGACGAACCCGCACTCCAGAGCATCGACTACGGGCCGATCCAGGGCATTCCCGACGTGCGCAGCTTTCTGGAGTTCCGCTGCATCCTCGAAGGGGAGAGCGCCGCGCTCGCGGCGCAGTGCCGCGACGCGAGGCTGCGCGCGGCCGTCACGGCGCGGCGCAAGGCCATGGAAGCGGCCACGCAGCGCGGCGAGCCCGGCATCGGGGAGGACATTGCCTTCCATGCCGCCATTGCGAGGGCCAGCGAGAACCGCTACCTCGTCATGACCATCGCCGCGCTCATGGTGCACACGCGCGTGGCGATCCGGATCGTGCGCGAACTGTCGCCGCAGCCCATGATCCACCGCTGGCGCGACGTGCGCGCCGAACACCTGCGCATCGACGAAGCCATCGCCGCACGCGATGCAGCGGCCGCGCGCGAGGCCATGACGCAGCACCTGCGCAGTGGCATCGCACGGTTGTTTCCGCGCAAGGGCTGAAGCCGCGCGCCAGCGTCAGCCAGCGCAGCGGCATGCGGTCACGGCGCGCCGGTGCCTTGCGCAGCGGGGTCGGAAGCCAGGGATGCCGCGCTGCGCCAGTCTTGCGCCTGCGCTGTTTCCGGGCGGGCCGGGGCGGCCCCGGCCCAGCGGCGCAGGCCATCGCGACCGGAAGCGGCGCGGAACAACAAGGCCCCCGCCAGCATGGCGTGCAGCACGGCACCCAGCCGGCTCTGCGCACGCAGCGCGCACAGCGCGAATGCACCGGCGCCGAGCAGCGTGGCCGCATGCTCCTGCGGTGCACTGTTGCGCGCGTCGTCGTAATCGATGAGTTCGCGCACCTGCTGCTTCAAGCCTGGTGCCTGGCCGGCGCTGCCGTCAAAACTGTCCTGCATGGCTGATCTCCGAGGTCAGCCGCCACTGTGACCGGAGCGAGCGCCCCCGGTCCGCTGCCATGTGGCCGTTGCCGTGTCGGAGAAGACGCCGCGTGGGCAGTGTGCGCGGCTGGCAGGCGACGACTTGCAGACCGTCCACGTCGGACGGCAGGCCTGCCCGCGTCCGGTGCCGTCCCACGTGCACATGTGGCAACGCCTGTGGCCGCCGCCCTGCGCGCATCGGCAGTCTTGCAGCCATGCACTCCACCAACACCTCCGCCCTGGCCGAACCCGCCCACGCCGCGCTGCCCGCTGGCCTGCCGCGCCAGGCCTATCCTTGTTCCGACGACCGCTACCCGGCCAGCATCGGCCAGGCGCTGGCGCCGGCACACGCGAGCTCCTACCGCGCCGTGTACGAGGAACTCGTGAACCCGGCCACCGAACGTCTGGCGGCGCAGCGGCGCTCGCTCGCGCTGCTGCGCGATGCGCTCGGTGCCGTGGCCAGCCAGGCAGACGACCTCCCGGACTCGCCCGAAGGGCTGGTCGACTGGATGACGGCCTCGGCGAAGAAGGCCACGGATGCCTACCAGGATTACCTCGCGCAACGCCGCGCCGGTGCGCCGCGCCGCTTTTTCGCCAACCGCACGCACGCGCTGTATTTCCTGCAGGCCGTGGCGCCGACCAAGCTCGTCGACGGCTCCTGGCTGTTCGGCTGCATGCGCCATGCGCGCGACCCGCGCATGGCCGGCCTGGCGCAAACCTACCTCGAAGAACTCGGCAACGGCGACGCCAGCAAGAACCACGTGCTGCTGTACCGCGAGCTGCTGCGCGCGCATGGGCTGAACGAGGGCGTGCATCTGGGCGACGAGTATTTCGAGCAAGGCGCCATCCAGCTGGCGCTCGGCCACACGACCGAGCAGATGCTGCCCGAGGTGATCGGGTTCAACCTGGGCTACGAACAGCTGCCGCTGCACCTTTTGATCACCGCCTACGAGCTCAATGAACTGGGGCTGGACCCCTACTACTTCACACTGCACGTGACTGTGGACAACGCCGACAGCGGGCATGCGCGCAAGGCCATTGAGGCGGTGGCGCTCAATGCCGCCCGCTTCGCCGACGCCGGGCGTTACTGGGAACGGGTGCGCCGCGGCTACCGGCTCAACGACCTGGGCCTGGGCACCAACAGCGTGATCGCCGGCTTCGACCTCGACGCCGAGGTGCTGCGCATCTTCATTGCCAAAAGCGCGGCCGGCGCTGGCGCGCACTCCGACTACTGCCGCATCGAAGGCCGCACGGTGAACGCCTGGCTCAGCGAGCCCGCACGCGTGGGCGAATTCCTCCAGGCCCTGGTACGCAAGGGCTGGATCGTGCCGGGCGCGGAACCCGCGCAGAGCCGCTTCTGGCAGTTGCTGGTGGGCGAACGCGCCGAAATGTTCGGCGTGTTCAGCGACTACGAGCTGCAGGCGCTGTTCGACTGGATCCGCGGACCGGCCGCAGCGGACGGCCGCCGCTACGACGCGCCGGCGCAGGGCGCTGCGCGCGTGCCGAGTTTCCGGGCCGCGCAGCGCCTGCGCGCCAGCGCCATGGCCGATGGGCCGCAGGCGCACGACACCGAGCAGCCACTGCTGGCACCGGGGGCGCACTGGACGCCGCAAGGCCTGGATGCCACGCGCGCGCTGGTGGCCAGCCTGCGCGGCTGAGTTCTGTCCATTCGCGGGGCGCCAGGCAGCCGCTCTACCATCGCGCCATGAGCATCCCGCACGACGACGACTCCATCTACCTGCGCCGCGCCTTCGTGGCCGCACGCACCGCGCGCGCGGCCGGCGACATGCCCTTTGGCGCCGTGCTGGTCCGCGACGGCCAGGCCGTTTGGACGGCACGCAACCGCCAGCACACGGCCGGCGACCCCAGCGCCCACGCCGAAGTCGTGCTGCTGCGCGAGGCCTGCGCGGCGTTGGGCCCGGACGCGCTGCGTGGCGCCACGGTCTACGCCAGTGGTGAGCCCTGCGCCATGTGCGCGGGCGCCATGTTCTGGGCCGGCGTGGCCCGCATCGTGTTCGGCGCGCCGCTGGCCGAGATGGAGGCGCGCCTGGGCGGGCCGCTGCTGGGTATGGGCTGTGCGCAAACGCTGGCCGCTGCACAGCCGGCCGTGACGGTCCAAGGGCCCCTGCTGCTGGACGAAGCGCTCGCCGCCCTGGCCTAGCCGCCCTGCACCACCGCGTCGCGGAAGTCGGCGCAGACCGGCGACAGGTAGCCAGCCGCCCGCCAGAACACGCCGAGTTCGCGCCGCCACAGCAGCGCATCGCCGGGCAGTGCCACCAGGCCATGGCCTTCGGGCTGCTGCAGCAACTGCGCGGGCATCACGCCCAGCAGGTCGGACTGGCGCAGCAGCTCGGCGAAGGCCGAAGGCGAGGCCGTGCTCTCGACGGCCACGCGCGGTGCCGGCAGACCAGCTTCGGTGAAGCGCTCGTCCAGCCAGTGGCGCAGGTAGAGCGAACTCGCCGGCAGCGCCCAGCGTTCGGCCGTGAGGTCGGCCAGTTCGCGCAGTTGCGCGCGGCGCGGGTGGTGGCTGCGCAAGGCCACGCGCAGGTCCAGCGGGCCGAGCGGGCGCCAGTCCAGATCGCGCGGCACGCGGTCGGGACGCGCGGCCAGCACGAGGTCGACCTCGGCGCGCTGCAGCAGCTCGAGCAGCCGCGCACTGAGCTGCGTCTCGATGCTGAACTGCGCCAGCGGCCGCTGCGCGATGAAGCGCGCCAGCAATGGCGACAGCAGCGTGGACATCAGGTGCGGCAGCACGCCCACGCGCACGGCGCCGGCACGGGCCTGGCGCTGTTCCGCCAGGTCGCCGCGCAGATCGCCCATGGCCAGCAGCACGCGCTGGGCATGGGCCTTGAGCGACAGGCCCGCGGGCGTCAATGCCACGCCGTGGCCGCTGCGCTCGACCAGCCGCAGGCCGGAGCCGGCTTCCAGCCGCGCCAGCGTCTTGGACAGCGCCGACTGGGTGACACCCAGCGCGTCCGCCGCACGGTGCAGGTTGCCGTGCTCGGCCAGTTGCAGGAACGCCTGCAGGTCTTCGAGCCGCATGTCTCCTCCGGTGTGCCGGCGATGCCCGTCAGGCATCGGAATCGGCCTGGCAGGAATCGGGCCGGAACGGGCCGCGATCCTAAACTGGCCTGCAAGCGCGCGGCCGTGGCGAGGGCCGCCCCGCAGACACCAAGGAGACACGAACATGCCAACCGTCCACAGGCGCCTTCTCAAAGCCGCCCTGCTGCTCGCAGCGGCCCTGCCGCTGGCCCACGCGTCCGACGCCGAGCGCTACCCCAGCAAGCCGCTGACCATCGTCGTGCCCTCGGTGGCCGGCAACGTCAACGACGCCGTGGCCCGGCTGCTGGGCCAGGAGCTCACCCGCGCCTGGGGCCAGCCCGTCATCGTCGACAACAAGCCCGGCGCCGGCACCACCACGGGCACCAAGTTCGTGGCCCAGGCACCAAAGGACGGCTACACAGTGCTGCTGACCTTCACGGCCCACGTGCAGAATCCGCCGCTGTTCCCCAACATCGGCTATGACCCGGTGAAGGACTTCACCGCCGTCAGCGAGGTGGCGGCCTCCTCGACCATCCTGGCGGTGTCGCCGGACTTCCCGGCGCGCACGCTGCCCGAACTCGTCAAGCTGGTGAAAGCCAACCCGGGCAAGTACCCGTACGGCTCCTACGGCATGGGCACGACGGGCCACATCCTGGGCGAGCTGTTCAAGCGCGAGGCCGGGCTGGAGATGGTGCACGTGCCCTACAAGGGCGGCGCGCCGCTGGCCACGGACCTCGCGGCCGGGCACGTCAAGATCGGGCTGATCGCCGTGGGCACGGCCAAGCCGCTGCTGCAAAGCGGCAAGCTGGTGCCCGTGGCCATGGCCGGCGCGCAGCGCTCGGCCCTGCTGCCCGACGTGCCTACTTTCCTCGAGAACGGCTACAAGGGCTTCGAGCCCGATGCCTGGATGGGGCTGCTGATGCCGGCCGGCGTGCCGCCGGAGCGCGCCGCGGCCCTGTCGAAGGAGGTGGCGCGTATCGTGCGGCTGCCCGAGATCGACAAGCGCATGCGCGAGCTGAACCTCGTGCCCATCGGCAACACGCCGCAGGAGTTCGACGCCGTGCTGCGTGGCGACCTGGACAAATGGTCGCGCTTCGTGCGCGAACTCGACATCAAGATCGAATGACCTCACCCACCTCCTACACCGGACTGCTCTGCACCCGCTTCGGCCACTGGAGCGAACTCGCACTCACGCAACTGCCGCGCCAGCCGCTGGCCCCGGGCCAGGTGCGGCTGCGCGTGCGCCATGCCGGCGTGGGCTTCGCCGTGAGCCTGTTCGTGGCCGGCAAGTACCAGCGCAAGCCGCCGCTGCCTTTCACGCCAGGCACCGAGGCCGCGGGCGAGGTGCTGGAGGTCGCGCCCGACGTGACGCAGCTGCGGCCGGGCCAGCGCGTGATGGCCGCGCTGGACTGGGGCGCGTTCGCCGAGGAAGCCGTGATCGCGGCCGACACGGTCTACGCATTGCCCGATGCCGTGCCGCTGGCCCAGGCCGCGGCGCTGCCCATCACCTACGGCACGACCTGGGCGGCACTGCAATGGCGTGCCGCGCTGCAGGCGGGCGAAACGCTGCTCGTGCACGGTGCCGCCGGCGCGCTGGGCATGGCGGCCGTGCAGACCGGCCGCCTGATGGGCGCGCAGGTCATCGCCACGGCCAGCACCGCCGAGAAGCGGGCGGCCGCGCTGGCCCTGGGTGCGCACCACGCGCTGGCCGGCGATGCCGAGACCCTGGCGGCGGCTGTCAAGGCGGTCTGCCCGCGCGGCGCCGACGTGGTGTTCGATCCCGTGGGCGGCGCGCTGTTCGATGCCTCGCTGCGCTGCACCGCGCCCGAAGCGCGCATCCTGAGCATCGGCTACGCCAGCGGCACCATCCCGAGCGCGCCGGCCAACCTCCTGCTGGTCAAGAACCTCAGCGTGATCGGCTTCAACTATGGCTACTACATCGGCTGGGGCCTGACCGACGAGCGCCGCCGCTACGCGCCCAAGGTGCAGGCCCTGGTCGCCGAGCTGCTGGCGGCCGTGGCCGAAGGCCGCATGGCTTTGCCGCAGACCCAGCACTTCCCGCTCGCCGACTGGCATGCAGCGCTGGACACCACGTTGTCGCGGCGCGCCATCGGCAAAGTCATCATCGACATGCCATGAGCCTCGTCCGGGCGTCCGCAGAGGCGCCCACCGCAGGCGACGGCGCACCATACCCCATGAACTCAGAAGACCTCCCGCTGCACGGCCTGACCGTGCTCGACCTCTCCCAGGGCATCGCCGGTCCGCACTGCGGCCTGCTGCTGCGCCAGCAGGGCGCGCGCGTGATCAAGGTGGAGCCGCCGCACGGCGACTGGAGCCGCCAGATGGGCCGCGCGCGCGCCGGCCACACGGCGATCTCGATCGCCTACAACCTGGGCAAGGAGAGCGTGGTGCTGGACACGCGCACCGAAGCCGGCCGCGCCGCGCTGCGCGCGCTGGCAGCGCAGGCCGACGTGGTGGTGCAGAACTACCGGCCCGGCGTGGTCGAACGCATGGGCGTGGGCTACGCCGAGCTCGCTGCGCAGCGGCCGGGCCTGGTGTATGTCTCGATCTCGGGCCACGGCGCGACCGGCCCCGACGCGCAGCTGCCGGCGCTGGACACCACCATGCAGGCCGCCACCGGCCTCATGCACCTGAACCGCGACGCCCAGGGCGCGCCGCGCCGCATCGGCTTGTTCCTCGTGGACATCGCCACCGGCCTGCAGGCCGCCCAGAACGCCATGGCCGCGCTGGTGCGTGCCGCCAGAACGGGCCAGGGCCGGCACGTGCAGGTGTCGATGCTGGAGACGGCCGCCGCGCTGCAGAGCTATGTGGTGTTGGACGCCGCGATGTTTCCGCAGGCCGAGGCGGCAGCCTTCAACGTGCCGACCGGCCTGTTCCGCGCCAGCGACGGCCACCTGTACGTGAGCATGCTCGACGACGCCATGTTCCGCCGCCTGGCCGAGGCGCTGGACCGCACCGACTGGCTGGCCGATCCGGACCTGGCCACGAGCGCGGGCCGCATCCCGCGCGCGGACGAGCTCAACGGCGCGCTGGCGACCCAGATCGCCACGCAGACCGTGGCCGACTGGGAGGCCCTGCTGCGCCGCCACGACGTGCTGCACGCGCGCGCCGCGCGGCCGCAGGACCTGCCGCAGAGCGCGCAGGTACGGCATGCCGGTGTGTTCGCGCCGCTGGAGGTGCCCGGGCTCGGCCGGCTGGACTGGCCCAACATGCCCGGCCAGGCCGGGCATGCGCCGCAGGGCGCGGCGCCGCTGCTGGGCCAGCACACGCAGGCGGTGCTGGCGGAGTTCGGCATCGCCGCGTGAGCCGATCACGGCGCGCACCGGCAGGTGCACGCGGCAGCGCCCCGAGGGGAAAATCCCTCTGCATGCGATACAAGCTGCGTGCGCCAGACCAACCCTGGGCCATGCCACAACCTTGCCGACCTGCCGCACTCGTGTTTGCAGCCACTGCACTGGCGCTCAGTGGGTGCGGCGCCGAGCCCGGCGGCATGGCCCGGCTGAGCCAGGAGCGCGGCTGCATGCGCTGCCACGGCATGGTGACCAAGTTCGTGGGACCCGGCTTCGCGCAGGTGGCCGAGCGCTACCAAGGCGACGCCACCGCGGCGGCCCGGCTCCGCGAGAAGATCATGCAGGGCAGCGTCGGGACCTGGGGCAACGTCATCATGCCGCGACAGCCGCAGGTCAGCGCGGCAGAGGCCAGCGCGTTGGCCGACTGGGTGCTGGCCCAGACGCCTGGGCGCTGAGGATGGTCTTCGCAGCAAGGGGCGCCTGGCACGCTGCCCCGGAACGCATGGCGCAGCGGATCGGCGACGCGCCCGCGTGCGCGCACGCGGCCGCGGGCGCTGGCGCGCTCAGGGGTGCAGGATGGTCCGGCCGCGGATGCGGCCGGCGCGCAGGTCGTCCAGGGCCTGCGAAGCCTGGGCCAGCGGTTGGGCCGTGAGCGGCATGGCCGGCAGACGCCCGGCCCGCGCGATGGCCAGCAGCTCCTGCATCTCGGCCAGGCTGCCCACGTAGGAGCCGACCACGCTGACCGCCTTCATCGTGAGCATGGCCGGCACGATGCGCGTGGCACCGCCGAACAGCCCCACGCAGACCAGCTGGCCACCCTTGCGCAGCGCGCCCAGTCCGAAGTCGAATGAGGCCGGTGCGCCGACGAAGTCCACGGCGGCCGCGACGCCGCCGCCCGTGGCCTTGAGCAGCGCCTTGAGCGCGCCCTCTTCGCTCGGGTCGATCAGCTCGCCCGCACCTGCCTCGCGAGCCACGTCCCACTTGCTGCGGTCGAGCTCCACCACGATGGGCGGACGCTGGAACATCTCCCGCGCGAGGCGGATGCCCGACAGGCCGACACCACCGGCGCCGATGACCATCACCGCATCGTCGGCGCCGGGCGCGGCGATCTTCTTCAGGGCACCGTAGGCCGTGAGGCCCGAGCAGGCCAGCGTGGCCGCCTGGTCTTCGGGCAGCGGGTCGTAATCGAGCAGCACGCGCGGGTGCGGCACCATCACATGGTCGGCGAAGCCGCCGTCGCGGTGCACGCCCAGGGCCTGCGGCGCATTGCACAGCTGCTCGTCGCCCGCCAGGCACAGCGTGCAGCGGCCGCAGCCGATCCAGGGGTAGACCACACGCCGGTCGCCCACGGCCACACCGCGCGCGTCGGGGCCGATCGCCACCACGGTGCCCGCGATCTCGTGGCCCAGCGTGCGCGGCGGCTGCATGGCGCGGGCCATGTCCAGCCGGTTGCCCCCGCCCAGGTCGAAATAGCCGTCCTGCAGGTGCACGTCGCTGTGGCACACGCCGCAGCTGCCGACATTGAGCAGCACCTCGCTGCCCTGGGGTTGCGGCGTCTCGCGGATGGCCTGGGCCAGCGGTTTGCCGAAGGTCTCGATCTGGTAACTCAGCATGGCGTCCTCCTCCTTCAGCCCGACAGCGTACAACGACGGCCTGCGACTTGGCTGACGAGCGGTCCCGGCGGCGACTTCCACCGGCACCCCGCCACTCAGCTGCTGAACAGGAAGTTCATCACGTCGCCATCCTTGACGACGTAGTCCTTGCCTTCGGCGCGCATCTTGCCCGCGTCCTTGGCGCCCTGCTCGCCCTTGTAGGCGATGTAGTCGTCGAAGGCGATGGTCTGGGCGCGGATGTAGCCCTTCTCGAAATCGGTGTGGATGGCGCCGGCCGCCTGCGGGCCGGTGTCGCCGATGCGGATGGTCCAGGCGCGCACTTCCTTCACGCCGGCCGTGAAATAGGTCTGCAGGCCCAGGAGCTTGTAGGCGGCGCGGATCAGGCGGTTCAGGCCCGGCTCGTCCTGGCCCAGCTCCTTAAGGAATTCGAGGCGGTCGGCATCGTCCATCTCGGACAGCTCGGCCTCGATCTTGGCGCAGATGGCGACCACGGGCGCACCTTGCTGGTTCGCGTACTCGGTCAGGCGGTCCAGGAAGGGGTTGTTCTCGAAGCCGTCCTCGGCCACGTTGGCCACGAACATGGCGGGCTTGGCGGTGATCAGGCTGAAGGTCTTGACCAGCGGGCGCTCTTCCTTGGTGAAGTTCAGCGTGCGCACCGGGATGTTCTCGTTCAGCGCGGCCTGGCAGCGTTCCAGCAGACCCACCAGCTTCTGGGCGTCCTTGTCGCCCGAGCGCGCGACCTTCACGTGGCGCTGCAGAGCCTTCTCCACCGTGGCCAGGTCGGCCAGGCACAGCTCGGTCTGGATCACCTCGATGTCGGAGATCGGGTCGACCTTGCCGGCCACGTGGATCACGTTGGGGTCTTCGAAGCAGCGCACCACGTTGACGGTGGCGTCGGTCTCGCGGATGTGGGCCAGGAACTTGTTGCCCAGGCCTTCGCCGGTGCTGGCACCGGCCACCAGGCCCGCGATGTCCACGAACTCGACGATGGCCGGCACGATGCGCTCGGGCTTGACGATCTCGGCCAGCTGCGCCAGGCGCGGATCGGGCACCTCGACCACGCCGGTGTTGGGCTCGATCGTGCAGAAGGGGTAGTTCTCCGCCGCGATGCCGGCCTTGGTCAGCGCGTTGAAGAGGGTGGACTTGCCGACGTTGGGCAGGCCCACGATGCCGCATTGGAGGCTCATGGCAGGCTTTCAGGGGAGATTCGGGAAAGCCCGCGATTTTAGGCGGTCAGCAGCAGCGGCCCTTGCCTGCGCCGTAGCGCGCCTCCAGGCGCTCTTTGAAGAACTCCTCGTAGCTCATAGGCGCACGGTCCGGATGGGTCGCGGCCATGTGCGACAGGTAGGTGTCGTAGTCCGGCAGGCCGACCATGAGCCGCAGCGACTGGCCGACCGCGCGCGCCGAGCGCGCGAGGTAGCGGCCTGCGCCCTGCAGATTCATCGCGCAGCCAGCGCCTCGTACGGCGTCTCGTGCGCCGTCGGCCGGTTGCTCGCGCGCGCCGCCAGGCAGGCCTTGACGCTGTAGACCAGCACGCTCAGCACCACGAAGATGAACAGCGCGCACAGTGCGGCGTCCAGCCGGTCGTTGAAGACGATGCGGGCCATGGCCTCGGGCGTCTTGGCCGGCGCCACCAGCACGCCGTTGGCCAGGCCCTCGGAGTACTTGGCGGCGTGCGCCAGGAAGCCGATCTTGGGGTCGGCCGAGAAGATCTTCTGCCAGCCGGCCGTCAGCGTGCAGGCCAGCAGCCAGGCGGCCGGCGCGATGGCGACCCAGGCGTAGCGCTCGCGCTTCATGCGGAACAGCACGACCACGCCCAGCATCAGCGCGACGGCCGCCAGCATCTGGTTGGAGATCCCGAACAGTGGCCACAGCGTGTTGATGCCGCCCAGCGGGTCGACCACGCCCTGGTACAGGAAGTAGCCCCAGGCCGCCACGCACAGCGCCGTGGCCAGCAGGTTGGCCGGCAGCGAATCGGTGCGCTTGAGCGCGGGCACGAAGCTGCCCAACAGGTCCTGCAGCATGAAGCGGCCGGCGCGCGTGCCGGCGTCCACTGCCGTCAGGATGAACAGCGCCTCGAACAGGATCGCGAAGTGGTACCAGAAGGCCATCATGGCCTGGCCGCCGATGACCTGATGCAGGATGTGCGCCATGCCCACGGCCAGCGTGGGCGCGCCGCCGGCGCGGCCCAGGATGGTGGTCTCGCCCACGTCCTTGGCGGTCTGCACCAGCATCTCGGGCGTGACCGAGAAGCCCCAGCCCGAGATGACCTGGGCCACGGCCTCGGGCGTGCTGCCGACCAGCGCGGCCGGGCTGTTCATCGCGAAGTAGACGCCGGGCTCGATGCAGGCCGCGGCCACCAGCGCCATGATGGCGACGAAGGATTCGGCCAGCATGCCGCCGTAGCCGATGAAGCGCGCGTGGCGCTCGTTGTCCAGCATCTTGGGCGTGGTGCCCGAGGAGATCAGCGCGTGGAAGCCCGACACCGCGCCGCAGGCGATGGTGATGAACAGGAACGGGAACAGGTTGCCCGACCAGACCGGGCCGTTGCCCTGCGCGAACTGCGTGATCGCGGGCATCTGCAGCTGCGGGCTGACCCAGACGATGCCGATGGCCAGCGCGACGATGGTGCCGATCTTGAGGAACGTGGACAGGTAGTCGCGCGGCGCCAGCAGCAGCCACACGGGCAGGCTGGCGGCGACGAAGCCGTAGCCGATCAGCATCCAGGTCAGGGCCTTGCCGTCGAAGGTGAACATCGGGCCCCAGACGGGGTCGGCCGAGACGGCCTGGCCGCCGAAGATGGCGGCCATCAGCAGCACGAAGCCGATGACGGAGACCTCGCCGATGCGGCCGGGGCGGATGGTGCGCAGGTACACGCCCATGAACAGCGCCACGGGGATGGTGGCCGCCACCGTGAACGTGCCCCACGGCGATTCCGCCAGAGCCTTGACCACGATCAGCGCCAGCACCGCGAGGATGATGACCATGATCATGAAAGTGCCGAACAGCGCGATCATGCCGGGCACGGCGCCCATCTCCTGCTTGACCAGGTCGCCCAGCGAGCGGCCGTCGCGGCGCGTGGAGATGAAGAGCACGATGAAGTCCTGCACGGCGCCGGCGAACACCACGCCGGCCAGAATCCACAACATGCCGGGCAGGTAGCCCATCTGCGCGGCCAGCACGGGGCCGACCAGCGGGCCGGCGCCCGCGATCGCCGCGAAGTGGTGGCCGAACAGCACGTTCTTGTCGGTCGGCACGTAGTCCAGGCCGTCGTTGTGGCGGTGCGCGGGCGTCTTGCGGTTGCCGTCCAGGCCGAGCACCTTGTCGGCGATGAACAGGCTGTAGTAGCGGTAGGCGATCAGGTAGGTGCAGATCGCCGCGGTGACGATCCACAAAGCGTTGATGCTCTCGCCGCGCGAGAGGGCCACGGTGCCGAGCGCGAATGCGCCGACCACGGCCACGGCCAGCCACACCAGGTGGCGACGGATGGTGTCCATGCGGATGTCTCCTCAATCGTGAAGGCCCGCAGTGTTCCGCAGCCGACCGCAGGCCGCATCCGTCGCAGCGCGTGGGTGGCTTACGCGCGCCCACCTAAGCAAAAACCCTTACTTCGGGCCGGTGTGCTCGACGGCGTAGCGGATCAGTTCTGGCAAGGTGTCGATGCCGAGCCGACGCTTGATGCTCTGTCGGTGGGCCTCGACCGTGCGCACGCTGAGGCCCAGGTCGCGCGCGATCTGCTTGCTCGACGCGCCGCGGCCGATCGCGGCCAGGATCTCCGATTCCCGCGGCGTGAGCAGGGGGCGCGGCTCGGCCTTGCGGAACAGCCGGCGTGAGACGGCGGGGCTCAGGAAGGTGCCGCCGGCGGCCGCGGCTTCGATGGCGGCCACGATCTCGGCCGCCGGCGCGTCCTTGAGCACGTAGCCGCGCGCGCCCAGCTGCAGCGCCTGCTGCACGTACTCGGGGTTGTCGTACATGCTCAGCATGACGATGTGGGGCGGCTGCGCGCGCTGCAGGACGGCGGCTGCCAGGTCCAGGCCGTTCATGTCCTTCATGCCGACGTCCATGAGCAGCAGGTCGGGCGTGCAGGCGTCCAGCAGAGACAGGGCCTCGGCCGCGCTGCCGGCCTCCCCGACCACCGTGATCCAGGGCACCGAGCCAAGCCGCGCACGCAAGCCGTCGCGCACGAGCGGGTGGTCATCGACGAGAAAGAGGCGGACGGGTCGCGTCATGCGGCAGTGGGCAATTCGGCTTCGATGGTGGTCGCGCCGGGTTCGGAAGACAGGTGCAGTTGCCCGCCAACGGCAGCCATGCGCTCGCGCATGTTGCGCAGGCCGATGCCACGGCGCGCGTCGCCCTGCACGGCCAGCACGTCGAAGCCCTGGCCGTCGTCGTGCACGGCCAGGCGCACGCTGGTGGCGTCGAAGCGCAGCGCCAGCGTCACGCGGTGTGCGCCGGCCGCGTGCTTGTGCACATTGGTCAGCGCCTCCTGCGCGACGCGGAACAGCGCGGTCTTGGCCTCGGGCGGCAACTCGCGCGGCTGGCCTTCGACCAGCGCCTCGGCCTGGATGCCGCCCTGGTCGTCGAACTCCTGGGCCAGCCGTTCCAGCGCGGCCGGCAGGCCCAGCTGGTCCAGCAACGCGGGCCGCAGCTGGTGCGAGAGGCCACGCACCTCGGCCAGCGCGGCGTTCAGGCGCTCCAAGGCCTTGGCCAGCGCGGGCGGCGGCACGGGTGCGGCCAGCTGGTCGATGTAGGACTCGATCTGCAGCTTGACGCCGACCAGCGCCTGGCTGGTGCCGTCGTGCAGCTCGCGCGCGAGGTGGCCGCGCTCGTCCTCCTGCGACTGCACCACGCGGCGCGCGAGCAGGCGCAACTTGGCCTCGGCCGTGCGGTGCTCGCTGAGGTTGAGCAGCAGGCCGGCCGCGCTGACCGCCGCCAGGCACAGCGCGGCGATGCCGGCGATCCACAGCAGCGTGGCGGCCACGTTGGCGTTCATCTGCCGGTCCATGGCCGACAGGGTGGCCTGGATGTCGTCCAGGTACAGGCCGGTGCCCACCATCCAGCCCCAGCGCGGCAGCAGCGTCACGTAGCCGAGCTTGGGTGCGCGTTCTCCGCTGGAGGGTTTGCGCCATTCGTACTCGACCAGGCCGCCGCCGCCCTGCTGGGCGCCGCGGAGCAGGTCCTGGATGGTGTAGCGGCCCGTGGAGTCGCGCAGATCCCAGAGCGAGCGGCCGACCAGCTCGGGCTGGCGCGAATGCATGAGCGAGCGGCCCTGCAGGTCGTAGACGAAGAAGTAGCCATCGCTGCCGTAGTCCAGCGCGGCCAGCCGGCGCAGCGCCTCGGCGCGCGTGGCCTCGTCCTCGCGGCCGCTGTCGTAGAGCGGCTGCACGGTGCTGAGGGCCAGCGCCACATAGCTGCGCAGCTCACTGCGACGCTGCGCCATGTGGCTCTGCTCGATCAGCGTGCGCTCGCGCAGCGCGAGGTCGCGCTCCTGGTAGCGCACCGCGAGCGCGACCAGCACCAGGGCCAGCAGCAGCGGCAGCGCGGCCAGCGTGACGATCTTGGTGCGCAGCTGCATGGCGCGCAGCGCCCGTGGCTCAGTCGAAGCGGTAGTCGGCCGCGGCCGGTTGCCCCGGACGCAGCGCGTGATCGATGCCGTCGAGCACGATGGCGTTCATGCCGAAGGCGATGGCGCCGTCCACGGCCGGGTGGGCCCGGTAGGCCTGCAGGGTGTCGCCGACCTCGGGGCTGGACAGGGCCGTGACCGGGTCGATGTTCGGGATGGGACAGCGCGGGCAGGGCTTGACCAGGCGCAGCCGGGCGGCGCCTTCGTTGGTGGCGATCAGCAGCTCGCCGAAGTTGTCTTCGTCGTGTGCATCCACGCCGTCCAGCACGATGTTGGGGCGGAAACGCTCGATGCCCACGGCGGCATGGCCTTCGGCTGCCAGGCGTGCGTTGAGCCCGTCGAGCGCGGACTGGCTCAGCACCAGGACCGGGAAACCGTCGGAGAACTGGTTGGGCGCATCGACCTCGCCGGTCCAGCGCTTGTTGGACAGGCGCTGGAACTCGGGGTCGAAGCGCACCAGGCGCAGCTTCTGCGCCGGCACACCGGCCGGCCGTTCGCTGTTCAGGAAATCGCTGAACCACTGGGCCGCCACGTCTCCCATGTCGTAGGCCTGCACACGGTCCTTCCAGACCGTGACCTCGCAGGGTTCTTCCACCGCGTCCAGCGCGATGTGCAGGGCCAGCATGCCGGGTGCGCGCAGCACCATCTCCGAATGCTTGAGCTTCGGCTGGACCAGCGCCATGCGCGGCAGTTCGCGCTGGGTCACGAAACGGCCTTCGGCATCCACCACCATCCAGGCGCGGTCGAATTCCAGGCCGGTCTCGGTCAGCAGCACCTCGTCCACCTCGACGCCGGCGCAGGACTTGACCGGATAGACGAACAGCCGCGCGATGCGGGCCGCAACGTCGTGGGCAGACAGGTCGGCAACGGAATCGGAAGACATGGCAGGCAAAGGGCTGTGCAGTGGAGGGCGCATTGTGCCCAAGACCCCACTCCTACAATCCCGCGATGCCTTCCCCTCAAGCTTTCGACATCTGCGTGCGCGGCGGCGGCATCGTCGGCCGCACGCTGGCCCTGCTGCTGGCCCGCGAGCGGCTGCACGTGGCGCTGGTGCAGCCGGCCACACCGCGCCAGGGCGAGTCGTCCGACGTACGCGCCTATGCGCTCAACGCCGCCTCGCGCCAGTTGCTCGAAGGCCTGCGCTGCTGGCCCGACCCCGCCGAGGCCACTGCCGTGCAGGCCATGCAGGTGTTCGGCGACGATGGCGGCGAGGTGAACTTCGACGCCGCGCGCCAGGGCCGTGGCATGCCGCTGGCCTGGATCGTCGACGTCGCAGCGCTGGAGAAGCGGCTGGCCGAGGCGGTGCGCTACCAGCCGCAGATCGAAGTGCTGGAACAGCCCCTCGCCACCGCGGGCTTGACCGTTGTCTGCGAAGGCCGGGCCAGCAGCACGCGCGCCGAACTGGGCGTGGCCTACGACACCCATGCCTACGGCCAGACCGCCATCGCCACGCGGCTGCAGTGCGAGCGGCCGCACGGCCAGGTGGCGCGGCAGTGGTTGCTGCAGGGCGAAGTGGTGGCCCTGTTGCCCATGGCCGGCGCCGAGGGGCGGCAGGTGGCGGTCGTCTGGTCGGTGCCGCAAGAGCGCGCCGCGGCCACGCTGGCACTGGACGACGCGGCCTTCTCGCAGGCGCTGGAGCAGATCAGCCAGGGTGCGCTGGGCGCGCTGCAGGTGGCCGGCGAACGCGCAGCCTGGCCGCTGCAGCTGGCGCAGGCCCGGCATTTCGTTGGCGCGACGGGTGCGGCCGACGGCCTGGCTGGCGCCTGGGCGCTGGCCGGCGACGCCGCGCACACGGTGCACCCGCTGGCCGGCCAGGGGCTCAACCTGGGGCTGGGCGATGCGGCTGAGCTCGTGGCCCAGCTGCGCGCGCGGGACGGCTGGCGCAGCGTGGGCGACCTGCGCGTGCTACGCCGCTACGAGCGCGCGCGCAAGACCGCGCTGGCTGGCATGCGCCTGGCCACCGACGGCCTGCAGCAGCTGTTCGCGCACAATGCACCGGCCTGGCAGGGCCTGCGCAACTGGGGCATGAACGGCTTCGAACACAGCGGCCCGCTCAAGCGCTGGGTCGCGCGCCAAGCCATGGGTGTGAACGGCTGAACAGGCCGGCATTGCTGAAGGATTCCACGTGACGATTCGATTCCCCCGGCCGCAGGCCACCCTTGCCGCACTGGCCATGGCCGTGCTGCTTCCTGCTTGCGGCAAGAGCGAGGCCCCGGCGGCGGCGCCCACGGCTGCAGCCGCTGCGGCGGCCCCCGCTGCGGCCGGCACGCCTGCCAACGCCGAAGCCACCATCCGCCAGGTGCTGACCCAGCGCCTGCCGCAGCTGCCGGCGATCGAGGAGATCACGGCCAGCCCGCTGCCGGGGCTGTACGAGGTGCGGCTGGCCGGCGCCGAGATCGTCTATGCCGATGCGCAGGGCAACTTCCTGCTGCAGGGCCAGATCTTCGACACCCAGCAGCGCCGCAACCTGACCGAAGACCGCATCAACAAGCTCACGGCGCTGGACTTCAAGGACCTGCCGCTCAAGGACGCGTTCAAGCTCGTGCGTGGCGACGGCAAGCGCAAGATGGCGGTGTTCGTGGACCCGAACTGCGGCTACTGCAAGCGCTTCGAGCGCGACATGGAAAAGATCGACAACGTGACGATCTACCTGTACCTCTATCCCATCCTGGGCGCGGACTCGGTGCAGAAGGCCCAGCACATCTGGTGCGCCAAGGACCAGGCCAAGACCTGGTCGGACTGGATGGTGCGCAACCAGGCGATCCCCTCGGCCGAGTGCGACGCGGCGCCCGTGGCGCGCAACGTCGCCCTGGGCCGCAAGCACAAGATCACGGGCACGCCCACGCTGCTGTTCACGGACGGCACGCGCGTGCCCGGCGCGATGCCGCTGGACGAAGTCGAGAAACTGCTGGCCGCTGCCGCTTCGCGCAAGTCCTGAGGCCGCGGGACGCCTTGGCGCGTCCTGTATTCTCGGCGCATGCCGACGACTTCCCCCTCTCCTGCGCCGGCGCGCCAAGGCGCCTCAGCAGACCACCACTACGACACGCCGGCCATCGCCTACCGGGTCGAACTGGCCGACCTGCACGCCCACCTGTACCGCGTCACGCTGACGGTGCAGGCGCCCCATGCGCAGCAGCGCGTCTCGCTGCCGGTGTGGATTCCGGGCAGCTACATGGTGCGCGAGTTCTCCAAGCACCTGCAGCAGCTCGAAGCCCACCAGGGCCGCAAGGCGGTGGAGTGCCGGCAGCGCGACAAAAACAGCTGGGACCTCACGGCCGAGCCGGGCAAGCCGCTGGTGCTGCGCTACCTCGTGCATGCGCACGACAGCTCCGTGCGCACGGCCTTTCTGGACGCGGCGCGCGGCTTCTTCAACCCCACCAGCCTGTGCCTGCGCGTGCATGGCCAGGAAGCCCAGCCGCACGGCCTGGAACTGGTGGCCTCCCGCCAGACCACGGGCTGGTCCGTGGCCACGGGCCTGGCACCGTGGCAGGTGGATGCGGCCGGCTTCGGCCACTACCTCGCAGCGGACTACGACGAACTGGCTGACTGCCCGTTCGAGCTCGGCGCGTTCTGGCATGGCGACTTCAAGGCCGCAGGCATTCCGCACCGTTTCGTCGTGGCCGGCGCCCCGCCCTCCTTCGACGGCAACCGTCTGCTGCAGGACACGCAGAAGATCTGCGAGGAGCAGATCCGCTTCTGGCATGGGCAGGGCGGCGGCAAGCCGCCGCACAAACGCTATGTGTTCCTGCTCAACGCCATGGACGACAGCTATGGCGGCCTGGAACACCGCAACTCCACCGCCTTGGTCTGCAGCCGGCGCGACTTGCCGCGCCGCGACGAAGCGGGCGGGGAATCCGCACGCCAGGGCGAGGGCTACACCACGCTGCTGGGGCTGATCAGCCACGAATACTTCCACACCTGGAACGTCAAGCGGCTGCGCCCCGCGGAGTTCGCCCAGTACCACTACGACGCCGAGCAGTACACGCAGCTGCTGTGGTTCTTCGAAGGGTTCACAAGCTACTACGACGACCTGCTGCTGCGCCGCTGCGGCCTGCTGGATAACGCCGGCTACCTCAAATTGCTCAACAAGACCATCAACCAGGTGCTGCAGACGCCGGGCCGGCTGGTGCAATCGGTGGCCGAGGCCAGCATGGACGCGTGGGTCAAGTACTACCGCACGGACGCCAACACGCCCAACGCCACGGTGAGCTACTACGCCAAGGGCGCGCTGGTGGCGCTGTGCTTCGACCTCACGCTGCGTGCCGAGGGCCGCGGCACGCTCGACGCCGTGATGCAGCGCCTGTGGACGCAGTGCGCCGCCGGGCCGATGTCCGAGGCCGACTTCGCCGCGGCGCTGGCCGCGGTCGGCGGGCGGTCCTTCGATGCCGAGATCGCGGCCTGGGTCCATGGCCGGGACGAGCTGCCGTTGCGCGAACTGCTCGAGCGCCACGGCGTGGCCGTGCACGACGACCCGGCGCAGCTGGCCCAACGCCTGGGCCTGCGCGTGGGCGAGCAGAACGGCGTGCAGATCAAGGTGGTGCTGCGCGGCGGCGCGGCCGAGCAGGCAGGCCTGGCGGCCGAAGACGAATGGCTGGGTGTGGAGACCGAGAACGAGGGTTGGCGCCTGAGCCGCCTGGACGACCTGGCGCTCTACACCGGGCGCACGCGCACCGTCACCGCGCTGGTGGCACGCGACAAGCGCCTGCTGCGCCTGCGGCTGGAACTGCCGGCGCCGCAGGACGGCAAGACCTGGCGCCTGGCGATCCAGAACGCCCAGCCCGTCGACGCCTGGCTCGCACCGGCCTGAACGCCGGCGGGCTTGTCCCGTGGGGCTGTGGACATCCCTGGGGGCAGGCGCCGGACCGCGCGCCGTTGCGAGCGTCCATGCGGGCCCGCGCTGTGTTGCCTGCTCTTTGGGCAGGCCCCGTCGACCCTCGAGGCGCGGAGCACGGCACTCCACTGTTCGATGTCGGCCGCAAGGATGGCCTTGAACTCAGCCGGTGAGGTCGCACAGGGCTGGGTGCCCAGGGCCCCACGCTCGACCATGCCGGGCAGGCGCAGCAGCGCGTTGACGTCGGCGTTGATGGACTCCACAAATTCGCGCGCCATGTTCCTGCAGCCGTCGGGTCGAAACAACGGTTCACGCCGAAACCTGCCAAGCGCTAACGACAATCGTGGGGATGCAGGCGAAGGCCGGCACGCGAATCACGCTGGTGACCACTGCGGGCTTTGATGCCGCCCACCGCATCGGGCCGCCTAATCGCCGGGATCCTTGCATGTCAGCCACGATCTGCCGGCTCAGTACCCAATTCTTTCCGCGTCTGTGCGGTAGCTGTCCCTGCTGAGTTTTACAAGCGTGCGTGCTCAGTCCCAGGGACCACTCCTATTCGCGCACCAACTCCCCAAAGGCCGCGCCCCGAGATTTTGGAATAGCGCTCTTGACCGCTGCGAGAATGGATCTTCGAAATAAAAACGCCCCAACCTCGTTGGAGGTTGGGGCGTTTTGGCTGTAAGAGCCTGACGATGACCTACTTTCACACGGGAACCCGCACTATCATCGGCGCAAAGTCGTTTCA
>NZ_VEDO01000019.1 GCF_007677875.1 Variovorax boronicumulans | reverse complement strand
CCGGCTGATGGCGCTGGCCGATGTCTACGACGCGCTGATCAGCAAGCGCGTCTACAAGCCGGCACTGCCGCATGCCGAGGCCGTGCGCATCCTGCAGGAAGGCCGGGGCAAGCACTTCGATCCGGACGTGGTCGATGCCTTCCTCGTCGTGGCGGAAGACTTCCGTACCATCGCGGAAACCCACCGCGACGAGGACTGATGCCGGCTTCACCGAACGACGCTTTCAGCGCCGCACGCCCCAAACTGTTTTCCATCGCCTACCGCATGCTCGGCACGCGCGCCGACGCCGAGGACGTGGTGCAGGACGCCTGGCTGCGCTGGCACGGCAGCGACCAGGCGAGCGTGCAGTCGGCCGAGGCCTGGCTGGTGACCACCGTCACGCGGCTCGCGCTGGACAGGCTGCGTGCGGCCAAGACCGAGCGCGAGGCCTATGTGGGCTTCTGGCTGCCCGAGCCACTGGTGGAACTGGACGAGCGCACACCCGAGGCGGTGGCCGAGCAGGCCGGCGAACTGTCGGTCGCCATGCTCTGGGTGCTGGAGCGGCTGGCGCCCGAGGAGCGCGCGGCCTACCTGCTGCGCGAGATGTTCGATCAGGATTACGCCGACATTGCCAAGCTGCTGGACAAGAGCGAAGCCGCCTGCCGTCAGCTCGTGCACCGCGCCAGCGCGCGCGTGCAGCGCGAGCAGCCGCGCTTCGCGGTACCGCGCGAGGCGCACCGGCGCGTGCTGGAGCGCTTCGTCACGGCCGCGCGCAGCGGGGCGCGCGATGCGCTGCAGGCGCTGCTGGCCGAGAATGTCGAACTGATCAGCGACGGCGGCGGCAAGGTGCCCTCCTTCGGCAAGGTGCTGCAGGGCGCATTCCGCATCGCCAACCTGTTCTTCGCGGCCTTCCGCCGCGCGCCGGACGGGGTGCGCTACCGCGGCGCCACGGTCAATGGCGAGCCCGGCCTGCTGCGCTATGTGGATGGCCGGCTCGAATCGGCCATGGCCTTCGTGACCGATGGCCAGAAGATCCACACGGTCTACGCCATCCGCAACCCGGACAAGCTGGGCGCGCTGCCGCAACAAGCCTGAAAAAGAAAACGGGCCCGCAGGGCCCGTTCTTCATGGCAGCGCAGCCGCTCAGCGCTCGATCGTCAGCGCCACGCCCATGCCGCCGCCGATGCACAGCGAAGCGATGCCCTTCTTGGCGTTGCGCCGGCCCATCTCGTGCAGCAGCGTGACCAGGATGCGGCAGCCGGACGCGCCAATCGGGTGGCCGATGGCGATGGCGCCACCGTTCACGTTGATCTTGCTGGTATCCCAGCCCATCTCGTTGTTGACGGCACAGGCCTGGGCCGCGAAGGCCTCGTTGATCTCCAGCAGATCCAGGTCGGCGGCCTTCCAGCCGGCGCGCTCGAGCGCCTTGCGCGAGGCCGGTGCCGGGCCCATGCCCATGATGGCCGGGTCCAGGCCCACGGTGGCGAAGCTGGCGATGCGGCCCAGCGGGGTCAGGCCCAGCGCGGCCGCCTTCTTGGCCGTCATGACGACCACGCCGGCGGCGCCGTCGTTGATGCCCGAGGCATTGCCCGCGGTCACGCCACCGGCCTTGTCGAAGGCCGGGCGCAGGCCGGCCAGGGCTTCAGCCGTGGTCTTCTTGTTGATGAACTCGTCGGCGGCGAACACCACCGGGTCGCCCTTCTTCTGCGGGATCGTCACGGGCACGATCTCGTCCTTGAACTTGCCGGCTTCCTGGGCGGCAGCCGCCTTTTGCTGGCTGGCCAGCGCGAACGCGTCCTGCGCTTCGCGGCTGATGCTGTACTGCTTGGCCACGTTCTCGGCCGTGATGCCCATGTGGTACTGGTTGTAGACGTCCCACAGGCCGTCGGTGATCATGGAATCGGCCATCTTCCAATCGCCCATGCGCTGGCCGTCGCGCGAACCCAGCAGCACGTGCGGCGCGGCGCTCATGTTCTCCTGGCCACCGGCGATCACGATGTCCGAATCACCCCAGGCCACGGCCTGGGCCGCCAGCATCACAGCCTTCAGGCCCGAGCCGCAGACGGCGTTGATGGTCAGGCCAGGCGTGGACTTGTCCAGGCCGCTCTTGATGACGGTCTGGCGTGCCGGATTCTGGCCCGAGCCCGCCGCCAGCACCTGGCCCATGATGACTTCGCCGACCTGGCCGGCGTCCAGCTTGGCGCGTGCGAGCAGTTCCTTGACCACGGTGGCGCCCAGTTCGGGCGCGGCGATCTTGGCCAGGCTGCCGCCGAACTTGCCGACGGCGGTGCGGGCGGCTGCAACGATGACGATGTCTTCCATGTCTCTTCCTAACGATGCTTGGGGTTGCGGGAATCGAAAAACGGGTCAGGCCTTGGCCTTGACGTAGCGGCCGGGCGCGGGCTCGATGGCCTTGTATTGTGCGCGTCCATAGCCGCGCGGTGCAGTGACCTGGCGGCCGGCATGGCTGGCCAGCCAGCCGGACCAGTCGGTCCACCAGCTGCCTGGATGCTCGGTGGCCGCAGCCAGCCAGTCCTGCAGCTTGGGCGGGAACTTGGTGTCGCTGCCAATCCAGTGGCTGCGCTTCTTCTTGGCCGGCGGGTTGATCACGCCGGCGATGTGCCCGGAGGCGCCCATCACGAAGCGCTTCTTGCCCGGCAGGTGCTGGGTTGACGCGTACGCACCGCCGATGGGCACGATGTGGTCCTCGCGCGAGCCGTAGATGTAGACCGGCATGTCCAGCCGGGACAGGTCGATCTTCTCGCCGCAGACCGTGGTGGCGCCGGGCTTGACGAGCTTGTTCTCCAGATACGTGTTGCGCAGGTACCAGGCGTAGAACGGGCCCGGCAGGTTGGTGGAATCGCTGTTCCAGTAGAGCAGGTCGAACGGCGGCGGCGTCTCGCCCTTGAGGTAGTTGCCGACCACGTAATTCCAGACCAGGTCGTTCGGGCGCAGGAAGCTGAAGGTCGAGGCCAGGTCGTTGCCGGGCAACAGGCCGCCCTGGCCCATCTGCATCTCGCGCAACTTGACCATGTTCTCGTCGATGAACACGTCCAGCACGCCGGTGTCGGTGAAATCGAGGAAGGTGGTCAAGAGCGTGAGCGCGGCGATGGGCTTTTCGCCACGCGCGGCCAGCACGGCGGCCGCCGTGCTCAGGATGGTGCCGCCGACGCAAAAGCCCAGCGCATTGATCTGCTTGGCGCCCGTGATGTCCTGCACCACGCCGATGGCGCGGATCGCAGCGTCCTCGATGTAGTCGTCCCAGGTCTTGTGCGCGAGCGACTGGTCGGGGTTGCGCCAGCTCACGACGAAGGTGCGGTGGCCCTGCTCCACCGCGTAGCGGATCAGCGAGTTTTCGGGCTGCAGGTCGAGGATGTAGAACTTGTTGATGCAGGGCGGCACCAGCAGGAAGGGCCGCTCGTAGACCTTGGATGTGAGCGGCTTGTACTCGAGCAGCTGGAACAGCTCGTTTTCGAACACCACGGCGCCCTCGGTGGTGGCGACGTTGCGGCCGACCTCGAACTGGCTCTCGTCGGTCATGGACACATGGCCCTGGGCGATGTCGTGCAGCAGGTTCTGCATGCCCTTGGCGATGCTCTCGCCCTGGGTCTTGAGCGCCAGGGCCTGGGCCTCGGCGTTGAAGGCGAGGAAGTTGCTGGGCGCCGAGGCGGCCATCCATTGCTCGACGGCGAAGCGCACGCGCGCACGCGTTTTCTCGTCGCCCTGCACGGCATCGGCCAGGCCCATCAGCGTGCGGGCATTGAGCAGGTAGCTGGCGGCCGAGAAGGCGGCCACGGGGTTGCCGGACCAGGCCTCGCCGGCGAAGCGCTTGTCGCGCTGCAGGGACTGCTGCATGTTCTGGCTCCACAGCGCACCGACCTCGCTCAGGTATTGCTTCTGCAGCTCCTGGAGTTTGTCGGGTGCGAACGACAGCGCGGGCATGGGCGCTGCAGCGGGCGTGCCCGGAGCCGTTCCGCCCACCTGCTGCATGGCCTTGGTCAACATGTCGCCCATCAGGCTCTGGAACTGCTGGGCGGCCTGCGCCCAGTCTGCTTGAGAATGCATTGCGTCTCCTCGACCTCGAAACCCCCAGAGAAACTGGGGTAAACCCTGATTACAGCAGCACCCTGTGAGGTGCGGCAACTTTTTTTACGTTATGTATCTGGTCGTGATCGCGTGGCTGTATGTAGCGCTGATGATGGCGGTGGCCGAAGCCACCAGTACGCAGGGCACACTGCTCGGCGCGCTGGTGACCTTTGTACTCTACGGCCTCGGGCCGGTGGCACTGGTGGTTTACCTGATGCTGGCGCCGGCCCGGCGCAAGCTGCTGCGCGCGCGGGAAGCGGCCGAGTTCGCGGCCCAGCAGGAAGCGCTGCGCCAGGCCTCAGGCAGCGAGCCAGATGCAGGCGGCCATGCGCCCGCTGACCCGGTCGCGCCGGTGCGAAAAGAACCGTGAAGCGTCGCTGACCGTGCACCACGGCGCGCTGCTGTCGTTGCCGTGCAGGTCGTGCAGACCCGCTGCCGCGAGCCGCAATCGGGCCAGCGCGGGCAGGTCCGCCAGCCACTTGCCGTCCGCATGCGCGCGAAAGCATGCGGCCGCGGCGGCGGACTGGGCGACGAAGACGGCGCGCACCTCGTCGCCGACCTCGAAGGCCGACGGGCCGATGCAGGGCCCCAGCCAAGCGAGCCAATGCGCATGCGGCACGGCGCTGCGCAGCGCCGCCAGCGTGCCCTCCAGCACGCCGGCGGCCAGGCCCCGCCAGCCGGCATGCGCGGCCGCGACGGCGCAGCCCTCGGTGTCGCAGAACAGCACGGGCAGGCAGTCGGCGACCATGATGGTGCAAGCCAGTCCGGGCACGAGGCTCACACAGCCATCGGCCACAGGCACGGCATGCGGGCTGGGCAGGCGTTCCACAGCGGTACCGTGGACCTGCTGCATGAACACCGGCGTGGCACCCAGCTGCGCGGCCAGCAAGGCGCGGTTGCGCAGCACGGCGGCGCCGTCGTCGCCCACATGGTCGCCCATGTTCAGGCTGTCGTAGGGCGCAGCCGACACCCCGCCCGCACGCAGGCTCATGCGCGCCTGGACCCGGGCAGGCGCGGGCCAGTCTGGCACGAGCAGGTCCATCAGCCCTCGAAGTCCGGGCAGGCCGAAGGCTGGGCCTGCTGCACGGCCGGGAGGGCCATGGCGGCCTCGTAGGCGGCCATGGTCAGCGGCAGACCGGAGAGGTCGACCGCAAATCGCTGCGCATTGAAGATCTGCGGCACCAGGCAGCAGTCGGCCAGCGTGAGGCTGTCGCCGAAGCACAGCCGCGCCGGCCCATGCGTCGCGCGCAGCTGGGCCAGTTCGCGCTCGACCGCCTCCAACCCGCTGCGGCACCAGTGCCGGTACCAGGCGTTCTTGGCGCCGTCGTCGACCAGCAGCTCCTGCGACAGGTACTTGAGCACGCGCAGGTTGTTGATGGGATGGATCTCGCAGGCGATCGTCTGCGCCAGTGCGCGCACCTGCGCCCGCGCGAGCGGTTCCGCGGGCAGCAGCGGCGGCGTGGGATGCGTTTCCTCCAGGTACTCGATGATGGCCATGGACTGCGCCAGCGGCACGCCGTCCACCTCGAGCACCGGCACCAGGCGGTCGGCCGACAGGGCCGCGAACGGCGCGCTGCGCTGCTCGCCCTTGACCAGGTGGATCGGCAGGTAGTCGTAGGCGATGCCCTTGAGCGCCAGCGCGATGCGCACGCGGTAGGAGGCCGAGGAACGGAAGTAGCTGTAGAGCTTCATGGAGGGGGCGTGGGGGCGGCGATGGCAGCGTCGATTATCCGCAGCGGTCAAGCCGCTGCGGCCAACGTCCGCGCCGACTGCCGCGCACGCAGGCGGCCGAACACCGCGCCCACGGCCAGCGTGCCCAGTGCACCAGCCACCATCAGCGGCCGCGTGCCGTGCTCGGCCACCGACAGGCCGGCCAGCCACACGCCGATGGCCTGGCCAAGGAAGAAGCAGCACGCGAACGAGGACACGGCCGCCCCACGGCGCTCGGGCGCCATCTGCGTCGCATTCGTCTGCAGGGTGTTGTGCAGCATGTAAAAGCCCAGTCCTGCCGCAAGGCAGCCGGGCACCGCCCACCACCAGGCCGGCGCCCAGGCCATGCCCAACAGGGCCAGCGCAACGATGGCGCCGCCCCAGGCCGTCAGCCGCGTCTCGCCCATGCGCGCCACCAGCGGCCGCGCGCCGAACGCGAACAGGATGCCGCCCGCACCGAAGGCCATCAGCGTGGCGCCCGCGGCCGCCAGTGGCAGATCGAACACCGCATGCAGGTGCACGGCGATGAAGGCGAAGGCGCCGAAGATGCAGGCTCCCTCGAGGAACACGGTGGCCAGCACCACGCGCGCCCAGGGCACGGCGAGCACCTTGGCAAATTCGCCGGCCATGCGCCGCACCGGGCGGCCAGCGACCGGCGTGCCACTGGGCCGCGGCACGCGCCGGCCGACGCGCTGCATGGTCAGCGCGATGGCGACGAACCACACCGCCAGTCCCCAGAACGGCAGACGCCAGCCCAGGTGGTCGGCTGCCAAGCCACCGACGACCACGCCGCTGGACATGCCCAGGATCTGCCCGACCAGGAAACGCGCCAGCACGGGCTGGCGGTCGGCATAAGCCACCATGTCGCCGATGAATGCCATGGACAGCGGAATGATGGCGGCGGCCGCCACGCCGGCCACCAGGCGCGCCGCGACGAGTGCCGCATGGCCGGGAGCCATGGCGCAGGCCGCAGAAGCCAGCGCACAGGCCATGGCAGCCCAACCGATCACGCGGAACTTGCCGAAGCGATCTCCCAGCGGACCGAACAGCAACTGCGCCAGCCCATAGGCCATGGAGAACGCGGTGACGACCTGCGCCGCCTGCGCGAGCGAGACCGAGAACTCGCTCGCCAGCCGCGGCAGCAAAGGATCGGTCAGCCGCATGGCGAAAGCGCTGCCGAATGCGCAAAGGCCCAGGGCCAGCAAGGCACCGGGCGGCAGGCCGCGCGACGCGGCCGTGTCGGTGGAGGAAGGCATCCGCCCGATGGTACGGACCCCGCCGCGCCCTTGCCGCGTCGGGGTCAACGGAGGGGCTCAGCCCTGCGACCGTTCGGCCAGGAAGATCTCCACGCGCCGGTTCTTGGCCCGGCCCGCATCGCTGTTGTTTTCGGCGATGGGCTCGTGCGAACCGCGGCCGGCCGTCAGGATGCGCCGCGGATCCACGCCGCGTGCGGTCAGGTAGTCGCGTGCGCTGTTGGCGCGCTGCAGCGACAGCGGGTCGTTGACGGCATCAGAGCCCGTGGAATCGGTGTGGCCGATGATGCGCACCTCGGTGTTGGGCTGGTCGCGCAGGCCGTTGGCGAACTGGTCGAGGATGGGACGCAATGCCGGACGGATGTCGGCGCGGCCGGTGTCGAACGAAATGTCGCTCGGGATGTTGAGCTTGAGTTGGTTGTCGGCCGTCTGCGTCACGGCCACGCCGGTGCCGGCCGTGGCCTGCTCCATTTCGGCCTTCTTCTTTTGCATGTGGGACGACCAGATGTAGCCGCCCAGCGCGCCTACGCCGGCACCAATGGCCGCACCACGGCCTTGCCCCACCAGTGCGCCGACGCCGGCGCCCACGCCGGCGCCGACGGCCGTGCCCTTTTGCGTCTCGCTCATGTTGGCGCAGCCGCCCAGGGCCAGGGCGAGCACGACGGCGGCGACGCCGGCGCGCGGCGCGACCGGACGGAAGGAAGTGGAGGAAGAGGCTTGTTGTGCGGTCATGGGAGACTCCTGTTGTTGTGGCTCACGGCAGCATTGCACACCAGCCGCGAACGCCACGCGATGACGATGTGCTACGAGTTGTACCGGCAGCACATCGCAGCCTCCAGCCGCGATGACGCCGACCGCTTGTCGGACGCGACCGCGAGGCAACCGCGCTGCAGCCGTGGCACACTGCCCGGCGCATCATTTCGGTCCGCAACGCGCGGCCGCATTCCCAGCAGAAAGGTTGCGATGAGCTTCGTTTTCCCCCCCGCCCCCACCGTCACCGTGCCCGTGGTCGGCCAGTCGGCATCATTCCCGGTGCACCGCGTGTATTGCGTCGGCCGCAACTACGCGGAGCATGCCAAGGAGATGGGGTTCACGGGCCGCGAGCCGCCCTTCTTCTTCTTGAAGCCCGCCGATGCCGTGGTGCCCGTGCCGGCCGCGCAGACGGGCGCCATCGCCTACCCGAGCCTGACGAAGGATTTGCACCACGAGATCGAGCTGGTCGTGGCCATCGGCACGGGCGGCTCCAACATCAAGGCAGCCGATGCGCACAAGCACATCTACGGCTACGCCGTGGGCCTGGACATGACACGCCGCGACCTACAGGGCGAGATGAAGAAGCAGGGTCGGCCCTGGTGCATCGGCAAGGGCTTCGAGCAGTCCGCGCCGATCGGCCCGATCACGCCCGCCGCCCAGGCCGGCGATGTCGAAAAGGCCGAGATCTTTCTGCAGGTCAATGGCATGGACCGCCAGCGCAGCGATGTCTCCAAGCTGATCTGGAACATCGCCGAGACCATCGAGCACCTGTCGGCCGCGTGGACGCTGCAGCCCGGCGACCTGATCTACAGCGGTACCCCCGAAGGCGTCGCGGCAGTGGTGCCGGGCGATGTGCTGTCGGGTGGCGTGGCCGGGCTGGAAAGCCTGACGGTGAAGATCACCGGCTGACGCTCACGGAGCGCGCGGCGCAAGAGCCGCCGCCGCTCCTCATTACACTGCCCCGCCATGAGCTTTCGCCCGCCTCTGAAGCACTGCCGCAACTGCGGCACCGCCGTGGTCTACCGCGTGCCGGACGACGGTGACACCAAAGAACGCGCGGTGTGCCCGGCCTGCGGCCAGATCCACTACGAGAACCCGCTGATCGTGGTCGGCACGGTGCCGGTGCTTGGCGAGCGCGTGCTGCTGTGCAAGCGCAACATCGAGCCGCGCTGGGGCAAGTGGACACTGCCGGCCGGCTTCATGGAACTGGGCGAGACCACGGCCCAGGGGGCTGCGCGAGAGACCGACGAGGAAGCCGGCGCGGCCTATGAGATCGGCGAACTGTTCAGCCTCATCAACGTGGTGCGCGTGGGCCAGGTCCACATGTTCTATCGCGCGCAGCTGCTGCACGACCGCTTCGACCCCGGCCACGAGACCATCGAGGCGCGGCTGTTCGAGGAGCACGAGATCCCCTGGGACGAGATCGCGTTCAAGACCGTGCGCGAGACGCTGCAGTGGTTCTTCGCCGACCGCAAGGCCGGCGCGTTCGGCATGCACCAGCTGGACATCGTGTGACGGCGCGCCGCCACACGGTGCGCGCTCATTCGCCCAGGTAGGCGGCCCGCACCTTGGGGTCGCTGAGCATGGCCTTGCCCTCGCCGTTCATGGTGATGATGCCGGACTCCATCACGTAGGCGCGGTCGGCGATGGCCAGCGCGCGGCTGGCGTTCTGCTCAACCAGCATGATGGTCACGCCCTGGGCATGCACGTCGCGCACCACCTCGAAGATCTTGTCCACCATGATGGGCGACAGGCCCATGGACGGCTCGTCCAGCAACAGCACCTTCGGCCGGCTCATGAGCGCGCGGCCCATGGCCAGCATCTGTTGCTCGCCGCCGGACATGGTGCCCGCCAGCTGGTCCTTGCGCTCACGCAGGCGCGGGAAGATGCCGAACATCTTCTCGATGTCGCGCGCAATCTCGGCCTTGTCGTTGCGCGTGTAGGCGCCCATCTGCAGGTTCTCGGTGATGGTCATGCGCGCGAACACGCCGCGGCCCTCGGGCACCATGGCCAGACCCTGCTTGACGAGATCCCAGGCGCCCTGCCCGCGCACGGGCTTGCCCAGGTACTCGATCTGCCCGCCGCTTGCGGGCAGCGTGCCCGTGATGGCCTTCATGGTCGTGGTCTTGCCCGCGCCGTTGGAGCCGATCAGCGAGACCAGCTCGCCCTCGCGCACCTCGAAATCGATGCCCTTGACGGCCTGGATGCCGCCGTAGGCGACCTGCAGGCCCTGGACTTTCAACAGAACCGTCATCTCAATGCGCTCCCGTGCCGAGGTAGGCCTCGATCACCTTGTCGTTCTTCTGCACCTCGGCCGGTGAGCCCTGGGCGATCAGCTTGCCGTAGTCGAGCACGGTCACGCGGTCGCACAGGCCCATGACCAGCTTCACGTCGTGCTCGATCAGGAGGATGGTGCGGTTGTCCTTGCGGATGCGGTCGATCAGCTCGCGCAACTGCACCTTCTCGGTGGCGTTCATGCCGGCGGCCGGTTCGTCCAGCGCGATCAGCTGCGGGTCGGTGGCCAGGGCGCGTGCGATCTCCAGCCGGCGCTGGTCGCCGTAGCTCAGCGTGCGGGCCTTGTAGTCGGCCAGCCGGCCGATGCCCACGTAGTCGAGCAGCTCCTGCGCGCGCTTGGCGATGGCTTCTTCCTCGGCCTTGAAGCCGCTGGTGCGGAAGATCGCGCCCAACAGGCCCGAGCGCGTGCGCACGTGGCGGCCCACCATGACGTTCTCCAGCGCCGTCATCTCGGCGAACAGCCGGATGTTCTGGAAGGTGCGCGCGATGCCGGCCTGCGCCACCTCGTGCACCGCGGTCGGCTTGTAGGGCTTGCCGGCCAGCTCGAAGCTGCCGCTGTCGGGCGTGTACAGCCCCGTGATGACGTTGAAGAAGGTGGTCTTGCCGGCGCCGTTGGGACCGATCAGGCCGTAGACCTGGCCGCGTTCGATCTTCATGCCCACATCGGAGAGGGCCTGCAGTCCGCCGAAGCGCTTGGAAATGCCGCTGACGTTGAGAACCGTGTCTGCCATGTCCGTCTCGCTTCAGGGGTTGATGGACATGGGGCGGTTGGCCGTGCCCGGCACCGCATCGGCCGGCGTGTCCACGCCGGGCGTGATGGCCTGTGCCGAACCGGGAACCGGGTCAGGGGCCATCTTCTTGTTCAGGGACTTGCCGTGCTCGGGCGCCGGCCACAGGCCGCGCGGGCGCATCAGCATCACGATGATCATGGCCAGCGCGATCAGCAGTTGGCGCAGGATGGGCGCGTCGAGACGCCCGTCGGTCATGGCCTGCAGCGGGCCGGCGACGTAGCGCAGCACCTCGGGCAGGGCCGACAGCAGCACCGCGCCCAGGATCACGCCGGGCAGGTGGCCGATGCCACCCAACACCACCATGGCGACGATCATGACCGATTCCATGAGGCTGAAAGATTCAGGAGAGACGAAGCCCTGGAAGGCGCCGAACATGGAGCCGGCGACGCCACCGAAAGCCGCGCCCATGCCAAAGGCCAGGAGCTTCATGTTGCGCGTGTTGATGCCCATGGCCTTGGCCGCGATCTCGTCCTCGCGAATGGCCATCCAGGCGCGGCCGATGCGCGAGACCTCGAGCCGATAGCACACGAGGATGCTGACGACCACCAGCAGCAGGAACAGGTAGTAGTACAGCGTGACCGAAGGCAGCGTGAAATCGCCGATCTTCAGCGAACGCCCCAGGTCCAGGCCGAACAGCTTGACCGAGTCGATCTGGTTGATGCCCTTGGGGCCGTTGGTGATGTTGACGGGGTGGTCCAGGTTGTTCAGGAACACGCGGATGATTTCGCCGAAGCCCAGCGTCACGATGGCCAGGTAGTCGCCGCGCAGCTTGAGCGTGGGCGCGCCCAGCAGCATGCCGAACAGCCCCGCGAGCCCGGCCCCGAGCGGTATGACGAGCCACAGCGAGGAATGCAGGCCGTTCGGAAACATGGCCTTGAACGCAGCGAAGGTGTCGGTCAGGTGCGGCGAGGCCAGCAGCGCGAACATGTAGGCGCCGACCGCGAAGAACGCGACGAAGCCCAGGTCGAGCAGGCCGGCGTAGCCCACCACGATGTTCAGGCCCAGCGCCAGCATGATGTACAGCAGCGACATGTCGGCGATGCGCACCCAGGCGTTGCCGAAGCTCTGCAGCACCAGCGGGAAGGCGATCAGCACGATGGCGCAGACCACCAGGGTCAGCGGCTTGTTCTTGTGGAGGAAGCTCATGGCGTGGTGCTCCTCAGGCCCGGTCCGCCACCCGCTCGCCGAGCAGGCCCGAGGGCCGCAGCGTGAGGATGATGATGAGCACGATGAAGGCGAAGATGTCGGAGTAGTGGCTGCCCAGCACGCCGCCGGTCAGCTGGCCGATGTAGCCCGAGCCGATGGCCTCGATCAGCCCCAGCAAAATGCCGCCGACCACGGCACCGCCGAGGTTGCCGATGCCGCCGAACACAGCCGCCGTGAAGGCCTTGAGGCCGGGCAGGAAGCCCATGGCGTGCTGCGCCGTGCCGTAGTTGGAGGCGTACATGACACCCGCGATCGCCGCCAGCACGGCACCGATGATGAAGGTGGCCGAGATCACCACGTCGGGCTTGACGCCCATCAGCGCGGCCACGCGCGGGTTCTCCGCCGTGGCGCGCATCGCGCGGCCGAGCTTGGTGAAATTGACCAGCCACATCAGGATGGCCAGCGACACCGCGGTGAGGCCCAGGATCAGCACCTGCGTGGGCGAGATCACGGCACCGCCGATGTGGATAGGATCACTGGGCAGCAGCGTGGGATAGGCCTTGTAGTTGGGCTTCCAGATGATCATGGCCAGCGTCTGCAGCAGGATGGAGACGCCGATGGCGGTAATCAGCGGGGCCAGCTTGGGGCTGTTGCGCAGGGGCCGGTAGGCCACCTTCTCGATCACGAAGTTGAGCGTGGCGGCGACCACGCAGGCGATCACCATGGCGATGATCAGGATGATCCAGCCGGGCGTGCCGGCCATGTTCTGTTGCATGAGGCCGATGACCGACCAGCTTGTGAGTGCTCCCACCATGAGCACTTCGCCGTGGGCGAAGTTGATCAGGTTGATGATGCCGTACACCATGGTGTAGCCCAAGGCCACCAGTGCGTACATGCTGCCCATGACCAGACCGTTGATGATCTGCTGTAGCAAGATATCCATCTTCTTCTCCGTTGCGGTACGCCCTGCGCGTAGCCCTTTGTGGGGGCTAGCAAAAAGCCCGCCAAGCCTGTGCTACCGGCGGGTTGGGGCGGGATTGTAGTCACGGGCATGTGCCATACCGGGATGTATTCAGACGGGGTTTTCCCTCTGTAAATCAAGCGTCTTCAACCGCGCTGCTGGCGGTTCTTCTCGCGCAGCGCGGCCAGCTTTTCGCCGATCTTGAGTTCCAGCCCCCGCGCCACCGGACGGTAGAACTGCGGCTCGTCCATGCCGTCGGGAAAGTAGCGCTCGCCGGCCGCAAAGCCGTCATCCTCGTCGTGCGCATAGCGGTAGTTCTTGCCGTAGTCCAGGCTCTTCATGAGCTTGGTGGGTGCATTGCGCAGGTGCATGGGCACGGGGCGCGTGCCGTCCTGCTTCACGAAGGCGCGCGCCTGGTTGTAGGCCGTGTAGACCGCATTGGACTTGGGCGCCACGGCCAGGTAGACCACGCATTCGGCCAGCGCGAGTTCGCCCTCGGGCGAGCCCAGGCGTTCGTAGACCTCGGCCGCGTCCAGCGCCAGGCGCAGCGCGCGCGGGTCGGCCAGTCCGATGTCCTCGCTGGCCATGCGCACCAGGCGGCGCGCCATGTAGCGCGGCTCGGCACCGCCATCGAGCATGCGCACGAGCCAGTACAGCGCGGCGTCGGGATCGGAGCCGCGCACGGACTTGTGCAGCGCGCTGATGCTGTCGTAGAACTGGTCGCCGCCCTTGTCGTAGCGGCGCATGCGCTCGCCCAGCACGCGCACGAGCCAGGCATCGTCGATGCGCGCGAGCTTTTCCTGCTGCGCGGCCACGGCCAGCGTCTCCAGCGTGTTGAGCAGGCGGCGCGCGTCGCCATCGGCGTAGGCGATGAGCCGGTCCAGCGCCTTGTCCTCGATGGCGGGCACGGCATCGATGGCCTGGGCCCGGGCCACGATCTGGCGCAGCTCGGCCTCGCCCAGCGGCTGCAGCACGTAGACCGCGGCGCGCGACAGCAGCGCCGAGTTGACCTCGAAGGAAGGGTTCTCGGTGGTCGCGCCGATGAAGGTGAACAGCCCGCTCTCCACGTGCGGCAAGAAGGCGTCCTGCTGGCTCTTGTTGAAGCGGTGCACTTCGTCGACGAAGACGATGGTGCCGCGCTGCTCCAGCCCGTCGCGCGCGATGGTGGCGCGCTCGACGGCCTCGCGGATCTCCTTCACGCCGCCGAGCACCGCGCTGATCGCGATGAACTGCGCGTCGAAGGCATCGGCCATCAGCCGCGCGATGGTGGTCTTGCCGGTGCCGGGCGGGCCCCACAGGATGCAGGAATGCGGACGGCCCGATTCGAAGGCGATGCGCAGCGGCATGCCCTCGCCCAGCAACTGCTGCTGGCCGACGACCTCGCCCAGGGTCTTGGGACGCAGGCGTTCGGGCAGGGGCTGGTGTGGCACGGCGGAGGAACGGGAAGCGGAGTCCATGCCCCCATTGTCCCGTGCGCACGGCCGCCGCTGGCGCCCCACAAGTTTCCAACCAGATGTAACGCCTGGGCCTGCCGCCTTGTACGACATGGCCGACGCCCGTATCGTGGCGGCGCTCTCGGATGCGACCCGCCACCACAAAGGAGACAAACCATGGCGACAGCGGACAAGCAGGGGTTGGGCGACGGCGATGCGTCCCCACACGACAGGCGGCGCTTCCTGGCCCGGGCCGGCGCAGGCGCTGCGGCCCTGGCCGGCGCCAGTGCCTGGGCCCAGGGCAAGCCGCCACTGGGGCCGCCCAGCACCGTGACCACACCGCCGCGCGAATTCGGTCCCGGCGCACCGCCCACCACCTACTTCTGGGACCCGGACGTGATCGCGGTCGACCCCTCGTTCAACGACCTGGCCCAACCCAACGCGGCCATCCAGCGCCTGTGGACCGGCGCCGGCTGGGCCGAGGGCCCGGCCTGGAATGCGGTCGGCAAGTTCCTGCTGTGGAGCGACATCCCGGCCGACCGCCAGCACCGCTGGATCGAGGACGACGGCCACGTCTCGGTGTTCCGCAGCCCCTCGAATAACAGCAACGGCAACTGCTTCGACTACCAGGGCCGCCAGATCGCCTGCGAGCACCTGACGCGCCGCGTCGTGCGCTACGAGCTCGACGGCTCCATCACCATCCTGGCCGATCGTTGGAACGGCAAGCGCCTGAACTCGCCCAACGACGCCGTGCCGCACACCGACGGCAGCATCTGGTTCACCGACCCGCCCTACGGCGCGCAGCTGTACGAGGGCACACCCGACCCGGCCGGCGGCAAGAGCAACCGCGCGGGCCGGCTCAACAACCGCATCGGCCAGCCGGCCGGCGTGGGCGATGCGCGCCAGGAACTGCCGACCCAGGTCTACCGCTGGGACCCCAGTGGCCGGCTCGACGCGGTGGTCGCCGACGACAAGGTGCCTAACCCCAACGGCCTGTGCTTCTCGCCCGATTTCAAAAAGCTCTACGTGTCCAGCACCGGCCCGGCCGGCAAGGGCGACATCCATGTGCTGGACGTGGGCGCGGACAACCGGCTGTCGAACCAGCAGGTGTTCAGCGACTGCATGGTCGACGGCGTCAAGTGCGGTCCCGATGGCATCCGCGCCGATGTGTTCGGCAACATCTGGGCGGCGAGCAACGCCGGCCGCGCCGTGGGCTACAACGGCGTCACAGTCTGGAATCCACAGGGCAAGCTGATCGGCCGCATTCGCCTGCCCGAGGTCTGCGGCAACCTGACCTTCGGCGGGCCCAAGCGCAACCGGCTGTTCATGATCGCGAGCCAGTCGGTCTACGCCGTCTACACCGCGACACAGGGCGCGGCGCCAAGCTGACACACTGGCGCTCCCGCGCGCTCGCGCACCACCGAGGTTGGGCATGGACATCCGGAACAAGGTCGTCATCGTCACGGGCGGGGCCAGCGGCATCGGCCGCAGCCTGGCACAGCGCTGTGCCGCCGAGGGCGCGCGTGGTGTGGTCGTGGCCGACATCCAGCAGGAAGCGGCGCAGCAGGTCGCAGGCAGCCTGCCCGCGGGCGTCGGCCTGGCGCTGCGCTGCGACGTGCGGCAGGAGGCCGAGATCCAGGCCCTCGTCGCGGCCACACGCGAGCGCTTCGGCCAGGTCGACGCCTACCTGTCCAACGCCGGCATCCTCGGCCGGGCCGGCGGCATCGAGCTCGACGACGAACTCTGGAACGCGATGTGGCAGGTGCACGGCATGGCCCATGTCTGGGCCGCGCGTGCGGTGGTGCCCGAGATGGTCAAACGTGGCGAGGGCTTCTTCCTCGTCACAGCCTCGGCCGCCGGCCTGCTCAGCATCGTCGAGACCGCGCCTTATGCCGTGACCAAACACGCGGCTGTGGCCTTCGCCGAGTGGCTGCGCATCGCCTACGGCCGGCGCGGCCTGGGCGTGGCCTGCCTGTGCCCGCAGTCGGTGCAGACGCCCATGGTCAAGGGCACGGACAGCTCGGCCTCGCACGACGGCGTGCTGCCGCCCGAGCAGGTCGCCGGCGACGTGGTGCAGGCCATGCAGGACGGCCGCTTCCTGGTGCTGCCGCATCCAGAGGTGCTGCATTACCTGCGCGCCAAGGGCCAGGACTACGAGCGCTGGCTGGGCGGCATGCAGAAGCTGCACGCGCGCCATGCCGCCAGCCACTGACCGATCCGCAACCCCAGGAGACTTGCGCATGTCCGATCTCGCGGCCGCCGTCCAGGCCCGTCTCGATCCACTGTTTCCCGGCCTCATGGGCGTGCGCCTGCTCGAGATCACGGCCGACCGCGTGCTGGCCGAGATGAGCGTGCGGCCCGACCTCTGCACCGCCGGTGGCATCCTGCACGGCGGCGCTTACATGGCCTTCGCCGACACGCTGGGCGCGGTCGGCACCTTCGCGCAGCTGGGCGCTGGCCAGCGCACCACGACCACGGACTCCAGCACCAAGTTCATGGCCGGCGCCAAGGTCGGCAGCGTCGTCACGGGCGAGAGCGTGGCGCTGCACCGTGGCCGCACCACCCAGGTGTGGCAGACCAGCATCCGCAACGCCGAGGGCAAGCTCTGCGCCGTGGTCACGCAGACCCAGCTCATCATGTCCATGGGCTGAGGCCCGGCGGCGACGCTGGCAGAGCCTGCGCCACGGCCCGGCGTACCATGGGTGCGGCGGCGCCGTGCATGCAGCATGCGCTGCGCCTTCTTCGTGTGCCGCATGCCTCCTCCGTCCTCCGCCTCCCTGTCGCCCAGCACGCCTGCCCACGCCGCACGCGAGCTCTACGCTGCATTGTGGCGCCATGCCGAAGGTGCGCGCGTTCAGCTGGCCGGTGCCGTGGCGCTGCTGGGCGGTGCGCAAGTGGTGCGCCTGACCATGCCTTGGCTGGCCGCCCAGGGGATCAACGCGCTGCAGCGCGGCGAGCTGCAGGGCGCGGCTAGGTGGATCGTCGCGCTGCTGGGCGTCTACCTCGTCTCTTGGCTCATGCACGGCCCCGGCCGCGTGCTCGAGCGCAACGTCGCCGTGCACGTGCGCGAGCAGCTCGGCGACCGGCTCTATGCGCGCATCGCCGGCGCGCCGCTGGCCTGGCACGGCAGCCAGCACTCGGGCGAGCTGCAGCACCGCGTGCACCAGGCCAGCCGGGCGCTCGCGGACTTCGCGCAGAACCAGTTCGTCTACCTGCAGAACATCGTCAACTTCTTCGGGCCGCTCATCGCGCTGACGCTGCTCTCGCGCAGCAGCGGCGCGCTGGCGCTGGGCGGCTACGTTCTCATCGCCGCTGTCGTGCTGCGCTTCGACCGCGCGCTGATGCTGCTGGCGCGCCAGGAGAACGATGCCGACCGGCGCTATGTCGCCGCGCTGGTGGACTTCATCGGCAACACCGCCACTGTGATCGGCCTGCGCCTGGCCGCGGCCTCGCGCGCACTGATGCGGCTGCGCATGCGTGCGGTCTCGGGCCCGCTGCGCCGCGCCACCATCGTCGGCGAGGGCAAGTGGTTCACCGTCGACATCCTGGGCCTCACACTGACCTGGGGCCTGGTGGTGCTCTACGTCTGGCAGACACGCACACCCGGCGAGGCCGTGCTGCTGGGCGGCGTGTTCATGATCTACCAGTACGCGCAGCAGACCGCCACCGTGATCGGCTCCATGGCCGGCAACTTCCAGAGCTTCGCGCGCATGCACACCGACTACCGCAGTGCCGAGCCGCTGTTGGCCGCGCCGCAGCGGGCCGACGAAGCCGCCGAGCGGCTGGATGCCGGCGCTGCCTGGCGCAGCTTGGCGCTGCGCGATCTGCACTGGCACTACGCCGACAGCGCACGCGGCCACGGCCTGCGTGCGGTCGACCTGCAGCTCGCGCGCGGCCAGCGCGTGGCACTGGTGGGTGCCAGCGGCGGCGGCAAGAGCACGCTGCTGCGCGTGCTGGCTGGGCTTTACCCGCCGGCCTCAGGGCAGCTCCTGTTCGATGGGCAGGCCGGGGACTGGCCGCGCCTGCGCAACATCGCCACGCTGATCCCGCAGGAGACCGAGGTGTTTGAGGCCAGCGTGCGCGAGAACCTGGCTTTCGGCCTGCCGCGGGACGACGCCAACCTGCTGGCCGCCATCCACACCAGTGCCTTCGACGAGGTGTTGGCCGGCCTGCACGGCGACCTCGACACGCCGCTCACCGAACGCGGCGCCAACCTGTCGGGCGGCCAGCGCCAGCGCCTGTGCCTGGCGCGCGGCGTGCTGGCCGCGCGCGGCAGCTCGCTGCTGCTGCTGGACGAGCCGACCAGCGCGCTCGACCCGGCCACCGAGGCGCGCGTGCTGGACCGGATCGCCGATGCGTTCCCGGACGCCTGCGTGATCGCGTCCATCCACCGCATGAGCCTGCTGTCCCATTTCGACCAGATCGTCGTCATGGAAGCCGGCCGCGTGCTCGATGCCGGACCGCGCGAAGAGGTGCTGGCGCGCCAGCCGCAGCTGCGCGCGGCGGATGGCCGGCCTGCTCCGCACGGATCTTGACGATGACTGAATTCAGCACTAAATTTAGACCGACTTGTGCAGGGGATGCCACATGCCGACCGCAGCGAACATCAAATCCATTTCCTACCTGAAGAGCCACGCTGCCCAAATTTCCGAAGACCTCGAACGCCACGGCAGCCCCTACTTCATCACGCAGAACGGGGAAGCCAGCATGGTCATCGAGAACGTGCGCCGGTTTCAGGAGAAAGAGGAGTTGATCGCAGCATTGAAGGTCGTCGCCCTTGGTGAAAAAGACCGTCTGCAAGGCAATGGCCACTCCGTTGCCGATTCGCGCGCGCAACTGGCTGCCGCACGCCAACGCCGCAAATGATGGCCATCGTCATCCTTCCCGATGCGCAGGATGACTTGCTCTCGCTCCAGGAGTACATGCTCGCGAAATGGAGCGAAGCGGACTGGTTGAAAGCCGAGGACGAGATGTTCGAAAAGCTCGCGCTCGTCGACAGCGGCTTCCTGACCGGGGCAGCCGTTCAGGAACTGGCATCCGTCGGCATCTTCGACTACCGCAACGTCTTCACCTCGCACCACAAGCTGGTGTACCGCCGCATGGCGGACACCAGCTTTGTCTATGCCGTCGCCGGGCATCGCCAGGACTTCGCGTCGCTGCTGGTGAAGCGGCTCTTGAAAATCTGAACTCAGGGACGGCGGAACGCCACGCGCTGGCGCGACCAGTACGGCCCGTCCAACCGGTCCAGCCGCACCGTGCCGCCCGAGGACGGTGCGTGCACGAAGCGGCCTTCGCCAACGTAGATGCCGGCGTGCGTCGCGCGCGACCCGAACACCACCAGATCGCCCGTGCGCAGCGTCTCGCGGTCCACCTCAGCGCCCCAATCCGCCAGCTGCGCCACGGTGCGCGGTGCCGCCACCGGCGTCATGCCATGGCGGTAAACGTAGCCGATCAGGCCGCTGCAGTCGAAACCCCCATCGGGCGTGTTGCCGCCGTAGCGGTAGGGCGTGCCGACCAGGCCCAGCGCATGCATGGCCACGTCGCTCGCGCCTTCGGGATCGAGCCGGCTCGAAGCGGTGCCGCGTCCGTGCGGCGGCGCCGTGCCGCAGGCGGCCAGCACGCTGGCCAGCAGCAGGGGCAAGGCCAGGCGCCGCTGCATCGGCCTATTGGCGTAGCACGTCGGCACCGGCCGGCGGCTTGAACTGGAAGCTGCTGGCGGGCAGCGTGGGGTTGACCTCGACCTGCGTGAAGCGCAGCACGGAGCGCTGGCCGAAGCTGTCGGCGATCTCGAGCGCGGCCAGCTCGGGCCCCTTGTCGCCGGCCTTGAGGCCCACGCGCACGGAGGACAGCTGGCCGTCCTTGGCCTTGGGCGTGGCCTCGACCCACTGCAGGCCGTCCTGGTCGGGCGCGGCCTTGAGCTCGAAGTCGGCGCGCAGCGCGGCCAGGTCAGGTGCGGCGGCCACCAGCGCAGCCGGCGTGGAGCCCAGCACATCGGCCTGCTTGCGGGCCGTCACCTGGTTCAGGTCCACGTCATGCAGCCACAGCGTCTGTCCGTCGGCCACGATGGTCTGCTCGAAGGGCTTGGTGTAGTCGAAGCGAAAGCGGATCGGGCGCTGGAACGCGAAGGTGCCGCTGGAGGTCTTGCTGCGCGCGGCCTGGCCCTCGCGCGGCGGCGAGGTCACGGTCTGGGTGAAGGTTGCACGGCCGCTCTTGACGGTCTTGACGAAGGTCTCGAGGCTGTCGAGCGCGTCGGCGTGCGCGGCGCCCAGGCACAGCGCGAGCAGACCGCCGGTGGCCAGGGTGCGCAAGGGTTTGAACTTCATGGAATCTCGGAGTCGGCGCAATGCGCGTTGGTTCACTCGGCGCGCTCGGGCACGAGGATCTCGCGCTGGCCGCTGCCGCTCATGGAGCTGACCAGGCCGGCCTTCTCCATGTCCTCCACGAGCCGCGCCGCGCGGTTGTAGCCGATCTTGAGGTGGCGCTGCACCAGCGAGATGCTGGGCTTGCGGTGCTTGAGCACGACTTCCACGGCCTGGTCGTACATCGGGTCCTTCTCGCCGCCTGCGTCGCCTTCGCCCGGGTAATCCGTGCTCTCGCCATCGATGGTGCCGCCTTCGAGCACGCCTTCGATGTAGTCGGGCTCGCCCTGGCTCTTGAGGTAGGCCACCACGCGATGCACCTCGTCGTCGCTGACGAAGGCACCGTGCACGCGGACCGGCAGGCCGGTGCCGCTGGCCATGTAGAGCATGTCGCCCATGCCCAGCAGCGCCTCGGCGCCCATCTGGTCCAGGATGGTGCGGCTGTCGATCTTGGAGCCGACCGAGAACGCGATCCGGGTCGGGATGTTGGCCTTGATCAGGCCCGTGATCACGTCCACGCTGGGGCGCTGCGTCGCCAGGATCAGGTGGATTCCAGCCGCGCGCGCCTTCTGCGCCAGCCGTGCGATCAGCTCTTCGATCTTCTTGCCGACCACCATCATGAGGTCGGCCAGCTCGTCGATGATGACCACGATGTGCGGCTCGCGCTTGAGCGGCTCGGGGTCGTCCGGCGTCAGGCTGAAGGGGTTGTAGATGAACTCCTCGCGCGCCGCGGCCTCGTCGATCTTGGTGTTGTAGCCGGCCAGGTTGCGCACGCCCAGTTTGCTCATGAGCTTGTAGCGGCGCTCCATCTCGGCCACGCACCAGTTCAGGCCATGGGCGGCCTGCTTCATGTCGGTGACCACGGGCGCCAACAGGTGCGGGATGCCTTCGTAGACCGACATTTCCAGCATCTTGGGGTCGATCATGAGCAGGCGCACGTCGCGCGCCTCGGCCTTGTAGAGCAGCGATAGGATCATCGCGTTGATGCCGACCGACTTGCCCGAGCCCGTGGTACCAGCCACCAGCACGTGCGGCATCTTGGCGAGGTCGGCCACGACCGGGTTGCCGACGATGTCCTTGCCCAGGCCCATGGTCAGCATGGACTTGGCCTCGTGGTAGACCTGCGAGCCCAGGATCTCTGACAGTTTGATGGATTGGCGCTTGGCGTTGGGCAGTTCCAGAGCCATGTAGTTCTTGCCCGGGATGGTCTCGATCACCCGGATCGAGACCAGCGACAACGAGCGCGCCAGGTCCTTGGCCAGGTTCACGATCTGCGAGCCCTTGACGCCCGTGGCCGGTTCGATCTCGTAGCGCGTGATCACGGGGCCCGGCGAAGCCAGCACCACGGTCACGTCCACGCCGAAGTCCTTGAGTTTCTTCTCGATCATGCGGCTGGTCATTTCCAGCGTGTCGTTCGAAACAGTTTCCTGGCGCCCTTGCGCGGGGTCCAGCAGGTCGACCTGCGGCAGGCGCGAATCGGGCAGTTCGGTGAACAGCGGCTTCTGGCGTTCCTTCACCACGCGTGCACTGGGCTGCGGCTCGGCTTGCGTCTGCGGCTCGATGACCACCGGCGGCTTGGCGGGCTTGGGAATGCGCGCCAGCGGCCGTGGCGGCTCCGCGCCGGGTTCGACGCGGTCTTCCAGGGCCTCGATCGGATCCAGGGTGCCCTCGGCGCGCTCGCGCACGGCCTGCTTGCCCAGGGCCCGGTCTTCGGCGGCCTCGCGCTTCTCGCGGCGCAGCTCGACCAGCGCATGCACGCGCGCGCCCACGCGCTCGGCCACCTGGGCCCAGGAGAAGCGGAACACCGCGGCCACACCGATGATGCCGGCCACGATGGCCACCAGCCCGGAGCCGGCGAAGCCCAGCCACTTGGTCGCCAGCGGGCCGGCAAGGTAGCCGAGCACACCGCCGGCATCGCCGGGCAGGCCGGGCTCAAGCCGGTACAGCCGCGTCCACTCCAGCACGCAGCTGGCCAGCAGCAGCACCGCCAGGCCGATGGCAAAGCCCAAGAGGCCACCGCCCACGGGTTTGCGCGGCGGACGGGCGCCGCGCATCCAGCGTGCCAGATGGGTCAGCCAGGCACGCACACCGGCGGCCACGCACCACCAGACCGAATAGCCCAGGCCGAAGTAACTGAGGTCGGCGACCAGGGCGCCAAGCCGGCCGCCCCAGTTGCGCGTGGCGCCGGGCCCGCCCGAGGTGGACCAAGCCGCATCCTGCGGCGAGTAACTGATCAGTGCGATGAACCAGAAGGACAGGGCCAAAAGGCCCAGCAGCAGGCCGAACTCACGCGCGAACCGGACGATGCCCGAGCGCGGCGGCTCCGCGCCCTGCGACGAATTGAGGGTGTTGAGCGAATAGGTCATGGAGGCAGCGCGCAAGCTTACCCCATGCCCCGCATGGCTTTGGCCCCGTTCAGGCCAGGCTGGTCAGACGTTCCTTGATGTGGATCGCGCCGCTTTCCTGCGTCTCGATGTAGCCGCGCTCTTCGAGATCCTTCATCACGCGGCTGACCATCTCGCGCGAGGCGCCCACCATCTTGGCGATGTCCTGGCGTGAGATCTTGTCGCGGATCTGCAGCACGCCGGCCGTGTCGGTGCTGGCCTGCTCGAGCAGCGCGTGCGCGACGCGGCCATACACGTCCATCAGCGCCAGCGACTCGATCTTCTGATCAGCGCGGCGCAGGCGCTTGACCAGGCCGGTCATCACGGCGCGCGCCATCTGCGGGTTGTCGGCCACGCAGCGATCGAACTCGGCGCGGCCCAGCACCAGCACGTCGGTCTGCACCTCCGCCAGCACGGTGGCCGAATGCGGCTCACTGTCGATCAGGCTCATCTCGCCGATGCAGTCGGCCGGACGCAGCGTGGCGATGATGACCTCGCGCCCACGCGGGTCGGTGGTCACCACGCGGCAGCGCCCGCTGAGCAGGATGAACAGCGCATTGGTCTTGCGCCCCTGCTCGACGATGGTTTCGCCGCGCTTGACACGCCGCTTGCTCACCGCCTGGGCCACCAGATTGGCCTGCTCCCCGGTGAGCATGGAGAACAGCGGCACGCGCAGCAGCAGCTCCAGATTCGACAGCATCGACATCGACGATGACTCCTTGTTTTTGGTTGAATCCCCGTGCCACAGAGCAGTCGGCGATCAAGGGCAAAATCCACGCCCTGCAGCGCGGGCAGCCGCCCTCGCTTGATTCTGTGGGAAAAGCCCTCACCTGTACACACTACGTGTGCGATTTCCGCCCGAAAGAACTGCCGATGTCGACTGAAAAACACGCCAAAGTCCTGATCCTGGGCTCGGGTCCCGCGGGATATACCGCCGCTGTCTACGCTGCGCGCGCCAATCTGAAGCCCTTGCTGATCACCGGCATCGCCCAGGGCGGACAGCTGATGACCACGACGGAGGTAGACAACTGGCCCGCCGACGTGCACGGTGTACAAGGACCGGAACTGATGCAGCGCTTCCTGGAGCACGCGCAACGCTTCAAGACCGAGATCGTGTTCGACCACATCAACAAGGTGGACTTCAGCCAGCGGCCGTTTCGCCTGACTGGTGACAGTGGCAGCTACACCTGCGACACGCTGATCATCGCCACCGGGGCCTCGGCCCAGTACCTGGGCCTGCCGTCGGAAGAGGCTTTCATGGGCAAGGGCGTGTCGGCCTGCGCCACCTGCGACGGCTTCTTCTACCGCGACCAGGACGTCTGCGTGGTCGGCGGCGGCAACACGGCGGTGGAGGAAGCGCTGTATCTGTCCAACATCGCGCGCAAGGTCACGCTCGTGCACCGGCGCGACAAGTTCCGTGCCGAGCCCATCCTCGTCGACAAGGTCGCCGAGAAGGTCAAGGAGGGCAAGATCGAGCTGCAGCTGTTCCAGACGCTGGACGAAGTCAAGGGCGACGCCAGCGGCGTGACCGGCGTGCGCCTGAAGGACCAGCGCGACGGCAGCACCCGCGACATCGACCTCAAGGGCTGCTTCATCGCCATCGGGCACCGGCCCAACACCGAGATCTTCCAGGGCCAGATCGAGATGAAGGACGGCTACATCGTTACGCGCTCGGGCTTGCAGGGCTTCGCCACCATGACCAGCGTGCCGGGCGTGTTCGCGGCCGGCGACGTGCAGGACCACGTCTACCGTCAGGCCATCACGAGCGCCGGCACGGGCTGCATGGCTGCGCTGGACGCCCAGCGCTTTCTGGAGCAACAGGAGTAAACGCGCTACAATCGCGGGCTTTGCCGAAATCTCATCGGCAAACAGGTCACCGCCACCTGCTTTTGGCGAGGTCAAGCTGTCACCCACCTGATCGCCGTTTTCGGGACCAGGTGCCAGCTGTTACTACGAGAGAGTGACCATGTCACGCGTATGTGAAGTCACGGGCAAGGGCCCGATGGTCGGGAACAACGTTTCCCACGCCAACAACAAGACCAAGCGCCGGTTCCTGCCGAACCTGCAATACCGCCGTTTCTGGGTGGAGTCGGAAAACCGCTGGGTGCGCCTGCGCATCTCCAACGCCGGCCTGCGCCTGATCGACAAGAACGGCATCGACGCCGTGCTCGCAGACCTGCGTGCGCGCGGCCAAGCAGCTTAAAGCGAAGGGGAATCACCATGGCCACCAAAGGCGGACGCGAAAAGATCAAGCTGGAATCCACGGCTGGTACGGGTCACTTCTACACCACGACCAAGAACAAGAAGACCATGCCCGAGAAGATGCTGATCACCAAGTTCGATCCCAAGGCTCGCAAGCACGTCGAGTACAAGGAAATCAAGCTGAAGTGATGCCCAGGGCTTCGGCCCCCAGCCAACTTCCACGAACCCGCTCACCCGAGCGGGTTTTGTTTTTGGCGCGGCCGCTGCCGCCCGGGCGACCTCGCAAAATGGACCGCACACCTAAAATGCCCGCCGTGCCTTCCATCCTCAACGCCGATTTGCACTGCCACTCCATCGTCTCCGATGGCACGCTGACCCCTGAAGACCTGGCGCAACGTGCGCGCGCCAACGGCGTCGAGCTCTGGGCCCTGACGGACCACGACGAGATCGGCGGCCAGTCGCGCGCTGCCGCCGCAGCCAAGGCCAACGGCCTGCGCTACCTCACGGGGTGCGAGATCTCCGTCACCTTCGCAGGCGAGACCGTGCACATCGTCGGCCTGGGCTTCGATGCCGAGGACCCGCGCATGGCCCAGGGCCTGGCCGACACGCGGGACGGCCGCGGCCCGCGCGCGCGCGAGATGGCCGAGGGCCTGGCCAAAGTCGGCATCCACGGCGCCTACGAGGGCGCTCTCAAATTCGTCGGCAACCCGGCACTGATCTCGCGCACGCACTTCGCACGTTTCCTGGTCGAGACCGGCCATTGCAAAGACACGCCCGAGGTCTTCCGCAAATACCTGACCGAGGGCAAGCCCGGCTACGTGCCACACCGCTGGGCCAACCTCAAGGACGCGGTGAACTGGATCACCCAGGGCGGCGGCATCGCCGTGATCGCCCACCCGGGCCGCTACAAGTTCAATGCCACGGAAGAGTACGCGCTGTTCAGCGAGTTCAAGGCCCACGGCGGCCGCGGCGTCGAGGTCGTCACCGGCAGCCACACGCCGGCCGAATACGTGGAATATGCGGACATGGCGCGCGAATTCGGCCTCGCGGCCTCGCGCGGCAGCGATTTCCACAGCCCCGACGAGAGCCATTGCGACCTGGGTGCGCTGCCCTACCTGCCGGGCGACCTGACCCCTGTCTGGGAGCTGCTGGCGGACCGCATCCAGTGAGTTCCGCCGCCCTGCCCGCCTCGCCGTTGGGGGGCATTGCGCTGGTGCTGTGCGCCGTCGCCTGCTTCGCCGTGCTGGACACCACCACCAAGGCCGTCACAGTGACCGTGCCGCTGCTCATGGGCCTGTGGTTCCGCTACGCGTTCCAGGCCGTGGCCACCACGGCCATCGTGCTGCCGCGCCAGGGCCTGAAGATGCTGCGCACGGCACACCCGCGCTTCCAGTTGCTGCGCGGCGTGCTGCTGCTCACCAGCAGCCTGCTGGCCTTCCTGAGCCTCAAGACCATGCCGGTGGGCGAATTCACGGCCATCGTCATGATCACCCCGCTGGTCATCACGCTGCTGGCCGCGCACACGCTGGGCGAACGCGTCTCGCCGCAGCGCTGGGCGCTGGTGGTCGGCGGCTTCGTCGGCACCATGGTCATCATCCGTCCCGGCGGCGAAGCCTTCGACTGGCGGCTGCTGCTGCCGCTGGCACTGGTGGCCACCAACGCCTGGTTCCAGGTGCTGACCAGCAAGCTCGCACGCACCGACGCGCCGCTGACCACCCACCTCTACACGGGCTGGATCGGCACGCTGGCCGCTTCCATCCCGCTGCCCTTCGTCTGGGTAGACCTGCCGGACTGGCGGCTGTGGGCCGGCCTGCTGCTCATGGGCGTGATGGCCACCGTGGGCCACTTCCTGCTGATCCTGGGCTACTCGCGCGCGCCGGCGGCCGTGCTCACGCCCTACCTCTACGGCCAGATCGGCTTTGCGATGATCGGTGGCTGGCTGGTGTTCGCGCACGTGCCGGACGGCTGGTCGCTGCTGGGCATGGCCCTGGTGGCCATCTGCGGCGCGCTTGGCGCCTGGATGACCTTGCGCGAATCCCGTCCGAGACCTTGAACCATGGCCCAGTACTTCGAACTGCATCCCGACAACCCCCAGCCGCGCCTGCTCAAGCAGGCCGTGGCGCTGCTGGCCAAGGGCGAGGTCATCGCCGTGCCCACGGACTCCAGCTACGCGCTGGTCTGCCACCTGGACGACAAGGCCGCCGTGGACCGCATGCGCCGCCTGCGCGGCGTGGACGACCGCCACCACCTCACCTTGCTGTGCCGCGACCTGTCGGAACTCGCCAACTACGCGCGCGTGGACAACAAGCAGTACCGCCTGCTCAAGTCGGCCACGCCGGGCGCTTACACCTTCATCCTGGAAGCCAGCAAGGAGGTGCCGCGGCGCGTGAGCCATCCTTCGCGCAAGACCATCGGCCTGCGCGTGCCCGAGCACAAGGCCTTGCAGGAGCTACTGGCCCTGCACGGCGCGCCGCTGCTCGCCACCACGCTGATCCCACCCGGCGACACCGAACCGCTGCACGACGGCGCCGAGATCCGCGAGCGCTTCGAGCACCAGCTGGCCGCCGTGCTGGACGCCGGTGCCTGCCCGTCCGCGCCGACCACGGTGATCGACCTCGTGCCCATGGGCACGGGCGGCGAGCCCGAGATCGTGCGCGAAGGCCGCGGCCCGCTCGCCGCACTGGGGCTGTGAGGCGCGCTGCGACAATCCGCCGGTGAACTTCGACGCCATCCTCCAGAACCTGCTGATCTTCGCGCTGCCCGTGCTCTTCGCGATCACGGTGCACGAAGCGGCCCACGGCTACGTGGCCCGGCACTACGGCGACCAGACCGCCTGGCTGCTTGGCCGCGTGACGCTGAACCCGGTCAAGCACATCGACCCGCTGGGCACCATCCTGATGCCCATCCTGCTGTACCTGGCGACCTCGGGCGCCTTCGTGTTCGGCTACGCCAAGCCCGTGCCCGTGCAGTTCGGCCGGCTGCGCAATCCCAAGCGCGACATGGTCTGGGTGGCGCTGGCCGGCCCGGGCGCCAACCTGGTGCAGGCCTTGCTGTGGGGCATCGCGTTCTACCTGCTCGTGGCCCTGGGCGTCAGCGAGCCCTTTTTCGTCAAGATGTGCCAGGCCGGCATGCTGGTCAACGTGGTGATGTTCGCGTTCAACCTGTTCCCGCTGCCGCCGCTGGATGGCGGGCGTGTGCTGGTGGGCCTCCTGCCCTGGAAGCAGGCCGTGCTGGTCTCGCGCGTGGAACCGTGGGGCTTCTTCATCGTCATGGGCCTGGTGCTCGCCGGCGTGGTCGGCGCACTGTGGCTGCGGCCCATCATGGGCCTGACCTTCGAATTCCTCGACCTGCTGCTGACCCCTTTTTCCCTCCTGATCCGCTGAGACCTCCATGAGCACGCTGCGCGTCCTGACCGGCATCACCACCACCGGCACCCCCCACCTCGGCAACTACGTAGGCGCCATCCGCCCGGCCATCCGCGCCAGCCAGGCGGCCGACACCGACAGCTTCTATTTCCTTGCGGACTACCACGCGCTGATCAAGACCGACGATCCGGCGCGCATCCAGCGCTCCACGCTGGAGATCGCGGCGACCTGGCTGGCCGGCGGCCTGGACCCCGAGCGCGTGACCTTCTACCGCCAGTCCGACATCCCCGAAATCCCCGAACTCACCTGGTTCCTGACCTGCGTGACGGGCAAGGGCATCCTGAACCGCGCCCATGCCTACAAGGCCGCGATGGACCGCAACGCCGCGGCCGGCGAAGAGCCTGACAACGACGTGACCGCGGGCCTGTTCATGTACCCCGTGCTGATGGGCGCCGACATCCTGATGTTCAACGCGCACAAGGTGCCCGTGGGCCGCGACCAGGTGCAGCACATCGAGATGGCGCGCGACATGGCACAGCGTTTCAACCATGCCTATGGCGAGCATTTCGTGCTGCCCGAGGCGGCCGTCGAAGAAGACGTGGCCCTGCTGCCCGGCCTGGACGGCCGCAAGATGAGCAAGAGCTACGACAACACCATCCCGCTGTTTGCGCCGCGCGAGCAGATGCGCAAGCTCATCGCCGGCATCGTGACCGACTCGCGCGGGCCCGGCGAGGCCAAGGACACCGAGGGCTCGGCACTGTTCCAGATCTACCAGGCGTTCGCCGAACCCGGCGAAACCGCGGATTTCCGCCGCGCGTTCGAAGGCGGCATTTCCTGGGCCGACGCCAAGCAGGCGCTGTTCGAGCGCATCGACCGCGAGGTCGGCCCCATGCGCGCCACTTACCAGCGCTACATTGACGACCCGGCCAGCGTCGAACGCGTGCTGCTGGCCGGCGCCCGGAAAGCGCGCCGCACAGCCAGCCCCTTCATCGCCACGCTGCGCCACGCCGTGGGGCTGCGTCCCCTGGGCGCCCAGGTCCAGGCGTCCAAGCCCGCCAAGGCGGCCAAGGCGGCCGTGCCCGCATTCAAGCAGTACCGCGAGGTCGATGGCCTGTTTTACTTCAAGCTCGTCGATGCGGGCGGCGCGCTGCTGCTGCAGAGCAAGGGCTTCGCCTCGCCCAAGGACGCCGGCCAGGCCATTGCCCAGCTGATGCGCGACGGGGCCGCCGGCCTCACGGCACTGGGCGCGCAACTCGCAAGCACGGCGCCCGGCGCAGCCGCGGCGCTGGCCCAGCTGGCCGCGCCCAAGGCCGACCCGGCCTCCGTCGCCGGCGAGGAAGACCCCGGCGCGGCCGTCGAGCCGCGCGCATGAGCGTCAGGCCTGCAGCGTCGCCGAGAGCGTGATCTCGGGCACGGCCGCCAGCGCCTTGGACAGCGGGCAGCCGGCCTTGGCGCCCTGGGCCAGCTGCTGGAACTTGGCTTCGTCCAGCCCGTCGGCCTTAGCCGTCAGCACCAGCGCAATGCGGTCGATCTTGAAGCCCTCGCCGTCCTTCACGAGCCGCACGCTGGCCTGGGTGTCGGCCTGCTGCAGGGCCACGCCGGCCTTCTCACAGGCGAAGGCGAAGGCCATCGTGAAGCAGGCCGCGTGCGCAGCGCCGACGATCTCCTCGGGATTGGTGCCGCGCCTGTCGTCCTCGAAGCGGCTGGCGAAGCCGTACGGATACTCCTTCAGCGCGCCCGTTTCGGTGCTGATGGCGCCTTTGCCGCTCTTGCCTGCACCTTCCCAGTGCACGCTCGCCTTCTTCTCGCTCATGGTCGCTCCTTTCGGTCAGGTCATCATTTGCGCCGGGGGCTGACCAAGCCCGCATCAGGGCGCGCGAGCTCGCCCGCGCGCGCTGCGTCCGCCGCCCGCGCCACGGCGCGCGCGACGTTGCGCACCTCGGCCTGCAACGCATGGTCGGCATCCAGCGCGGCGTGGCTGTCGCCGTAGGGCTCGTAGTAACCCACATAGCGGTCCAGTTGCGACGCGAAGCCGGCCGGCAGCAGGCCCATCCACTGCAGCCAGTCCGCCAGGTTGCGCCGCTGCGCTTCCACACCGGCCACATCGCCATGCACGACGAGGCCGAACACCCGGCCAGCCAGGTGCTGCGGATAGTCCCAGCCGCGCTTCTCCAGCGCCTTCGCTTCCTCAACCTTCTTGCCGTGGGTGCTCGTGGGGTCGGGGTTGCCCCCGTCGGCACAGACCAGCCGGTCGATCATCTGCTTGAGCGGGCTCGGCGACTGGTACCAATAGGTCGGCGCCAACACGATCACGCCATGGGCGCTGACCCAGCGCTCGTAAATCTCGGCCATCCAGTCGTTCACCTGGCCCAGCGAATGGTTGGGATAGCAGCTGCAGGGCCAGTGGCACAGCGGCATCGTGGTGGACACGCAGCCCTTGCAGGGATGGATGTGGCGGTCGTAATCCGAGGTCAGCAGACTCAGGTCCAGCAGGTCGGTCTCGGCGCCCTCCTCAACCAGCGCCGCCTCCGCCAGGCGGGCCAGCCGCATCGTCTTGGAGTTCTCGCCCGGGCAGGTCTGGTCGTTGCGCGCGGCGCCGCTCACCAGCAGCACGCGCGAGCGCGGCGCCCGGGACCAGCCGGCCTGCGCCGCCTGCAGCCGCGCGCGGGTTTCCGACCATTCGGTGGACAGTTCGTAGGACGGGTCGGCGTGGCCCGGGCCCGCCGGCCGCGTCCGTGGCGCCTTGCGGCTATCCTCGTGGTTGCGCCAGGCGATGGTGGCCAGGCGGTCGATGGCGGCGCGCTCGCCGTCGAAGCGCGGGTCGGCGAAGCGGACCTCGAAACGCGCCTGGAACGCTGCGCGGTCCATGTTCAGCGCAGGTGCCGCGAGGTGGGCACACTGCCGACCACCGCATCGAGCCGCGCGGGCTGGATCACGCCGCACAGCACGCGGCCGCCCGAATTGCCGGCCGGGTTGGTCTTGTAGTCGTCGGCATCGGCGTGCACGACCAGCGCACGGCCCAGCACCGAGTTCTTGGCGCCGGGCAGCAATGTGATCTTAGGGTTGGTGAAGCGCAGCATGCCCTTGCCCTGGCCGTCGACCAGCAGATTGGGCGCGTCGCCGGCATGGCGCTGCGCATCGTGTTCGGGATGGCCGTGGCGGCCCGTGGCTTCGGGATCGAAATGCCCGCCCGCGGCGCCGAAGGCGATGGTCTTGCCGCTCGGGTCGGGCCCGGGCCCACATTGCCCATTGGCGTGGATGTGCAGCCCATGCAGGCCTGGCGTCAACCCCTCGGCGTTCACGACAATTTCGACGCCCTCGGCCACGGAACTCAGCACGGCCTGGCCGCGCGCTTGGCCGTCTTCGGTCATGAGCCGGACCAGCGCACTGGATCCGGCGCGCGGCGCCGGCATGGCGCCCGGGCTGGCGGCGCTGCCAGCGCCCTGGGCACAGCCACCCAGCAGGGCGGCCGCGGCCAGCAGGGTCGGCAAGGAAAGGGAGGCGGGCTTGTGCATGGGGTCTCCTCGTTCGGCGCGGCCAATCTAGCACCGCGGGCACGCGCGCCGCGTAGGAAAGGAGCGCTTGTGAAGCGGCCTGCCTGCCGCCCCGTTCACTGGCTGCTGGTCTCGAGCACCAGTTCCAACCCGAGCTTGCCGGCGAGGAAGGCGATGGCCGACAGCATGAACAGCCAAGCCAGGGCCAGCAACTGCTCCATGTGGTCGCCCGGTGCCAGCAGCATGCCGGCAAAGGCCAGGCAGGCCAGCACGATGGCGGTGTAGAAGCCCTCGGTGGTGCGGCGGTTCAGCAGCGCGAGCACGCTGCGCTTGGCTTGCGTCATGGACGATTCTCCGGATCGGACGATGGGGACACGGAACAACCGTCACATGACGGGTTGGCACTAGACTAAGGTGCCCGCCGCGCACGCCGGATCGGTGCGCGACGCAAGGCGCGGTAGGAACAGACCCTACGCGACCGGACCCTGGGTCAGCACCATCATGGCGTGCGACTTCAGCCGCAGCTTGGCGCCCGGTGCCACGCGCCGGGCGCGCCGGGCCGGCAGCTGCTCGCGGTCGGTCGCGATGCGCAGTTGCCAGGCGGGGCCGAAACGCGTGTCGGGCGGTACGGTGAAGAGGTGCGCCTCGGGTGCACCGTTGAACATCAGCAGCACCGAGGGCCCGGGCTGGTCGGCACGGCCCTTGGCGTGGTCGGCGGCGCCGTCGAACACCAGCTGCAGACAACGTGCGCCCGGGTGCTGCCATTCGTTCTCGGTCATGGGCAGGCCCCAGACGCTGTACCAGGTGGCGTCCGGATGCTCACCGTCGCCCACCGGCCAATGCGGGCTGCGCAGCACGGCCAATTCCTTGCGCAGCCGGATCAGCTTGGCCGTGAACGCGAACAGGGCGTCGTCGCGGGCCTCGTCGCTCCAGTCGAACCAGGAAATCGGGCTGTCCTGGCAATAGGCATTGTTGTTGCCCTGCTGCGTGCGGCCGATCTCGTCGCCACCCAGCAACAGCGGCACGCCGCGCGACATGAACAGCGTGGCCAGCAGGTTGCGCTGCTGGCGCGCGCGCAGCGCCAGCACGTCCGGGTTGTCGGTCGGCCCTTCGGCACCGCAGTTCCAGCTGCGGTTGTGGCTCTCGCCGTCGCGGTTGTCCTCGCCATTGGCCTCGTTGTGCTTCTCGTTGTAGCTGACCAGGTCGCGCAGCGTGAAGCCGTCGTGCACGGTCACGATGTTGACGCTGGCCGACGGCGGGCGGCGCGAGGGCGCGAAGATCTCGGGGGTGCCGCACAGGCGCGACGCGAAGGTCGGCAGGCTGTCGTCGGCATTGCGCCAGAAGTCGCGCACCTCGTCGCGGTAGCTGCCGTTCCACTCCGACCAGCCGATCGGGAAGCCGCCGACCTGGTAGCCGTAGTCGCCCAGATCCCAGGGCTCGGCGATCATCTTGACGCGGCGCAGCACCGGGTCCTGCGCCACGGCCGACAGGAAGGGTGTGCGGTGCTCGAAGGCGCCCGCCGCGTCGCGCGCGATGGCCGGCGCGAGGTCGAAGCGAAAGCCGTCCACGTGCATTTCCTCGACCCAGTAGCGCAGGCTGTCCATGACCATGCGCAGCACGGGTGGGTTGCTGACATCCAGCGTGTTGCCGGTGCCGCTGAAGTCGTTGTAGTAGCGCCGGTCCTCGGTCAACCGGTAGTAGGCCGCGTTGTCGATGCCCTTGAAGCACATGGTCGGGCCCATGTGGTTGCCCTCGCAGGTGTGGTTGTAGACCACGTCGAGGATCACCTCGATGCCCGCCTGGTGCAGCGCCTTGACCATGCCGCGGAACTCCGCCACGCCGCCGTCCGTGCCCTTGAAGCAGTAGCGCGGCTCGGGCGCGAAGAAGCCGATGGTGTTGTAGCCCCAGTAGTTGGCCAGGCCCGCGTCGACGAGCCGGCCTTCGTCGTTGAAGGCCTGCACGGGCAACAGTTGCACGGCCGTCACGCCCAGCCGCTTGAGGTAGTCGATGGCCGCTTGGTTGGCCAGGCCCGCAAAGGTGCCGCGCAGCTCCTCTGGCACGCCCGGCATGTTCTTGGTGAAGCCGCGCACGTTGACCTCATAGAAGACCGAGTCGGCCATGGGGATCGCCGGCGGACGGTCGCCCTGCCAGTCGAAATCCGGCGCGATGACCACGGACTTGGCCGCCACGGGAGCGCTGTCGCCGTCGTCGCGCGCGAGGTCCTGCTCCTCGTGTCCCAGGGGGTAGCCGAAGGTGACGGCGTCGCCACGCAGCGGCCGGTCGATGGCGCGGGTGTAGGGGTCCAGAAGCAGCTTGGCCGGGTTGCAGCGCTGGCCGTTGCCGGGGTCGAAGGGACCGTGCACGCGAACGCCATACCGCGTGCCGGGCTCCACACCGGGCACGAAACCGTGCCAGATGTCCTCGGTGCGCGCCGGCAGGCGGATGCGACGCTGCTCCTCGCGCCCTTCGGCGTCGAAGAGGCACAGCTCGACCGCTTCGGCCGCACTGGAGTAGAGCGCGAAATTTGCACCGCCATCGCGCAGGTGCATGCCCATGGGCCAGGGGAGGCCCGGATCGCAGGTGTCTGTCATGGATTCTTGTGGCAAGCAAGCGCCGGGCCGCGGCGCGGGACGGTGGGGCGCGTCTGCCCCGAAGGCTTCAACGGAAGATCAGAGCGATCAGGATGATGATGGGGATCGGCACACCGAGAAAAAACAGCAGCAAAGAGCGCATGGGAAGTCTCCAGGACAGGAACGATGGATCGGATCAGGCGTCGCGCTCGCGGCCGCCCCAGGTGGCCGCCAGGCTGGCGCAAAACGCGCCCAGCAGCATCGACACAAAAAGCCACAGGGTGGCCGTGATGCCGGCCTTGCGCGCCTTGTCGGCCGCCTCGCGTGCGGCCGCCTCGGCTTCACGGGCCTTGGTCTGCATGCGGGCCACGGTGTCGGCCACACGCTGCTCTGCCTCCTGCGGCAGCAGGCCCGTGCGTTCTGCCACGAGCTGGCCCAGGTAGCGCTGGTCGTCGGGCGCGAGCGGCTTGTCCTGGCCGGCCTGGGCCAGGATGCGGGCCACCTCAGCGGCCGGCACGGGGCCAGCCGGCGCAACCTCGCCGGCCTGTGCCGGCCCAGCCGGACGGCGGAACATGCTGTCGATGAAGTAGGCGGCCGGCCCCTGGCCGGCGCCCTCGCCCTCGCCCTGGACGGCACCCGCCACGGCCGCCGTGGCGGCGCTGCCGGCCACCGTGGCGCCCGCCTTCACGGCACCGCCCACCACGCTGCCGATGGCGCTGGTCAGCAACGCGGCCGTGGCCAGCGTGGCAACGGCCCAGGCCAGAAAACCATGTGCCGTGTCGCGGAAGAACACCTCGTCGCCCTGGACACCCGCCCAGCGCGTGCGCAGCCGGCCCGCCAGGTAGCCGCCCATGCCCGAAGCCAGGGCCTGCGTGACCATCACCCAGACGATGGCAGAAAAGCCCAGCGCCATGGCACTCGCACCCTGCCCGCCGTAGGGAGACAGCGAAGTGAGGCCCAGGCCTGCGCCCAGGATCAGCAGGATCAGCGACAGCGCTGCTGCAGCAGCCCCGCCGGCGACGATGGCGCCCCAGGAAACGGCACCGGCTGGCGCATCGACGGCGGTCTCCAGCCGCGATGAGGCCATGGGAAAGGAAGCTGCCACCGGGTTCTCCTGTGATGGGGACTGCCCCATTCTTCGCACCGGGCCTTTGCGGGTTCGTCGGACGGCAAAGCCGCCCCTTGTAGGAAATCAGGCCCGATGCCTGACGGGCCGTTCAGTCCCCCTTGAACCCCAGCGTCTTCATGGCCGCTTTGAGCGACTTCGCCGCACCCGCATAGCCCTGCCAGGGCGCGTTGCCCACGGCCAAGCGCTCGTGCACGTTGCGCACGTTCCACTGGTCGCTGCGCTTCAGTCCGGCCAGTTCGTCCCAGGCCAGCGGCACCGAAATGCCCATGCCGGGCCGCGCGCGCGCCGACCAAGCACAGACGGTGGTCGCGCCCTGGCCGTTGCGCAGGTAGTCCACGAAGATCTTGCCGACGCGGTTGCGCGGGCCGCTCTTGGCCACGAAGCGGTCCGGGATGGTGCGCGCCAGGTGCTGCACGATGGCCTGCGCAAAGCCCTTGGCCGCCGCCCAGCTGTGCAGGCGCTTGATCGGCACGACCACGTGCAGGCCCTTGCCGCCACTGGTCTTGAGAAAGGCCGGCAGGCCAAGCTGCTCCAGGAAGGCGTGCACGAGCTGGGCCGCCTCCTGCATCTGCGGCCAGCGCACACCCTCGCCCGGGTCCAGGTCGAACACCAGCCGGTCGGGCCGCTCGAAGGAGCTGGCCAGCGCGTTCATGGAGTGCAGCTCCACGACGTTCCACTGCGCCGCCGACAGCAGCCCACGCGCGTTGGCCACGGCCAGCAACGGCGCATGGTCCGGGTCCAGGGCGGGATCGAGCTGGCGCAGGCCCGGCAGCTTTTCGATCTCGGCATGCTTCTGGAAGAACAGCTGCCTGCCGATGCCAGCCGGCGCGCGCACCAGCGCCACGGGGCGACTGCCCTTGAGATGCTCCAGCATCAGCGCGCCGACCAGCGCGTAGTAGCGCACCAGATCGATCTTGGTCGTGCCGGTGCTGGCGTCGATCACGCGCTCGGGGTGCGTGACCTTGAACCGGGTGGACAGCGCGTGGGTGCCGCTGTCGCCCCCGCCGGCGGTCTGGGCCGCGGCCTTCTTCGCAGGCCGGGGCGGCGGCGCAGCGCGTTCGCGCACGATGGCCTTGGCGGGCTTGTCGCTGCGCAGGCCATGGAACACCGCGTGGCGGATGCGGCCGCCGCGCGTCCATTCGCCGAACGTGACCTCGGCCACGAGTTCGGGCTTGACCCACTGCGACTTGCCGTCCACGTCGGCCGTGTCGGCGAGCGCGCTGCGAGGCGTGGCGAGATCGGCCAGCTGGCGCGCCAGCTTCCTGAGCGTGGCCTGGTCGAAGCCGGTGCCGACCTTGCCGGCATAGACCAGCCGGCCCTCCTTGTCGTGCACGCCCAGCAGCAGCGCGCCGAAGCCTGCGCGCGCGCCCTGCGGCTCCGTGGTGCCGACGATCACGAACTCCTGGCGCTGGCTGCACTTGAGCTTGAGCCAGCTGTCGCTGCGGCGCGAGACGTAGGGCGCATCCTTGCGCTTGGCGATCACGCCTTCCAGGCCCAACTTGCAGGCCTGGCCGACCACCTCGCCGGGCGGCGCCTCGAAGGTCGCCGAATAGAACACCAGGTCCGACTTCCTGCTCTCCAGCACCGAGGCCAGAAGCGCGCGGCGCGCCTGCAGCGGCTGCTCGCGCAGGTCGTGGCCGGCGCAGTAGGGTGCATCGAACAGGTAGTAGACGATGGTCTTGGTCCGGGACGCATCGAAGGCCTGTTGCAGCGCACCGAAGTCGGGCAGGCCGTTGTGGTCCATCACGACGATTTCGCCGTCGTACCAGCCCTCCGGCAGCTCCAGGCGCAGCAGCTCGGCGTGCAGGGCGCCGAGCTTGTGCGTCCAGTCGTTGCCGTTGCGCGTGAACAGTTGCACCTGCTGCTTTTTGCCGCTGCCCTCGACGCGGGCCAGCAGGCGGTAGCCGTCGAACTTGATCTCGTAGATCCAGTTGTCGGGGTCGGCCGGTGGCTGGCTTGCGAGCGTGGCCAACTGCGGCGCGAGCGTCGCGGGCAAGGCGACCTGCGGCGGCTGGGCCGCCGCCGGCTGCGTGGGCGAGGCGGACGCCTTGGGCGCCGTGGGCATCTGCAGGCCCTTCACGCTGTCGGGCATTTCGTCCACCACGCTGAACTCGGCCGCGGGTCGCTCGAAGGCGTCCTTCTCCTTCACGAGCAGCCAGGGCGGTTGGCGCTCCTTGCCCTTGCCGTGCATGCGCACGAGCGCCCAGCGGCCTTGCAGCTTGTGGCCGTGCAGCTCGAACTTGAGGTTGCCCTTGCGCAGCCCGGCCGCCGGATCGCCGACCGGCGTCCAGTGGCCCTTGTCCCAGACGATGACCTTGCCCGCGCCGTACTGGCCCTCGGGAATCTGCCCTTCGAAGCTGGAGTAGGAGATCGGATGGTCCTCGACCTGGACCGCGAGCCGCTTGTCGTGCGGATCGAAGCTCGGCCCCTTCGGCACGGCCCAACTCTTCATGGTGCCGTCGATCTCGAGCCGAAAGTCGTAATGCAGGCTGCTGGCCCAGTGCTTCTGGACGACGAAGCTCGGCGCGTCTGCCGGCGAACGCTTGCCGCCGCTGCGCGGCTCGGAGGTGCGGCGGAAATCACGCTTGGCGTGGTACGTGGCGAGAGCGGACTTGGTAGTGGCCATGGTGTCCAAAGCTTGCCGCCGCGCACGGCGCACAGCTGTCGTCGCGCAGCGCCATGCGTTGTCAGTCGCCGCCCTTGGCCTACAGACGATGCCTTGCTTGGCCCACAGCCCACCGGCGCGACGGCCAGCATGCTCAACGCTCCAGGAGAATCCTCACATGAGCGCCCTGCCCCAACCCACTCGCCATTTCTCGATGCTGCGCGGCTTTCACCTCGCCGACTTCTTCACGCTGGGCAACGCAGCCTTTGGCATGGCTTCGGTGTTCCTGGCCATGCAGTTTCTCGTGACGCGGGACACCACGCACTTCCTGCTGGCTGCGCTCATGACGCCGATCGCCTTCGTGTTCGACGTGCTGGACGGCCGCATCGCGCGCTGGCGCCAGCAGCACTCGGCCCTGGGCCGCGAGCTCGACTCGCTGGCCGACGTGATCTCGTTCGGCGTGGGGCCGGCGACGCTGGGCTTCGCGGCCGGCCTGTCGGGTGGCTGGGACATCGCCCTGCTCGTCTACTTCGTCTGCTGCGGCGTGAGCCGCCTGGCCCGCTTCAACGTGACCGCCGAGGCATTGGCCGATGGCAACGAAGGTGGCAAGGTCAAGTATTTCGAAGGAACGCCCATCCCCACCAGCGTGGTGCTGACGGGCGTGCTGGCCTTCGCGGCCTGGCAGGGCCGCATCGGAGATGCACTTTACGGCGGCGCCTGGCTGCTGGGGCCTTGGCAACTGCATCCCATGGCCTTGCTGTTCGCGCTCTCGGGCACGCTGATGGTCAGCAAGACCTTGCGCATCCCCAAGTGGTGAGCCGGCAGGCGCCGGCGGCGCCCATGCAGCGCAGTCACGCGAACGCCCAGACGAGCAGGCCATCCTCACCGACCGCGGTGCGGCCGGTGCGGCCGATGGGACTGCGGTCCGCATCGGTCAGCAGCGCGAGCGCCGCGACATCGTGGCCCGGCACGCGCGCCATCAGGCGCGCGCCGGCCGGCGTGCGCGCGATCACCACGCCGTGCGTGGGCGCGCCGTCGCGGCCGTAGACCACGGTGAAGGTTTCCAGCTGCGCCGCGCCGGCATGGTCCAGCACCAGCGGCGGCACCGTGCCGCGGCGCGCGTCGGCAGCGGTTTGCACGCTGTAGTCCTCGGCGAGCCGGCCCTGCGGCGCGGGGTCGGCGCCCAGCACCAGCGCATGGTGCTTGGTCACGTACTCGCCCTGGCCGTACAGCAGCGCTGCCTTGCCGGGCGCCGCACGCAATGCCCGCACCAGGCCGCAGGCCGCGTGTGTCATGTAGTTGTTGAGCGGCGCGCCGAAGAAGCTCAGGCCACCGGTGGAGGTCATGCGCGCATCGGCCGCGAGGCCCAGCGTGCGGCGCGCCATCTTGGGCACGACCGGAAAGCAGCTGTACAGCTCGAGCATGTCGAAGGCCGCGGCATCGCCGCCGGCCTGCGTCAGCACGGTCTCCATGACCAGGTCCTGCGCGTGCGAGCCCACGTAGTGGTCACGCTGCAGGTAGTCGCGGGGCTCGCGCGCAGCAGCGCCGCCCCAGATGTGAACCCAACGTGACGGCGCAATGCCCAGCGTGCGCGCCCGTCCCACGCTGGTCAGCAGCACGCCCGCGCCCATGTTGACTAGCGGGTTGGCCACCATGTGCTTGGTGTAGGGCCAGGCGATCAGCCGGTTGGCGGGGCTGGGCTCGGCCACCTCCGCCGGCGTGAAGCGCCGCCGCAGCCAGGCGTGCGGGTTGTCGGCCGCGACCTCGGAGTAGCGCGCCCACAGCCGCGCCGATTCCTCGTGCGCCTGGTGCGGCGTAAGGCCCCAGTGCGCGAGCGTGGCGTTCTCGTAGAACGGGTAGATGGTGGTGGGCATGAAGGCGCCCAGCTGCACTGCGACGGGATGGCACAGCACGGTGCCGCGCACGAGCTGGGCGCTGTCGTCGCGCGGCGTCCAGGGCAGCGCCACGCCAGCCTTGGCCGCGGCGTCCACCGTGTAGCGCGCCTCGGCGCCGACGATGGCCGCCACCTGGCTTTCGCCACGCGCGATGCGCAAGGCAGCCTCGTGGATGAAGCGCACCGGCGATTCACCGCCGGTCTCGCCGTAGACGCGGTGCGCCGGGCGGCAGCCCAGCCGCGCCGCCAGCAGGCCGGGTGCGTCGCTGTAGGGCCAGGAGTACTCGCAGACCACGTCGAGCGCGTCCAGGCCGGCCAGCAGCGGCGCACCGGCGTCCTGCTCGGCCGCGCGCAGCGCCTGCTCCATGAGCGCCAGCGGCTCCAGGCCGGGCGGCTCCTTGCTGCGGTGCACGGCCTCGCCGATGCCGACCAGGACGGGCGTGTTGTCGGGTGGCAGCGCCGTCATGCGGCGGCCTCGGCCAGATCAGCGACCCGGCGCAGGTGCCAGGACACCGGGCCGAACAGGCCTTCGATCAGCGTGGCCCGCCGCATGTAGTGGCCCACGGCCAGCTCTTCCGTCATGCCCATGCCGCCGTGCAGCTGCACTGCGCCCTGGCCCACCGCCTTGCAGGCCTTGCCGGCCGCCACCTTGGCCGAGGACACCGCGCGCGCGCGTTCGGCGGGCGTGACGCCGCCGGCCGCCAGAAGCTCTCCAACCTGGCCCGTCAGCGCCACGGCCTGCTCCAGCGCCATGTGCATGTCGGCCAGCCGGTGCTGCACGACCTGGAAGCTCGACAAGGCCACACCGAACTGCTTGCGCTGGCGCACGTAGTCCAGCGTGTCGCGCAGCAGCCGGCGCAGCACGCCCAGCGATTCGGCACAGACGGCCAGGGTGGCCTCGTCGAGTGCGTGCTCGATTTGCGGCAGCGCGGCGCCCGCCTCGCCGAGCAGCGCCGTGGCCGGCAGTTGCACGTTGTCGAAGGCCAGTTCGGCCGCACGGTCACCGTCGCGCAGCGGATAGGCGCGCAGCGACAGGCCCGGCGTGTCGCGCGGCATCAGCAGCAGCGACTGGCCCTGCGCCGCATCCGCCGCGCCCGCGCTGCGTGCGCTCACGATGAAGTGGCTGGCCCAGGGCGCGGCGTGGACGACGGCCTTGCGGCCGTCCAGGCGCCAGCCCTCGCCGGCGCGCGTCAGTCGCGTCTGCACCCAGCTGCGGCTGTGGCGGCCCTCGGGCTCGCCGTGCGCGAAGGCCAACACGGCGCGGCCTTCGACCACCTGTTCCAGCAGCGCATCGGCCGCGGCACCGGGGTGGCGCTGCAGCAGGCTGGCGCCCAGCACCATGGTGGCCAGGTAGGGCTGGGCCGCGAGCGAGGCGCCGAGCGTCTCCATGACGGCCAGGTGTGCCGCCAGGCCCAGGCCGAGCCCGCCCTGGGCCTCGGGCAGCGCAGCGCGCAGCAGATCGAGCTCGCGCGCGAGGCCATTCCAGAACGGCGGCGGCGCGGTGTCGGCTTCGCGCAGCGCGGCCAGGCGCGCGTCGAAGCCGTGGCGGTCTTCCAGGTAGCGGGCCAGGCTGTCCTGCAGCATGGCCAGGGTGTCTTCGTTTGCCATATCAGTTGGAAAGCAGGTGCGCCGCGATCAGGTTGCGCTGGACTTCGTTGGTCCCGGCGTAAATGCTCGCGGCACGGTCGTTGAGGTAGGCCGACATGGCGTAGACGGCGTCTTCGGGCAGCGGCAGCGGGCCGTCCAGGCGGTCGTCCAGTGGCAGGCCCACGGCCGCGTACTGGGCGGCGATCTCCACGGCCACTTCGTCCAGGCGCTGGCGCAACTCCGTGCCCAGGGTCTTGCCCATGGACGGCCGGATGCCACGCGGCTCGCCGCGCATCTGCGCGCGCAGGGCCGCCATGTCCATGGCGTCCATCGCATCGACCGCGCACTCCAGTTCGGCGAGTTTCAGTGCGAGGTCGCCGGCCTCTGCACCTTGCAGGTTCGCCTGCACGAACGCGCGCCGCTGGCGCCGCAGCCGCGCGCGCAGCTGCGGCGCATAGCTGCCGCCGCGCTCGTGCTGCAGCAGGTACTTGGCAATGGTCCAGCCCTGGTTTTCCTCGCCGATGCGGCCGGACACGGGCACGCGCACGTTGTCGAAGAACACCTGGTTGAGCTCGTGGTCGCCCGAGATGCTGATGATGGGCCGCACCTTGATGCCGGGCGTGTCCATGTCGAAGCACAGGAAGCTGATGCCGGCCTGCGGCTTGCCGCCGGTGGCCGTGCGCACCAGGCAGAACATGCGGTTGGCGTACTGCGCGTGGGTCGTCCAGATCTTGGTGCCGTTGATCACGTAGTTGTCGCCCTCGCGCACGGCGCGGCACTGCAGCGAGGCCAGGTCGGAGCCCGCGCCGGGCTCCGAATAGCCCTGGCACCAGTAGTCGTCGCCGCTGCGGATGCCGGGCAGCCAGCGCTGCTGCTGTTCGGGCGTGCCGAAGGCGATGATGACCGGTGCCACCATGCCTGGCCCCATGGGTGCGCGCGGCGGCGCATCGGCTGCGGCCAGCTCGCTCGCGAAGATGTGGTGCTGCACGGGCGTCCAGCCGGTGCCGCCATGCTCGACCGGCCAGTGCGGAACGCTCCAGCCGCGCTGCGCGAGGATGCGGTGCCATCGGTTGCCGTCGTGGTACTCGGTGAAGATGCCGCTGCAGCGCCGGCCGGCCTGGCGCAGCTCGGGTGTCAGCGCGCGCGCGAGGAAATCGCGCACCTCGTCGCGAAAGCGCAGTTCTTCGTCGTTCAGTGCCCCAGACACGGCTCGTCTCCCTTCGATGGCAAGGCCTGCACTGTGCGCGCGCGCAGCCGCACGGGGAATCGTCGGAACGGACGACGGCGTCACCCGGGGGACATCTGATCCGGTCCGGCCCCGGGGAACTGATGCTGTCCGGGGCATGCGGCTTGCGGCATCATCGAACGCCGTGAACACCCGCCCCGCCACGCGCCTTCGGCGCCCAGCCCTGCTCCTTTCCCTGGCACTGCTGACCGGCGCAGCGCATGCCGCGCCGCCCACGGTGCAGGACACCATGGCCCAGCGCATGGTGGCCTGCGCGGTCTGCCACGGTCCCGCGGGCCGGGCCGGCCCCGACGGCTATTACCCACGCATCGCCGGCAAACCGGCCGGCTACCTCTACCACCAGCTGCTGAACTTCCGCGACGGCCGGCGCCATTACGGCCTCATGACGCAGATGGTGGACCGTCTCAGCGACGACTACCTGCGCGAGATCGCAGACTACTTCGCGGCTCTGGATGTGCCCTACCCCGCGCCCGCACCGGCAGCGGCGCCGGCCGCGCTGCTCGAACGGGGCCGCCAGCTCGTGCAGCACGGCGATCCGGCGCGTGGCCTGCCGGCCTGCGTGCAGTGCCACGGTGCGGCCATGACCGGCGTGGCGCCCAACGTGCCGGGCCTGCTCGGCCTGCCACGCGACTACCTGAACGGCCAGCTCGGCGCCTGGAAGACGGGCCAGCGCCGCGCATTGGCGCCCGACTGCATGGCGCATGTGGCGCAGCGCTTGCCCGATACGGACGTGGCGGCGGTCTCGGGCTGGCTCGCGGCCCAGCCCCTGCCGGCCGACACCAAGGCCGCGGCAATGGCCCCTGCGGGCAACAGCCTGGCCTGCGGCAGCGCACCCGAGCTCGGGGGTGGGCGATGAAACGGCTGTCGCAGTTCCTCGCTGCTCTCGTGCTGCTGCTGGCCGCCGCCAGCGCGCTGGTCTGGTGGCTCAACGTGCGCGGCGAGCCCGACCTCTCCGTCACCGAGCCCGCCGTGCCGGCCACGCCGGAGCTGATCGCGCGCGGCGCCTACCTCGCCAAGGCCGGCAACTGCGCGGCCTGCCACACGGCCCGCGGCGGCCAATCCTTCGCGGGCGGCACGCCCATTCCCACGCCCTTCGGCACGGTCTACGGCAGCAACCTCACGCCCGACCCCGAGCACGGCCTGGGCCGATGGAGCGCCGCCGCGTTCTGGCGCGCCATGCACCATGGCCGCTCGCGCGACGGCCGCCTGCTGGTACCGGCCTTCCCGTACACGAGCTTCACGGAGGTCACGCGCGCGGACTCGGACGCGCTGTTCGCCTACCTGCGCAGCCAGCCGCCCGTGGCCCAGGCCAACCGCGCGCACGAACTGCGCTTCCCCTACAACCAGCAGGCTGCGCTGGCGGTCTGGCGTGCGCTGTACTTCCGGCCTGGCGAGTACCGGCCCGATGAGGCACAGACGGCCGAATGGAACCGCGGCGCCTACCTCGTGCGCGGCCTGGGCCATTGCGCGGCCTGCCACACCACGCGCAATGCCTGGGGCGCGAGCAGCGAGCGGCTGCCGCTGTCGGGCGGTCTGATTCCGATGCAGAACTGGTACGCGCCCGCGCTGACCGCCGAGAGCGAGGCCAGCGTGGCCGGCTGGCCTGTGGACGAGGTCGTCGCGCTGCTGCGCAACGGCGTCGCGCCGCGCGGCTGGGCCGCAGGCCCCATGGCCGAGGTGGTGCTGCGCAGCACCCAACACATGACGACCGAGGACCTGCGTGCCATGGCGGTCTACCTGCAGGCGCTGCCGCAGCAGCCGGCGCCACCTGCGCCCGCGCGCGTGGCGCCGAGCGCCGAGACGGCCACGCTGGGCCGCCAGCGCTACGAGCAGCACTGCGCCCAATGCCATGGCGAACGCGGCGAAGGTGCGGGCCTGGCCTACCCGCCCTTGGCGGGCAACCGCGCCGTGACCATGGCGTCCACGGCCAACCTCGTGCAGGTGGTGTTGAACGGCGGCTTCACGCCAGCCACGGCCGGCAATCCCCGGCCCTACGGCATGCCGCCCTTCGTGCTGACCTTGAACGACCGCGAGATCGCAGCGGTGCTGACCTATGTGCGCGGCGCCTGGGGCAACCAGGCGGCCAGCGTCAGCGAGTTCGACGTGAGCCGGCTGCGCGCCAGCACGCAGCGCTGATCAATGCGCCGCGGCGCCCACCGTGGTGCGCTCCACGACGTGGCGCGCCATGGAATGGGCCAGCTCCTGTTCGCCCAGGAACACGCGGCCGGCCTGCTCTTCGTTGAGCAGGCGCGCCTCGGTCTCGCTGTGCGTGCGCACGGCCACCTCGATCTGCGGGTTCAGCGCACGCGCCACCGCGATCATCTGCCGCACGTTGAGCGAGTCGGGCGTGGCGATGACCAGCATGCGCGCGCGCGCGATGTGGGCCTGGATCAGCGTGGCCGGCTCCGACGCATCGCCGAACACCGCTGCCATGCCCTCGCCACGCAGCCGCTCCACCGTCTCGCGGTTCTGCTCGGCCACGACGAAGGGGATGTGGTGGGCCTGCATGGTGGCCGCGATGCGCCGGCCCACGCGGCCATAACCCACCAGCACCACTTGCTGGGCCAGGTACTTCTGTTCGGTGTGCGTGGGCAGTTCGGCCATGGGGTCGTCGCGCGCCTCCATGCGCCGCGCGACGGCCGAGCGCGCGAGGATCCAGCGCTGCATGGGCTCGGAGAAGTAGAAGGCCGCGGGGTTCAGCGCGATCGAGATCAGCGCGCCGGCCAGCACCAGGCTCTGGCCCTCGGGCGGCAGCAGGCCCAGCGAGGCGCCCAGGCCCACCAGGATGAACGAGAACTCGCCGATCTGCGCCAGGCTGGCCGACACCGTCAGCGCGGTGTTGAGCGGGTAGCGGAAGGCCAGCACGAGTGCCGCCGCGGCGATCGACTTGCCGACCACGATGATGCCGACCACGGCGATCACCTGCAGCGGCCGCTGCACCAGCACCATGGGGTCGAACAGCATGCCGACCGAGACGAAGAACAGCACTGCGAAGGCGTCGCGCAGCGGCAGCGATTCTTCGGCCGCGCGGTGGCTGAACTCGGACTCGCGCATGACCATGCCGGCGAAGAAGGCGCCCAGCGCGAAGGACACGCCGAACAGCGCCGTGGAGCCGAACGCGATGCTGACCGCGGCCGCCACCACGCACAGCGTGAACAGCTCGCGCGAGCCGGTGCGCTGCACCTGCCAGAGCAGCCAGGGAAACAGCCGGCGGCCCACGATCAGCATCAGCGCGACGAAGCCGCCGACCTGCAACAGCGTGAGGCCCAGGGTCTTCCACAGCGCGTTGGCATCGGCCACCTGGCCACCGGCCAGCCAGCCGCCCAGCGGCGGCAGCAGCACGAGCACGAGCACCATGGCCAGGTCTTCGACGACCAGCCAGCCCACCGCGATGCGGCCGTTGAAGGAATCGAGCACGCCGCGGCTTTCCAGCGCGCGCAGCAGCACCACGGTGCTGGCCACCGACAGCGACAGGCCGAACACCAGCGCGCCGCCCAGGTTCCAGCCCCACAGCGTGGCCAAGGCCATGCCCAGGGCCGTGGCCACGGCCATCTGCACCACGGCGCCGGGCAGCGCGATTTTGCGCACGGCCAGCAGGTCGTCGAGCGAGAAGTGCAGGCCCACGCCGAACATCAGCAGCATCACGCCGATCTCGGCCAGCTGCGCCGCGATCTCGGCATCGGCCACGAAGCCGGGCGTGAACGGGCCGATCACGATGCCGGCCAGCAGGTAGCCCACCAGCGCCGGCAGCCGCACCAGCGACGCCAGAAAGCCGAACACCAAGGCCAGGCCCAGACCGACGGCGATCGTGCTGATCAGGGAGACGCTGTGCGGCATGGGGCGGGTCTTTCGGGGTTTGTCTGGAGTTCTGCGGGCAATTTACCGTAGGCCTGCGGATCGTCCGGCCCTGAAACGAAAAAACCCGCCGAAGCGGGTTCCTGCGGGCAGCACGAAGCCCTGCGTCAGCCCATGTGCAAGCCGCCGTTGACCGAGAAGTCGGCCCCGGTGGAGTAGCCGCCCTCGTCGGAGGCCAGCCAAGCGATGATGGAGGCGATCTCCTCGGGCTGGCCCAGACGCTTGACGGGGATGGTGGCGACGATCTTGTCCAGCACGTCCTGGCGGATGGCCTTGACCATGTCGGTGCCGATGTAGCCAGGGCTCACGGTGTTGACGGTCACGCCCTTGTTGGCGAGTTCCTGCGCCAGCGCCATCGTGAAGCCATGCATGCCGGCCTTGGCGGCCGAGTAGTTGGTCTGGCCGGCTTGGCCCTTCTCGCCGTTCACGGAGGAGATGTTGATGATGCGGCCCCAGCCCTTCTCGACCATGTCGCCCACCACCTGCTTGGTGACATTGAACATGGAGTTCAGGTTGGTCTCGATCACGGCGTCCCAGTCCTCACGCGTCATCTTGAGGAACATGCGGTCCTTGGTGATGCCGGCGTTGTTGACCAGCACGTCGATGCTGCCGTGCTCGGCCTTGGCCTTGGTGAAGGCCTCGACGGTCGAGTCCCAATTGCCTACGTTGCCCACCGAGGCGTGGAAGGTGTAGCCCTGGGCTGCCTGTTCGGCGATCCACTTGGCATGGTCGCGCGTCGGGCCGCAGCCGGCGATCACCTTGAAGCCTTCCTTGTGCAGGCGCCGGCAGATGGCGGTTCCGATGCCGCCCATGCCGCCGGTGACGTAAGCGATCTTCTGTGTCATTTCAAAAATCTCCGTAGTAGGTCCAACCGACCTATCAAGAACTGTACCGAAGATGAAAACTGCCCCGCCCCAGGAAAACACTGAAGGTGGTATGCGTTTGTCACAGGCTTTGATGCACGTCATGCCGGTGCATGCACTGCGGCGGTGCACAAGCACAAGGGCGACGGCGGCCCGTGGCCACGGCGGTGCCACGGCGATGCGGCACACTCGTGCGCATGCAACGCTTCACCATCTCGCTGGACGACGCGCTGGCCCGGCAGTTCGACGCGCTGATTGCCGCCAAGGGCTACGAGAACCGCTCCGAAGCCGTCCGTGACCTGATCCGTTCACGATTGGGAGACGCATCGCTGGCGACCCCGGCCAGCGCCGTCTTCACGCCCGTGGACCCATGGTGTGTGGCCACGGTGAGCTACGTCTACGACCACCACGACCAGACCGTGGCGCGGCGCGTACTGGATTTGCAGCACGAGCACCACGATCTCGTGGTCAGCAGCCTGCACACGCACCTGGACCACGAAGACTGCCTGGAAACGGCGGTGCTGCGCGGCCCGCTGGCCGCGGTGCAGACCTGCGCCGAGCGGCTGGTGGCGCTGCGCGGCGTGCGCCACGGTGCCATGCACCTGGTGCCGCTGGCGGCACCGGACCATGGACACACGCACGGCCACGGGCTGGCGCGGCACCGGCACCAGAAGCCGCTCAGCTGATCAGCGGCCAGTCCAGTTGGGCTTGCGCTTTTCCGCGAACGCGGCCGAACCTTCGCGTGCATCGGCAGACGTGAACACCGGTGCTGCGATGGGCTTTTGGCGCTCGAACATCTCAGCCTGGCTCCAGTCGGCCGACTCGCTGACGATGCGCTTGCTCGTCGCTACGGCCAGCGGGCCGTTGGCTGCCACGCTCGCAGCCAGCTGCAGCGCATCGGCCAGGGCCTGGCCCGGCTCGGCCAGCCGGTTCACGAGCCCCAGCGCGTAGGCACGTTCGGCGTCCAGCATGTTGCCCGTGAGCGCAAACTCCATGGCCACGTGGTAGGGGATGCGGCGCGGCAGGCGCATGAGCCCGCCAGCGGATGCGACCAGGCCGCGCTTGACTTCCGGCAGACCGAACTTGGCCGCACGCGAGGCGACCACGAGGTCGCAGGCCAGCACCATCTCGAAGCCGCCGGCCAGCGCATAGCCCTCGACTGCGGCGATCAGCACCTTGCGCGGCGGCTTTTCGGTCAGGCCGGCGAAGCCGCGGCCTTCCACGCTGGGACGCTCGCCGCGCAGGAAACCCTTGAGGTCCATGCCCGAGCAGAAGGTGCCGCCGGAACCCGTGACCACGCCCAGACGCAGGTCCTCGCGCGCATCGAGTTCGTCGAGCGCGGCGGCCAGCGCCTCGGCCGTGGCGCGGTCCATGGCGTTGCGCGCCTCGGGCCGATGCATGGTCATCACGAGCACGTTGCCGTGCACTTCGGTTTGCAGGCTGTCTGCCATGGTGGTCTCCTTTCCAAGAGGGTGCGCGGAATCGCGCTGCGGCGAGTGTTCAAAGCTTTGCCCTGAGCGCCTGTTGCCTGTGCGACAGGCTCGGGGTAATCACCGGTCCATGCTGGTTGAGGCGCACGGGATCATGGATTTCCCAAGGCCCTCCACGAGACTCCATGATCGATCCGCTCTTCGGGTGGATGCCCCCCTTGCCGGGCGGCGTCGCGGCAGACAAACCGGCCTTCATCGACGGCGGCAGCGGCCGCGTCGTCACGCACGGAACACTTGCGCTACGCGCCGCGCGCATCGCCGCCTGGCTCGGCGGTCTGGGCCTCGGCCCCGGCGATGGCATCGCGATGCTGCTGGAGAACCGCGCCGAACTCATCGAACTGGCGCTGGGCGCCGAGTGCGCTGGCCTGTACCACACGCCGATCGGAACGCAGCTTGCGCCCAGCGAGATCGACTACCTGCTGCGCGACTGCGGCGCCCGCGTGTTCGTGGCCTCGCAGGAGATGCTGAAGGGGCCGGGCGCGTCGCTGGACCTGCCATCGGGTCTCACGCGGGTGCTGCTCGATGGCCAGCGCGCGGGCTGGCTGGGTTACGAGGAGACGCTGGCCAGCGTGCCCGCGCAACAGGTGGCGGCGCGCTGGGACCAGCTCGCGCAGCGGCCGCAGGGCCGCGATCTGCTGTACTCCTCGGGCACCACAGGCCGGCCCAAGGGCGTCAAGCGCGCACTGTCGCCACGCCTGCCGACAGGGCAGGTGCCTGCCGACATCGACAGCTGGCGCAAGCTCTACGGCTTCGGCGCCGACACGGTCTACCTCTCGCCCGCGCCGCTGTACCACGCGGCACCGCTGCGCTACACGCTGCGCGTGATCGGGCTGGGCGGCACGGCCGTGGTCATGCCGAAGTTCGATGCCGAACAGGCGCTGGCGCTGATCGAACGCCACCGCGTGACCCACAGCCAATGGGTGCCGACCATGTTCGGGCGCCTGCTGCGCCTGCCCGAGGCGGTGCGCGGCCGGTACGACCTGTCGTCCCTGCGCGTGGCCATCCACGCGGCCGCGCCCTGCCCCGTGGAGGTCAAGCGCGCCATGCTCGACTGGTGGGGCGACGTGATCCATGAGTACTACGCCGGTTCCGAAGGCGTGGGCATCACGGTGGCCGGGCCGCAGGAATGGCGCGCGCGTCCGGGCACCGTGGGCAAGGCCCTGGGCTGCACAGTGCACATCGTCGGGGAGGACGGTGCCGAGCTGCCCGCCGGCGAGATCGGCGCGATCTACTTCTCGGGCATGCCCGGTGCGAGCTACCTCAACGATGCCGAGAAAACGCGTGGGCTGTACAACGCGCAGGGCTGGGCTACGTACGGCGACATCGGCCACCTGGACGCCGAAGGCTACCTGTTCCTGAGCGACCGGCGTGCCGACCTGATCCTGTCGGGCGGCGTGAACGTCTACCCCAAGGAGATCGAGGACGCGCTGGCGCCGCACCCGGACGTGGACGACGTGGGCGTGGTCGGCGTGCCCGACCCCGACTTCGGCGAAGTGCCCAAGGCCGTGGTGCGCCTGCGCCCCGGCCTCAGCGCCGACGCCGCGCGTGCCCAGGCCCTGCTGGCCTACCTGCAGGGCCGGCTGGCGCGCACCAAGCTGCCGCGCTCCGTGGTCTTCGATGCCGCCCTGCCGCGCATGGACAACGGCAAGCTGCTGCGCCGCGTGCTCAAGGAGCGCTACCGCGACCAACCCGAGGCCGGCTTCATGCTGCGGCCGGACGCGCGTTGAAGCCGCGGAATCCCGGCGCCTTGCGCGCGAGAGCTCCCCCCGCAGGACAACGAACAACGTCTTGAAAAAGCGGCGGCCTCCTTTCCGGCTATGCTCGCGCCCTTTTTCGAAGGAATCAGCAATGACCGAAGCCACCTCCCCCAAGAAGCAGACCGCCTTCAACAAGCCCCTGCGCCCCAGCGCAGCGCTGGCCCGCGTCGTGGGTGCGGAGCCCCTGGCCCGCACCGAGGCCACGAAGAAGCTGTGGGACTACATCAAGACCCACAAGCTGCAAAACCCTGCAAACAAACGCAACATCCTGTGCGACGACGCGCTCAAGGCGGTGATGGGTAAGGACGAGGTGACCATGTTCGAAATGACGGGCCTGGTCGGCAAGCACCTGGCTGCGACCTGAGCCTTTGCGGCCGCGCGGTGGCGCGCGCCCGTGCCGACAAGCGGCCGTGCGACGGCTGCTTCTTGCGGCCGCCGACGCACCGACGGCGCAAACGAAAAAGCCTTGCAAGTCATGACTTGCAAGGCTTTTTGCTTTGGCGGAGAGGGTGGGATTCGAACCCACGGTACCTTGCGGTACGCCTGATTTCGAGTCAGGTACATTCGACCACTCTGCCACCTCTCCTGAAATTCCCTGTGGCGCCCGGCGGTCGACCCGGGTTGCGAAGCCCGTTATTCTAGCAGGACAAACGCGCGATTCCGCCCAGGTAAGGCCGCAAAACTTCGGGAACCGTCACCGAACCGTCTTCGTTCTGGTAGTTCTCGAGCACCGCGACCAGCGTGCGGCCCACGGCCAGGCCCGAGCCGTTGAGTGTGTGCAGCAACTCGTTCTTGCCCTGGGCGTTTTTGAAACGTGCCTGCAACCGGCGCGCCTGGAAGGCCTCGCAGTTGGACACGGAGCTGATCTCGCGGTAGGTGTTCTGCGCCGGCAGCCAGACCTCCAGGTCGTGCGTGCGCGCCGCGCCGAAGCCCATGTCACCCGTGCACAGGCACAGCACGCGGTACGGCAGGCCGAGCTTCTTGAGCACGGCTTCGGCGTGGGCGGTCATCTCCTCCAGGGCGGCGTAGCTCTTGTCGGGATGCACGATCTGCACCATCTCGACCTTGTCGAACTGGTGTTGGCGGATCAGGCCGCGCGTGTCGCGGCCGGCGCTGCCGGCTTCGGAGCGAAAGCACGGCGTGTGCGCCGTCAGGCGGATCGGAAGCTCGGACTCGGCCACGATGCTGTCGCGCACGAAGTTGGTGAGCGGCACCTCGCTCGTGGGTATCAGGTACAGGGCCTGGTGGTCCGGCACGGGCTCGGACTCCTGGCCGCCCTTCTTGGCCGCGAACAGGTCGCCTTCGAATTTAGGCAGCTGGCCCGTGCCCTGCATGCTGTCGCCGTTGACGACGTAGGGCACGTAGCACTCGGTGTAGCCATGCTCCTGTGTCTGCACGTCCAGCATGAACTGGGCGAGCGCACGGTGCAGGCGCGCGATGGGGCCCTTCATGACCGTGAAGCGCGAACCCGAGAGCTTGACGCCCATCTCGAAATCCAGGCCCAGCGGCGTGCCGATGTCCACGTGGTCGCGCGGCGTGAAGGCCAGCGGCTTGGGATCCTGGCCGTCGGGGCTCCAGCGGCGCAGCTCCACGTTGCCCTGCTCGTCCGCACCGACGGGCACGCTATCGTGGGGCAGGTTGGGCACGGCCAGCAGCAGTTGCTGGAGTTCGGGCTGCAGCTGGTCAAGCCGCGCGGCGGAGGCTTCGAGCTCGGCCTTGAGCGCATTGACCTCGGCCATCACGTCGTCGGCGCTCTCGCCCTTGGCCTTGCGCAGGCCGATCTGCTTGGACAGCGCGTTGCGCCTGGCCTGCAATTCCTCGGTGCGGGTCTGCAGCGTCTTGCGTTCGGTTTCCAGGGCCTTGAAGGCCGCCACGTCGAGGTAGGGCTGCGGGCTCTTGCGCTGCTCGAGCCGTGCGACGACGGCGTCCAGGTCTTTTCGGAGAAGGGTGATGTCCAGCATCGTTGGATTCTAGGTGGCTGGTTTTCAGGCCAGGGTGGCCAGGTCCACGTTCGCGCCGCACAGCACCAAGCCCACGCGCTCGTCGGCGCGCGGCACATAGGCGCCGCTCTGCAGTGCGGCCAGGCCGAGCGCCGCTGCGGGCTCCACCGCCAGGCGCAGTTCGCGCCACAGCCATTGCTGGGCCCGGCGGATGGCGTCGTCATCGAGCAGCAGCGCGGCCTGCACGTACTGCTGCGTGGTGGCCCAGCTGATGGCGCCGATGCGTTTGGCGCCCAGCGAATCCGCCGCAACGCCGCCCACGTCCACATCGACGGGCGCACCAGCTTCACGCGCACGGAACAGCGTGGGTGCCAGGGCCGGCTCCAGCGCGACGACACGGCAGCGGTCTTCGGACCAGGCCGCGATGCCGCCGATCAGGCCACCGCCGCCGACGCTGACGAGCAGGCTGTCGGGCAGGCCGCCGGCCTGCTCCTCGATCTCGCGGGCCAGCGTGCCGGCGCCGGCCACCACCTCGGCTTGGTCGTAGGCGTGGGTCAGCAACGCGCCGGTCTGCTGCTGGCGCGCCAGGCAGGCGGCCAGGGCCTCGGAATAGGCCGCGCCCACGACCTGCACCTCGGCGCCCAGCGCGCGCAGGCGCGCCTGCTTGGCCGGCGAAGAAATGGTCGGCACGAACACCTCGCAGCGCGCGCCCAGTGCCTGAGCCGCAGTGGCGGTGGCAATGCCGGCGTTGCCGCCCGAGGCGACGATGACGCCAGCTGCCGGAATCGGCTGCGCGAGCAGCCGGTGCAGCATCCCGCGGGCCTTGAAGCTGCCCGAGACCTGCAGGTGCTCCAGCTTGAGCCAGACCTCGGCGCAGGCCAGGCCCAGTGCCGCGCCGGGCAGGCGCCACAGCGGCGTGCTGCGCAGGAAGCCGGCCGGGCCCTGGCGCAGGCGTTCATGTGCGGCCATGACGTCCGCGCGCCTGGTGGCGGCGGCCATCAGTAGCTGTCTCCGTCGTAACCGGCGGCCAGGCTCTCGAAGCGGGTCAGGTTGCGCAGGAAGGCGAGCTTGACGGTGCCGGTCGGGCCATTGCGCTGCTTGGCGATGATGACCTCGGCCACGCCGGGCTCCTTGCAGGCGTCCTTGGTGTAGTACTCGTCGCGGTAGATGAACATGATGATGTCCGCGTCCTGCTCGATGGCGCCGGATTCGCGCAGGTCGGACATCATGGGACGCTTGTCGGGCCGCTGCTCCACGCTGCGGTTGAGCTGCGACAGCGCGATCACGGGGCACTGCAGTTCGCGCGCGAGCATCTTCAGGCCCCGTGAGATCTCGCCGAGTTCGGTGGCGCGGTTCTCGTCGCTGCCGCCGCCGGAGCCGCTCATGAGCTGCAGGTAGTCGACCACGATCAGGCCCAGCTTGCCGCACTGGCGCGCCAGCCGGCGCGCGTTGGCGCGCAGCTCGCTGGGCGACAGGCCAGGCGTCTCGTCGATGTGCAGCGAGATGTTGCGCAGCTTCTCGATGGCCTCGGTCAGGCGCGGCCACTCGTCGTCGGTCAGGCGGCCGTTGCGCAGGTGGCCCTGGTCGACGCGGCCGATGGAACCCACGATACGCACGGCCAGCTGGGACGCGCCCATTTCCATCGAGAAGATCGCGACGGGCAGGCCTTCGTTGAGCGCCACGTGCTCGGCGATGTTCACGGCGAACGCGGTCTTGCCCATGGAAGGGCGCGCGGCCAGCACCACCATGTCGCCGGGCTGCAGGCCCGAGGTCATGCGGTCCAGATCGTAGAAGCCCGTGGGCACGCCCGTGATCTCGTTCTGCTGGTCGGCCATCTCCTGCACGCGGTCCAGCAGGTCGACGACCAGCGACTCCATGGCCTGAAAGCCCTGCTTGTTGCGCGCGCCCTCTTCGCCGATGTTGAAGATCTTCTGCTCGGCTTCGTCGAGGATCTTGTCGACCGCACGGCCCTGGGTGTTGAAGGCGCTGGTGGCGATCTCGTCGCTGGCCGTGACGAGCTTGCGCAGGATGGCGCGCTCGCGCACGATCTCGCCGTAGCGGCGGATGTTGCTCGCGCTCGGCACGAACTGCGCGAGCGAGTTCAGGTAGGACAGCCCGCCCACGTCGTCGGCCTTGCCGACGGACTGCAGCGCCTCGTAGACCGTGATCACGTCGGCCGGCTTGTTGGCGTTCACGAGGTCGCGGATGGCCGCGAAGATCAGCCGGTGCTCGTAGCGGTAGAAGTCGCCGTCCTTGAGCACGTCGCCCACGCGGTCCCATGCCGCGTTGTCCAGCAGCAGGCCGCCCAGCACGCTGGACTCGGCCTCGATGGAATGCGGCGGCACGCGCAGCTGCGCGATCTGGCGATCCTGCGGATCGTCGTCGATGGAGAACATGGCGGACATCGGTGACCTCGAAGACAAGCGCGGCATGCTACGCCGCTACAGCCTTGCCCGCATGGGACAAGCCTGTGCATAAGCGGTGGAACGGCAGTGGTTTACCTGCCGCAGGCTGTGGGCAACGGCGGCCGAAAAAAAGAAAAGCCGCCGGGCTCACGCCTGGCGGCTTTTCAGCAGACCGCGGGGATCAGGCGGTTTCGCCGTACACCGAGACGTTGATCTCGACGACCACGTCGGTATGCAGAGCCACGCTCACGGTGCTGTCGCTGACGGTCTTGATCGGACCGTTGGGCATGCGCACCTGCGACTTGGCCACCTTGTAGCCCAGCTTTTCGAGCTCTTCGGCAATGTCGGCGTTGGTCACCGAGCCGAACAGACGGCCGTCCACGCCGGCCTTCTGGGTCAGCTTGACGGTGGTGCCGGACAGTTTGTCGCCTTGGGCTTGGGCTTCGGCCAGCTTGGCGGCGGCAGCCTTTTCCAGCTCGGCGCGGCGTGCTTCGAACTCGGCCTTGGCCGATTCGGTGGCACGGCGGGCACGGCCGGTCGGGATCAGGAAGTTGCGGGCGTAGCCATCCTTGACCTTGACGATTTCGCCGAGATTGCCGAGGTTCACGACCTTGTCGAGCAGAATGATTTGCATGGTCATCGCTCCTTAGATGCGGTGCTGGTCGCTGTACGGCAGCATCGCGAGGAAACGCGCACGCTTGATGGCCGTGTTCAGCTGACGCTGGAAGAAGGCACGGGTGCCGGTCAGACGCGCCGGGATGATCTTGCCGTTCTCGGCAATGAAGTCGCGCAGCGTGTCGATGTCCTTGTAGTCGATCTGTTCGACACCGGTCACGGTGAAGCGGCAAAAGCGCTTGCGCTTGAACAGCAGCGATTGGGTGTTGCGCTTGGGACGCTTGTCCTTGTTGTTGAAACGCCTAGGTCCGGCCATGGTGGGCTCCTGATGAATCGGTTGAAACTGGTTGAAACTCTTGCACGTGCAGAACGAGGCCCTTGCCCACGCGCTGGTTGGTGACGAAACCGGCGAACCGCCAGCTGCTGCCGACCACCTGCTTGCGCATGCGCTCTGCCACCGCACCGAAGGCCACGGCCCGGATGGTCGCCTTGACCTGCCGGGTCTGCCCTGCTTCCTCGACCTCCGACTCGTGTTCCAGTACCAGATCCTGGGCGGGCAAGCCGGCCGGGGTGTGGCGCAGGGCCTTGAGTTCGGCGATCGACGCGGTCAGCATCAGGCGGTTCATGCCTGCTCAGCCCGCGTGCGGAGACGCGTTGGGTTCTGCTGCGGTGCCGTTCTCAATGCTGGCCGGCGGTCTCGGCCTGCTGGGTCTTGCGGGCTTCCTCGCGCTCGACGGTCTTCATCATCGAAGACGGGCCGGTCTCGGCCTTCTTCATCTGGACCGTCAGGTGGCGCAGCACGGCGTCGTTGAACTTGAAGGCGTGCTCGAGCTCGCTCATCACGGCCTGGTCGGCCTCGATGTTGACGCACAGGTAGTGCGCTTTCGCCAGCTTGTTGATCATGTAGGCCAGTTGACGACGGCCCCAGTCTTCCACGCGGTGGATCTTGCCGCCACCGTTGGTGATCATGGACTTGTAGCGCTCCAGCATGGCCGGAACCTGTTCGCTCTGATCCGGGTGGATCATGAGGATGATTTCATAGTGACGCATGAACTCTCCTTAAGAGTGAAGCCCCTCTTCCCTCGAAGTCGCCTTCTCGATATTCGGGGCCAGAGCCACCTGCGGCGTCAACTGCAGTGTGGCAAGGCAAAGCCGAGCATTATAGCCCGGACTTTGGCGAGAGCAAACTGCCCGTCACGATCGCGAATGTGGCAGCCGCCAGCCCGAACACGCCGGCCGCCGCCGGCTGGATGCCGAACCACAGGCCCGGCCCGGTGAAACCGGTCCAGTCACGCACCAAGGGATGGTGGGCCAGCATGTAGCCCAGCGTCACGCCGGCGCCAGCCAGGATGCCGGCCACCACGCCCGCGCGCGAGCTGCGGCGCCAGAAGATGCCGGCCACCAGCGCCGGAAAGAAGGTCGAGGCCGCGAGCGAGAACGAGGCTGTGACCAGGTACAGGATGTCGGCCGAGCGCCAGGCCGCCACATAGGCAGCGGCCAGCGCCATCATCAGCAGCGCGAACTTGGAGAACACCACGCTGTAGATCGCGCCCACGCGCCGACGGCCGCTTTGCAGGTAGAGGTCGTGCGCGAAGGCATTGCCCATGGTCAGCAGCAAGCCGTCGGCCGTGGACAGGGCCGCTGCCAAGCCACCGGCCGCCACCAGGCCGGCGACCACGTAGGGCAGGCCGCCGATCTCGGGCGTGGCCAGCATGATGATGTCCGCACCCAGGCGGATCTCGGCGAACTGCAGGATGCGGTCGCCATTCACGTCGGCCACCGAGACCAGCGCGGGATCGACGCGTGCCCACTGCGCGATCCAGGCCGGCAGATCGTCGAAGCTCTTGCCCACCAGTTCGCTGAGCACCTCGTGCTTGACCAGCACCGCCAGCGCCGGCGCCGCCATGTAGAGCAAGGCGACGAACAGCAGCGACCAGGCCACCGAGCTGCGCGCGCCAGCCACCGAAGGCGTGGTGAAGAACCGCGTGAGCAGGTGCGGCAGGCCGGCTGTGCCCAGCATCAGGCACAGCATCAGCGCGAGGAAGTTGAGCCGCGCCGTCGAAAAAGCGGCCTGCTCTGACAGCGTGCCCTCGGGATTGCCGCCAAAGGGCCGGGCCATGGGTGCCACGCCACCCAGTGGCCGCGCGCGTTCCTGCATCTCGGCCAGCGCGCGCGTCCAGCGCTCGCGCGCCGCCTGCTCGGTGGTGGGCAGCGCATTGAGCACGCGGCTGGCCTGGCGCAGCTCGGCGTCGGACGCACCGGCCGCGCGCAGCTGCTGCAGGCGCTGCTGCGCCTGAAGGCGCTCCCGCAGGAGCGCGGCGGGCACGTCGCGCAGCATGGCCTCGTAGGCGGCGGCGCGGCGCGTGAACTCGGCCAGCACGGCCTGCTCGGCCGGCGCGGCAGCCAATTCGGCTTCGCGCACCGCGATCTGGCCCAGTTGCGGGCCGTAGACGAAGGGCGCCGCCGGGTTGCCCAGCTGCTTGTAGGCCAGCCAGGACACCGGGATCAGGAAGGCCAGGATCAGGATCACGTACTGCGCCACCTGGGTCCAGGTCACGGCCCGCATGCCGCCCAGGAAGCTGCAGACCAGCACCCCGCCCAGGCCCAGCAAAATGCCGATCTCGAACTGCACGCCGGTCAGGCGCGAGGCGATCAGGCCGACACCGTAGATCTGCGCCACGACATAGGTGAAGGAGCACAGCACCGCCGCCAGCGCCGCCAGCACGCGCGGCCAGCGGCCGCCAAAGCGCTGGGCGAAGTAGTCGGGCACGGTGTAGATCTCGGCGCGGCGCAGGGCCGGCGCGATCAGCAGCGCCACCAGGCAGAAGCCGCCCGTCCAGCCCAGGATGTAGGCCAGGCCGCCCGCCTGCCCCGGCAGCCCGGAGAAGCCCTGCAGGTACAGGCCGCCGGCCAGGCTGATAAAGGACGCTGCACTCATCCAGTCGGCCGCCGTCGCCATGCCGTTGTAGATGGGAGGCACGCTGCGGCCGGCCACGTAGTACTCGCGGGCATCGGAGGTTCGGCAGAAGATGCCGATGCCCGCGTACAGCGCCAGGCTGGAGAACAGGAAGATCGCGCCGATCCAGGGGCGCGGCAGGCCGGCCTGCTCGGCCAGCGCCATCGCCACCAGGAAGATCAGCAGGCACAGCACGTAGAGGCCGAAGATGCGGTGCAGCCGGCCAGGGGCGGCCGGCGCGGCGGTCTCGCTGCCACGCCTGGCCCGTGCGTAGACCGCCACGATGGCGATGAAGCCGAGCACGGCGCCCTGCGCGCAGAGCCAGTAGTTCAGGGGCCAGCCGGCCACCGTGGCGTCGAGGTCGCGGGCGAACCAGGCCGGCCCGAAAGCCAGCACCGCCCAGAGCAGCAACAGCAGACCTCGCAGCAATCCGTCGTCTCCCCTGTGCCACGCACCGGCGCGGCTGTCTCATAAAAATGGGCGCCCGAAGGCGCCCCGATGGTGCAAAGGACGGACCTTGCGCTTCAACGCGCCAGTTGCTGCCAGGTCGCCACCACCGTGTCCGGATTCAGCGAGATCGACTCGATGCCCTGGTCGGCCAGCCACTGCGCGAAGTCCGGGTGATCACTGGGGCCCTGGCCGCAGATGCCAACGTACTTGCCCTGGGCCTTGCAGGCGTCGATGGCGCGCTTGAGCATGGCCTGCACGGCCGGGTCGCGCTCGTCAAAGTCGGCGGCCAGCAGCTCCAGGCCGGAGTCGCGGTCCAGGCCCAGCGTGAGCTGGGTCAGGTCGTTGGAACCGATCGAGAAGCCGTCGAAGTACTCCAGGAACTGGTCGGCCAGGATGGCGTTGCTCGGCACCTCGCACATCATGATGACCTTGAGCTCGTCCTGGCCACGCTTGAGGCCATGCTGGGCCAGCAGCCCGGTCACGCGCTCGGCCTGCTTCAGGGTGCGCACGAAGGGGACCATGATCTGCACGTTGGTCAGGCCCATGTCGTTGCGCACGCGCTTCAAGGCCTGGCACTCCATCGCGAAGGCCTCGCCGAAATCGGCGCTGATGTAGCGCGCCGCGCCGCGGAAGCCCAGCATGGGGTTCTCTTCCTCGGGCTCGTAGCGGCTGCCGCCGATCAGCTTGCGGTATTCGTTGGACTTGAAGTCCGACAGGCGCACGATCACGGGCTTGGGCCAGAAGGCCGCGGCGATGGTCGCCACGCCTTCGGCCACCTTGTCGACATAGAAGGCGCGCGGCGAGGCATGGCCGCGGGCCACCGACTCGACCGCCTTCTTGAGGTCGGCGTCGACGTTCGGGTAGTCGAGGATGGCCTTGGGGTGTACGCCGATGTTGTTGTTGATGATGAACTCCAGCCGCGCCAGGCCCACGCCGCCGTTGGGCAGCTGGCAGAAGTCGAAGGCCAGTTGCGGGTTGCCCACGTTCATCATGATCTTGGTCTTGATCTCGGGCATGGCGCCGCGCTCGACCTCGGTCACCTCGGTCTCCAGCAGTCCGTCGTAGATGTGGCCGGTGTCGCCCTCGGCGCAGCTCACAGTGACCAGCGTGCCGGTCTTCAGGCGCTCGGTGGCGTCGCCGCAACCGACCACGGCCGGGATGCCCAGCTCGCGCGCGATGATGGCCGCGTGGCAGGTACGGCCGCCGCGGTTGGTCACGATGGCGCTGGCGCGCTTCATGACAGGCTCCCAGTTCGGGTCGGTCATGTCGGTCACGAGCACGTCGCCGGGCTGCACCTCGTCCATCTGGTGGATGCCCTCGACCACACGCACGGGGCCGGTGCCGATCTTCTGGCCAATGGCGCGGCCTTCGGCCAGCACGGCGCTCTTGCCCTTGAGCTTGTACTTCTGCTCGGCCTTGCCGGCCTGCTGGCTCTTCACGGTCTCCGGACGGGCCTGCAGGATGTAGAGCTGGCCGTCGGTGCCATCCTTGCCCCATTCGATGTCCATGGGGCGGCCATAGTGCTCCTCGATCACGAGGGCGTACTGCGCCAGTTGCTCGACCTCGGCATCGGTCAGCGAATAGCGGTTGCGCAGCTCGGTCGGCACGTCCACGGTCTTGACCAGCTTGCCGCTGGCCTTCTTTTCCTCGGGCGTGGCGAACACCATCTGGATCAGCTTGCTGCCCAGGTTGCGGCGGATCACGGCCTTCTTGCCGGCCTTGAGCATGGGCTTGTGGGCGTAGAACTCGTCAGGGTTCACGGCGCCCTGCACCACCGTTTCGCCCAGACCGTAGCTGGAGGTGATGAACACCACCTGGTCGAAGCCGGACTCGGTGTCGATCGTGAACATCACGCCGGCGGCGCCCAGGTCGGAGCGCACCATGCGCTGCACGCCGGCCGAGAGCGCCACCACGTCGTGGGCGAAGCCCTTGTGCACGCGGTAGCTGATGGCGCGATCGTTGTAGAGGGAGGCGAACACCTCCTTCATCTTGTGCAGCACGTCCTCGATGCCCACCACGTTCAGGAAAGTCTCCTGCTGACCAGCGAACGAGGCGTCGGGCAGGTCTTCGGCCGTGGCGGATGAACGCACCGCGAAACTGGCCTGCTCGTTGCCGGCCGACAGCTTGGCGAAGGCTTCGCGCACGCCCTGCTCCAGGTCGGCCGGGAAGGGCTGCGCCTCGATCCAGCCGCGGATCTCCGCACCGGCCGCGGCCAGCGCGCGCACGTCTTCGATGTCCAGCGTGGCGAGCCGCTGGGCGATGCGTTGGGTCAGGCCTTCGTGCGCAAGGAATTGGCGGAAGGCATGGGCGGTGGTCGCGAAGCCCGTGGGCACGCGCACGCCCTGGGGCAGCTGCGAGATCATTTCGCCGAGGCTGGCGTTCTTGCCGCCAACCGCCTCGACGTCGGTCATTCTCAGGTTCTCAAACGGTACGACCAGGGCGGTCGCCTCAAAGAGTGCAGACATGGGAGAGCTCCGAAGGTTGAAAAACCGTCTGCACGCCGCCCGCAGGACACCCCGCCGTCAGCAACGTCGTCCATGCCGGCGGCGCAACGTCGTTGTCGTTGCTGTGTGTGCGCGCACCGCATGGTGAAAATCTTGGACATTAGCGCGGCATTGTAGGGGCCAGCCCGTACGCGGTGTGTAGGCACAGTTCCTGCAAAATGGCCGCGCAGTTTCTGGAGCACCTATGACCACCCGAACCGTATTCTTCATTTCCGACGGCACGGGCATCACGGCCGAGACCTTCGGCAACGCCATCCTGGCGCAGTTCGACATGAAGACGCGGCACGTTCGCCTGCCCTTCGTCGACACCATCGACAAGGCGCACCAGGCGGTGCGCCAGATCAATCACACGGCCGAGGTCGAGAACCGCAAGCCACTGGTCTTCACGACCATCGTCAACGTGGACGTGCTGCAATTCTTCGAGCAGCATTGTCACGGCATGCTGCTGGACATGTTCGGCACCTTCGTGCGGCCGCTGGAGGTGGAGCTGGGCATCAAATCCCACCACCGGGTGGGCCGATTCAGCGACATCAGCAAGAGCCAGGCGTACAACGACCGCATCGCGGCGATCAACTTCTCGCTGGAACACGACGACGGCCAGAGCGACCGAGACCTGCAGCAGTCCGACGTGATCCTGGTCGGCGTTTCGCGCAGCGGCAAGACGCCGACCTCGCTCTACCTGGCCATGCAGTACGGCCTCAAGGCATCGAACTATCCACTGATTCCGGAGGACTTCGAGCGCAACCACCTGCCGCCTTCGCTGGTGCCGCACCGCGCCAAGCTGTTCGGGCTGACGATCAACCCCGAGCGCCTTTCGGAGATCCGCAACGAGCGCCGGCCCAACTCGCGCTACGCGTCGCTGGAGAACTGCCGCATGGAGGTCGCCGCGGCCGAATCCATGATGCGGCGCAGCGGCATCCGCTGGCTCAGCACCACGACCAAGTCCATCGAAGAGATCGCCACCACCATCCTGCAGGAGGTGCGGCCGGAGCGCCTCAGCTATTGAAGCGCCGCCCCGTCTTGCCGCATCAGGCGGCGACCGGCGCCGAACTGCGGATCAGGTGATCGAAGGCCGACAGGGCCGCCTTGGCGCCCTCGCCCGCGGCGATCACGATCTGCTTGTAAGGCGTGGTGGTCGCATCGCCGGCCGCGAACACGCCGGGCACCGAGGTCTGGCCCTTGGCGTCGACGATGATCTCGCCGTACTTGGACAGTTCCACCGTGCCCTTGAGCCATTCGGTGTTGGGCACCAGGCCGATCTGCACGAACACGCCTTCGAGCGCCACGAGGTGCTCGGCACCGGTCGCGCGGTCCTTGTAACGCAGGCCGTTGACCTTGCCGTCGGCACCCAGGATCTCGGTGGTCTGGGCATTGGTGTGCACAGTCACGTTGGGCAGGCTTAGCAGCTTGCGCACCAGCACGGCATCGGCCTTGAGCTGCTCGGCGAACTCGACCAGCGTCACATGGCTCACGATGCCGGCCAGGTCGATCGCGGCCTCGACACCCGAGTTCCCGCCGCCGATGACCGACACGCGCTTGCCCTTGAACAGCGGGCCGTCGCAGTGCGGGCAATAGGCCACGCCCTTGTTGCGGTACTCGGCCTCGCCGGGCACGTTCACGTTGCGCCAGCGCGCACCCGTGGACAGGATCACGGTCTTGCCTTTGAGCACGCCGCCATTGGCCAGGTGCACTTCGACCAGGCCGCCCGGTTCGGCCGCCGGCACCAGCTTATCGGCCCGCTGCAGGTTCATGATGTCGACCTCGTAGGCGCGCACATGCGCCTCCAGGTTGGCAGCGAACTTGGGGCCGTCGGTCTCCACGATGGAGATGTAGTTCTCGATGCCCAGCGTGTCGTTGACCTGGCCACCGAAGCGCTCGGCCGCCACGCCGGTGCGGATGCCCTTGCGTGCTGCATAGACTGCAGCGGCCGCGCCGGCCGGGCCACCGCCCACGATCAGGACGTCGTACGGGTCCTTGGCCGACAGCTTGGCGCCCTCGCGGGCGGCCGCGCCGGTGTCGAGCTTGCCAACGATCTCTTCGAGCGACATGCGGCCAGCGCCGAACGCTTCGCCGTTGAGGAACACCATGGGCACGGCCATGACTTCGCGCTCGGTGACTTCCTTGTGGAAGGCATTGCCTTCGATGACGACGGTCTTCACGCGCGGGTTGAGCACGGCCATCAGCGACAGGGCCTGCACCACGTCCGGGCAGTTGTGGCAGTCCAGGCCCATGAAGACCTCGAACTGGTAGTCGCCGTCCAGCGCCTTGACCTGATCGATGACGTCCTGCTCGACCTTGGGCGGGTGGCCGCCGGTCCACAGCAGCGCCAGCACCAGCGAAGTGAACTCGTGGCCCAGCGGCAGGCCGGCGAATCGCAGGTTCAGGCCCTGCGTGCCGGAGCCCGTGCGCTGCAGGCTGAAGGACGGCTTGCGCGCGTCATTGCCGTCCAAGCGCAGCGTGATCTTGTCGCTGCGCAGGCTCTGGATCGTTTCCAGCAGGCTGCGCATGTCGCGCGCGGTCTCGCTGTCGTCCAGCGAAGCCACCAGTTCGAACGGCTGCGTGACGCGCTCCAGGTAGGCGCCGAGCTGGGCTTTGAGTTGGTCGTCGAGCATGGTGGATTCCTTTCAGTGTCGAGTTCTAGATGGGGATCGAACGGGCGAAAAAAAGCCGGACGGCATGGCGCATGCGCGCCATGACCCTGTCCGGCTGGTGGGCGCTGCACGCGCCCTGCCGTTGCCGGCTGCTTAGATCTTGCCGACCAGGTCCAGCGAAGGCGTCAGGGTCTTGGCGCCTTCCTTCCACTTGGCCGGGCAGACCTGGCCAGGGTTGGCGGCGGTGAACTGGGCCGCCTTGAGCTTGCGCAGGGTTTCGGACACGTCGCGGGCGATCTCGTTGGAGTGGATTTCCAGCGTCTTGATCACGCCATCGGGGTTGATCACGAAGGTGCCGCGCAGTGCCAGCCCTTCTTCCGGGATGTGCACGCCAAAGGCATTGGTCAGTGCGTGCGTCGGGTCGCCAACCAGCGGGAACTTGGCCTTGCCCACCGCATCGGAGGTTTCGTGCCAGATCTTGTGCGAGAAGTGCGTGTCGGTCGTCACGATGTAAACCTCGGCACCAGCCTTCTGGAATTCGGCGTAGTTGTCGGCAGCGTCCTCGATCTCGGTCGGGCAGTTGAAAGTGAAGGCTGCCGGCATGAAGATCAGGACGGACCACTTGCCCTTCAGATTCGCCTCAGTCACCTCGATGAACTCACCCTTGCCGGAGCGGTTGACGTAGGCGGTGGTCTTGAAAGGTTGGACTTGCGTGTTGATCAGAGACATGTTGTTCCTTGTCTAAGGCAGTTGGGAAATTCGCGAAGACCGAACTTTAACCCTGGCCCCTGGCCCGAGACCAATCGTTTGCCAATATGGCCTGCATTGAAAAAGCCAATGCGCCGCTGCCGTTCCGTCACGTGTTGAGCAAGAACGCCTATCAATGTCAGCCGCAGGCACACCGCCGACGCGGGGCCATTGCCTGGGACCGCCATCCGTAAAACACGACAATGCGCCGCTTGACCCAACCCACACCGGCATAACAGAGGAATACCCCATGCAAGGCGATCCCCAAGTCATCGCGCACCTGCAGGCGCAACTGAAGAACGAGCTGACCGCGATCAACCAGTATTTCCTGCACTACCGCATGCTCAAGCATTGGGGTTTGGACAAACTGGCCAAGAAGGAATACGAGGAGTCCATCGGCGAGATGAAGCACGCCGACAAGCTCATGGACCGCATCTTCATGCTGGACGGCCTGCCCAACTTGCAGGACCTGGGCAAGCTCATGGTCGGGGAGGACGTGCCCGAGCTGCTGAACTGCGACCTCAAGATGGAGTATGGCGCGCAGGCCACGATCAAGGACGGCATCGCCCACTGTGAGGCCGTGCGCGACTACGTTTCGCGTGACCTGCTGCAGGGCATCCTGGACGACACCGAAGAGCACATCGATTTCCTGGAAACCCAGATCGACCTGGTCCAGAAGGTCGGCCTGCAGAACTACCTGCAAAGCCAGATGGGCGAGCTCGAATGACGCGGCACTGACGCTTCCGATCGCAGCGGCGGGGTTCTCCCCGCCGTTTTTCATTGGCAGCGGCAGTCGCCGCAACGCAGCATGCGGGCAACCCGCTAGGAATCGGCGCAGGGTCGTCTGCCGGCAACCGTGCACGTTGCCGTTTGTGACAAACGACCCGCATCTTGCCCCTCGCCCGAAAGGCACGCCGGTCCGCCACTCGCCCTTCTGGCCGCCTGCCTGCTCGCCGCTGGCGGCTGCGTTGGCTGGACGACAGGTCATGCGCAAGCGGCGCACGCGCCCGGCGGGAGCAGAGCTGCGGCATTGCGATACTGGCGGCATGCCAGCAGCCCCGCCGCCTGTGCCTAGCGTCGCCGCCCTCCCCGCCGGGCTGGCCACGCTGGCCGACCATGAAGCCCACGCCCGCACCCGGCTGGACGACAACGCTTGGGCCTATTTCAGCGGCGGCGCGGGCGACGAGATCACGCTGCGCGCCAACCGCGGGGCCTGGGATGCACTGCAGCTGCACCCCCGCGTGCTGCGGCCGCTGCAAGGCGGCAACACGCGTGTGCAACTGCTGGGCCGCGAACTGGCCCACCCCATCCTGGTGGCGCCCGTCGCGTTCCAGCGCATGGCGCATGCGGACGGCGAACTGGCCACGGCCCACGCGGCCTGCGCGCTCGGCGCGGGGCTCGTGCTGAGCACCCAGGCCAGCACCTCGCTGGAGACTATTGCCACCGCCATCGCGCATGAGCCCACGCGCGGCCCGCTGTGGTTCCAGCTCTACCTGCAGCACGATCGCGGCTTCACGCGCGAACTGGTTCAGCGCGCCGAGCAGGCCGGCTACGAGGCCTTGATGCTGACCGTGGACGCACCCACCAGCGGGGCACGGGACCGCGAGCGCCGCGCAGGCTTCCAGGTGCCACCCCATGCCGCCGCCGTGCATCTGGCGGCACTGCCGCCGGCGCCGCCCGTCGCCCTGGAGCCTGGCCAGAGCGCCATGTTCGACGCGCTGCTGCGCCATGCCCCGACCTGGGACGACGTTCAGTGGCTGCAGTCCATCAGCCGGCTGCCTGTGCTGCTCAAGGGCATCGCGCATGCCGAGGACGCGCGCCAGGCCGCGGTCTTGCAGGTGGCCGGGCTCATCGTTTCCAACCATGGGGGCCGGACCTTGGACACCATGCCCCCCACCGCGGCGTTATTGCCGCCCATCGTCGACGCCGTCGGCACCGCCCTGCCCGTGCTGGTGGATGGCGGCATCCGCCGCGGCACCGACGTGCTCAAGGCCATGGCGTTGGGCGCGCGTGCCGTCCTGGTCGGGCGACCAGTGGTCTGGGGCCTGGCCAACGCCGGCGCGGTCGGCGTGGCGCACGTGCTGCGCCTGTTGCGCGACGAACTGGAGATCGCGATGGCCTTGTGCGGTTGCGCCCGCCTTGCAGATTGCAGCCCGCGCATGCTTTGGCCCGGCAGCCCCTGAAACGCGCAAATCCCTACGCTGCGACCGTTTTCATGCCAACAAGTTGCACAAATGCGATGAATTCGTATTTATAATCGTGATGACATTCACCAGCCAGCCAACCCGCCTTCATCGCCATGATCGTCTGTGTGTGCAACCGGATCTCCGACCGCGAAATCGTCCGTCACGTGCGGGCCGGTCTGAGCTTCGACGACATCCAGCTCGAACTGGGCGTGGCCACGCAATGTGGCCGCTGTGAAGGATGCGCCCGTGAGGTCGTCGACCAGTGCAGTCGCATGCACCCCGTCGCGGCCTTGCACAGCGCCGTCGGGCCCGACGACCGCGGTCTCGACGCCCCGGTTCCCAAGCTCGCCAGCGGTACTACGGAAGGCGCTGCATGGAACTGTTCTCTCTCGGCGGTAGCCTGATCTTGGTGGTCGGTTCGGCCTGGTGGATCTTCCGCAGATAGGCCCGGGCCGCCACGCTGCGCTTCGCGCGTTCTTGGAGTGGGCACCATGTCGGCGCCTGCTTCGGCATCTGTCTTTTTCACTATGGCTTCCAGCACTTACCCCGAACGCAGTGGCCTGAGCCGCAACACGGTCATCGTCGGCAGCGTGATCGCCTTCCACGCCGCGGCCCTGTGGGCGCTGCAGAGCGGGCTGCTGGTCCGCGCCGTCGAGGTGATCGTGCCGGTCGAGATCATGGCGCAGTTCGTCGAGCCGCCCAAGCCGACGCCTCCCCCTCCACCGCCGCCGGCCCCACCGACGCCGCCCAAGGTGCCAAAGCCCGTGGTCAAGCCCAAGGCGCCGACACTGCCACCACCGCCGCAGCCGCAGGCGATCCAGGATCCCACACCGGCGCCGGCCGCCCCCACCGGCGTGGTCGCCCCGCCGGCGCCGCTGCCGCCGATCGAGCAGCCCGTCGCGCCGGCGCCCGAGCCGCCGCCGCCCGCACCGCCGGCTCCGCCCAAGATCCAGTTGCCGTCCAGCGATGCCAGCTACCTGCAAAACCCCAGCCCCGTCTACCCGGCCATCAGCCGGCGCCTGGGCGAACAGGGCAAGGTGCTGGTGCGCGTGCTGATCGGCACCAACGGCCAGCCCGAACGCGCCGAAATCAAGCGCTCCAGCGGCTTCGAGCGGCTGGACCGCTCGGCCATGGAATACGTCATGAAATGCCGCTACGTGCCGGGCAAGGTCAACGGCGTGGTCCAGGCCATGTGGTACGAAGCGCCGGTCAATTACGTCCTCGAATAATCTTTTTCTTCTTTCTGGAGTAACGCATGGAATCCCATTTCGGCCTCGCCAACGTCTGGCAACAAGGCGACCTCGTGACCAAGGGCGTGGCCATCATGCTGCTCGCGATGTCGCTGGCCTCCTGGATCGTGATCCTGATCAAGACGCTGGACATCATCCGCTACAAAAAGATGGCCAATGCCTCCGACGGCTTTTGGCACAGCGAGGACTTCGCCACCGGCATGGCCAAGCTGGGCAAGGACCCCAGCAACCCTTTTCTGCGCCTGGCCGAGGAAGGCCGCGAAGCCACCGCCCACCACCGCAACACCAAAGCCCACCTGCACGACACGCTGGACGTGAGCGACTGGGTCACGCGCACGCTGCGCAACAGCATCGACGCCACCACGGCGCGCATGCAGTCGGGCCTGGCGGTCCTGGCCTCGGTCGGCTCCACTGCGCCGTTCGTGGGGCTGTTCGGCACGGTCTGGGGCATCTACCACGCGCTGTTGGCCATCGGCCTGTCGGGCCAGTCCACCATCGACAAGGTGGCCGGCCCGATCGGCGAGGCGCTGATCATGACGGCGCTGGGCCTGGCAGTCGCCATTCCGGCCGTGCTGGGCTACAACGCGCTGGTGCGCGGCAACAAGTCGGTGTTGAACAAGCTCAACAGCTTCGCGCACGACCTGCACGCCTACTTCGTGACCGGCGCGCGCGTGGCCACGGGCGGTTCCGCCAACGTCGTGGCCATGAAGAAGGGAGCATGAGATGGCCTTCGGCACCCAGGACGACGCCGACGAGGTGATGAACGAGATCAACATGACGCCGCTGGTCGACGTCATGCTGGTGCTGCTCATCATCTTCATCATCACCATCCCGGTGATGAAGCACGCGGTGAACATCGACCTGCCCCGCGCCAGCAGCGAACAGGAGGATGCCAAGCCGGAGACCATCCGCCTGTCCGTTGCCGCCGACGGTGGCTACTACTGGAACGAGACGCGCATCACCGACGAGGAACTGCTGCCGCGCCTTCAGACCGAGGGCGCCAAGGAGCCGCAGCCCGAACTGCACATCCGCGGCGACCGCGAGGTGCGCTACGAGCGCGTGGCCCAGGCCATGTCGTTCGCACGGCAGGCCAACGTCCGCAAGATCGGCTTCATCACCGAACCCAAGCCCTGACAGAACGACGCTGGAGCGCAAGGGGCGAAAAAACTTCGCCCCTTTTCTTGACTAACAACTGCGAATCGTTATCATTAACTGCATCGCAAGTTGACCAAGGGACGACACCATGCACGCAGCCACCCATCCTCTGATGTCCGGTAACGCCGCCGCGCTCCAACGCTTCGCTGCGGCCGGCATGGCACAAGTCAGCGCGGCGGACGCTCTGGCCGTCGACAGCCACGAGCTGCTGCGCGGCCAGAAGGCCGTGGAGATCAAGCACAACGGCGCGATCTACCGCCTGCAGACAACCAAGCTCGGCAAGCTGATCCTGACCAAATGAGTTTCATCGTGGGGCGACTCCAGGACTGATCCTCAGTCTCCAAGGGTCGTTTTTTGCCAGCCAGCGGACGTTGCTCCGCCAGCCACGCATTTTTCCCGCACCCATGAAAAAGCCGGCCGCGTGCGGCCGGCTTTTCTTTTGGCGCCCGAACGCTTACAGCCCGATGGCGGCAATGCCGGCGCGCGCGATCTGCGCGTCTTCGGTGGACTTGACGCCGCTCACGCCGACGGCACCGATGCAGTGCCCGTCCTTCAGGATCGGCACGCCGCCCTCCAGCAGGCCCTTGAGGTCGGGCGCGCTCAGGAAAGCCGTGCGGCCACCGTTGACGATGTCCTCGTAGACCTTGCTCTCACGCCGGCCCAGCGCGGCCGTGTTGGCCTTGGCCGGGGCGATGTGGGCCGACACGGCGGGCGCGCCATCTAGGCGTTGCAGCCACAGCAGGTGGCCGCCGTCGTCGACGATGGCGATGGTCACGGCCCAGTTGTTCTTGAGCGCCTCGGCTTCGGCGGCGGCGGCAATCGCCTTCAGGTCGGACAGTTCGAGAAAGGACTTGGTCTTCATGGTGCTCTTTGCAAAGGAAAGGCGGCGAGCATAAACAAAACCAGCCTTCTGCCAGTCGCAGGCGGCCGCAGAATTCCCTTCGGCGCAATAAGGGCGGACCCCTTAGTGGTATTGCAGGCCCCCTCTTGAATCCTCCTAGAATTTCCGCAACTGCCGATCCAGGCAATGAGGAGTCCACCAATGACCAACCAAGTCCGCACTTACGACGCCGGTTACGGCGGTTTTGAAGTTTCCCAAGAGCAGCGCAACAAGGTGCTGCGCAACACCTATTGGCTGCTGGCACTGAGCCTGCTGCCCACGGTGCTGGGCGCCTGGGTGGGCGTGTCCACCGGCATCACGGCGGCCCTGACCGGCGGCCTGGGCCTGATCGTGTTCCTGGGCGGCGCCTTCGGCTTCATGTTTGCGATCGAGAAGACCAAGAACTCGGCCGCCGGCGTGCCGGTGCTGCTGGGCTTCACCTTCTTCATGGGGCTGATGCTGTCGCGCCTGATCGCCGCGGTGCTGGGCTTCTTCAACGGCGCCGAGCTGGTCATGACGGCCTTCGGCGGCACGGCCGGCGTGTTCCTGGCCATGGCCAGCCTGGCCACGGTCATCAAGCGCGACCTGTCGTCCATGGGCAAATGGCTGTTCGTCGGCGCCATCGTGCTCCTGGTGGGCGGCATCGTGAACGTGTTCGTGGGCTCCACGGCCGGCATGATGGCCCTGTCGGTCGCCGCCATCGGGATCTTCAGCGCCTTCATGCTGTATGACCTGAAGCGCATCATGGACGGTGGCGAGACCAACTACATCAGCGCCACGCTGGCCCTGTACCTGGACTTGTTCAACGTGTTCCAGAGCCTGCTGGCCCTGCTGGGCATCATGGGCGGCGAGCGCGACTGACCCGCTCCTGCACTGCAACAAAGGCCCTTCGGGGCCTTTTCCATTTGTGCGAAATGAGTACTCAACGTCTCGCACATCCGTGCCGATAATGAACGCATTCCCTGCACGAGGCCGCCCATGTCTGCACGTCTTCTCGCCATCCTGAGCGTCGCCTCGCTGCTGGCGGGCTGTGAAATCCCGGGCATCTACCCCGACCCCAAGGTGCTCGCACGCGAAGCCGACGCCAAGGCCACGGGCGGCGGTTGCCGCCACGCCCTGCGCGCCCTGGAAGACTGCTATGCGCTCAATCCCAAAGCACCGCGCGCGGCCATCTTCGCCGGCTGGCGTGAAATGGACCAGTACATGCGCGAGAACAAGATCGAGGGCGTGCAAGCCGTGATCCCCTCACCCAAGGCCGAGACCACCGAGGAATCGGTGGCCAGCAGCCCACCCGAGGGCAAGACCGAACGCCGCGGCGCGCGCGGCTCCTGACCCCCGCCCCTCAGCGCGGCACCAACTCGAACTGCGCGATGCTTTCCACGTGCGCGGTGTGCGGGAACATGTTCACCGCGCCGGCCGCCACGCAGCGGTAGCCCGCCTCGTTGACCAGGATGCCCGCGTCGCGCGCCAAGGTGGCGGGGTTGCAGCTCACATAGACGATGCGCCGGGGCGGTTGCCAGTCGGCGCGCTCCGGCCCCTGACGCAGTTGGGCCAGCGCCTGGACCAGCGCATGCGCGCCTTCGCGCGGCGGATCCACGAGCCACTTGTGCGCCGTGCCGTCGGCCACCAGTTGCTCAGGCGTCATCTCGAACAGGTTGCGCGCGGCGAAGCGCGTCGGCGCCAGCGCGCCGTGGCTGCCACGCGTTGCCGCGTTGCGCTGGTAGTTGTCGCGGGAACGGGCCACCAGGGCCTCGCTGCCCTCGATGCCGAGCACCTCGCGCGCCTGCGTCGCCAGTGGCAGGCTGAAGTTGCCCAGGCCGCAGAACCAGTCGATCACGCGCTCGTCGCGCTGCACGTCCAGCAGGCCCAGCGCGCGGTGCACGAGCACACGGTTGATGTGGGCGTTGACCTGCGTGAAGTCGGTCGGCCGGTAGGGCATCTCGATGCCGTACTCGGGCAGGCGGTAGCTCAGCTGCGGCCCGCCTTCGTCCAGCAAGTGCACGGTGTCCGGCCCCTTGGGCTGCAGCCACCACTGCACGCCGTGGGTGCTGGCAAAAGCACGCAACTGCGCGATGTCACCCGCGCTGAGCGGCTCCATGTGGCGCAGCACCAGCGCCGTCACGTCAGCGCCCACGGCCAGCTCGATCTGCGGCAGCGTCTCGCGCGCGTCCATGGCGCCGATCAAGGCGCGCAAGGGCAGCAGCAGCGCACTGACATGGGGCGGCAGCACGCGGCACTCGCGCATGTCGGCCACATAGCGGCTCTTGCGTTCGTGGAAGCCGACCAGCACCTCACCCTTCTTGCGCACGTAGCGCACCGACAGGCGGCCGCGGTCACGGTAGCCCCATGCCGGACCTTCGATGGGGCGCAGCACGCGCTCGGGCCGCAGCCGCCCCAGATGCCAGAGGTTGTCTTCCAGCACGCGCTGCTTGACGGCCACCTGGGCGGCCACGTGCAGGTGCTGCATCTTGCAGCCGCCGCAGGCGCCCGCGTGCAGGCCGAAATGCGGGCAGGCCGGCTGCACGCGCTGCGCGGATTCGCGCAGCACCGCCGTCAGGCTCGCATGCTCGAAATGGCTCTTCTTGCGGTGCACGTTAGCCACCACGCGCTCGGTCGGCAAAGCCCCTTCGATGAACACCACCTTGCCGTCCGGGCGCCGCGCCACGCCTTGCGCTTCGAGGTCGACCGCATGCACCTCCAGCCAGGGCGGCGGCGGACTGGCATCGTGCGCGGTATCGTGGGGGGCAGCCAAATCTTGGGGGGAAACGTCGGACATAGCCCGATTGTCTCAGGCCGTCCCGTGCGTTCCGGCCGCGGCTACAGCAGCGCGTCGCGGTCGACGCCGTTGCGCCCCAGGTGCTGCTTGAGCTTGCGCAGCGCCTCGTTCTGGATCTGGCGCACGCGCTCGCGCGTGAGGCTCAGCCGCTCGCTCAGCGTGTCCAGGGTTTCCGGCTCGCGGTCGTGCAAGCCGAAGCGGCCATCCAGCACCTCGCGCTCACGCGCGGACAGCGCGCCGATCCAGGTTTCCAGCAGTTCCTCGACCTCGCGCGAGTGCGTGATGCTGGACGGGTCAGGCGCCTGGTCGTCGGTCAGGGTGTCGGCCAGCGTGCCGCTGTCATCAGAACGGTCCAGCGAGGCGTCGAGCGAGCGCGGCGTCTCGGCCAGCGCCAGCAGTTCGGCAACCTCCTGAACGTCACGGCCCAGCAGCGCGGCCACGTCGTCGACGCGCACGCCGTCGGGGCGCAACGCCTGAAAGGCCGAATCGTTCTCGAGGGTGCGCCGGGCCCGCAGCACCTGTTGGAGCTCGCGCACCACGTGCACCGGGAGGCGGATCACCCGGCCCTGGTTCATCACGGCGCGCTCGACCGATTGGCGAATCCACCAGGTCGCATAGGTCGAGAAGCGGAAGCCTCGCTCGGGCTCGAACTTGTCGATGGCGTGCATGAGACCGAGGTTGCCTTCCTCGATCAGGTCGCTCATGGGCACGCCGCGGCCCAGGTAGTTCTTGGCGATGCTGACGACGAGCCGCAGGTTGTGCTCGATCATGGCCTGGCGGGCATCGAAGTCACCGGCCCGCGCGCGCGTGGCCGTCTCGAACTCCTGCTGCGGCGTGAACAAGGCGGTACGGCGCACGTCGCGCAGGTACATCGTCAGGATGTCGCTGGACTCGCCGTCGACCGGCACATCGTCCAGCAAGGCCGCTCGGTCGCTGGAGAGCGGCGCCTCTGCAGCGGAAGAAGGCGCCTGCAACGCATCCGGCTCGGGGGCTGGGCTGGATGCGTTGTGCTTCTTCATGTCACGGCGCCGGGCGCGGCGGCAGGTACCTGAGCGGATCGACCGGCCGCCCCTGGCGCCGGATCTCGAAGTGCAGCTTGACGCGGTCGGCGTCGCTGTTGCCCATCTCGGCCACCTTCTGGCCCTTGCGCACGGTCTGGTCTTCCTTGACCAGCAGCGACTGGTTGTGGGCGTAGGCCGTGAGGTAGGTGTTGTTGTGCTTGAGGATGATCAGGTTGCCGTAGCCGCGCAGGCCGGCACCGGCATAGACCACCTTGCCGTCGGCTGCGGCCAGCACGGCATCGCCGGCCTTGCCGGCCAGGTCTACGCCCTTGTTCTTGGCCTCGTCGAAGCTGCCGATCAGGCTGCCCGCTGCCGGCCAGATGAAGGCCATGTCGTCGCTGCCGCCCGTGGCCGCCACGGCCGGCGGCGCGACTGGCGCGGGGGCAGGTTCGGCAGCCGGCGCCGCCGCCGAAGCCGCCGCCGCGGCAGGCCGCGGCGCGCTGGCCGATGCAGGCGGGCCCAGCGGCGTCGCCTGCGCGCTGCTGGAAGGTGCCACGGGCCGCGTGACCACACCGCTCTCCGCCACATGGGCGCCCGGCGGCACCACGCGGAACACCTGTCCGACCTCGATCAGGTTGGGATTCTCGATGTTGTTCCAGCGCACGATGTCGCGCCAGTTCTGCCCCGTGTCCAGGCCGATGCGGATCAGCGTGTCACCGGGTTTGACCGTGTAGTAACCCGGTTTGCCCGCATTCGGGTCCACCGGTTTGACCGGCGTCTCTGCCGGCGCCGTAGCGATCTGTTCGCCTGCGCTGGTGCCACGGTTTTCCACCGGTGCACCGCGCACAGGCACATTGCGGCTCGCGCACGCACTCAGGGCCAACGCCACCATCAGCGCCACCACCCCGTGCCATCGCCGCCCTACGCCCAACACCATGTACGCACTCCGTTTAAGCAACGCCGGATTTTAAAGGCACGAAATGCACGGCCTCGAGCAGCTGCTGGCGCAGTCCCTGGCCCGTGCGGTCGATCACCACCAGGGCCTGCTGCCCGCCCTGCCCGGCTACCGGCGCCACCAGCCGGCCGCCGACGGCCAGCTGGTCCAGCCAGGCCTGCGGCACGGCCTCGCCACCGGCGGCGGCGATGATGGCCGCATAAGGCGCGCCCTTCGCGTAGCCGGCCATGCCGTCGCCAAACAACAGGTGCACATTGGGGAGCCGGAACGGGCGCAGGTTCTCGCGCGCCTTCTCGTGCAGGCCGCGCAGGCGCTCGATGCTGTAGACCTCACGCGCCAAGAGCGACAGCACGGCCGCCTGGTAGCCACAGCCCGTGCCGATCTCAAGCACGCGCGCGGGCTTGCCCTCGCGCGCGAGCTCAGCGCCCAGCAGCAGTTCGCACATGCGCGCCACCACATTGGGCTTGGAGATGGTTTGGTTCAAGCCGATCGGCAGGCTGGTGTCTTCGTAGGCCTGGGCCACGAGTGCACTGTCGATGAAGCGGTCGCGTTCGACCGTGCCCATGGCGGCCAGCACGGCCGCCGATTGCACGCCGCCTGCGGCCAGACGACGCACCATGCGCTGGCGCATGGCGCTGAAATCGGCCCGGGCCGACACGGGCGCTGTCACCGGCGGCTTGGGCCGCGGGCGCGTGGGCGACGCCACGGGTGCCGGGCCGTTGTTCAAACGCGCGGGAAAGCTGGGACGCGTGCCCATCACGCCGCGGAGCGCGACCCGCCCGTTACACCCGCGAGCAGGTCCGTCCAGTGGGCCAGCCGCGGATGGTCGGTGAGGTCCACCTGCAAGGGCGTGATGGACACATGGCCCTGGGCGGTGGCGTGGAAATCCGTGCCGTCAGCGCCATCCTTGGCCGCCCCGGCGCCGCCGATCCAGTACATGGTTTCGCCGCGGGGGCTGTCCATGGTGATCACGCGCTCGGCCGCGTGGCGCCGGCCGAGCCGGCAGACCTTGGCCGGTTTGAGCTGGTCCAGCGGCCGGTTCGGAATGTTCACGTTGAGCAGCCAGGGCGCGTCGCCCACGGCGTGCTGTTGCATCAGTTGCTGCACCAGCGCGCGGGCCGTGGCGCCGGCAGCGTCCAGGTGCTGCCAGCCCTTCTCGGTCTGCGAGAAGGCCACGGCGGGGATGCCGAACAGATAGGCCTCCATGGCTGCGCCGACGGTGCCCGAATAAATGGTGTCGTCCCCCATGTTGGCGCCGTTGTTGATGCCCGAAACCACCAGGTCGGGCCGGTAGCCGAGCAGCCCGGTCAGCGCGATGTGCATGCAGTCGGCTGGTGTGCCGTTGACGTAGCGGAAACCGTTGGCGCCCTGGTGGACGTAAAGCGGCGCGTTCAGCGTCAAGGCATTGGACTTGGCGCTGTTGTTCTGTTCGGGGGCGATGACCTCGACGTCGGCGACGTCCTTGAGCGCCTCGTACAGCGCCGCGACGCCGGGTGCCTGGTAACCATCGTCGTTGCAGATCAGGATCTTCATGGGCATGGCTCGAAGTGCCGGCATTGTAGGGGGCGGCCTGTACGTGCCGCAGCCGTCACGGGCGGGACAAAGCGCCGCCCGGCGCGGCCGGAGCGCCGCCTATCATGCGCCCCATCCCTCAAGGCTGAACGCAAGGAGACACGAGATGCAGGCATGGTTGTGCGAGAACCCGGTGGGCGTGGACGCATTGGTCTGGAAGGAATTGCCGACGCCGCAGCCCGGCCCCGGCCAGGTGCTGGTGCGCATCCACGCGGCCAGCTTGAACTTTCCCGACCTGCTGATCGTGCAGAACAAGTACCAGATGAAGCCCGAATTGCCCTTCGTGCCGGGTTCGGAATTCGCGGGCGTGGTGGAGGCCGTGGGCGAAGGGGTGGGCAACCTCACGGTGGGCCAGAACGTGGCCTGCCTGGCCGGCACCGGCGGCTTCGGCACCCACGCGCTGGCGCAGGCCGCCACCTGCATGCCGCTGCCGGCGGGCTTCCCGCACGTGGATGCGGCGGCCTTCATCATGATCTACGCCACCTCGCACCATGCGCTGGTGGACCGCGCACAGCTCAAGGCGGGCGAAACCGTTCTGGTACTGGGCGCGGCCGGCGGAGTGGGCACTTCGGCGATCCAGATCGCCAAGGCCATGGGCGCGCGCGTGATCGCCGCCGCATCGAGCGAGGAGAAATGCGCGCTGTGCCGCTCGCTGGGTGCGGATGCGACCATCAACTACAGCGAGCACACCGCTTCAGGCAGCCTGCGCGACGAAATCAAGAAACTCACAGACGGCAAGGGCCCTGACGTGGTCTACGACCCCGTAGGCGGCGAGTTTGCCGAACCGGCCTTTCGCTCCATCGCCTGGCGCGGCCGCTACCTGGTGGTTGGCTTCGCCTCGGGGCCCATCCCCTCGCTGCCGTTGAATCTGGCGCTGCTCAAGGGCGCGTCCATCGTCGGCGTGTTCTGGGGCGGCTTCTCGCGCGCCGAGCCCAAGGCCAGCGCTGCGGCCCTGGCCGAGCTGGCCCGGTGGTACGCCGAGGGCAAGATCAAGCCCGTCATCGACAGCACCATGCCCATGTCCGAACTGAAAGCCGCTTACGCCCACATGGGCTCGCGCGGCGTCAAGGGCAAGCTGGTGCTCGTGAACCCCGGCGCCTGAGGCGGCTTCAGGGCGGGCCGAGCCGCACGCCGAAGTCCTCCGGCCGCAGCGGCCGGTCGAACAGGTAGCCCTGCGCGAACGTGCATTGCAGATGCTTCAGGCGCTGGGCGATGGCCTCGGTCTCCACGCCCTCGGCCAGCACCGACAACCCCAGGCTCTGCGCCAGTGAGATGATGCCGCGCACGATGGCGGCGTTGTCCGGGTCGTCGATCAGATCGCAGACGAAGGAGCGGTCGATCTTGATCTTGTCGAACTTGAAGCGGCGCAGATAGGCCAAACTGGAGTAGCCCGTGCCGAAATCGTCCATCGAGAGCTTGGTGCCCAGTGCCTTGAGCCGGCGCAGCGTGGCCATGACCGCGTCGCCGTCGTGCAGCAGCACGGTCTCGGTCAGTTCCAGTTCGAGGCGGTCGGGCGCGATGCCGGATGTGACGAGCGCGTCCTCCACCTGCTGCAACACCACACCGCGCTGGAACTGTCGCGCAGACAGGTTCACGGCCATCATGAGTTCGGTGTGGCCGGCATCGTGCCACGCGCGCAGCTGCAGTGCCGCCGTCTTGAGCACCCAACCGCCCAGCGCCTCGATCAAGCCGCAGTCCTCAGCGATGGGGATGAACAGGCCGGGTGGCACGGCGCCACGCTCTGGATCGTCCCAGCGGCACAGCGCCTCGGCACCGACGATGCGCCCACTGGCCAGGTGCACCAGCGGTTGGTACTCCAGGCGCAGCGTCTGCTGTTCGATGGCGCGGCGCAGCGAGGTCTCGATCTGCAGCCGGTCGATGGCCGCTTCGTTCATGAGCGCGCTGGCAAACTGGTAGGCCGCACGGCCCTTGCGCTTGGCAGCCAACATGGCCGCGTCGGCGCGGCCGAACAGCGTGTCGAAGTCGGTGCCGTCGCTCGGAAACATGGCGATGCCGGCCGAGACGGAGACGTTCACCGGCAGATCGCCCAGCACCACCGGCTGGCCCAGCAGGTCCATCAGCGCGCGCACGGCATGGGCAGCCTCGGTCGTGCTGTGCACGCCGGAGAGCAGCACCATGAACTCGTCGCCGCTCAGGCGGCCGACCATGGTGCGCTCGCGCGCCTGGCCCAGCAGGCGCGCGCCGATCTCACGCAGCAGCTGGTCGCCCACGCTGTGGCCCAGCGAGTCGTTGAGGTTCTTGAAGTTGTCGACGTCGATGACGATCAGGGCCACGCGGTCGTTCCCGAGCTCGGCATGCTTGAGCGCGAGACTGGCCTGCAAGGTCGCCTGGGCGCGGTTGGGCAGGCCCGTGATCACATCCTTGCTGGCGAGGTAGGCGATCTTCTCCTCTGCTGCCTTGCGCGAGCTCAGGTCGGAGAAGGCCGCGACGTAGTGCGTGATCTCATCGGTGGCGCGTTGGCGCAGCGCCGATAGGCTCAGCCACTGCGGATACACCTCGCCGTTGCGGCGCCGGTTCCAGATCTCGCCGCTCCAGCGGCCCTGCTCGGCCAGCACGGCCCACATCTGCGCATAGAAGGCCTTGTCGTGCTGGCCGGAGGCCAGGAACCTGGGGTCACGTCCCAGCACCTCCTCGACCTGGTAGCCGGTGATTTCGGCGAAGGCCGCGTTGACCATGATGATGCGGTTGTCTGCGTCGGTGATGATGATGCCGTCGGTGCTCTGCTCCAGCACGCGGCCGGCCAGTTCCAGCTTGGTCGCCGCGACGCGCTGGTCGGTCACGTCGCGCCGCACCACCAGCAGATGCAGGCGCTGGCCGCGCCGGCCGAAGGTCGGCACGCGGATCACGTCGTAGTAGCGCAGGTTGCCGTGGCCATCGTCGTTGGCCTCCTGCACGTGCGAGAGTCGGCCGGACTGCCAGGTCGCCTCCTCGGTCAGTGCGCTGTGGTCCAGGTCGATGGCAGCGGGGCGGCTGGGCTCCACCACCTCCAGGCTGCTCGCGCTGCGGCCCTCCTGCTCGGCCAGGCCCAGCACGGCGCGCGCGGTCGGGTTGGCCAACAGCCATCGGCCTTCGCCGTCCTTGAGGTAGACCATGTCCGGCAGATGGCGGAATACCGAGGTCAGCAGCTTGTCGCGGTCGCGCAGAAGCCGATGCGACTCCGAATGGGCCGTGATGTCCAGGCCCAGACACCAGCGCTGCCCGCCTTGCACCGCCAAACCCTCGACCGAGGACCAGGCGATGCGCCGCTTGCCGTTGGCCTTGCTGGTCAGCGTCCACTCGAGCCCGCGGAAATGCGGTCCCTGGGCCAGGATGTCGGCCGTCTTGCGCGCCAGGTACAGGGGCTCGGGATAGAGCAGCTGCAAGGCGCCGGGGTTGCCCACGATCTCGGCAGCGCTGTAGCCCGAGCAGCGCTCGCACTCGCGGTTCCAGTACAGCACCGGCACCTCCGCGCCGAAGTCCATGCAGCAGACCATGACGGGCAGGTTGTCGAACACCGCCACGAGTTCGGCAGGCATGCCTTGCAGGCCCGGCGCCTCGGCGCCATCGTCGAGGTAAAAGTGGTCCGCCTCCGACCCGCCTTCGATGGCATATTGGTCCGATGGATGCCCACTGCTGCTCAAGCTCGTTCTCCCATGTGGCACGCCCGCGGCCAGTGGACCGCAGGATCTTGACGCAACAACGCACACTAGCACATCTGTGCGGTACACCAGCCAAGTCTTGCGTTTACTGTTGCGTCGAATGCGCAACTGCGCGGCGTTGCCGTGCATGCGGCCAAAAAAAAATGCCTGACCTTCGGAAGGTCAGGCATCTGGCCGCTGGGCCTGCCTCAAGCAAGCTTCACGGCAATTCGGTGGGGTGACTGATGGGGCTCGAACCCACGACAACCAGAATCACAATCTGGGACTCTACCAACTGAGCTACAGCCACCACGAAAGCTCAACATTATAGCCCAGCTTTCAGCCTCATTGGGCTGGCGTGCCCGCAGGCGCCGAAACTTCCATGCGGACCTTGAACCGCTCCTTGAGCAGGTTGTAGTAGGCCACGGTCTCGGCCGCGCCCCAGGCTTGGGCGTATTGCTGGCGCACCTGCTGCTCAGCCTCGGCCGGCAGCGCACGCGGGGGCGCGATCTTGTCGACGCGCACCACCGCATAGCCCTGCTCGCCCAGGTCGACACCGAGCAGCGTCGGCAAGGCGGCCGGATCGGCGCGCAGGGCGGCATCGATGAGCTTGGCCGGGAACTGGTGTGTGTCGTCGCGGGCGATGGTCACGGCCGCCGGCAGCTTGGCTTTGTCGCCCTGCGTCTTCCATTCGGCCAGCTGGGCCTCGCCCTTCTGCTTGGCGAGTTCGGCCGCGCGCTGGGCGATCCAGCGCGCGCGGACCTGGTCCTTCACCTCGGCCAGCGCCTGCGTGCGGGCCGGGCTGTGCTCGACCACGCGCGCGGACACCAGCTGGTTGGTGCCGATCTCGATGGCCTCGGTATTGCGCTTTTGCTGCGTGGCGTCGGCCGAGAACACGGCCTCGAGCAGACGGGCATTGGCCAGCGGGCCAGTGGCGCCAGCGGCCGGCACCGGCGTGACGGTGGCGGTCTGGATCTGCAGCTTGAGCTTGTCGGCCACGGGCTTGAGGCTGTCGGACTGTTCATAGACCGTGTTCGTGAAGGTCTCTGCCGTCTCGGCAAACTGGCGCTGTGCCTGCTGGGTGCGCAGCTCGCCCTCCAACTGGGCGCGCATCTCGGCGAAGCTCGGCACCTTGGGTGCGCGGATGTCGGTCAACTGGATCACGTGGTACCCAAAGTCGGACTCCACCACGTCGCTGATGTCGCCCTTCTTGGCCAGGCCGAAGATGGCGTCCGCAATGGGTTTGTCGATCGCACCGCGGACCAGGTAGTCCAGATCGCCGCCGCTGGCCGCGGAGCCCTTGTCGTCGGAGTTCTTGCGGGCCACGTCGGCGAAGCTGCCAGGGTTCTTGCGCACCTCGGCCAGCAACTCCTCGGCACGGGCCTTGGCCTTGGCGCGCTCATCGGCCGAGGCGCTCTTGGGCGCGTTGACCAGGATGTGGCTGGCGCGGCGTTCTTCCTTGCCGGCCAGCTGGGCATTGTTCTGCGTGTAGAAGGTCTTGAGGTCGTCCTCGTTCACCGCGATGTTCTTCTTCACGGCGTCCAGGTCCAGCACCACGTATTCGATCTTGGCCTGCTCCGGCGCGCGGAACTGCGCCACGTGGTCCTTGTACCAGGCCTCGAGTTCGGCCTCGGTCGGCTGGAGCCCGGCGCTGAAGTCGCCGGCCGGGAATTGCGCCACCTGCACTTCGCGCCGTTGCAGGAAGGCGCCGAAAGTGGCATCGGCCGCAGCGGCCACGCCGAAGGCCGACTCGCCCACGCCGCCCATGACTTGGCGCGTGGAGATCTGCCGGCGCGCATTGGCCTCGAACATCTCGGGCGTCATGCCCTGCGCGCCCACGAGCAGGCGGTAGCGTTCCACGTCCAGGCTGCCGTCGGGCTTGCGCAGACTGGCGATGGCCGGGTCTTCCTGCAGCGCACGCGCGAGACGGGCATCGCTGGTCACGAGGTGGGCTTCGTCGGCCGCGACGGCCAGCACGCGGTCACGCACCAGACGCTCCAGCGTCGCGTACTTGGCTTCGGGCGAATCCAGCAGAGCCGGATCCAGGTTGGGCGTCTGCGCCAGCATGCGCTGCACCTCGTTGCGGTGCGCAAAGTCCCACTCGGCCTGCTTGATCTCCGAGCCAGCCAGGCGCGCCACGACTTGGCCGCCTTCGTTCATCCGCGTGTAGCCTTCCAGCCCGAAGAACACGAACGACGGGATGATCAGCAGGAACAGCAGCCCCATCATGATCTTGGTGTGCTGGCGGACGAAATCGAACATGAAAATGGTCTCGCAGAAATACGAAAGGCGAACGGATCGTTCGCCTTGGCCGGAGTGGGTGGTGGGTGCTGACGGTCTCGAACCGCCGACCTACGCCTTGTAAGGGCGCCGCTCTACCAACTGAGCTAAGCACCCCACTGCAATCGGATCAGTTCAAGGCGTCCTTCAACGCCTTGCCCGGACGGAACTTGGGCACCTTGGCGGCCTTGATTTTAATCGCCGCGCCGGTGCGGGGATTCCGGCCCGTGCGGGCTGCGCGCTTGCCGACAGCGAACGTACCGAAGCCCACCAGAGACACCGTGCCACCCTTTTTCAGGGTTTTCTTGACCGCCTCGATGGTCGACTCCAGGGCGCGCGTGGCGGCAGCCTTGGAAATGTCGGCGTTGTTGGCGATGTGTTCGATGAGTTCAGTCTTGTTCACGAAGTGCCCCTCACTTGGGTTGTGTGGTCGGATTCGACACGAAATGTTTCCACGGCCCGCACGAGAAGCGGCGCGCATCTGGCAAGGGGAGTGGATACGAATTGTTGCGGCGTCAAGGCCCGCCGCCACCGTCTCACAACGGCATGCAGGGCATGGTCTCTCAGGCGGCGCGGACGCGGATTCTAGACGCATTTGCAAGGCGGCTGAGGCCGCTTGCACACGGGTGCATTGACCACATTGCCGGCTTGATCAGAGGGCCTGCGCGATGGCCTCGCCAAGGTCCGAGGTCGAGGCCTTGCCGCCGATGTCCGGCGTGCGCGGCGCACCGCTGCCGGGCTGGAGAACGGACTCGATGGCCTGGAGCACGGCGTCGTGCGCGTCCTTGTGACCCAGAAATTCCAGCATCATCGCGCCGCACCAGATTTGGCCGATCGGGTTGGCGATGGCCTTGCCCGCGATGTCGGGCGCAGAACCGTGCACGGGCTCGAACAGCGAGGGCGTGGTGCGGTCCGGATTGAGGTTGGCGCTGGGCGCGATGCCGATGGTGCCGGTGCAGGCCGGGCCCAGGTCGGACAGGATGTCGCCGAACAGGTTGGAGGCCACCACCACGTCGAAGAAGTCGGGCCGCTGCACGAAATGCGCGGTCAGGATGTCGATGTGGAACTTGTCGAGCTTGACCTCCGGATAGGCCTTGGCCATGGCCGCCACGCGCTCGTCCCAGTACGGCATGGTGATGGCGATGCCATTGGACTTGGTGGCACTGGTCAGATGCTTTTTGGGGCGCGACTGCGCGAGCTCGAACGCAAACTTGAGCACACGGTCCACGCCATGGCGCGACATCACGGTCTCCTGCATCACGATCTCGCGCGGCGTGCCCTCGTACATGCGACCGCCGATCGAGGAGTACTCGCCCTCGGTGTTCTCGCGGACGATGTACATGTCGATCTCGCCGGGCGCGCGGGCGCTGCCGTCGCGCCGCACCACGGGCGCCACGATGCCGGGCATCAGGCGGGCTGGCCGCAGGTTGATGTACTGGTCGAACTCGCGGCGGAACAGCAGCAGCGAGCCCCACAGCGACACATGGTCGGCGATCTTCTCCGGCCAGCCCACAGCGCCGAAGTAGATCGCGTCATGACCGCCGATCTGCTCCTTCCAGTCGTCGGGCAGCATCTTGCCGTGCTTCTCGCAGTAGTCCCAGCTCGAAAAATCGAAGTGGTCGAAGTGCAGATCGATGTTGAAGCGGCTGGCGGCCGCCTCCATCACGCGCAGGCCCTCGGGCATGACTTCCTTGCCGATGCCGTCGCCAGCGATCACGGCGATGCGTTTCTTGCTCATGGTGTGCTCCTCTTGGTGGTGGCCGGCGGGCGCACGACCAGCGCCACGCCGAAGGCCGTCAACGCGGTGCCGGCCAGGGTGAAAACGGTGATGGGTTCGCCGAACAGCCCCCACGCCATCAGCGCGGTCGTCGGCGGCACGAGGTACAGCAGGCTGGTCACGGCGGTGGCGGCACCGCGCTGGATCATGAGGTACAGCAGCGAGCTGCCGCCCAGCGTGAGCACGAGCACCGACCAGGCCATGGAACCGACGAAGTCGGCGTTCCAGCGGATCGCTTCGCTTTCCAACGCCAGCGCCAGCGGCAGCGTGGCCAGCAGCGCCGCGAGGTTCTGCACGCAGTTGGCCGTGGGCACGGCGCAGGGCTCGAGGTAGCGCTTCTGGTAGAGCGTGCCGACCGTGATGCTGGCCAGCGCGAACAGGGCCAGCGCCAGGTTGTGGCTGCCGACCTCGCCATGGCCCAGCTTTTGCCAGACCACCAGCGCCAGGCCACCGAAGCCCAGCGCCAGCCCGGCCCATTGGCGCGGCGCCACCTGCCCGCCACGCGAGGCGACCCACACGGCCGTCAGCACGGGCTGCAGGCCGACCAGCAAGGCCACCAACCCCGCCCCCATGCCGAGCTTGACGGCCGCCCAGACGCCGCCCAGATAGCCCGCATGCATGAGCATGCCGGTCACCGCGAGATGGGCCCATTGGCCCCGCCCGGCCGGCCAGGTGGCCCGCGCCAGCCGCGCCCAGACGCCGAAGCACAGCACGGCCAGCCCGAAGCGCATGGCCAGGAACTTGAACGGCGGCGCCTGCGGCATGCCATAGCGCGCCACGATGAAGCCGGTGCTCCAGATCAGCACGAAGACCACCGGCATGGAGCGCAGCCAACCGGCGGGAAGGCTCATCGTGCGCGTGCCCGGATCTCGGGGATGGCCTTTTGCAGGTAATAGACCATGGACCAGACCGTCAGCACGGCGGCGATCCAGATCAGCACGATGCCCCACAGCGCGGTGTCGATGAAGCCGAGCAAGCGGCCGTCGTAGAGCAGGAAGGGAATGGCGACCATCTGCACGGTGGTCTTGAGCTTGCCGATCATGTGCACAGCCACACTGCGCGAGGCACCGATCTGTGCCATCCATTCGCGCAGCGCCGAGATCGCGATCTCGCGGCCGATGATGATCAGCGCGACGAACACGTCGGCCCGGTTCAGATGCACCAGCACCAGCAGGCTCGCGCAGACCAGAAACTTGTCGGCCACGGGATCGAGGAAGGCGCCGAAGGCCGAGGTCTGGTTCAGCTTGCGCGCGAGGTAGCCATCGAGCCAGTCGGTGGCTGCGAACAGCACGAACAGCACGGTGGCGATCAAGTTGCAGGTGGCCGCCGGCAGCGGCAGGTAGAACACCCCCACGATGAGCGGGATCGCGATGATGCGCGTCCACGTCATGATGGTGGGAATCGTCCAGAACATGGCGGGCATTGTGGCATGCGACCGTGCGCCGTCCGGGCGCGGGTCGGCGTTCTCAGTGCAAGGCTTTGTAGATGCGTTCGGCGAGTTCGCGCGAGACACCGTCGACGGTGGCGATGTCGTCCACGCTGGCCGCCGCCACACCGCGCACGCCGCCAAACCGCTGCAGCAGACGGGCCCGGCGCTTGGGGCCGATGCCGGGGATCTCCTCGATGCGGCTGCCGCCCGTGCGCACCTTGGCGCGCGCCGCGCGCATGCCGGTGATCGCGAAGCGGTGGGCCTCGTCACGGATCTGCGCCACCAGCATCAGCGCGGCCGAGTCGCGCGCCAGCTGCGCCTTGGGCCGGCCATCGGCGAATACGAGTTCCTCCAACCCGACCTTGCGGCCCTCGCCCTTCTCCACGCCGACGATGAGGCCAATCGGCAGGCCCAGGGCCTCGAACACCTCGCGCGCCATGGACACCTGGCCCCGGCCGCCGTCGACCAGCACGAGGTCCGGCATGCGGGCCGTGGGCGGGACCGCGGCGGGCGCGGCGCCCTCGGCCTGCGGCTGCGCGGCCGCCACTTCGGCCAGCGCCTGCGGCGAGAACTTGGCGTAGCGCCGCGTGAGTACCTGGCGCATCGCGGCATAGTCGTCGCCACCGGTGATGCCCTCGATCTTGAAGCGCCGGTACTCCGAGCTCTGCATCTTGTGGTTCTGGAACACCACGCAGGAGGCCTGCGTCGCCTCGCCCGCGGTGTGCGAGATATCGAAGCATTCGATGCGGAACTGCTCGAGCGCATCCGGCGCCAAATCCAGCGCCTCGACCAGCGCACGCGTGCGCGCCTGTTGCGAGCCCTCCTCGGCCAGCAGGCGGGCCAGTTGCAGGGCGGCATTCTTCTCGGCCATCTCCAGCCACTGGCGCCGCTGCTCGCGCGGCTGGTGTTGGGCGGTCACGCGCTGCCCGCTGTCGGCCGAGAGCGCGGCGATCAGGTCCTTGGACACGGCCTCGCTCGTGATCAGCAGCGGCGGTACGGCCACGCCGGTGTAGTGCTGGGCGATGAAGGCCTCGAGCACCTGCACCTCGACCGGCGCAGCGGCCTCGGCGTCGCTCTCAGCCTCGTCCGCCTGCAGCGCCACGGCATCGTCCACATGGCTCGGGAAATAGGGCCTGTCGCCCAGGTGGCGACCGCCACGCACCATGGCCAGGTTCACGCAGGCACGCCCGCCCTGCACCTTGACGGCCAGGATGTCGGCGTCCTTGTCCGACCCCGTGTCCACCGACTGCTGGTGCAGCACGCGCGACAGCGCGCCCATCTGGTTGCGCAGCTCGGCCGCCTTCTCGAACTCCAGCTTCTCGGCGTGGGCCATCATGCGCTGCTCCAGGCCTTGCAGCACCTGCTGGGTTTCGCCATCGAGGAAGCGCTCGGCGTTGCGCACGTCCTCGGCATAGTCGCCCGGCGCAATCAAGTGCACGCAAGGCCCCGAGCAGCGCTTGATCTGGTAGAGCAGGCAGGGCCGCGTGCGGTTCATGAAGACCGTGTCCTCGCAGGTGCGCAGGCGAAACACCTTTTGCAGCAGCAGGATGGACTCCTTGACCGCCCACGCATTCGGGAAGGGGCCGAAGTAGCGGTGCTTCTTGTCCACCGCGCCGCGGTAGTAGGCCACGCGCGGGAAGTCGGACGGCGCTGTCTGGCGCGAGGTTGACAGCTCGGTCGGGCCGGCCGCCGTGATCTTGAGGTAGGGGTAGCTCTTGTCGTCCCTGAAGAGGATGTTGTACTTGGGCGAGAGCGCCTTGATCAGGTTGTTCTCGAGCAACAGTGCCTCGGCCTCGGAGCGCACCACCGTGGTCTCCATGCGCGCGATGCTGGCCACCATGTGGCCGATGCGCGTGCCGCCGTGGGTCTTCTGGAAGTAGCTGGAGACGCGCTTCTTGAGGTCGCGCGCCTTGCCGACGTAGAGCAGTTGGTCGGCAGCGTCGAAATAGCGGTACACGCCCGGCAGCGCCGGCAGCGCGGCCACCTGGGCGAGCAGTTCATCGGAATGCATCGAGGGCATGGCCGTATTGTGGCCGTGCCCTCGCCACCGCCCGGCCCGTGGTGCTACTCGGCCTCGATGCGCGCGCTCTTGACCACCTCGGCCCAGCCGGCCAGGTCGGCCTTGACCTTGGCGCCCAGCTGCGCCGGGTCCTGGAAGTCGGCGGTGGCGCCCTGCTCTTCGGCCTTCTTGCGGAACTCGGCGCTCTGCACCACGGTGCGCGCATCGGCCACAAGCTTGTCGACCACGGCCTTGGGCGTGGCGGCCGGCGCGAACAGCGCGAACCAGGAGGTGGCGTCGACCTTGGGCAGGCCGGCTTCAGCCGTGGTCGGCACGTCGGGCAGGCTGGCCAGGCGCTGCTTGCCCGTGACCGCCAGCACGCGCAGCTTGCCGGCCTGGATGTGCGGCATGAAGGGCGGCGCCGTGCCGAAGGTCAGGTCGACCTGGCCACCCAGCAGGTCCTGCAGCGCCGGGCCCGTGCCCTTGTAGGGCACGTGGACCATCTTGATGCCGCCCTGCTGCTCGAGCATGGCGCCTGTCACGTGCTGCAGCGATCCGTTGCCCGAGGAAGCGTAGTTGAGCTTGCCCGGGTTGGCCTTGGCGTAGGCGATGAGCTCGGCCAGCGTCTTCACGGGCAGGCCCTCGCGCACCACGATGATCTGCGGCGCCGAGATCACGTTGGCCACGGGCTGGAAGTCGGTCTGCTCCCACTGGTGCACCTTGGTGAGATGCGGCGAGATCACGTGGTAGCCCGAGTACTGCATGAGCAGCGTGTAGCCGTCGGCCGGCGCGCGCTTGACGATGGCGGCCGCGATGGCGCCGTTGCCGCCTCCCTTGTTGTCCACGACCACGGACTGGCCCAGCACCGGCGTCAGGGCCTGGGCCAGCATGCGGGCCGACAGGTCGGTCGTGCCACCGGTGGCCGTGGGCACGACCATGGTGATGGGCTTGTTCGGGTAGGCCTGGGCGAGTGCAGTGCCGGCGGTGAAGGTCAACGCGGCCAGCGCGAGGAGTGAGCGACGAGCGCAATGCATGGGGAAGAGTCTCCTTTGGAAAAAATCAATCGACCTGGGCACCGGTTTCCTTGACCACGCGGGCCCACTTGGGCAGGTCGGACTGCACCAGCGCGGCAAGTTGCTGGGCCGAGCCCTTGAACGGCTCGCAGCCCACGCCGGCCAGCTTCTCGACCGTCTCCTTCTGCTCCAGCGCGTGGGCCACAGCGGCCTGCAGCCGCGCGACGATGGGCGCTGGCGTGCCAGCCGGCGCGAACATCGCGTACCAGGGCGCCTGGCCGAAGCCCTTGAGCGTCTCGCCGATGGTCGGCACGTCGGGCAGTGCGGCCACGCGCTTCTCGTTGACCACACCCAGCACCTTGAGCTTGCCGCTCTTCACAAGTCCGATCACCGAGGGCAGGCTCTGCACCGACAAAGGCACCTGGCCGCCGGCCACGTCGGCCGCCGCCGCGGCCGAGCCCTTGTAGGGCACGTGCTGCAGCTGGATGCCGGCCGCCTTCTGCAGCATCTCGCCGATCAGGTGGTTCAGCGTGCCGTTGCCGGCAGAGGCATAGCTGTACTTGCCGGGTGCGGCCTTGGCCAGCGCGATGAGCTCAGCCACGTTGTTGGCCGGAAAGGACGGGTTGGCCACCAGCGTGTAGCCGGCCGTGGCGATGGGCGCCACGGGCGTGAAGTCTTTGACGGGGTCAAAGCCCGGGCTCTTGTAGAGCGCCGGGCCGATCACGTGCGCGCTGTCGGCCGTCACCAGCAGGGTGTAGCCGTCGGGCTTGGCGCGCGCGGTGTTGGCCGTGGCCAGCGTGCCGCCGGCACCGGGCTTGTTGTCCACCACCACGCTCTGGCCCAGCTGCTCGGACAGGCGCTGCGCCAGCACGCGCGCGATGGCGTCGTTGGCGCCGCCGGCTGCCTGCGGCACGATCAGCGTGATGGGCTTGCTCGGGTAGCCCTCCTGCGCGTGCGCGCCCAGGGCGCAGGCGGCCAGACTTGCCAGCAGCAGCCGGCGGGTCAGCGATGGATGCGTCATGCGATGGTCTCCTTTGTTGTCGAACTGTTCAGGCGCGCGCCAGTGCGCGGGCGCGCGTCGCCTCGAAATCCGCCGGCACCGGGTGCAGGTCCAGCCGGCGGCCGGCCTTGACGATCTGCCCCGGCAGCTCGTGGCCGATCAGCGCGGGCAGGCGCCGGGCCGCGGCGAGCAGCTGCCCCAGGTCCACGCCCGTGTCGTAATCCATGAGCTGCAGCGCATGCACGATCTCCTCGCTGCAGACATTGCCGGACGCGCCCGGCGCATAGGGGCAGCCACCCAGGCCGCCCAGCGAAGTGTCGTAGCAGGCCACGCCGGCCGCGATGCCGGCCAGCACATTGGCCAGGCCCATGCCGCGCGTGTTGTGGAAGTGCAGCGTGAACAGCACGGCGGACCAGCGCGCCCGTGCCGCCACGGCGAGCGGCTGCACCTGCGAGGGATAGGCCATGCCCGTGGTGTCGCACAGCGTGATGCCGGCCACGCCCAGGTCGACGAAGCGCTGCACCCAGCCGAACACGGCCTCGGGTGCCACATCGCCTTCCATCGGGCAGCCAAACACGCAGGACAGCGAGACGTTGACCGGCACGCCGGCCCCCTGGGCCGTGGCGATGACCTGGGCCAGCGCCGCGAATGACTGTTCCTGCGTCATGCGCAGGTTGGCCAGGTTGTGCGTGGCGCTCGCGGACATCACCAGGTTGAGCTCGTCGGTGCGGGCCTCGATGGCGCGCTCGGCCCCACGCACATTGGGCACCAGCGCGGTGTAGACCACGCCGGGCACGCGGGTGATCTCGCGCATCACGATCTCCGCGTCGCGCAGCGCGGGGATGGCGCTGGGCGACACGAAGGAGGTGACCTCGATCTTGGCCAGGCCGGCCGCCGACAGCGCGTTGGCCAGCGCGATCTTCTCGTCGGTCGGCACGAAGGCCTGCTCCATCTGCAGGCCGTCGCGCAAGCCGACCTCCTGGATGCGGATGCGCCGGCCGGCGCCCTGCCAGATCTCCTGGTTCATGCGATCACTCCTTTGGCGCGCAACAGCGCGATCTGTTCGGCCGTCAGCCCGGCCTCGGCCAGTACCGCGTCGGTGTCGTCGCCCAGGCGCGGTGCGCTGGTGCGAATGCGCCCCGGCGTGGCCGAGAGCTTGGGCACGATGCCCGGCACGGTCAGCGTGTCGCCGTCGCGCGTGGTCTGCTCCAGCAGCATGTCGCGCGCACGGTAATGCGGGTCTTCGGCGATGTCGCGCGCGGTGTAGACCTTGCCGGCCGGCACGCGGGCCGCGCCCAGCGCGTCCAGCACCTGCTGCACGGTGCGCGCCGCGGTCCAGGCGGCGATGGCCGCATCGATCTCGGCCACGCGCGCCACGCGGCCCGCGTTGTCGGCCAGGTCGGACGCAGTGGCCAGGTCGTCGCGGCCGATGGTGGCCATCAGGCGCTTGAAGATGCTGTCGCCGTTGCCGGCCACCAGCACCCAACCGTCGGTGCAGGGATAGGCGTTGCTGGGCGCGATGCCGGGCAAGGCGCTGCCGGCCGCCTCGCGTACGGCACCGAAGGCGCTGTACTCGGGAATCAGGCTCTCCATGCAGTTGAACACCGCCTCGTGCAGCGCCACGTCGATCACCTGGCCCTGGCCGCCGTGGACCTTGCGGTGGTACAGCGCCGTCAGCACGCCGATGGCGCCGTGCAGCGCGGCCAGCGTGTCGCCGATCGAGATGCCGCAGCGCACCGGCACGCGGCCGGGCTCGCCGGTCAGGTGGCGCAGCCCGCCCATCGCCTCGCCGACCACGCCGAAGCCGGGCATGTCGCGGTAGGGCCCGGTTTGGCCATAGCCCGAAATGCGCAGCATGACCAGGCCCGGGTTCAGGCGGTGCAGTTCCTCGGGCGACATGCCCCAGCCCTCCAGCGTGCCGGGGCGGAAGTTCTCGATCAGCACGTCGGCCTCGGCGATGAGCCTGCGCGCGATGGCCTGGCCCTCGGCCTGGCGCAGATCCAGCGCGAGCGAGCGCTTGTTGCGCGACTGCACCTGCCACCAGACCGAGGTGCCGCTCTGGAGCATGCGCCAGTTGCGCAGCGGGTCGCCGCCGCCGGGCGCCTCGATCTTGACCACGTCGGCACCAAACTCCGCGAGCGTCTTGCCGCAGAACGGGCCGGCGATCAGCTGCCCCATCTCGACCACGCGCACACCGGCCAGCGCCAGCGGCTTGTCGCTTTCCATCGTCTCGTCTCCTGCGTTGCGAACGGCGCGCATGATGCGCCAGGCGCCACTTGCTGCAAAACGCTGATGCGCGAAGCCACCATCGCGATCCGGCATGGCCGGCTACGATCGCGGCCCATGAAGCTGGACCCGGTTTCCCTGCGCCTGTTCGTCGCCGCGATGGAAGAGGGCGCCATCGCGCGCGCGGCCGCGCGCGAACACATCGCGCCCTCGGCCGCGAGCCGGCGCCTGGCCGAGCTCGAGCAGCAGCTGCGCGTGGAGCTGTTCGCGCGCAGCAACCGCGGCATGCAGCCGACCGACGCCGCCTGGGCGCTGCTGAACCTCGCGCGTGGCGTGCTGCACGACCTGGACGGCATCGCGCTGCAGATGCGCGAGTACGGCAGCGGCCTGCGCGGCCAGGTGCGGCTGGTGGCCAACATCTCCGCCATCACCCAGTTCCTGCCGGGAGAGTTGCAAGGCTTCATGGCCAGGCACCCGGGCGTGCAGGTGCAGCTGCAGGAGCAGATCAGCAGCGCGATCGCGCGCAGCGTGGCCGAGAACGCGGCCGACCTGGGCATCCTCAACGACGGCGCCTATGGCACGCAGCTGCGCCTTCTGCCCTACCGCACCGACGAGCTGGTGCTGGCCGTGCCGGCCGGCCACGCGCTGGCCCGGCGCGGGCAGGTGCCCGTGGCCGAGGTGCTGGCCCACGAACTGGTTGCCACGCACCCGGGCAGCGCGATCCACCACCAGCTGCAGCGCGCCGCCGCCGAGGCGGAAATGCCGCTGCGCCTGCGCATGCAGGTTTCGGGCTACGACGCCTTGTGCTTGATGGTCGCCGCCGGCATGGGCCTGGGCGTGCTGCCGCGCGGCAGTGCGCAAATCTACCGGGACGCGCTGTCGATCCGGCTCGTCGCGCTCGATGCGCCCTGGGCGCGGCGCCGTCTCATGCTGTGCCTGCGCGCGGACGAGGTGCCCAGTGGAGCCGCGCGGCTGCTGGTCGAGCATCTGCAGGCCGGCGCGGGGGCAACGGCATGACCTGGGACATCCTGTGCCGCGTGGTCGACAACCATGGCGACCTGGGCGTGTGCTGGCGCCTGGCGGCGGACCTGGCGCGGCGCGGCGAACAGGTCCGGTTGTGGTGCGACGACGCCGGCGCGCTGGCCTGGATGGCGCCGCAAGGCCAGGCCGGCGTGCAGGTCCATCCCTGGCCCGCAGCCGTACCGGCCGGCGGCCTCGGCGAGGTCGTGGTCGAGGCCTTCGGCTGCGAGCCACCCTTGGCCTGGCTCCAAGCCTTCGGCCAGGCCGCCCGGCCGCCGGTCTGGATCAACCTCGAATACCTTTCGGCCGAAGCCTACGTGGCGCGCTGCCATGCCCTGCCGTCGCCGCTCATGGCCGGGCCGGCCGCGGGCTGCACGCGCTGGTTCTACTACCCGGGGTTCACCCCCGACACGGGCGGGCTGCTGCGCGAGACCGATTTGCTGCAGCGCCAGGCCGCCTTCGACGCCCGGGCCTGGCGCCACGACCACGGCCTGGCGGACGGCGCGCTGGCCGTCTCGCTGTTCTGCTACGAGCCGCCCGCGCTGGCCGCCCTGCTCGCCCGGGTAGCGCAGGCGGGTGCACAGCTGCTGGTCACGCCCGGACGGGCAAGCGCCGCCGTGCGCGCCCTCCCCCCGCCCGCCGGCCTGGCCCCACGGTGGCTGACCGCGCGGCCCCAACCGGAGTTCGACGAACTGCTGTGGGCCTGCGACCTGAACTGCGTGCGCGGCGAGGATTCGCTCGTGCGTGCACTGTGGGCCGGCCAGCCCTTCGTATGGCAGATCTACCCGCAGGACGATGGCGCGCACCACGAGAAGCTGCAGGCCTTCCTGGACTGGCTGCAGGCCCCGCCTTCGCTGCGTTTCTTCCATGCGGCCTGGAACGGTCTGGCCGCGCCCGAACTGCCGCCGCTGGGCCCCGCCCTGCTGGCCGAATGGCGCGCCTGCGTGCAATCGGCCCGCCAAAGCCTGCTCGCGCAACCCGACCTCGTGAGCCAGTTGCACGCCTTCGCCATTGAAAAGCGATAAAATCGTGGGCTTCGCGAAATTTCGCAATCTTGACGCAGCCCACAGAGTACAGGGTTGCGCCCCGGCGGCCCCGCAACCATGGGCGTCCCGGGCCACCCAACCTCTCCGCAGAACGCTTATGAAGATCGCTCAAGAAATCCGCGCCGGCAACGTGATCATGCACGGCAAGGACCCCATGGTCGTGCTCAAGACCGAATACAGCCGCGGCGGCCGCAACTCGGCCACCGTGCGCATGAAGCTCAAGAGCCTGATCGCCAACTTCGGTACCGAAGTGGTGTTCAAGGCCGATGACAAGATGGACCAGATCGTGCTGGACAAGAAGGAGTGCACCTACTCCTACTTCGCCGACCCGATGTACGTCTGCATGGACAGCGAGTACAACCAGTACGAAGTCGAAGCCGAGAACATGGGCGACGCACTGAACTACCTGGAAGACGGCATGCCGCTGGAAGTGGTGTTCTACGACGGCAAGGCCATCTCGGTGGAACTGCCGACCAGCATCGAGCGCGAGATCACCTGGACCGAGCCGGCCGTCAAGGGCGACACTTCGGGCAAGGTGCTCAAGCCCGCGAAGATCTCCACCGGGTTCGAAGTGCCGGTGCCACTGTTCGTGTCCCAAGGCGACCGCATCGAAATCGACACCCGCACGGGCGAGTACCGCAAGCGCGTCTGAGCGAGCGGCCCTCCCATGAAAAAAGCGCCCTCGGGCGCTTTTTTTGTTGCCTGCGCCCCCAAGCGCAGGTCACGGCGGCAGGTCAGCGCTTGAGCAGCACCTTCAGCACGTTCTGCATGCGGCGCGCGATGCCGGCCTCGTAGGGGCTGGCCAGCACCTTGGCCGCGTCCTGGGCCCAGGTTTCCGCAGGCGACGGATCGTTGCGGCGCGTCAGCAACTGCAACTGCAGCCTGCGGCGGGCGGCGACCTGGTCGGCCGGGGTCGGCGCGTCGGCCGCGATCTCCATGCGCAGCAGGGCCTCGCGGGCCGCATCCGCATTGCCGGCCGGGGCCGCGATGCTCTGCACCCACTGGCCGCGCACTGCCGGTGTCACACCATGGCCAAGCGCCTGGACCGTCGGCACCTGGTCGGCGGCGCGTTGTTCCCACGCACCCAGCAGGCCGGTGAGCACCTCGCCATGGGCCTGCGCCGCCAGTTTGCGCAGCGCGGCCTGGGCATGCTCCAGCGCCTCGCGCTGGGCGCGGAAGGCGGTGTCGCCCAGGCGCGGGCCGCGCTCGGGACGCGGGCCACGGTCGTCGCGGCGCGGGTCGAAGCGCTGATCGCCGGGGCGGCCACGGCCGCCGTCACGGTCGCCGAAGCGGCCACGGCCAGCGGGTGTGGGCTGCGCACGCTGCATGCCCGGGCGGTCGTCGCCGCGCATGGCCACGACGGGCTTGCGCGGTGCGGGGGCAGGCGCTGGCGCAGCGGCCGTAGCCTCTGCCGAGGCTTGGGCATCGGCAGCCGGGGTGTCCGCGGCAGCAGCCGGCGCCGGCGCTGCCTCGGCAGGTGCCGCGGCAGCGGCCTGCGCCGCGGCCTGGCCCCGCGTGGCGGCTTCCAGGGCCGCGATCGCGGCGCGGATCTTTTGCGCATCGCCCGAGGCGTTCGCCGCCTCCAGCGCCCGCGAGGCGTCCAGCACGGCGCGGTCGACCTCGCTCATGGCGGCGGCCGACTTCTCGCGCTCCTGCGTCTTGCGCTGGAAGGCTTCGTCCAGCGGCTTGCGGAAGGCGTCCCAGAGCTTCTGCTCGAACTTGCGCTCCAGCGGCACGCTCTGCGCCTCGGACTGCCAGCGCTGCTGCAGCGCCTTGACGGCGTCGATGCGCAGCTGCGGCGCAGCGCCGATCTGCTTGGCTTCCTCGATCAGGGCCTGGCGGCGCTCCACGCTGGCCTTTTGCGCCTGCTCCAGCGGCGCGCCGGCTTCGCGCAGCGCCTGCTTCCACTGGTTCTGCAGCTCGGCGAAGGCCTTTTCGCCCAGGTGGCCGGCATCGCGCCAGCGGTTTTCGAACTGGTGCAGGCCGCGCGAGAGCTCCTTGAGGTCGGTGCTGGCGGCATGCGCGGCGCCCCAGGTCTTGAGCTCCTCCAGCAGCGCCAGACGCTGCGCCTTGTGTTCTGCGGCTTCGGTCTTGCGCTTGTCCAGCCATTCTTCGACGACCTTGTGGGCCGCGTTGCAGGCCTCGTCGAAGCGCTTCCACAGCGCATGGTTGGCCGCACCGCCCTGGTCGGTCTGCTTCCACTGCTCGCGCATCTGGCGCAGCGTTTCCTGCATCTTGCGGCCGCCCAGTGCGTGGCCCTCGGGCCGCTTGAGCAGGCCTTCGGCCTTGATCACGAGCTCTTCGCGCAGCTGGTCGGCGCGCCAGCGCTGCCAGCCTTCGAGTTCACCAGCCGAGACCAGCGCGGTGTGGACTTCGGCTTCGAGCTTGTCGCTGACGTAACGGCCATGGTCTTTGAGCACGGCGCGCAGCGCGGCCGCCGCGGCGCTGCTGGCCTTGCCGTGGCCTTCGGCCACTTCCTGCTGCAGCTTGGCCAGCGCTTCGCTGACGCGGGCCTCGGCCTGCTCGCGTTGCGCGGGGTCGACGGCGGGACGGGCCGGCTTGGGGGCGGCGGCCGGCGCGGCAACGGGCTCGAGCGCCTCGCCACGCGCCAAGCGCAGCGCATCGGCCCAGACGCGCACGGGTGGCAGCGGCGCCTCGGCGTTCTCCGAGGCCACACGGGCCTGCTCCAGCGCGGCCTGGAAGGCGTCCCAGACCACCAGCAGCTGGGCCTTGGAGGCGTCCAGCAGCGGCGGGAACTTGCCGTCCACGCTGGCCCAGTTGGCGTCCTGCGCCAGCGTGTCGGCCTGCTCCTGCCAGGCAGCCACGTCGGTGCGCAGGGCGGGCAGCGCAGCCAGTGCATCCTGCCAGGGCTTGGTCGACAGGACCTCGATGCGCTGGGCCAGCAGCACGGCGGCCTCGCGCTGCACCTGCACGCGGTGCTGCAGATCTTCGATGCCGCGCACGCGCTCGGACAGCTGGGTCTTGAGGACCGACAAGGGTTCCTTGGACAGCGGCGCGCCGGCCTTGGCCGCGTCACGCTGCCAGGCCATGGCGTCGGCAATGTTCAAGCGCGGCAGATCCAGCAAGGCCTGGGCCTTGGCGGCCCATTCGGCGGCGATGGCTTCCTGGCCGCGCGCGCGCTTGATCTCGTCGAGCTTTTCGCGCAGCGGCTTGGCAGCGCCGCGGTCGCGCACGCTGAGTTCCTGGAACACCTGCTGGATCAGGTCGGCGTCGGGATTGCCCGCCAGCCACTCGCGGATGCGCGCCGCGCGCTCACCCGAGGTCGGCGCAGTGAAAGCGCCACCGGTCAGGGCGTCCAGTGCCTGGGAGTCATGGGGTTTGGAAGGAGTCGTTGTCACCACGGGTGTTCTGCGAAAAGAAGCGGCCGCCCAGGCAGGGGCGGCCGCAGGATCCATGAGGGGCGCACCGGCCGGCGCGCCAAGCCCGCCATTTTCGCTGCTTTTGCGCCCGGTGCCGCCGCGCGGGGTTTCAGGGCGTGGCCAGCTCCAGCTCCGCGCGCGGTGTCCAGCCGGTTTCGGACGCCACGGAACGCGGCGCGCCGAGGAACAGGCGATCCAGCGGAATCTGCTGCGCGGCCAGGTAGTCGCGCACGGCGACGCTGCGTTGCACGGCCAGGTTGCGCACGGAGTCGTCGGAGATTTGCATGTCGGCCAGCAGCAGCGCCTCCATCTGGGGCACAGGCAGTTCCCTGGCCACGCCCAGCGCGTTGCGCGGCTTGTCGGCCAGTTCAGAGCGGGCGTACAGCGACTTCAGCAGCACCGGATACTCCTCCGCGCCGACCACGGTGGGCGGCGCACCGGCGCCCTGGGCCGGCAGCGGCTGGCCAGCGGCCACGACCTCGCGGCGCTTTTCGGCCTGCACCATGCGCTGCAGGCGCGCACGCTTGAGGGCCTCACGCTCGGCCTCGGGACTGGCCGTGCCGATCACCGTGAGCTTGAGGCCCGGCCGATCACCCAACGCCCGGGCGACCTTGTCGAGCTGCTGTTCGGCCTCCTTGTCGAGCGTGGCGACGCCGGGTGCGAAGGACACCTTGCCGAGCTCCTCGCCACCGCCACCGAAGGCGCTGGCCAGCAGGCTGAACGGCGCCGTGACGGCCTTGAGGATCAGGTTGCCGATGGCCTTCAGGATGACGGGGCCCAGGCTGAACTGCGGGTCGTTGAGCGAGCCCTGGATTGGCAGGTTCAGATCGATCACGCCATGGCGGTCGGCCAGCAAGGCCGTGGCCAGGCGCACCGGCAGGCTGGCCGGGGCCCCCGGCACCGGGTCACCGAAGGTCAGCTGGTTGAGCACCAGGCTGTTGCTGGCCGTGAGCTGGCCGTTGGGCAGCACCTCGTAATGCAGGTCCACGCTGAGCTTGCCGCGTTGGATGCCGTGCCCGGCGTACTTGACGGAGTACGGCGAGAGCGGCGGCAGCTCCAGGTCGCGCACCTTGGCCCGGATGTCCAGCGCCAGCGGCTTGGCCAGCGGGTTGAGCTTGCCGTCGATCTTCAGCGACGCCGTACCCTCGGCCCGGCCGCGCAGCGTGAGGTCGGCCATGGCCGGCTGGCCACCGGCCGCGCCGGCTGAATCGAAGGCGCTGAGCCGGCCCTGCAGCTCGGTCAGGTTGGCGGTGTAGTTGGGCTTGACGAAGCGGTCGGAGAACAGCACGCGCCCGCCCTGCACCTGGATCGGTCCGAAGCGGATGTTGGGCGCAGGGCCCGACGGTGCGGCAGCGGCCGTGGCATCCGCGGGCGCGGCCTTGACCAGGTCCTGCAGGTTGATGCGGCCGGTCTCGTCGACGATCACGCGCGCATAGAAGTCGGTGAGCGCCGTCTCGTTCACCGTCAGCGCGAGCGCCGCGCCAGGCGTCATCTCGAGCGCCAGGCCGCGCAGGCGCAACGTGTTCCAGCTCAGCAGGTCGCGCGCGGCGCCGTCCTGCGCGGTGTCGCCCGCGCCCTGCCGGGCGCGCAGGTCGTCGATACCCAGGTCGCCCGCCACGCGCAGCGCCGGGCCGCCGCTTTGCGCCGCATAGCGCAGGCTGCCCTTGAAACTGGTGTCGGCGCGCTGCAGCCGCACGTTGAGCGCCTCGCCGAAGTAGGGCTCGAGCGCATGCAGCGGCAGTTGCTGCAGATCCAGGTCGGCTTGCAGCGTCAGTGGTTCCAGCGCGAGCTGCCCGCGCAGCGACAGCTTGCCCGGCGTGGTCTTGCCGGCAGCGACGGCGCCCGCGAGCTCCACGGGCACCGCGCGCCCACGCTGGTCGAGCTGCAACGGGCCGGCGCGCAACCTGAGCGCCGAGACGGACAGCGCGACGGGCCTGGCCGTGGACTGGTCGGCATAGCCCAGGGCGCCCTCGTCGACCTCGACGGAACGCAGGCCAACGCGCCAAGGGGCGGCGGCCGGCGCCGCTTCGGCACGGGCGGGGACCAGCCAGTCCTCGAACATCCAGCGCCCCTTGGCGTCGCGCGCCAGCGCCACGCGCGGCCGCTCCAGCTGCACGCGGCCCACGTCCACCGACCGGTCGGACAAATCGACGCGGACGTCGCGCAGGTCCAGTTTGCGGATGTCGGTGGGCTCGGCCGTGGCCAGCGCGATTTGCGCGACGCTGAACTGCTCGGCGTTGAGCACCAGGCCACCCTCGGCCTTCCAGGCCAGCGCCAGGCGCGCCGACAACTCCCCCTTGAGGCGCGGCTTGAGCACGGCCGCCAGGTAGGGCGCGCCCAGTTCCAGCGGGGCCTTGTCCAGCGTGGCCTTCAGCTCTGCAGCCTGGTCTGTCGCGCTCCCCTCGAAGGCCAGTGCGGCCGCGCCGCCAATGCGGGCCGAGCCCTGCAGGCGCATGGGCTGGGCGAAGGGATAGGCCAGTTCCTGCAGCGCCAGCGTCAGCTGGTCCACCGACAGCTCGGCGGGTGGCCCGCCGGGCGATGCCATTTGGTCGCGCCAGGCGATGCGCCCCCCCTGCAGCGTGGCCTTGTCCAGCACCACCGACCAAGCCGGCGCCGGGGTGGCCGGTTCGGCGGCTGGCGCGGGTTCGGCGGATGCCGGCGCAGCCGGCAGCAGGTTCAGCCGGCCAGCGCCATCGCGCTCGACGCGCAGCTGCGGAGCGTGGATCTCCACGGAGGCCAGCCGGAGCACCCGCTGCAACGGGCGCAATTCGGCCACGTCCAGCGCGATGCGCTCAACCTGCAGCAACTTGCCGCCGCTCGCGTCCTGCAGCTGCAGGCCATGCAGGCCCAGCTGGCCCTTGACGACCACCGAGGCAGCGGGTGTCTGCTCGAACTCCAGCGCGAGGTCCGCTTCGAGCACGCCGGCCTGGAGCTTGACCGGCAGACCCTGCGGCCAGTACGGCAGGTAGGGCTGCACGTCCAAGCCACGGATGGCAAAGTGCGCCGCCGTCTTGCGCGAGTCCAGGAACGGCGTGCTCTGCGCCGAGGAGTCGAAGGCGCTGCCGTTGAGCGTGAACGCGAGCCGCGGCTGGGTCAGGATCTCGCGGTCGGCCGGCAGGTTGCTCAGGAAGGGTAGGCCCAGCTGCAGCCCGCGCAGGCTGTGGCGGCGACCCACCACCTCATCCTGGAATTCAATCGCGCCGTCCGTCAGCGCCAGGTTGTAGAGCGCGAACTTCGGCGGCTCGCCCGGCGGCTTGTCCGACGGTGCCGACAGGCGCGCCAGGATGTCGTCGATGTCGTAGTGCCCCGGCGACTGCTGGCGCAGCTGCAGCCGCGGTTGGCTCACTTCCAGCGCATCGAGCACGGGCGCCAACCGCCAGAGCGAGGCCAGCGCCGCGTTGACGTAGACCTGGCCGATGTGCAGCTGGTCGGCGGCGCCGTTCTGCGTGCGCACAGCGAGGTCCTGCAGCGTGAGCTCCAGGCTCCAGGGACGGAACTCCACTTTGCCGATCTGGACCCTGCGGCCCAGCGCCTCGCCGATCGCGCGCTCGGCCTGGGGCTTGAGCAGCCAGGGCACCCACAGCATGCTGGCGCTCCAGGTGAAGGCCAGGGCGAGGAGCACCAGGGCCAGGCGCTGCAGCCTGAGTGGAAGACGGGAGCGAAGCGCTGCGGACATGCCAGCATCCTACTGCGCCGGCCCCAACAAGAAAGCCCGGCGCCAAGGAGATCCTGGGCGCCGGGCCGGGCAGCGGACTCATCGTCTTTCGCCGCCTTTTTCGCAGGCTGGAGGTCGATGTCCTGCCGTGCGATGGAGGCAAGGTATTGCCTCCGAGAGGTACCGGGGCTGCAACCCTTGGCACGAATGCCGCGGAACTGCTCCTACCGGAGGAATGCTCGCTGTCAGGCAAGCGCCTTCACTCTAGTCGCCACCACCGCCCCTTGCAAAGCGCGCGTTTCAATGACAAAAGTGTTCGCCATTGATGCGTTTGTGTTGACACAAACTGCCCGTCCGCTCCACTTCTGTAATCCAAAAAAGAAATAAAGATTAGAGTTTATATTCTTGACTTGTTATTAAAGCCACTTCTAGAATCCGCCAGCCCCTACAGGGGCCCCTGGGGTTTTCCCGTAGTGCCTTTAGGCCATGAATCGCATCCTTCCGCAGGACACCCGCGATTCCGGACATGGACCCCATCCGATCGACAAGCCTTCCGCCACAGCTTCGCGCTGCGGCGGTGGGCTTCTGAGAGAAGGAAGGCTATGGAGCTTTTACAGAACATCGGGCACGGGCTGAGGACTTTCGCGTCTGATGTCGCCCAAGGGTTCTTCGAGATCACCCACAACGGTTTCGCCCTGCTGGGCCTGGTCGTGGTGGTCTGCGCCGGGACGGCACTGGCCCGTCCTGACCTGCGCCAGTCGGCGGAAGTGGAATTGATGGGTTGGCTGCAGGAGCGCCACATCTCGACCACCGAAGCTGCCTGGCAACCGTCCGAGCCCGGTGCGATCGAGCGCGCCACCGCCACCAACCCAGCCGAACTGCCCAAGCAACAGGCCGCCGTGGCGTTCTGGCTCAGCAAGAAGTACCGCGTCGCGCCCGAGCCGCTCGGCGCGCTGGTGGCGGAAGCCTATGAGGTGGGTCGCCAGACCAAGCTCGACCCGACGCTGATCCTGGCGATCATGGCGGTCGAGTCTGGCTTCAACCCCTTTGCACAAAGCACGGTGGGCGCCCAGGGCCTGATGCAGGTGATGACGCGCGTGCACACCGCCAAATACGACCGCTTCGGCGGCGCGCTGGCGGCCTTCGACCCGGTCACCAACCTCAAGGTCGGCGTCAAGGTGCTGCAGGAGTGCATCGCACGCGCCGGCTCCATCGAAGGTGGCCTGCGGCATTACGTCGGCGACGGCCTCGGCGAGCAGGGCCAGAACTACGCCCTCAAAGTGCTGGCCGAACATGCCCGGCTGTTCCAGGTGGCGACCGGCCGCACGCTGCCGCCGCCCGAGCCGCGCGTGATTCCCGCGGCTGCTCCGGCGGACCCGCAGGCAGAGCCGGTACAGACCAAGGCCGACGACACGCTGCTGTCGCTGTCCCAGAGCGCTTCCTGATGCGGGCAGCCGGGCCCATGGCTCGGCTACACTAGCGCCCGTACGCAACTGGCGATAGGCAACGGTCAAGCGCAGACCGCATGCTGACGTGGAACCGCCGGACTTTCACAAGCTCCTCGACAACCACTGGGAAGCGTACCGCAGGATCCTCGTGATCCCTCGCGTTCAGCCGTTCGCCTGGGCAGCCCTTGTACTGATACAAGGCCATACCTCTGAGGACTGCCATGTACGACCGCAACATCCTGATCGAACAAACCGACCCCGAGCTGTACGCCGCCATCTTGGCCGAGAACCGCCGCCAGGAAGACCACATCGAGCTGATCGCCAGTGAGAACTATGCCTCGCCCGCCGTCATGGCTGCGCAGGGCTCGCAACTGACCAACAAGTACGCCGAGGGTTACCCCGGACGCCGCTACTACGGTGGCTGCGAGTACGTGGACGTGGCCGAGCAACTGGCGATCGACCGCGTCAAGCAGTTGTTCGGCGCGGACGCCGCCAACGTCCAGCCGCATTGCGGCGCCTCGGCCAACCAGGCCGTGTTCCTGGCCTTCTTGAAGCCCGGCGACACCATCATGGGCATGAGCCTGGCCGAAGGCGGCCACCTGACCCATGGCATGGCGCTGAACATGAGCGGCAAGTGGTTCAACGTGGTCAGCTACGGCCTGAACGCCAAGGAAGAGATCGACTACGACGCGATGGAGCGCCGTGCGCACGAGACCCGCCCGAAGCTGATCATCGCCGGCGCCTCGGCCTACAGCCTGCACATCGATTTCGCGCGTTTTGCCAAGGTGGCACGCGACGTGGGCGCGATCTTCATGGTCGACATGGCGCATTACGCCGGCCTCGTGGCCGCGGGTGTATACCCCAACCCCGTGCCGCATGCCGACGTGGTGACCTCCACCACGCACAAGAGCCTGCGCGGCCCGCGCGGCGGCATCATCCTCATGAAGGCCGAGCACGAGAAGGCCATCAACAGCGCCGTGTTCCCCGGCCTGCAGGGCGGCCCGCTCATGCACGTGATCGCGGCCAAGGCCGTGGCCTTCAAGGAAGCGCTGACGCCCGAGTTCAAGTCCTACCAGCAGCGCGTGCTCGACAACGCGCGCGTGGTGGCCGAGACCCTGACATCGCGCGGCCTGCGCATCGTCAGCGGCGGCACGCAAAGCCACGTGATGCTGGTCGACCTGCGCGCCAAGGGCATCACCGGCAAGGAAGCCGAGGCCGTGCTGGGCGCCGCCCACATGACCATCAACAAGAACGCCATCCCGAACGACCCGGAAAAGCCGATGGTTACGAGCGGCGTACGCGTCGGCACCCCGGCCATGACCACGCGCGGCTTCGGCATGGACGAGGCCCATGCCACCGCCCACCTGATCGCCGACGTGCTGGACAATCCGCGCGACGAAGCCAACCTGGCGCAGGTGCGTGCCAAGGTCGCAGCACTGACGCAGCGCTTCCCGGTCTACCGCTGAACCAGCGGCCAAGCGAAGGTCCGCCGTGCGGTGCCCCTTCTGCGGCCATGCCGAAACCCAGGTTGCCGAGACCCGGGTTTCGGAGGATGGCGACTTCATCCGCCGCCGCCGACGCTGCGCCGGGTGCGATAAGCGCTTCACGACCTACGAGCGCGCCGAAGTCAGCTTTCCGGCGGTGGTCAAGAAGGATGGCCGGCGCACCGAATATTCGCCAGCCAAGCTGCGTTCGTCTTTCGCGCTGGCGCTGCGCAAGCGACCCGTCAGCACCGAGCAGATGGACGCAGCCATCGAGCGTGTCGAGGAAAAACTGCTGAACCTGGGCGTGCGCGAGATCCCTTCGCAGTCCATCGGCGAACTCGTCATGCGCGAGTTAAAGAAACTCGACAAGGTCGCCTATGTCCGTTTCGCCAGCGTCTACCGCAGCTTCGCCGATATCGAAGAATTCAAGACGCTGGTCGACGAAGTCAAACGCTAGAGAAATTCACGGATCGTATGCAAAGCGCACGGCCGTGAACTTTGCATCTTCTTTGTAAGCAATTGCATCCGTAGACTGCCTCCATGCCATTGGCACTGAGAGGTGGTCATGAGGTTCTTCCGTTCGCGTTCAGGCGCATCCAGCGCAGTTGCCGGCCTCACCTTGGTCGAAACCATGGTGTGCCTGTTAATCGCCGGTGTTTTGGTTTCGCTGTCAGGGCCCGCGTGGCGTGATCAGCTCCTGCGCCAGCGCGTCGCAACGGTGGGCACCGAACTGACGGCCGCGATGCAATGGGCCCGCTGGGAGGCAGTGCGGCGCAACGCTCCCGTCGTGCTGCAACGGCGCACTGAATGCGGTGCAAGGCTGCCCACCCTCCACGACTGGGATTGCGGGTGGGATGTGCAGACGGCCGAAGCGCAGCCACTGCAGAGCTTCGTGCTGCCGCCTGGCGTGCGATTGACGCACGCGGGCGGCGGGCCAGCGATGGCGTTCAGCCGCAGCGGCATGCCCGTGCTCGTCGCCCACAAGTTCATCGTCGCTCCATCGGCGCAAGTCACACCCTTGACCACCATCTTGTGCATCAACCGCACAGGACGGGTGCGCACCCTCACAGGGACGACGACATGCTGAGCCATCCCACACGCCAGGCCGGCATCACCTTGCTGGAATCGCTGGTGGCCATGCTCGTGCTGTCGGCCGGCATCGGTGCGCTCGCGTGGACCCAAGCGCGTCACCTGGCCGATGGCCGCGACAGCGCCGCACGCAGCATGGCGGTTCTGCTGACCGAGGATCTCGCAGACCGCATGCTCTTCAACCGCACCGCAGCTGCAAGCGGCGACTATCAGCTGGCTTGGGGCGAACGCCCAGGGTTGGCGGACTGCCGCAGCAGGCCGTGCCCGGGCAGCACACTGGCACGTGCCGACTTGTCCGCATGGCGCGATGCGTTGGCGCAGGCGCTCCCCGGCAGCGACGCCCACGTGTTTGCCCTGGCAGGAAGCAGTCGGCAGATGGGCATCGCCATCGCCTGGCGCTCGATCAGTACGAGCGCCCTGCCGCCACCGACAGGCTTCGATTGCCCGGCCCAGCGCGATTGCCATGTCACTTATGTCCCATTCTGATCGACAAAGCGGCCGCATGCTGCTTGAACTCATCGTGGCGCTCGCGGTGGGCATGGGCGTCGTGCTGACAGCGATGGGAACGCTGGCGTTCGTGCAGACCAGCGCCACCATCCATGGCGACGCGCTCCAGCTGCAGCAGCGGGCGGACACCGCGCTGCGCACCATCGGACTGCAACTGCGCCAGTCCGGCGCCGTCGAACTCGTGCAGAACACCGACGGCAGCGTGCGCTTCAGCACCGCATTCGAGGGTTATGCGACGAGCGGCTATCCGGTGCAGGGCGAAGACGGTGGCCCACGCAAGCCCGACACCTTGAGCGCGAGTTACCAAGACGACGGCGAGGCGCACGACTGCCTCGGCAACCGCCCGGACGCTGCAACGCAAGGCATCCGTATGGACAGCCGCTTCTTCGTGGCCAACGGCAGCCTGCGCTGCCTGGGTGCGCAAGTCGCCAGCGGCAGCCAGGTCATCGTGGATGGCGTGGAGGATTTCCAGGTGGTCTACGGAATCCGCTCGACCAGCTCGGGCGGCGACCAGTTCCAGTTCGTCGATGCCAATGGCGTGGCCGATCGGTGGGCCGATGTGTCTGCCGTCCAGGTCTGCCTGCAACTGCGCAGCGAAGGCCACCATCCACAGGCCTCCGGCGTGCGCAACTGCCAGGGCACGGACCAGGCTGCAGATGGTCGACTGCGCCGCGTGGCTTACGCCACGTTCCACCTGCGCAACATCCAGTCCACCGGCCAGTGAGGTCAACATGCAAGAACGTGGCATTGCCCTGCTGAGCGTGATGGTGGCGCTGGTGCTTGCTGGCCTGGCGGTGCTGGCGAGCGCACGCGCCGGGTTGCTGCACGAGATGGTCGCCGGGCACCAGTCCGACCGCCTGCGCGCACAGGCGCTGGCCGAGGCCTTGCTGCTGGACGCCGAGGCCGACATCCTCGGCCTCCGTGGCGATGCTCCCTGCCGCCCCAGCCTTGCGGAGCCGCAGCGCACGGCAAGCGGCTTCGTCGGCTGCCGGGAACGCGGCACGACATCGGTCGCCACGGCCCCCTACTTTCCGCAGGACACCGAAGAGTTCGACGAGGTGCGCGCCCTGCTCCAGGTCGGCGCAGCCGTACCCTGCCGCGATGGCATCTGCGCGCCCAGCAGCTTGCAGGCCTTGGCCGACACCGGTGCGCTGCCGCCAGCGCTTGGTGCTCACCTGGGGCAGTTCACTGCGGGCAGCGATGGCGCCACGCCGCCATCCGGCGCGCGCGGCTGGTATTGGGTCGAGATATTCCTGTTCCGCAGCGAAGCCAACGTGCCCGCCAGCCTGCGGCACGCCGTGCCCGATTCGGCACGCCCCTTCATCTACCGCATCACCGCACGGGCAGAAGGCCGCAAGCCTGGCACGCAGGTCGTGCTCAAAAGCCTGTTCGTGCCCTATCCCAGGAGCCAGCTGCAATGAAAGCGCTGCTTTTGCGGGCGTGCACCGTCTTGCTGGCCGCCTTCACGGTCAACGCCATCGCCGAGCCGCAGCCCAGCACGGTCGTCACCGCCTCGGGCAGCCCGACGCAGAGCCAGCAACTCTTCGTCGGCTGGTACGACGGCGCCGGCGGCGACGTGCAAGCCTTCGACAGCCCTGCGGCCAGCCATCCGCGCTGGAGCGCTGCCAACCAGCTGCAAGCCCTCAGCGCCGCATCGCGCGTCCTGGCCAGCGCGGGCGTGGAGCGCCGCAGCGTCGCCTGGACCGCACTGGCCGCGCAATATGGCAATGTGCCCCTGGGTGCGGTACGCAACGCCAACCTCTGGTTCGTCGCGGGACGTGGCGGCGCGCAGGCACGCCCTGCCATGGTCTACGCTGGCGCTACCGACGGCATGCTGCACGGGTTCGCTGCCGACGATGGCAGCGAGCTGCTGGCCTACGTGCCACGCGGGCTGCAGCGCCGGGTGGGTGCGGCGGCTGTCGACGGCCCGCTGTTCGGTGGCGAAGTTCCTCTGGGCACGCAGGCCGCACCGCGCAGCCTGCTCGTGGCAGGTCTCGGCGCGGGTGGGCGGGGCTTCCTGGTGCTCGACGTGGGCGCGCCCGACCGCTTCGCCTCGGCCAGCGAGGCCGATCTCGTCGTCGCCGACACCACCGGTGGCACCGATGCCGACACCGGTCAGCTGCACGCACCACCGGTGCTCGACGACGCGAACGCGAACCGCGCGCGCCACATCGTGCAGATGGCCAACGGCCGGTGGGCACTCGTGATGGGCAACGGCTACTTCAGCAGCGCGGGCCGACCAGCCCTGCTCGTGCAGTACCTCGACCAGGCCCGCGAGTTGCTGCGCCTGTCGCCCTGCATGGCGGATGCACCATGCGCCTATGCGGGCAACAACGGCCTCGCCATGCCCCGACTGCTTGACACCGACGGCGATGGCCGCGTGGACCTGGCCTATGCGGGCGATCTGCAAGGGCAGTTGTGGCGCTTCGACCTGGGCGGTGCCGAAAGCAGCTGGCGCGCCAGCCGCGTCTTCACCGCTTGCGATGCGCAAGGCCGCCGCCAGCCCATCACCACGGCGCCCTACGCACAGCCGCATCCCCGGGGTGGATGGATGCTGGCATTCGGCACCGGCCGCCACCTGCTGGACCAGGACAGCGCCAGCACCGACACACAATCGCTGTACGGCGTGCACGATCTCGGCCCGTCCGATCCGCTGCAGCCCGACGAAGCCGGCTGCCGGCGCCCCGACACGCTAAGCGCATTGGCCTACGGCGAGGCCGGTTCCGCGCAAGGCACGGCGTACCACCGCGTCCAGCGCCTCACCGAGCCCCAAGGCGCCGTACGGTCGCGCGGATGGTGGATCGATCTACCGTATCCCGGCCAGCGCGTGCTGCACAACCCGCAACTCTTCGAAGGCTACAAGCTGCTGGTGCGCAGTGTGGCGCCCTTCGGCGGCACGGAGCCACGGAACGCCGGGCGCACCTGGTTGTCGGTGTTGAACCTGTTGACCGGCCTGCCGCCGGCCCAGCAACCCTTCGTGCTGGACGACACCGCTCTGCAGGCGCAGCCGCTGGCCATGGCCAGCGCGCCGGCCGGGCCGGCCTGGCTGTCGCGACGCCCCGGCCACCGCGACGCCCTGTTGCGCTCCGCTTCCGGCCAACAACTGGTGCTGCGCACCGGCACGACCTCGGGCGCACGGGCCGGCTGGCGCGAGCAGCCCTGAAGCATCCACGACAATCCGCGGGGTGACCCCCGATTTGATGTCCGAGGCATTGGCGCTGGCCGAACAGGCGCTGACCCTGTCCAATCCCAATCCGCGCGTCGGCTGCGTGCTCAGCGACGCCCAGGGCCGCGTGCTGGGCCGCGGCTTCACGCAGCGGGCGGGCGGACCCCATGCCGAAGTGATGGCGCTGCGCGATGCACAGGCGCAGGGCCACTCGGTGGTCGGCGCCACCGCCTGGGTCACGCTGGAACCCTGCGCCCACCACGGCCGCACCGGGCCCTGCTGCGATGCGCTGATCGCCGCGGGGGTCGCGCGCGTTGTCGCCGCCTGCGAGGATCCCAATCCCAAGGTGGCAGGCCAAGGCCTGGCACGGTTGGCCGCCGCCGGCGTCGCGGTCGAATGCGGGCCGGGCGGTGCCGCCTCGCGCGCGCTCAACATCGGCTTCTTCAGCCGCATGCTGCGCGGCCAGCCCTGGGTGCGCATGAAGATCGCCGCCTCGCTGGACGGCCGCACGGCGCTGGACGATGGCCGCAGCCAGTGGATCACCGACACGCCGGCCCGCACCGACGGCCATGCCTGGCGCGCGCGCGCCTGCGCCGTGCTGACCGGCATCGGCACGGTGTTGCAAGACGATCCCCTGCTCGACGTGCGCCTGGTGCCCAGCACGCGCCAGCCACACCTGGTGCTGGTCGACAGCCGGCTGCAGCTGCCGCTGACGGCCAGGCTGTTCGGCCCCGAGCGCCAGCTGCTCATCTACACCGCCAGCGACGACGCCGCCAAGGCCGACGCGCTGCACGCGCGCGGCGCCACGGTCGTCCACCTGCCGGGGCCGACACCGCAGACCGCCGCCAAGGTCGACCTGGCCGCCCTGCTGCGCGACCTGGCCGCACGCGAGGTCAATGAAGTCCACGTGGAGGCCGGCACCCAGCTCAACGGCTCACTGCTGCGCGAGGGCCTGGTGGACGAGCTCCTGGTCTACCTCGCGCCCAAGCTCATAGGCCAGGGCATGGGCATGGCGCGCCTGGGGCCGCTGGACGACCTGGCCCAGGCCCAGGCGCTGGAATGGGGCACCGTAGAGCGCATCGGCAAGGACCTGCGCATCCTCGCCGGCGTGCCTGGCCGGGCCCGGTTCTGACCCCACGCGCCCGGCGCAGGTGCAAAGCCTGCGAAAATGCGCGGCTATGTTCACGGGAATCATCACCGGCGTGGGGCGCATCGCCGCCGTTCACGACCTCGGCAGCTCCTCCAGTTACGGCAAGCGGCTCGTCATCGAGACCCCGGCCGGCTACCTCGATGACGTGGGCCTGGGCGACAGCATCGCGCTTAACGGCGCGTGCATGACGGTCACAACGCTGGACGCCCCCGCACTGCGCTTCACGGTCGACATCTCTGCCGAATCGCTCGCCCGCACCGCGGGCCTGGCCGATGTCGGTCGCGTCAACCTCGAGAAGGCGCTGCGCGCGCACGATCGGCTCGGCGGCCACATCGTCTCCGGCCATGTCGACGGCCTGGGCCGTGTGCAGCGCTTCGAGCAGGTCGGCGAGAGCTGGGCGCTGGACATCCTGGCACCGACCGAACTGGCCCGCTACATGGCCTACAAGGGGTCGGTCACGGTGCAGGGCGTCAGCCTCACGGTCAACGCGGTCGAGGATGTGGCGGGCGGCTGCGTCATCCGCATCAACCTGATCCCCCATACCGTGGAGCACACCACGCTCGGCGACCTGCGCCAGGGTTCGCCCGTGAACCTCGAGATCGACACCATCGCCCGCTACGTGGAACGCATGCTGCGGCTGGCCAAGGACGACAACGCATGACACCCCCCTCCCCCGCCCCCATCTCTCCGGTCGAGGACATCGTGGCCGAGCTGCGCGCCGGCCGCATGGTCATCCTCGTGGACGAGGAAGACCGCGAGAACGAAGGCGACCTGGTGCTGGCCGCCGACCATGTGACGCCCGAGGCCATCAACTTCATGGCCCGACACGCGCGCGGCCTGATCTGCCTCACGCTGTCGCGCGAACTGTGCGAGCGCCTGCGGCTGCCGCCCATGGTGGCGCGCAACGGGGCCAAACATTCCACCGCGTTCACGGTGTCGATCGAAGCCGCTGAGGGCGTGACCACCGGCATCTCGGCCGCCGACCGCGCGCGCACCGTGCAGGCCGCTGTGGCGCCGAACGCGCGCGCCGAAGACCTGGTCCAGCCCGGCCACATCTTCCCGCTGCAAGCGGTGGACGGTGGCGTGCTCATGCGCGCCGGCCACACCGAAGCCGGTTGCGACCTGTCCCTGATGGCTGGCTGCAGCCCGGCCTCCGTGATTTGCGAGGTCATGAACGAGGACGGCACCATGGCCCGGCTGCCGGACCTGCAGCTGTTCGCGGCCCAGCACGGCCTGAAGATCGGCACCATCGCCGACCTGATCGAGTACCGCAGCCGCACAGAATCCCTCGTCGAGCGCGTGGGCAGCCGCGAGATCCAGACGGCTTACGGCCCGTTCACGGCCCACGCCTACCAGGACAAACCCAGCGCCAGCGTGCACTTGGCCCTGGTCAAGGGCCGCTGGAGCGCAGACACGAGCGTGGCCGTGCGCGTGCACGAGCCGCTGTCCGTGCTCGACATGCTCGAGATCGACCGCGCCATGCACTCCTGGACGCTGCCGTCCAGCCTGGAGCACATCGCGCACGAAGGCGCTGGCGTGGCCGTGCTGCTGAACTGCGGGGAAAGCGCGGCGGAACTGCTGGCCCAGTTCGAAGGCACGGCACGTGCCGCCCAGGCCCCCGAGCGCGGCCGCATGGACCTGCGCACGTACGGCGTGGGCGCGCAGATCCTGCGCGATTGCGGCGTGCACCGCATGCGCCTCATGGGCAACCCGCGCCGCATGCCCAGCATGACGGGCTACGGCCTCGAGAACACGGGCTACCTGACGCCCGGCCAGGACAAGGAACACGCATGAAAGGCGCCAACCAGGGCGAGCTCGCCGGCAACGACCCGCGCATGGACGGCCGCGGCCTGTCCATCGGCATCGTGCAGGCCCGCTTCAATGCCGACATCACCGACGCACTGGCCAGCGCCTGCACGCAGGAACTCGTGGCACTGGGCGTGGCTCCTGATCAGATCCACCACAAAACCGTGCCCGGCGCGCTGGAAGTTCCGATCGCGTTGCAGGCCATGGCCGCCTCGCGCCGTTACGACGCGCTGGTCGCGCTGGGCTGCATCGTGCGCGGCGAGACCTACCACTTCGAACTCGTGGCCAACGAATCGGGCGCCAGCGTGAGCCGCATTGCACTGGACCACCGCATCCCGATCGCCAACGCCATCCTGACCACCGAAAACATGGAGCAGGCCGTGGCCCGCCAGACCGACAAGGGCCGCGACGCGGCCCGCGTGGCGGTCGAGATGGCACGCCTGCTCGAACAACTGCGCCCATGACCGAACCCCAAGACGACAGCGTCCCCGAGACCCCGCAGGGCCACCAGACCCGCACCGGCCGCACGGCCACTGGCGCGCGCAAGGCTGCGGCCAAGAACGCACGCAGCCGCGCGCGCGAGTTCGCGCTGCAGGCGTTGTACCAGCATGTGGTGGGCGGCAACGACGCCACGGCCATCGACATCTTCACGCGCGACCTGTCGGGCTTCCACAAGGCCGACGCTGTGCACTACGACGCCCTGCTGCACGGCTGCATCGCCGAAGCCGGCCAGATGGACGCGCTGATGGACCCGCTACTGGACCGCACCATGGAGCGCATTTCGCCCATCGAGCATGTGATCCTGTGGATCGGCATCTACGAGATGCGGCATTGCCCCGACGTGCCCTGGCGCGTCGTGCTCAACGAGTGCATCGAGCTGGCCAAGGAATTCGGCGGCACCGATGGCCACAAGTACGTCAACGGCATCCTGAACGGCCTGTCGCCGCAATTGCGTGCTACCGAGGTCGAGGCCGACCGCGCCAGGAAAAAGCCGGCCGCATGAGGATCTCGCGCCGGGCCCAGGCCATCGAGCCCTTCTACGTGATGGAGGTGGCCAAGGAGGCCGCCGCGCTCGCGCGCGAGGTGGCCGGCGGCTCGCGCCCCATGGTGTTCCTGAACATCGGCGAGCCCGACTTCACGGCCCCGCCGCTGGTCCAGGAGGCCGCCGCCCGCGCCGTGCATGACGGCCGCACCCAGTACACCCAGGCCACCGGCCTGCCCGAGCTGCGCGAGCGCATCAGCGCTTGGTACGCCGAACGCCTGGGCGTGCAGGTGCCGGCTCGCCGCATCGTGGTCACGGCCGGTGCCTCCGCCGCGCTGCAGTTGGCCTGCCTGGCGCTGATCGACGCCGGCGACGAAGTGCTGATGCCGGACCCGAGCTACCCGTGCAATCGGCATTTCGTGAGCGCCGCCGAAGGCCGCGCCGTGCTGCTGCCGACGACGGCGGCCGAGCGCTTCCAGCTCAGCGCCGACAAGGTTGTCGCGGCCTGGAACGCGCAGACGCGCGGCGTGCTGCTGGCCTCGCCGTCCAACCCGACCGGCACCTCGATTGCACCAGACGAACTGGCCCGCATCCATGCGCAGGTCCAGGCGCGCGGCGGCGTCACCCTGGTGGACGAGATCTACCTGGGCCTGTCCTACGACCCGGCCTTCGGCCGCAGCGCGCTGGCGCTCGGCGAGGACGTGGTCAGCATCAACAGCTTCTCCAAGTACTTCAACATGACCGGCTGGCGGCTGGGCTGGCTGGTCGTGCCCGATGTGCTGGTGCCCGTGGTCGAGCGCATCGCGCAGAACCTGTTCATCTGCGCGAGCACCATCGCCCAGCACGCCGCGCTGGCCTGCTTCGCGGCCGAGAGCCTCGCGCTGTACGAAAAGCGCCGCGCCGAATTCCGCGCCCGGCGCGACTACTTCGTGCCGGCGCTCGATGCCCTGGGTCTGAAGGTGCCCGTCATGCCCGACGGCGCCTTCTACGCCTGGGCCGATTGCAGCCAGGCCTGCGAGCGCCTGGGCGTGCAGGGCAGCTGGGACCTCACGTTCGCGCTGATGCGCCAAGCCCACCTGGCCGTGACGCCAGGCCGCGATTTCGGCCAGGCCGACACCGGTCGCTTCATCCGCTTTTCCACCGCCAGCTCCATGGCCCACCTGCAGGAAGCCGTGGCGCGCCTGCGCAGCCTGCTCGCATGACGGCCGAAGTCTTCCACTTCCCGGTGCGCGTGTACTGGGAAGACACCGATGCCGGCGGCATCGTGTTCTACGTCAACTATCTCAAGTTCTTCGAGCGGGCCCGCACCGAATGGCTGCGCGCACGCGGCATCCGCCAGCGCCTTCTGAAGGAAGAGACCGGTGGCATGTTTGTCGTCAGCGCCACTGAGGTGCGCTACCTGCAGCCCGCGCGGCTGGACGACGAACTTCTGGTCACCGTGCGCGTGGAACGTTTCGGCGCCGCCTCGCTCCTACTGGCCCAGCAGGTGCTCGCAGGGCCGGGACCCGGCGAGCCTGTCTTGTGCGAGGGAAGCATCCGCATCGGATGGGTCCAGGCCGACACCATGCGCCCTGCGAGAATTCCGGCCTCCGTTTTGAACGTGCTAGATCCAACATGACGCTTACCTTGCGCCCGTCCGTCCGGAGTCCCCGATGACCCAGGACATGTCCATCCTGCACCTGGTGCTCAACGCCAGCTTCGTCGTCCAGTTCGTGATGGCGCTGCTGGTCTGCGTGTCCGTCGCCAGCTGGGCGGCGATCTTCCGCAAGCTGTTCGCACTCAAGAAGGTGCATGCGCTCAACGAAGAATTCGAGCGCGACTTCTGGTCCGGCAGCAACCTCAACGAGCTCTACGCCGCCGCCACGCAGAACGCCAAGAGTGCCGGCCCCATGGAACGCATCTTCGCCAGCGGCATGCGCGAGTACCAGAAGCTGCGCGAGCGCCGCATCACCGACGCCGGCACGCTCATGGAAGGTGCCCGACGCGCCATGCGCGCGAGCTTCCAGCGCGAGATGGACGTGATCGAGACCAACCTCTCGTTCATGGCGTCGGTCGGTTCCGTGTCGCCTTACGTCGGCCTGTTCGGCACGGTCTGGGGCATCATGCACGCTTTCACGGGCCTGGCCAGCATGCAGCAGGTCACGCTGGCCACCGTGGCGCCCGGCATTGCCGAAGCGCTGGTGGCGACGGCCATCGGCCTGTTCGCCGCGATCCCCGCCGTGGTGGCCTACAACCGCTTCGCGCGCGACATCGACCGCACTGCGATCCGGCTGGAAACCTTCATCGAAGAGTTCTGCAACATCCTGCAGCGCAACGTGGCCACGCAGTCCGCGTCGGGCCACTGAGGAACGCCCATGCCCGCCACCGTCTCGCGCGGCCGTGGCCGCCGCACCATGAACGAGATCAACATGGTGCCCTTCATCGACGTGATGCTGGTGCTGTTGATCATCTTCATGGTCACGGCACCCATGGTCACGCCCAGCCTGATCGATCTGCCCAGCGTGGGCAAGGCCGGTCGCCAGCCCGACAAGGTGATCCAGGTGGTGATCGGCAAGGACGAGCGGCTGGAGGTCAAGGGCGACGCGGTCACCCAGACAATCTCGCAACGCGAGCTGGCCGCCGCAGTCAAGCAGGCCCAGGGCGGTGACGCCAATGCGCCCGTGGTCATCAGCGCCGACCGCAACGTGAAGTACGAGACCGTCGTCAAGGCCATGGACGCGCTGCAGCGCGCCGGCATCGCGCGCGTGGGCCTGTCGGTCCAGCTCGGCGGGCAGTGACGCGCGCACTATGGCCACGCTGACCCACGCCGCGATGGACCCGTCCAGCCTGGCGCCGCCGGAACAGGGCGGCCTGCTGCGTGCCGTCGGCCTGGCGCTGATCGCGCACGCCCTGCTGATCGCTGCGCTGACCTGGGGTGTGCACTGGAAGTCGCAGGAGATGCCGGCCGTGGAGGCCGAGATCTGGTCGTCCGTGCGCCAGCAGGCCGCCCCCCGCGCCGTCGAGCCACCCGCCGTGCAGCCCGAACCCGAGCCGCCCAAGCCCCAGCCCAAGGTCGAGCCGCCGCCCACGCCGCCCGCGCCACCCAAGGTCGTACCGCCGCCGGACACCAGCGTGCGCGACGCGCAGATCGCATTGGAGCGCGAGAAGCAAGAGCGCGAACGCAAGGAGCGCGAGCGCGAACTGGCCGAGCGGCGCGAGCAGCAGAAGAAGGCCGCAGCCGAGAAGCAGCGCCAGGAGGAACTGGCCGAGGCCAAGCGCGAAGCGCAGCAGAAGGCCGAGGCGCAGAAGAAGCTCGAAGCCCAGAAGAAGGCCGAGGCGCAGAAGAAGGCCGAAGCCGAGGAACGCAAGGCCGCTGAAGCGCAGAAGAAGGTCGAGGCCCAAAAGCAGGCCGCCGCCAAGGCCGCCGAAGAAAAGGCCGCCGAGGCGCGCCGCCAGGAGAACATCCGCCGCATGCAGGGCCTGGCCGGCGCCAGCGGCGGCCCCGGAGCCACGGGCAGTGCATTGCAGTCCTCGGGCCCCTCGGCCAGCTACGGCGGTCGCGTCGCGGCGCGCGTGCGGCCGAACATCGTGTTCCCCGACAGCGTGCCGGGCAACCCTGCGGCCGAAGTCGAGGTGCGCACAGCGCCGGACGGCACCATCGTGGGCCGTCGCCTTACCAAGTCCAGCGGCAACAAGGCCTGGGACGACGCGGTGCTGCGCGCGATCGACAAGACCGAGACGCTGCCGCGCGACACCGACGGCCGTGTGCCCTCCGTCTTGGCGATCAGCTTCCGGCCCAAGGACAACTAGACCAAGGCACCCGCGCGCAGCTCAGCCGGGCGGGGCCGTCTTCAGCCAACGCCACAGCGTCGACCGGCTCACGCCGAGCAGCCGTGCGGCCTCCAGGCGGTTCTGGCCTGCGCTCTTCATGGCTTCGGCCACGCGCTCGGCCTGCGTCGCGGCCGTCACGGCCGGCGCCAGCACGCCGCATTCGCGCGCGAACAGCTCGGGACATTCGGCACGCAGCTCACCGCAGTCCGCCTCCAGCCGCCCGTCCTCGGCGCCGAAGAACACTGCCAGCCGTTCGCAGATGTTCTGCAGTTCGCGCACGTTCCCCGGCCAGTCGTAGCTGCACATGGCGGGCAGCACCGGCACCAGCACGGCGGCCGCGTCGCGCCGCACGCCCAGACGGCCGAAGCTGCGCTGCACCAGTTGCACCGCCAGCATCGGAATGTCCTCGCGCCGCTCGCGCAGCGGTGGCAGGGGCAGCCGCAGCGCGTTCAACCGGTAGAACAGGTCCTGGCGAAACTGCCGCTGCGCGACGCGTTCGGCCAGCGGCTGGTGGGTGGCGGCGATGATGCGCAGGTCCACCGGAATCGCGCTGCTGCCACCCAGGCGGGTGACCTCGCGCTCCTGCAGCACGCGCAACAGGCGGCTCTGCAGGGCCATCGGCATGTCGCCGATCTCATCCAGGAACAGGGTGCCGGTGTGCGCCGCCTCGACCAGGCCACGCTTGCCGCCGCGGCGCGCGCCGGTGAACGCCCCCTCCTCGTAGCCGAACAGCTCGCTTTCGAGCAGGGATTCCGGGAACGACGCGCAGTTCACCGCGATGAACGGGCGGAGCGCGCGCGCGCCCTCGTTGTGGATGGCCTGCGCGAACAACTCCTTGCCCGTGCCGCTCTCGCCCGTCAACAGCACGGTCAGGTCGGTTCGCGCGAAACGCCGTGCCGCCTGCACGGCGCGCTGGAAGGCGGGCGCCTGGCCGACCAGGCCACCGAAGTCATGGCGCGCCGTGGCCTGGCGCCGGCGCTGCTGCAGGCGCAGGCTGGTGTCGGCCGCCTCGATGTCGCGGGCGTCGTACAACATCAATGCGGCGCCGACGGGACTGCCCTGTTCGCGGATCGGCGTGCGGTGGGCGATCCAGTCCCGATGCCCGAAGCGCAGCACCACCCCGCGCTCCGCGACACCCCTTTGTAGCGTCGCCTGCAGCGACAACTCGGGCTCCACCTGCTCCAATGGCCGGCCGAGCAGGCCCTCGGCCGGCAGGCCCAACAGGGCCTGCATGGGTGGATTGACCGCCGTGATGCGGTGGTGTCCGTCGACGGCCAGCACGGCTTCCTGCAGGTTGTCCAGCACCCCGTGCAGCAGCTCATAGCGGCTGGCCTCCAGGCGCGCCACACGCGCCAGTTCGATCGCGTCCTCGATGCCGCGGCGCACCGAGGCCAGTGAGTACGCCAGCAGCCCTGCCAGCCCGCATTCCTCGGCCAGCTCCACCACCAGGCTGGACCCGATGATCACGCGGTAGCCTTCCTGGCGCAGCTGCTCGAAGCGCTCGCGGGCATCGGCCGGCGTGTGGTAGGCGTACTGCTGCACCTCCACGTTGAGCAGCCCCTTGACGGCGTCGAGTTCGGGGATGGTCTGGCCGTACATGACGATGCCGACCCGATCGGCGATGCGCCGCGCCCGGATCAGTGCCTGCAGGAGGTCGAAGCCGGTCAGCTGGATCGTGGCGACCGGCGCCTGCAGGCCCTTGCGCAAGACGCTCGCGTTGGAGCCGGCGCTGACGAAGGCATCCACCTGCCCCCGGGCCAGGCGCTCGCGCGCCAGCATCAGGGCGTCGGTGAAGACGCCGTCGACCAGTTCGATCTCGGCCCGGTCGCTGTACTCGGCGATGACCGGCATGGCGAACTGCCGGATGTGCCGGTAGCTCATGAAGCACAGCCGGGGCTTGAAGGGTTGCAGCGCTGCAGGGGCGACGTTCGATGCCATCGTTTCAGTGTCGCACGAACGTTGCACGACCCGTCTCATGCAACACGCACTGCTGGGAGATGAAAGGAAAGAATGAATGAAATCAAACACCTTCCTCCAACAGGGCGCTTGGCACGCAAGCTGCAATCCGTTCTGTACCGACCCGATTGGAGACAGCCCTTGGCACTTGAACACATCACCGTCCTGGATCTCACGCACATGCTGTCCGGGCCCTACGGCACCATGTTGCTGGCCGACCTGGGCGCCCGCACCATCAAGGTCGAGCCTCCCGGCACCGGCGAAGGCACGCGCAGGCTGCTCGAACACGACCCCGACTACGCACGCGACGGCATGGGCGCCTACTACCTGACGCTGAACCGCAACAAGCAGAGCGTCTGCGTCGATCTCAAGAGCCCCGCCGGCAAGGCTGTCTTCTTGGACCTGGTGCGGCACGCCGACGTGGTGTTCGACAACTTCAGCGTGGGCGTACCCGCGCGGCTGGGCATCGCCCACGCCGACCTGGCGCAGGTCAACCCGCGCATCATCACCTGCTCGGTGACGGGCTTCGGCGAGACCGGGCCCGAGACGCAGCGCCCTGCCTTCGACCAGGTCGTGCAGGCCATGGGCGGCGGCATGTCGATCACCGGCACGCCGCAAAGCGGCCCCACGCGCAGCGGCATCCCCATCGGCGACCTCGGCGGCGGCATGTTCGGTGCCATCGGCGTGCTGGCTGCGCTGGCCGAGCGCGAGCGCACGGGCGTGGGCCAGCACGTCGACATCTCCATGCTGGACGCGCAGATCTCGCTGCTGAACTACATGGCCACCATGCACCTGCTGTCCGGCCATGTGCCGAGCGGCATCGGCAACGGCCATTTCGTGCACGTGCCCTACAACAGCTACCCCACGGCCGACGGCCACGTGATCGTCGCCTGCATCGGCGATCCGTTCTTCGAACGATTCGTCGAATTCATCGATTTGCCGGCGCTGCGCGACCCGGAGTACCGCAAGCAACCCGTGCGCTTTGCGGCCAAGGAACAGATCGACGCCCTGATCGCCGAAGCGTTCCGCGCGCACGGCACCGAGCACTGGCTCGCGCGCCTGCGCGCCGCGCGCATCCCGTGCGGCCCCGTCAACAACTTCGCGCAGGCCCTGGCCGACAGCCAGGTGCAGGCACGCGACATGGTGGTGCCGGTGCAGCTGAAGACCGGCGAGACCGTGCGCATGCCCGGCAACCCGGTCAAGCTGTCCAACGCGCAACCCGGCAGCTTCACCTGCCCGCCGGCGCTGGGGGAAGACACGGACCAGGTGCTCACGCAACTGCTGGGCTATCCGGGCGACAAGCTGGCCGCACTCAAGCGTGCCGGCGTGGTGGCCTGAGATGAAACCACCCCGTTCGGCTGGCGCACTTCGTGTAGCCAGCCCATCCCCCTTGTATCTTCAGCCGAGGAGTCTTTCATCAGTTTGCGTCAGTGCGCCAAACCT
>NZ_VEDO01000018.1 GCF_007677875.1 Variovorax boronicumulans | reverse complement strand
TTTTAAAGACCCACGAGACAATCTTTCGATCAACTCGTCTGGCTCGCTGCGATCAGCGAAGCCCTAGATTATGACACGTTTTTTAAAGACCGGTCAACTTTTTTCGTTTTTTCTTGTGCCACCTGAATCCACAGATCGGGGTAACTTGCCGCAGCGCTCAAAGCGCTGCGATCGACGAAGCCCTCGACTATACACCATGCGCAGTTCAGGTGTGCAACTTTTTTTACGCCTGACCAAGCCCGCCGCTCCAGCCGCCGCTGCGACACGCCCTACGGGTGTCTGTGGCATTCAGCGCCGTGATGGCCACGAACGTAATTGCATGAGCGGTTCAGAACCCTTGAGTGCTGAGCGGGGGAGGCAGCCAGCCGGCAACGGGCAGGTTCACGCGGGCAATGCCACCCATGCCGATGCGCATGATCACAGGACCGTACCAACGCTGCGCGATGGTGTCGCCAGCACGCTGCCACAGTCGCACCAGACGTGGCTCCACAACTGGGTCTGCGACAGCGACTGCGCCAGCGCGATGACGGCGAGTGCGAAAGGAACGGAAAGGCAGGCGGGCTGGCAGCGCAGCCCAGGCAGTACCAGTGCGCCTGTGACGACAAGGTGAACACAAGACGCGGCCAGCGTGCGCCAGGCATCGCCGTGGCACATGGGCGCGCGGCTCGCCCGACCGGCTTTCCGTTACCACGAACTCGCCGCCCGTGAAGTCCGCACCGGGCCGGGACAGGATCGCCAACTGCAGCGGCAACACATGCTCGCCGTAGAGGTCTTGGTGCAGGCATTTGTAGTCGCCAGTACGGTACTGCAGGATCAGCGGCGTGGGCCGCGCCTGGCTGGCGCGGTAGCAGCGCACGAGGAAGGCGTCCAGCGTCGCGGGGTAGCGCAGCGGCTTGCCGAGCCACTGGTTCCACCGGTTCGCGATCGCGCCGGCTGCGGGTACAGGGCCTCGCGCAATCGCGCGACCAGGGGCGGCAGCGGGTCGGCGAAGTCGCGGTATGCACCGCGGCCGCACCCGTGGCGTGCCATCACCACGGTGCTGCGGTACAGCGCTTCCCGCGGGGACGGCGCGGCCGGGGGCCGCGCACTGCGCCAGCGCCAGCAGGCCTGGCACACGGCATGGCCTTCGGCGTCGAGCGCGGCCGCCAGATCGGTGGCCGGTTTGTCCAGGAACGAGGTCTGCATGTTTGCAACTCCAGGGCGGCCGGCCTGGCCATGCACCCGGCTCCTTTCGCCCGAACTCAGCCGCTACATCGCTGCGCGCACGCGCTCGAACACCTTCCAGAAGGCTTGGGCCTGCGTGGTGGCGAAGTTGATGCGCATCAGCGTGCCGGGCTTGCGGCCGGCGTGGAACAGCGCGCCGGGCGCCAGCAGATAGCCCTCGTCCAGCATGCGCAGCGACAGCGCCTCGGTGTCCACGCCCGTGTCGACCCAGCCGAACAGCCCGGCCGGCTCGCTCACGAAGCGGCAGCCCGCGGCGCGCGCGAGCTTGACGCTGCGCGCGCACGCCTGGTCCAGCCGCGTGCGCACGCGCTGCGCATGCCGGCGTAGCTGACCCTGTTCGATGCACCAGGCCATCGCCTGCTCCAGCAGCGCAGGCGTGGTCAGCGTCGCCAGCAGCTTGGTGTCCAGGAAGCGCTCGACCAGCGCGGCCGGCGCCGCCAGGTAGCCCACACGCCAGCCCGGCGCCAGGATCTTGGCGAAACCGCTCACATAGATCGTGCGCGCCAGGCCGTCCAGCGCGCACAGCCGCGTGGCATGGTCGGGTGCCAGGTGGCTGTAGGTGTCGTCCTCGACGATGTGGAAACCGTGCGCATTCGCCAGCGTCAGCACGCGGTGCGCGCTGCCCGGCGACAGGCAATGGCCCGTGGGGTTGTGCAGCACGCTCACGCTCACGAACAGTTTGGGCGCATGGGCCTCGCAATAGCGCGCCATGACCTCCAGGTCCGGCCCGTCGGCGCCGCGAGGAACCGGCAGGATCACGGCGCCCAACGCCTGCAGCCGCGCGAACTCGATAGCCCAGCCCGGCTCCTCCACCATCACATGGTCGCCCGCGCGCAGCAGCGTGCGGCTCACGATGTCCAGCGCATGCGTGGCACCCACCGTGGTCACGATCTGCTCCGGCGCGGCCGGCACGTTCAGGCCGGCAAGCTTGTGCGAGAGCGCGCGGCGCAGCGCCGGGTCGCCGGCCGGCTCGCCGTACTGGAGCGACAAGGCCTTCAGGCCCTGCCCCACCGTGGCGCGGCGCACAGCCGCGGCCACGATGTCGCTGGCCAGCCAGTCGGGCGGAAAGACGCCGATGCCGGGCTGCGGCTGATCGCTGCTGTGGAACATGCCGCGCATGAGTGCCGCCGCGTCCACGGGCGGCCGGACGGCGCCGGTGGGCTGCGTGGCCGCGCCCGACAGCGGCGCCACGCGCTGCTCGCGCACGAAGAAGCCGCGGTTGCGCCGCGCCTCCACCAGGCCCTGGGCCAGCAAGCGGTCGTAGGCCGCCACCACCGTGGCCGGGCTCACGCCGTGCTGCTCGGCACACTGGCGCACCGAGGGCAGGCGCGTGCCGGCGGCCAGCAGGCGGTCGCCGATGCGCTCGGCGAAATGCGCGGCCAGCTGTTCGGTCAGCGACTGCGAAGCGGTCCGCATGAGCATGGTGGGCATCCTGTCAGGAGATGTATCGGCTTGTCAGGCAATACAGTAGCGCTACAGAGAAGCTGAACTGTATTGGTAGTGTGCTGGTCCGAACTATAGAGTCTGTATCCCCATGAACGCAAGCGAACTGAGTGCCCTGCTGCTGCTGGCCACGGCGATGAGTTTCTCGCCGGGGCCCAACACCACGCTGTCGTCGGCGCTGGCGGCCAACCATGGTCTGCGCCATGCCATGCCCTTCATCTGGGCGGTGCCGGCCGGCTGGGGCCTGGTGCTGCTGCTCAGCACCGCTGGCGTCGGTGCGCTCGTGGTGGCACAACCGGCACTGGCGCTGGCCATCAAGCTGTTCGGTGTGGCCTACCTGCTGTGGCTGGCCTTCAAGCTCGCGCGCAGCGCCCGGCTCGGCGAGGCCGACGCGCGCCGGCTGGACGTCGGCTTCGTGCAGGGCGTCGCGCTGCAATTCGTGAACATCAAGGCTTGGATGCTGGCGCTGGCCATCGTCGCCGGATGGATCGCCGGACGCGAGGATCTGCTGCCACGGCTGGCCGTCGTGCTGCCGCTGATGCTGTGCTTCGCGTTCTTCAGCAACCTGACCTATGCGCTGATGGGCGCGCTGCTGCGGCAGTGGCTGGCGCAGGGGCAGCGGCTGCTGTGGTTCAACCGGCTGATGGCGGCGGTCCTGGTGCTCACCGCCGTCTGGATGTTGCAGGCAAAGGCAACCGCATGACCACGCGCGACGAAAACCTCGGCCTGTGGCTCGGTGTGCTCGGCGTGGCGCTGTTCGCCGTCACTCTGCCCATGACCCGCTTGGCCACGGGCACGGCCGCCGCGCCGCAGCTCTCGCCGTGGTTCGTCACGTTGGGGCGGGCTGCGCTGGCCGGTGGCTTGTCGGTCCTGTTCCTGCTGGCCACGCGCTCGCCACTGCCGGCACGCCGGCACCTGGTGCCGCTGGCCATGGCTGTGCTCGGCAACGTGGTCGGCTACCCGCTGCTGCTGGCCTATGCGCTGCGGGTGGTCACGGCCAGCCATGCGGCCGTCACCACCGCGCTGCTGCCGCTGGCCACGGCCGCCGTCGCAGCGCTGGTCATGCGCCAGCGCGCCGCGCTCGGCTTCTGGCTCTGCGCGGCGGCCGGCAGCGCGCTGGTGGTGGTGTTCTCGGTGCTGCGCGCGGCGCAGCACGGCGGCGGCTTCGGCTTCGAATGGGCCGACCTGCTGCTGGTGGGCGCCGTCGTCGCGGCCTCGCTGGGCTATGTGTACGGCGCCAAGGTCACGCCGGAGCTCGGCGCCGAGCGCGTGATCTGCTGGGTCTGCGTGCTGGCCCTGCCACTCACCTTGCCGGCGATGCTGTGCCTGTGGCCCGCCACGCCCGTTGCGTCCAGCGCCTGGGCCGGGTTCGTCTACGTCGGTGTGTTCTCGATGTGGATCGGCTTTTTCGCCTGGTACCGCGGCCTGGCCCTGGGCGGCGCGCTGCGTGTGAGCCAGACCCAGCTGCTGCAACCCTTCCTGTCCATCCTGGCCGCGGTGCCGCTGCTGGGCGAGACGCTGGACACCGTCACGCTGGGATTCGCCGCCGCCGTGGTCGCCACCGTCGTCCTGGGCAAGAATCTCGCCCGATCCCCTTCCACAGCAACAACCAAGACCGCCTCAAGGAGCACATGATGTCCTGGACCCTGGCCGCACGCGCCGAAAAGATGAACCCCTCGGTGATCCGCGAAATCCTCAAGGTCACCGAGAAGCCCGGCATCATCAGCTTCGCCGGGGGCTTGCCCTCGCCCAAGACCTTCCCGGTCGCCGAGTTCCGCGCCGCCTGCGAGAAGGTGCTGACCGAGGACGGCCCGGCCGCGCTGCAGTACGCCGCCAGCGAAGGCTACGGCCCGCTGCGCGAGATGGTGGCGGCCAATCTGCCCTGGAAGGTCGCGCCCTCGCAGGTGCTGATCACCACCGGATCGCAGCAGGGGCTGGACCTGATCGCCAAGATCCTGCTCGACAAGGGCAGCCGCATGCTCGTGGAAACGCCCACTTACCTGGGCGCGCTGCAGGCCTTCACGCCCATGGAGCCGGTTGCCGTTTCGGTGGCCAGCGACGACGAGGGCGTGCGTGCCGACGATCTGGCAGCCAAGGCCGGCCAGGGCGCCGACCGCGCGCGCTTCGCCTACCTGCTGCCCAACTTCCAGAACCCCACGGGCCGCACCATGAGCGAGGCGCGCCGCGCGGCCGTGGTCGCCGCCGCCGACCAGGCCGGCGTGCCGCTGCTGGAAGACAACCCCTACGGCGACCTGTGGTTCGACCAGGCCCCGCCGGCGCCCCTGACCGCGCGCCATCCCGAGGGCTGCGTCTACCTGGGCTCCTTCTCCAAGGTGTTGGCGCCCGGCCTGCGCCTGGGCTTCATGGTGGCGCCGCCCGCGCTCTACCCCAAGCTGCTGCAGGCCAAGCAGGCGGCCGACCTGCACAGCCCCAGCTTCAACCAGCGCATGGTGGCCCAGGTCATGCAGGACGGCTTCCTTCAACGGCACGTGCCGACCATCCGCGCGCTGTACAAGAGCCAGCGCGACCACATGCTGGCCGCGCTGGAACGCGAGATGCCCGAAGGCGTGCAGTGGAGCCGCCCGGTCGGCGGCATGTTCCTCTGGCTGCGCCTGCCGGCCGGCCTGGACACGGTGCCGCTGCTGCCACGCGCCGTGGAGCGCAACGTGGCCTTCGTGCCCGGCGCGGCCTTCTACGCCGAGACGCCCGAGAGCAACACCATGCGCCTGTCCTTCGTGACGGCCAGCACGAGCCAGATCGACATCGGCATCGCGGCCCTGGCGCAGACCATCCGCGAAGCCATGGAGACTCAGCGCAGCGCCCGGTCGGCCGCAGCGGTCCAGCTATGACGCTCCACATCTGGGGCCGCATGAGCTCCATCAACGTGCGCAAGGTGGTCTTCACTGTGCAGGAGCTGGGCCTGTCGGCCCAGCGCACCGACGCGGGTGGCCATTTCGGCCTGGTGACCGAGGCCGACTTCCGCAGCAAAAACCCCAACGGCATGGTGCCGTTGCTCGAGGACGGAGAGGCCACGCTGTGGGAATCCAACGTGATCGTGCGCTACCTCTGCGCGCGCCACGCCACGGGCACGCTGTATCCCGAACCGCTGGCCGCGCGCTTCACGGCCGAGATGTGGATGGACTGGCAGCAGACCACGCTGAACCCTGCCGGCCGCAACGCCTTCCTGCAGTTCGTGCGCACGCCGACGGAGCGGCGCGACGATGCGCTGATCGCGCAGTCCGTGGCCGAGACCGAGCCGCTGCTGGACCTGCTGGACGCCGAGCTCGCGCGCCGCCCCTACCTCGCCGGCCAGGACTTCACGATGGCCGACATCCCCGTCGCCTGCGAGATCCACCGCTGGTACGCCCTGCCCCTGGCGCGCGCACCGCGCCCCCACCTCGACCGCTGGTACCAGGCCGTGTGCGACCGGCCCGGCGCCGTCGGCGTGCTCGACATGAGCCTGTCGTGAGCCCCCCATGCGCCATTCGTCCCGCCCCTTCCGCCAGATCGACGTCTTCACCGACCAGCCCTACTACGGCAACCCCCTGGCCGTCGTGCTCGACGGCCACGGCCTGACCGATGCGCAGATGCAGCGCTTCGCGCAGTGGACCAACCTGTCGGAGACCACCTTCGTGCTGCCGGCCACCGAGCCCGGCGCCGACTACCGCCTGCGCATCTTCACGCCGGGCGGCGAGCTGCCGTTCGCGGGCCATCCCACGCTGGGCAGTTGCCACGCCTGGCTGGTGGCGGGCGGCCAGCCCCGCAGCGGCGAGACCATCGTGCAGCAATGCGGAGCGGGCCTGGTGCGCATCCGGCGCGAGGGCGAGCGCCTGGCCTTCGCGGCGCCGCCGCTCAAGCGCAGCGCGCCGCGCCCGACCGAACTGGCCCAGGTCGCCTCGGCCCTGGGCCTGAAGGCGGCGCAGATCGTCAGCAGCCAGATGCTGGACAACGGCCCGGTCTGGTTCACGCTGCTGCTGGACGACCCGAGCACGGTCCTGCGCCTGCAGCCCGACCATGCCGTGCTCAAGGCGCTGGGACACAAAGTCGGCGTGGCCGCGCTGGATGGCGCGGCCGCCACACCGCTGATCGCACGCGGCAACCGCGAGGCCCGGGCCTTCGGCGCCTCCACGCCGGCCGCGGCGCCCGCGCCGGCCCTCGTGGTGCGCGCCTTCGCGGCGGCCGCCGGTATCCTCGAGGACCCCGTGACGGGCAGCCTCAACGCCAGCCTCGCGCAATGGCTGATCGCCGACGAGCACATCGCCGCACCCTACCTGGCCACGCAGGGCGCCTGCCTGGGCCGCGACGGCATGGTCCACATCGCATGCGACGGCGCGGGCCAGGTCTGGGTCGGCGGGCACTCCGTCGTGTGCATCGAAGGCGCGGTCACGCTATGACCACCGCCCTGCCCACGCTGGCCGAGATCGAGCGCGCCGCCGCGCTGGTCCACCGCGATGTCCCGGCCACGCCCCAGCACTGCTGGGCACTGGCCAGCCAGCGCCTGGGCACGGACTGCTGGCTCAAGCACGAGAACCACACGCCGGTCGGTGCGTTCAAGATCCGCGGCGGGCTGACCTACTTCGCGGCGCTCGCGGCGGCCGGCGCCCTGCCGGCCGAGGTCGTCAGCGCCACGCGCGGCAACCATGGGCAAAGCATCGGCTGGGCCGCGCGCGCCCACGGCGTCGCCTGCACCATCGTCGTGCCGCATGGCAACTCGGTCGAGAAGAACGCCGCCATGCGCGCGCTGGGCGTCACGCTGATCGAGCACGGCCACGACTTCCAGGAAAGCCGCGAGCACGCCATCGGCCTGGCCGCCGAGCGCGGCGCCCACATGGTGCCGAGCTTTCACCCGGCCCTGCTGTCGGGCGTGGCCACCTATTGGCTGGAATTCCTGCGCGCCGTGCCGCAGCTCGATGTGGCCTATGTGCCGATCGGCCAGGGCTCGGGCGGCTGCGCGGCCATTGCGGCCAAGCGCGCGCTGGGCCACGCCGTGCGCATCGTCGGTGTGGTCAGCGCACATGCCACGACCTACGCTGACTCGCTGGCCGCGGGCCGCGTGGTCGAGGCCCCCGTCACGACACGGCTGGCCGACGGCATGGCCTGCCGTGTGGCCGACGCAGCCGCACTGGCCATCCTCTCGGAAGGTCTGGACCACGTGGTCCAGGTGACGGACGCCGAGGTCGCGGCCGCCATGCACGCGCTGTTCGTCGACACCCACAACGTGGCCGAGGGCGCGGGCGCGGCCGGCTTTGCTGCCGCGCTGCAGGAGCGCGCGGCGCTGCGCGGCCTGGCCGTGGGCGCGGTGCTGAGCGGCGGCAACGTGGACGCTCCGGTGTTGGCCGATGTGCTTTCCACCAGGGCGTGACGATGGTTCCCCTGCACGACATGGGCTGGTTCGCCCTCGCCACGCTGGCCATGGCACTGACGCCCGGCCCCAACATGCTGTACTGCGTCTCGCGTACGCTGAGCCAGGGCCGCCGCGCGGGCCTGGTTTCGCTGGCCGGCGTGCTGGCGGCCTTCGTCGTGCACATCCTGGCCGCGGCCTTCGGCCTCACGGCCGTGCTGCTGGCCGTGCCCTTCGCGTTCGGTGCCATCAAGGCGCTCGGCGCGGCCTACCTGGCCTGGCTGGCCTGGCAGGCGCTCAAGCCCGGCGGCAGCGGCCCGTTCCAGACGCGCCAGCTGCCCGCGCATTCCACGGCCACGCTGCTGCGCATGGGCTTTCTGACCAACCTGCTGAACCCCAAGGTCGCGCTGTTCACGCTGTCCTTCTTCCCGCAGTTCCTGCATCCCGAGCACGGCAGCGTTCTGCTGCAGGCGCTGCAGCTCGGCACGGTGCAGATCGCGGCCAGCGCCGCCGTCAACACGCTGGTCATCTTCGGTGCGGCCGGCATCACAGGCCTGCTGTCGCGCAGCGCGGGCTGGATGCGCGCGCAGCGCTACGTGATGGGCTCGGTGCTGGCGTTCCTGGCGCTGCGGGTGGCACTGATCGAGCGCAAGTGAGTCAGGGCTGGTAGCCGGCCTCGCACTGGTGCCGGATGGCCAGGACCAGGACGGCATCTGCCGCCTCCTCGAAGCTGTACACGCCAGGTAGCCCGAGCGGCCCCGCGAGATGACCAGTTCGCGCAGACCGTCCTCCGCGGGGCGTCCGATCACAGGGTGGTTTTGGAGGATCTGCACGGCCTCGGCGATGAGGTTCACCGTCACCTCCCCTGCGGCAGGGTCCGACGCACGCAGGAAGTCGGTCAGACGCTCCAGGTCCGCCAGCGCGCGCCGCGCATAGTTCAGCCGCGCCACGTCCGCGCCTTGGGCCGCGGAACCGCCTGCCCTTGGGCTCGCGCACGCAGGTAGGCATGTACCTCGTCGGCATCGAGGGCCTTGCCCGACTCCAGTGCCTCGGCCCGCGCCGCCTGCGCTTCCGCCACGACGGCCGCACGCCGCTCGGCCGCAATGGCCGCAGCGCGAATGGCCTCAACCATGAACGCGTGCGGCGTTACGCCATGCTGCTGCGCCGCGGCCGCAGCGAGTTGTTTGACCTCTTCAGGGAGTTTCAACGACGTCGTTGCCATGCAGCCACCGTTGAAAAGTGACACCATGGAAACACCTGTTAGCGCGTTGCGTCGCTGCGGCGACAACGCAACCAACCCACAGCCTTACAGTCGCCCGCCATGGGAACCCTCTACCTCGTGCGCCACGGCCAGGCCTCGTTCGGTGCCGACGATTACGACCAACTCAGCGAACAAGGCCAACGCCAATCCGTGCGCCTGGGCGAGTACCTCGCGTTCAAGGGCATCAGCTTCGAGGCCTCGCTGACCGGCACACTGCGCCGCCATGCGCAGACCTTCGCCGGCATCCGGCAAGGCATGGAGGCCGCCGGCACGTCGCTGCCACCCGAGCCGTCCGCCTGGCCCGGCCTCAACGAGTACGACAGCGCAGCCGTGATCGCCACTGTGCACCCCGAGGCGCTGGAACGCCCCACCACGCCCGAGCTGTACAAGCACCACTTTCGCCTGCTGCGCCAAGGCCTGGCCGCCTGGATGGCCGGCCGCGTGCAGCCCGTGGGCATGCCGACGTACCAGGAATTCCGCGACGGCATCGCCGCCGTGCTCGACCATGTGCGCACACGCCACACCGGCAACGTGCTGCTGGTCTCCAGCGGCGGGCCGATCTCCACGGCCGTGGGCCAGGTGCTGGGCACGGCGCCGGAGACCACCATCGACCTCAACATGCGCATCCGCAACAGCGCAGTGACGGAGTTCGTCTACACATCGAGTCGCCACGTACTGCTGACCTACAACACGCTGCCGCACCTGGACCACCCCGACCACGCGGGCTGGATCACCTTCGCTTGAGAAGCTGTGAACGAATCCCTCACGACCACGCGAGGCCCCAGAGCCAGCATGCATCGCCATCGTCGCGCCCCGGGGCCTCGCCCTTCGGGCCAGGGCGCACCAAGCCACATGCGCGCGTTGCAGTCCTTGCCCGGGCACCAGCCCGGCCGGCGGCCTGCGCCTTCGCCTGTGGCCCGGCGCACCCTGTCGTGGCCGCGAACGATCCATTCACAGCTTCTGAGCACCCCACGCATGTGATTCGTCGCTTCGGACGATGCGTGCCGCCATGGGCTTTCCGACCATGGCGCACCACCAACGAAGGAGACGAAGCATGCGTGTGCGCATCCCTGCCCTGGCACTGGGCCTGTCCATCCTCGCGGCCTGGGCCGCCCCCGCCGCGGCCCAGACACCCGGCGTCACCGCCACCGAGATCAAGATCGGCTCGACCCAGCCGCTGAGCGGCCCAGCCTCGGCCTACGGTGTGGTCGCGGCGTCGACCGAGGCCTACTTCACGCGGCTCAACGAGGCCGGCGGTGTGCACGGCCGCAAGATCACCTGGCTGCCCATGGACGACGCCTTCACCCCAGCGAAGACGGTGGAGCAGACGCGCAAGCTCGTCGAGCAGGACGGCGTGTTCATGATCTTCGCGCCGCAGGGCACGGCGGCCTCCTCCTCCGTCACCAAGTACCTGAACGCGAAGAAGGTGCCGCAATTCTTCGTGAACTCGGGCTCGCACCTGTTCCAGAACCCCAAGGACCTGCCCTGGACCGTGCCCTATCTGCCGACCTACTACGGAGAGTCGCGCATCTACGCCAAGCACATCCTGGCCAACCAACCCAACGCCAAGGTCGGCGTGCTCTATCAGAACGACGACTTCGGCCGCGACTACCTGCGCGGCATCAAGGCCGGCCTGGGTGACAAGGCCGCCAAGATGGTCGTCAGCGAGCAGGGCTACGAGGTGACCGACCCGACCGTGGACTCGCAGATCGTGGCGCTCAAGTCGGCCGGGGTGGACGTGCTGCTGCTGGGCTCGCTGTCCAAGCAGTCCAGCCAGGCCATCCGCAAGATCGCCGACCTGAACTGGAAGCCCACCATCTACATGAGCTACATCTCGGCCAACGTCTCGCCGACCTTCACGAATGCGGGGCTGGAGAAGGCCACCGGCATCATCACCGCCACCGCGATCAAGGACCCGACCGACACGCGCTGGGCCAACGACAAGGATTTCCAGGACTGGCTGGCCTGGATGAAGAAGTACTACCCCAAGGGCGACCTGGCCAACATGAGCAACGTGTTCGCCTACATCGCAGCCAACACGCTGGAGCACGCGCTGCGCGAAACCGGCCCCAACCTCACGCGCGAGGGCCTGCTGAAGACGCTCACCTCGCTGGACTACGCGGCGCCGATGCTCACCCCTGGCGTGAAGCTCAGCTACTCGCCCACCGACTACAACCCCTACAAGAAGCTGCAGATGCAGCGCTTCGACGGCACGAAGTGGACGCTGCTGGGCGAGCCGATCGGGGATTGATCAGTCCGGCGTCAGGACCATCTTCAACGCGCCAGCCGCGCGCGCATCGAACAGTGCATAGGCTTGCGCGCCCTGCGACAAGGGCATGCGGTGGCTGATGAAGCGCTCGGGCCGCAGCCGGCCCGAGGCCACGAGCGGAAACAGGGCGGGCAACTCTTCCGACACCGAGCAGGTGCCCGTGCGGAAGGTCACGCCGTTGGCGAACAGCCGCTCCAGCGGCAGCGCATAGCGGCGCGTCTGGTGCACGCCGATGGCCGACACCGTGCCGCGCCGGCCGACCAGGCGCCAGGCCATGTCCAGCGTGGCGTCCAGGCCCACGACCTCGACCACGCAGTCGAGCTTGCGGCCCTGGGTCTGTTCGCGGATGGTCTCCAGCGCCTCGTCGGGATGCAGCGCAGTGGCGCCGGACTGGGCCGCCAGCGCACGGCGCTCGGGCACGGGGTCGATCGCGTAGACGCGGTGCGCGCCCATCACGAAGGCGCTGTCCACGGCCATCAGGCCGATGGGGCCGAGCCCGATCACGGCCACGCTGGCGCCGGGCCGCACATCGGCCTGGCGCACGCCGAACCAGGCGGTGGCCATGCCGTCGGTCAGCATCAGCGCCTGCTCTTCCGTCAGGCCATCGGGGATCTTCACGGCGTTGGCGTCGGCCGCCGGGATGCGGAAGGCCTCGGCCTGCAGCCCCTGCAGCGCAGGCGAGATGCCGTAGCACGAGCCCTGCCCGCTCTCGCAGCAGTTGACGTTGCCGGCCAGGCAGGAACGGCAGGCGCCGCAACCGACCGAGGCCGGGATCATCACCTTGTCGCCCACCTTAAGGCGCGTGACGGCGCGGCCCACCTCCACCACCTCGCCGACCGCCTCGTGGCCCACGCAGAAGCCCGTCTCGGTGGAGAAGCCGTGGCCGTGGAAGATGTGCAGGTCGCTGCCGCAGATCGCGCAGCTGCGCATCTTCACGATGGCGTCGCGGTCGGTTTGCAACTGCGGGTCGTCCATGGACTCGTGGCGGATGTCGCGGGTCCCGTGGTAACGCAATGCCTTCATGCCGGTATCTCCTGGGTTGACGTCGTCTCCAACCAAACTATACAGTCAGTTTGTCAGACAAACAGTCACTCAAGTGCAAGCCGGTGCCACAGCGCGCCATTCATGGAGACAAGGCAATGACAAGCAAGCTCAAGACCATCCTGGCCGCGGCATCGGTGCTGCTGGCCACCCTGCCTGCGCTGGCGCAAAAATCCTACGGGCCGGGCGTGAGCGACACCGAGATCAAGCTCGGCCAATCGATCCCCTACAGCGGCCCGCTGTCGTCCTACGCCACGCTGGGCAAGGCGCAGCTGGCCTACTTCCGGTGGGTCAACGACCAGGGCGGCATCAACGGCCGCAAGATCAACTTGGTTTCGCTCGACGACGCCTACAGCCCGCCCAAGACGCTGGAGATGACGCGCCGCCTGGTCGAGCAGGACGAGGTGCTGGCCGTCTACGGCACCATCGGCACGCCCACCAACACGGCCATCCACAAGTACCTGAACGGCAAGAAGGTGCCGCACCTGCTGGCCTCCAGCGGCGGTACCAAGTGGAACGATCCGAAGAACTTCCCGTGGACCATGGCCTGGCTGCCGACCTACCACGCCGAAGGCCGCATCTACGCCCAGCACATCCTGAAGACCGTGCCCAACGCCAAGGTGGCCGTGCTCTACCAGAACGACGACTTCGGCAAGGACTACTACAACGGCTTCAAGGAGGGCATGGGCGACCGGCTCAAGCAGGTGGTGGTGGCCGATGCGTCTTATGAAGCCACCGACCCGACCGTGGATTCGCAGATGGTGGCGCTCAAGAGCTCAGGCGCCAACGTGTTCGTGAACCTGGCCTCGCCCAAGGCCGCCGCGCTGGCCGTGCGCAAGGTGCACGAACTGGGCTGGAAGCCGACCGCGCAGTACCTGGTGTCGATCTCCTCGTCGGTGGGCGCGGTGCTCAAGCCTGCGGGCATCGACGCCTCCACCGGCCTCGTCACCGTGCTGTGGCTCAAGGACACGGCCGACCAGCAGTGGGCCGACGACGCGGGCATGAAGTGGTACCTGGACTTCATGAAGAAGTACTACCCCGAGGGCGACCCGAACGACCTCATGAACGGCATCGCCGTGTCGTCCGCGGCCGTCATGGCGCAGATCATCCGGCAGGCTGGCGACAACCTCACGCGCGAGAACCTCATGCGCCAGGCCGCCAGCCTGCAGGGCGCCACCACGCCGCTGCTGCTGCCCGGCATCGCGGTGAACACCAGCGCCACCGATTTCGCGATGGTCGAGTCCATGCAGCTGGCCAGATTCGACGGCACCCGCTGGGTGCGCTTCGGCGAGGTCATGGGGAAGTGAGGGACAAGCGATGACAAAACTCACGCAACTCGGCTCGCTCGGCGAGCTCATCGTCACCGCGCTGCAGCGCGGCGGCGACCGCACCGCCTTCATCCACGGCGACCGCCAGACCAGCTACCGCGAATTCAGCGCGCAGCTGGCGCGGCTGATCGCGGCGCTCGATGCGCAGGGCCTGAAGAAGGGCGACACCATCGCCTCGCTCTCCGGCAACCGGCCCGAGGCCTTCCTGGTCTCCTGCGCGGGCTACCTGATGGGCCTGCGCGTGGGCTGGATCAACCCCACCGCGTCGGAGAACGACCAGGCCTACCTACTGACCGACGCCGGCGTGGGCACGCTGTTCATCGACCCCGACCTGTTCCTGGAGCGCGGCCAGCGGCTGGTCGAACGCGCGGGCATCCAGCGTGTGTTCTGGCTCATGCCGACCGAAGCCGGAACGGATTTGGATACGCTGTGCCGCGGCGTCGCGCCGGCACCGCTGCAGCCGCGCGCCAGTGCCGACGACGTGGCCGTGCTCGTCTACACGGGCGGCACCACGGGCGTGCCCAAGGGCGTGGCCCACACCCACCGCGTGCAGGTGGCGATGACGCTGATGCAGCTGGCCGACTGGGACTGGCCGCAGGAGACGCGCACCCTGTTGCTGACGCCGATCACGCACGCGGCCGGCACCTTCATTCTGCCCACGCTGCTGCGGGGCGGCACGGTGGTGCTCACGCACGGTTTCAGCGCCGACAAGTTCATCGACCTCGTGGAGCGCCACCGCATCAGCACCACATTCCTGGTGCCCACCATGCTCTACGTGCTGCTGGACCACCCGCGGCTGGCCGATGCCGACCTGGCCAGCCTGCAGCTGGTGGCCTACGGCGCCGCGCCCATGCTGCCGAGCCGGCTGGTGGAGGGCATGCGCCGTTTCGGCCCGGTGTTCATGCAGCTGTACGGCCAGTCCGAGGCACCCATGATGATCACGGTGCTGCGCCAGCGCGACCACGATCCCGAACACCACCCCGAGCGCCTGGCCTCCTGCGGCCTGCCCGTGATCGGCAACCAGCTGCGGCTGCTGGACGAGGAGGGCCGCGAGGTGCCGCAGGGCGAGGTTGGCGAGATCTGCCTGCGCTCGCCGCTGGTCATGGCCGGCTACCTCAACAAGCCCGAGGAAACCGCCAAGGCGCTGCGCCACGGCTGGCTGTACACGGGCGACCTCGCGCGCCAGGATGCCGACGGCTACCTCTACATCGTCGACCGCTCCAAGGACATGGTCATCAGCGGCGGCTTCAACGTCTACCCGCGCGAGGTGGAGGACGTGCTGGCACTTCACCCGGCCGTTTCGTCCGCGGCCGTGGTCGGCGTGCCCGATCCCAAATGGGGCGAACAGGTGCGCGCCATGGTGGTGCTGCGCCAGGGCCATTCGGCCACGGCCGAGGAACTCATTGCACTCGTGCGCGAACACAAGGGCGCGGTGTGCGCTCCCAAGCAGATCCGCTTCGTCGAGCAGTTGCCCGTGACGAACATCGGCAAGCTGGACAAGAAGGCGGTGCGAGCACGCTTCGCCGAAGAGTCCTGACTCAGGTCTTCTTTCGCGCCGCCGCCCTGGGGCGCGCGGCGGGCGCAGCAGGCGCATCGGCGACCTGCTTGAGCGCCAGCTCATAGCCGCGCTTGAAGTCCACGATGTGCCGGATCGTGCACTGCTCGGCCTCGTCCGCATCGCGCCGGCGCAAGGCGGCCAGCAGCGCGCGGCGCGATTCCAGCATGCGCTTGCTGGCGGCAGGCACGTGGTCGAACACCGCCGCCTGGTAGCGCGGGTACATCTGGCGCCACATGGTTTCGTGCGCCAGCAGCAGCGCGCGGTTGCCGCTCATGCGCGCCACCATGTCGTCGAACACGATGTTGGGCTCGACCAGCGAGGCCCGCGCCTCGACGGCCTGCTGCAGCAGCGCGAGGTGGGCTTGCAGTGCGTCGAGTTGGGCATCGGTCGCGCGCTCGGCCGCCAGCCGCGACATGGCCGGGCCGACGGCGCGCACCGTCTCCCATAATTCCTGGAAGCTGATCTCCTGCAGCTGCACCATGCGTTCGAACTGCACGCCCAGGTCGGCATTGGAGGGGTGGCTGATGACGAAGCGCCGGCTGGTCTCGCGCCGCAGCAGGCTGGCTTCCTCCAGCACGCGCACGGCCTCGCGCACGGTGGAGCGGTTGACGCCGAAGGTCTCGCAGAGCTGGGCTTCGGTGGGCAGCGGGTCGCCTGCGCGCAGCCGGCCATCCAGCACCTGCTGCGTGACGGCCTCGGCCAGCATGCGGTAGGACGGCACTCGCTTGAGCTTGTCGAACGCGAACGCCGGCCCCGTCTCCGGTCCTTCCTTCGCCTGCCGCGCCGTGCCACCTTCCGCCATGTCGCTCTCCGCTCCTGTCAAAACCGGGCGATTGTCGCCAAGCTCAGCCGTGCCGCTCCAGCCGCCGCAAGGCGCGCCTGAACAGCAACAGTGTGTGGGCATGCAGCAGCGCCCCGGCCTCGACGCTGGCCTTGCCGGCACAGGCGCGCGCGTAGGTTCCCTCCAGGATCAGGCCGAGCTTGTAGCAGGCCAGCACCTCGTACCAGAGGATGTTCTCCACGCTGCGCCTGCCATGTGCGGCGTAGCGCACCACCAGTTCCTCGGCCGTTGCGAAGCCCTGCCAGGGCTGGGTGCGGAACAGCGGCTCGGGTTCGGCGCCGGGCTCGGGCCAGGTGGCCAGCAGCCAGCCCAGGTCGAGCAGCGGATCGCCGATGGTGACCAGCTCCCAGTCGACGATCGCCGCCACCTCGCCGTTGCCGGGCGCGAACAGCACATTGGCCAGGTGGAAGTCGCCGTGCAGGATGCCGGGTCGAAAGCTGCCGGGGCGATGCCGCTCCAGCCAGTCGGCCACCGTGTCGATGCCCGGGATCTGTGCCGGCCCGGGCCAGCCGGCGTAGTCGTGGTAGCTCTCGAGCTGCGCGCGCCAGCGCGGCACCTGGCGTTCGAGGAAGCCCTCGGTCCTGCCCAGGCCCGCCAGGCCCGCGGCCACGTGGTCGACTTCGCCCAGCTCGATCAGCGCGTCGACCATGGACAGGCCCATGCGGTGGCGCAGCGTGGCGTCGGCGGTGTGGCGCGGCGGCAGCGCCACGGAGGCGTTGAAGCCTTCCACGGGCTCCATGAGGTAAAAAGCCGCGCCCAGCACCTGCGGGTCGGCGCAGGCGGCGATCAATGCGGGATGCGGCACGCGGCTGCCGGCCAGCGCGGCCAGCACCTGGGCCTCGCGCTGCATGGTCTTGTTGCCATCGGCGCGCGGATGCGCGGGCGGGCGGCGCAGCACGTACGCGCGCCCGCTGCGCACGAAGCGCAGCAGCACGCTCTGCGTGCCGCCCGTGAGCGGCTGCACCTGGGTGACCGGCCCGGCGCCCAGACCCTGGCCGTCCATCCACGCGGCCAGCCGGTCCAGGTCAACCAGATCCGCCCACGGCTGCACGACGGCTTGCGCTCGCGCCATCGTCAGCCGAGCAGGTGGCGGTACTTGGCCTCGGCGGCCGCTTTGGCGCGCGGCCGGTGGTAGGCCGGGAACAGCTCGGTGCAGGCCTCGTAGTCGCGCAGCACCTGCCTGGCCACGGTGACCTTGTGCACCTCGGTCGGGCCGTCGGCCAGGCCCATGTGGTAGGACAGCACGAGCTGGTCGGTGTAGGGCATCTCGAGCGAAGCGCCCAGCGAGCCGTGGATGTGCAGCGCGCGTTCGGCGATGTCGTGCAGCACCTTGGGCATCAGCGCCTTGACGGCCGCAATGTCCTTGCGCACGCGCATGTAGTCCTTGTACTTGTCGATGCGCCAGGCCGTGCGCAGCACCAGCAAGCGGAATTGCTCCAGCTGGCACCACGAATCGGCGATCTTCTCCTGCACCATCTGCTTGTCGGCCAGCAGCTCGCCCTGGGTGGTGCGCGACAGCGCGCGCTCGCAGAGCTGGTCGAAGGCCTTCTTTGCCTGGCCGATGGTGCGCATGGCGTGGTGGATGCGGCCGCCGCCCAGCCGCGTCTGCGCCACGGCGAAGGCCTCGCCGGGCGCGCCCAGCATGTCGGAAGCCGGCACGCGCACACCGTCGAACTTCAGGTAGCCGTGCGTGGGCACGGGCTCGTCGGCCAGGCCCACGTTGCGCATGATGGTCAGGCCCGGCGCGTCCTTGGGCACGATGAACATGGACATCTGCTGGTACGGCGGGGCATCGGGGTCGGTCACCACCATCACGATGAAGAACTCGGCGTAGCGCGCATTGGAGGCGAACCACTTCTCGCCCGTGATGACCCAGTCGCCACCGTCCTGCACGGCGCGCGTCTGGAACACCTTGGGGTCGGCCCCGCCCTGCGGCTCGGTCATCGCGAAGCAAGAGACGATCTGGTTGGCCAACAGCGGCTCCAGATACTTTTTCTTCTGCGCCTCGCTGCCGTAGTGCGACAGGATCTCGGAATTGCCGGTATCGGGCGCCTGGCAGCCGAACACGATGGGCGCGAAATGGGCGCGGCCCAGGATCTCGTTGAGCAGCGCCAGCTTCATCTGCCCGTAGCCCTGGCCGCCCTGGTGCGGCGCGAGGTGACAGGCCCATAGCTTGCGCGTCTTCACCTGTGCCTGCAGCGGGCGCACCAGCGTGGTGAAGCGCGGGTCGTGGATGTCCCAGGGGCTCCCCAGCACGTGCTCGAGCGGCTCGACTTCTTCGTCGACGAAGCGCTCGACCCAGTCGAGCTGCGTTTGGAATTCAGGGTCGGTTTCGAAATCCCAGGACATGGGCTGTCTCCTCAATGCGGTTTGGAAGAAGTCGATGCCCGGTCACGCTGCGCGGCATGGCGGGCGTGGTCTTATTGCAGCGTCAGGCCGCCGTCGACCGGAATGGTCTGGCCGATCACGTAGGCCGCCAGCGGCGAGGCCAGGAACAGCGCCACGCCGGCCATGTCGTTCGGCGTGCCGAAGCGGCCCAGCGGGATGCGCTCCATGGCCGTCTCCATGCGCTCGGGATGGTCGGTGGTCACGCGCGTCATCTTGGTGGCCACAAAGCCCGGCGCGATGCCGTTGACGCGGATGCCGTCGCGCGCCCAGGCATCGCCCAGCGTGCGCGTGAGGCCGAAGGCGCCGGCCTTGGACGCCGCATAGGCTGGGTTGCCGCGCACGGAATGGAAGGCCGCCGTCGAGCTGATCGTGATGATCGATCCCTGGCTGGCCTTGAGCATCGCGTAGAACTTCTCGGCGAAGGTCATCAGGCTGGTCAGGTTCACGTCCACCACCTGCTTGAAGGCGGGCGTCTTGAACTCCTGGCGCTTGTAGAGCACCTGGCCCTGCGACAGCACCAGCACGTCGAGCCGGTCGAAGGGCGGCACGAAGGACTCGATGGCCTCGGTGCTGCCCGCGTCGATGCGGTGGTAGGCGAGGCCTTCGAGCTGCGAGTCGGGCGAATCGGCGTAGTCGGCCGCGCTCGCGCGCGTGCCGGCCACGTGCACCGTGGCGCCCTTGCGCAGGAAGGCCTGGGCGATGCCGTTGCCGATGCCGCTGGAACCACCGACCACGAGCACGGTCTTGCCGGAAAAGTCGAGTTCATCCATCCCTGTGTCTCCGTTGTGTTGCATGCCGACAATATCTTATTGTCAGACAAACAGTCAATCACATATAGAACGACTGGCCAACAAACGCGGCGGGGCACGCGAATTGCACGGCGTTGCGCCATGGCGAACTTGCCTGGTTTCCCGCCCCGCTCCGGTGCACAGTGGCGTGCGCTGGAACTGCAGTTGCTCGGCCAGTTGATGCACCTGCTGGGCGACACCGGCACGCCCGATCCGCTGCTGCGCGCCATGCTGCAGCAGATGGACGCGCTGCTGGGCCTGCAGCGCGGCCGCATCGTGCTGGTGCTGCCCGGCGACACCCATGCCCGCATCCACCTGGCCCACGGCCTCACGGACGATGAGATCGCGCGCGGCGTCTACGCTTTGGGAGAAGGCGTCACCGGCCTGGTGCTGGCCAGCGGGCAGGCCGTGCTGGTGCACGACATCGATGCCGAGCCACGCTTCCTGGCCCGCAGCGTGGCCCGCGACAACCTGCCCGACGAGGGCCAGGCCTTTCTGGCGCTGCCGATCCAGGCCGAGTCGCGCGTCGTGGGCGTCCTGAGCTGCCACCGCAGCCGCCTGCCCGACCGCACGCTGGACGACGACCTCGCCCTGCTGCGTGTGCTCGCTGCGCTGGCCGGTCAACGGCTGCGCCTGAGCGTGCCGCGCCCGCTGGTGCGCGCCTACCTGCCCGCGCATTCGCACAGCCTGCAGGAGCTCGAAAGCGTGCTCGCGCTGAACGGCAACAGGCAGGCGCGCGCCGCCAGTGCGCTGGGGCTCACGGTGCGCCAGTTCGGCTACAGGCTGCGCAAGGCGCGGGCCGCAGACGCAGGCTGATCAGGCGCCCGGCCCGCGCATCTCCGCCCCAGCATGGCGGTCCAGCCGAACGAACCACAGCAACGACAGCATGGTCACCGCACCGATGCACCAGTAGGCCGGCGCGAAGTCGCCCGCCGCCAGGTGCGCCGGGTCCCCGCCGCGCCAGTGCGCCGCCAGGCCGAGCAGCGCCGCGCCGAACAGCACGCCCAGTGACAGCGAGAGCTGCTGCGCCATCGTCGCCAAGGTGGTGGCGTGGCTCATGCGCGGCTTGGGAATCTCCGAGTAACCCAGCGTCTGCAGCGCCACCATGCCCATGGAGTTGACCAGCCCGCCCAGCATCAGCGTGACGAAGATCAGCGGATGCGGCGTCGCCGGCGTGAACAGGCTGTAGCTCGCATAGGCCAGGCTGGTCATCACCGTCGTGCCCAGCAGCAGCGGCTTGAAGCCCAGCCAGCCGATGGTGCGCGTGACCACCATGCGCGTGGCCAGCGAGCCGACCGCCGTGGCCACCGTGATCAGGCCCGATTCCAATGGCGACAGGCCGAAGCCCAGCTGCATCATGAGCGGCAGCAGGAAGGGCGAGGCGCCGATGGCGACGCGCAGGGGCATGCCGCCCACGATGGAGGCGCGGTAGGTCGGGTGGCGCAGGATCGTGAGGTCGATCAGCGGCGCCGCGACGCGCCGGCTGCGCCACACATACAAGCCGAGCGCGGCCACCCCCATGCCGCCTGTCAGCAGCTCGACCCAGCCCGCCACGAGGCCCTTGCCGGCGAATTCGATGGTGCCCAGCACCGCGGTCAGCCCCAGCGCCAGCAGGCCGAAACCGATGCCGTCGAAGGGCGGCGGCGCCGACGCCGGCCGGCCCGGGCGCGGCCCCGGCAGGAACTGCAGCGCCAGCCAGATGCCCAGCAGGCCGAAGGGCACGTTGACCAGGAAAATCCAGCGCCATGACGTGAAGCTCACGATGGCGCCGCCGAACAGCGGTCCCAGCATGCGCCCGATGGTGGGCGGCACCGTGAACCAGACCATGGCCGAGACCATCAGCGCCGGCGGCACGCTGCGCAGCAGGATCAGCCGCCCCACCGGCACCATGAGCGCCCCGCCCATGCCCTGCAGGATGCGGAACAGCACCAGCTGGGACAGCGTCTGGGCCATGCCGCACAGCGCAGAGCCCAGCGCAAACAGGCCGATGGCCCAACAGAACACGCGCCGCGCGCCAAAGCGCTCGGCGCACCAACCCGACAGCGGCAGGAACACCGCCAGGCTGAGCAGGTAGGCCGTGATGGCCAGGTTCAAGCGCAGCGGCTGCACGTCGAGCGCGCGCGCGATGCTGGGTAGCGCGGTCGCCATGACCGAGGTGTCCAGGTTCTGCAGGAACAGCGGGCAGGCGACGACGACGGGAATCAGCCGCGTGCGCCAGCCGCCCGGCGCGGCCTCGACCACAGCGCTCACACGATCTTCCGCTTGGGCAGGTCCGGCGCGTCGGGCGGGTAGCGCAGCTGCAGGCTTTCGAGCTTGCGCTTGAGCAGCGTGGCGATCATGAGGTTGCGGTGCGTCTTGGAGTCGGCCGGCACGATGGTCCAGGGCGCCCAGGGTGTGCCGGTGGCCGCGACGGCGTCCTGGTAGGCGCGCTGGTAGTCGTCCCACTGGGCGCGCACGGCCAGGTCCTCGGACTGGAATTTCCAGCGCTTGGTCGGATCGTCCAGCCGCGCCTGCAGGCGTTCGCGCTGCTCGTCCTTGCCGATGTGCAGCAGGAACTTGCAGACCACGGTGCCGGTCTCGCAGAGCATGCGCTCGAAGTCGTTGATGTGGGCATAGCGCTGGCGCTGCTGCTCGGGCGTGATCCAGCCGTGCACCACGGGCACCAGAACGTCCTCGTAGTGGCTGCGGTTGAACACCACGATCTCGCCGGCACGCGGCACCTCGCGGTGGATGCGCCAGAGCACGTCGTGCGCCTTCTCTTCGTCGCTCGGCGCCTTCCAGCCCACGGCGCGCACGCCCAACGGGCTCGAACGGCCGAACACGCCGCGCAGCGTGCCGTCCTTGCCGCTGGTGTCGATGCCCTGCAGCACCACCAGCAGCTTGAAGCGCTTGTCGGCATAGAACAGGTTCTGCAGCGCATCGATCTCCAGCGCCAGGGCTTCGACGGCGGCCTTGTCCTGCGCCTTGTCGCCGCTTGAGAACGGCTTGGCCGAGGGATCGATGCCAGACAGCCGGAAGCGGGCCTCGGGATCGCTGTGCGTCAGCGCGGCGAGCTTGCGGGCGCTGGGCCCGTTCTTGGTGGATGCGGTCATGGGCTGACGATAGCAGCGGGCTGCCGGCGGTGCAGCGCCGCGACATGGCAGTCGTCGCGCAGGCGTGTGGTTATATTTGTGCGCACGCCGCTGCCACACCTCGCGCAATGCAGCGGACAACACGAAAGGGCGGACGATGCTCGGAGGCTTCATCGTGGTCGTGCTGGCGCTCGGCGCCCTGGCATGGTGGTGGCTGCAGCGACGTGGCGCGCGTCCTCGGTACCCGGCGGCGGCCGCGCGCCGGGCCGCCGCGCCATCCCGGCCGCCCGCACCCTTGCCGGCACCGGCGCAGACCACGCCGGCGCTGGCCGACACGGCGGTCGCCGAGGACGGTCGGCTCGTGCGGCACGAGGATCTGGGCGCCGAGGGCCGGCAGGCCTTGCTGCAGGACTTGCGCCAGCTGCCGCGACCGCCGCGCGCGTTGCACCAGCTGGTCTCGCCCGACTTCGTGGCGCGGGCCTCTTCGACCGAACTGGCCGAACTGGTCATGACCGAACCCGTGGTCGCCGCGCGCGTGATGGCGGCCGTCAATTCGCCGCTGTACGGACTGCGCAGCGCCGTCACCAGCGTCGGCCAGGCCATCACCTTCCTGGGCCTGAACACGGTGCGCAACCTGAGCCTGCAACACCTGCTGCGCGAGGCCATGCCGGCTCCTGCGCCGGCGCTGCGCCAGGAATTCGACGTCCTGTGGAGCAGCAGCGCCATTGCCAGCGAGCTGAGCCTGGCGCTGGCCAAGCGGCTGCAGTTGCCCGATGCGGCGGGCATGAGCACCCAACTGGTGCTGCACTTCCTGGGTCGCTTCGCCGCGGTCACGCTGCTGCAAAGGCAGGCCGACGCCGCGCCGGCGCCTGCGGCGCTGCAGGCGCGCGCACTGGCCGAACAGCAGTGCCTGGGGCTGTCGTCCGGAGAGATCGGCTCGCTGCTGCTGCAGGAATGGGGGTTGCCCCCGGCCATGGAAGCGCCCACGCGCGCGATCGCCCGCATCGCCTTCGCCGTGCCGCCCGCGCCCGCGCAGGCCACGCGTCTGGTGATCGCGGCCTTGTGCGCGAGCCTGGCCGAGCGCATCGCGCGCCGGCAGCTCACCGTGCTGCAGGACTACGCGCCCGAACAGGATCCGCACGAGGACCTGCGGGCGCTGCGCCCGCACCTGCCAGCACCCACGCTGGCGGCGGTCGGCGAGGCGCTGCGCGATCCCGAGATGGCGCGCGTACTGGCCTGAACGACGCCTCTTTAGATGCCAAACGCATAAGTTACGGAAAATTCAATCGTTCCTGTTTGGTTGGCTGACTTTGAGAATCGCTGCATCTGCAACGAATCCCGCGAAAGTCCGCCATGCACACGCGCCGCCTCCTCCTGAGCCACCTCTCCAGCGCCACGCTGGCCCTGTCCCTGGGCGCCGCGGTGGCCCCCGCCCTGGCCCAGGCCCAGGCGGCGCCGGTCACGCTGCTGAACGTGTCCTACGATCCCACGCGCGAGCTGTACGTGGACTACAACAAGGCCTTCGCCGCGCACTGGAAAGCCAAGACCGGCCAGGACGTGACGGTCAAGCAATCGCACGGCGGCTCGGGCAAGCAGGCGCGTTCCATCATCGACGGCCTGGACGCGGACGTGGCCACGCTGGCCCTGGCCGGCGACACCGACGCGCTCGTGAAGAACGGCGGCTGGCTGGCGGCCGACTGGCAAAAGCGCCTGCCGCACAATGCCTCGCCCTACACCTCGACCATCGTGTTCGCCGTGCGCAAGGGCAATCCCAAGGGCATCAAGGACTGGGACGACCTGGTCAAACCCGGCGTCAGCGTGATCACGCCCAACCCCAAGACCTCTGGCGGCGCGCGCTGGAACTACCTGGCAGCCTGGGAATATGCCAAGCGCAAGAACGGTGGCAGCGACGCCAAGGCCAAGGCATTCGTGGCCGCGCTGTACAAGAACGTGCCCGTGCTGGACACCGGCGCGCGCGGCTCCACGATTACCTTCGCGCAGCGCGCCCAGGGCGACGTGCTGATCGCCTGGGAGAACGAGGCCTACCTGCTCGACAAGGAGTTCGGCGCCAAGTTCGACGTGGTCGCCCCGTCGCTGAGCATCCTGGCCGAGCCCGCCGTGGCCGTGGTCGACAAGAACGTCGACAAGAAAGGCACGCGTGCCGTGGCCGAGGAATACCTCAAGTACCTGTATTCCGAGGAAGGCCAGGACATCGCCGGCAAGCACTTCTACCGTCCCGCCGTTTCGGAGAAGGCCAAGGCCAAGTACGCATCGCAGTTTCCCAAGCTGAACCTGTTCACGATCGACCAGGCCTTCGGCGGCTGGGCCGCGGCCGACAAGGCCCACTTCGCGGACGGCGGCAGCTTCGACCAGATCTACACGGCGAAGTAACGGCGTGGGGCGCTGCGCCGGGTCGACAAGGGCGGCGCGCCGGCCTATGCTGGTCGCGTATCCAGACTCAGGAGACCTCCCTACATGCAGACCAGTCCCCCACCCCATATCCACAGGGCCATCGCCACCGCGGCGCTGGCCCTTTTCGCCTGCAGCGGCACATGGGCCCAGAAGGCCGGCGACATCGTGCTCGGCGCCGGCTGGCTGCGCTACGCGCCGCGCGACAAGAGCACGCCCCTGCGCTTCACTTCGCCCGTGCAGCGTGAGGTGCCGGGCTCGGGCTCCAGCCTGGACTACGCGGACACGCTGGGCATGAATGCCCATTACTTCTTCACCGACAACTGGGCCATCGAGGGCGTGTTCGGCATTCCGCCGCGGCTCAAGCTGCAGGGCGAAGGCACGCTGGCCGGCATCGGCGAACTGGGCTCGGCGCGGCTGTACGGCCCTTCGCTGCTGGCCAAGTACTTCTTCGGCCAGCCCAGCGACAAGTGGCGGCTGGCCGCGGGCCTGGGCGTGACCTATGCGCACTTCTCCGATGTGAAGTTGACCGGCGGGCTGCAGAACACGCTGGGTGGTGCGCTGGGCCTGCCCGCGGGCGCCTCCAGCACGCGCGCCAAGATCGACAGCCGCTTCGGCCCCGTGTTCGCGCTCGGCGCGACCTATGCGTTCACCGACCGCCTGGGCCTCACGCTGTCGGTGTCCTACGTGCGTATGAAGACCAAGGCCAAGCTCACCACCTACGCCAACGGCAATGCCGTCGCCACATCGGAGAGCGGGCTCACGCTGAACCCCGTGGTGCCCTTCGCCTACCTGACTTACCGCTTCTGAGCGGCGCGCTTTCCATGGCAGCATGCCTGCCATGCTCACGCACCGCCAACTGCGCTACTTCGTGGAGATCGTCGACGCCGGCAGCTTCAGCCAGGCCGCTGAGCGGCTGTTCATCGCCCAGTCGGCCCTCAGCCGCCAGGTGCGCGAGATGGAACAGGCGCTGCATGTGCCACTGCTCGAGCGCGACGCGCGCGGCCTCGCGATGACGGCCGCCGGCCGCTCGCTCTATGCCGATGCGCGGCAGATCCTGGCCGCACTCGGCGACGCCATGGCCCGCGCCACGCATGCACAGCGCGGCACCGAGGGCACGCTGCAGCTGCTGCACTCCAGTTCCGTGCCGCTGACCCCGGCTCTGCTGGCGCTGCTCGAGCGGCACACGCAAGCGCACCCGGGCGTGGCCATCGAGATCGCGCAGGCCTCCTCCGAACAGCAGGCGCTGGACATCGACGAGGGCCGCGCCGACCTGGGCCTGGCGCGTGCCCCCATCCTGCGCCGGCGCGCCGCATTGCACTATGCGCCGCTGTACGAGGAGCCGCTGGTGCTGGCCGTGCCGCCAGGCCACGCCCTGGCCTCCCAGGCGCGCGTGCACATGGCGTGCCTGCGCGGCGAACGCTTCGTCGCCACGCCCCACCCGGAGCGCGGCGGCCTGGGCCATGCCGTGGCCGAGCTGTGCCGCGCGCACGGCTTCGCGCCCCAGCCCGCCGCCGTGCGCTCGCGCAAATGGGCGCAGCTGGCGCTCGTGCAGGGCGGCATGGGCATCGCCATCGTGCCCGCATCCATGGGCGCGCAGGCACCCGTGGGCGTGCGCGTGCTGCCGCTGGCCGACCCGGGCTGCACCAGCGGCGTGCTCGGGGTGTGGCGCCAGGACGCACCCGCGCTCGTGCAGCGCTTCGCCGCGGACCTGCAGGCGGCCCTCGCACCCATCTGATTTCGAGATACGCGCGTGCCGCAAGCTGTATTGGCCAGCGCCGCCCGGCGCAGCTAGATTGCCGCGCCATGGAACTTCTTGCACCGCTCGCGGGCAGCCTGCCGCTGCCGCCGCTCCAACTGCTGGCCGTGGGCCTGGGCGTGGCCCTGGCCTACACCGTGTTCGGCCTTGCCGGCTTCGGCACGGCACTTGTGGCCGGGCCCGTGCTCGCGCACTGCGTGCCGGTCGCCACCATCGTGCCGCTGCTGGCCCTGCTGGATTGCGCGGCGGCCGGCGTGAACGTCATGCGCGACCGGCGCGCGGCCGATCTGTCCGAACTGCGGCGCCTGGTGCCGCTGATGGCCATCGGCAGCCTGGTCGGCGCCGCCATCCTGCTGCGCGGCCAACCCCAGGCGCTGCTGCTCGCGCTGGGCCTGTTCGCGGTCGGCTACGCGCTCTACGCGCTGAGCGGGTTCAAGCCGGCCGGGCGGCTCACGCCGCGCGCGGCCCTGCCCTTCGGCCTCATCGGTGGCGTGTTCTCCGCGCTGTTCGGCAGCGGCGGTTTTCTCTACGCGATCTATTTGAACGGGCGGCTCGACAGCGCCGAGCGCATGCGCGTCACCCAGTCCACGCTGATCGGGCTGTCCACGCTCACGCGCGTCGTGCTGTTCGCGCTGGCCGGCGTCTATGCGCGCAGCGAGACGCTGCTGCTCGCGCTGGCCCTGGTGCCGGCCATGCTGCTGGGCACGGCGCTGGGCCGGCGCATCACGCTGTCGCTGCCGCGTGCGCAGTTCCTGCGCATCGTCAACGGCGTGGTGCTCTGCTCAGGCTTGGCGCTGCTGTGGCGCTACGCCACCGGCTGATCAGACGCCAGCGCCGTGGTCCACGAAGACCTTGGCGCGGCGCGGCGTGACGACCAGGGTCTCGCCCTCGCGGAAGCCGCGCGCGCGGAACTCCTCGGCCGTCAGCTGGGCCTCGATGATCTGCTCGCCCTTGCTGTCCTTCGCGTCCTGCGGCGTGAGCTCGAGCCGTGCGATCGGGCCGACCACGAGCGCGCGCGTGAGCTGGGCCACGATACCGGTGGCGCCCGGCGCGTAGCGCTCGACCTCCAGGTCGTGCGGCCGCACATAGGCGAAGGCCTTGGCGTCGCTGGCCGCGGCGTGCTCGGGTGCGTCGATCTTCAGGCCCTGCACGAGCAGCTCGCCCTCGTGGGCGCGGCCGTGGAACAGGTTCACGTCGCCCAGGAAGCCGTAGACGAAGGGGCTGGCCGGCTGCTCCCAGACCTGCTGCGGCGTGCCGATCTGCTCGATCTGGCCCTTGTTCATGACGACCACGCGGTCGGCCACTTCGAGCGCTTCTTCCTGGTCGTGGGTCACGAAGATGCTGGTCACATGCAGGTCGTCGTGCAGGCGGCGCAACCAGCGTCGCAACTCCTTGCGCACCTTGGCGTCCAGCGCGCCGAAGGGCTCGTCGAGCAGCAGCACCTTGGGCTCCACGGCCAGCGCGCGTGCCAGCGCGATGCGCTGGCGCTGCCCGCCCGACAGTTGCGCCGGGAAGCGGTCGGCCAGCCAGTCCAGCTGCACCAGGCCCAGCAGCTCATGCACCTTGGCCTTGATCTGCGCTTCCGAGGGACGCTGGCCGCGCGGCTTCATGCGCAGGCCGAAGGCCACGTTGTCGAATACCGTCATGTGGCGGAACAGCGCGTAGTGCTGGAACACGAAGCCGACCTGGCGCTCGCGCACGTGCACGTCGGTGGTGTCCTCGCCGGCGAACAGGATGCTGCCGGCGTCGCCGCTTTCCAGCCCGGCGATGATGCGCAACAGCGTGGTCTTGCCGCAGCCCGAGGGCCCCAACAGCGCGACGAGCTCGCCGGACGCGATGTCCAGGCTCACGTTGTTGAGTGCGCGGAAGTCGCCGAACTGCTTGCTGACGTTGCGGATTTCGATGCTCATGGTGTCTCTCAGGTTGCAGCGACCGTGGCTTGCGGCCGCTCGAGCGGGAGATCGGCCGCGGCCTTGCGCTCACGCTCGTGCCGCCACTCGACCCAGCTCTTGATCGCCAGCGTGACCAGCGCCAGGAGGGCCAGCAGCGAAGCCACGGCAAAGGCGGCCACGCTCTGGTATTCGTTGTAGAGGATCTCTACGTGCAGCGGCATGGTGTTGGTCTGGCCGCGGATGTGGCCGGACACCACCGACACGGCGCCGAACTCGCCCATGGCGCGCGCATTGCACAGGATCACGCCGTACAACAGGCCCCACTTGATGTTGGGCAGCGTCACATGCCAGAAGGTCTGCCAGCCCGTGGCGCCCAGCACGATGGCGGCCTGCTCCTCTTCGTTGCCCTGCGCCTGCATGAGCGGGATCAGCTCGCGCGCGATGAACGGGAAGGTCACGAACACCGTGGCCAGCACGATACCGGGAATCGCGAAAATGATCTTGATGTCGTGCGCGGCCAGCCACGGTCCGAGCCAGCCCTGCGCGCCGAACACCAGCACGTAGATCAGGCCGGCCACCACGGGCGAGACCGAGAACGGGAGGTCGACCAGCGTGGTCAGGAAGGCCTTGCCGCGGAACTCGTACTTGGCGATGCACCAGGCCGCGCAGACGCCGAACACCAGGTTCAGCGGCACGGCGATGGCGGCCGTGATCAGCGTGAGCCGGATCGCGGCCCAGGCATCGGGCTCCTTGAGCGCCTCGAGATAGGCGTCCAGCCCCTTGCGCAGCGCCTCGGTGAACACCGCTGCGAGCGGCAGCGCCAGGAACAGCGCGAGGAACAGCAGTGCGATGCCGATCAGCGTGCGCCGGACCCAGGGCGCCTCGGTGGTCGTGATGTGCTTGCGGGTGACGTCGATGGCAGCCATCTCAGGCACCTCCGAAAGTTCGTGCGCGATCTGCCGCCGCGCCGTCGGTGCCTACGCGGCCTCCGCTGGGCCGATCCCCGCAAGCGGGGCCCCTCGTCCTCGCGCTCATGCCGCGCCACCAGACCGCTTGCGCTGCCAGGCCTGCAGGCCGTTGATGACCAGCAGCATGAGGAACGAGATCAGCAGCATGACCACGGCCACGGCGGTCGCGCCGGCGTAGTCGTACTGCTCGAGCTTGCCGATGATGATCAGCGGCGTGATCTCGGAGACCATGGGCATGTTGCCGGCGATGAAGATGACCGAGCCGTACTCGCCGATCGCGCGGGCGAAGGCCATGGCGAAGCCGGTCAGCAAGGCCGGTGCGATGGCCGGGAAGATCACCTTGGCGAAGGTCTGCCAGCGCGTGGCACCCAGGCACATGGCGGCCTCCTCGAGCTCCTTCTCGGTGTCCTCGAGCACGGGCTGCACGGTGCGCACGACGAAGGGCAGCCCGATGAAGATCAACGCGATGACCACGCCGTTCGGGTTGAACGCGAGCTGGATGCCCAGCGGCTCCAGGTACTGGCCGACCCAGCCGTTGCCGGCCAGAAGCGCCGTGAGCGAGATGCCGGCCACGGCCGTGGGCAGTGCGAACGGCAGGTCCACCAGCGCGTCGACGATCTTCTTGCCGAAGAACTCGTAGCGCACCAGCACCCAGGCCACGAGCAGGCCGAACACCGTGTTGACGCAGGCCGCGAGGAACGACGCGCCGAAGGTCAGCCGGTAGGAGGCCAGCACACGCGGCGAGCTCACGGCGTCCCAGAACTGCGGCCAGGACAGCGTGAGCGTCTTGGCGAACAGCGCTGTGAGCGGGATCAACACGATCAGGCTCAGGTACAGCAGCGTGTAGCCCAGCGTGATGTTGAAGCCCGGCAGCACGCGTTTGCCGCCTTTGCCGTTCTTGCGCGGGGGCACGGCCGCACCGGGCGCCGGCCCGGCCAGCGCCGCGGTGGTGGTCGTGGCGCTCATCGCTTACTTGACGGTGTAGAGCTTGTCGAACTGGCCGCCGTCGTTGAAGTGCACCTTCTGCGCCTCGCCCAGCGAACCGAAGTACTTGGCCACGGTGTACTGCTTGATCGGCTTGAACAGATCGGTGTGCTTCTGGAGCACGGCCGCCGAGCGCGGACGCAGTGCGTGCTGGGCGGCGATCTCCTGGGCCTCGTCGGTGTACAGGAAGTTGAGGTAGGCCTTGGCCGCCTCGGCCGTGCCTTTCTTGGCCACAGTGCGCTCGACCACGGCCACCGGGTTCTCCGCGATGATGCTGGTCGACGGGTGGATGGCGTCGACCCGGCCCTTGCCGAATTCGCGCTCGACCGAGATGACCTCCGATTCGAAGGTGATCAGCACGTCGCCCGTGTTGCGCTGCAGGAAGATGCTGGTGGCATCGCGGCCGCCCTTGCCCAGCACGGGCACGTTGGCGTAGAGCTTCTTGACGAACTCGGCAGCCTGCGCGTCGGTGCCGCCGTTCTCGCGCACATAGCCCCAGGCCGCGAGGTAGGCATAGCGGCCGTTGCCGCCGGTCTTGGGGTTCACCACCACGACCTTGACGTCGGGCTTGACCAGGTCGTCCCAGTCCTTGATGCCCTTGGGGTTGCCCTTGCGCACGAGGAACAGCATGGTCGAGGTGGTGGGCGAGGCGTCGTTCGGGAAGCGCTTGGCCCAGTCCTTGGCGACGATGCCGTTGCCGGCCAGGAACTCGATGTCGGTGGTGGTGTTGAAGGTCACCACGTCGGCGTCCAGGCCGTCGTTCACGGCGCGCGCCTGGGCGCTGGAGCCGCCGTGGGCCTGGTCGATCTTGATGTCCTTGCCCGTCTGCTTTTTGTAGTAGGGGACGAAAGCGGCGTTGATGTCCTTGTAGAACTCGCGCGCCACGTCGTAGGAAACGTTCAGCAGCGTCTGGGTCTGGGCCGAGGCAGCGGTGGCGGCCGCGAACAATGCGGCGGCCAGGACGGAACGGGCCGTGTGGCCCGAGAAAAATTTGGAGGTCATGACGGGGTCCCTGAACAGAGCGTGCATTGTCAAGACTTGGCTGCTATGCGCAAACTATTGTTTTTCTCTTTGCTTTCATCCGAAAACTTATAAGCCGTGACCAGATGCAACCGGCTCAATGGAAGTCGCCGGTCTCCAGATGGTCCAGAAAGGCCCGCACGGCTGGCACCAAGCCGCGACGCGAGGTGAACACGGCGTGGGCGATGCCTGGTGGGGGCGCCCAACCCTCCAGCACCTCGACCAGCCGGTTCGCGTTCAGCGCCTCGCGGCACATGTAGCCCGGCAACAACGCCAGCCCCACGCCGTCGATGGCGGCCCGCAGCAAAGTCTCCAGGTCGTCCGCCACGTAGCGCGGGTGGTGTTGCCACTGGAACTCGCCCCCGTCCGGCCCCTGCAGCTTGACGCTCGCGCGCCCGTCGGGCGCCGACATGGCCATGGAGTCGAGCTGCAGGAGGTCCTGCGGCCGCAGGGGTCGGCCCTGGCGCGCCAGCAGCGCGGGGCTTGCGACCAGCACCGACTGCGAACGCCCCAGCTGCTTGACGACCAAGCTGGCGCTGTCCTGCACGGTGGGGCGCACGCGCAGCGCCACGTCCACGCCCTCCTCCACGGGATCGACCACGCGGTTGCTGACCTCCATCTCCACGCGCACCTGCGGGTAGGCCAGCAGGAAGCCGGGCATCAGCGCGCCGACCACCGACTGCGCCAGCGTGACGGGGCAGGTCACGCGCACGGTGCCGCGGGGTTCCACCGACAGCCGCTGGACGACTTCGCTGGCGGCCAGGGCCTCGCTGCGCATGGCCAGGCAATGGCGCAGGTAGAGCGTGCCGACTTCCGTCAGCGAGAGCTTGCGCGTGCTGCGGTGGAGCAGGCGCACGCCCAGCCGGTCTTCCAGCTCGGCCACGCGGCGCGACAGCCGCGACTTGGGCAGACCCAACGCGCGTCCCGCGCCGGCGAAGCTGCCGCGCTCCGCGACCTCCGCAAAAAACAGCATGTCATTGAGGTCTTGCATGGCTTGATTGTTTCCAAGGATAGGACGATCCATTTCGATTCAGCCATCTTATCGGCGACTACCTTCATCATCACAATCAATCCATCCGAACCAACCCATTGAAGGGCCTGACATGAACATCCTGCACATCGATTCCAGCGTCCTCGGAGACGCTTCCATCACCCGCCAGCTGACCGCCAGCACCGTGGCCGCCTGGCGCGCCGCCCACCCGAACGCCCAGGTCCAGTACCTGGACCTGGCCGCCGAAGCGCCTGCCCACTTCGGCGCCAACGCGCTGAGCTTCAAGCTTGGCCTGGACCTGACCAAGGTCAGCGAAGCGCAACGCGCCGAGAACATCGAAACCGAGCGCTACCTCGCGCAGTTCCTGGCGTCGGACGTCATCGTCGTCGGCGCACCGCTGTACAACTTCTCGATCCCGACCCAGCTCAAGGCCTGGATCGACCGGCTGGCCGTGCCAGGCCGCGCCTTCCGCTATACCCCGGCCGGCCCCGAAGGCCTGGCCAAGGGCAAGACCGTGATCGTGGTGTCCGGCCGCGGCGGTATCTATTCCACGAGCGAGCAAGGCCGCGCGCTGGAGCACCAGGAAAGCTATCTGCAGACGGTGTTCGGCTTCTTCGGCATCACCGATGTGCGCTTCGTGCGGGCCGAAGGCGTGGCCTACGGCCCGGAACAGCGCGCCTCCGCGCTGCGTCAGGGCGAGGCCGACATCGCCGCGTCCCTGGTGGCCGCGCCGGCTGCCGAAGCCGTCAGCGCCTGAGCCGCCAGCCCCGCGCCGCCCTGTCCGCCGGCGGACAACAGGCGGCCGCGCCAGCGCCTACAGTGGCGTCTTCCCACCACCTGGAGACGCTACGATGAACGCCCCCCAAGACCTGCGCGCCCACGTCAGTGCCGAGGAATGGCAGCTGCGCACCGATCTGGCTGCCTGCTACCGCCTGGTGGCGCTGTACGGTTGGAGCGACCTGGTGTTCACGCACATCAGTGCCCGCATTCCGGGGCCCGAGCACCATTTCCTGATCAACCCTTACGGGCTGATGTTCGACGAGATCACGGCCTCCAGCCTCGTGAAGGTGGACCTGGCCTGCAACAAGCTGATCGAGTCGCCCTACCCTGTGAACCCCGCCGGTTTCGTGATCCACAGCGCGATCCACGCCGTGCGCGAGGACGCCCAGTGCGTGCTGCACACGCACACGCGCGCCGGGGTCGCGGTCAGCGCGCAACAGGGCGGCGTGCTGCCGATCAGCCAGCAGTCGACTTTCGTGCTGGCCTCCCTCGCATACCACGACTACGAGGGCGTCGCGATCCGTGACGACGAGAAGGCCCGCCTGCAGGCCGACCTGGGCCGTGCCAACTTCCTGATGCTGCGCAACCACGGCCTGCTGACCGTGGGCACGAGCGTCGCCGATGCCTTCCTGGCCATGTACACGTTCGAGAACACCTGCCAGATCCAGATCGCCGCCCAGGCAGGCGGCGGCAAACTGGTGCAGGTGGACCCGCGCATCGTCGAGGGCGTGGGCCACGCCTCGCGGGTGCAGACCGGGGGGCTGGGCGGGCGCTTCGTGTGGCCCGCGCTGCTGCGCAAATTGGACCGGATCGATCCCGGCTACAAGGACTGACACCCCGGCCGCGCGGGGAACGCGCGTCGGAGCGCCGCAGCGCGTTCAGCCCGCGCTCACTTGGTCGGACCGACCTCGCCGCTGGGCTGCTTTTTGATCGCTTCGGCGCCCTCGGCCTTGCGCTGGGCGCGGGCGGCGGCCTTCTCCTCTGGCGTGGCCTTGGCGGCAGGCGGTGGCGCCTTCGAACGGCCGACCTCGCCGTCCTTGTTCTGCTTCACGGCCTCAGCGCCTTCGGCCCTGCGCTCGGCCTTGGCGGCTGCCTTCTCCTGCGGCGAAGCGGAAGTGGCCGGCGGCGGTGCCTTCACACCGCCCACTTCGCCCTGGGCGAAGGCGCCCACGGCAAACATCTGGGCCGCGGCGATGCCGAGGGAGAGCATGGTTTTCTTCATGGTCTGGCTTTCAGGTCTCTGGATGGTGTCGAATTCGCCGCGACGGAATGCACCGCCCGTGCGAAGTTCTACCGTATCCAGCGACCTGGCCGTGCCAGCGCGTCCGCCGACGCGTCGCTGCGTAGGAAAGACGCCTCGGCACCGGTAGGCGCAGCGGCGGCCCAGTGGGTGACGGGGCAACACGCCCCGCCCTCCGCGCGCTTTACTTCGTGGGACCGACTTCGCCAGGAGGCGCCTGCTTGATCGCAGCAGCGCCTTCGGCCTTGCGCTTTGCGCGCGCGGCGGCCTTCTCGTCGGCCGACACCTTCGCTGCCGGTGCTGCCTTCTTCACGCCCCCCACTTCGCCAGGAGGTTGGTCCTTGATGGCTGCGGCGCCCTCGGCCTTGCGCTCGGCGCGCGCAGCTGCGCGGTCCTCGGGCGAAGCCTTCTTGGCCGGCGGCGGTGCCTTGGAGGTGCCAGCCTCACCTTGTGCGAAAGCACCGACGGCAAACATTTGCGCCAAGGCGACGCCGAGCGTGAGAACTACTTTTTTCATTGCTGTCTTTCCAGAACTCTGGGTGATTGAAACAAGTCTTCTTCTGTGCCGAAACCAGGGGCCCCTTGCACAGAAGTTCTACACGATAACCGAGCTTTGCGGCGCAGTTGCAACATTTCATTTACAAGTCTGGCGGCAGCAACACCTGCTACTAATAGGTCTTGTACGGCAGGAATTTGCCGGATAGGACAACGTTGACGCGGTCCCCCTTCGGATCGGGCTGGCGCACGATGTCCATGGAAAAGTCGATGGCGCTCATGATGCCGTCGCCGAACTCCTCATGGATCAGCTCCTTGATGGTGGTGCCGTAGACGTTGACGATCTCGTACCAGCGGTAAATCAGCGGATCGGTCGGCACGGCCGTGGGCAGCGAGCCCTTGTAAGGCACGACCTGGAGCCACTTCTGCTCCTCGGCCGTGAGGCCGAAGATCTTGCCGACCGCCTTGGCCTGTTCGGCCGTGGCCGTCATCTGGCCCAGGCACAGGGCCGTGGTCCATTCCTTGGACTGGCCGACCTTCTTGGCCACGTCGGCCCAGGCGATACCCTTGGCGACCTTGGCGGTGATGATTTTTTCAGTGACTTCGAGGCGGTTCATTGCGGTGTGCTCCGTGCTGTGAGAACTCAGTGCGCCAGGGCGCGGGTGACGAGGAAATCGACGATGTGGTTGCGCAGGTCGTAGTAGCCGTCCAGGTGGTGCAGGCCGGCGCGCGTGCGCTCGCGCGGCAAGGGGTTGACGACCACCTCGGCGATGCCGCCGGGCTTGTAGCCGCCGGGCGTGTCGGCACCGTTGTGCATCAGCAGGATGCGGTCGGCCAGCAGGATGGCCTCGTCCACATCGTGCGTGATCATGAAGACGGTCTGCTGCGTCTGGCGCACGATGGCCAGCAGCTCATCCTGAATGCTGCCGCGCGTGAGCGCGTCCAGCGCGCCAAAGGGCTCGTCGAGCAGCAGCATCTTGGGCTGGATGGAGAAGGCGCGCGCGATGCCCACGCGCTGCTTCATGCCGCCGGACAGCTGACTCGGCTTCCTGTCGATGGCCGGCAGCAGGCCGACCATGGCCACGAACTTGCGCACATGGGCGTCGACCTGGTCGCGCGTCCACCCGGGCCAGCGCGACTTGACCGCGAAGGCGATGTTCTGGCGCACCGTGAGCCAGGGCATCAGCGCATGGCTTTGGAACACCACGCCGCGCTCCAGGCTGGGGCCCACGAGCTCGCGGCCGTCCATGAACACATGGCCCGCGCTGGCGCGGTCCAGCCCGGCCAGTACGTTGAGGATGGTGGTCTTGCCGCAGCCGCTGTGGCCGATGATGCAGACGAACTCGCCCCGGGCGAGTGCGAACGACACATCGGCGAACACCGGCCGCGCCGGCTGGAAGGCCTTGGCCAGACCTTCGATCTTCAGGAAGCTGTCCATGGCCGGTGCCTCTCCTTGCAGTGTGGTGCGCACACCCAGCTCACTCCACATAGGTCACCGCCTTCTGCAGCCGGCCGAAGGCAAGGTCCAGCAGCATGCCGACCACGCCGATCAGCAAGATGGCGAAGATCACGTTGGTCAGCGACAGGTTGTTCCACTCGTTCCAGACGAAGTAGCCGATGCCGGTGCCGCCCACCAGCATCTCGGCTGCCACGATCACGAGCCATGCGATGCCCATGCTGATGCGCATGCCCGTGAGGATGGTGGGTGCGGCGGCCGGCAGGATCACCTGGAAGGCCTTGCGCAGCGGGCTCACCTCCAGCGTGCTGGCCACGTTGAGCCAGTCGCGCCGGACCGAGGCCACGCCGAAGGCCGTGTTCACCAGCATCGGCCAGACCGAGCAGATGAAGATCACGAAGATGCCGCTGATGGCCGAGTCCTTGATGGTGTAGAGCGCCAGCGGCATCCACGCCAGCGGGCTGATGGGCTTCAGGACCTGGATGAACGGGTCGAGCGCGCGGTAGACGAGCGGCGACATGCCGATCACGAAGCCCAGCGGAATCGCCACCAGGCACGCCAGCCCGAAGCCCAGCGCCACGCGGCCCAGCGAATGCCCGAGCTGGATGGCGATGCCCTTGTCGTTGGGCCCGTTGTCGTAGAACGGGTTGGACAGATGGCCCCAGACCGTGGTGCCCATTTGCGCCAGCGTGGGAAAGCCGCCGCTGCGCGCCGCGCCGGGGTCCTTGCCGGTCAGCTTGGCGTACTCGATCTCCTCGGCCGTCATGCCGGCCGTGCTGCCGGCGGTGGCGCCGCCCGTGGTGCCCACATGCCAGACGCCCAGCAGGGTCAGGAAGATCAGCACGGACAGCAGCGCCGCCCGCAGGGTCAGGCTGTTCATTCCTTGCCGATCGCGAAGCTCTTGGCATAGGCCGCTGCCTTGTCCGCGTCGAACTCCTTGCCCATGATCTTGAACTTGGGGTAGGCGCCTTCTGGCGCCTTCTGGTCCAGCGCCGCCATCTGCTTCTTCGCGTCGGTCAGCAGGAACACACGCTCGGCGATCTGCTTGTAGTCGACGTCGCCCTTGATGTAGCCCCAACGCTGCATCTGCGTGAGCATCCACACGGCCATGCTCTGCCAGGGGATGGGGTCGAAGTCGGCGCGGTTGGGCACGGTCTGGACCTTGCCGAGGCCGTCGGCGAAGCGGCCGGTCAGCACCTGGGACAGCACGGTTTCGGGCTGGTTCAGGTACTGGGCCGGCGCGATGACCTTGGCGATGAGCTCGCGGTTCTTGGCCTCGCGCGCCATCGCCGAGGCGGTGAGCACGGCGCGGTACAGCGCGGCGAAGGTGTTGGGGTTCTGCTGGATGAAGGCCGTGCTGGTGCCGAACGCGCAGCAGGGGTGGCCGTCCCACAGGTCCCGCGTCAGCAGATGCAGGAAGCCGATCTCCTCGAACACCGCGCGCTGGTTGAACGGGTCCGGACCCAGGTAGCCGTCGATGTTGCCGGCGCGCAGGTTGGCCACCATCTCGGGCGGGGGCACCACGCGGATCTGGATGTCGGTGTCCGGGTTCAGCCCATGCTCGGCCACGTAGTAGCGCAGCAGGAAGTTGTGCATGCTGAACTCGAAGGGCACGGCGAATCGGAAGCCCTTCCAGAGCTTGGGATCGCGCTTGTCCTTGTGCTTGTTGGCCAGCGTGATGGCCTGGCCGTTGGTGTTCTGGATGGTGGCCACGTTCATGGGCGTGGCGTTGCTGCCCACGCCCAGCGAGATGGCCAGCGGCATGGGCGAGAGGAAGTGCGTGGCGTCGTACTCCCTGTTGAGCATCTTGTCGCGGATCAGCGCCCAGCCCGCCGTCTTGACCACCTCCACGTTGAGCCCCTGCTTCTGGTAGAAGCCCAGCGGGTGGGCCATGATCAGCGGCGTGGCGCAGGTGATCGGGATGAAGCCGATCTTGAGGTCCTTCTTCTCCAGCGCGCCCTTCTCCTGGGCCATGGCCTGCAGGCTGGCGATGGGCAGCACGCTGCCGATGGCGGCCATGGCCGTGCCCTTGCCCACGGCACGCAGGAAGCGCCGGCGCACTTCGTCGTGCGGGAACAGTGCCTTGACCAGCGCGGCCTCGACGAAGGCATCGGAGCGGGCCTGCACGTCGGGCCGGCGCGCACGTTCGCGCAGCTCGCGCGCAGCGCCGGCGGCCGTGGCCTCCACGGTGGCCTCAGACGCATGCTCGGCAGCGCTGTGGTCGCGCCCGCAGCTGCAACCGAGGCGCAGCGGGCGGTCGGCGTCGTAGGGGTCGGCGAAGTCGGACATGGCACACCTCCAGGACAAAGATGCCTGCGGCGGTGCAAGCTCTTTGCCAGCCGGCGTGTCGCTGCGGCCGGCCCTGCAAGATCGTGGGCGCCACCACCACGGCGTGTAGGGCCAGCCCTACAACGAGGGCCCTCAGCCCCGGTCCAGCATGTACAGCGTGAGTTCGACGTCGTTCTTGGTGCCGGTCTTCTCGAGGATGCGCGCGCGGTAGGTGCTGACCGTGTTGGCCGCCAGGCCCAGCTGTGCACCAATTTCGCCCACGCTGTGCCCCGATGTGAGCAGGCGCAGCACCTGGTGCTCGCGGTGCGAGAGCGCGTCCGCGCCCGGCCGTGCACCACGCCGGCCCATGGCTGCGGCCAACGCCTCGGCTGTGGCGCCGCTGACCCACATGCCCCCAGCAGCGGCCTTGCGCACGGCCGCCAGCATGTCGTCCGGATCGGCCCCCTTGTGCAGGTAGCCGGCCGCGCCCAGGCGGATGCAGCGCACGGCGTACTGGCGCTCGGGGTAGGTGCTGAGCATCAGCACCGGCAGCGCGGGGAATTCGCGGCGCAGCAACTCCAGCACGTCCAGGCCGTCGCCCTGGGGCATGGCGATGTCCAGCAGCACGAGGTCCAGCCCCGCGCCGGCGGCGCGCACGGCCTGCAGCACCTCGGCGCCGCTGGCGGCTTCGGCAACGACCTGGACCTCGGGCGCATCGGCCAGCACCTGCTTCAGGCCCTCGCGCACGATGCGGTGGTCGTCGGCCAGCAGCACCCGGATGGGGGCCGTCATACCGCGGGCCCCAGCGGCATCTGCAGCGTGAACGTGGCGCCCGCCCCCGGGGCGCTGGCGATCTCGATGCGTCCGCCGAAGTGCAGCGCCCGCTCACGCATGCCCATCACGCCGTAGGCCGTGCTCGCCTCGAAGGCCGCGGTGCGCGCGCCCACGCCATCGTCGTGCACGGCCATGCGCAGCTGCCGCCCGTCGGCGGCCACATCCACCGACAGCGTGCGCGCGTGGGCGTGGCGGCCCACGTTGGACAGCATCTCCTGGAAGATGCGGAACACGGCCATGGCCTGCGCGCCGCCGGGCTCTGGCGCGCCGGCCACCTGCATGCGCCAGTGCAGCCGCAGCTCGGCTGCGGCCACGAACTCCTGCGCCTGCCATTCCAGCGCGGCCCACAGGCCCTGGTGGTCCAGGATGCTAGGCCGCAGGTCGGTGATGATGCGGCCCACGTTGTCCACGGCCGATTCGATCAGCCGGCTCATGTTGCTGCACTTGCTGCGCATGCGCGTGCGCATGGCCTCGGCCTCGTGCGCGCTGCGCGCCTGCTGCTCTGCAAGGCGCTTGTCCAGCCAGCTCACATCCATCTTGAGCGCCACGAGCAGGCTGCCGAGCTCGTCGTGCACCTCGCGCGCGATGCGTGTGCGCTCCTCCTCGCGCACGGTGTCCAGGTGGGCGGAGAGTTCGCGCTGGCGCTGCAGCGCGAGCGACAGCGCGTGCGTGCGCTCGGCCACGCGCTGCTCCAGTTCGTCGCGCGCGTGGCGCAGCGCATCGGCGGCGCGGCGGCGCTCGGTGATGTCGACGAAGGTGACGACGGCGCCGCGCACCTCGCCGCCGTCGACGATGGGGTAGCTGGAGTATTCGACCGGAAACGCCGTGCCGTCGGCGCGCCAGAACACCTCGCTGTCGATCCGACAGGGCAGGCCGCGGCGGAAGGCATTGAAGATCGGGCAGTCCTCATCGGCGTAGTGGGCGCCGTCGGCATGCGAATGGTGCGTGACCTCGTGCATGTTGCGGCCCAGCAGGGCCGCCGGCGCATGGCCCATCATGCGCGCTCCGGCCCGGTTGATGAACATGCAGCGGCCATCCAGGTCGATGCCGAAGATTCCGTCGCCGGTGGACTGCAGCAGCAGGCCCAGCTGCTGTTGCCACAGCGGGTGGACGGCGGTGTCGGCCGTCGTGGCCAGGTCCAGGGCATCTGCGTGCATGGACCCTGGGGCATGCAACCGCTGTGCCAGCGGTCGCGGCCGTGCTCAGGGGCGCAGTGCGAGGTTCAGCTGGTCGACCACCTCGGCCCAGTCGGCGTCGCGCTGCCACTGCTCGCGCAGGAACTGGGCCTGCGCTGGCGTCCAGAACGGCGCGTCGGGCAAGGCGATCGTCTCTGGCACGGGGCGGTGGCGGGCGATGAATTCCTGCACCGCGGCCTCGTCGCTGGGCAGGCCCAGTTGGGCGAAGAGGTCGTGCATGGTGTGGGTCGGCAGGTCCATTGTTGTTCCTTCTCGAAAGGTGCCAGCCGATGGTGGGCGCGGTGCACGCCCGGCACTGTAGGAAGGCGGAGCGACCCGAAGCCGGTCAGAGGCCGAGTTCGGACAGGCCTGGATGGTCGTCCGGCCGCCGGCCCAGCGGCCAGTGGAATTTGCGCTCGGACGCCAGGATCGGCATGTCGTTGATGCTGGCGAAGCGCCGTGCCATCAGGCCATCGGCGTCGAACTCCCAATTCTCGTTGCCATAGCTGCGGAACCAGTGGCCGCTGTCGTCGTGCCATTCGTAGGCGAAACGCACGGCGATGCGGTTGCCGGCGAAGGCCCACAACTCCTTGATGAGCCGGTAGTCCAGCTCGCGCGCCCACTTGCGCTGCAGCAGGGCGCGGGCCTGGTCGCGGCCGACCGGGAATTCGGCGCGGTTGCGCCACACGGTGTCGGGCGTGTAGGCCAGCACCACACGGTCGGGGTCGCGCGAGTTCCAGCCATCCTCGGCCAGGCGCACCTTCTGCGCAGCGGATTCGGCGGTGAAAGGTGGCAACGGCGGGCGTTGTTCGGCAGCGGTCATGGGCTCTCCTTGAAGTAGACAGGTTCGTCTACCCCATGCTAACGCAGATAGACAGACCTGTCTACAATGCCTGGCATGGAGACGACCACCCCCCCGGCGCGCGAGCGCATCCTGGCCACCGCGCACGACCTGTTCTACCGCGACGGCATCCGCGCCACGGGCGTGGACCGGTTGATCGCCGAGAGCGGCGTGGCCAAGCTGACCTTCTACCGCCACTTCGCGTCCAAGGACGACCTGGTGCGTGCTTTCCTGGAGCACCGCCACGAACGCTGGATGGCCTGGTTCGTCGACGCGCTGGGCCGGCGCGGCGCGGGCGAAGGCCAGGGCCTGCAGCCGCTGTTCGACGCGTTGGAGGAATGGTTCCGCGACCCGGCCTTCCGCGGCTGCGCCTTCATCAACAGCGTGGTGGAGGTAGGCGCGAGCCTGCAGGGCGCGGCCGACACGGCGCGGCGCCACAAGCAGGAGATGGAGCAGGTGATCAGCGAACTGCTGCCGCCCGGGCCGCAGCGCACGGCGCGGGCGCAGGCGGTCGGCGTGGCGGTGGATGGCGCCATCGTGCGGGCGCAGATGGGCGATGTGGACGGCGCCCTGGCCGCACTGCGCGGGCTGCTGTGAGCCCGCGCCGGCGCCTCAGTCGATCTGCAGCGGCGCGAACGACTTGACGAGATCGTCGATGGCCTTGACCTGGGCCAGGAAGGGTTCCAGCTTGTCCAGCGGCAGTGCGCTGGGGCCGTCGCACTTGGCCTGGTCGGGGTTGGGGTGGGCTTCGAGGAACAGGCCGGCCAGGCCCACGGCCATGCCGGCCCGCGCGAGGTCCACCACCTGGGTGCGGCGCCCGCCCGAGGCCGCGCCCGACGGGTCGCGTTGCTGCAGCGCATGGGTCACGTCGAAGATCAGCGGCAGGTTGCCCGTGGTCTTCTTCATCACACCGAAGCCCAGCATGTCCACCACCAGATTGTCGTAGCCGAAGCAGGTGCCTCGGTCACACAGGATGATGCGTTCGTTGCCGGCCTCCTTGAACTTCTCGACGATGTTGAGCATCTGCGGCGGGCTCAGGAACTGCGGCTTCTTGATGTTGACCACGCGGCCCGTCTTGGCCAGCGCCACCACCAGGTCGGTCTGGCGCGCCAGGAAGGCCGGCAGCTGCAGCACGTCGACCACCTCGGCGACGGGCTGGGCCTGCCAGGGCTCGTGCACATCGGTGATGACCGGCACGCCGAACTGCGCCTTGACGGCCTCGAAGATCTTCATGCCCTCCTCCAGACCCGGGCCGCGGTAGGAGTGGATGGAGGACCGGTTGGCCTTGTCGAAGCTGGCCTTGAACACGTACGGGATGCCCAGCTTGGTGGTGACGCGCACGTACTCCTCGCAGGTGCGCAGGGCCAGGTCGCGGGACTCGAGCACGTTGATGCCGCCGAAGAGCACGAAGGGAAGGTCGTTGCCGACGGAGATGGTGGGGGTGATGGGGATCATGCGGGGGCTCGGGAGTACTAATGTGCGATTGTGGCGTGGCGAGCGATGAACCGACTTGCCGCGCATGCGGCAACCCGCCAGGAATCGAGTACCCGGTCGCCCTGGCAGGCCTGATCCCCGCGCATGAGGGGCAACCGTCGGCACTGGTCGCGGGCGTGGCCACCACGGGGGGCCTATCCCCGCGCATGAGGGAAACCTCGTGCTCAATCGCATCCCAGATGGCCGCATCGGCTTCCCGCGCACGCCGGACAACCCGACCATGCCGTTGCCTTGTATCGCGAAGGCCGGGCCTATCCCCGCGCACGCGGGGCAACCCAGAAATCCCCCGACCACGCAACTCCTGCGTAAGGCCTATCCCCGCGCACGCGGGGCAACCTTTTCGAGAAGGGCCGCAGCACGGCCGCGCGTGGGCCTATCCCCGCGCACGCGCGGCAAGCTCAAGGATGATTTCGCACTTTTCCGGGTACGGGAGGCCTATCCCCGCGCACGCGGGGCAACCGTGATCTTCGTGCGGGGCATGGACTGGTTGGAGGGCCTATCCCCGCGCACGCGGGCAACCCGCCTAAGGAGACCACGACTGTTACGACGAAGGGGCCTATCCCCGCGCACGCGGGGCAACCTCAATAGGTTGCCTGGTTGTTTTGGGCGAAGGAGGCCTATCCCCGCGCACGCGGGGCAACCCATTCTTCCCGGGCGATGCGTCCGATGGTTTCGGGCCTATCCCCGCGCACGCGGGGCAACCTCGCTGTAGCAGTTGCGGAAGCACCCCGCCATGGGCCTATCCCCGCGCACGCGGGGCAACCCGCATGTTCCACGAGTGCGGCAACGGCACCTGGGGCCTATCCCCGCGCACGCGGGGCAACCTCGTGGGCACGAAGGAATAGGCTTGGCCGACAGGGCCTATCCCCGCGCACGCGGGGCAACCAGCAGATTGAGCTCGGGCTGGCTGATTGTCTGGGGCCTATCCCCGCGCACGCGGGGCAACCCCTAGGCCGAAGATCGCGAACCCCCTGCTGCCGGGCGTATCCCCGCGCACGCGGGGCAACCGTGGCCGACCCGATCACGTCCGGCCGACATGGGGGCCTATCCCCGCGCACGCGGGGCAACCCGCAATGGTCACACGGTGAAAACCGTCCGCATGGGCCTATCCCCGCGCACGCGGGGCAACCGAGGCGACCCACTCGGGCGAACCGTCTTCAAGGGGCCTATCCCCGCGCACGCGGGGCAACTCTTCAGGGCCTGGGTGCCCCCGATGTACGCCTGGGCCTATCCCCGCGCACGCGGGGCAACCGACATGGAGAACTTCGACACCCGTGCGGACACGGGCCTATCCCCGCGCACGCGGGGCAACCGCCGACCTACGGAGGCCGGGATGACCGTCGAAGGGCCTATCCCCGCGCACGCGGGGCAACCCGCATCGCCCGCGAAGAATGCGCCAAACGCGGGGGCCTATCCCCGCGCACGCGGGGCAACCGCCCCAGACCAGCTCGCCTTCTACGACGAGCAGGGCCTATCCCCGCGCACGCGGGGCAACCTGGCGCTTGCGGACCTAGAGGCCCAAGCAACCGGGCCTATCCCCGCGCACGCGGGGCAACCACCTTGCAGTCTGGGTGTGCGCTCTTGATCTTGGGCCTATCCCCGCGCACGCGGGGCAACCGCGTCAACGCCTGGCGCCGATGCTGCTGCGCAGGGCCTATCCCCGCGCACGCGGGGCAACCTGGGGCCGGCGCAGCTGCGTCGGGGGTGCTCGGGGCCTATCCCCGCGCACGCGGGGCAACCTCGGCTGCCATTTGCAAACGTCAACCTCAACGGAGCCTATCCCCGCGCACGCGGGGCAACCGGCATGTCCGATGCCGACATCCGCCGCTATTCGGGCCTATCCCCGCGCACGCGGGGCAACCACCTTCTCCCGCAGCTTCTCGGATGCGTAGACGGGCCTATCCCCGCGCACGCGGGGCAACCTTCGGCCTGGAACTTCTGCGCGTCGGCCTGGAGGGCCCATCCCCGCGCACGCGGGGCAACCGACCCCACTCGGATGGGAGCCATTCGCCAGTGCGGCCTATCCCCGCGCACGCGGGGCAACCGTCGTCTTGGACGTGCCCTTCATTTCGCGGAGGGGCCTATCCCCGCGCACGCGGGGCAACCCAGGAACTGCCCGCAGACTATCCATACGAAGAGGGCCTATCCCCGCGCACGCGGGGCAACCTCCGTCGATACGCTCACTCCTCAGGGCCGCATGGGCCTATCCCCGCGCACGCGGGGCAACCGGCGTACTCGGCCTTGTAGTTGCGGTTCTCAGGGGCCTATCCCCGCGCACGCGGGGCAACCGGGGAATCACTGAACGAGACATCCTCCTTTGGCGGCCTATCCCCGCGCACGCGTGGCAACCGTCATCACGAACTTGCCTCTTAACCTGGAGCAGGGCCTATCCCCGCGCACGCGGGGCAACCATCGCGCCCTCGTCGGTCAGCTGCTGCACCTGGGGCCTATCCCCGCGCACGCGGGGCAACCGGTCTTCAGCCCGTCGCTGGTGATGAGGCGCAGGGCCTATCCCCGCGCACGCGGGGCAACCTTCGAAATGCAATTCGCGTTGGGCTCGGTGCTGGGCCTATCCCCGCGCACGCGGGGCAACCACTGTGGATGCCACTGACCTGGGCAGTGTGGTGGGCCTATCCCCGCGCACGCGGGGCAACCAAGCGCTCGGCCAGCTGCGGGTCCACCGTGGCGGGCCTATCCCCGCGCACGCGGGGCAACCCATCGTCGAACCGATTGCGCAGCATGCTGTACGGGCCTATCCCCGCGCACGCGGGGCAACCCGCCTCACGGCGTCTGCGGGTGGCCGCGTTGAGGGCCTATCCCCGCGCACGCGGGGCAACCCCGAGATAGAAGCTGCGACCGCCAGCATCCTCGGGCCTATCCCCGCGCACGCGGGGCAACCGAGAGGCGGTAGTCGTCAATCGGCGCGCCGCCGGGCCTATCCCCGCGCACGCGGGGCAACCATGCAGGGCTGGCTGACTCCTGCTGATCTGGAGGGCCTATCCCCGCGCACGCGGGGCAACCTTTGAACTGGTGCAGCGGACCGGTTTGTATTCGGGCCTATCCCCGCGCACGCGGGGCAACCGTCACTCCGTCGGCACGGGTAAGGCCCGTCGAGGGCCTATCCCCGCGCACGCGGGGCAACCAAACCGTGGGAGCTTGAATCATGCGTCACTTCGGGCCTATCCCCGCGCACGCGGGGCAACCGTCCGCGCACCGCCGATCCAGCCAGCGACGAAGGGCCTATCCCCGCGCACGCGGGGCAACCCCGCTTGCGGATCTCGTCGGTGTTGCCCTGCAGGGCCTATCCCCGCGCACGCGGGGCAACCGCGAAGGCCACGGCCGCGTCCTGCGGCGTGGCGGGCCTATCCCCGCGCACGCGGGGCAACCTCGGCTTCGCTCTGCTTGCCCCGGGCCTCCCAGGGCCTATCCCCGCGCACGCGGGGCAACCGGCAGGCCGCGCTGCTGGCCACCCTGGGCCGGGGGCCCATCCCCGCGCACGCGGGGCAACCTATCCGGGTCGGCAGGGGGCTTGAAAAGTCAGGGGCCTATCCCCGCGCACGCGGGGCAACCGCGTCCACGGTACTGCCGTCTTTCCCAGTCCACGGCCTATCCCCGCGCACGCGGGGCAACCTAGCTCTTGCCGTCCAGCTGGCGGGCCAGCAAGGGCCTATCCCCGCGCACGCGGGGCAACCCCGGGGATGACGCCATCGCCACGGGCGGGGCCGGGCCTATCCCCGCGCACGTGGGGCAACCGGAGTAAGCCGCGATGTGGTTGGGAGCGTGGAGGGCCTATCCCCGCGCACGCGGGGCAACCATGACGGCGTTCGGCGTCGAGCGCGGGGTGCAGGGCCTATCCCCGCGCACGCGGGGCAACCTCCTTGCCGGTTCGCTTGCTGGTGCGCGGCTCGGGCCTATCCCCGCGCACGCGGGGCAACCCGCCAGATCACGCGCGAGGAATATCTGGCGCAGGGCCTATCCCCGCGCACGCGGGGCAACCGGAATCATGTGGTCATTCGAAATGCAATTCGCGGGCCTATCCCCGCGCACGCGGGGCAACCGCTTCGGCAACATCATTGCGAGCATGCCGCATGGGCCTATCCCCGCGCACGCGGGGCAACCTGCTGCTCGAACGTCGGGCGCTTGTGCTCGTAGGGCCTATCCCCGCGCACGCGGGGCAACCGCGCCGCGCAACCAACCAGGCCTACGTCCACGGGGCCTATCCCCGCGCACGCGGGGCAACCTCGACCGGGCTGTGCGGGCGCACGACCTTTGCGGGCCTATCCCCGCGCACGCGGGGCAACCAGCACGGCCAGGGACAGGGCATCAGCGCAGCCGGGCCTATCCCCGCGCACGCGGGGCAACCCCGAGGAGAGAAGAAACCAGAGCGGCGATGACGGGCCTATCCCCGCGCACGCGGGGCAACCCAACTGGTGGCCCTTTTCGTATGCGCGCAAGAGGGCCTATCCCCGCGCACGCGGGGCAACCCCAGACCAAGGGTAAATCCCAAGATCGCCAGCGGGCCTATCCCCGCGCACGCGGGGCAACCGGCCCGCTCGGCGTTGTGGCGATGCTCGCAGAGGGCCTATCCCCGCGCACGCGGGGCAACCAAGATCGAGGCCCGCTCCAAACTTCTGCGAGAGGGCCTATCCCCGCGCACGCGGGGCAACCCTGATGTCGGTGAGCATGGCCCACAGCCGGCGGGGCCTATCCCCGCGCACGCGGGGCAACCTCCTGCAGCCGGCCGATGGTCCGAGGCTTCTTGGGCCTATCCCCGCGCACGCGGGGCAACCACTTCGTGATCGCCTTGCCCATCGTGCGCGAGGGGCCTATCCCCGCGCACGCGGGGCAACCCCGAAAGCGCCCTGCCCGACTACGAAGAGGTCGGGCCTATCCCCGCGCACGCGGGGCAACCTGGAGACGCACCGGCATTACGGCATCGACATGAGGCCTATCCCCGCGCACGCGGGGCAACCATGCTCATTCAGCGGCCCCAGGTCAGGGACATGGGCCTATCCCCGCGCACGCGGGGCAACCGCTCCGTCGCGTTGATCTTGGCGAACCCGATGGGGCCTATCCCCGCGCACGCGGGGCAACCATCGCCGCCAGCTCTTCAGGGCAACCGCCCGGGGGCCTATCCCCGCGCACGCGGGGCAACCAGGCGCTGGCGATCTTCAAGGAATTGCGGGTCGGGCCTATCCCCGCGCACGCGGGGCAACCCTACCAAGCTGCTAACGGCGAGAAGTGGCTTAAGGCCTATCCCCGCGCACGCGGGGCAACCGGCAACGAGCTGCGCGACCTGCCCGCCGACCTGGGCCTATCCCCGCGCACGCGGGGCAACCGGGTCACGCCGCCCGCTTGAGCTTTGGGGTCGGGGCCTATCCCCGCGCACGCGGGGCAACCCATCTGTCGGTCCTTCAAAGGGTCATCATGGTGGGCCTATCCCCGCGCACGCGGGGCAACCCTCCTCATCGGATGCGAAGTCGGCCTTGCTCGGGGCCTATCCCCGCGCACGCGGGGCACCCCCCCAGCTGGCGGACATCAGCGCAGCATCCCGGGGCCTATCCCCGCGCACGCGGGGCAACCGCTGTTGGACAGCCGATCTGCGCACTCGGCTAGGGCCTATCCCCGCGCACGCGGGGCAACCATGCAGGGCTGGCTGACTCCTGCTGATCTGGAGGGCCTATCCCCGCGCACGCGGGGCAACCCGGCGGCGCCGAACTTGGCAGCGATCCTGCGGGGGGCCTATCCCCGCGCACGCGGGGCAACCATCGCGCGCCTCGCGTTCTTCGATGCACGCAAGGGCCTATCCCCGCGCACGCGGGGCAACCCCCATGCTGGCGAAGGTGCTTCTCGCGCTCGGGGGCCTATCCCCGCGCACGCGGGGCAACCCCCACAGCTTCACGATGGGCGTGGCGACGTGGGGGCCTATCCCCGCGCACGCGGGGCAACCCACAGCACCACCTGTCCGATGGGGCCGCCCCAGGGCCTATCCCCGCGCACGCGGGGCAACCTACAGCACGGCGGACGGGTTGCGCCCGTCCTGGGGCCTATCCCCGCGCACGCGGGGCAACCCGGGCGTTCTCGGTCGAGGCGATCTGTCGCTGGGGCCTATCCCCGCGCACGCGGGGCAACCTGGTCGCCGATGCTGATCAGACCGCCGCCCATGGGCCTATCCCCGCGCACGCGGGGCAACCGAGCACGGCGTTCTTGATCTCGATCCCCTCACGGGCCTATCCCCGCGCACGCGGGGCAACCTCTCCCACGTAACTTCACGCCACGCAAGAGAAAACTTCCAAACCCATTCGAAATTTTAAGGAGCGTTGCCAAACGACGCCGCGCGCCGCCTCACCAGCCACATGCCGTCTGCTTCCACCAACTCTCGCGGCGGATCGCCAAGATTGGCAATGCCGACCCCGCCAACGGCATTCAGATCACGCCAGACCATCACCAGGCTGCCTTGCCGCTCATGGCCATGCCAGTCGCTCATGACCTCCCACACACGCACACGGACGCCGTTGCTCATGCGCGGTGATACGAACACGTTGGGAGACACCTCCAACATCACCGAGGACAGAAAGCCATGGAAACGGTCCGGCACGTCACAGATCACGATCATCACCAGCGCCACTCTTCACCTCGCTTCCCAGCTCGTCCATGCGCAACACCGCCTTGATGCGGTCGATCATGGCGCCGATCACCTGCTGCTTGCGAAACACCGCCGCGGCCTCACGCCGTACCAGGCGATCGACCGTATCGTCCACCTGTTCTGCACGCTTGGCCGCCGCGAAGGCGATCTGCAGGGTCACCGTGTCGCGAAACAAATCGGCGATGTCCAGCACGAAGGACTGTCCCGAGTCTTCGTGGATGAATCCCAGGGGCGGCAACGCCGCGAGCGACTGCACCGCAATGGCAGCGGCCGCCTGCACCGCCGTTGCCGCATGGTTGATGGCCTGGTTCGGCAGATCGGTGGCATTGGGGTTGGCCCGGTCGTAGTTCCGGCCTTTCCACTGGATGCCATGCTTCTCGGCCATCAATTTGTAGAAGTTCTTGACGCGCGATCCCTCGATGCCGCGCAGCGTGTCCAGGTCGCGATGCGGCAGCACCTCGCCCAGACGCAGCGCATACATGTGGCGCGCCACGCTGATGCGCCGGCGCGGGTTGCCCCACAGCTCTGCCTGGCGCCGTGCCACGTCGGAGCGGTCCGGCAGCAGCGGTGGCGCGGTGTAGCTGCGCACGCCGTCTTCGCCGACGGCCGCGAGCAGCGTGCCATGGCGCGCCAGCAGGCGCAGCGCGTCGTGCGTCACGCTGCTGCCGGGTCCCAGCAGGATCATCGACACCGCCTGGTGCGGAATCTGGTCGATGCCCGGTGTCAGGCTGTCACGGCCGCGCAGGAAGTGCAGGCAACCATCGATGACGCACAGCTCGCCGCGCGACAGCCACAGCAAGCCATGGCGGTCTGCATGCGGGATGCGCGCCGTCTCCAACCCCAGCCGGCCCTTGAGCACCGCCGCTCCTCAGCTCGCCCGGCTCAGCAGCAGCATGCCGAAGCCGAAGGCACGGTGCCGCCCGACGCCACGCGTCAGCAGCTGCGTGAAGGCCGCGGGATCACGCACGCGCAGGTGCCCCCTGAGCAGCGCATCCGGCCCGTCGATCACGCGGCCACGCCGCACCTCGCCGCCCGCGGCCTGGGTGCGCCGCACCACTTGCTGGCGCTGGTAGCCGGCCAGGTGCACGTCGTCCAGCAGGTCGACGGCGCCCTGCCAGGCTTCACGCGATGCACCCTCGCGCGGCGCCAGATGTTCTCGCAGCCATTGCACGTACACGGCCTCGCGCTGCAGGGGCGCGCCATTCGCCTGCTCCACGGCATGCAGGAAGGCGTCGCGCTCGCCCTTGGCCGCACGCACCGTGGGCCGCACACGCACCTCGAAACCCAGCAGCTGGCCTTGCGGCCATTGGGTCGGAAACGGCCGCAGGCGGTAGCCGTCGTGCACGCCGTTGGCGCCCAGCCCCAGGGTTTGCGCAGCCAGGGGGTCGGCCAACGCCACCTGCATGCGCAAGGCATCCGCATCCAGCGGGGTGTAGGCCAGCAGCCCCTGCCGCTCGTCCAGATAGCGGAAGGGCTGCGGCGCGGCCTCGCCGAAGGCAGCGCGCAGCAGCCCGTGCAAGGCATCGCCGAGGTCCGAGGGCTGGCGCTGATGCCGCGCGTGGTGGCGCGCCACCCAGGCGGCCAGCAGACGCGCGTCGGGCTGCGTATGCAGCAGATGCAGAGACGGTTCGCTCATACAGCGCCCCTCGCGGGCAGCAACCCCTCGCGCACAGGACGCCAGCCGCCATGCAGGCCGCTGGTCCAGTTGCGCTCGTCGCACAGGTCGCTGCGGTGATCCTGCGGCAGGCTGCCCTGGCCGTCGGGCCACTGCGCACGCCAGCCCGTTCCATGCGCCGGAAGCTGCTGTGTCCAGGCTTGCAGCGCGCCCAGCACATGCTCCGCGTCCTGCCAGCCAGCCACCAGGCGCCCGGTCGGCAGGCAGGGCTTGCGGCCGATGAACAACGGGCGCGCCGGCCGGTCCAGCGCTGCGGCGACCTGCTCCAGCGTCGGTGCCTCGTCGGCCGGCTCCAGGTGCAACGCGACCCAGGCCGTGAGTTCCGCGTGGTAGTGCCGGTAACGCAGGTGCGGACCGGCATAGGAGCCGGCCCCGCCGCGGCGCTCCTCCGGCTGGCCCCAGGTGGTCCAGCCCTTGTCGGCAGCCCCCAGTTCGGCCGTCTGGAAGTCCACGAGCCGCTGGGACTCGGCCTGCGCGCCAAGCAGCGCCATGGGCTCCAGCACCGTGCCCATGCGCAGGCGCTGCTGCAGCCGGTTGTGCAAGGCATCCTGCCCACGGTCCCAGCCCAGCCCGTTGGCGATGAGCCCGGTCAGCATCGACAGCGCCGGAAAGTCGCGGATCACGCCCTGGTTGTCGATGGTCTCGCCACCGAAGGCGATCAGCGGCGACGCCAGCCGCAGCACCAGATGACGCACCACGCTCAGGCCTCCGCGCGCGTCACAGCGGCCTGGGCCCACTCGGCCAGCGCCGTCAACGGCAGCCGTTCGGCGCCCGGCACCTGCACGTCGTCCACCGCCAGGTAGCGGCGCGCCAGTGGTGCGCCATAGGCGGCGTCCATCTGCGCGATCTCGTCGGCCAGGCGCTGCACGGCCGCCTTGCGCAGCGTTGGCTGGCTGGAAGGCAGCGCGTTCTGGAATGCGCCTGCCAGGCTGCGCGGCTGCCAGTCGCCGGCCTCCACCAGCATGAACTTGGCCCAGGCAAAGGGTGCCGTGGAACCGCGCTTGGCGCCAGGGCTCACGGTAGCAACCAGATGCAGCAGGTGCTGAACCACGCGGCCAGCCAGGGCCCGCTGCTCGGGCGTGGCGTTGTTCCAGTCCTTGATGGCAACACCTTCGAGGTTGGCCACGAGCTGCGGCACATCGACGACCACATACCCGTAGTACAGGCCGCTGGCTAGTTCGGTGTCGAAGATGCCGGCCGAGCCAGTCTCACCCGCCTCTTGCAACAGGTCATCGACCACGGTGAAGTAGTCGTTCTCCACCTGCGCTTCATGCACGGTGAAGGCATGGGCGACGTAGACGGCTGCGTCGCGGCTGGCCAGCACATCGGACGTGACCATGCGGCCGAACAGCGCGGACTCCAGCCCGCTGCCCAAGCGCAGGGCTTCGATGTTCTTCTTCTCCTCCTTGAGCAAGCCAGCAATGGCGGCCTTGAGCGCCTTCTCTTCGCTGTGTTCTGCAGCCAGTGCTGCGCAGCGCTGCACCAGGTACTCAATTTCGGCGTAGCCCAGCAGAACGGCCTGGCCGGTCTCCAGCGCGTCCTTGCCCTTGAGGTCCTTGGCCTTGTCGACCAGGCCCGCCGCGCGCAAGCCTTCCACGGCCAGCTGCGCCAAGGGCTCGGCCACGCCGGCCGCGACCAGCTTGTCGCGGATCAGGCGCGGCGTCTCGCGCGAGCGCACGGCCATCGGCACCTCCAGCCGGCTCAGCGCGAAGGCATCGTCGGCCACGCGCCAGTGACGCTTAAGGCATTGCGAGGAAATGCGCGTGCGCACCTTGTCGCCATAAGGCAAGCGCTTGGCCAGGCCAGCATCGTCACGGTTGAGCAGCGCCGCCGGGTAGTTGTGCAGCGTGTGGATTTGCAGGAAACGGGGCAGTGTCATGGTTTCTCCTGGAATCGATGGGGGTGTTCAAGCCTTGCTCGCAAGAGCGGAAAAGTAAGGGCCGGCGATGCGCATGCGCACTTGCTCGGCACGCTGGGTGTCGTCGGGGGCGCTGCTGTCCTCCTTGAGCACAAGTTCGCCGAGTTCGAACCAGTTGGGCTGCACGCCCTTGGAGGCCAGCAGCCGCAGCACGCGCGGCAGCAGTTGGCGAAAGGCCTCGCCCCGGGCCGTGAGCAGCTTGGTGACGCGCGACTCGGCCACACCGGCCTGGGCCAGCTGCTGGCCGAGCCGGCCGCCGCCGTCGTGCCCCGCCAGCGCCATGCCGTGGGCGATGAGCGCCCAGCGCGGCCAGGTTTCGAGGCGCCAGGTCTCGGGCTGCAGGCCGGCCGAGAGCAGCGCACGCGAGAGCGCCGCGATCTCATGCGGGCGCAGCGCATCGGGGTCCATGCGTGCCAGCGCTGCGCGATCGCCAGGTCCGGCGTTGCGCACGTGCGCGGCCAAAGCCCCGTAGGGGCTGCCGCGTGCCGGCGTTGTGTCGTTCACGTCGGCCACGGGGGTCTCGCTGATGGGATCAGGCATGGTGGTGTCCTTGCAGTTCGGGTGCCGCGTCGCGGCGCTGTTGGGCGTAGTGCTGTGCAAGGTCTGGCAGCACCGGTTTGGCGCCGCGCAGTGCGCCATGGAAGCGGCTCAGCGCCGCTGCGCGGGCCTTGTAGCGCTGCATGGCGCTGCGCGGGCCGGCGTCGAAGGCTTGTTCCAGAACACGTTCGGCGCGCTCGACCAGACCCTGAAGCCACTGCACACGCAACGCAGGGGCGTCGGCCTCCTCGGCTTCAGCCTCCAGAGCCAGGCCTGCGAAGAAACGTGCGTCCTCGCCTTGCTCAAAAGGGCGTGCGAACCGGCCAGCCTTGTCGCTGATGCTGTCGTTGCGGTCGTCGCCATCGCCGTTGGCGAACAGGATCACCAAGGAACTCCACAGCAGCTTGCGCAAGGCCGCGATGGCGGCGATGCGCTGCTCGGCGATCTTGGCGACTGCCACGCGCTGCGGTCCGGCGAGGCGACTGCGCAATTTGGGCGAGATGGGCACACGCCGCTCGTGGTAGCCCTCGGTCTTGCCCTGGCCGCGCACGGCCGCCTGGGCTACGAGCTGCAGGCGCGCATCGCGCGGCCAGCCATCCAGGCGCCAGGCCGCCCCCTGGGTAAAGCGCCCGCCCGTGAGCAATTCCGCCATGAGCTTGTATTCGAAGCCTGCGCCCGAAACCGTGAGCGCCTTGCCGTCGGCGGCGTCGACCGGCGTCCAGGCATCGCCGGTGATGCCGTTGCGGTCCTTGCCAGCGACGCGCGCGGCCTTGCTGCCCGTGACGCGCGCGCCCAGGCGGTCGCCGGTGGCCATCAAGCGCACGCGCCGGCAGATTTCGATGTACAGCGGATCGAGCGAAGCCATGGCCAGCGAATCGCTGCCTGCCCAGGGCAGTAACCACAGCAGAGCGTGGCCGGTGTCGACCGCAAAGCCTTGCTGGTCGCCGATGGCATCGCGCTGGGCCAGCAGCGTCTGCACGTCTGCGCGCCAGCGCGCGCCCCAGGCGCCGACCGGCGCAACACCCACGCCGGGGCGGCTGGCGAAGCCGCCGTTCATGCGCGAGATGCCATAGTTGCCGGCCCCCAGGAAACCCTCCTGCGTTTGCAGGCTGACCAGTGCGAACAACCAGTCGTCCGGCTCGGCGCGGTGGGCGCGGGCGCCCTTGAGATCGTGGTTCTTGGACGTGACCAGCATGTCGAGCTCGTCGGCGGCATGCAGCACGTTCTTCCAGTCGTCCACGCGCTCGCCGGGGACGGGTGGCTGCAACAGCGCCGGCCGCTCGGACGGCGCCACCAGGCACCACGCCGCGCCGTCCGCATCGCCCGGCGTCAGCGCCAGCAGGGCAGCGTGCCAGTCGGCGGACTCCGTCCAAGGTTCGACCTGGCCGGCGCGGTGCAGCGCGATGGCCGCCAGTTGCGCGAGAAAGGCGTGCCACGGATGGCGCTGGTGTGGCCGCAGAGCGGGAAAGTCGCGCACCGTGTCGGCGGCCAGTGCCGCGAGTAGCGAGGGCAAGCTGCTTTGGTGCAGCTCTCCACGCGCCACGCAGCGCCAGCGGATCAGGGTTTCGTCCAGCAGATTCCAGCGCAGGCCGGGGGACGGCGTGTCATGCGGCATCGTTCGCACTCTCCTTGGTGATGGATAGAACACGCTCCAGGCCGAGACGGGTGTAGCAGTACTGCGCCGCCCCCAGCTCGAACGTGAAGCCAGCGGAATCGGGCAACGCGAACACTTGCGAAACCTCGGCATCTGGCGCCAGGCCACGCGGCAGCAGGTGATGTCGGATGGCCAGCTGCGTGACGGCTTGTCCGAAAGGTCCCCGCAGCGGCGGATCGAAGAGCACGGTACGGTCGGCCGCGCCCAGCCGGCTGCCGATGCGGCCCTCGTCCTCGGGAAACCGTACGTCGTCGAACGGCTTGTCGAAGGGCAGCGCATGCAGGTTCGCCACGGTCTTGGTGGCGGCAAGCGCGCCCTCATACTCGATGCCGAAGCGCACCCAGGCCTCACCCAGTTCCTGCGTGATGGCGTCAAGCGCATCGGGGTGCGTGGCCTGCTCCACGAGCAGGCGGTTGTCGGCGGGAATGCTGCGCGTGGGCTGCGCCGCGATCAACCGACGCGTGGCTTCAAGCACGCGCAGGTCGGGGTACACCCCGCCCATCGGTTGACCATGGATGCGGATCGCTCCCAGCCCATGGCGCTGGCGTTGCAGCAAAGGCGTCAGGTCGTGCCCCGGCGGTGTGAGCACCCAGACGCGCGGCTGTTCGAAGCCCGCAGGCCGGCGGTCGTTCGGCGCCTGCGGGCTGGGCCGCTCGTGCCGGTGCAGACGTCCCAAGCGCTGCAGCAGCACGTCCATGGGGCACAGGTCGGTGATGAGCAGGTCGGCATCGATGTCCAGACTTTGCTCCAGGGTCTGCGTCCCGATGACGACCAGGCCGCCGCGCGGACACCGCTGCTTGCCGATCTGAGCCTGCACCTCGGCATCGAGCAACGGCCGGTCCTGGCGGCTGAAGCGGCTGTGGTGCAGCGTGCTGGCACCACCACCCTCCCCCACGCGGAACAGGCAGTCCAGGCCCTGCGCCGCGGCCAGCGTCTCGACTGCCTGCAAGGTGGCGACGGCCGCGGGCACGGTGTTGCGCACGACCAGCACGCGCGCGCCGGCAGCGGCCGCCTTGACGGCGCGCGCGGCGATGGCCTCGGGTGCGTCGATCTGGTCCCAGGTCTCCCAGTGCACGGTCTTGTGGCGCGGGTTGCCCTCCACCGGCAGCAGCGCCTGTCCGCTGGCCGCGCGGTGGCCGATGGCCGGGTAGGGCAGGGCCTGGGCCTGCGGCAGCGGCAGCACATCAGCGGGACGGTGGGCGCCGATGGACAGGTAGCGCGTGCGCGCCGACGCGCCCAGCGTGGCCGACAGCAGCAGCGCCTGGCCACCGCAGGCCACGTGGGCGCGCAGCAGATGCTCCAGCAAGCGCGTCATGTAGGCGTCCGAAGCATGGACCTCGTCGACGACCAGCAGGCTGCGCGCCAGCATGGCCTGGCGCAGGTGCGCGTGCTTGATCTGCAAGGCGCCCAGCAAGGCCTGGTCCACGGTGCCGACGGCGATGGTGGCGGCCAGGTAGCGCTTGGGCGATTCGGCGGCCCAGCGGCGTTCGGCCTCTGCATCGCCAGGTTGGTCGGACCAGAGCACCCGAAAGTCCGGCAGCGCCTGGGCCGTCTCGCCATCGGCTGCCGTGTAGCCCGGCAGCGCGCGCACGGCGACGGGCGGATCGACCGGCCAGACGCGGTGCACGAAGGCCCGCACGCGCTCGTACAGTTGCGAGGCGGCCACGCGCGTCGGCAGCGCAAAGTACAAAGCGTCGACCTGCCCGGCACGCCACAGGTGCAGGAAGCGCCACAGCGCCGCCTCGGTCTTGCCGCTGCCGGTCTCCGCTTCCAGCACCACCACGGGGCCGAGGCCGTCGTCGGCCATGGCCGCCTGCATGGGACGCGGCGACGGTACGCCGAAGGCCTGCGCAAAGTCGCTTGCCGTGGAGGCCAGGCGAACAGCGACATCGCCCACGTCCAGGCCGACAGCGCGCAGCGCATGGCGCGCGCGTTGCGGCGCAGTGTTGGCGCGGTTTTCGCCGGGCTGGCTGTAGGGGAAGAAACCGGGACGGGTGTCCGAACCCAGCCAGTCTGCCAGTTGCACGAGGCCGGCGAACAGGTGGGCAAAGGCGGGCGCCTCCGGCAAGTCGGGCGCCCCTTCTGCAAAAGCCTGCGGATACAGCACCCGGAGGCGGGCACCCATCGCGGCGACGGTGTCGGCCGGATCGTAGAGGCACCGCGCACCGTCGCGCACGGGTTGCCAGATGGAGAAGGTGGCCTCGTCGCCGACCGGTCGGCCATGGTGGCTGATGCTGGCATAAAGCAGCGGTCCCACAGCCTCGCCCCAGTGGTCCATGGCTGCGAGCGGCAAGCCGGCCGTCACGCGTGCCGCGCCATGCAGGCTCTGGCCGAACAAGGCCCAGCCCTGCGGGCCATGGCCACACTCGGCAACGGTCCATGCAGCGGGGCGCTCGGCGCGCTCGCGCCAGTAGCGCACCTGGAAGCCGGCGTTGGCCTTGCCGATGTCGTGCAGGAAGGCGAGTGCCGCCAGGCGTGCGTGGTCCACGCCCGACAGCGGGCGGGCGGCGGCACGGTTCAGCGCGCGCTGCATGGATGGCAGTTGCAGCAGCGTCTCGAGCACCGCCGCCACGTCGACCATGTGGTCCAGCAACGGGTGCACGAGGGTGGAGCCATCGGGCTGGCGGCTCAGCTTGCCCCAGGGGGTCCATGGTTCGGTCATGAGAAGGCTCCTTTGCGGGATGCCGCAGTAGCACCGGTGCGGGTGATCTTCCCAACCCCCAAGCTCATCCCATGCGCCCGCACACCCGCCTTCCCCTGATCCTTCATCCAGCCCCCCGTATCCGCCGCAGCCCCTCCTTCAGCCGCCGGCGCACTTCGTCCGCCAACTCCTGCGGCCACTCCACCTCGACCTCGGGCACATGCCGCAGGATGTCCATCACGAGTTCGCGCATGTCGGAGAACGGCAGCTCCAGCAGCCAGTGGCCCTGCGCGTCGAAGCGGCCGCGCTGGTCGGGGTGCCAGCGCTCGGCCGACACCCAGCACGCGCGTTCCGGTGTGAAGCGCAGCCGCGCCTTCTGCACATGGCTGCCGGCGAAGATGCCGTAGCCTTTGGCCAGCTGGTCGTCCAAGTCGGCGTCCGACATCTCGATGGCCGGGCTGTCCAGCACCTGCGCCTGCTCCATGGCATCGAGGCTGAAGATGCGCAGGCCTTCGTTGCGGTGGCACCAGGCATCCAGGTGCCAGTTCTCGCGGTAGTGCACCAGCCGATGCGGCGAGACCTCGCGCTCTTCCGTGCGGCCATGGCTGCGCGCGCGATAGACGATGCGCAGCCGGCGCCGCCGCAGCACGGCGTGGGCCGCAGCCTGGAAGTGGGGCAACTCCAGGCGGCGTGCCGCCAGCGCCAGCACGCGGATGCGCCGCACCACATCGGCGGGTGCGCCCAGGCCCTTGTCGAGCAGCCGGGCCAGGTTGCGCTGAAGTGCGCCGGTCTGCGCCCCCAGCAAGCCACCAGGCTCCAGCCGCGACAGCAGGTGCTGCATGACCAGCAGCGCGCGGATCTCGTCTTCGCGCAGCTTCAGGTCGAGGGCATGGCCGCCTTTCGCGAAGGCCGTTCCGTCCAGGTGCCAGCCGTTGCGATCGCGGTCGAAGCGCACGGGCACCTGCCACTCGTCGCGCAGATAGGCCATGTCGCGCTTGAGTGTGGCGAACGACACCTCCAGTTCGTCAAGCAGGGCCTGCTTGCTTAGCAGCTTTCCCGCATACAGCCTGTCCTTGATCCTGGTGAGCCGATCGACCTGGGGCATTCGCTACCCATCTCCGCATGCCTGCCGCGACATGCGACAACCGCTTTCAATGGTAAGCAAATGAATCCTGAGCATTGCATCTCGAATCATCCCAATTGCGGATGCCGCAGCGGCAACTCAGCGCACGTGCAGGGGGGTGCACGCGGTTGCGGAGCCGGTCGCCAACGTCGGCCAGCCGGTCGGGTGCGACCCACATGCAACACACCATGCTGCCGATGGTTGCCAGCAGCGCGGCCATGGGCGACGCGTCGCGGCGGCCATCGGGCTGAGCGGGGTGACCGCGGCGCCCGCGGGGTCGTCGGCGCTGGCGCCCAATGGGGCGATCGCGGCACCGGACGCCACTGCCCGCGGCAGCCGAGCGAGCCGGCCAGGCATGGACTGCCTGGATGCGATCTACTCTTTGCGTGGAAAGCGCATCATCAACGCCGCCATCGCGTGGCGTAGCCCGCGCGGCGGCCTGCCGTCACCGCTTGCCGCGCACCTTGTCGATCTCAGCCAGCATCTCGGCCGCCAGCGCCTCTCCGCCCTCCTTGACGTACTTGGCATGCACGGCCGCCACTTTCTCGCGCATGCGCGCCACCTCGGCCGGCGCCACCGTGTTGACCTGCAGGCCCTTGGCCTTGAGGCTGTCGGCGGCCTTCTCGTTGGCCTCGCGCGAGATCTTGCGCTCATAGGCACCGGCCTCGGCCGCGGCGTCCATGAGGATCTGGCGGTCGGCGGGCGTGAGCTTGTCCCACTTCATCTTGCTGAACACCACCACGAGCGGGTTGTAGGCGTGGTTGGTGGCCGAGGCGAACTTCTGCACCTCCTGCAGCTTGAGCGCCTCGACCGCGGCAAAGGGGTTTTCCTGGCCGTCCATCGCGCGCGTCTCCAGCGCGCCGTAGAGCTCCGGGATGGGCATGGGCACGGCGTTGGCCCCCAGCGCGCCGAAGGTGTCCAGGAAGATGGTGCTCTGCGGCACGCGCAGCTTGAGGCCGGCGAAGTCTTCGGCCTTGGTGATCGGGCGCCGGCTGTTGGTGACGATGCGAAAGCCGTGGTCCCAATAGGCCAGCCCGATCAGGCCCTTGTCGGGCAGCAGATCGAGCAGGCGCTTGCCGACCGGGCCGTCGAGCACCGCATCAGCCTCGGCGTAGCTGTTGAACAGGAAGGGCAGGTCCAGTAGCACGTATTCCTTGACCATGCCGGTCAACAGGCTGGGGATCACCACCGTCATGTCGATGGTGCCGCCGCGCAGCGACGACAGCACGGCCACGTCCCCACCCAGCGTGGCGCTGCCAAAGGCCTTGACCTCGATGCGCTTGCCGCTCTTTTGCTGCACGATTTCGACGAAGCGGCGGATGCCGAGGCCGTGCGGGTGGTCGGGCGCCTGCACGTAGGCCACGCGCAACGACACCGGCTCCTGGGCCAGTGCAGGCGCCGCGGCCCAGCCGAACAGCGCGGTGGCGGCCAGCGCCAGGAAGGTTCTGCTCTTCATGGTGGATGTCTCCTCGTTCTTCGGAATCGATGCAATCAGAGGGTCACGGACCATTGGTCGACCAGGTGTTGGCGGAACTGCTGCGGGTCGACCTCGATGCCCAGGCCCGGCCCGTCGGGGATGGCGATGCGGCCGTCGGGCCGCACGCCCACCGCGCCGCACATGTCGCGGAACGGGTTGTGCGAGGGGTCGAACTCGAACAGCGGGTAGCGCAGGCCCGGGCCGCGCAGCTCGGGCAGGCCTGCGATGAACTGCAGTGAGGCGAAGAAGTTGATGGCCGTGCCCCAGACGTGCGGCACCACGGGCACACCGTACGCATCGGCCAGCGCCGCGATCTTCAGGCCTTCGGTGAAGCCGCCGCACAGCGCCAGGTCGGGTTGCACCACGTCCAGCGCGCCCTGCGCGAGGAAATCGCGGAAAGGTGTCACGCCGAGCAGCGCCTCGCCGCCGGCCAGTGCCATCGGCAGGGCCTTGGACAGTTGCACGTAGCCGGGCAGGTTGTCGTGGCGGATGGGCTCTTCCAGCCAGACCAGGTCGCTCGGCGCGAAGTGCTGCGCGAACACCAGTGCGGAGCGAACCGTGGCGCCTTCGTTCAGGTCGGCCATGAGGGGAAAGGCGTCGCCCACGCGCCGGCGCAGCCGGGCCAGCAGGGCCCCTTCAGCGCGCGCGTCCAGGCCCAGGCGCAGCTTCATCGCCTTGAAGCCGTCGCGCAGGTAGCCGTCGATGTCGCGCTCGAAGTCGCGGTAGGGGTCGCCGCCCGGCTTGATGAAGGGGCCGCTCACGTAGGCGGGTACGTCGTGCCGCACCGCGCCGCCCAGCAGCCGCGCGACCGACATGCCGGCGCGCCGGGCCGCGAGGTCCCAGGCCGCGATGTCGATGGCGCTCATGGCCATGGTGGTCACGCCGCGCCGATCGTAGGTCAGGGTCTGGCCCATGGCGTTCCACAGCACGCGCGGCGCGCCGTCGGCCTGCGCCAGCACGGCCTGGGCCAGCCCGCCGCGGACGGCGGCAGCGGCCGCGCCCGGCATGGACCAGGTCTCGCCCCAGCCGACCTGGCCGTCGGCGTCCGTCAGGCGCACCAGCAGCGTGACGCGGCGGTCGAAGAAGCGCATCGCGTTGCCGATGGGCTCGGGCAGCGTGCAGGCGATTTCGAAGCCGTCGATGCGGGCGATGCGGGCGCCTTGTGGTGTCTCCATGGCGCCGGATTGTGGGAAGGCGCCGACCATCCTGTCCAATACCGATCCTTCGCTGGTCCATAGACGGACTGCATACCCGAGGGTTTACCCATGAGCCTCACGCTCAGACACATCGAAGTCATCCGCGCGGTGCTGCAGGAGGGCTCGGTCACCGGCGCCGCGCGGCTGCTGGCGGTGTCGCAGCCGGCGCTGAGCCGCACGCTGAAGAACGCCGAAGGCCGCATCGGCATGCTGTTGTTCGAGCGGCGGGGCGGCCGCATGTCGCCGACGCCGGAGGCCCTGACGCTGCAGCGCGACATCGAGCGCGTGTACCGCGAGGTCGAGGCCGTCGAGCGCACCTCCGGCGACCTGCGCAACCTGCGCGGCGGCCGCCTGTCGGTGGCCTGCAACCCGTCCGTGGCCTCCACGCTGGTGGCCACGGTGCTGGGCCAGACCGCCGCGCTCGCGCCCGATGCGCGCGTGTCGATCCAGACCGCGCTGAACTACGAGGTGGTGGAGCTGGTGCGCACCCGCAGCGCCGACATCGGCTATGCCTGGGACGTGCCGCGCCAAAGCGAGGTGGTGGCCACCGAGATTGGCCGCTCGCGCCTGGTGTGCCTGCTGCCGCGTGGCCATGCACTGGCGGCACGCAAGTCGGTGTCGGCCAAAGACCTGCATGGTGTGCCGCTGATCTCGTTCAGTTCCACCTTGCCGCTCGGCTTCGAGACGGAGAGCGCCTTCGCCGAGGCCGGCGCCACGCGCCGCATCGGCATCGAGGTGGGCCAGACTTTCGTGGCCGCCGCGCTGGTGCGCGCCGGCGCTGGCATCGCCGTCGTGGACCAGCTGTCGGTGCGCGTGGTGGCGGACGACCTGGAGGTGCGGGCGCTGCTGCCGCGGCGCGCCGTGCGGTTGTACGCGATCACGCGGCCCGAGCGGCCGTCGCTGCTGGCCCGCCAGTTCGCGGAGCGCATCGCGCAGCTGGCGCGGGACACCGTGTGTTGAATTGGCCGGCGCGGCCCGGCGGGCCGCGATCTTGGTCCATGCCGCACTGCACTTCGTCGGGCTGGAGCCCGCAGTGCGCGGCCCCGAGGCGCTGGCCGCGACCTGAGGCGACGCACTGCGCCGGGTCGCAACGCTGGCAGCACCGCAGCCGGGCCTTTCGATCCAAAACTGCGCACCGTGAAAAGCGCCCTGCTCCTGATGACGCTGCGCTGCACGCCTCCAAGGGCCGGTGCACCACCAACTTCCGTCTGGCGCAACGCAGCCTGCCCAAACGGCTGGTGGGCAGCGGCTCAGGCCGTCGGCGCGGTCAGCGCGTAGGCCGGGACACGGGCGGCGAAGTCCTGCAGCCAGGCCACGAGGGCCGGATATTCGCTGCGCCAGGCGCCTGCGAAGCGCAGGTCCAGGTAGCCCAGCGCGCAGGCCTGCGCGATCTCGCCAATGTGCGGCACGCCGCTGCCGGGGACGGCGTGGTGCGTGGCCAGGTACGCCAGCGCCCGCTCCATCTTGCCGCGCTGGTGTGCGAGCCATTGCTCGCCGCGCAGCTCGGGCGGGCGGTAGCGGCCTTCGTAGACCTGCAGGATGCAGGCGTCGAGCAAGCCGTCGGCCAGCGCCTGGTGGCGCAGCACGGCCAGGCGGCCGGGGCCGGGCGGCACCAGCACAGGAGTGGCGGCGGTCTCGTTGAGGTACTCGACGATCACGCGCGAGTCGTACAACGGCTCGCCGTCGTCCAGCAGCAGCGTCGGGATCTTGCCGAGCGGGTTCTGCTGGCGCAGCGGATCGTTGGCGTCGTTGGTGTCGGCGGCCTCGATGCGGATGCGGTCCGCCAGGCCCGCCACGGCGGCGGCGATGCGGACCTTGCGGCCAAAGGGGGAGGCGGGGGAAGTGCGCAGGATGGGCATGGGCCGGATGTTAGAGGCCCCTGTCCATCAGCGCCTGCAGCCGGGCCACAGTGGAGCACGGCCCGTGCTCGCGCAGGTTCATTCAATCGGCCAGCCGCGGCGCGTCGACCAGCGTGGACAGCGGCAGGCTGGAGAGTTCGCCGAGCAACGCCGCGAGCTGGCGGCCGGCCGCCTCCACGAGCGCCCGGCCCTTCTCGGCCGTGGCGTTGGCGGCGTTGCCGGCCGCGCCCTCGGCGTTGTAGTCCTGCATCTGCCAGCCGAGCTTGGCCGTTTTGCCGTTGCCCAGGATGGGGTAGGCCGCGGCGCGGTCCTGCGACGTGGAGCGGAAATGGCGCGCCTGCGCCATGTCCACGCGCGAAGGGTGCAGCGCCAGCATCATCGAAGTCTCGATGTCGCCGCCATGGATGCCGAAGCGGTGCTCCTCGGCGCCGAACAGGCCCTCCACGTCGGGCCCCAGGGGCAGCGTGTACCAGCTGGCGTGGTAGCACAGCAGTTCGCAGCGCGTGCGCAGGTCGCGCGCCACGATGTCCATGATGGAGACCTGGCCGCCATGGCTGTTGAAGAGCAGCAGCTTGCGCAGGCCGGCGCGCGCGACCGATTCGCCGATCTCGGTCCACAGCCGGATCGTGGTCTCGGCCGACAGCGACAGCGTGCCCGGAAAGCGCTGGTGTTCGCTGCTGCGGCCGATGGCCTGCGTGGGCAGGAACAGCACGGGCAGCGTCTCGGGCAGGTGCGGCAGCGCGGCCGCGATGACGCCGTCGACCAGCGCCGCGTCCACCCGCACGGGCAGGTGCGGGCCGTGCTGTTCGGTGGCGGCCACGGGCAGCACCGCGACGGTCGCGGCAGGGTCCAGCCGCGCGAAGTCGCGCGTGCCGAGGTCGGACCAGAATCGCGAGGGTAGGCTCATGGCGGGATCTTAGAGGGTGTTCCGCGCCCAAGACCCCAGGGCGGCGCCGCCAGGGCCCGGGCGCTAACATGCCGGCCGCTCCCAAGCCCCATTGCCCTATGTACTCGATTCCATCCGACGCCGCGGCCCCGCCTGCGTACGGCCCATGGGCCATCGCCGCGGCGGGTGCCGTCGGCCTTGCCACGGCCATGGGCATCGGCCGCTTCGCCTTCACGCCGCTGATGCCCATGATGCTGCACGACGGCGTGATCGACCTGGACGGTGCGAGCTGGCTGGCCAGCGCCAACTACCTGGGCTACCTGCTCGGCGCCGTGCTGTGCACGCTGCAGCCGTGGCTGTGGCGCCGGCTCGGCAACCCGCCGCCGCCCGATCCCGCGCGCATGGTGCAGGCAGGGCTCGTCGCCACCGTGGTGCTGACGCTGGCCATGGCCCTGCCGTGGCCGGCACTGTGGCCGGCGCTGCGCTTCGCAGCCGGCGTCGCCAGTGCCTTCGTGTTCGTCTACATCTCGGGCTGGTGCCTGGCCCAGCTGGCACGGCGGAGCCGCGGCGCATTGGGCGGCATGATTTACGTGGGGCCGGGCACGGGCATCGTGCTGAGCGGGCTGATCGCTGGTGCCGTGGTGGCCGGCGACGGCAGCGCACGGCTGGGCTGGCTGGTGTTCGGCGCACTGGCCGCCGCGCTGGCGTTGGCCGTGCGGCCGGTGCTGCGCCATGGGGAACTGCCGGCACCGCCGGTGGCCGCGGCAGCCGGTGCGCCCGCCGCGCAACGCCCGGCCTCGCGCGGCGAGATGGCGCTGCTGGCCGCGGGCTACGGCTGCGCCGGCTTCGGCTACATCATCACCGCCACCTTCCTGCCCGTGATCGCGCGTGCGGCGCTGCCGTCTTCGGTCTGGCTGGACCTGTTCTGGCCGATCTTCGGCGTCGGCGTGATCCTCGGTGCCATGGCCACCACGCGCGTGCCCCTGAGCGGCGACTTGCGGCGCATGCTGGCGCTGTGCCACGGCGTGCAGGCCGTGGGCGTGGCCATGAGCCTGGTCAGCCCCACCCTGCCGGGCTTCGTGCTGGGCAGTCTGTTGCTGGGCCTGCCGTTCACGGCCATCACCTATTTCGCGATGCAGGAGGTCCGCCGCCTGCGCCCCGCCAGCGCGGCCAGCACCATGGGGCTGCTGACGGCGCTGTACGGCATCGGCCAGGTACTGGGGCCTCCGCTGGTGGCGCTGCTGATCGGCTGGTCGGGCTCGCCGGCACGCGGGTTCACGCTGGCGCTGATGGTGGCGGCCGCGACGCTGCTGCTGGGCGCCGCGCTGTACCTGCTGGGTGCGCGGCGCTATCCCAAGGCGGGCGCGCCATGAGGCGCCAAGACCGGACGCTCGCTGCCGTCGTTCTCGCGGGACTGACGCTGGGCACAGGCGCGATGCCGCCGGACGATGCGCTGAAGTCGCCAGCCTGCCTGGCCGCACGCGAGCGGCTCGACGCCATCATGGCCGAGCCCAAGCCGGACATCGTGCTGTTGCGTGCGGCACGCCAGCGCGCTGCACGTGCCTGCTTCCGCGCCGAGGCCGATGCCCCACCGCCCTCGCGCGCCGAACGCCCCGTGGTCGTCCCGCCACCCGCAGCGGTGCCCGCCCTGCCGACGCCGCCCGCGGCACCCGCCACCGCCGCGCAGGCACCACCGCGGCCTTCGCAGGCGGCGCGCTGTGACGCGGGCGGCTGCTGGGACAGCCAGGGCCAGCGGCTGAACCGCGCAGGCGGCCAGTTGGTCAACCCGCAGGGTCGACTGTGCACGCAGCAGGGCACGGTGCTGAACTGCCCTTGAGCGGCACGCCTGCGGCGCCGGCGCCGTACCCGGTCGCCGTGCGGGCGCTGTGCGAGTTCACGGCGAAGGCCGGCGATCTCGACTTGCGCTTCACGCCGGCGCCCACCGCCTTGGAAGGCATTGCGGGCCATGCGCTGGTAACCGGACGTCGTGCTGCAGATTACGAAGCCGAGGTGCGGCTGCAGGGCTCTCACGGTGCGCTGCAGGTGCGCGGCCGCGCCGATGGCTTCGACGCTGCCCGGCAACGGCTCGAGGAGATCAAGACCCACCGCGGCGACCTGGGGCGCCAGCCGGCTGCGCAACGGGCCTTGCACTGGGCCCAGCTGAAGATCTACGGCGCCCTGCTCTGCGCCGAACGCGGCCTGCCCGCGCTGACGTTGGCACTGGTGTACTTCGACATCGCGAGCCAGCGCGAGACAGTGTTCGAAGAGCGGCACGAAGCGGCAGCGCTGCAGGGCTTTTTCGAGCAGCAGTGCCAACGCTTCCTGGCCTGGGCCGCGCAGGAACAGGCCCACCGCGCCGCGCGCGACGCGGCCCTGTCCGCACTGGCATTTCCGCACCCGGCCTTCCGCGCCGGCCAGCGCGAGCTGGCAGAGGCCGTGTACCGCGCCGCTGCGCGCGGTCGCCCGCTGCTCGCGCAGGCCCCCACCGGCATCGGCAAGACCGTGGGCACCTTGTTCCCGTTGCTCAAGGCGTGCCCTGGCAAGCGCATCGACAAGCTGTTCTACCTGGCGGCCAAGACCCCGGGCCGTCAGCTGGCGCTGGATGCCCTGGCGCGCATCGCGCCGCCGGGCCAGCCGTTGCGCGTGCTCGAACTGACGGCGCGCGAGAAAAGCTGCGAGCACCCCGACAAGGCCTGCCACGGCGAGTCCTGCCCACTGGCGCGTGGCTTCTACGACCGACTGCCGGCGGCCCGCAGTGCGGCCGTGGCGGCAGGGCCGCTGGCCCAAGCGACACTGCGCGAGGTGGCGCTGGCGCACCAGGTCTGCCCCTACTACCTGGGCCAGGAGCTCGCGCGCTGGGCCGATGTGGTGGTCGGCGACTACAACTACTGGTTCGATGGCAGCGCCATGCTGTACGCGCTGGCCTTGCAGAACGAATGGCGCGTGGGCGTGCTCGTGGACGAAGCGCACAACCTGGTCGACCGCGGCCGCGCGATGTACTCGGCCGGCATGCAACGCGGCACCGTGCGTGCGTTGGCGCGCGAGGCGCCCGCTGCGCTGCGGCGCCCGCTCGAACGGCTGGACCGGCAATGGCGCGCGCTGCTGGCAGAGGACGAGCGCCCCTACAGCACCCGTGGGGCGCCACCGGCCGCCTGGGCCACCGCGCTGCAGAACGCCGCCACCGCGCTGGGCGACTATTTCGCCGATGCCGCGCCAGGCGCCTCGCATCCGCTTGACGGCGCGCTGCAGTCGTTCTGGTTCGAGGCGCTGCAGCTGTTGCGGCTGGTGCAGAGCTTCGGTCCGCATTCGATGGTCGACGTGACGCGCCTGCCGTCGGGGAGAGGCACGGGGCGCAACGATGCCGAGTTGCACATCCGCAACCTGATCCCGGCCGAGTTCCTGGCGCCACGGTTGGCAGCCGCCTGGAGCAGCACGCTGTTCTCGGCCACGCTGGCGCCGGCCGACTTCTACCGCAACACGCTGGGATTGCCAGGCGACGCGCCCTTCGTCGACATCGCATCGCCCTATGCCGCCGAGCAGTTGCGCGTGCGCGTGGCCGATGGCATTTCCACCCGCTTCGCCGACCGGCAGGCGTCGGCCGCGCCCATCGCGGCGCTGATGGCACAGCAGTACCTGGCACAGCCCGGCAACTACCTGGCGTTCTTCAGCAGCCATGACTACCTGGACCTGGTGGCCAATGCCTTTGCGCAGGCGCACCCGGCCATCCCGCATTGGCGCCAGACCCGGCGCATGGACGAGGCCGAGCGCCAGGCCTTCCTCGGCCGCTTCGCGCCCGGAGGTGCCGGCATCGGCTTCGCGGTGCTGGGCGGCAGCTTCGGCGAGGGCATCGATCTGCCGGGCGACCGGCTGATCGGCGCCTTCGTCGCGACGCTGGGCCTTCCGCAGGTCAACCCCGTCAACGAGGAGATGCGTCGGCGCATGCAGGAGGCTTTCGGCGCCGGCTACGACTACGCCTACCTGTATCCCGGACTGCGCAAGGTGGTGCAGGCGGCCGGCCGCGTGATCCGGTCGCGTGAGGACCGGGGCGTGATCGTGCTCATCGACACACGTTTCAGCCGCCGTGCTGTGCGGGCGCTGCTGCCAGCATGGTGGCCGCTGGCGCAGCACGCTGCGTGAGCCCGGCTGTCAGCGGGCGCCGGATTGTCGACAAATGCTGCGCATGGGTTACAAAAGCCATAAACTGAATACATAACCCCGGTGCGCTGACACCGGCTCCATACCCACACACAACAAGGAGGGCGACATGCACCCTGCCCATGCGACACCGAGCCACCCGGGCGCCAACCACCACCCGCTGTTGCGGCACCGCGACGGGCACCATGCCCGTGTGACTTTCGAAGAGCTCTTCTTCGACTTGGTCTACGTTTTTGCCGTCACCCAGCTCAGCCACCAGTTGCTGCACCATCTGACCGTTGGCGGAGTCATCGAGGTGCTGATCCTCTGGTTCGCAGTGTGGTTGGGCTGGCAATACACCTGCTGGGTCACCAACTGGTTCGATCCCGAAACGCCGCAGATCCGCGGTCTGATTTTCGCCAACATGCTGCTGGGCCTGGTGATGGCCTCCAGCATTCCGCAGGCCTTCGGTGAGCGCGGCATGGTCTTCGCGCTGTCCTATGTGGCCATCCAGGTCGGGCGCACGGCCTTCATCGCCTTCCAGTTGCCCTCCGGCCACGCGCTGGCTGCGAACTACCGGCGCATGCTGGTCTGGCTGCTGGTCTCGGCCGTGTTCTGGATCGCCGGCGCGCTGGCCGAACACGGAACGCGCGCCGCGCTCTGGTCCATCGCCGTGGTGTGCGAATACGGCGCGCCGATGGTGGGCTTCGCCGTGCCGGGCATGGGGCGCTCCAACACCCGGGACTGGACCATCGAAGGGGGCCACTTGGCCGAGCGCTGCCAGCTGTTCGTGATCGTCGCGCTGGGCGAAACCCTGCTGGCGACTGGCGCGACCCTGTCTGATGTGGAGCACTGGTCTTCCGAGGTGCTGCAGGCGCTGGTGGCCACCTTCCTCGGCACACTGGCCATGTGGTGGCTGTACTTCGGCACCTCGAGCAAGGACGCCAGCGAAGCCATCGTGCGCTCCGACGATCCCGGCCGGATCGGCGCCTACTTCCACTACGTCCACGCGATCCTGGTGGCCGGCATCATCGCCACAGCGGTCGGCAACGACCTGGTGCTCGCCCATCCGCACGCCATGCCCACCGCGGCGCAGGTGGCGGTTCTGCTTTTGGGGCCTGCGATCTACCTGCTCGGCAGCGCGGTCTACAAGTCCGTCGTGTACGGCGGTGTGGCCGTCTCGCATGTCGCCGGTGCCGCCATGCTGCTGGCGCTCGTGCCCGTCGGCCTGGCCGGCAACATGCTGCTCATGGGGTGGCTGACCACAGCCGTGGTGCTGGTGGTCAGCGTGTGGGAAACGCAGCTCCTGCGCCGGCGCCGGCGAGCGGCATGACGCGCCATCACGTCCGCGCGAGAGACCTCCCGTCGGACCGCACGTCACGTCGAAAATCTTGACACCACGTCACCATAAGCGTCGCAAAAAATCACACAACCGTTTGTTTTTATTGAAAATTCAAGGCACGGCACGCCAGTTGCTAAAAACTTCACACCAACTTCTGTTGGGCCACTTCCCCGCCATCCTCGACCGACTGAAGGACTGACATGCGCTTCAAACTTGCCCACCTCGGCCTCGCTGCCGCCACCGCTTTCGCGGCTTCCTCTGCTTCGGCAGGCGTGCTGATCACCGACTGGACCTACACGGTGAAGAGCGCCTTCGTCACCGACAGCGCGACCTGGGCCGGCTCCGGCACCAATGGCGCCAATCCTGCCACGCCGAACCCCAACACCAACTACACGACCAGCGAAACGTTGCTGACCTGGGGTCGCACCGGTGGCAGCATTGCCGCGGGAACGCGGAGCGGTCTGCAGATCAACCCCGCTGAAACCAACGGTGCTTTGATGACCAACGGTGCCTTGGTCGATGCCAACACCTACATCCACTACAACAACAGCAACCTGGGCGCCAACAGCGTCACGCTGCAGACGGTCCAGATCCAGGCAACGCTGGAGCTGTTCTCGGCCTCCCTCAACAAGTACTTCGAAGCGACCTACTTCGTCAACTTCAAGGAAGTGCCGAACACCAACACGGGCTGCCCGAGCGCTCCCGAAGCCAACCCCTGCAGCGACATTTTCGTGATCAACGGCTCGCTGGGCGAAGCGTTCAGCTACGACGGCTTTGCCTACACGTTTGCGTTCGGCATCAAGGATCCGGAGTCGCTGCTGGCAGCATCCCCGGCGCAGTGCTTGTACGCTGGTGCTGCTGCCAACTGCTTCGGCGTCTCCACCGCCGAAGACGCGACCACTCCGGTGACGTTCCAGTTCGGCCTGGTGGCAACGGAAGTCCCCGAGCCTGCCTCCATCGCCCTGCTGGGCGCCGGCCTGCTGGGCCTGGCTGGCATCCGTCGCCGCCAGCAAAAGAACAAGGCCTGATTCTTCAGCCCTGCTCTCGAAACCCCGCCTCGGCGGGGTTTTTTTATGCCTGCAGAGCCTCCCGCGCCGCCTTGGCGATGGCCGCTGCGTCGACCCCGAAGAAGCGGCGCAGCGCGGCCCGCGTGTCGCTGCGGCCGAAGCCGTCCGCGCCCAGCGTCGTATAGCTGCGCGATGCAGGCACGCCTGCACGCAGGCACTCGGGCACGGCACGCACATAGTCGCTGGCTGCGACGATGGGGCCTTGGCTGGCCAACAGTTGCGCCAGCGTTGCCTGTCCGGCCGGGCGCGCCAACTCGCTCCAGCTCGTGATGCTCAGCACTTCGCTGCCGATGCCTTCGGTGGCCAGTTGCTCGGCCGCCTTGATCACCTCGGTCAGGATCGCGCCCGAGCCCATCAGCGTCACGCGTTTCCCGTCCTGCGGGCCATACACACCGAAACGGTACCCCCCACGCACCACGCCCACGGCTGCGCCCTCGGGCAGGCTGGGCTGGGCGTAGTTCTCGTTCATGAGCGTCACGTAATAGAAGACGTCCTGTTGCTCGACCAGCATCTCGCGCATGCCGGCATCGACGATCACGGCCATCTCGCCCGCGAAGGCGGGGTCGTAGGCCTTGCAGTTGGGAATGGTGGCCGCGACCAGGTGGCTGCTGCCGTCCTGATGCTGCAGGCCCTCGCCCCCCAGCGTGGTACGGCCCGAGGTCGCGCCGAGCAGGAAGCCGCGTGCACGCTGGTCGGCCGCGGCCCAGATCGCATCGCCCACGCGCTGGAAGCCGAACATCGAGTAGTAGATGTAGAACGGCAGCATGGCCAGGCCGTGCACGCTGTAGCTGGTCGCGGCAGCCGTCCAGCTGGCGATGGCGCCGGCCTCGCTGATGCCTTCCTCGAGGATCTGGCCGTCCAGCGCTTCGCGGTAGGACAACACCGAGCCGATGTCCTCGGGCGCGTAGCGCTGGCCCACGCTGCTGTAGATGCCGACCTGCTTGAACAGGTTGGCCATGCCGAAGGTGCGGGCCTCGTCGGCCACGATGGGCACGATGCGCGGGCCCAGCTGCGGGTCCTTGAGCAACTGGCCCAGCAGGCGCACAAAGGCCATGGTCGTGCTCATCTCCTTGCCTTCGGCCGCCAGCGCAAATTGCGCGTAGCTGGCCAGCGGCGGCACCGGCGGTGCATCGCACGCCGTCTCGCGCCGCGGCAGGAAGCCGCCCAGCGCGGCGCGGCGCTCGCGCAGGTAGACCATCTCGGGGCTGTCCTCGGCCGGCTTGTGGAAGGCCAGCGAGGTGGCCTGCTCGTCGCTCAAAGGCAGGTCGAAGCGGTTGCGGAAGGCGATCAGATCGGTCTCGTCCAGCTTCTTCTGCGAATGCGTGGTCATGCGGCCCTGGCCGGCCGTGCCCATGCCGTAGCCCTTCTTGGTATGGGCCAGTACCACGGTGGGCTGGCCGCGGTGCGCGGCAGCGGCGGCATAGGCTGCATGGATCTTCACGAGGTCATGGCCCCCGCGGCGCAGGCGGTCGATCTGCTCGTCGGTCATGCCCTGGGCCAGGCGCTGCAGCGCCTCGTCCTGGCCGAAGAAGTGCTCGCGGTTGTAGCGCCCGTCCTTGGCCGCGAAGGTCTGCATCTGGCCGTCCACGGTATGGGCGAAGGCGCGCAGCAGCGCACCCTGCTGGTCGCGTGCGAACAGGCCGTCCCAATCGCTGCCCCAGACCAGCTTGATGACATTCCAGCCCGCACCGGCGAACAGCTGTTCGAGTTCGTCGATGATGCGGCCATTGCCGCGCACAGGGCCGTCCAGGCGCTGCAGATTGCAGTTGACGACCCAGACGAGATTGTCCAGCTTCTCGCGCGCGGCCAGTGTCAGCGCACTCATCGACTCGGGCTCGTCCATCTCGCCGTCGCCGAACACGCCCCAGACCTTGCGACCTGTGCAATCGAGCAGATTGCGGTGCGTGAGATAGCGCATGAAGCGCGCGTGGTAGATCGAGCTGATCGGCCCGATGCCCATGGAGCCGGTCGGGAACTGCCAGAAGTCCGGCATCAGCCAGGGGTGCGGGTAGCTCGACAGCCCGCGCGCGCCGGCCTCGGGCGCAACGATCTCCTGGCGGTAATGCATGAGGTCCGCCTCGTTGAGCCGGCCTTCGAGGAAGGCGCGCGCGTAGACACCCGGCGCGCTGTGCGGCTGGAAGAACACGAGGTCGCCGCGGTGGTGGTCGTTCCGCGCGTGGAAGAAGTGGTTGAAGCCGACCTCGAACAGGTCCGCCGCACTGGCATAGCTCGCGATGTGGCCGCCCAAATCGCCATAGGCCTGGTTGGCACGCACCACCATGGCCAGCGCGTTCCAGCGCATCAGCGAGGCCAGCCGTTCCTCGATCGCCAGGTCACCCGGAAACCGGGGCTGCTGCTCCACGGCGATGGTGTTGGCGTAGGGGGTGGCCAGCTCGGGTTTCCAGCCGATGCGCTTGGCACGGGCGATGCGGGCGAGCTCATCGAGCATGAAGCGCGCCCGCTCCGGCCCGCTTGAGGCCAGCAGCGCCGAGAAGGCGTCGCGCCATTCCTGCGTTTCCTGCGGATCGATGTCGCCTGCCGGAGGCGTCTGCAGCAGCTGGGCCAGCGAGTGGGGTGCGTTCATGGCGGACAGAAGAAGCGAGTCGAGGAATCGCCGCACTCTAGGCGCAAACGTGCCAAAGATGTTGCCGAGATGCATGGTGCGATGCGCCGGTACAGCACAGAATGCCGTCCAACCCGACAACGGAGGCACAAAATGAATCTGGATGCCACGGACCTGCGCATCCTGGACGAATTGCAGCGCGACGGCGCCCTGTCCAACGTGGAACTCGCGCGGCGCGTGCACCTGTCGCCATCGCCTTGCCTGGCGCGCGTGAAGGCGTTGCAGTCCGCCGGCATCATCACCGGCTACGTGGCACTGGCGGACCCTGCGCAGCTGGGCCTGGGCCTGAACGTCTTCATCTCCATCAGCCTGACGCGACAGAGCAAGGAGGCGCTGGCCGATTTCGAGCAGCGCATCGCGCTGCACGACGAAGTCATGGAGTGCTATCTCATGACCGGCGACAGCGACTACCTGATCCGCGTGGCCGTGGCCGACATCGCGGCGCTGGAGCGCTTCATCCTGGAGCAGCTCACCCCCATCCCCGGCATCGAGAAGATCCGTTCGAGCTTTGCGCTCAAGCAGGTCCGCTACAAGACGGCCCTGCCGCTGCCGCGGGGCTGAGGCCCATCCGGCACACTTGCGGCCTTTGACCGTCCGAGAGGGAGACACGACGCATGCATGTGATCCACCGCATCGCCGAACTGCGCGAGGCACTGGGCAGCGGCCCGCGCCCGGCCTTCGTGCCCACCATGGGCAATCTGCACGAAGGCCATTTGGCCCTGGTGCGCCAGGCCAAGGCCAGCGGCCGGCCCGTGGTGGCCAGCATCTTCGTGAACCGCCTGCAATTTGCCCCGCACGAAGACTTCGACCGCTATCCCCGCACCCTGCCGCGCGACAGCGAACTACTGGCTGGCGCCGGCTGCGAAATCGTGTTCGCCCCCGACGAGGCCGAGATGTACCCCACCCCGCAGGCCTACAAGGTGGCGCCGCCGGCCGCGCTGGCCGACATCCTGGAAGGCCACTTCCGGCCCGGCTTCTTCACCGGCGTGTGCACGGTGGTCATGAAGCTGTTCCAGATCGTCCAGCCCGGGCTGGCCCTGTTCGGCAAGAAGGACTACCAGCAACTGCGCGTGATCGAAGGCATGGTGCGCGACTTCGCCATGCCGATCGAGGTGCATGGCGGCGAAACTGTGCGTGCCGACGATGGCCTGGCCCTGTCGTCCCGCAACGGCTACCTCAGCGCCAGCGAACGTCGCGAAGCACTGCTGCTGCGCCGCCAGTTGCTGGCCGTCGTCGAGACCGTGCGTGCCGACCCCGGCCGCAGCACGGTCGCCGAGCAGGCCGCCATGCAGGCGCTGCGGGCCCATGGATGGCAACCCGACTACGTGGCCGTTCGGCGGCGCAGCGACCTGCTGGCACCGCAGGGCGACGACGCCCGCGTGGTGCTGGCCGCGGCCAAGCTGGGCCATACGCGCCTGATCGACAACCTGGAGTTCTGAATCCCATGCCCATCCTCGACGCCTTCGCCGACACCGCCCGCTTCCGCGCCCTGCGGCGCGACATCCATGCCCACCCCGAGCTCGGCTTCGAGGAACACCGCACCAGCACGCTGGTGGCCGAGCTGCTGACCGAATGGGGCATCGCCGTGCACCGCGGCATCGCGGGCACGGGCCTCGTCGGCGTGCTGCACGGCACGCGGCCCGACAACGGACGGACCATCGGCCTGCGTGCCGACATGGACGCGCTGCCGCTGCAGGAGGTCAACGGCTTCGACCACCGCTCGCGCCACGACGGCCGCATGCACGCCTGCGGCCACGACGGCCACACCACCATGCTGCTGGCCGCGGCCTGGCAGCTCGCGCAGCGGCGCGACTTCGCCGGCACCGTGCATTTCATCTTTCAGCCGGCCGAGGAGATGGGCAAGGCCGGTGCCCGCAAGATGATCGACGAAGGCCTGTTCGAGCGCTTCCCGTGCGACGCGGTGTTCGCGCTGCACAACTTCAACCTGGGCCGGGTCGGCAACTTCGCGCTGAACCATGGCGCGCTGATGGCGTCCAGCAACACCTGGCGCATCACGGTGCGCGGGCGCGGCACGCACGCCTCCATGCCGCACACGGGCCTGGACCCGGTCGGCGCCGTGCTCGAGATCGCCCAGGCGCTGCGCAGCCTCGTCGCGCGCTCCATTCCGAGCACCGAACGTGCGCTGCTCGCCGTCACGCAGGTCCAGGGCTCGGACGCGCCCAACGTCATCCCCGACGAAGCCTGGGTCGGCGGCACGGTGCGGACCTTCTCGGTCGATGCGCTGGACAAGATCGAGGCGCGCCTGCGCCACCTGGCGACCCACATCGCGCAGGCCCACGAGTGCGAGGCCCAGGTGATGTTCCGGCGCGCCTCGCCGCCGGTCGTGAACCACCCGGCCGAAGCGCGCTTCGCGGCCGAGGTCATGCGCGAGATCGTCGGCGACGCCCTGGTCGACGAAAACCTGCCCGGGGTGCTGGGCGCCGAGGACTTCGCCCACATGCTCATGGAACGGCCCGGATGCTATGCCTTCCTGGGCAACGGCGACGGCGACCACCGCATGGCCGGCCACGGCCCGGGGCCCTGCATCATCCACAACACCTCGTTCGACTTCAACGACGAGATCATCCCGATCGGCGCGAGCTACTTCGTGCGGCTGGCCGAGCGCTGGCTGGCCTGATTCCGCAGGCTGGCGCCGTTCTTGCAGAACCTGCCGTTTCCCCACTCCAGGAGTCGCCCCATGTTCCGCCACACCTTCCCGCGCCTGCTGCCGCTGCTGACGGTCGCCCTGCTGTCCGCCGCGCTGCCGGCCCAGGCCCAGCGCGTCGTGCGCATCGTCGTGCCTTTCGGCACCGGCGCGGTGCAGGACACCATCGCGCGCGCGATCAACAACGAGCTCGGCCAGGCCCTGGGGGCCAGCGTGATCGTGGAGAACCGGGCCGGCGCAGGCGGCAGCGTGGGCTCCTCCTACGTGGCCAAGTCCGCGCCCGACGGCAACACGCTGGTGCTGGCCGCGGCCAGCCACCACATCGTCGGCCATCTCTACAAGAAGCTCGACTACGACCCGCTCAAGGACTTCGTCGGCGTGGGGTACATCGGCAACTCGGGCTATGCCATCGTCGCCAACGCGGCGCTGGGGGCGGGCAATACGCGCGAGTTCATCGCCGCCGTCAAGGCCAGGCCCGGGGCCACCAACTACGCCTCGGCCGGCAACGGCAGCGCCACGCACCTGGGCATGGCCTCCTTCGTGGCCATGGCCGGGCTGGACATGCAGCACATTCCGATGAAGTCCACAGGCGATGCCGTCAACGAGGTGCTGGCCGGGCGCGTGCAGGCCGTGACCTCCTCGCTGATCGGCGTGATGGGCTACAAGGACGATGCGCGCGTGAAGTTCATCGCCTACACGGGCAAGCAGCGCTCGCGCTTCCTGCCGGAGTTGCCCACGGCGGCAGAGAGCGGCCTGCCCGGCTACAGCTTCGATTCGTGGATCGGCCTGCTGGCACCGGCCGCGCTGCCGCGCACCGAGCGCGACAGGCTCAACGCGGCCTTGCAGAAGACGCTTGCCGATCCGGCCGTGCAGGAGCGGCTGGCGCGGCTCGGCGTGGAGTCCGCCACCATGGCGCCCGACGCCTTCCAGCAGCTGCTGCGCGCGGACTGGGAGAACGCGGGCGCGATCGTCAAGGCCTCGGGCGCCAAAGTCGAATAGTCCCGCGCCAGGCGCCCTTCAGGCCAGTGCGGCCCGCCAGCGTGCGCGCGCGTCGGGAGACCAGACCTGCGCCGGGTCGTAGAACTCGGGCACGGCGAGCACGCCCGGGGGCAGCGGCAGCCAGGCCTGGCGCGTCGACGTGAAGATGTGCACATCCGGCGGCAAGCGCGCAGGCGCGTCCAGTGCGCCCACGCGCACGAAGCAGATGCGCTCGCCGGCGTTCGGGTAATGGCTCCACAGCGCCACCTGGCAACGCGGGCAGCGCGCGATCTTCTGGTTCCTGCCACTTGCCGAGGGCGTCACGACCAGGTGGACCTCGCCCTGCAGCAGCGTGACGCGCGCGGCCTCGACGACGGCATTGACGACGAAGGGCCCGCCGCTCTCGCGCTGGCACCAGGTGCAATGGCAGGCGTGCACGATCATCGGCGTCGAGGCCATGCGCGAGCGCACGAAGCCGCAGCTGCACCGCCCATCGTGGGTGTCCGGGTCTTGCGCCATCGCGTCAGTCCAGCTGGATCTTGCGGTCGCGGATGAGCTTGGCCCACTTCTCGTTGTCGGCCTTGACGAACGCGGCAAAGGCCTCGGGACCCTGGTAGTGCACTTCGGCACCGGCCGCCGCGAACTTGGCCTGCACCTCCGGCATGGCCAGCACCTTGGCCAGGCCGGCGGCCAGCTTGTCGACCACCTCGCGCGGCAGGCCGGCCGGGCCGACCAGACCCTGAAAACCGATGGACTGCACGCCGGCCAGCCCCTGCTCGGCCACGGTGGCGACATCGGGCAGCTGCGGATCGCGCCTGGCGCCGGTCACCGCCAGCGCCTTGAGCTTGCCGCCCTTGACCTGCGGCAGCAGCACGGTGCCCGCGTCGATCAACAGCTGGGTCTGCCCGCCGATCAGGTCCTGCACGGCCGGCGCACTTCCCTTGTAGGGCACGTGCACGAGATCCAGGCCCGTGACCTGGTTCAGCAGTTCGCCGTTCAGGTGGGTGGACGAGCCCTTGCCGGCCGAGGCGAAGTTGACCTGGCCGGGGTGGGCGCGCGCCCACGCCACGAACTCCTTGAGGTCGCGCGCCGGGTGGTCGGGCCGCGTGACCGCGATGTAGCTGCCCTGGCTGATCTGGCCCACATAGCTGAAGCTGCGCAGCGGGTCGTAGGGCATCCTGGGTTGCAGGTAGGGCGCGATCGCGAACGGGCCAGTGTTCGCCAGCAGCAGCGTGTAGCCGTCAGGCGCGGCGCGCGTCAGTTCGGTGGCCGCCAGCAGGCCGCCAGCGCCGGGCTTGTACTCGACGACCATCTGCTGGCCCAGCAGCTCCTGCAGCGGCACCTGCACGGTGCGCGCCGCGAAGTCGATGCCGCCGCCGGGCGGAAAGCCCACGATGAGCTTGATCGGTTTGGCCGGCCAAGCCTGGGCGCGGGCCGCGGGCGCCAGCGCGCCGGCCGCCAGGCCCAGCAGCAGCGCACGGCGTTGTGGATGGGGCATGTCTCCTCCTGGTCTTGGGTGTTCGGGCAGCATAGCAGCGCGCTCTGCGCCGGGCCGCCGACAATGGCGCCCTTGCCCGCACCACCGCCTTCTTGCACGATGACCCAGGATCTATTCCGCCAGGACGCCCGCCTGCGCCAGACCGGCGCCACCATCACCGCCGCCGGCCCCGAGGGCATCGTGCTCGACCGCACGGTGTTCTACCCGCTGGGCGGCGGCCAGGCCGGCGACACGGGCTGGCTGCTGCTGGCCGACGGCCGGCGCCTGGCGATTGCCGACACGCGCAAGGGCAAGGACGCCGAAGGCCGGCCCACGGCCGCGATCTGCCACGTGCCCGCGCCAGGGCAGGACGACCTGCTGGCCCGCTGCACGGTCGGCACGCCTGTGACGGCCGAGATCGACTGGGAGCGCCGCCACCGGCTCATGCGCTTTCACACCACCACGCACCTCCTGTGCCACCTCGTGGCCCGGCCCGTGAACGGCTGCTCGATCACGGCCGATGCGGCGCGGCTGGACTTCCACACCGACCAGCCGCTGGACAAGGAAGCGCTCAGCGCCGGCATCGCGCGCCTGGTGGGCGCCGCGCTGGCCGTCACCGTGGGCGAGATCGCCGAGGCGGAGCTCGACGCCAACCCGGCCCTGGTCAAGAGCATGTCGGTGTCGCCGCCGCGCGGCACGGGCGCCGTGCGCACCATCCGCATCGGCACCGAGGACCTGATCGACCTGCAGCCCTGCGGCGGCACGCACGTGGCCAACACGGCCGAGATCGGCGCCGTGGTCGTCACCAAGATCGAGAAGAAGGGCGCGATGGCGCGCCGCGTGGTGCTGGGTTTCGCGGCATGAGCGTGCGGAACTTTGGCCTCCGGCCCTGCTCCCATGGGCGGTTTTCCACGCATTCCATGCTGCAACGCCCTGCCCTCGCCCTGCTCCTGGCCTGCTGCGCCGCGCTGGCCGCGCCCGCGGCATGGGCCGACAGCACCGTCGTGACCACGCCGCAGGTGCGCGCCGAGCTCGTGGCGCTGGCGCCGCAGGGCGTGGCGCCGGGCCAGCCGGTCTGGGTCGGCCTGTCGATCACGCACAAGCCCGAGTGGCACACCTACTGGAAGAACCCGGGCGACTCGGGCCTGCCGACCGAGCTGCGCTGGCAACTGCCGGCCGGCGTGCAGGCCGGCGAGATCGCCTGGCCCGTGCCGCACAAGATCCCGATCGGTCCGCTGGCCAACTACGGCTACGAGAACACCGTGCTGCTGCCCGTCCCGCTGACCGTGGGGCCGGACTTCCAGGCCCGCAGTGGGCAACTGCAGGTCAAGCTCAGCGCGTCCTGGCTGGTCTGCCGCAAGGAGTGCATTCCCGAAGAGGGCGAGTTCACGCTGGACCTGCCCGTACAGGGCGCCACCGCCTTGCACCAGGCCGCGTTCGACGCGGCGGCCGCCGCCCATCCCCATGCCTTGCCCGCAGGCAGCACGGTGGACATCGTCGACGGCAAGACCCTGGCCGTGTCGGTGCGCGGGCTGCCGCCAGCCGTGCAGGGCAAGACCCTGGAGTTCTTCCCCGAGACGGCCGAGGTCATCCAGACCGCGGGCGCCTGGACCCAGGCCTGGGACGGCGCGGTCTGGACCGCGCGCGTGCCGCTGTCGGACCAGCGCAGCCAGAGCCCGGCCGTGCTGCCCGTGGTTCTGGCACTGGACGCCGACGGCCGGCGCCAGGGCTGGCGCGCGGAAGCCGCCGTGGCCGGCCCCTGGCCGCAGGGCGCGGCCGTCGCGACCGTGTCGCCCGCATTGAGCGCCGCGCTCGAGGCCAACGCGGCCGCCCAGCCGCCCGTCGACGCGGGCAGGCCGATCGGCCTGGCCGCCGCGCTGGTGGGGGCGCTGCTGGGCGGCTTGATCCTGAACTTCATGCCCTGCGTGTTTCCGGTGCTGGCCATCAAGATGCTGGGCTTCGCGCGCCATGCCGGCGAACAGCGCGCGCTGCGGCTGCATGGCCTGGCCTACAGCGCGGGCGTGGTGCTGTCGTTCGTGGCGCTGGCCGGCCTGCTGCTGGGGCTGCGCGCGGCCGGCGAGCAACTCGGCTGGGGCTTTCAGCTGCAATCGCCGGGCGTGGTGGCGGCGCTGGCCGTGCTGTTCACGCTGTTCGGGCTGAACCTGGCCGGCCTGTTCGAGTTCGGCCACCTGCTGCCCTCGCGTGTGGCCTCGGCCCAGGCGCGCCACCCGGCCGCCGATGCCTTCCTGTCCGGCGTGCTGGCCGTGGCCATCGCCTCGCCCTGCACGGCGCCGTTCATGGGCGCCTCCATGGGCGTCGCCGTGGGCCTGCCGACGGCCCAGGCGCTGGCGGTGTTCGCGGTGCTGGGCCTGGGCATGGCCCTGCCCTTCCTGCTTGCCAGCCTGGTGCCGGCCGTCGTGCGTTGGCTGCCGCGGCCCGGCCCGTGGATGGACGTGTTCCGACGCTGCATGGCCTTCCCGATGTTCGCCACCGTGGCCTGGCTGGTCTGGGTGCTGGGCCAGCAGACCGGCATCGACGGTGCCGCCGCCCTGCTGCTGCTGCTGGTGGCGCTGGCCGCCGTGGTCTGGGCGCTGGGCCTGGCGGGCCGCGCGCGCTGGGTCATGGGCACCTTGTCGCTGCTGCTGGCCGTGGCCATGCTGGGCCTGCTCGGCCCGGCCGTGCTGCGCCCCGTGGAGGCGGCCACGCCCGTGGCCGCCGCCGGTGAACGCTGGCAGCCCTGGGCGCCCACGCAGGTGCAGCAGGCGCTGGCCCAGGGGCGGCCCGTGTTCGTGGACTTCACGGCCGCCTGGTGCGTGACCTGCCAGTACAACAAGCGCACGGCGCTGGCCGACCAGAGCGTGCTGGCCGACCTGCAGGCCAAGAACGTGCAGCTGCTGACGGCCGACTGGACGCGGCGCGACCCGGGCATCACAGCGGCGCTTCGCGAGCTGGGCCGCAGCGGCGTGCCGGTCTATGTGCTGTACCGCCAGGGCCGCGCGCCCGTGGTGCTGTCCGAGATCCTGAGCGTGGCCGAACTGCGCGCGGCCATTGCGACCCTGTAACCCACGACCGAAGGAGCCGATCCGATGAGCATCTCCGCGACCCTCCCCCTCCTGCAGCGCCGCACGGCCATGCTGGCCGCCCTCGCTGCCAGTGCTGCACTGCTCGCCGGCACCGCGCATGCGGCGGCAGCGGTGGGCCAGCCCGCGCCCGCCTTCACGCTGACCGACACCAGCGGCAAGACGCGCACGCTGGCCGAGTTCAAGGGCAAGACCGTGGTGCTGGAATGGACCAACCCGGGCTGCCCCTTCGTGCGCAAGCACTACGACAGCGCCAACCTGCCCGGCCTACAGAAGGAGTTCACGGCCAAGGACGTGGTCTGGCTCGCCGTCAACTCGACCGAAAAGGCTGCATCGGATTACCTGCCGCCGCAGCAGCTGGCGCGCTGGATCCAGGACAAGTCCGGCGCGCCCACGGCCACGCTGATGGACGAGGAAGGCACTGTGGGCAAGGCCTATGGGGCGCGCACCACGCCGCACATGTACATCGTCAACCCGCAGGGCACGCTGGTCTATGCGGGCGGCATCGACTCCATCGCCTCGGCGCGCACCAGCGACATCCAGACCGCCACCAACTACGTGCGCCAGGGCCTCAACGAGGCGCTGGCCGGCAAGCCCATCAGCCAGGCCCAGACCCCGCCCTACGGCTGCACGATCAAGTACAAGAGCTGATCCCCGTCCGGTGGCCGCGACAGGCCGGCGTCAGAGGGGACTGGTAGCATCTCGCGCTGCCTTCGCCGGGGCGTGAAAACGTCCCCCTCACCCCTGCATGTCTCCCGGCCAACACGCCGCCTCTCTCCTGCGACGCCACGGGCCGGCGGGCCTGGCCCTGTCGGTGCTGCTCGCCCTCGCGCTGGCCCTTCCGGCCCACGGCCAGCACATCGGGCTGGACCTGCGCGACACCGTGACCCGCGTGCTGGCCTACACGCGCTGGCCCGTGTCCCCCGATCCCTTGCGCGTGTGCTTCGCCGGCGCCAGCCCGCATGCCGAACGCCTGCAACAGCAGGGCATCACCTGGCCGGGCGGCCCCGTGGTGCTGCGGCGGCTGGAAGCCGTCCAGGCCGTCGCCGGCCAATGCGACGTGCTTTACATCGGCGCGCTGGACATCGCCCAATGGCAACAGCTGGCGCAGGATTTGGAAGGCCAGCCGGTGCTGACGCTGTGCGAGCGCTCCCCGCCCTGCCTGGCCAACGGCATGGTGCGGCTGGACATCGAGCCTGCAGGGCAGTCCGTGCGCTTCGAGATCAACCTCGATGCGCTGGCCCGCGGCAAGGTGCGCATCCACCCGCAGGTGCTGCGCCTGGGCCGGGAGCGCAAGCCATGAGCCGCGACGGGCCGCCTCTCGCGAAAGCCGGCATGCCCGCGCAGCCGGTGCGCCGCAGCCTGTTGCAGACCTTGCGGCGGGCCCATGTGCGCGTGGCCAGCATCAGCATGGCCGCCGTTGGCCTCGCGCTGCTGCTGGCCGCCGTGCTGGCACTGCGCACCTACGCCAACAACCACCTGGAACTGGTGGCGCGTTCGATCGCCTACTCGGTCGAAGCGGCGGTGGTGTTCAACGACCGCGTGGCCGTCATGGAGCAGCTGGCGGTCATCGCGCAGCGCGAGTCGCTGCGTGAGGCCGAGCTGCGCGACCAGGCCGGCCACGTGCTGGCACGCTACGAGCTTGCGGATCGGCAGCGCGCCGATGCGCTGCTGGAGGCGGCCGGCGAGCCGCTGGGCCGCCTGCTGATGCCGCAGGCCACCGTGGCCCCCGTGCTGGACCGCGGCCGCCAGATCGGCGAGGTGCGACTGCGCGGCGACGGTGCGGTGTTCGCCCGCTTCCTGGCCACCGCCGCGGCCGGCATCGCGCTGTGCCTGGTGCTTGCCGCGCTGGGCCTGCGCCTGCTGTCGCGGCGCATCCAGCGCGACATTGTGGAGCCCGTGCAAGCCTTGATCGCGATGACCCACCGAGCGCGCGCACAACGCGGCGGTCTGCAGCGCGCACCGGCTTCGCAGATCGCCGAGTTCCATGCGCTCGGTGAGGATTTCAACGCCCTCTTGGCCGAGATCGAAATGCAGCAGGCCCAGCTGGCGCAGGAGAACCGCTCGCTGACGCACCTGGCCAACCACGACAGCCTGACCGGCCTGTACAACCGCGCCTATTTCAGCCGCCGCCTGGCGCGCATCCTGCAAGACGCCCAGCTCCAGGGCGGCAGCATCGCCGTGCTGTACATGGACAACGACCGCTTCAAGGAAATCAACGACCGCTATGGCCATGCCGTGGGGGACCTGCTGCTGATCGAGGTGGCCGCACGCATCCGCGCGCAGCTGCGCGAGGGCGACACGGTGGCCCGGCTGGGCGGCGACGAATTCGCGGTGCTGCTGGCGCCGGTGCACCACCCGCAGGATGCACTGCGCATCGCCGACAAGATCAACGCTGCCGTGGCGTTGCCCCTGTCCGAGCGGCACGAGCGCATCGTGCCCTCGGTCAGCATCGGCATTGCGCTGTATCCCCAGCACGGCCAGACCGCCGACCAGCTGCTGCGCGCGGCCGACCGCGCCATGTACGAAGCCAAGAAGAGCGGCCGGGGCACCAGCCGCCTGTTCGAAGGTGCCTATGTCGTGAGCGACATTTCGGAGTTGTGATGGAACCGCATTGGATGGCCTCGCGCCGCGTCTGCCTGCTCGGCGCCGCCTGGACCAGCGCCTGGCTGCTGACAGCCTGCGCCGCCCCACCGGCCGCCCGGCCGGCACCGGCCCCAAGCCGCGAAGAGCAACTGCGGGCACTGGGCTTTCGCCCGACCGACGAGGGCTGGGAGCTGTCGATCGCCGGCCGGATGCTGTTCGACAGCGATTCGGACGCGCTGGACACCGAGGGCCAGGCCATCGCCGAGCGCATCGGCCGCCAGCTGGCCCAGCTGCAGATCGCGCGCGTGCGCATCGAAGGCCATTCCGACAGCACCGGCAGCCAGGCCTACAACCTCGGCTTGTCCCTGCGCCGGGCCCAGGCCGTGCAACGGGCGATGGTGGCCGCCGGACTGCGCGACGCCGACATCCAGACCGTGGGCCTGGGCAAGGCCGCGCCGGTCAATGACAACCGCACACCCGAGCAGCGCCAGCAGAACCGGCGCGTGGCCATCGTGCTGCCGGTGCAGTAAGGCGTTGCGCGCCTCAGCGCGCACCGAAGATTGCCGTGCCCACGCGCACCAGCGTGCTGCCCGCGTCGATGGCGGCCTCCAGATCGGCCGTCATGCCCATGGACAAGGTGTCGAACGCCGCCCCGCCGATGCCGGCCGCACGCAGTTGCTCGAACAGGGCCCGCGCGCGTGCGTGCACGGTACGTTGGGCATCGAAGCCGCTTTGCGGCTCGGGAATGGTCATGAGGCCGCGCAGCGCCAGCCGCGGCAGGGCGGCCACCGCGCGCGCCAGGTCCGGCACTTCCTCCGGCGCGACGCCGGACTTGGTGGTCCCGCCATCGATGTTGACCTGGATGCAGACCTGCAGCGGCCCCAATTCGGCCGGCCGCTGCTCGGCCAGCCGCTCGGCGATCTTGAGCCGGTCCACGCTGTGCACCCAGTCGAAGTTGGCAGCGACCACACGCGTCTTGTTGCTCTGCAGCGGCCCGATCAGGTGCCATGCGACCTGCACCGGGCGCCCGCTCTCGGCCTCCCAGGCGCGTAGCGCCTCGATCTTCTGCACGGCCTCCTGCACGTAGTTCTCGCCGAAGGCAGCCTGGCCACAGGCCATGGCCTCCAGCACGCTCGGCAACGGCATGGTCTTGGACACGGCCAGCAACTGCACGCTGTCCACCGGGCGACCGGCACGCGCGCAGGCTGTGGCGATGCGGTCACGCACTTGCTGGAGATTGTTACGTATGCTCGTCATAATTAGTTGGGCAAGAGTACCAAATCCACCCTAGGATTCCTGTGGACATCACCCAGCTGCTGGCCTTCACGGTCAAGAACAAGGCTTCGGATCTGCACCTGTCGGCTGGCCTGCCGCCAATGATCCGCGTGCATGGCGACGTGCGGCGCATCAACGTCGACCCGCTGGACCACAAGACGGTGCATGGCATGGTGTACGACATCATGAGCGACAGCCAGCGCAAGCACTTCGAAGAGTTCCTGGAGATCGATTTCTCGTTCGAGATCGAGGGCCTGTCGCGCTTTCGGGTCAATGCCTTCAACCACAACCGCGGCGCCGGCGCGGTGCTGCGGACGATTCCGTCGAAGATCCTGACACTGGAGCAGCTCAATGCGCCGCGCATCTTCGGCGAACTGGCGCTCAGGCCGCGTGGCCTGGTGCTCGTGACCGGCCCCACCGGCTCGGGCAAGTCGACCACACTGGCCGGCATGGTCAACCACCTCAACGAGAGCGAGTACGGCCACGTGCTGACGATCGAGGACCCGATCGAGTTCGTGCACGAGTCCAAGAAGTGCCTGGTGAACCAGCGTGAGGTCGGGCCGCACACGCTGTCGTTCGCGGCCGCCCTGCGTTCGGCGCTGCGCGAGGACCCGGACGCCATCCTGGTCGGCGAGCTGCGCGACCTGGAAACCATCCGCCTGGCCATGACCGCGGCCGAGACCGGCCACCTGGTGTTCGGCACGCTGCACACCTCCAGCGCCGCCAAGACCATCGACCGCATCATCGACGTGTTCCCGGCAGAGGAGAAGGAGATGGTGCGCGCCATGCTGTCCGAATCGCTGCAGGCCGTGATCTCGCAGACGCTGTGCAAGACCAAGGACGGCCAGGGCCGCGTGGCGGCGCACGAGATCATGCTGGGCACGCCGGCCATCCGCAACCTGATCCGCGAGGCCAAGGTGGCGCAGATGTACTCGACCATCCAGACCAGCCAGGCCGCCGGCATGCAGACGCTGGACCAGAACCTGACCGACCTGGTGCGGCGCAACGTCATTTCGCCGGCCGAGGCGCGCGGCAAGGCGAAGACGCCCGAGAACTTCCCCGGATGAGCGGGCGGCGCCCAAGCCCCCATGCGTAGCTGGTTCGGTTCCTTGCGCGGTGCATGGCCGGCGCGCGAGCGCATGGGCGACGGCGCCGAGCCGCGCCTGTTCGCCGCGCCACAGCCTGGCCCGAGCCACGAGGAAGCGGTGATGGTGCCCTGGGAGACGCGCGCCACCGAGATTGGCGCGCGCAGCATCCCCTCAGGCGCGGCCATCGCCCAGCTGCAGGCCCTGTGGGCGCGTGACCGCAACATGTCGCGCCTGGAGGCGCAGGACATCGCGCAGATGGAGCGCTTCCTGCGCTTCGTGCGCGTGGGCAGCGGCCGCGTGGTCATCCACCAGCACGAGTTCGGCAATTTCATGGTGGTGCTGCTGCGCGGCAGCATCGCGGTGGACCGGCGCCAGCCCTGGGGTGAAATGCTGCGCCTGGCCGAGAGCCGGCCTGGAGAAATCCTGGGCGAGATGTCGCTGCTGGACAGCGGCCAGCGCTTCTCCGCCTGCACCACCTTGACTGAGTGCGAGATCGCCGTCCTGTCTGCCGATGGCCTGGACGAGATGATGGCCAAGGATCCACGTCTGGCGGCGGCGCTCATCGCCTTGCTGGCGCGCAAACTCTCGTTGCGGCTGCGTGCCGTCAACGCCCGCCTCACGGACCGCCCGAACCAGGAAGCCCCCCATGGAACGCGATCAGGCCAGTAAGTTCATCAGCGACCTGTTGCGGCTGCTGATCACCCGCGGCGGCAGCGATCTGTTCGTCACGGCCGATTTTCCGCCCGGCATCAAGGTGGACGGCAAGATCGTCAAGGTGTCGGCGCAGCCGCTGCTGCCGGCCCACACGATGGCGCTGGCGCGCGCCATCATGAACGACAAGCAGGCGGCCGAATTCGAGCGCACCAAGGAGTGCAATTTTTCGATCTCGCCGGGCGGCATCGGCCGCTTCCGCGTCAACGCCTTCCTGCAGCAGGGCAAGGTCGGCCTGGTGCTGCGCGTGATCCCGGCCACGGTGCCCACACTGGACGGTCTGGCCGTGCCCACTGTGCTCCAGGACATCGCCATGACCAAGCGCGGCCTGTGCATCATGGTGGGCGCCACCGGGTCCGGCAAATCCACGACGCTGGCCGCCATGGTGGACTGGCGCAACGAGAACTCGCACGGCCACATCATCACGGTCGAGGACCCAGTGGAATTCGTGCATCCGCACAAGAACTGCGTGGTGACGCAGCGCGAGGTGGGCATCGACACCGAAAGCTGGGAGGCGGCGCTCAAGAACGCGCTGCGCCAGGCGCCCGACGTGATCCTGATGGGCGAGATCCGCGACCGCAACACCATGGACCAGGCCGTGGCCTTCGCCGAGACCGGCCACCTGTGCCTGGCCACGCTGCACGCCAACAACGCCAACCAGGCGATGGACCGCATCGTCAACTTCTTCCCTGAGGAGCGGCGCGCGCAGCTGCTGATGGACCTGTCGCTGAACCTCAAGGCCATCGTTTCCCAGCGCCTGGTGCCGCGCCAGGACGGCAAGGGACGGGTGGCAGCGGTCGAGGTGCTGCTGAACTCCCCGCTGATCGCCGATCTGATCTTCAAGGGCGAGGTGGCCGGCATCAAGGAGATCATGAAGAAGAGCCGCAACCTGGGCATGCAGACCTTCGACCAGGCCCTGTTCGACGCCTTCGAGAGCTACCTGATCAGCTACGAGGACGCGCTGCGCAACGCCGATTCGCTCAACGACCTGCGGCTGCAGATCAAGCTGAACAGCCAGCGTGCGCGCAGCAACGACCTGGCAGCGGGCACCGAGAACCTGACGATCCTCTGAAAGGCTCCGGCGGCTTCCTAGAATCGCCGCTCCACTCTGCACACAAGCATCCGCATGGCTTCCACCAACCCGCGCAGCTACACCGCCACTCCCGCCCGCAATGTCGCCTTCCTGGGCCTGGGCGTGATGGGCTTTCCCATGGCCGGCCACCTGGCCCTGGCCGGCCACCAGGTGACCGTCTACAACCGCTCGCCCGCCAAGGCGAAGGCCTGGGCCGACGAGTTCAAGGGCCGGACCGCCGCGACGCCGCGCGAGGCCGCGGCCGGCGCCGACATCGTGTTCTGCTGTGTCGGCAACGACGACGACCTGCGCTCCGTCGTGCTGGGCCCGAACGGTGCCTTCGCGGGCATGGCCAAGGACGCGGTCTTCGTGGACCACACCACAGCCTCGGCGGACGTGGCGCGCGAACTGCACGGCAAGGCCCGCGAGGCCGGCCTGCACTTCGTCGACGCACCGGTTTCCGGCGGCCAGGCCGGCGCACAGAATGGCATGCTGACCGTCATGTGCGGCGGTGACGCCGAGCCGTTCGCACGCATCGAGCCCGTGGCCCAGGCCTTCTCGCGCTCCATCGTGCTGCTGGGCGACAGCGGTTCCGGCCAACTGGCCAAGATGGTCAACCAGATCTGCATCGCCGGCCTGGTGCAGGGCCTGTCCGAGGCCATCGCCTTCGGCCAGCGCGCCAAGCTGGACATGGGCCAGGTGCTGGCCGTGATCAGCAAGGGCGCTGCCCAGAGCTGGCAGATGGAGAACCGCGGCAAGACCATGGTCGAAGGCAAGTTCGACTTCGGCTTCGCGGTGGACTGGATGCGCAAGGACTTGGGCCTGGTGCTGGACGAAGCCAAGCGCAACGGCGCGCGGCTGCCCGTCACGGCGCTGGTCGACCAGTTCTACGCCGACGTGCAGCAGGCCGGCGGCAACCGCTACGACACCTCCAGCCTGATCACCAGGCTCAAATGAACAAGGGCGCCTTGCGGCGCCCTTGTTTCACTTCGCGGGGGGCTGCTGGCCCAGCCGGGCCAGCTCTTCCTCGGTCAGCGTCTCGAACACACGCACGACCTTGGCCACGTCCTTCACGCCGCGCGCGATCTCGGTCGCGCGGTTGGCCTCGCGCGGGGTCACGCGGCCCATGAGGTACACCACGTTGCGCTCGGTCACGACCTTGAAGGCATTGGCCTGCAGGTCCTTCGCGTCGATCAGCGACGCCTTGACCTTGCTCGTGATGAGCAGGTCGGTGGAACGCTGCGTGAGCGCGGCCGGGATGCCCACCGCCAGGTCGTTCACGACGGAGTTCACGTTCTCCACCTTGGCGATGATCTGCTCGGCGCGCTGGATGTCCTCCGTGCGTGCGACCTCGCCGGTCAGCAGCACCTGGCGGTTGTAGCTCGTCACGCTGACGCGCGCGTTCTCGCCCAGGGCTTCCTTGAGGCGGTTGGCGCCGCGCAATTCGATGCCCTGGTCTTCCAGTTGGGCGCCGGAGGTGCGGCGGTCCATCGCCACCATCACGCCGCTGGCAAACCCGCCACCGACCACCAGCGGCACGCAGGCCGACAGACCGGCCACCAGCGTGGCAGCCGCCAGCGACATCAGCACGACGCGCTTGGAACTCACTCTCATAGACTTGTTTCCTGGTCACCTAACAATTGGGAATCCACGCCGTCGCACAGGCAGTGCAGCGTGAGCAAATGCACCTCCTGGATGCGGGCGGTGCGCTCGTGCGGCACGCAGACATGCACATCGGTCTCGCGCAGCGCGCCGGCCATCTTGCCGCCGCCGCGCCCGGTCAGCGCCACGACCGTCATCTCGCGCGCGTGCGCGGCCTCGACGGCCGCCAGGATGCTGGGCGAGTTGCCGCTGGTGGAGATCGCCAGCAGCACATCGCCGGCCAGGCCGAGCGCGCGCACCTGGCGCGCGAAGACCTGGTCGTACGAATAGTCGTTGGCCACGGCCGTGAGAATGGAGCTGTCGGTCGTCAGCGCGATGGCGCCGAGCTCGGGCCGCTCGCGCTCGAAGCGGCCGACGAACTCGGCCGCGAAGTGCTGGGCATCGGCGGCCGAACCGCCGTTGCCACAGGCCAGCACCTTGCCGCCGCTGGTCACGCTGACCAGGATGGCCTGCACGGCCGCCGCGATGGGCTTGCTGAGCGCCTCGGCCGACTGGTACTTCAGGTCGGCGCTGTCGATGAAATGCTGTTGGATGCGTTGCTCAAGCATGGGGCGGTGATGATACCCCTGCGGTTTTCCCTGCCGCCCCTGGGGTGAGCGGGCTTGTTACAGGCTCAATCGGCGTCGAAGGCGGCCTGCAGCCACTGCGGCCCACCGGGTTCCAGAACCACCACGTCGAAGCGGCACGGCGGTGGCGTGGCCAGCCGCGCCAGGTAGTGGCGCGCCGCAAGCACGATGCGCCTGCGCTTGGCGGCGCCGATGCTGGCTGCCGCGCCGCCGTGCGAGAGGCTGGCACGGCCCCGTACCTCTACGAAGACCACGGTGCCGTCGGCCGCGCGCATGACGAGGTCGATCTCCCCGCCGCCGCGGCCCGGCGTCCGATAATTGCGCGCCAGAAGGCGCAGCCCGGCGCGCTGCAGATGGGCCAGCGCCTGGTCTTCAGCCGCATCGCCCGCCTGCTTCGTGGTCGGCGCGCCGGCCGGCCCCTTCCAGAGGAATCCCATTGAGCGCTTCTTTCGCCTTGGCGCTGCGCGCCGCCCACGAGGCTGCGGCCACACAGCATTACCCGCAGGCCGCACTCTACGTCGTCGCCACGCCGATCGGCAATCTGGCCGACATCGGCCTGCGCGCGCTGCATGTGCTGCAACTCGTCGATGCCGTCGCCTGCGAGGACACGCGCCACACCCAGAGCCTGCTGCGCGCCTACGGGCTGGAGCGCCCCGGCGCCCAGTTGCTGGCCGCGCACCAGCACAACGAGGCCGAGGCCGCCCAGGCCGTGCTCGCCCGTCTGCAGCAGGGCCAGCGCGTGGCCTATATGAGCGACGCCGGCACGCCCGCGCTGAGTGATCCGGGCGCACGCCTGGTCGCGGCCGCGCGCGCCGCCGGCTTCGCCGTGGTGCCGCTGCCCGGGGCGAGCAGTGTGACCACGGCCCTGTCCGTGGCCGGCATCGCAGAAGACGCAGCCTTCGTGTTCATGGGCTTCCTGCCCAGCAAGGCCGGCGAGCGCGATGCGGCGGTGCAGGCGCTGGCGGCCGACCCGCGTGCCGCGGTGCTGCTGGAGGCGCCACACCGCATCGAGGCGTTAGCGCGCGCACTGGCCACTCTGGGCGCGCGGCCCGTGACGGTGGGCCGGGAATTGACCAAGCAGTTCGAGGAGATCGCGACGGTCGCTGCACAGGAGTTGCCGGCCTGGCTGGCCGCGCAGGCCACACGGACACGCGGCGAGTTCGCACTGGTGGTCCATCCCGCGCCGCAGAGCGCGGAACCCGCCCATGACTTGCGCGTGCTCCAGCTGCTGTTGCCTGAGTTGCCGCTCAAGACCGCCGTGCGCCTGGCCGCCGAGATCACGGGCCAGCCGCGCAATGCGCTGTACGCCCAGGCCCTGCGGCTCAAGCCGCAGCGGGACGAAGAGGCGGGGGAGAACTGAAAGACTTGGTGCGGCTGGCGGGGATCGAACCCACGACCCTTGGCTTCGGAGGCCAATACTCTATCCACTGAGCTACAGCCGCGACCGGGCGCCATTGTAGCCACGCGCCAGGACCGACTTCGGCCGCAGCGTCAACGGTCGGGTTCAGGGCCCGGGTGGATCCGCCGGCCAGTCGCAGCAGGCCCTGCGCGGCGGTGCCGCGCGGCCGTCGGCCTGGCGCAGCCGCGCGTACAACTCCAGCCGCACCGCCCTGCCGGCATCGACATGCACGCGGAACTCGATGTGGCGCGCATCGGCCGCGCTGGGCAGGCGCTGGTAGCCCCAGACGAAGCTCGACTCGCCGCGTGCCGTCGCGCCCTGCGCCTGTTGGGCCATGGCCGCGGGCTCGAACACGCCGCCAGCGGTCAGGCGCGAACGCACGCGCACCCGCCAGCCTGCGCCCATGAGGCTGGTTTCGCGGTAGGCGAGGAAGGCGTGCGCCTCGCCGCTGGGCAGGTCGGTGGCCTCCAGGTAGGCGAGCAGGTCGTACCGGGTCCAGCGGTCCGACATGGGCGGGCGCAGCCGCGCCGGCTCCTCAAAAGGCCCCGGGACGGGGCTTGGAATGGCGGACGGGGGCGAGCGCGACATGGCCGCCCATGGTGGAAAAACGCTGTTTCAGCGTGGTTGCACGCGCCCCGGAGACTTGTTTCACTTGTTGCGCGGGACTTGGTCGCGCAGCCCCAGCCCGACCAGATGCAGCTCCAGCATCTGCTCGCCCAGGGTCGGCAGGTCGAAGGCCGCAGTGTCGAGCAGCCAGTTGAAGATCAGCCCGTCGATGGTGGCGTGCAGACCGGCCGCAGCCACCGCGGCCGGCAGCCGCAGCCGCTGACCGCGCTGGCGCGCCGCCAAGCGCAGGGCGCGACCGATGTCGCCCACGCATTGGTCGCGCACCGCCAGGTGGCGTGCGCGCACGGCGTGCAGTTCGTCCACGTACTCGACCTTCTGCACGGCGATCTCCACGACGCGGCGCAACTGGGCGTCATCGCGCATTTGCACCAGCGCATTGCGCAGCGAATCCTTCAGGCCGACCAGGGGATCGACGCCATTTGTTGCAACCTGCTGCAGCGACTGCTCCAGCGGCAGCGTGACGCGCTCCATCATCGCGTTGAACAGGTCGGCCTTGTCCTTGAAGTGCCAGTAGATCGCGCCGCGCGTGGCGCCGGCTTCGGTCGCGATCTGCTGCAGCGAGGTTTGAGACACCCCGTTGCGGTGGAACAGCCGCTCGGCCGCATCGAGCAGGCGGTGGCGCGTGGCCTGGGCTTCTTCCTTGGTACTGCGCGCCACCGTTTCCTCCTTGGCAAGAGACCGTTGTGCCCGGCGAGGGCAATATACATTCATCATTGTATGTAAGTAAGCTACACTCGCCCGGCGTATGGGAGTTCTGGAGCCGGCGGCCTTTGCTCAGCCGGCCATCGCCTGATCCACCATCCCACCCATTTCCAAGAAGGAGACCGGAACCACCGCCTCGGCGGCGGTTGCGGCGTTGTGTTGTTGTCTGAGGAAGGAATCGCATGTCTGCGTTGCGTCTTGGTTCCCTGAATGCCGCGGCGGCGCCGCTGCGCCCCATCGTGTTGGCCATGGCCGTGTTGCTGGTCGCCTGCGGCCAGGGCGACAAGAAGGCCGAAGGCGCACCGGCCAAGGCCGGCGGCGGCATGCCGGCGCCCGAGGTCGGCGTCGTGGTGGCCACGCCAGGCGACATCGGGCTCGTGACAGAACTTCCTGGCCGGCTGGAGGCCTCGCGCGTGGCCGAGGTGCGTGCCCGCGCCGCCGGCATCCTGCAGCGCCGCCTGTTCAAGGAAGGCAGCGACGTGAAGGCCGGCCAGCCGCTGTTCGCGATCGACCCCGCGCCTTACCAGGCAACCTACCAGAGCGCCCAGGCCCAGGTGCAGCGCGCCCAGGCTGCCGTGACACGCACCACCGAAGTGGCCAAGCGCTATGAACCGCTGGTGGCCGCCAACGCGATCAGCAAGCAGGACTATGCCGATGCGGTCGCGGCACGTCTGCAGGCCGAGGCCGACCTGGCCGTGGCCAAGGCAGCGGTGCAGACCGCCAAGATCAGCCTGGACTACGCGGCCGTCACCTCGCCGATTTCCGGCCGCATCGGCCGCGCGCTCGTGACCGAAGGCGCACTGGTCGGCCAGGGCGAGGCCACGCCGCTCGCAGTGGTGCAGCAGATCAACCCGCTGTACGTGAACTTCACGCAGTCCGCGAGCGATGCGCTGCGGCTGCGCCGTGCCATGGAGTCGGGCACGCTCAAGCGCGCGGGCAGCGGTGACGGCGCCAGCGTACGCGTGGTGCTGGAAGACGGCAGCACCTATCCCCTGCCCGGCAAGCTGCTGTTCTCCGATCTGACGGTGGACCAGACCACGGGCCAGATCACGCTGCGCGCCGAAGTGCCCAACCCCAAGGGCGATCTGCTGCCGGGCCTGTACGTGCGGGTGCAGGTCGAGCAGGCCCAGGCCAGCAACGCGATCGCCGTGCCGCAGCAGGCCGTCACGCGCAGCGAAAGCGGCAACACGCTGACCGTGGTCGGCGAAGGCGGCAAGCTGGAGAAGCGCCAGGTCAAGATCACCGCCGGCCAGAACAACCGCTGGATCGTGACCGAAGGCCTCAAAGCCGGTGAGCAGGTCATGGTCGACGGCTTCCAGAAGCTGCAGATGCTGCCGCCTGGCACGCCGGTCAAGGCCGTGCCCTGGCAGCCGCCGGGCCAGGCGCCGGCCCCCGCGGCGTCGGCCGCAGCACCTGCGGCTGCCCCCAAGCAATAAGAAGCAAGGCAAGCATCCATGGCCAAGTTCTTCATCGATCGCCCGATCTTTGCCTGGGTGATCGCGCTGTTCATCATCGTGATGGGCGCGGTCTCGATCACCCAGCTGCCGATCTCGCAGTACCCGCCGGTGGCCCCGCCGGCCATCATCATCAACACCACCTACCCGGGGGCCTCCGCACAGACGCTGGAGGACAGCGTGCTGTCCGTCATCGAGCGCGAGATGAATGGCTCGCCCGGCCTGATCTACATGGAGTCGGTCGCCCAGGCCGACGGCACCGGCACCATCACGGTCACCTTCGAGCCCGGCACCAATGCCGATCTGGCACAGGTGGACGTGCAGAACCGCCTCTCGCGCGCGACACCCCGCCTGCCCTCGGCCGTGACGCAGCAGGGCGTGCGCGTGGACAAGTCGCGCAACAACTTCCTGGCCTTCGTGATGCTGTCCTCGGACAACCCCGACTTCACCCCCGTGGAGCTGGGCGACTACGCCGCGCGCAACATCCAGCCTGAGCTGCAGCGCGTCAAGGGCGTCGGCCAGGTGCAGTTGTTCGGCTCGGAAACCGCCATGCGGATCTGGCTGGACCCCGCCAAGATGCAGGGCGTGCAGATCTCCTCGGCCGATGTGTCGGCCGCGATCCGCGCGCAGAACGCCCAGGTGGCCTCCGGCACCATCGGCGATCTGCCGAACGTGGCCGGTCAGGGCATCGCCGCCACCGTGGTCGTCAAGGGCCAGCTGTCCAACGTCGAGCAGTTCAAGAACATCGTGCTGCGCGCCAACCCCGATGGCTCCACCGTGCGCCTCAAGGACGTGGCCCGCATCGAGATCGGCGGCCAGAGCTATGCCACCTCGGCCCGGCTGAACGGCACGCCCGCGGTCGGCCTGGGCATTCAGCCTTCGCCGGGCGGCAATGCGCTGGAGTCGGCGCGCCTGTTGCGCCAGAAGATGGACGAGCTGTCCAAGTTTTTCCCACAGGGCGTGAAGTACGACTTCCCCTACGACAGCTCCAAGTTCGTCAGCATCTCCATCGAGCAGGTCACACACACCCTGTTCGAGGCCGTGGCGCTGGTGTTCCTCGTGATGTTCCTGTTCCTGCAGAACTGGCGCTACACGCTGATCCCGACGCTGGTGGTGCCGATCGCGCTCCTGGGCACTTTCGCCACGCTGCTGGCGCTGGGCTTCTCGATCAACGTTTTGACCATGTTCGGCATGGTGCTGGTGATCGGCATCGTGGTGGACGACGCCATCGTGGTGGTGGAGAACGTCGAGCGCATCATGAGCGAGGAAGGCCTGTCGCCGCTGGAGGCCACCAAGAAGGCCATGCAGCAGATCTCGGGCGCCATCATCGGCGTGACCGTGGTGCTGATCTCGGTGTTCGTGCCGCTGGCCTTCTTCGCTGGCTCCACCGGCAACATCTACCGCCAGTTCTCGGCAGTGATGGTGGCCTCGATCGCGTTCTCGGCCTTCATGGCGCTGTCGCTGACGCCGGCCCTGTGCGCCACGCTGCTCAAGCCCGTGGAGGCCGGCCACCACCATGAGAAGCGCGGCTTCTTCGGCTGGTTCAACCGCAGCTTCTCGCGCACGGCCAAGGGCTACGAGGGCCTGGTGGCACGCATGCTCAAGCGCGCCGCGCGCTACCTGATCATCTACGCCGCCATCATCGGCGCCGTGGTCCTGGTCTACCAGCGCCTGCCCACCTCCTTCCTGCCGCAGGAAGACCAGGGCAACATCATCGTGAACGTGCAGCTGCCGCCGGGCGCGACCCAGGAGCGCATGCTGGACGTGATGCAGCAGGTCGAAGGTTTCATGCTCAAGCAGCCCGAGGTCGAGAGCATGGTCGGCGTGCTGGGCTTCTCGTTCTCCGGCCAGGGCCAGAACTCGGGCCTGGCCTTCGTGACGCTCAAGGACTGGTCCGAACGGCACGACCCGGCGCACTCCGCCAGTGCGCTGGCCGGCCGCGCGTTCGGCGCGCTGTCGGGCATCCGTGACGCCTTCATCTACCCGCTGTCGCCCCCGCCGATTCCCGAGCTGGGCAACGCCAGCGGCTTCTCGTTCCGGCTGCAGGACCGTTCGGGCCAGGGCCACCAGGCGCTGCTCAATGCGCGCAACCAGCTGCTGGGCATGGCCTCGCAGAGCAAGATCCTGGCGCAGGTGCGGCCCGACGGCCTGGAAGACGCCTCGCAGCTGCAGATCGACATCGACCGCGACAAGGCCCAGGCCCTGGGCGTGGGTTTCGATGCGATCAACAGCACGCTGTCGACCGCGCTGGGTTCGAGCTACATCAACGACTTCCCGAACCGGGGCCGGTTGCAGCGCGTGATCGTGCAGGCCGACGCACCGGCCCGCATGCAGCCCGAGGACCTGCTGCGCCTGAATGCTCCCAATGCCCAGGGCCAGCCCGTTCCGCTGTCGGCCTTTGCCAGCACGCGCTGGGTGACCGGCGCGATGCAGACCGTGCGCTACAACGGCTACCCGGCCATGCGCATCAGCGGGGACGCCGCACCGGGCCAGAGCACGGGCGCGGCCATGGCCGAGATGGAACGGCTGGCGGCCCAGCTGCCGCCGGGCTTCGGCTTCGAATGGACCGGCCAGTCGCGCGAAGAAAAGCTGGCCGGCTCGCAAGCCATCATCCTGTACGGGTTCGCGATCCTGGCGGTGTTCCTGTGCCTGGCTGCTCTGTACGAGAGCTGGTCGATCCCGCTGGCCGTGATCCTGGTGGTGCCGCTGGGCGTGATCGGCGTGCTGCTGGCCACGCTGCTGCGCTCCTATGCGAACGACGTGTACTTCCAGGTCGGCCTGATCACCATCATCGGCCTGTCGGCCAAAAACGCCATCCTGATCATCGAGTTCGCCAAGGATCTGCAGGCGCAGGGCAAGAGCGCGATCGCGGCGGCACTGGAAGCCGCGCACCTGCGGTTCCGCCCGATCGTCATGACATCGCTGGCCTTCGGTCTGGGCGTGGTTCCGTTGTTCATCGCGTCGGGTGCGGGCTCTGCCAGCCAGCGCGCGATCGGCACGGGCGTGATCGGCGGCATGGTCACGGGCACCTTGCTGGCCGTGTTCTTCGTGCCGGTGTTCTTCGTGGTCGTGCGCAGCCTCTTCAAGGGCAGCAAACGCCAGAACGAGATCTATGCCGGCCATGCGCGCGAAGCCGGTGTGGGCGAAGCCAAGGGAGGCGCACATGACTAAGAAACCATCCGCGCGCCTGTCGGCGCTGGCGCTGGCCGCGCTGTTGACGGGCTGCTCGTTCATCCCGACCTACGAGCGGCCCGCCGCACCGGTGTCCACGCAATGGCCGGGCGAGAGCACGGCCCAGGCCGCGGCCCAGCCCGTGGCCGACATCCCGTGGCAGAGCTTCTTCGCCGACGAGCGGCTGCGCGCGCTGGTGGAGCAGGCCCTGGCCAACAACCGCGACCTGCGCGTAGCCGTGCTCAACATCGAGCAGGCCCGCGCGCAGTACCGCATCCAGCGCGCCGACCGTGTGCCCACCATCGGCGTGGGCGCCAGCGGCACGCGCACGGAACTGGGCCAGGGCGGCAGCACCACGGCCTACCAGGTGGGCCTCACGCTGTCGTCCTGGGAGCTGGACTTCTTCGGGCGCGTGGCCAGCCTCAGCGAGGCCGCCCTGGCCCAGTACCTCGCAACCGAGGAAGGCCGCAAGTCCACCCAGATCACGCTGGTCGCATCGGTGGCGAACGCCTACCTGAGCCTGCTGGCCGACGAGGAGCTGCTGGAGCTCACGCGCCAGACGCTGGCCACGCGCGAGGACTCGGCCAAGCTGTCCAAGCTGCGCTTCGACAACGGCGTGGCCTCCGAGCTGGACTTGCGCCAGGCCCAGTCGCTGCTGGAAGCCGCGCGCGCCACGCTGGCGCAGTTGCAGCGCCAGCGCGCCCAGGACCAGAACCAGCTGACGCTGCTGGTCGGCCAGCCCGATTGGGCGCAGCGCATCGCGAGCCTGCCGGCCACGAAGAGCCTGGAATCGGCCGTGTTGATGACCGAGCTGCCCGCTGGTCTGCCCTCGGACGTGCTGACCGCGCGCCCCGACATCCGCCAGGCCGAGCAGCAGCTGCGTTCGGCCAACGCCAATATCGGCGCCGCGCGTGCGGCCTTCTTCCCACGCATCACGCTGACGGCCGGCTTCGGCACCGTCAGCAGCCAGCTGTCCGGCCTGTTCGAAAGCGGCAGCTGGGGCTTCAGCGCCGCGCCGCAGCTGTTGCTCCCGATCTTCGACGGCGGACGCAACCAGGCCGGCCTGGACTCGGCCAATGTGCAGCGCGACATCGCGGTGGCGCAGTACGAGAAGGCGATCCAGACGGCGTTCCGCGAGGTGGCCGATGCATTGGCAGGCCGCGCCACGCTGGGCGAAGAACTGCGCGCACAGCAGGCGCAGGCCGAAGCCGAGGCCGCGCGCTTCCAGCTGTCGGACCTGCGCTACCGCAACGGCGTGGCCAGCTACCTGGATCTGCTGGACGCACAGCGCTCGCTGTTCACGACCCGGCAGGCCGTGGTGCAGACCCGGCTCGCCCAGCTGCAGAACCAGGTCACCCTGTACAAGACGCTGGGCGGTGGCTGGACCAGCCAACCCTGAGCGAGCGGCGCGTGCGCGACGGGTTCGTAGAGAACCCGCCGTTATACTCGCCGGCTGACCAAAAGCCCCCGACGAGACTGAGGACAACATGAGCGAACATGCGGACGGCGGCGCCCATACGGGCCCCATCAAGAACCCCAAGCAACTGCTGGTGGCGACCTTGTTCTCGTTTGTCGTGCCGATCTTCGTGATCATCGGGCTGGTGTACTTCGTGGTGTCGGCGGTCAAGCCCTCCGGTAGCGGCGATGCCAATGCCATGGCACTGGGCGGCGTGACCGAGCAAAGCATGGCCCAGGGCGTGGCAGCACGGCTGCAAAAGGTCGGCAGCGTGGAGATCCGCGATGCCAACCGGCCCCTGGCCAACGGCGAGACGGTGTTCAAGGCGCAATGCGCGGCCTGCCATGCGACCGGCGTGGCGGGCGCGCCCAAGCTCGGCGATGCAGCCGCCTGGGGTCCGCGCCTGGGCCAGGGCTTCCAGACGCTGGTCGAGCATGCGCTCAAGGGCAAGGGCGCCATGGCTCCGCAGGGCGGCGGCGATTTCGCCGATCTCGAGATCGCGCGTGCCGTCGCCTACCTGGGCAATGCGGGCGGTGGCAAGTTCGAAGAGCCGGCACAGCCTGCAGCCGCTGCTTCGGCCCCGGCAGAAGCCGCCTCCAAATAAGAAGACGGCCGGGGCGGCGGCTTCAGCCGGCCGCCTGCGCCAGCCGCTGCGGGCTGGTGACGTAGCCGTGGCGGACCGGCAGATCGGCCGCCCTCACCTCTTCCAGCATCCAGCCGGCCTGCTCCACGGCCGCGGCCACGAGCGCTACGTCGAGCGAGTGCACCAGGCCCAGGCCCAGATCGGTCAGGGCGAACACCCGGCCGTGCTCGTCCAGCAGCGCGCGCTCCAGACGGGCGGGTGCGCCCGTGTGGGCCGAGAGCGCGAGGTCGGGTGCGACGCGCCAGACCCAGGGCGCGACCTCCAGTTCCACGAAGACACGCTGTGGCCCGTTCTGGAAGAACCAGCAGCCGCGCGCATCGCACGCGTAGTTGCGGCCGATGAAGGCCAGCAGCTTGTCGTGCCGCAGCAGGTCGCCCTTGGCCGCGCCGCCCTGGGTGAAAGCACCTGCGGCCTGCGCCTGCGCGTCGCGCAGGTACCAGCCACCACGCGCGTCCAGGCCCAGCCAGCCATAGCAGTCCGGCACATTGGGCCATTTCGCGATGGCCTGGCGCACGATGTCGTCCATGCGCGGATTATCAGCGCAGGGCCTGCAGCAACCAGGTCCCCACCGCGTCGGGCATGGCCCGCACATGGCCTGGCCAGCCCCCATGGGGAAAACCGACATGGCCGCCTTCCTCTGGCTGCCATAGCGTGACGCAGTCGCCCACCGCATCGGCACGGGGCAGGCTCGCCACCGGCACGAACGGGTCGTTGCGCGCATTGAGCACCAGCGCGGGGATGCGGATGCGGGCCAGGTGCGGCCCTGCCGATGCCCGCCGCCAATAGTCCTCGACATCGCGGTAGCCGTGCAGCGGGGCGGTGAACACGTTGTCGAAACTGTAGAGGTCGCGCGCGGACAGCAGCGTGTCGCGGTCGAACAGGCCCGGATGCTGGGCCAGCTTGCGCAGCGCCTTGGGCTTCATCGAGCGCAGGAACATGCCCGTGTAGACGAGGCGGTTGAAGCCCTGGCCCAGCGCCAGCCCCCCGGCCATGAGGTCCAGCGGCGCGCAGACCGCGGCGACGGCCGAGACATAGGCCGACGCCTCGCCTTCCATCTCCTGGGCCCAGCGCAGCAGCGCATTGCCGCCCAGCGAAACGCCTACGGCCACAATGGGCCCGGCATGGCGCGCGCGCATGCGCCGCAGAATCCAGCCAACCTCCTCGAAGTCGCCTGAATGGTAGGCACGCGGCGCGAGATTCAGTTCACCGCTGCAACCGCGGAAGTGCGGCACCGCGTAGACCATGCCATGCTGGCGCGCGAAGTCGCCAAAGGCTTCGGCATAGTGGCTGCTTGAAGAGCCCTCCAGACCATGGAACAGCACCAGCAGCGTGCGCTGATCGGGACTCGCGGCCGGGTCGACGGCATCGGCCGCGGCGTCGGCCATGTCCACGTCGATGAAGTCCATGTCGGGCGTGATCCAGCGCTCGCGCTTGAACACCGGAGCCGGCCCCCGGCGCCGCTGCCCGTACAGCGATGCCCAGATCGTCTGCATGTCGCCGCCGGGAAGCCACCAGGGTGCGCTGTACTCCATCGGCCCGCCTCGCTGTCCTAGATCGGTGGACTGCTCAGTGCAGGGTCTGCGGACCGGCCGCGGGCTCGTGGTCGCGGCCGCCACCGAGCCGGTCGGCGCTCGCGTGGTGCGTGACGATTCGCCAGCCCTGGGCCGTCTTCACGTAGACATTGGTGGCCACGACTTCAGCGGCCCGCAGACCGTTGTCGGTCAGCAGCTCGATGCGCTCGACCACGCTGTGCACCGCGCAGGTCAGCGTCTCGATCTTGCGAACACGCTGCGGCAGCACGCGCACGGCACCGGCGGCGAACAGCGCCTCGTAGGCGGATCGGATGGCGCCGGCGCCGACCAGGCGCGGACCGTCGGGGTGGATGCAGATGATGTCGTCCTCGTCGGCCCAGCAGGCCATCATGGCGTCGACATCGGCCTGCAGCATGGCGTCGTAGAACGCGGCTTCGGTGTCGTCGGCGCTGCCGGCCAGGGGGGCGGACTGCAATCGGGCTGGGCTCATGCGGTCGGCATACGAAAGCTTGGGTGCGCGGGATTGTGCAACGAATTGCACCCCATGCCGGAACAGCGCCAACGACGCGGGCGGGCTCCGCTATGCTTCTGGCCGGCCGGCGGTGGCGCCGGAAGCATGGAGCACGAGACGATGCGTCACTGGCTGTTCACGATCACGCTGGCACTGGCCCTGACAGGCTGCGGCTACAACGACTTCCAGCGACTGGACGAGCAGTCCAAGGCGGCCTGGAGCGAGGTGCTGAACCAGTACCAGCGCCGCGCCGACCTGGTGCCCAACATCGTGGCCACGGTCAAGGGCGAGGCCGCATTCGAGCAGGACACATTGACCCGGGTGGTCGAGGCCCGCGCCAAGGCCACGGCGATCCAGGTGACACCGGAGACGCTGAACAACCCCGAGGCCATGGCCAAGTTCCAGGCCGCCCAAGGTGAGTTGGGCAGCGCACTGTCGCGGCTCATGGTGGTCAGCGAGCGCTACCCCGACCTCAAGGCCAACCAAGGCTTCCGCGACCTGCGCGTGCAACTGGAAGGCACGGAGAACCGCATCACCGTGGCGCGCAACCGCTACATCCAGACCGTGCAAGAGTACAACGTGCTCGCACGCAGCTTTCCCACCAACCTGACGGCCAAGGTGTTCGGCTACGACGCCAAGCCCAGCTTCGCGGTGGCCAACGAGGCGCAGATCTCGGCCCCGCCCGTGGTCGACTTCGAGAAGAAGTAGGCCTTGCGCACCTGGCTCGGACAGCTCGCACGGTTTGGCCTATGGCTGGCACTGCTGCTGGCCCAGGCCACGCTGCAGGCCCAGCCTGTGCAACCGGTGCCTGCGCTCACGGCGCGCGTGGTCGACACCACCGGCACGCTGGACGCGGGCCAGCAGGCCCAACTGGAGCAGGCGCTGGCCCGGATAGAGCAGGAGCGCGGCGCGCAGGTCGTGGTGCTGCTGGTGGCGACCACGGCGCCCGAGGACATCGCGTCCTATGCCAACCGCGTCGCGAACGCCTGGAAGATTGGCCGGCGTGACATCGGCGACGGCGTGTTGCTGCTCGTCGCCAAGAACGACCGGCGGCTGCGCATCGAAGTGGCCAAGGCCCTGGAAGGCGCCATCCCCGACCTGGCGGCCAGGCAGATCATTGACGAGGCCATCACGCCGCGGCTGCGGCAGAACGACTATGCCGGTGCGCTGCTGGCCGGCGTGGCGCAGCTGGACGCCCGCATCCGTGGCGAGAACCTGCCGGCGCCCGCCCCTGCGGCCCAGGACGGTCTGGACGAGGACACCGTCGCGCCGTTGCTGTTCGTGCTGTTCATCGCCGTGCCGGTGGTGGCCGGTGTGCTGCGCAGCGTGCTGGGCCGGCGCCTGGGCGCCGCCGCCACGGGCGTGGGCGTCGGCGTGTTCGCGGCCCTGGTGCTGCAAACGGCACTGTGGCTGGCCGCGGCGGCCGGCCTGCTGGCCTCCGTGATCGCGCTGGTGGCGGGGCTCGGCCCGCTCCTGCGCAGCGGCGCGCCATCGCGGCGTGGGCGCATCGGCCCCGGTCCGGGCGGTTGGGCCGGCGGCGCTGGTGGTTTCGGCGGCGGCTGGTCGGGCGGCGGCGGGGGCGGCGGTTTCAGCTCGGGCGGTGGCGGTGACTTCGGGGGCGGTGGCGCCTCCGGCGATTGGTGAGGAGCAGGACACGCATGGCACGGATCTGGCGCCGGCTGCGGCGCTTTCTGACGCACCGCTGGATCGATGTGGGTGATGCGCGCAAGGCCTTGCCACACGCCGCGCAGGAGCGGTTGGAGCGCCGCATCGCCGCCAGCGAGCAGCGCCACACTGGCGAGGTCTGCATCTGCGTGGAAGCCGCCCTGCCCGCGAGCTACCTGCTGCGCGACGCCCCAGCGCGCGAGCGTGCGGTGGCCATGTTCGGCAAGCTGCGGGTGTGGGACACCGAGCACAACAACGGCGTGCTCATCTACCTGCTGCTGGCCGAGCACGCCATCGAGCTGGTGGCAGACCGCGGGCTGAACCGGCATGTGGACGCACGGCGCTGGCAGGCCGTGGTCGCGCGATTGGCACAGGCCTTGCGCGAGGACAGCGTGGAGGACGGGCTCACGACGGCGCTCGAGGAGGTCTCGGCCGTGCTCGTGGAACATTTCCCGCACCCTGCCGACGTGCCACGCGGCAACAGCCTGTCCAACCACATCGTGCTGCGCTGAGCTCCAAACGAAAACGCCGCAGACCGGATCGGTCTGCGGCGTTCTCTGGTCTCCGGCAAGGCCGGATTACTTCTTCTGGCGGTACTTGCGCAGCGCAGCGATCTGCGCGGCCATCACGGCCAGTTCGGACTGGGCCTTGGCGATGTCCAGATCGCCCTTGGCGTTGCGCAGCGCTTCCTCGGCGGCGGCCTTGGCCGCGTTGGCCTTCTCGTCGTCCAGATCCTTGCCGCGGATGGCGGTGTCGGACAGCACGGTCACGGCGTTGGGCTGCACTTCGAGGATGCCACCGGCCACGAAGATGAACTCTTCGCTGCCGTCGGGACGCTCGATGCGCACCGAGCCGGGCTTGATGCGCGTGATCAGCGGCACGTGCCGCGGATAGATGCCGAGCTCGCCGGCCTCGCCGGGCAAGGCCACGAAACGGGCCTCGCCCGAGAAGATGGACTCCTCGGCACTGACGACGTCAACTTGGAATGTCGTTGCCATGGGGTTCCTTCAGCCGCCCGCTCAGGCCAGCTTCTTGGCCTTCTCGAAGGCCTCGTCGATGGTGCCGACCATGTAGAAGGCCTGCTCGGGCAGGTGGTCGCATTCGCCAGCGGTGATCATCTTGAAACCACGGATGGTTTCGGCCAGCGGCACGTACTTGCCGGGCGAGCCGGTGAACACTTCAGCGACGTGGAAGGGCTGCGACAGGAAACGCTGGATCTTGCGGGCGCGCGCCACGGCCAGCTTGTCTTCCGGCGCGAGTTCGTCCATGCCCAGGATCGCGATGATGTCGCGCAGTTCCTTGTAGCGCTGCAGCGTGCCCTGCACGGCGCGGGCCGTGTCGTAGTGGTCGGCGCCGACCACCAGCGGGTCCAGCTGGCGGCTGGTGGAGTCCAGCGGGTCCACGGCCGGGTAGATGCCCAGCGAAGCGATGTCGCGCGACAGCACCACGGTGGAATCCAGGTGGGCGAAGGTCGTGGCGGGCGAGGGGTCGGTCAAGTCGTCCGCCGGCACGTACACGGCCTGGATGGAAGTGATCGAGCCCACCTTGGTCGAGGTGATGCGCTCTTGCAGGCGGCCCATTTCCTCGGCCAGCGTCGGCTGGTAGCCCACGGCAGAAGGCATGCGACCCAGCAGAGCGGACACCTCGGTACCGGCCAGCGTGTAGCGGTAGATGTTGTCCACGAAGAACAGCACGTCCTTGCCTTCGTCGCGGAAGGACTCGGCGATGGTCAGGCCGGTCAGGGCCACGCGCAGACGGTTGCCCGGGGGCTCGTTCATCTGGCCGTAGACCATGGCCACCTTGGACTCGGGCAGGTTCTCCAGGTTCACGACGCCGGAGTCGGCCATCTCGTGGTAGAAGTCGTTGCCTTCACGGGTGCGCTCGCCCACCCCAGCGAACACCGACAGACCGCTGTGGGCCTTGGCGATGTTGTTGATGAGTTCCATCATGTTCACGGTCTTGCCCACGCCGGCGCCGCCGAACAGGCCCACCTTGCCGCCCTTGGCAAACGGGCACACCAGGTCGATCACCTTGATGCCGGTTTCCAGCAGTTCCTGCGAGGGCGACAGCTCGTCGTAGGCCGGGGCCTTGCGGTGGATGGAGGCGGTCAGGGTCTGGTCGACCGGGCCGCGCTCGTCGATCGGGCTGCCCAGCACGTCCATGATGCGGCCCAGCGTCGCCTTGCCGACCGGCACCGTGATCGGCGCCGAGGTGTTGAACACCACGGAGCCGCGGCGCAGGCCGTCGGACGAACCCAGTGCAATGGTGCGGACCACGCCGTCACCGAGCTGCTGCTGGACTTCCAGCGTCAGCGCCGAGCCTTCCATCTTCAGCGCGTCGTAGACCTTGGGCATCTGGTCGCGCGGGAACTCGACGTCCACCACAGCGCCGATACATTGAACAATCTTGCCTTGTGCTTGAGCCATTTGGTGCTCCTTTGCTCCAAAAATTTGAATCGGGGTGGGGCCGTCAGACCGCGGCAGCACCCGCGACGATCTCGGAGAGTTCCTTCGTGATCGCCGCCTGACGCGACTTGTTGTAGACCAGCTTGAGCTCGGCAATCACATTGCCGGCGTTGTCGGTCGCGGCTTTCATGGCGACCATGCGCGCGGACTGCTCCGACGCCATGTTCTCTGCCACGGCCTGGTAGACCAGCGCCTCCACGTAGCGGACCAGCAGCTCGTCGATGACGGACTGCGCGTCGGGCTCGTAGATGTAGTCCCAGCTGTGCGCGCTGGTCGTGGCTTCGGCCTTGGCCTCGTCACGGATCTTCGTGTTCGACAGCGGCAGCAACTGCTCGACCACCGACTCCTGCCGCATCGTGTTGATGAAGCGGGTGTAGCAGAGGTAGACCGCGCCCAGCTTGCCCTCGGCATACGCGTCGAGCAGCACCTTGACGGGGCCAATCAGCTTGTCCAGGTGCGGCGTGTCACCCAGGTGCGTCACGTGCGAGACGACCTTGGCGTTCATGCGGTTCAAGAAGCCCAGGCCCTTGCCGCCGATGGCCACCGTCAGCGGCGTACCGCCAGCGGCCTGCACATCGCGCAGCTTGCCCGTCACCAGGCGCAACAGGTTGGTGTTCAAGCCACCGCACAGACCCTTGTCGGTCGTGACGACGATGAAGCCGACATCCTTGGCTTCGTTCGTCTTCATGAAGGCGTGCGTGTACTCGGGGTTCGCCTCGCCAAGGTGGGCCGCGATGTCGCGGATCTTGGTGGCGTACGGACGCGCTGCACGCATCCGGTCCTGGGCCTTGCGCATCTTGGACACCGAGACCATTTCCATGGCCTTGGTGATCTTCTTGGTGTTCTCGACCGACTTGATCTTGCCGCGAATCTCTTTACCAGCAGACATGCAAGACTCCTTCGCTCAGGTGATCAGGCAAAGGACTTCTTGAACGCGCCGATGGCGGCCGACAGCTCGGCTTCCGCATCCTTGTCCAGGGCCTTGCTCGATTCGAGCTTGGCCAGCAGGGCAGCGTTCTTGTCCTTCAGGTAGGCGTGCAGGCCGTGCTCGAACGGCAGCACCTTCTTGACGTCGATGTCGTCCATGAAGCCCTTGTTCACGGCGAACAGCGTGGCGCCCATCAGGCTGATCGGCAGCGGAGCGTACTGGGCCTGCTTGAGCAGTTCCGTCACGCGGGCGCCGCGGTCCAGCTGCTTGCGGGTGGCTTCGTCCAGGTCGGAAGCGAACTGCGCGAACGCAGCCAGCTCACGGTACTGGGCCAGGTCGGTACGGATACCGCCGGACTGGCCCTTGATGATCTTCGTCTGGGCCGAGGAGCCCACGCGCGACACCGAGATACCGGCGTTGATGGCGGGACGGATGCCGGCGTTGAACAGGCTGGTTTCCAGGAAGATCTGGCCGTCAGTGATCGAGATCACGTTGGTCGGCACGAAGGCGGACACGTCGCCGGCCTGCGTTTCGATGATCGGCAGGGCGGTCAGCGAACCGGTCTTGCCCTTGACTTCACCCTTGGTGAAGGCTTCCACGTAGTCGGCGTTCACGCGGGCGGCGCGTTCGAGCAGACGGCTGTGCAGGTAGAACACGTCGCCGGGGTAAGCTTCGCGGCCCGGCGGGCGGCGCAGCAGTAGCGAGACTTGGCGGTAGGCCACGGCCTGCTTGGACAGGTCGTCGTAGACGATCAGCGCGTCTTCGCCGCGGTCGCGGAAGTACTCGCCCATCGTGCAGCCCGAGTAGGCCGACAGGTACTGCATGGCAGCGGATTCGGAAGCCGAAGCGGCCACGACGATGGTGTATTCCATCGCGCCGGCCTGCTCCAGAGCGCGCACCACGTTCTTGATCGACGAAGCCTTCTGGCCGATCGCAACGTAGACGCAGGTCATGTTCTGACCCTTCTGGTTGATGATTGCGTCGATCGCCACGGCGGTCTTGCCGGTCTGGCGGTCGCCGATGATCAGCTCGCGCTGGCCACGGCCGACAGGCACCATGGAGTCAATGGACTTCAGGCCGGTCTGCATCGGCTGGTCGACCGACTTGCGGGCGATCACGCCGGGAGCGACCTTCTCGATCACGTCCGTCAGCTTGGCGTTGACAGGACCCTTGCCGTCGATCGGCTGGCCGAGCGCGTTGACCACGCGGCCGACCAGCTCGGGACCAACCGGCACTTCCAGAATGCGGCCGGTGCACTTGACGGTGTCGCCTTCGGAAATGTGCTCGTACTCGCCCAGAATCACCGCGCCGACCGAGTCGCGCTCCAGGTTCAGGGCCAGACCGAAGGTCTGCGCGCCGCTGGGAGCGGCCGGGAATTCCAGCATTTCGCCCTGCATCACGTCCGACAGGCCGTGCACGCGCACGATGCCGTCGGTCACGGAGACGACGGTGCCCTGGTTGCGGATGTCGGCGTTGACGCCGAGGCCTTCGATGCGGCTCTTGATCAGTTCGGAAATTTCTGCGGGATTGAGCTGCATGACTCTTTCCTTATTCAATAGTGGGAGACACCGTCGCCGACCGCATCAAGCGGTGAGCGCAGCTTTCATCTGTTCCAGGCGGGCCTTGACCGAGGTGTCCAGCACCTCGTCACCGACCACGGCACGGATGCCGCCGATCAGTGCCGGATCGATCTCGACCCGGGTCGTCAGCTTGCGGCCGAAGCGCTGTTCCAGCGTGGCCGAGACTTCCTGCAACGCCTGCGCATCGATCGGGAAGGCGCTGTAGACCACCGCGTCGGATGCGCCCGTCGCGGCGTTCTTCGACGCGCGAAACTGCGCTGCCGCTTCGGGCAGGGCAGCCAGGCGATCGTTGTCGATCAGCACACGCAGGAAGTTCTTGCCCGCTTCGGGCAGGCCCTGCGGCACCAGGCCGGCGATCAGGTCGAACACCTGGGCATGCGTGACCTTGGGGTTGGCAGCGACCTGCAGCAGGTCCGGCTGGCCGGCCACAGCCGCCAGCTGGTCGAGCCAGGCCTGCGCGCCGTTCAGGTCGGACGCGCTGGCCTTGAACAAGGCCTCTGCATAGGGACGCGCAATGGTCGCGAGTTCGGCCATGGCGTCCTCAGAGTTCCGTCTTCAGGCGCTGCAGCAGTTCTGCGTGCACGCCGGCGTTGACTTCCTTGCGCAGGATCTGTTCGGCACCCTTGACGGCCAGCACGGCGACCTGCTCGCGCAGGGCCTCGCGCGCACGCACGGTCTGGTGCTCGGCTTCGTCGCGCGCGGCGGCCACGATCTTGGCGGCCTCTTCCGTGGCGCGGCTCTTGGCCTCGTCGATGATCTGCTGGGCGCGGCGCTCGGCATCGGCCAGGCGGCTGGCGGTCTCGTTGCGCGAGGCTGCCAGTTCCTGTTCGACGCGCTGGTTGGCGGAGCTGAGTTCGGCCTTGGCCTTCTCGGCGGCCGCCAGGCCGGCTGCGACTTTCTGTGCCCGTTCATCCAGCGCCTTTGCAATGGGCGGCCACACGAACTTCATCGTGAACAGCACCAGCAGCAGGAAGACGACGGCCTGAACGAACAGGGTTGCGTTGATACTCACGTCAACACTCCTCTACTCTAGGCTGGGGCGTCGGACGCGAAATCAGGCGGCGGGCAGTGCAGCGATGAACGGGTTGGCGAAGGCGAACAGCAGGGCGATGGCCACACCGATCAGGAAGGCCGCGTCGATCAGACCGGCCAAGATGAACATCTTGGTTTGCAGGTCGTTCATGAGTTCGGGTTGACGTGCCGAGGACTCGAGGAACTTGCCACCCATCAGGGCAATACCGATGGAAGCACCGATCGCGCCGAGACCGACGATCAAACCACAAGCCAGAGCGACGAGACCGAGAACGTTTGCCATGATGACTCCTTAGATAAATGAAAAGGCAAGAGAGAAAGAAACGAGAGAAAACTGCTACGGGCGATCAGTGCGCCTCATGTGCCTGGCCCAGATAGATGAGCGTCAGCATCATGAAGATGAAAGCCTGCAGCGTGATCACGAGGATGTGGAACACCGCCCAGATGAAGCCAGCGACCACGTGACCCAACGTGAGTGCCATGCCGGAGAAGCTGAAGGCCATGGCGCCACCCATCAGGGCAATCAACATGAACACCAGTTCGCCTGCATACATGTTGCCGAACAACCGCATGCCATGCGAGACGGTCTTGGCAAGATATTCGATGCCCTGCATCAGCAGGTTGATGGGCCACAGCACGGGGTGGGCGCCGAAAGGAGCAGTGATGAGTTCGTGGCCCCAGCCGCCCAGACCCTTGATCTTGACGCTGTACAGGAAACACAGGAACAGCACGGAGGTGGACAGGCCCAGCGTGGTGGACAGGTCGGCCGTCGGCACGACGCGCATGTAGGCATGGTGCGGATCGTGACCCAGCGCACTGTAGACCTGGGTCCAGGCGGCCGGCAGCAGGTCGACCGGCAGCATGTCCATGGCGTTCATCAGGAAGATCCAGACGAACACGGTCAATGCCAGCGGGGCGATGAACTTGCGGCTCTGCGCGTTGTGGATGTTGGCCTTGGCCTGGTTGTCGACCATCTCGACCAGGATCTCGACCGCGGCCTGGAAGCGACCGGGCACGCCCGAGGACGCCTTGCGCGCAGCCAGCCACATCACGAAGCAGCCGATCACACCCAGGATCACCGAGTACAGGACCGAGTCCAGGTTGATGACGTTGAAGTCGACGATGGCCGTCTGCTTCACGGGATTGAGACCCCAATCCACCTGCCAGTGCTGCAAGTGGTGGACGATGTACTCACTTGCGGTCGGTGCGTGTCCTTCAGCGGCCATCTTTCAAGGTCTCTTCAGTTCCGTTTTCAACAACTTCGGCCGAGCCACCAGGGCCAGCCAATACATCTTCAGTGCAGCCACCACACCGGCCAGCATGGCCAGCCAGTGCAGGTCTGCGATCAACCACCAGGCCGCACCGAGCATCAACACGCTCAGGCCCAGCTTGACCATCTCCCAAACCGCGAACCTCAGCATCGCTGCCTGCGAGTTCGCGGGCGAGATGCGCATGGCCCGCACGAACAAGGCGGCAGGCAGGGCGATCGCCAGTGCGCCATACAGCGCGGACCAGGCGGCCGACCACTCGCGCACCCACAACAGCGCAATCATCGCAACGAGCAGACCCGCGCCCAGCTGGGCCGCAATCACCCACCAGGGCGAGAGCACAGGGTTTGCGTCGCGCAAGCGTTGCGCCTCTTCGGCGGTCAAGGGCTTGAAATCTGCGACTTCAGCGTCCATCTCGGATGCAAGAGCTTGTTGGTTCATTGGTTATGGCTCCTGCTGCGATGTGCTTTCAGGCCGCGTGGCAGGCAGCGCATGGGCGCCATCTGCCGCAGCTTGTGAAGCCTCCCCCGAGAATTTCGCAAAGCCACTTATTATACGTAGAAACCCCTGGCGCTCGAAAGCTTCACGCTTGCGGCGTTGGATTTGCGCTTTCATGACCTCTGCCGCACCGCCCGACAGGCCCCGTCGCCATGCCACATTGCCGCCATTGCGCGATGCCAAGGTCCATGTGCCGGACCGCGGCTTCATCTCTGGCGACGGCATCCACCCCGTTAGCAACGGCCGACCCGGCCCCATCTACATGCGCTTGTACGCGCTCCACCAGCAGGCCAAAGCCGGCGTCCAACAGGAATCCAAGCCATGACCGACACCGCCAACACTCCGCAACCCGAAGCGCGCAAGGACTCGCTGATCGACTTTCCCTCGCTGTTTCCGATCAAGGTCATGGGTACCAAAGCCGATGGCTTCGTGCACGCTGTGACGAGCATCGCGCGCCAGTTCGATCCTGGCTTTGACGCCAGCACGGTCGAGCTGCGCGAGAGCAAGGCCGGCAACTACCTGGGTGTGACGGTCACGGTGACGGCCACCTCGCGCGAGCAACTCGACGAGCTCTACCGCACGCTCAGCACGCACCCCATGGTCAAGGTGGTGTTGTAAGCGCGTGTCCACGATCCGCATCGAACAGCGCGGCCGCGTCGACTGCGCCGCCATCTGCGCCGAGATGCAGGCCTTCACGGCCGCACGCAACGCCAGCACGCCCGATGCGCTGTGGGTCTGCGAGCATCCGCCCGTGTTCACGCAGGGCCTGGCCGGCAAGCCCGAGCATCTGCTTCTGCCTGGCGACATCCCGGTGCTGGCCACCAACCGTGGCGGCCAGGCCACCTACCACGGCCCTGGCCAGGTGGTCGCCTACCCGCTGATCGATCTCCAGCGTGCCGGCTACTACGTCAAGGAGTACGTGCACCGCATCGAGGAGGCGGCGCTGCGCACGCTGGCCCACTTCGGCGTGACCGGCCACCGCGTGCGCGGCGCGCCGGGCATCTACGTGCGCCTGGACGACCCGTTCGGCCATGCCCGGCTGGAACCGACGCCAGCGGGCGAGGAGCCGCGCTTCACCGGCCTGGGCAAGATCGCCGCGCTGGGCATCAAGGTCAGCCGGCACTGCACCTACCACGGCGTGGCGCTCAACGTGGCCATGGACCTGGAGCCCTTCGGCCGCATCAACCCTTGCGGCTATGCCGGGCTGCAAACGGTGGACCTTTCTACAATCGGCGTCCCCATCACCTGGAACGAAGCAGCGTCGGTGTTGAGCGACAAGCTCGCCGCCCACCTCGCCCCCTGACCGCCATGAGCAGCACCGAAGTCGTCCGCGACGCGCAAGACGCCGCCAGCTACAACGCATCCGCCAAGCAGAAGGCCGCAGCCAAGCTCTCGCGCATCCCTGTCAAGGTCGAGCAGGCCGAGACGCTCAAAAAGCCCGACTGGATCCGCGTCAAGGCCGGCTCGCCGACCACGCGTTTCTACGAGATCAAGCAGATCCTGCGCGAGAGCAACCTGCACACGGTCTGCGAGGAAGCCTCCTGCCCGAACATCGGCGAGTGCTTCGGCAAGGGCACGGCCACCTTCATGATCATGGGCGACAAGTGCACGCGACGTTGCCCGTTCTGCGACGTCGGCCACGGCCGCCCCGATCCGCTGGACCCGGACGAACCGCTGAACCTGGCCAAGACCATCGCCAAGCTGCGGCTGAAGTACGTGGTCATCACCAGCGTGGACCGCGACGACCTGCGCGACGGCGGCAGCGGCCATTTCGTCGAGTGCATCCGCCAGACGCGCGCGTTGTCGCCGTCGACGCAGATCGAAATCCTGGTGCCGGATTTCCGCGGCCGCGACGACCGTGCGCTGGAGATCCTGAAGGCCGCACCGCCCGATGTGATGAACCACAACCTGGAAACCGCACCGCGCCTGTACAAGCAGGCCCGCCCCGGCAGCGACTACCAGTTCAGCCTGAACCTGCTCAAGAAGTTCAAGGCCTTGCATCCCACTGTGCCGACCAAGAGCGGCATCATGGTCGGCCTGGGCGAAACCGACGAAGAGATCCTGCAGGTGATGCGCGACATGCGCGCACACGACATCGACATGCTGACCATCGGCCAGTACCTCGCACCCAGCACCAGCCACCTCCCGGTGCGCCGCTACGTGCACCCGGACACCTTCAAGATGTTCGAGGAAGAGGCCTACAAGATGGGCTTCAGCCATGCCGCCGTGGGCGCCATGGTGCGCTCCAGCTACCACGCCGACCAGCAGGCCGGCCACGTGCTGGCTGCCCACTGAGCCCCGGCAGGGCGCTCAGCCCTTCGCCAGCAGCAGCGCGGCCGGGTCTTCGGTCGAGAGCACCTGCTGCGCCCACGCCGCCAGCTTGCCAGCGTCGGCGCGCAGCACCTCCTGCTTGACGGCCAGGATCTGCGCCGGGTGCATCGAGAAGCTGCGCAGACCCAGGCCCAGCAGCAGCCGCGTGAACTGCACGTCACCGGCCATCTCGCCGCACACGCTGACCCCCTTGCCCTGGGCGCGGCATTCCGCGATGGTGTCGGCCAGCAGCCGCAGCACGGCCGGGTGCAGTGGGTCGTACAGATGGGCGACCGATTCGTCGGCCCGGTCGATCGCCAGCGTGTACTGGATCAAATCGTTGGTGCCGATCGACAGGAAATCGAAGTACCTGAGAAACATGCGCACCATCAGCGCGGCGGCCGGCACCTCGATCATGGCGCCCAGATGCACGGCGCCGTGGGCCACGCCGCGGTTGTCGAGCTCCGCACGCGCGAAGTCGATCAGCGACAGCGTCTGCCGGATCTCGCTGCCATGGGCCAGCATCGGGATCAGCAGATTCACCGGGCCGTGCACGGCCGCACGCAGAATGGCGCGCAGCTGGGTGCGGAACATGGCCGGGTCGGCCAAGCTCCAGCGGATCGCGCGCAGGCCCAGCGCCGGATTCAGGTGCGCCTCGTCCTTGGTCGCGCGGTCCAGCGGCTTGTCGGCGCCCACGTCGACCGTGCGGATCGTGACCGGCAGGCCTTCCATGCCCAGCACGGCGCGGCGGTAGGCCTGGTATTGCTCTTCCTCGTCGGGCAGGTGGCCCTGGCGGCCCATGAACAGGAATTCGCTGCGGAACAGCCCGACACCGGCCGCACCGGCCTTGAAGGCACCCGGCGCGTCGTCAGGCATCTCGATGTTAGCCAGCAGTTCGATGCGTTCGCCGTCCAGCGTGATGGCCGGCGTGTGGCGCAGGCGCGCCAGGCGTTCACGCTCGAGCTCTCCCTGGCGCTGCTTGAACCCGTACTCCGCCAGGATGATGGCCGAGGGATCGACGATGACCACGCCGGCATCGCCATCGATGATGACCCAGTCATCCTGGCGCACCACCTGGCTGGCCGCGCGCGCACCCACCACGGCCGGGATGTCCATGCTGCGCGCCACGATGGCCGTGTGCGAGGTCTTGCCCCCCACGTCGGTCACGAAGCCGGCGAACACGCTTTGCTTGAACTGCAGCATGTCGGCCGGCGACAGGTCGTGCGCGATCAGCACCAACGGCACGTCCACGGTGTCGTCCAGCAGCAGATCCTGCTGGGTCTTGCGGCGTGGCGTGGTCGGCGGCGCCACCGGCGAGGCCACGCCCTTCATGTAGCGCAGGATGCGCTCGACGACCTGCTCGAGGTCGGCCTTGCGCTCGCGCAGGTACTCGTCCTCCATCTCGTCGAACTGGCGCGCGATGATCTCCAGCTGCGTGGTCAACGCCCATTCGGCGTTGTAGAGGCGATCGGTGATCCAGTGCTTGACGCCGCTGGTGAGGGCCTCGTCCTGCAGCAGCATGAGGTGCACGTCCAGCATGGCCGAGAGTTCGTGCGGCGCGTCGTTCGGGCCCATCTGGGCCACGCTGAGCTGAAGGCGGTGCAACTCGTCGATGACGGCGTTGCGGCCAGAACGCAGCCGGTCGATCTCGCTGGCGATGCGCTCGGGCTTGATGAAGTAGTGCGCCACCTCGACGCGGCTGGACGCCATCAGCACGGCGCGGCCAATTGCCACGCCGCGTGCCACCGGCAAGCCGTGCAGAGAAAAGGTCACCGCATGCTCCGCATCGCAGCGCTCACTCGGCTTCGCCGAATTTGTCGGCGATCAGCGCCAGCACGGCGTCCATGGCTTCCTGTTCCTGCGGCCCTTCGGTGTCGATGACCACGGTGCTGCCCAGCCCGGCCGCCAGCATCATCACGCCCATGATGCTCTTGGCATTCACGCGGCGCTCGCCCTTCGCGATCCAGACTTCGCACGGAAAGCTGCCCGCCAGCTTGGTCAGCTTGGCGGACGCGCGGGCGTGCAGCCCGAGCTTATTGTTGATGCTCGTGGTGGCTTTGATCATTCCTCTTCCTTGCCTGGTTCTGCGGCGCCGTGATCGCCACCTGCATGACCCCCTGCGTCCCACCCACCAGGGCGCGCGAAACGAGCGCTTCCAGCGGTTCGTGCCGGTAGCTGACGGTGCGCAACAGCATGGGCAGGTTGACGCCTGCCACCAGCTTGCTGCGCACGCCATCCACCAGGCGCTGCGCCACGTTGCAGGGCGTCGCGCCGAACACATCGGTCAGCACGAGGACCGGGGCATTGCCCATCTGCGCCATCGCAATGCGGGCCGTGCTGAAGGTTTCGTCCGGAGACACATGGGGCTGCACGTCCAGCGCCTGCACGCCGCGCTCGCAGTCGGGAAATACGTGCAGTGCGCACTGCCGCAGTGCGTGCGCCAGCGGCGCATGGGCGACGATCAGGATGCCGGTCATGACTGCGGGATTATGGTGCCGGCGCAAAACTGGAGAAAAAGCTTTCCGCCACCTCGGCGCGCGCCTGCGGCGCAAACACGACAGCATGCACGAGATGCAGGCCCGCCGCATCGGCCGTGGCGAACCACACCGCCTGCATGGCGACGGCTTCGCCATCGGCCTTGCGGCCCTCGGCACGCAGGCGCAACGCGGAACCCATGATGCCCACGCCGGCCGGAGCCCAGCCCTCTTCGACCACGGCCTTGGCCTGCACATGGGCCAGCACGGCAGCCTTCCAGCCTTGCAGCAACGCAGCCGCGTCCAGCCCTGCGGCGGGCGCTGCCAGCACATGCGAGACCGCGAAGGTGGCGCCATCGGCGTCGCAACCCAGCATGCGCAGCGGCAGCTGGCGCCCGCCCATCGCGACCTCACGTTCGGCACGGTCGGGCTTGCAGGGCAGCAGCAGGCGCAAGGGCATTCCGTCGATGCGGACTTCCCGCCAGTTCAGTGCGGGGCTGCACGCCAGCAGCATGGCCGCCAGCAGCGTGGCAGACCAGGGGCGGGGGCTCGTCATGGCGCGGATTATCGAGCGCGTGCAACCGGTAACCGGCCCATTAAACTGAAGAGCTGCCCATGACCCACGACCCAGACCCCGATCCGGCAATGCCCGGCATACCGCCCTTGCCGCTGCACCCGACAGCGACGGCGTCGGGGACGGCGCGCGCCCATGCCAGCCTGGCCACGGACATCGGCGACGCACTCGGACCGCCGATGGAGGAGGCGCACGCCATCGTCCAGGCGTTCCTGCGCAGCGGCAAGATCTCGCGCGCCGAGCTGCAGCGGCTCGGCGCTGCGGTGGAAGACGGCTTGCAAATCGCGCAACAGAGCCGGCAACTGGCGGCGCTGGCCGAGTCGCTGCGCCCTGCCACGGGCCAGCCGCAACGCCTGGACATCCTCTTGTCGCAGGCCTTGGCGCGGCAGATGCCCAGCATGCAGCGCCACCGGGTCCAGGTGCGTCAGCAAAGCACCGCGCCGGCCTGGGTCGCCAACGACGCCGAGTTGCTGCAGCGCCTGCTCGATGCAGCCATCGCCTGGTGCATCCGGCCCGACCACAGCCTCGCGGTCTCGATCGACGCCTCCGGCGACATGGCCATCGCCCTGCTGCGCCTGCGCCTGCGCGCCGAGGGTGCCGCCCCCACTGCCCCGGACAAGCGGCAACGCCTGTCCTGGCACTTGCTGGAGACGCTGGCACGCGCGACGGGCAGCCGGCTGGCCCGCCAGAACCACGGCGATGAAACGGTGCTGACCTTGGGCCTGCAGCAGTTGCACGAGGTCGCACCCGACCCGCTTCCCGGCGACCTGCTGACCAGCCAGGATTCGCTGGTGGGCAGCGCGGCCGTGCCGTTGCAGCACCAGCGTGTGCTGCTGATCACGCGGCACGAAGTGGTGCGCCTGGAGGTCGAGCATGTCTGCGAAAGCCTGGGCGCCCTGGTCGACTGGGTGGCGACCGGCACCGCGGCACAGCGCCAGTTCGCCCAGACCCGGGCCGACCTCGTGCTCGTGGACGCCCGCAACATCGATGCCGCGACGCAGCGCCTGCAGCAGGAACTGCAGAGCGCGGCGCCCGACATCCCCTGGATCGAGATCGCACCGGACGCAGCCAGCGCTTCGCTGACCCAGTGGATGCGCGAGGACAGTCTGACGCTGCACAATCTGCGCAGCCAGCTGGCCAGCACACTGCTGTACGGCCTGTCGCGGGCCCATGCGCGCTGAATGCGCCAGGCTGCCGAACTTTTCCGCATTTGCCGAGTCGCTCTTCCGGTCTGCCCTCACCGCCATGAAAAAGCTCTACTCCCTCGCCGCTGTCGCCGTCCTGCTGACCGCCGGCGCACTCGGTTACCACGTCATGGCCGCCCCTACGCCGGCGCCGGATGCCAGGTATGTGCTGCTGGACGGCAGCACCGTGGACACGCAGGCGATGAAGGGCCGCGTCACGCTGGTCAACTTCTGGGCCACGAGTTGCGTGACCTGCGTGGCCGAGATGCCGCGCATCGTCGCCACCCACGACAAGTACAGCCGGCAGGGCTACGACACGCTGGCCGTCGCCATGCAGTACGACCCGCCCAGCTATGTCGTGAACTTCGCCGAGACGCGCAAGCTGCCGTTCCGCGTGGCCATCGACAACACCGGCAGTGTGGCCAAGGCCTGGGGCGACATCCAGCTGACGCCCACGACCTTCGTCGTCAACAAGCGCGGCGAGATCGTCAAACGCTACGTGGGCGAGCCAGACTTCGCCGAGCTGCACCGCCTGATCGAGAAGCTGTTGGCCGAGGCTTGAGCGCGTCCACCCGGGAGCACCCGGGTTGGGGACCGCCGTCCGAGTCGCTACACTGGGCCGTGCCCTCGCCTGCCCGCCTGCCGATGCCAAGGATCAGCATCATCCAGCCCGACGACCCTGCGCTGCTGGACGCGACCCGTGAAATCTTCTCCGAATACGCGGCCAGCCTCGGTGTGGACCTGCAGTTCCAGCAGTTCGACGCCGAGCTCGCTTCGCTGCCCGGCGTCTATGCCGCCCCGCGCGGTGCGCTGCTGCTGGCACTGGTCGACGATGCCGTGGCCGGCTGCTGCGCGCTGCGGCCGCTGGATGACACGGACTATGCCAACGCCTGCGAGATGAAGCGCCTGTATGTGCGCAAGGCCTTTCGCGGTTTCGGCCTGGGCCGGCAACTGGCCGAGCAGGCCCTGGACGCAGGCCGCCGCGCCGGCTACGGCTGCGTGCTGCTCGACACACTGGACGACATGGAGGCAGCTCGCGCCTTGTACGAAGAACTGGGGTTCCAAGAAGTGCCGCCCTACTACCACAATCCGATCGCGGGCGCGCACTACCTCAAGGCCGAGCTCTGAGCGCGGCCGGCCTGCAGGACCTCAGCCCTGGGCCTGCTTGAGCAGGGTGGCGGCGTCGCTGACTTCGAACTTGCCCGGTGCTTCCACGTTCAGCGCCGCGACCTTGCCGTCCTTGACCAGCATGGAGTAGCGGTTGCTGCGCAGGCCCATGCCGCGCGCCGTGAGGTCCAGCGTCAGGCCGGTGGCCTTGGCGAAGTCTGCACTCCCATCGGCCAGCATGCGGACCTTGCCAGCGGTCTTCTGGTCCCGCGCCCAGGCGCCCATCACGAACGCGTCGTTCACGCTCACGCACCAGATCTCGTCCACGCCGGCTGCCTTGAGCGCGGCCTGGTTCTCGACGTAATCCGGCACATGCTTGGCCGAACAGGTGGGCGTGAAGGCACCCGGCAGCGCGAACAGCGCGATCGTCTTGCCTGCGCTCGCTTTGGCCACATCGACCGGATTGGGGCCGATGCTGCAGCCCTCGCCCTCGACTTCGGAATACTCCATCAGCGTGGTGCTGGGCAGGCTGTCGCCGACTTGGATCATGTGTGCTCTCCTGTAGCGTGTTGAAAAAGAAAAACGGCCCACATTGTGGGCCGTTTTCAATCGCTTGCGATGCCGGCACTGCCGGCAAACCATCAGAGCTCGGGGGCCTTCTGGACCAGACGGGTCGCAACCCAGGTCTTGGTCTTGGAGATCGGCCGGCTTTCGGTGATCTCGATGGTGTCGCCCAGCTTGTACTCGCCCTTTTCGTCGTGGGCGTGGTACTTGCTGGAACGGGCCACGATCTTGCCGTAGAGCTCGTGCTTGACGCGGCGCTCGATCAGCACCGTCACCGTCTTGGCGCGCTTGTCGCTGACGACCTTGCCGATCAGAGTGCGCTTGAGGGAGGGTTTCGCTTCCGTCATGGTGCTACTCCTTACTTGGCGGCCGCATCGGCGCTGCGCTTTTGGGCCAGGATGGTCTTGGCGCGCGCGATCTCGCGGCGCGTGCTGCGCAGCGTTGCGGTGTTGTTCAGCTGCTGCGTGCCCTTTTGCATGCGCAGACCGAAATGGGCCTTCTGCAGCGCCTTGACTTCGGCTTCGAGGCCGGCGACGTCCTTGGCTTGCAGGTTCTTGCGGGATTCCGTGATCTTGGACATTCAGGTCTCCTCGCTCACTGGCCGATCATGCGCGTCACGAAGGTCGTGCGCAGCGGCAGCTTGGCGGCAGCCAGGCGGAACGCTTCGCGGGCGAGCTCTTCGGGAACACCGACGATTTCGAACACGATCTTGCCGGGCTGGATCTCGGCCACGTAGTACTCGGGGTTGCCCTTGCCGTTACCCATCCGGACTTCGGCGGGCTTCTGCGAGATGGGCTTGTCCGGGAACACGCGGATCCAGATGCGGCCACCACGCTTGACGTGGCGGGAGATCGCACGACGGGCCGACTCGATCTGGCGCGCCGTCAGGCGGCCGCGGTCGGTGCACTTCAGGCCGAAATCGCCAAAGGCGACCGAGCTGCCGCGTGTGGCGACGCCCGTGTTACGGCCCTTTTGCTCTTTGCGGTATTTGCGGCGAGCGGGTTGCAACATGATTACTCTCCTTTACCGTCGGCAGCACCGGCTGCCGGCGCGGCTACCTTGCGGACGCGCTGAACGGTAGATTTCGGCGCATTCGCGCCTGCGGTTTCATTGGGGCGGTCGCCACCGTCGCGGCGGGGGCCACGGCCGGCAGGACGATCACCGGGGCGGCCATCGCGGCGCGGGCCACGCGGACGACGCTCTTCCTCGGCACGCGGCTCCTGCGCCACGGGTGCATCGCCACGGCCCAGGGTGTCGCCCTTGTAGACCCAGACCTTGACGCCGATGACGCCGTAGGTGGTCTTGGCTTCGGACACGCCGTAGTCGATGTCCGCGCGCAGCGTGTGCAGCGGCACACGGCCTTCGCGGTACCACTCGGTACGGGCGATTTCGATGCCATTCAGACGACCGGCAGACATGATCTTGATGCCCTGGGCGCCCAGGCGCATCGCGTTCTGCATCGCGCGCTTCATGGCGCGGCGGAACATGATGCGCTTTTCCAGCTGCTGGGTGATGCTGTCGGCGATCAGCTTGGCATCGATTTCGGGCTTGCGCACTTCCTCGATATTGACGGCCACCGGCACGCCCAGCTGCTTGGCCAGCTCGCGCTTGAGGTTCTCGATGTCCTCGCCCTTCTTGCCGATCACGACGCCCGGACGTGCCGAGAAGATCGTGATGCGGGCGTTCTTGGCGGGGCGCTCGATCAGCACGCGCGACACGGACGCGTTCTTGAGCTTGGTCTTCAGGTACTCGCGCACCTTGATGTCTTCGGCCAGCATGCCGGCGAAGTCACGGTTGCTCGCGTACCAGCGGCTGGCCCAGTTGCGGCTCACCGCGAGGCGGAAGCCGGTCGGATGGATTTTCTGTCCCATAGCTTTCCAGGCCTCTCAGTTGCCAACCGTCACGTACACGTGGCACGTGGGCTTGCTGATGCGGTTGCCGCGGCCCTTGGCGCGCGCGGTGAAACGCTTGAGCGTGGCACCTTGTTCGACGTAGATGGTCTTGACCTTCAGTTCGTCGATGTCGGCACCGTCGTTGTGCTCGGCGTTCGCGATCGCGGACTCCAGCACCTTCTTGATGATGACGGCGGCCTTCTTCTGCGTGAATTGCAGCGTGTTCAGCGCTTGGTCCACCTTCTTGCCGCGAATCAGGTCGGCCACCAGACGGCCTTTGTCGACCGACAGACGGACACCCCGCAGGACTGCACGTGTTTCCATGGTCATTCCTTACTTCTTCTGGACTTTCTTGTCCGCGGGGTGACCCTTGAACGTACGGGTCAGTGCGAACTCGCCCAGCTTGTGACCGACCATCTGGTCGGTGATGTAGACCGGAACGTGCTGCTTGCCGTTGTGCACGGCGATGGTCAGGCCGATGAACTCGGGCAGGATCATGGAGCGACGCGACCAGGTCTTGATCGGCTTCTTGTCCTTGGTCGTCACGGCCTTGTCGGCCTTGGCAACCAGGTGATGGTCCACAAAGGGACCCTTCTTGAGAGAGCGGGTCATGTGCTATCCCTTACTTCTTGCGACGCGACACGATCATCACCTGCGTGCGCTTGTTGTTGCGGGTGCGATAGCCCTTGGTCAGGTTGCCCCACGGGTCGACGGGGTGGCGACCTTCACCGGTCTTGCCTTCACCACCACCGTGCGGGTGGTCCACCGGGTTCATGACGACGCCACGAACGGTCGGACGGATGCCTTGCCAGCGCGTGGCACCGGCCTTGCCCAGACGGCGCAGGCTGTGCTCTTCGTTGGCGACTTCACCGATGGTGGCGCGGCACTCGATGTGGATCTTGCGCACTTCGCCCGAACGCATACGCACCTGGGCGTAGGCGGATTCGCGGGCCAGCAGCGTAGCCGATGCACCGGCGGAACGCGCGATCTGCGCACCCTTGCCCGGCTGCAGCTCGATGCAGTGGATCGTCGAACCGACGGGGATGTTGCGGATCGGCAGCGTGTTGCCAGCGCGGATCGGGGCCTCTGCGCCCGACAGCAGCGTTGCACCGACTTCCACACCGCGCGGGGCGATGATGTAGCGGCGCTCGCCGTCGGCGTAGCACACGAGCGCGATGTGGGCGGAGCGGTTCGGGTCGTACTCGATGCGTTCGACCTTGGCCGGGATGCCGTCCTTGTTGCGCACGAAGTCCACCACACGGTAGTGGTGCTTGTGGCCACCGCCCTTGTGACGGGTCGTGATGTGACCGTTGTTGTTGCGGCCGGCCTTCTGGAATTGCGGCTCCAGCAGCGGCGCGTGCGCAGCACCCTTGTGCAGGTGGTCGCGCGTCACCTTCACCATGCCGCGACGGCCTGGCGAGGTGGGCTTCATCTTGATGACGGCCATGTTATGCAGCCTCCCCGGTCAGTTGGAGTTCCTGGCCCGGTTGCAGGGTCACGTACGCCTTGCGCACGTTGTCCCGGCGGCCGATGGACTTGCCGAAGCGCTTGGTCTTGCCCTTGGTGTTGACCACGGACACGCCCTTCACCTCGACCTTGAACAGCAGTTGCACTGCGGCCTTGATCTCATGCTTGGTCGCGTCCTGCAGCACCTTGAAGGTGACGGCGTTGGACTTCTCGGCGACCATGGTGGCCTTCTCGGAGACGACAGGCGCAACCAGCACCTGCATCAGACGGCCTTCGTCGAATTGCTTCGTCTTGGAGGAGCTCATGCGAACATCTCCTTGAGTTTGTCCATGGCGGCCTTGGTCACCAGGACCTTCTTGTAATGCACCAGCGACACTGGATCGGCGTAGCGCGGCTCGACAACCAGCACGTTGGCCAGGTTGCGGGAGGCCAGGTACAGGTTCTCGTCGACTTCGTCGGCGATGACCATGACCGAAGAGGCCAGGTTCAGGGCCTTCAGGCGCGTGGCCAGGGCCTTGGTCTTGGGCGAATCCACCGTCAGCGACTCGACGACAGCCAGGCGGCCTTCGCGGGCGAGCTGCGAGAAGATGGATGCCATGCCGGCGCGGTACATCTTCTTGTTCAGCTTCTGGGTGAAGTTTTCGTCCGGCATGTTCGGGAAGATCCGACCGCCCCCACGCCACAGCGGCGAGGACGTCATACCGGCACGTGCGCGACCCGTGCCCTTTTGCTTGAAAGGCTTCTTGGTCGAGTGCTTGACCTGTTCACGGTCCTTCTGCGCACGCGTGCCCTGGCGGGCGTTGGCCTGGTAGGCCACCACGACCTGGTGCACCAGGTCTTCGTTGTAGTCACGACCGAACACGGTGTCGGGCACGTCCACCTTGGACGCGGCCTGGCCTTGGTCGTTCAGGAGTTCGATCTGCATCAGTTCGCTCCCTTTTCAGTCTTGGCCTTGATGGCCGGACGCACCGTCACGAAGCCGCCCTTGGAGCCGGGAACGGCGCCGCGGATCATCAGCAGCTGACGGGCTTCGTCGACGCGGATCACGTCGAGGTTTTGGGTAGTGACGGTGTCGACGCCCAGATGGCCCGACATCTTCTTGCCCGGGAACACGCGGCCCGGATCCTGCGCCATGGAGATCGAGCCGGGCACGTTGTGCGAACGGCTGTTACCGTGGGAGGCGCGCTGCGAACCGAAGTGGTGGCGCTTGATCGTGCCGGCGAAGCCCTTGCCGATGGTCGTGCCCTGCACGTCCACCTTCTGGCCCACGGCGAAGAGTTCGGCGACGGGCAGCGTGGCACCGGCGGCGTACTTCGCAGCGGCGTCGGCCGTCACGCGGAATTCCTGGATGATTTCACCGGCTTCCACGCCTGCCTTGGCAAGGTGGCCGGCTTGCGGCTTGGTCACGCGCGAAGCACGGCGTGCACCGAACGTCACCTGCAGAGCGACGTAGCCGTCGTTCTCTTGGGTCTTGACCTGGGTCACGCGGTTGTTGGACACGTCGACCACCGTGACGGGCACTGCATCGCCGTCGTCGGTGAACAAACGCATCATCCCAACCTTGCGTCCCAGCAACCCGAGGGAGTTGCTTTGACTCATTGTTTTCTCCGTAACTTCCACCGCTGCAACTGCAATTGGCCGCAGCGTTTTTTCGTGGAAGATGGTTGATGATTCCCCGCCCAAAATGCGCGGAGCCAAAAATTATAGCCCGGAGCTGCCGAATCGGCAACTCCGGGCTACAAGAGGTTGATCAGGCCGCGTTTACTGCAGCTTGATCTCGACGTCCACGCCGGCCGGCAGGTCCAGCTTCATCAGCGCGTCGACGGTCTTGTCGGTCGGGTCGACGATGTCCATCAGGCGCTGGTGCGTGCGGATCTCGAACTGGTCACGGCTGGTCTTATTGACGTGCGGCGAACGCAGGATGTCGAAACGCTTCATGCGCGTCGGCAGGGGCACGGGGCCCTTGACGATGGCGCCGGTGCGCTTGGCGGTGTCGACGATCTCGGCGGCGGACTGGTCGATCAGCTTGTAATCGAAAGCCTTCAGGCGGATGCGGATCTTCTGCTTGTTGCTCATGGTGTGCGCTCCGCTCACTCGATGATCTTGGCGACCACGCCGGCGCCGACGGTCTTGCCGCCCTCGCGGATGGCGAA
>NZ_VEDO01000187.1 GCF_007677875.1 Variovorax boronicumulans | reverse complement strand
GTCACAACGCCGGTGCTGGCGTCGATGGTGAAGCGACCACCGGCACTGTTCGAGAGGCCATAGGTGACGCTGGCGGTGCCGTCGGGGTCCAGGGCCTGGGCGGTGATGCCCACCACCGAGCCGTTGGCTGCGTTCTCTGGCACGGCGTTGGCAGCAGGGTCAACGTCGGTCACGGCGCCGACCGGCGCTTCGTTCACATCGCTGAGCGC
>NZ_VEDO01000186.1 GCF_007677875.1 Variovorax boronicumulans | reverse complement strand
ATGGCCATGCGAGCTGAAACACCGAACTGTTGCACTTGGCCTTTGAAGCCGCCGTTACTTTCTCTTGGCGGAGCAAGAGAAAGTGACTGCGCTGCCGGGCGCACATCCCGGCCCCAGGTGCTCATGCTTGCGCAGCGTGTTCTATCGAGCACCACGCCTGATCGAGGTCCAGAGGTGGGGCTATCCACCCCACACCCGGACTTACTTTTCTT
>NZ_VEDO01000185.1 GCF_007677875.1 Variovorax boronicumulans | reverse complement strand
CCCCCCCCTGCCCCACAACCCCCGCCCCACCTCCACCCATCTCCTCATCCGCCACCACCACCCCCCCTTCCCCCCCTTCTTCTCCCTCACCCTCCCATCCTCCATCACCTCCAGCACCACCTTCAACATCTCCCCCTCCGCGATCTTTCTCGCGGCCGCCCCCAGCGCCAAGCTCAGCAAGCATCGCCCGCCCAGCCTGTCCACCAACTCCGCC
>NZ_VEDO01000184.1 GCF_007677875.1 Variovorax boronicumulans | reverse complement strand
TTTGCTTCCCCCACCCGCCTGCCATAAACCAACTAAAACCACTCGACCTTTCTATCTTCCCCCACATCTCCCAGATCCTCATACTCACCACTCCCCTACACCCTCTCATGTCCAACCATCCCCACCTCCCAACACACCCAACCGCCATACAGCCACCACCCTCTCTTCTCCCGTGCACCAATCTCAAGGTTCTCCATCTCACGGCGAACATTGA
>NZ_VEDO01000183.1 GCF_007677875.1 Variovorax boronicumulans | reverse complement strand
GTGGTGTACGGGCGGGTGCCGGAGATGCGGGGGCAGCGGCTGGGGCAGGGTGGGGGGGGTTAGCGGGGGCGGGAGTGGAGGGGGTTGGTGGGGGGGGGGAGAGGGGTGTTGAAGAGGGGGAGGGGGGTGTGGTGTGAAGGTTGGATGACGTGGGAGAAGTAGGGGTAGGTGGGAGGGTGGTGGAAGTGGTTGTGGAAGGGGAGAGGGGGGGAGTG
>NZ_VEDO01000182.1 GCF_007677875.1 Variovorax boronicumulans | reverse complement strand
CCCCACGTAGCCCCCCACCCCGCCCCACGTGGCCCTCTCCACCGTCTACCCGCCCCCCTCCTCACCCACCCCCCACACCCCCTTCCCCCCCATCCCCACACCTTCCCCCTCAACTCCTCCAACCCCTCCTCCCCATCCATCCCCCCCTCAACAAACTCCCTCCCCCTGTTCCCACCACCTTTCTCCTCTCCCAGATTCATCCTTTCACCTACACCC
>NZ_VEDO01000181.1 GCF_007677875.1 Variovorax boronicumulans | reverse complement strand
AAGGTTGATGGGGTGTTTGGGTGTTTGGGGGGGGAGATTGGATGATGAGAAAGATTTGAACTTCGGTGAGTGTGGGGAGGAGAGAGTGTGGGGATGGTTAGGGGATTCGTGGAGGTGGGAAGTTACGGGAGAAGGAATTTGGGTAGGTTAGGAGGGTTATAGTTAGGGGGGGGGTTTACTGGGAGTTGAATGAAGAGGTTGGAGGGCATCATTTAA
>NZ_VEDO01000180.1 GCF_007677875.1 Variovorax boronicumulans | reverse complement strand
CACCCCACCACCACCCATTCCCACCCCCTCTTCCCACCCCACCACCACCCTCCCCTCCCCTTCTTCTTCCCCACCCAATCCCCCCCCCCCGACACCCCCCTCCTCTCCACCCCCATCACCACCCCTCACCCCCTCCTCCTCCCCACCAACCCCCCCCCTTTTCCAACCACAACAACCAACCACCCACCCATCCCACAAGACCATCCTGCACACAAAC
>NZ_VEDO01000017.1 GCF_007677875.1 Variovorax boronicumulans | reverse complement strand
AGGCAAGGAAATGGTCATGCCTGGCGACAACGTGTCGATCACCGTCAAGCTGATCGCCCCGATCGCCATGGAAGAAGGCCTGCGCTTCGCCATCCGCGAGGGCGGCAAGACCGTCGGCGCCGGCGTGGTCGCCAAGATCATCGAGTGATGTGATTCGGAGGGGTATAGCTCAATTGGCAGAGCGTCGGTCTCCAAAACCGAAGGTTGTAGGTTCGATTCCTACTGCCCCTGCCACCTGATCCAGGTGGCCCCCGACAAAGCCCGTCACTTGCCTGACGGGCTTTAGCGTCTGAATGGCGCACGTGTTTGATTGCAGCATTAGGGCCGAAATGGCGACTTCGCAAGTTGAAACTGTCAGTACCGGCGCGGATAAGGCCAAGTTGGCTGTGTCCGCTGCGCTCGTCGTTGCGGCGCTGGCTGGCTTTTACCTGCTCGGCAAGCAGGGCCAGGTGGCCCAGTGGGGCGCGCTGATCGTCGGTCTGGCCGCTGCCGTGGCGCTGTTCTTCAATAGCGAGCCTGGCCGGCAGCTGATCGCCTTCGGCCGCGACGCCTGGCGCGAGGTCAAGAAGGTCGTTTGGCCGACGCGCAAGGAATCCATGCAGATGACGGCGTATGTGTTCGCCTTCGTCGTGGTCATGGCCTTGTTCCTGTGGTTCACGGACAAGACCTTGGAATGGGTGCTGTACGACCTCATCTTGGGCTGGAAGCGATAAATGACTGACGCAGTGGAATCTTCCGCGACGGACGCCGTGCCGGCTCCGGCCAATCCGGACTTCCGGTGGTACATCGTCCATGCCTATTCGGGCATGGAGAAGGCGGTCGAGCGCAACATCACCGAACGCATCACGCGAGCGGGCATGCAGTCCAAGTTCGGCCGCATCCTGGTGCCGACCGAAGAAGTCGTCGAGGTCAAGAACGGCCAGCGCCGCACGACCGAGCGCCGCCTGTTCCCGGGCTATGTCTTCGTCGAGATGTTGATGGACGACGAGTCCTGGCACCTGGTCAAACACACGAACAAGGTGACCGGTTTCGTCGGCGGCGCCAAGAACCGTCCGGCGCCGATTTCGGACGACGAGGTCGTCAAGATCGTCAGCCAGATGCAGGAAGGCGTGGAGAAGCCGCGCCACAAGGTCGAGTTCCTGGTCGGCGAGTACGTGCGCGTCAAGGAAGGCCCCTTCACCGACTTCAACGGTTCGGTCGAGGAAGTCAACTACGACAAGAACAAGGTCCGCGTGTCCGTCACCATCTTCGGCCGCGCCACACCCGTCGAGCTGGAATTCAGCCAGATCGAGAAGACCTGAGCCTTTTGATTTTCCGGCCCCGCGTTTTCCAGGCTCGCGCGGGGCAGTAGCAAGCAAGAGCCCCCACCCCCGGGGAGCCAGGCAGCCCTGTCTGGCGTCAGCACCCGCAAGGAGTTTTTTCCATGGCGAAGAAAATCGTCGGCTTCATCAAGCTGCAAGTGCCAGCTGGTAAGGCCAACCCGTCCCCCCCGATCGGCCCGGCCCTGGGCCAGCGCGGCCTGAACATCATGGAGTTCTGCAAGGCGTTCAACGCCCAGACCCAAGGTGTCGAGCCGGGTCTGCCGCTGCCGGTGGTGATCACCGCGTTCGCGGACAAGAGCTTCACCTTCGTCATCAAGACCCCGCCCGCGACGGTCCTGATCAAGAAGGCCGTCAAGCTGGACAAGGGTTCGGCCACGCCGCACACCGTCAAGGTCGGCAAGATCACGCGCGCCCAGCTCGAAGAGATCGCCAAGACCAAGCTGAAGGACATGAACGCCGCCGACGTGGATGCCGCCATCCGCACGCTGGCCGGTTCCGCCCGTTCCATGGGCATCACGGTGGAGGGCGTCTAAATGACCAAGCTGACCAAGAAGCAAAAGGCCCTGCAGGGCAAGGTCGACAGCACCAAGCTGTACGCCCTGGCCGACGCACTGGCCATCGTCAAGGAAGCCGCCACCGCCAAGTTCGATGAGTCCATCGACGTGGCCGTGCAGCTGGGCATCGACGCCAAGAAGTCCGACCAGGTCGTGCGTGGCGCCGTCGTGCTGCCCAACGGCACCGGCAAGACCAAGCGCGTCGCCGTGTTCGCCCAGGGCGCCAAGGCCGAAGAAGCCAAGGCCGCCGGCGCCGACATCGTCGGCATGGACGACCTGGCCGCGCAGGTCAAGGCCGGCGACATGCCCTTCGACGTGGTCATCGCCGCGCCGGACGCCATGCGCGTGGTCGGTACGCTGGGCCAGATCCTGGGCCCGCGCGGCCTGATGCCGAACCCCAAGGTCGGCACCGTGACGCCCGACGTGGCCACGGCCGTGAAGAATGCCAAGGCTGGCCAGGTCCAGTTCCGCGTCGACAAGGCGGGCATCATCCACGGCACCATCGGCCGCCGCTCGTTCGATTCGGACAAGCTGCAAGGCAACCTGGTGGCCCTGATCGATGCGCTGAACAAGGCCAAGCCGGCTTCCAGCAAGGGCCTGTACCTGCGCAAGGTGGCGGTCTCGTCGACCATGGGTGTGGGCGTCCGCGTGGACACCCAGTCCATCTCGGCGTAATCGCAAGAAATTTGGGCCGCTCCGCAAGGGGTGGCTCAAGGTGGTGGGCCGGGGGGTCGCAAGACCGTCCGGGCCATCCAAGACCGTTGGTGTCCTCGAGCCCCTGGCGAAAGGACTTAATCGCGCAAGCAGCCAACGCAGATGGCGATCCCGCTGCAGATGGAATTTTCCTGAACAGTTGGTCGCTGCAAGAAGGCGTGTCCGAAGGCTCCGGCCCGAAGATGCAAACTAAGGAGTAGACCTTGAGTCTGAATCGCAGTGAGAAAGAAGCGGTCATCACCGAAGTGACCGGCCTCGCCGCAAATGCTCAGACGCTCGTGATGGCGGAATACCGCGGCATCACGGTCGCCGACATGACCCGACTGCGCTCGACCGCGCGCAGCGCCGGTGTGAGCCTGTCCGTGTTGAAGAACACGCTGGCCCGCCGCGCTGTCGCCGGCAGCCCGTTCGAAGTCGCGTCCGACCAGATGACCGGTCCGCTGATCTATGGCTTCTCCGTCGACGCCGTGGCCGCCGCGAAAGTGGTGTCCGAGTTCGCGAAGACCAACGACAAGTTGGTCATTCGCGGCGGTGCGTTCGCCGGCAAGGCCCTGGATGTCAACGGCGTCAAGCAACTGGCGAACATCCCTTCGAAGGAAGTCCTGCTGGCCCAACTGTGTGGCCTGCTGATGTCCCCGATCTCGCGCACGGCCGTGGTGCTGGGCGCGCTGGCGGCCAAGAAGGGCGAAGGCGCAGAACCCGCAGCCGAGGCTCCCGCAGCCGAAGCCGCCGCAGCCTGATCGAACGATCGCGCGGCACAACCAACTTATTTAGGAAATCAAAATGGCATTCGATAAAGACGCATTCCTGACCGCCCTCGACAGCATGACGGTCCTCGAACTCAACGACCTGGTCAAGGCCATCGAAGAGAAGTTCGGCGTGAGCGCAGCCGCCATGGCTGCTCCCGCTGCTGGTGGCGGCGGCGCCGCTGCCCCGGCCGCCGAAGAGAAGACCGAATTCAACGTCGTGCTGCTCGAAGCCGGCGCGAACAAGGTCTCCGTCATCAAGGCCGTGCGCGAAATCACGGGCCTGGGCCTGAAGGAAGCCAAGGACCTGGTCGACGGCGCTCCGAAGAACGTCAAGGAAGGCATTGCCAAGGCCGACGCCGACGCTGCCAAGAAGAAGCTGGAAGAAGCTGGCGCCAAGGTCGAACTCAAGTAATTCTGGGTTCTGCCAAGGCTGGAGCGTCCGACAGGGCCTCCAGCCTTTGGTGCTTGTGGGGTGTTGCAAGGCACCCCGCTGCAGAAGGCAGCCGAAAGCGGTCCAATCCCCTTTCGAGTGTCTTTTGACTCGACTGCAAAAGACGACTTGGTACGGGCGATGTGCAATGCATCGCCGTCCGCCAGAGGTTGGTAGTGGCCAGCCGCCAAGTACACCGCACAGGAGCATGTGCCGGTGCCTCAGTCGCAGGATTTGTATCCTCGCCCGGAGAATTCATGGCCTATACCTACACCGAACGAAAGCGCATTCGCAAGAACTTTGGCAGCCGCGACAGCGTGTTGGACGTTCCCTACCTGCTGCAGATGCAAAAGGACGCGTACACCGCGTTCCTGCAGGCGGATGTCGTCCCCTCCAAGCGCGTCAACGAAGGCTTGCAGGCGGCGTTCGAAGCGGCCTTCCCGATCGTCTCGCACAACGGCTACGTCGAGATGAAGTACGTCGAGTACAACCTGGCCAAACCGGCCTTCGACGTGCGCGAGTGCCAGACGCGCGGCCTGACCTTCGCCTCCGCCGTGCGCGCCCGGGTCCAGCTGATCATCTACGACCGCGAGTCCTCCACGCCGCAGTCCAAGGTCGTCAAGGAAGTCAAGGAGCAGGAGGTCTACATGGGCGAAGTGCCCCTGATGACCGAGAAGGGCTCCTTCATCGTCAACGGCACCGAGCGCGTGATCGTCTCGCAGCTGCACCGTTCGCCGGGCGTGTTCTTCGAGCACGACAAGGGCAAGACGCACAGCTCGGGCAAGCTGCTGTTCTCCGCGCGCATCATTCCCTACCGCGGCTCCTGGCTGGACTTCGAGTTCGACCCCAAGGACATCCTGTACTTCCGCGTCGACCGCCGCCGCAAGATGCCGGTCACGATCCTGCTCAAGGCCATCGGCCTGAACCCCGAATCGATCCTGGCGAACTTCTTCGTCAACGACAACTTCCGCCTGATGGACAGCGGCGCGCAGATGGAGTTCGTCGCCGAGCGCCTGCGCGGCGAGATCGCGCGGTTCGACATCACCGACAAGTCCGGCAAGGTCATTGTGGCCAAGGACAAGCGCGTCACGGCCCGCCACACGCGTGAGCTCGAGCAATCGGGCACCACGCACATCAGCGTGCCCGAAGACTTCCTGATCGGCCGCGTGGTCGCGCGCAACATCGTCGATGCCGACACCGGCGAGATCATCGCCAAGGCCAACGACGAGCTGACCGAAGCGCTGCTCAAGAAGCTGCGTGCCGCCGGCGTGCAGGAACTGCCCGCGATCTACACCAACGAACTCGACCAGGGCGCCTACATTAGCCAGACCCTGCGCTCGGACGAGACCGCCGACGAGTTCGCCGCGCGCGTCGCCATCTACCGCATGATGCGCCCCGGCGAGCCGCCGACGGAAGACGCCGTCCAGGCCCTGTTCCAGCGCCTGTTCTACAACCCGGACACCTACGACCTGTCGCGCGTGGGCCGCATGAAGTTCAACGCCAAGGTGGGCCGCGACGAATCCACCGGCCCGATGGTGCTGACCAACGAGGACATCCTCGCCGTGGTCAAGATCCTCGTGGACCTGCGCAATGGGCGCGGTGAAGTCGACGACATCGACCACCTGGGCAACCGCCGCGTGCGTTGCGTCGGCGAGCTGGCCGAGAACCAGTACCGTGCCGGCCTCGCCCGCATCGAGAAGGCCGTCAAGGAACGCCTGGGCCAGGCCGAGCAAGAGCCGCTGATGCCGCACGACCTGATCAACTCCAAGCCGATTTCCGCGGCCCTGAAGGAGTTCTTCGGTGCCTCGCAGCTGTCGCAGTTCATGGACCAGACCAACCCGCTGTCCGAGATCACGCACAAGCGCCGCGTCTCGGCCCTGGGCCCGGGCGGTCTGACCCGCGAACGCGCCGGCTTCGAAGTGCGCGACGTGCACGTGACCCACTACGGCCGCGTCTGCCCGATCGAAACGCCGGAAGGCCCGAACATCGGCCTGATCAACTCGCTGGCCCTGTACGCCCGCCTCAACGAGTACGGCTTCATCGAGACGCCGTACCGCCGTGTTGTGGACGGCAAGGTCACCGACCAGATCGACTACCTGTCGGCCATCGAGGAAGGCAAGTACGTCATCGCCCAGGCCAACGCCGAGCTCAACGAGCAAGGCCAGCTGACCGGCGAACTGGTGTCGGCGCGCGAGAAGGGTGAATCCATCCTGGTCAGCGCCGAGCGCATCCAGTACATGGACGTCTCGCCCGCGCAGATCGTCTCCGTGGCCGCCTCGCTCGTGCCCTTCCTGGAGCACGACGATGCGAACCGCGCGCTGATGGGCGCCAACATGCAGCGCCAGGCCGTGCCCGTGCTGCGTCCCGAGAAGCCGTTCGTCGGCACCGGCATCGAGCGCGTCTCCGCGGTCGACTCCGGCACCGTGGTCACGGCCCGCCGTGGCGGCATCGTCGACTACGTGGACGCCACCCGCATCGTGGTGCGTGTGAACGACGACGAGGCCGTGGCCGGTGAAGTCGGTGTGGACATCTACAACCTGATCAAGTACCAGCGTTCCAACCAGAACACCAACATCCACCAGCGTCCCATCGTCAAGCGTGGCGACCTGCTGGCCAAGGGTGACGTGGTGGCCGACGGCGCCTCCACCGACCTGGGTGAACTGGCACTGGGCCAGAACATGCTGATCGGCTTCATGCCCTGGAACGGCTACAACTTCGAAGACTCGATCTTGATCTCCGAACGCGTGGTCGCCGACGACCGCTACACCTCGATCCACATCGAGGAACTCGTGGTGATGGCCCGCGACACCAAGCTGGGTGCCGAGGAAATCACGCGCGACATCCCGAACCTGGCCGAGCAGCAGCTCAACCGCCTGGACGAGTCCGGCATCATCTACGTCGGCGCCGAAGTCATGCCCGGCGACACGCTGGTCGGCAAGGTCACGCCCAAGGGCGAGACCACGCTGACGCCGGAAGAAAAGCTGCTGCGCGCCATCTTCGGCGAGAAGGCTTCCGATGTGAAGGACACCTCGCTGCGCGTGGACCAGGGCTCGCAGGGCACGGTCATCGACGTGCAGGTGTTCACGCGCGAAGGCATCCAGCGCGACAAGCGCGCCCAGCAGATCATCGACGACGAGCTCAAGCGCTTCCGCCTGGACCTGAACGACCAGCTGCGCATCGTCGAGGCCGACGCGTTCGACCGGATCGAAAAGCTGCTGAACGGCCGCGTCGCCAACGGTGGCCCACAGCGCCTGGCCAAGGGCACGAAGATCGACAAGGCCTACCTGGCCTCGGTCGAGAAGTTCCACTGGTTCGACATCCGCCCGGCGGAAGACGAGGTCGCCGCCCAGCTCGAGTCGATCAAGAACTCGATCGAGCAGCAGCGCCACAGCTTCGACCTGGCCTTCGAAGAAAAGCGCAAGAAGCTCACGCAGGGTGACGAGCTGCCCGCGGGCGTGCTCAAGATGGTCAAGGTCTACCTGGCCGTCAAGCGCCGCCTGCAACCCGGCGACAAGATGGCCGGCCGCCATGGCAACAAGGGCGTGGTGTCCAAGATCGTTCCGATCGAAGACATGCCCTACATGGCCGACGGCACGCCGTGCGACATCTGCCTGAACCCGCTGGGCGTGCCTTCGCGCATGAACGTGGGCCAGGTGCTGGAAGTGCACCTGGGCTGGGCGGCCAAGGGCATCGGCCAACGCATCGGCGACATGCTGCAGCGGGAAGCGCGTGCCAACGAGCTGCGCGGCTACCTGGAGTCGGTCTACAACAGCGCCGGCCGCAAGGAAGACCTGTCGCAGCTGGACGACGGCCAGGTGCTGGAGATGGCGCAGAACCTGTCGCAGGGCGTGCCCTTCGCGACCCCGGTGTTCGACGGCGCCGCCGAAGAAGACATCCGCGCCATGCTCAAGCTGGGCTACCCGGACGAGATCGCCGCGGCCAAGGGCCTGACGGAGACGCGCACCCAGGCCTACCTGTTCGACGGCCGGACCGGCGAGCGCTTCGAGCGCCCGACCACCGTGGGCTACATGCACTTCCTGAAGCTGCACCACCTGGTGGACGACAAGATGCACGCGCGCTCGACCGGCCCGTACTCGCTGGTCACGCAGCAACCGCTGGGCGGCAAGGCCCAGTTCGGCGGCCAGCGTTTCGGGGAAATGGAAGTGTGGGCGCTGGAAGCCTACGGCGCTTCCTACACCCTGCAGGAAATGCTGACTGTGAAGTCCGACGACGTGGTCGGCCGTACCAAGGTGTACGAGTCCATCGTCAAGGGCGAACATGCGATCGAGGCCGGTATGCCGGAATCGTTCAACGTGCTGGTCAAGGAAATCCGCTCGCTCGGCCTGGACATCGAGCTGGAACGCAGCTAATCAGGGCAAGGCAAAGGAAACAACGCTATGAAGTCACTACTCGACCTGTTCAAGCAGTTCACGCCGGATCAGCATTTCGATGCGATCAAGATCGGCATGGCCTCGCCCGAGAAGATCCGTTCCTGGTCCTTCGGTGAGGTGAAGAAGCCCGAGACCATCAACTACCGCACGTTCAAGCCCGAGCGCGACGGCCTGTTCTGCGCCAAGATCTTCGGCCCCATCAAGGACTACGAGTGCCTGTGCGGCAAGTACAAGCGCCTCAAGCACCGCGGCGTGATCTGCGAGAAGTGCGGCGTCGAAGTCACGCAGACCAAGGTGCGCCGCGAGCGCATGGGCCACATCGACCTGGCCGCGCCCTGCGCCCACATCTGGTTCTTGAAGAGCCTGCCGTCGCGTCTGGGCCTGGTGCTGGACATGACGCTGCGCGACATCGAGCGCGTGCTGTACTTCGAAGCGTACGTCGTGACCGATCCCGGCATGACCCCGCTCAAGAAGTACGCGATCATGACCGAGGACGACCATGACGCGAAGCGCAAGGAATACGGCGACGAATTCCAGGCCAAGATGGGTGCCGAGGGCATCAAGGACCTGCTCGAGAGCATCGACATCGACGATGCCATCGAGAAGCTGCGCAACGACCTGACGGGCTCGGAAGTCAAGATCAAGAAGAACGCCAAGCGCCTCAAGCTCCTGGAAGCGTTCAAGAAGTCCGGCATCAAGCCCGAGTGGATGGTGCTGGACGTGCTGCCCGTGCTGCCGCCGGACCTGCGTCCGCTGGTGCCGCTGGACGGCGGCCGCTTCGCGACCTCCGACCTGAACGACCTCTATCGCCGCGTCATCAACCGCAACAGCCGTCTGCGCCGTCTGCTGGAGCTGAAGGCTCCGGAAATCATCGCGCGCAACGAGAAGCGCATGCTGCAGGAGGCGGTGGACTCGCTGCTCGACAACGGCCGCCGTGGCAAGGCCATGACGGGCGCGAACAAGCGCGCGCTGAAGTCCCTGGCCGACATGATCAAGGGCAAGAGCGGCCGCTTCCGCCAGAACCTGCTGGGCAAGCGCGTCGACTACTCGGGCCGTTCGGTCATCGTGGTGGGCCCGACGCTCAAGCTGCACCAGTGCGGCCTGCCGAAGCTGATGGCGCTGGAACTGTTCAAGCCCTTCATCTTCTCGCGCCTGGAAGCCATGGGCATCGCGACCACGATCAAGGCCGCGAAGAAGGAAGTCGAATCCGGCACGCCGGTGGTCTGGGACATCCTGGAAGAGGTCATCAAGGAGCATCCGGTCATGCTGAACCGGGCGCCGACGCTGCACCGTCTGGGCATCCAGGCGTTCGAGCCCATCCTGATCGAAGGCAAGGCCATCCAGCTGCACCCGCTGGTGTGCGCCGCCTTCAACGCCGACTTCGACGGCGACCAGATGGCTGTGCACGTGCCGCTGTCCGTGGAAGCGCAGATGGAAGCCCGCACGCTGATGCTGGCCTCCAACAACATCCTGTTCCCCGCTTCCGGCGAGCCGTCCATCGTGCCGTCGCAGGACGTGGTGCTGGGCCTGTACTACACGACGCGCGAGCGCATCAACGGCAAGGGCGAGGGCCTGATCTTCGCCGACACCGGTGAGGTGCGCCGTGCCTTCGACGCGGGCGAACTCGACCTGAACGCCAAGATCAACGTGCGCCTGACCGAGTACACCAAGGACAAGGCCACGGGCGAGTTCGTCCCCTCGACCAGCCTCGTGGAAACCACGGGCGGCCGCGCGCTGCTGTCGGAGATCCTGCCCAAGGGCCTGCCCTTCTCGTACCTGAACAAGGCACTGAAGAAGAAGGAGATCTCGCGCCTGATCAACGTCAGCTTCCGCAAGTGCGGCCTGAAGGAGACCGTGGTCTTCGCCGACAAGCTGCTGCAGTCCGGCTTCCGCCTGGCGACCAAGGCCGGCATCTCCATCTGCATCGACGACATGCTGGTGCCTAAGGAGAAGGCCGGCATCATCGCGCGCGCCCAGAAGGAAGTGAAGGAGATCGAGCAGCAGTACGTCTCCGGTCTCGTGACCGCCGGCGAGCGCTACAACAAGGTCGTGGACATCTGGGGCAAGTCGGGCGACGAAGTGTCCAAGGTGATGATGGCCCAGCTGTCCAAGCAGAAGGTCGTCGACCGCCATGGCAAGGAAGTGGACCAGGAGTCCTTCAACTCCATCTACATGATGGCCGACTCCGGTGCGCGCGGTTCCGCCGCGCAGATCCGCCAGGTGGCCGGCATGCGGGGCCTGATGGCCAAGCCGGACGGCTCCATCATCGAGACGCCCATCACGGCGAACTTCCGCGAAGGCCTGAACGTGCTGGAGTACTTCATCTCCACCCACGGCGCGCGAAAGGGTCTGGCCGACACGGCGCTGAAGACGGCGAACTCGGGTTACCTCACGCGCCGCCTGGTCGACGTGACGCAGGACCTGGTCGTGACCGAGGAAGATTGCGGCACGCACGACGGCACGCTGATGCGCGCCATCGTCGAGGGCGGTGAAGTCATCGAATCGCTGCGCGACCGCGTGCTGGGCCGCACCACGGCCGAGGACGTGCTGCACCCCGAGAACCGCTCGGTGCTGCTGGCCGCCGGCGAGATGCTGGAAGAAGACACGATCGACGAGCTGGAATCGGCCGGCGTCGACGAGGTCAAGGTCCGCACCGCGCTGACCTGCGCCACGCGCTTCGGCATCTGCGCCAAGTGCTACGGCCGTGACCTGGGCCGCGGTGGCCTGATCAACGTCGGCGAAGCCGTCGGCGTGATCGCCGCGCAGTCCATCGGCGAACCCGGCACGCAGCTAACGATGCGGACCTTCCACATCGGCGGTGCGGCCTCGCGTGCGGCGATCGCTTCCAGCGTGGAAGCCAAGTCCAGCGGCACGGTGGGCTTCAACGCCACCATGCGCTACGTGACCAACAGCAAGGGCGAGCTGGTCGTGATCGCGCGTTCGGGCGAGATCATCATCTCCGAGCATGGCCGCGAGCGCGAACGCCACAAGGTACCGTACGGTGCGACGCTGGCCGTCAAGGCGGATCAGGCCATCAAGGCCGGTACCGTGCTGGCCAACTGGGACCCGCTGACGCGCCCCATCATCACCGAGTTCGCGGGCCGCTCGAAGTTCGAGAACGTGGAGGAAGGCCTCACGGTCGCCCGCCAGGTCGACGAAGTGACGGGCCTGTCCACGCTGGTGGTCATCGACCCTAAGCGCCGCGGTGCGGTGAAGGTCGTGCGTCCGCAGATCAAGCTCGTCGATGCCAACGGCAACGAGGTCAAGATCCCCGGCACCGACCACTCGGTGACGATCGGCTTCCCGATCGGCGCGCTGATCCAGGTGCGCGACGGTGAAGAGGTCGGCCCTGGTGAAGTGCTGGCGCGCATCCCGGTCGAAGGCCAGAAGACGCGCGACATCACCGGCGGTCTGCCGCGGGTGGCCGAGCTGTTCGAAGCCCGCACGCCCAAGGACAAGGGCCTGCTGGCCGAGCAGACCGGTACCGTGTCGTTCGGCAAGGAGACCAAGGGCAAGATCCGCCTGCAGATCACCGACCCGGAAGGCAAGGTCTGGGAAGAGCTCGTGCCCAAGGAAAAGAACATCGTGGTGCACGAAGGCCAGGTGGTCAACAAGGGCGAGTCCATCGTCGACGGTCCGGCCGATCCGCAGGACATCCTGCGCCTGCTGGGTGTCGAGGAACTGGCGCGCTACATCGTCGACGAGGTGCAGGACGTCTACCGCCTGCAGGGCGTGAAGATCAACGACAAGCACATCGAGGTGATCGTTCGCCAGATGCTGCGCCGTGTCGTGGTCGACAACGTCGGCGAGTCCGGCTACATCGCGGGTGAACAGGTCGAGCGTTCCGAGATCCTGAACACGAACGAGGCGCTGCAGGCCGACGGCAAGATCCCGGCGACCTACAGCAACCTGCTGCTGGGCATCACCAAGGCCTCGCTGTCGACCGACTCGTTCATCTCTGCGGCGTCCTTCCAGGAAACCACGCGCGTGCTGACCGAAGCGGCCATCATGGGCAAGCGCGACGAGCTGCGCGGCCTGAAGGAGAACGTCATCGTCGGCCGCCTGATCCCCGCAGGCACCGGCATGGCCTACCACCAGGCGCGCAAGGCCAAGGACGCCATGGACGACGCCGAGCGCCGCGCCATCGCCGAGGCCGAAGCCGCGGAACTGGCAGGCCAGGAGGCCACGGCCGACACCGCTGGCGACGCTCCGGCCGGCGAGTAAGCCGTACCGCACCGCCGGCATCGCGCCGGCCCGGCCCCGGGGTCCTATCATGGCCCCGGGGTTTTTTCATGGGTGAACGATCGATGGAGATGCGCAGGTGATGCACGCGGCCTGGAGTGCCTGGCTGGTCTGGGGCGGCGTGGCCGCCGTGCTGCTGTTCTGGGGGGTGGGCGCCTACAACCGCCTGGTGCGCCTGCGCACCAAGGTCTGGTCCATCTTCGCGAGTCTGGTCGCCCAGCTGGAGCGCTATGCGGCCTGGATGGCCGAGCATGCGCCCGAGCCGCTGCCGGGCGATGCACCGCCGCGCGCCGGCGATGCCTGGAACAACCTGCGCGCAGCCAGTGCGCAGTTCTCGGCGTCGCTGGGCGCCGTGCGTGGCAAGCCCTGGGACACGGCCGCCATGGCCGGCCTGGTCGCCGCGCGGGCGGTGCTGGCCATGGCCTGGCAGTACCTGGACGACGAGACGCTGGCGCGCGCGCGCAGTGGCCAACCGGTTGCGGCGCTGCGCTTGGAATGGGAGGCCGTGGGCACCCAGGTGCAGGGCGCCGAGCGCGCCTACGTGGCCGCAGTCGAGGTCTACAACCGGGCGGTGCGCCAGTTTCCCGCGGTGCTGCTGGCCTGGCTGTTCGGCTTCAAGCGGGCGCGCACCCTGTGATGAAGCATATGCAGAGAATGTCTGTCGGTTCTGCATGCCCTCGTAGATACTGCGCCCCCCGACCGCTGACAAGCTGAGGAGAAGCTGCCCATGCGATGGAACACGATGCTGGCCGCCGCGGCCAACCTGGCGGCGGCCGCGCTGCCGGCTGCGGCCCAGGACAAGGATGCCCTGTACATGCGCAGCCTGGCCGCCACCTGCGCCAACTGCCACGGCACCCAGGGCAAGGCCCATCCGGGCTCCAGCGTGGTGTCGCTGGCCGGCATGCCGGCCGAGCAGCTGACCGCGCAGATGGCCGCCTTCAAGGGCGGCACGCGCAGCGCGACCATCATGCACCAGCTGGCCAAGGGCTACAGCGATGCGCAGATCGCGCAGATTGCCGCTTACTTCGCGGCCCAGCGCAAGTAGGGATCCGGCCACCATGCAACGACGCTCCTTCCTGCATTCATCCGCCGGCCTGGCGCTGTTGGGCCTGGGCGCTTGCGCCAGCACCAGCGCCATCCCGTCCAGGGCCAAGGTCGTGGTGATCGGCGGCGGCTACGGCGGCGCCACCGCAGCCAAGTACGTGCGCCTGCTGTCGGACCACAAGATCGACGTGGTGCTGATCGAGCCGGCCGAGGCCTTCGTCTCCTGCCCGATCTCCAACCTCGTGGTCGGTGGCAGCCGCCAGATCGCCGAGATCACCTCGCCCTACACCGAACTCACGCGCCGCCATGGCATCGTGCGCGTGCGCGACAGCGCCACGGCCATCGACACCGCGGCGCGCAGCGTCAAGCTGGCCGGCGGCGCCACCATCGGCTACGACAAGCTGGTGGTCTCGCCCGGCGTGGAACTGCAGTTCGGCAGCATCGAAGGGCTGCAGGCTGCGCACGCGTCGGGCCAGATCCTGCAGGCCTGGAAGGCTGGCCCGGAGACCGTGGCGCTGCGCCGCCAGCTCGAGGCCATGCCCGACGGCGGCGTCTACGCCATCACCATCCCCGAGGCGCCGTACCGCTGCCCGCCCGGCCCCTACGAGCGCGCCTGCCAGGTGGCCTGGTACTTCAAGAACTTCAAGCCGCGCAGCAAGGTGCTGATCCTGGACGCGAACCCGGACGTCACCTCCAAGGGGCCGCTGTTCAAGAAGGTCTGGGCCGAGCAGTACTCGGGCCTGGTCGAATACCTGCCGCAGCACAAGACCCTGGCCGTCGACGCCAAGGCCGGCCTGGTCAAGTTCGAGGTGCACGAGGACGTCAAGGCCCAGGTCATCAACGCGCTGCCGTCCATGCGCGCGGGCGCCATCGCGGTGCAGGCCGGCCTGAACAACATGGCCAACAACCGCTGGTGCGGCGTGAACTACCAGAGCTTCGAATCGACGGCCGCGCGCGACGTGTTCGTCGTCGGCGACTCCATCCAGATCGCACCGGCCATGCCCAAGAGCGGCCACATGGCCAACAGCCATGCCAAGGTGGCGGCCGCGGCCATCGTGGCGCAGCTGGCAGGCTGGGAGCTGAACCCCGCGCCCATGCTCAACAACACTTGCTACAGCTTCGTCGACGACCGCAACGTGGTGCACGTGGCCAGCGTGCACGCCTACGACGTGGCCGAGAAGACCTTCAGGACCGTGGCGGGCTCCGGCGGCGTGAGCACGGGCCCGACCGAGCTTGAAGGCGTCTACGCGATGAACTGGGCACAGAACATCTGGGCGGACACGCTGGGATGAACGCTTGAGCACGACCCAGGCCCCGCCGCTGTGGCGGCAACTGCAGGCCGCGGCGGCGGCGCTGCAGGCCGTGCGCGCCGGCCAGAGCGCGACCACCGCGCTGGCCGCCGTGGCGCCGGCCTTGCGGCCGGCCGCCCAGGCCCTGCTGTTCCACGCGCTGCGCCAGCTCGGCCGGGCCGAGGCCCTGCGCAGCCTGTTGGCCAAGCGCGCGCCGGTGCCGCCCGTGGATGCACTGCTGTGCCTGGCGCTGGCGCTGGTCTGGGACGAGGCGAATGCACCCTACACGCCGTTCACGCTGGTCGATCAGGCCGTCGAGGCAGCGCGGCGCGGCGGGGCGCGCGCACAGTCCGGCTTCGTCAACGCCTGCCTGCGCCGCTTCCTGCGCGAGCGCGCGGCGCTGGTCGCGACCAGCGCGCGCGACCCGGTGGCGCAATGGAACCACCCACGCTGGTGGATCGCACGCATGCAGCGCGACTGGCCGCAGGACTGGCAGGCCGTGCTGCAGGCCTCCGACCATGCCGCGCCACTGACGCTGCGTGTGAACCGGCGCCGCAGCACCGTGGCCGCCATGCAGGCTCGGCTGCAGGCCGAAGGCATCGCGTGCCAGCCCATCGGCGACGACGGCCTGCTGCTGCCGCGCCCACGTCCGGTGCCCGAGCTGCCCGGCTATGCCGAGGGCGCCTGGTCCGTGCAGGACGCGGCGGCGCAGCTGGCCGCGCCGCTGCTGCTGCAGGGGCTGGCGCGGCCGACGGACCGCCCGCTGCGCCTGCTGGACGCCTGCGCCGCGCCGGGCGGCAAGACCGCCCACCTGCTCGAATGCGCCGACGCCGAGCTGACCGCACTGGATGTGGACCCGGCCCGCTGCGCCCGCATCCACGAGAACCTGGCGCGTCTGGGCCTGGCGGCCGAGGTGCGCGCCGCGGACGCGGCCGATGTCGCGGCCTGGTGGGACGGCCGGCCCTTCGACGCCATCTTGCTGGACGCGCCCTGCAGTGCCTCGGGCATCGTGCGGCGCCACCCCGACGTCCGCTGGCTGCGGCGCGAGAGCGACATCGCCCAGCTCGTGGTGCAGCAGGACCGGCTGCTGCAGGCGCTGTGGCCGCTCGTGGCGCCGGGCGGCCGTCTGCTGTTCGCCACCTGTTCGGTGTTTCCGGCCGAAGGCCGCGAGCGCATCGAAACGTTTCTTGCGCACCACAGTGAGGCGCGATTGCTGCCATCCCCCGGCCATTTAATCCCTTGCAGCGCCGCGGCTGCGCCGGCCGTCCCGGACAATCGTCCGCGTGACAACGACGGTTTTTTTTACAGCTTGCTGGAGAAAGGCCCGCGCTAGCCTCTGGCTGGCGCTGCTGCTGGCCTGCGTCTGGGCGCAGGCCGACCCGCCGGCGCCGGGCCCGGCGGCGATCACCCAGCTCATGGTGCAGCGCGTGGATGGGGAGTTGGAGCTCACCGCCGAGGTGCAGTTCGAGCTCTCTGCCCAGGTCGAGGACGCCTTGCACAAGGGCATCCCCATGTTCTTCGTGGCCGAGGCCGAGATCGTGCGCGAGCGCTGGTACTGGACCGACAGGACGGTGGCCAGCGCCACGCGCCACATGCGCCTGGCCTACCAGCCGCTCACGCGGCGCTGGCGGCTCAACGTCGGCGCGCGGCCCATCGAGACCTCCGGTCTGGGCGTGACGCTGGCGCAGACCTTCGATTCTCTGCCCGAGGCACTGGCCAGCGTGCAGCGCTTCGGCCGCTGGCCCATCGCCCGCACCGCCGACATTCCGGCCGACAGCGCGCACCTGCTGCGCTTTCGCTTCAGTCTGGACGTGTCGCAGCTGCCGCGGCCGTTCCAGATCGGTGCGGTCGGCCAGTCCGAATGGAGCATCGCGGCCAGCGCCAGCGTGAAGCTGCCGGCGGAAGGCAGCAAGTGAGCACCGGCCTGCCGCAGGCCGCCGGGGGCGTGGACCCGCGCCGTGCCCGCGCGGTCCGCTGGGCCGTGGGCATCGGCGCCGCGGTGATCCTGGGCCTGGGGCTGGTGCTGCTGTTCCTGCTGGCCCAGGCCACCAACAACCGCGAACTCTACGAGCGCAACTACGCGCGGCTGTTCGTGCTCAACGTGGTGGTCGCCAGCGTGCTGGCCGCCGTGATCCTGTGGGCCATGGTGCGGCTGGCCATCCGCGTGCGGCGCGGGCGCTTCGGCAGCCGGCTCCTGGTCAAGCTGGCCGCCATCTTCGCGCTGGTCGGGCTGGTGCCGGGGCTGGTCATCTATGTCGTGTCCTACCAGTTCGTCTCGCGCTCTATCGAAAGCTGGTTCGACGTCAAGGTCGAAGGCGCGCTCGATGCGGGCGTGAACCTGGGCCGCACCACGCTGGAGGTGCTGGCCAACGACCTGGGCAACAAAACCCGCATCGCCAGCGGCCAGCTGGCCGAGGTGCCGGACGCTGCGGCCGGCCTGGCGCTGGAGCGCATCCGCGACCAGCTCGCCGCCAGCGAGGTCGTGCTCTGGAGCGCCAGCGGCCAGCTGATCGCCAGCGCCGGCCAGTCCAGCGTGCTGCTGACACCCGAGCGTGTCACGGCGCAGCAGCTGCGCAACGCGCGCAACCAGCGCGTGGTCGCCATGGTCGAGGGCCTGGACGATCCCGTGCCCGGCGTCGCGGCCCAGGGCCGCATCAAGGCCCTGGCGCTGGTGCCCAGCGCGAGCGTGGGCCTGTTGGCCGAGCCGCGCTTCCTGCAGGCCAGCCAGCGCCTGCCCCAGGTGCTGGTGGACAACGCGCTGGCCGTGCAGGAAGCCAACCGCGAGTACCAGGAGCGCGCGCTGGCCCGCGCCGGCCTGCAGCGCATGTACATCGGCACGCTCACGCTGAGCCTGTTCCTCGCGGTGTTCGGCGCCGTGCTGCTGGCGGTGCTGCTGGGCAACCAGCTGGCCCGGCCGCTGCTGTTGCTGGCGCACGGCGTGCGCCAGGTGGCCGCGGGCGACCTCACGCCCAAGGCCGTGCTGCAAAGCCGCGACGAGTTGGCCGGCCTCACGCGCTCGTTCGCCGACATGACGCAACAGCTGCTCGATGCGCGCCAGGCCGCCGACCACAGCATGGAGCAGCTGGACCATGCACGCGCCAACTTGCAGACCATCCTGGACAACCTGACCTCCGGCGTCATCGTGCTCGATGCGCAGGGCCGCGTGCTCTCGTCCAACCCCGGTGCCACGCGCATCCTGCGCGCGCCGCTCGCGGCCTTCGAGGGCCAGCCCCTGGCCGCGGTCGCTGGCCTGGACGGGCTTGCGCAGAGCGTGCAGACCCAGTTCGAGCGGCTCGACGAAGGCCGCGACCACCACGGCCTGGACCACTGGCAGCAGCCCTTCGAGCTGCATGCCGCGCAGTCGGCGTTCTCGCAGGACGCCGTGGTGCTGCTCGCGCGCGGCGCCCAGCTGCCCGACCAGACCCGGCTGCTGGTGTTCGACGACATCTCCGAGATCGTCTCGGCCCAGCGCGCCCAGGCCTGGGGCGAGGTGGCGCGCCGGCTCGCGCACGAGATCAAGAACCCGCTCACGCCGATCCAGCTGTCGGCCGAGCGGCTGCAGATGAAGCTCGAGCCCAAGCTCGAAGGCGAGACCGAGCGCGCGTTGCTGGCCAAGTCCGTGCGCACCATCGTCGAACAGGTCGACGCCATGAAGCGGCTGGTCAACGAGTTCCGCGACTACGCGCGCCTGCCTGCCGCCGACCTCAAGCCGCTGGACCTCAATGGGCTGGTGCACAACGTGATGCAGCTGTATCCGCAGGAAGGCGCGGCCGTGCCCGTGCTGCTCGACCTGGATCCGCGCTGCCCGCCGATCCGCGGCGATGCTGAACAGCTGCGCCAGGTGATCCACAACCTGCTGCAGAACGCGCAGGACGCGACCGAGGCCGGCGGGCGCGGTGCGGGCTTGGAAGACGGCGGTGCCGTGCGGCTGCGCACGCAGTGGCTGGAGCAGGCCCAGCGCGTGCGCCTGTCGGTACGCGACCAGGGAACGGGCTTTCCGGAAGCCCTGCTCAAGCGCGCGTTCGAGCCCTATGTGACGACCAAGCCGCGCGGCACCGGGCTGGGCCTGGCGGTCGTCAAGAAGATCGCCGACGAACACCATGCGCGCATCGACCTTGCAAACCGCGTGGTCGATGGTGCCGTGATCGGTGCGCAAGTGTCGTTATCATTCGCCGTCGATGGCGCGGCCTAGCTGCCCGCTCGACGGCAAACGGCAACTGCGCTTCTTCTGAACAATGGCAAACATACTGGTGGTCGACGACGAACTGGGGATCCGGGACCTGCTCTCCGAAATCCTCAACGACGAAGGCCACAACATCGAGCTGGCCGAGAACGCGGCCCAGGCCCGCGCCGCCCGCGCACGTGGCCGCCCCGACCTGGTGCTGCTGGACATCTGGATGCCCGACACCGACGGGGTTTCGTTGCTCAAGGAGTGGTCGAGCGCCGGCACACTGACCATGCCGGTCATCATGATGAGCGGCCACGCGACGATCGACACCGCGGTGGAAGCCACCAAGATCGGCGCACATTCCTTCCTCGAGAAGCCCATCACGCTGCAAAAGCTGCTCAAGGCCGTGGAGCAGGCGCTGGCCCGCAATGCCGTGCGCAAGCCGGGGCTGCCGGGTGTGGCCATTCCGGGCGTGGTCGAGACCAAGTCCGAGCCGGTCGATGCAGCGGCACTGCCAGGCGTGCCCGGCAATGCCCACGCGATGGCCGTGGCCGACAGCGGCCCGCAGGCGCGCCAGACCTTCGAGCTGGACAAACCCCTGCGTGAAGCGCGCGATGGCTTCGAGAAGGCCTATTTCGAATTCCATCTGGCCCAGGAAGGCGGCTCGATGACGCGCGTCGCCGAGAAGACCGGCCTGGAGCGCACGCACCTGTACCGCAAGCTCAAACAATTGGGCGTTGATCTCTCGCGCGGCAAACGTGCCGCAATTTGATATATACTCATAGGCTCCCCGGCCCGGTAGCTCAGTTGGTAGAGCAGCGGATTGAAAATCCGCGTGTCGTTGGTTCGATTCCGACCCAGGCCACCACATTGCCAAGCCCTTGATTCGTCGCCGGATCAAGGGCTTTTCGCTTTTGGCGACATGCAGCCCCATTGTTTGGCATACCCACGAGGTGCACCCAGTGGTCGCTGCCTAACCAGAACCACAGGCGACACGGTCGGCGGTCTTGCGCGCTCATGCCCGACGTGCGGGCCGAAAACTGGCGGTCCCAGACGCCGCTGGCAGGCAGCTCGGGGACCCGGTCGCAAGGCCCTGTAGGACGTGGCGCCGTGTGCACATGCGTGCGTAGGCGACGGCTCACGACAAGACGGGCCCGACCCCGTCCCGCTCGGCCCGCCTGCCGGCCTACGATGAACTCCTCACAACCCGCCGCCGCAAGGTGGCCAAACATGAGGAACTGAGCATGAATTCCGATCAAGTCAAGGGCGCGCTGAAGGATGCAGCCGGCAAGGTGCAGGAGAAGGTCGGCGAGATGACCGGCAGCCGCGAACAAGAAGCCAAGGGCATTGCGAAACAGGTCGAAGGCAAGACCCAGAAGACCGTTGGCGACACCAGGGAAGCCGTGAAGGACGCGATCAACAAGCCGTGACACCGGCTTTGGCCCTGCGCCATGGAGAAAGCGGCTGAGGCCGCTTTTTTTGTGCGCGACAGCCGCCGACCATGGGACCGGCATCGCATGGCCTGCGCGCCGATCAGCCCCGCGCCGGTCCGCCAAACCGCCGCGCTTCCTGCCGCACACCGCAATGGCTCCAGCGAAGGCGGGTCGGCGCCGTCTCCGCACGTTGCACCGGATTCGTCTTCGGTCCTGCGCGCCGCCTCAATGCAGCGGCTGGTGTGCTGGCGCACACACGGGTGCCCAGTGGCTCTGCGCTGCCAAGTTCTGCGCCAGCGTGCCGGCCGGCACTGGCTGGGCGAAGTAGTAGCCCTGGAACAGCTGGCAGCCGCGCTGCGCAAGTTCGCGCACCTCCAGAGCGGTTTCCGCACCTTCGGCCACGACCTGCAGGTCCAAGCCCTTGGCCAGTGCAATCAGCGCGCTGCAGATGGCCTGGCTCTGTTGCAGACCGTTCACGCCGCTCACGAACTCCCGGTCGATCTTGAGCTTGTCGAACGGCAGGGTGCGCAGAGCGCTCATGCTGGCATAGCCGGTGCCGAAGTCGTCGATGGCAATGCGGATCCCGGCGTCCCGCAGTCGCGTGAACACGCGGCGCGTGTGGGCGTAGTCGGCGGTCGCGACGGTTTCGGTCAACTCGATCTCGATCTGGTCCGGTGCGATCCGATACTGCGCCAGCGTGTCCATCACGAGCTGGTGCAAGGCCGGATTCTGGAACTGCCGGCCCGAAACGTTGATGGCGAGGCGAAAACCCGGGAGGACTCCGGCATTCCATTCCTGCAGCTGCGCGCAGGCCTGTCGCAGCACCCACAGGCCGAGCGGCTCCATCAGGCCCGAGCCCTCCGCCGCGCCGATGAAGGCCTGCGGAAGCAGCAGTCCGTGTTCTGGATGGTTCCAGCGCAACAAGGCCTCGGCACCGATGACGCGGTTGGCCTGCAGGTCCACCACCGGCTGGAAATGCAGTATGAACTCGTCGTGCCGCAGCGCCCGGCGCAGCTCGTGTTCAAGCCGCAGGCGCTCCTGTGCGGTCTCGCGGGCCCGCGGCGAATGCAGCGCGACCGGGGCCAGCGCGCTGGCCTGGCTGGCGGCCGAGATCGCCGCGTCGACGAGGGCGGCCGGCTGGGTGGCGTCGACCGGGTATGCGGCCAGCCCGGCGTGCAGCATCGGATGGACGACGATGGCCCCCACCGGACATTCCTGCGCGCAGTCGGCCAGTCCCGCGCGCACGCGCTCGGCAACCCCTTCGCCAGTGCCGACCAGACAGCCGAAGGCGCGCGTTCCGATGCGCGACAGCTGGTCGCCAAACGCCACATGCTCGCGCAGCCGCGCACCGATCTGACGCATGGCCTCCTCTGCGTGGCGCACGTCCAGCGTGTGGGTGATCCGCGGCAGGTTGTCGAATTGCAGGGCCGCCACCACCACCGGCTGGCCGCTCGCGATACGCTGGGCAACCTGCTGCTCGAAGTGCCGGCGGTTGGGCAGGTCGCAGGCCTCGTCGATATACGACAGCCGGTGCAGTGCCGCACTGAGCACCTGCAGGGTGTGCTGGGCGTCGGCCATGAGCGTGCCAACCTCGTCGGTGTAGCCCTCGGGCAGTGCCGCATGCGGGCGGCCCTCGCGGAACGCGCGCAGTGCGCGCGAGGTCAGCACCACGGGCCGCAGCATGTGACCCAGCGCCAGCAGCGTGGCAGCCGTGCCGAGCAAGGTGGCCACGAGCGTGACCAGCAGTGTTTCGACCAGCATGAGCCAGTCCCCCGAGCTGCGGAACACATACCAGAGCGCCAGCGCGATCAGTGGGACATGGATGCCCAGAAAGGCCAGAAGCAGGATCTTGGCGCGGTAGTCCAGGCGGCGCAGGCCGGCGAGTTGGCGGTAGAGCCAGAGACTGCCATCGGAAGTTTCCATGCTTGAACCCGGTGGATGCGGTGCCGACGACCGCGCGGGCGGATTCTCGGTTCTGCGCCCTGCGGTGCAAAGCGCGCCGTGGCATGGCCGCGTCAGACGGGAGACGGAATCGCCATCGGGCCCGGCACGCGGCTCAGCCTGCGTGCAGCTTCGGCCTGCTCGGCCGGGGTGAGCGTCATCAGCGTCTCCATGCGGCCGGCCGTCCAGACCGCAATGGCCAGGCCGTCGCGGTACAGCACGCGCGCGCCGGTCTGGCGCGGCACGCGGCTGCCGGGCAGGATGCTGCCGAGCAGGTTGGCCGGATCGCTGGCCGCCAGGCTGACCAGCTGGCCGTCATGCGCCTGGCGGCGTGTCTGGCGCAGCGCGGCGATGGCCTCGGGCAGCGCAAACTGTTCACCCGAGACGCCAGCGATGAAGCGGCCACCGCGCAATTCGCCGCGTGCCTCCAGCCGCCGGTACACCCGCACCAGCTCGCGCCAGCGCGGCAGCCACGGGGCCTCGCGTTCCATCAGGTTCCAGCAGACCACGCCGTAGCGGCGCAGCAGGGCCTGGGCCACATGCTCCAGCGCCTCGGCCTGCGCGGCGGCCGTGGGCTCGGCCGCGGGGCGGCGCACCAGGGTCCAGCGGCCGGCGTCCTGCACGCCGAACAGCGCCATGCCGCGGCGCCGGCGCGCACTGGCATGGCGCTTGGCGGCCGGCAGCATCAGCGCGCGCAGGCCCGCCGTGCTGTCGCAGTGCACTTGGCCGCGGGCGACGAGCTCGGCCAGCGCATCCTCGAGCTCGGCCGGCAGCAGCCGGGCGCCGGTCTCGATCTCGTCGAAAAACGAGGCGCCGTGCGTGGCCAGCCAGTCCAGCACGCGGCGCGCGCGGCCACTGCACCGGGCGTCGGCCGCCGCGGCGGGCGCCAGCTGCGTCCAGATGCCGGCGTGGCGGCGCGGCAGCAGCACGATGGGCGCGGCGCGCAGGGCCACGGCACCGCCGCCGCGGCCACCCGCGTCGGCCGGGCGCAGGCGTGCCCAGAGGCTGCGGCCCGCGGTGGTCAGGTCGTCGAGCCAGCCGCTCGTGTAGTCGGCCAGCCGCGCGGGCAGCAGGTCGGCCTCCCAGGCGGCGGCCGGCGCCTCGAAGCCCTCGAGCTGTGCCAGCAGGCCGCCCAGTGCCTCGGGCCCACGCATGCGGCTGGCCGCGCCCACGTGCTGCCAGTCGAACAGGAAGCGCATGAAGTCGCGCGGCTCCACGGGCTCGATCTCGCGCCGCAGCTGGTGCAGCGTGTAGCGGTGGATGCGCGCGAGCAGGTGGCGCTCGCACCATTCGGGGCCGGGTGCGCCGGGCGTGAAGATGCCCTCCATGGCCGAGCCCTCGCGCTGCAGCGCGGCCAGGGCGGCCTGCACGGTGACGGGCGGAAGGTGCAGGTCGTCCGCCAGCCGGGCCACCGTGACCGGGCCCAGGCCCGACAGGCGCATGCGCAGCAGGGCGGTGGCGGCCTCGTCCGTGCCGGCGGCCTCGCTGGCCGGCACCAGCGCCAGCGCAGGCATGGCCCGGCCTTCGGGATGCAGCTGCTGCAGCAGCGCCAGCCGTTCGGCCGCAACCCACAGCGCCGCGCCATCGGCCAGGACGAGCCGCGTGGCCCGTCCGGCCTTCACCAGCTGCGCCAGCAGACCGCGCCAGTGCGCCGCGCTGTCGACTTCCGCATCGGTCAGCACACCCAGGCCGCACAGCGCCTCGTGCAGTTCGTCGGCCGTGCACGCCTGCGGCCAGGCCTGCTCGCGCACGCTGGCGATGGCGCCGGCGTCGAGCTGGCCCAGCGCGTCGCCGCTCTGGGGATCGGCGAAACGTCGGCTTTGCACGGCCTGGGTGCGGCGCTCTTCCAGCGGCGCATCGTCGAGGAAGGCGTAGGGCTTGGCGTTCAGGGCCTCGGCCGCCAGCGGCGAGGGCGCGGGCAGGTCGCGCGCGACCACGGCCACCGAGCCATCGAACAGGCCCTGCAGCACGCGCAGCCAGCCCGCGCTGTCCATGGCCTCGTGCAGGCAGTCGCGCAGCGTCTGCGCGACGAGCGGGTGGGCGGGCACCTCGCGCGGTCCCTGCAGGTTCTCGGCGCAGGCCACCTGGTCGGGGAACACGGCGGCCAGCAGGTCTTCGGACTTCATGCGCTGCAGCTGCGGCGCCACGCGGCGCCCGCCCGCGAAGCGCGGCAACGCCAGCGCCGTGGTCGCGTTCCAGCGCCAGCGCACGCCGAAGAGCGGCGCGTCCAGCACGGCCTGCACCAGCACGTCCAGGGCCGTGGACGGGTGCAGATAGCGCGCGACCTCCTCGAGCGGGAAGCTGTGGCTGGTCGACAGCGAGAGCACGATGGCGTCGTCCGTGGCCGCGGCCTGCAGCTCGAAGTTGAAGCTGCGGCAAAAGCGCTTGCGCAGCGCCAGGCCCCAGGCACGGTTGAGGCGGCTGCCAAAGGGCGCGTGCAGCACCAGCTGCATGCCGCCGGAGGCGTCGAAGAAGCGCTCCAGCACCACGCAGTGCTGCGTGGGCAGCGCGCCCAGCACGGCCAGCGCGCGGTCCAGCGGATCGATCAACTGCCGGGCGGCGTCTTCGTCGAGTCCGAGCTCCTGTTGCAGCCAGTCGCGCGCTGCGGCCGGTTCGGGCCGCAGGCGCTGCGCGAGTTCGGCGCGCAAGCGCGAAACGCCCAGCGACAGCGCATCGCTGCGGCCCGGCGCCTCGCCCAGCCAGAACGGGATGTTGGGCGCGGCGCCCTGGGCATCCTCCACGCGCACGCGGCCGGGCTCGATCTTGAGGATGCGGTAGCTCGTGTTGCCGAGCTGGAACACATCGCCGGCCAGGCTCTCGACCGCAAAGTCCTCGTTGACGTTGCCGATGGCCTGGGCCTGCGGTTCCAGCAGCACGGTGTAGTCGCCCGCGTCGGGGATGGTGCCGCCCGAGGTCAGTGCGGTCATGCGCGCGCCTTTGCGCTCGCGCAGCAACTGGTGCACGGCATCGCGGTGCACGTAGCTGCCGCGCTGGCCCTGGCGCGTGCTGGTGCCTTCGGCCAGCATGCGCACCACGGCGTCGAAGTCGGCACGCGGCAGGCCCGCGTAGGGCCAGGCGCGGCGCACCAGCGCGTAGAGCGCGTCCTCGTGCCACTCCTGGCAGGCGGTCTCGGCCACGATCTGCTGGGCGAGCACGTCCAGCGGCTGCGGCACGATGGACAAGGTGTCCAGTTCGCCCCGGCGCACGCAGTCCAGCAGCGCCGCGCATTCCAGCAGCTCCCCCGGCGACTGCGGGAACAGCCGCGCCTTGGGCACGCCGCCCACGGCGTGGCCGGAGCGGCCTGCGCGCTGCAGAAAGGTGGAGATCGCACGCGGCGAACCGAGCTGGCAGACCAGGTCGACCTCGCCGATGTCCAGGCCCAGCTCCAGCGAGGCCGTGGCCACCAGCAGCTTGAGTTCACCGCGCTTCAGGCGCTGCTCGGCGTCCAGCCGCAAGTCGCGCGACAGGCTGCCGTGGTGGGCGGCCACGGCCTCCTTGCCGAGCCGCTCGGCCAGATGGCGTGTGGCGCGTTCGGCCATGCGCCGCGTGTTGACGAAGACCAGCGTGGTACGGTGCGCGAGCGCGAGCTCGGCCACGCGGCCGTAGACCTGCTCCCACTGCGCGTTCGACATCACGGCGGCCAGCGGCGTGGGCGGCAGCTCCAGCGCGAGATCGCGGCGCTTGGCATAGCCGATGTCGACGATGGCGCAGTCGGCCTGGCCCTGGGCATCGACGGCTGCCGCGCCGACCAGGAAGCGTGCCACTTCTTCGATGGGCTTTTGCGTGGCGGACAGGCCGATGCGCGTGAGCGGCCGGCCGGTCAGGTGCTGCAGCCGCTCCAGCGACAGCGCCAGGTGGCTGCCGCGCTTGTTGGCGGCCAGCGCGTGGATCTCGTCGACGATGACGGTGCGCACGCCGCCCAGCAGCCGCCTTCCGGAGCCCGAGCCCAGCAGCACATAGAGCGATTCGGGTGTGGTGACCAGGATGTGCGGCGGCTGGCGGATGCTCAGCGCGCGCTCGCGCGCCGGCGTGTCGCCCGTGCGCACGGCCACGCGGATGGCCGGCTGGGGCTGGCCGCGCACAGCGAGTTCGGCGCGGATGCCTTCGAGCGGCGCCGTGAGGTTCAGCGCGATGTCGTTGGACAGCGCCTTGAGCGGCGAAACGTAGACCACCTGCGTGCCGTCGGCCAGGCCGGCCGGCGACAGGCCCTGGCGCACGAGATCGTCCAAGGCCGCGAGGAAGGCCGTCAGCGTCTTGCCCGACCCCGTGGGCGCGGCCACCAGCGTGTGGCGGCCGGCGCGGATGCTGGGCCAGGCCACGCGCTGGGCCGGCGTGGCGCGCCGGAAGGTCTGGCGGAACCAGGCCGCGACGGCGGGGTGGAAGGCGCGCAGGGGCATCGGCCCGCGATTGTGGCCCGCGCGCCGCGCGCTGTCAGTCCGCCAGCCGGATCGCCCCTTCGGCCAGATAGCGTTTGAAGTCCGCGATGGGCATGGCCGTGCTGCCGCGCACGTCGCCGCCTTCGTCGTGCCAGCTCAGGGTGGCGTCCTGCGCCGTGGTCGTGACCTCGACCGGCCCCTTGCGGATCGGAATGAGCGGGCCGTCGCCCTCGCGGTACTCGACCTTGCCAGTGATCTCAGCCTTCTGTGCCATGCGCAACTCCCCGGACACCGTGTCCTTTCGCTGCAGCATCCGCAACCGGCGTCCGGCGCGCCAGCGGACGCGAGGCGTTGCCGTCGTGGGTGTTTTCCTACGGTGCGCCTGCAGCGCTCTGGGCAGAATGCGCCGACCTCGCACCCAGGATCCCCCGATGCTCATCACGCTTGCCAGCGGCGCCACCGTCGTGCTTTCCAGCTTTCTGCTGTTCCTCGTGCAGCCCATCCTGGCCAAGCAGATCCTGCCCTGGTTCGGCGGCAGCTCGGCGGTGTGGACGGTCAGCATGGTGTTCTTCCAGTGCGCGCTGCTCGCCGGCTATCTCTATGCCCACTGGCTGCAGGCGCGGCCGCCGCACATGCAGCGCGTCGTGCACCTGGCGCTGCTGGCGGCCGCGCTGCTGACCTTGCCCATCGTGCCCGATGCCGTCTACAAACCTGCCGGCGAGGCCGACGCTGCCCGGGGCATCCTCGCGCTGCTGGTCGTCACCGTGGGCCTGCCCTACATGTCCCTGGCCGCCACCTCGCCGTTGCTGCAGCGTTGGTTGAGCCAGGCCGTGGCGCCGGCGCAGCAGCCCCGCGTCTACCGGCTGTTCGCCTGGTCCAACGCCGGCTCCCTGGCGGCGCTGCTGGCCTATCCCTTCCTGGTGGAACCCTGGTTCGACAGCGGCGTCCAGTCGCGCGCCTGGAGCGTGGCTTACGGAGTGTTCGCACTGGCCTGCGCCGGCGTGGCCTGGCGCGCGACCGGGGCGGCGCTGCCCGCCGGCGCCGGTGCCGCCACGCTGGGTCAGGCCGTGCAGGCCGCCGAGCCGGTGCCTGGCCTGGGCCGCCACGCGGTGTGGACGCTGCTGGCCATGTTGCCCTCGGCCCTGCTGCTGGCGGTGACCACCCACATGACGCAGAACGTGGCCTCCATCCCGTTCCTGTGGATCGTGCCGCTGGCGCTGTACCTGCTGTCGTTCATGCTGGTGTTCGAGGGCCGCGGCGGGCGCGGCTGGTACCTGGGCCCGGTCGCGCGCCGGCTCTGGCTGCTGCCCACGCTGGCCGTTACCGTGGCCATGGCCTGGGCGCTGTCGGCCAGCAACGGCGTGCTGCACATCCAGTACGCGATCCCGCTGTTCGCCAGCGGCTTGTTCCTGGTGTGCATGGTCTGCCACGGCGAGATGGCAGCCCTGCGGCCGGCACCGCAGCACCTCACGCGCTTTTACCTCTGCATGGCGTTGGGCGGCGCCGTCGGCGGGCTTGGCGTGGGCCTGGTCGCGCCGCGCGTGCTGACGGCTTACTGGGAGCTGCCGGGCTTGCTGCTGGCCGTGACGCTGGTCGGGCTGCTGGCTGGCTGGCGTGCCGGCTTGGGGCGCTGGTCGCTGCGCGCGCTGCCGCTGGCGGCCGCGCTGGCGGCCGTGGGCGGCGTGGCCTGGTACGGCATGGAGTACGTGCGCGCCCTGCACCAGGGCAGCATCGCGAGCGCGCGCAACACCTACGGCATGCTGCGCGTGACGCAGGCCGGCAGCGGCGAAGACGAAGTGCGCCGGCTGCTGCACGGCACCATCATGCACGGCGAGCAGTACACGGCCGAGGACCGGCGCCGCCTGCCCACCAGCTACTACGGCGAGACCAGCGGCATCGGCCGCTTGCTGGCCTTCAAGGGCGAGGCCGGGCCGCTGCGCGTGGGCTCGGTGGGCCTAGGCACCGGTACCTTGCTGAGCTATGCGCGCAGCGGCGACGACTACGTGGTCTACGAGCTCGATGCCCAGGTGGTCGAGGCCGCGCGGCGCTGGTTCCGCTACATCGCCGATGCGCCGACTGCGCCGCAGCTGCGCCTGGGCGACGCCCGCCTGTCGCTGGAGCGCGAACTGGCCGAGGGCCGGCCGGGCGGCTACGACGTGATCGCGGTCGACGCGTTCTCCAGCGATTCCATTCCGGTGCACCTGCTCACGCGCGAGGCGCTGGGCGTCTACCTGGCGCACCTGAAACCCGATGGCCTGGTGGCCTTCCACATTTCCAACCGCTACCTGGACCTTTCGCCGGTGGTGGCGCAGCTGGCCCAGGCCCATGGGCTGGTGGCCTGGCAGGTCGACGACAGCCCGGTGGAGGACCACCTGAGCTTCACGAGCTGGGTGCTGGTTGGCCGCAGCATCCCCGACCGCCTGCAGGAAGCCGGCTGGCTGCTGGCGCCCACGCCCGGCGCGCCGCTGTGGACCGACCAGTACAACAATCTGTTCAAGACGCTCAAGTTCTGAACGCAGGACGGCCCGGCCGCCCCGAAGGAGCGCCGGGCCGGCAGGCGCCGCGTTGCGGTCAGCCTTCCTCGACGAAGGCTTCCTCGCGCTTGTGGCGCACCGCGGGCAGCAGCACGATGGCCAGCAGCAGCACGGCGCCGATCAGCAGGGCCGCCGAGATCGGCCGCGTGACGAACACGCTCCAGTCGCCGCGCGAGAGCAGCAGCGCGCGGCGCAGGTTCTCTTCCATCATGGGCCCGAGGATCAGGCCCAGCAGCAGTGGCGCGGGCTCGCACTCGAGCTTGTGGAAGATGTAGCCCAGGATGCCGAACCAGCCCAGCATCCAGACGTCGAAGGTGTTGTTGTTGGTCGAGTACACGCCGATCGCGCAGAACAGCACGATGGCCGGGAACAGCCAGTGGTAGGGCACCGACAGCAGCTTGATCCAGATGCCGATCAGCGGCAGGTTCAGGATGATCAGCATGGCGTTGCCGATCCACATCGAGGCGATCAGGCCCCAGAACAGCTCGGGATTGCTGGTCATCACCTGCGGGCCCGGCTGGATGTTGTGGATGGTCATCGCGCCCACCATCAGCGCCATCACGGCGTTGCCCGGGATGCCCAGCGTCAGCAGCGGGATGAAGGAGGTCTGCGCGCCGGCGTTGTTGGCCGACTCGGGGCCGGCCACGCCGCGGATGTTGCCCTGGCCGAACGGCACCTCGCCGGCCTTGGGCTTGAGCTTTTTCTCCAGCGTGTACGAGGCGAAGGCCGACAGCAGCGAACCGCCGCCCGGCAGGATGCCCATGGAACTGCCCAGCACCGTGCCGCGCAGGATCGCCGGCACCATGTGCTTCCAGTCTTCCTTGGTCGGGAACAAGCCCTTCACATCGGCCGTGAAGACCTCGCGCTCCTCCTCCGGCTTGCCCAGGTTGGCAATGATCTCGCCGTAGCCGAAGACGCCCATGGCGATGGCGATGAAGCTGATGCCGTCGGTCAGCTCCGGGATGTCGAAGCTGTAGCGCGCCACACCGGAGTTCACGTCGGTGCCGACCAGGCCGAACAGCAGGCCCAGCACGATCATGCTGATGGCCTTGAGCAGCGAGCCCGAAGCCAGCACCACGGCGCCGATCAGGCCCAGCACCATGAGCGAGAAGTACTCGGCCGGCCCGAACTTGAAGGCGATCTCGGTCAGCGGCGGCGCGAACGCGGCCAGCACCAGCGTGGCCACGCTGCCCGCGAAGAACGAGCCGATGCCGGCGGCCGCGAGCGCGGCGCCACCACGCCCCTTCTTGGCCATCTGGTGGCCGTCGATCACGGTCACCACCGACGACGACTCGCCGGGCAGGTTGACCAAGATGGCGGTAGTCGAGCCGCCGTACTGGGAGCCGTAGTAGATGCCGGCCAGCATGATCAGCGCCGCCACCGGAGGCAGGGCGTAGGTGGCGGGCAGCAGCATGGCGATGGTGGCGACGGGGCCCACGCCGGGCAGCACGCCGATCAGCGTGCCGAGCAGGCAGCCGATGAAGGCATAGAGCAGGTTTTGCAGCGTGAAGGCCGCGCTGAAGCCGAGCGAGAGGTGTTCCAGCAGTTCCATGGTCGTCCCCTCAGCCGGTGATGAACGTAGGCCAGACCTGGAACTGCAGGCTCAGTCCCATCACGAAGGTCAGGTAGCTGCCGATGGCCAGGATCAGTGCCAGCACCAGCGAGCCGCGGAACACGAAGCGGCTGCCGGCCATGCTGGAGATGATGACCGCCGCGAAGATCGCCGCGATCAGCCCCATGGCCGGGATGCCCAGCGAGGGCACACCGCCCAGCAGCACGCCGAACGCCAGGTTGGCGCCGACGATGTAGAGCAGCGGCTTCCAGGCGATGGCGCCGATGCGGCCGCCGTCCGTGCGTTGCGAGCGCAGCGAGCCCAGCAACACGAACAAGCCCATGCCGGCCAGCAGCGCGCCCAGCAGCATCGGGAAGTAGCCCGGGCCCATGCGCGCGGCATTGCCGACGGTGTAGTTGAAGGCGCCCAGCGAGAAGGCGGCGCCGAAGCCCATGAACATCAATCCGGACACGAAGTCCTTACGACTCTTGATCTGCATGCGTGAGAAGACCGGGATGGGGTGGAAGGACGGGCGCAGCCGGCGCGGGCTGCGGCACCACGGCAGGAACCCGGGCGACCAGGATGGTCAGGTTCCAGTCAGATACATCATGTTATGAGTTGAATTACATCACGGCATGAGTAATTCCACGTACATCCGGCTCGGGGCTTCCACCGATTTCCGTACGACCTGCACTGCTAATATTTCTGCACAAAAAGACAGGACAAGGACCGCCATGGCCGACCGCAAGGGGGCAACCGACAAGCAGCGCTATGAGGCGCTGTCCGACTTCCGCTACCAGCTGCGCCGCTTCCTGCGCTTCAGCGAAGACGCCGCCCGTGCCGAAGGCATCACGGCGCTGCAGTACCAGCTGCTGCTGCACACGCAGGGCTTTGCCGGCCGCGAATGGGCCACCATCGGCGAACTGGCGGACTGCCTGCAGGCCCAGCCGCACGGCGTGGTGGCGCTGGTCACGCGCTGTGAGGAAGCCGGCCTCGTCGAGCGCCGTGCGAGCGCCACGGACCGGCGCCAGGTCGAGGTGCATCTGCTGCCGGCCGGCCGCCAGAAGCTGGCCAGGCTTGCGGCGCTGCATGCCGAGCAACTGACCACGCTCAACGAGGCCGTGCGCATCGCGGCGAAGATCCGCGGTTGACACTCCGATAATCCGCCCCGTCAACACCCTTCCTGCAGGAGACGGGCCCATGGCCTCCACGCTCAAGATCATTTCCTCGATGGCCACCAAGCAGGTGCTGGCCGAACTCGTCGCGCTCTACCAGCAAGACCATGCGGTGGACATCGCGCTCGAATCTGTGGGTGGCGTCGATGCCGCCAAGCGCGTGCAGGCCGGCGAGGCCTTCGACCTCGTGATGCTGGCGCAGGACGCCATCGACAAACTCATCGCCGGCGGCGCCGTGGTGGCCGGCAGCCGCGTGGACATCGTGCGCTCGGGCGTGGCCGTGGCGGTGCGCGCCGGCGCGGCCCAGCCCGACATTGGCAGCGAGGAGGCGCTCAAGGCCGCCGTGCTGGCCGCACCCAGCATCAGCTATTCGACCGGGCCGAGCGGCGTGCAACTGGTCAAGCTGTTCGAACGCTGGGGCATCGCCGAAGAACTCAAAGGCCGCACCGTGCAGGCCCCGCCTGGCGTGCCCGTGGGCTCGCTCGTCGCCCAGGGCGAGGCGGCGCTGGGCTTTCAGCAGCTGGCCGAGCTGATCCACCTGCAGGGCATCACCCTGCTGGGCCCGCTGCCGCCCGCCGTGCAGATCACGACCGTGTTCTCGGGCGGCGTCGCGGCCACGGCCAGCCAGCCCGATGCCGCGCGTGCGCTGCTGGCCTTCTTCGCCGCGCCGGCCGCGGCCGAGGCCAAGCAGCGCCAGGGTATGGAGCCGGCTTGAGGCTGTGGGCCTGGTGGCGCCGGCGCGGCCACTGCTCTCCGGTCAGGTCGCGCGCGGCTCAACGCTGCAGCAGGTCGCGGTGCACCACCGCCTCCTGCGCGATGCGCTGCGCGAAGCCGCGCGGGCTGTCCAGCAGCGGCAGGTTGTTCACGGCCGTGAGGCGCTCCCGCAGGTCCGGCTCGGACAGCACGGCGTTGATCTCGGCGTTGATCTGCTCGCGCAGATCGGTCGGTGTGTCGCCCGGGGCGAACAGGCCGAACAGCGACCACAGGTTGGCGTCCGGAAAGCCCGCCTCGGCCAGGGTTTGCACGGCAGGCAGCACCGCCACGCGCGCCGGCGCGCCGACCGCCAGCGCCTGCAGCCGCCCCTTGCGCACGTGGCCCAGCTGCACCGTGCCCACGTTGGTGGACAGCAGCTCGAACTGCCCGCCCAGCGCATCGCTGATCTGCTGGCTGCCGCCCTTGTAGGGCACGTGGGTGATGGCCACGCCGCTGGCGCGGCGCACCTGTTCCATGACCAGGTGGCCCGTGGTGCCCAGGCCCGAAGTCGCCCAGCGCAGGCCGCTGGTACCGGCGCGCGCCAGGGCCTGTGGCAGGTCGCGCGCAGCCAGCGCCGGCGTGGACACCACCAGCACCGGGGTGGACATCACGCTGGCCACGGGCGCGATGTCGCGCTGCGGGTCGTAGCGCACCGGGCCCAGCAGCGGCGCCACCGTCAGCGGGGTGATGGCCGAGAAGCACAGCGTGTGGCCGTCGGCCGGTGCCCGCGCCAGCGCGGCCATGGCCAGGGCGCCGCCGGCACCGCCGCGGTTCTCCACCACCACCGGTACGCCGATGCGCTGGGCGAGGCGCTCGGCCAGCACCCGCGTGATGTCGTCGCTGACGCCTCCCGTCGCATAGGCCACCAGCAGGCGCAGCGGGCGGCTGGGCCAGGGCATGCTGGCCAGCGCCGGCGCGCACAGCGCAGCGGCCGTGCCCAGCAGCAGCGTGCGGCGCGCGGTCATGCGGGCGCCCCGTCCCGGCTGCGCTGGCTCTTGCGGCGGTGCGCCGCGGCCAGCCGCTGCACCAGCGCGACGAACGTGGCCGTGGGGCCTGCGCGGTCGGCTTCGCGCCAGGCCAGCGTGAGCGGCGCGTCAAGCGCGGCCGCAGGTTCCAGCGCGCGGTAGACGACGGCGTGCGCGTGCACGCCGCGCATGGATGCCGGCACGACAGAGATACCGGCGCCGGCCGCGACCAGGTTCAGGTTGGTCATCATGCGCTCGACCTCGGCAGCGATGCGCACGCGCACGCCCTGCTGTGCGCACAGCGCCAGCAGGTTGGCATACAGCCCGGGGGCGCCGGGGCGCCGCACCAGCACGAGGGGCTGGTCCTGCAGATCGCGCAGTGCCGCGCAGGAGGCCCCGCGGGCCAGTGCGTGGCCGCGCGGCACGGCCAGCACAGCCGGTTCGCTGAGCAGCTGCTGCAGCACCACGCCGGGCGGGGCCGACACCGGCACGCGCAGGAAGCCGCAGTGAAGCCGCGCGGCGGCGACGGCCTCGGTGATCTCGGCGGCGTTGTTCTCACGCACGGTCAGCTCGATGCCGGGGTAGCGGCTGCGGCAGGCGCGCAGCGTCTCGGGCGTGAAGGCGTGGGCGGCAGCCGAACTCGTGAAACCGACCGACAAGGGGCCGTGCAGCCCGTCGCTGAGCGAGAGCATGCGTGCGCGCATGGCGTCGAAATCGGCCAGCAGGCGGCCGGCTTCGTCCTGCAGGCGCTGGCCGGCATCGGTCAGGCGCACACCGCGCGGGTGGCGCTGGAACAGCGGCACGCCCAGCTCGGTTTCCAGCGCCTTGATCTGCTGGCTCAGCGGCGGCTGCTGCATGCCCAGCTCCTCGGCCGCGCGCGTGATGTGGCCGGCCCGGGCCACGGCGAGGAAGTAGCGGAGCTGGCGCAGATCCATATCTTCATCATATCGAGAGGAGACGGATCGGGTCTTTGCCATCTGGGAGGACGATGCCTAGCATCGCCCCGGCTTCCGACAACAAACCCATTGGAGACACCATGCCACTGTCCACCCTTGCGCGCCATCCGACCGCTCGCCTGAGCCTTCTGCTGGCCAGTGCCTGGCTGCTCGGCGCCTGCGGCGGCGACGACGGCCCCGACGAGGCGGCGCCGCAGGCCGCGACCTGTCCTTCTGCCTTGCCGGCCACGGTGCGCTGCCTGCAGGGCCAGGACTCGGCCGGCGCCTACTACCTGATCGCCATGCCGCAGGACTGGAACGGTCACCTCGTGCTGCACGCGCACGGCGGCCCCAGCCTGGAGGCGCCGACCATGGAGCGCGCCACCGAAGACCTCACGCGCTGGGCCATCATGGTCAAGGCCGGCTACGCCTGGGCCGGCTCGACCTTCCGCCAGGGCGGCGTGGAGGTGCGCGCCGCCGCCGAGGACACCGAGCGCCTGCGCCGCATCTTCCGCGAGCATGTGGCGCGGCCGCAGCGCACCATCCTGCACGGCCAGTCCTGGGGCGCGGGCGTGGCGGCGAAGGCGGCCGAGATGTTCACGGCCGAGACCGTGGGCAGCCAACCCTACGACGCCGTGCTGCTGACCAGCGGCGTGCTGGCCGGCGGCACGCGCTCCTACGATTTCCGCACCGACCTGCGCGTGGTCTACCAGTACCTGTGCAACAACCATCCGCGGCCCGGCGAGGCGCAGTACCCGCTTAACATCGGCCTGCCGGCCGGCGTGACGATGACGCAGGCCGATCTCAATGCACGCACGGCGGAGTGCCTGGGCCTGAACCTGCCGGCGGCGCAGCGCTCGCCCGCCCAGCAGGCCAGGGTCGATACCATCACGCGCGTGGTCCGCATCCCGGCCAGTGCCATCCAGTCGCACCTGAACTGGGGCACCTTCCACTTCCAGGACGTGGTGGCCAGGCGGACGGGCGGTGCCAGCCCCTTCGGCAACACCGGTGCGGTCTACAGCGGCTCGGCCGACGACGCGGCGCTGAACGCCGGTGTGGCGCGCTACCGCGCCGACCCCGCGGCCGTGCAGCGCTTCGCGGCCGACACCGATCCCACGGGCCGCATCCCGGTGCCGGTGCTGAGCACCAAGTGGATCAGCGACCCGACCGCCTTCGTCGAGCTCGACGCCTACTTCAAGCAGACCATGGAGAGCGGCGGCAGCGGTGCGCGCCTGGTGCAGACCTTCACGCGCGAAGGCACGCACAGCTTCATCAGCGACCCGACCTATCCGGCGCTGCTGGCCGCGCTGCTGCGCTGGGTGGAGCAGGGCGCCAAGCCCACGCCGGCCGAGATCGCCCAGCAATGCCCCGGTTTCGAGGCGCAGTTCGGTGCCGGCTGCAGCTTCGTGCCGGACTATGTGCCGGCGGCGCTGGACACGCGCGTGGTGCCGCGGGACCGTCCGTGAACGGCCCCGACGAAAGTGACCCGGGTCACTCCCCCTCGGGCACGTACATGTAGCCCACGCTGCGCACGGTCTTGAGCACGCGGGGCTTGTCCGGGTTGGCCTCGATCTTGCGGCGCAGCCGCATCACGCGCAGGTCGATCGAGCGGTCCAGCGCGTCCCAGCTGCGGTTGTGGCCGTGGCTCATGATCTGGTCGCGGTTCAGCGGCCGGTTGGGGTGCCGCGCGAACAGGGCCAGCAGGTCGAACTCGGTGGCCGACACCGGCACCTCGCTGCCGTCGTCGCAGCGCAGCAGGCGGCGCGCATCGAGGTCGAGTTCGCACAGGCCGAAGCGCGCGCGGCGCGGGTGGGACGGCGCCGCCGCCGCCGGGCCTGGCGCGAGCCGGCGCAGCAGGTTGCGCAGCCGCGCCAGCAGCTCGCGCGTCTCGAAGGGCTTGGTCACGTAGTCGTCGGCACCGACCTCCAGGCCGACGATGCGGTCCACGGCATCGGAGGCGCCGGTCAGCATGACCAGGCCCACGCGCGGATGGGTCTCGCGCAGCCAGCGCGCCAGCGACAGCCCGCTCTCGCCCGGCATGTTCACGTCCACCAGCACCAGGTCGGGCACCGCGGCAGCGATCAGGGCACGCGCCTGCCCCGCATCGGCCGCCGTGCGCACGTCGAAATTGTTGTGGACGAAGTAGCGCGCCAACACGTCGCGCAGCGCAGCTTCGTCGTCGACCACCAGCAGCCGCGGCCGGTTGGCGCTGTCCAGCGGCTCCATCTGCGGGTCTCCTTGACAGGGGATGGGACGGGGCCGAATTGTAGGCGCGGCATGCGCTATGCTGGGCCGCCCCAGAACGGCCCAGTGCCCACCATGCGCACCGCATCCGCCGCCTCTTTCGCCAGCGCCGGCTTGGCTGCGCAGCTCATCGCGCACGCGCGCGACGGCGTTCTCGCCACCGATGCGGCAGGTTGCGTGGTCGAGTGCAACCCGGCCGCCGAACGCCTGCTGGGCTGGCCACGCTGCGAGGCCCTGGGCCAGCCACTGGCCGCGCTGCTGGTGCCACTGCACGCGGACGAACTGCAGGCCAGCGGCCTGCAGGGCTATCTGCAGAGCGGCGCCATGCGGGGCCTGGACGGCCTGCTCGAACTCGACGTGCTGCGCCGTGATGGCCGGGCCATCACGCTGGAGCTGTCGCCATTCGCGCTGCCCGGCGGTGGCATGGCCGGACTGTTCCTGCGCGACGTGTCCGAGCGCCAGTCCACCCAGCGCGCGCTGCGCCAGTCCGAGGCGCGCTACCGCGCACTGGTCGAGCACCTGGGCCAGGGCATGGCCGTGATCCAGCATGGCCGCGTGGCGTTCTGGAACGCGCGCGCGCTGGCCATCATGCGGTTGCAGCCCGGCGAGGTCGACGGCGCCGACTACCTGCAGTGGCTGCACCCGGACGACCGCGGCCTGGCCGCCGTGCGCCAGCAGGCGCGCCAGCGCGGCGACCGGGCCGAGCGCCGCTACGAACTGCGCCGGCTGCTGCCCGACGGCCAGCTGCGCTGGCTGGACGTGCACGCCACCGTCGTGCCCTGGGGCGGCGAGCCGGCGACCATGGTGTTCTTTTCCGACATCACCGAGGCCAAGGCCACGCGCGCCGCGCTGCAGGCGTCCGAGGAGCGCTTCCGCGCCGTGCTCGAGCACCTGAGCGAGGGCATGGTGGTGGTCCAGGACGAGAAGATCGTCTACGCCAACCCGCGCGCCGCGCAGATCGTCGACATGCCGCTGGCGCAGATGCAACAGATCGGCTTCCTGACGCGCGTGCATCCGGACGACCAGGCCCTGGTGCTGGAGCGCCAGCGCCTGCGCCTGGCCGGCGGCAGCCCGCCCGACCACTACGCGCTGCGCCTGCTGCTGCCCGGCGGGGTGGTGCGCTGGATCGCCATCGGCGTGGCCGTCGTGCCCTGGGGCGGCGCGCCGGCCGCGCTGATCTTCTTCACCGACGTCACCGAGCACAAGGCGATGACGGAGGAGCTGCGCGTGTCCGAGCAGCGCATGCGCGCCGTGGTCGAGCACGCGGGCGAAGGCACCATGGTCGTGATCGAGACCGACAGGCCGGAGTTCGTGAACCTGCGCGCGCTGGAGATCCTGCGCATGACGCGCGCCGAACTCGAGGCGCGCGGCTACCTGCAGCTGCTGCACCCGGACGACCGCGCCATGGTGGTGGACCGGCGGCGGCGCCGGCTGGCCGGCGAGCCCGTGGAGAGCCGCTACGAGGTGCGCCTGCTGGACGGCGACGGAGCGCAGCGCTGGATCGAGATGGGCACCACGATCGTGCCCTGGTCGGGCCAGCGCGCCACGCTGACCTTCTTCACCGACATCACCGACCGCAAGATGATGCTGGAGGCGCTGCGCCGTTCCGAGGAACGCTACCGCGCCGTGGTCGAGCACGTGGGCGAGGGCATGGTCGTGGTGCAGGACGAGCGCTTCGTGTTCGTCAACGAGCGTGCGCTGCAGATCGCGCGCCGCACCCGCCAAGAGCTGCTGGGCGAGGGCTTCGTCAACCCGGTGCACCCGGACGACCGCGCCATGGTGGCCGAACGCCAGCGCCAGCGCGTCGCCGGCGAACCCGTGCCCGACCGCTACGAGTTGCGCCTGCTGCATGCGGACGGCAGCACCACATGGATCGAGATCGGCGTGACCCAGGTGCCGTGGGAGGGCAAGAGCGCCTCGCTCGGCTTCTTCTCCGACGTGAGCCGGCGCAAGGCGCTGGAGGCGCGGCTGCGCGAGACCCTGGCCGAGCGTGAGACCATCCTGGAGAACTCGCGCGTTGGCATCGCCTTCCTGACGCAGGACCGCCAGCTGCGCTGGGCCAACCGTGCCATGGGCCGCATCTTCCGCACCGACCGCGCGCTGCGCAGCGCGCCGAACTGGGGCGAGGTGGCGTTCGACACGCTGTTCCCCACGCCCGACGACCATGCCCGTGCCAGCGCGGCCATCGACGCGCGCATGGCCGCACAGCAACCCTATGAGGCCGAGCTGCAGCTGCGCCGGCGCGACGGCGCGCTGTTCTGGGCTTCGGTCACGGGCACGGCCGTCAGCGCCAGCGACGCCACGCGCGGCACGGTCTGGACCGTCATGGACGTGACCGAGCGCAAGGAGCTCGAGGTGGCGCTGCAGCGCACGCTGTCCGAGCGCGAGGCCATCTTCGCCAGCGTGCTGGTCGGCATCGCCTTCAACGTGAACCGGCACATCCGCTGGGTCAACGACAAGTTCCTGGAGATCATGGGCTACAGCCGCGAGGAACTGACCGGCCAGCCCTCGCGCATGCTGTACCCGGACGAGGAGAGCTACCAGCGCGAGGGCCTGCTCACGGCCGAGCACCTGCGCCGCGATGGCCACTACACCAGCGAGCGGCAGATGGTGCGCAAGAACGGCGAGCGCATCTGGGTGCAGCTGGCCGGGCGCTGCGTGTTCGGCAAGAACCCCGAGGCCGGCGCGATCTGGACCTTCCTGGACATCACCGACCGCAAGCGCGCCGAGGACGACATCCGCGCCGCGCTCGCCCGCCAGCAGGAGCTCAACGTGCTGCGCTCGCGCTTCGTCGCCATGACCAGCCACGAGTTCCGCACGCCGCTGGCCACCATCCTGTCCTCGGCCGAGCTCATCGCGCACTATGGCGATCGCATGGAGGCCGCGGAGCAGCAGGAGGTGCTGCAGGGCATCGTCTCTGGTGTGCAGCGCATGACCGGCATGCTGGACCGCATGCTGCTGATCGGCCGCTCCGACGCGCAGATGCTGGACTGCCGGCCGCAGCCGCTCGACCTGGCCGCACTGTGCCGCCACTGCGCCGAGGAGGCGCGCAGCCAGTACCCCGAGCGTGCCGGCGACATCGTCGTCGCCTACTGCAGCGCGCGGCCCGATGGCCAGTTCGACGAACGCCTGCTGCGCCACGTGCTGGGCAACCTGCTGTCCAACGCCGTCAAGTACTCGCCGCAGGGCGGCCAGGTCTGTCTGCGGGTCAGCGACGAGGGCGCGCGCCGCGTGTTCGAGGTCAGCGACCATGGCATCGGCATTCCGCTGGCCGAGCAGGCCCACCTGTTCGAGACCTTCCACCGCGCCAGCAACGTGGGGGCCATCCCGGGCACCGGCCTGGGCCTGGCGATCGCCAAGAAGGCGGTGGAGGCCCATGGCGGCAGCATCGAGGTGCTGAGCGCGGCCGGGCAGGGCAGTTGCTTCCGGGTGCTGCTGTGAGCGATGGGCCACCGACCGGCGCCAGCATCCTGGTGGCCGAGGACGAACCGGAGATCCGCGCCAACCTGCAGCGCCTGCTGCGGCTGGAGGGCTACCGCGTCAGCGTGGTGCCCGACGGGCGGGCGGCGTTGGCCGCGCTGCAGGCGCAGCGGCCGGACCTGCTGCTGACCGACGCGATGATGCCCGAGCTCGATGGCGAAACCCTGCTGCGGATGTTGCGCGCCGAGCCCCGCTACAGCGCGTTGCCGGTGCTGCTGCTCACCGCCCGCGCGGACACCGAGGACCATGCACGCGCGCTGCAGGCCGGCGCCAGCGCGGTCGTGACCAAACCGTTCCAGCGCGCCGTGCTGCTGGACTGCATCCGCGGCCTGCTGGCCAGTCGCAGCGCATGAACCGTCGGTGGCGGGCGGTCGGCCAGATGGCCGTGTTGGGCGCGACGCTGGCCTTGGCCTTGGCCGTGGTGCTGGCCGATCCGGCCTGGCTGCGCGCCTTGCGCCATGCCGTGTTCGACCAGTACCAGCGCTGGCAGCCGCGCGTGGCGCAGGACGTTGGCGTGCGCATCGTCGACGTGGACGAGGAGAGCCTCGCGCGGCTGGGGCAGTGGCCCTGGCCGCGCACGCGCATGGCCGAAATCGTCGAGCGTGCGCGTGCGGGCGGGGCCGCGGTGCTCGGATTCGACGCCGTGTTCGCCGAGCCCGACCTCAGTGCACCGCGGGCCCTGCCGCAGCTGGCGGCACTGCCAGCCGCCGCGCGTGCCGCCGTGCTGGCCCTGCCCGACCCGGATGTCCGCTTTGCCGCCAGCCTGGCCGGTGCGCCGGCCGTGCTGGGCTTTTCGCTGCGGCCCGATGGATCTGTGGCCGCACTGCCCGAGCGCGCGCGCTACGTACAGCTGGGCGCGCCGGCGCTGGCCTACGTGCCGCAAGGGGGCAGCGTGGTGTCACCGCTGCCGCTGCTGGCCGAGGCGGCGGCCGGGTTCGGCGCGCTGTCCTTCCTGCCCGACGGCGACGGCGTGCTGCGCCGCGTGCCGCTGGTGCTGCGCGCGGGCGATCGGCTGCTGCCCTCGCTGTCGGTGGAGATGCTGCGCGTGGCCCAGGACCAGCACAACTTCCTGCTGCGCGCCGAGGGCGGGCCGGCCGGCGGCCTGCGTGAACTGCGCGTGGGCCGCCGTGCGCTGCCGCTCACGGCCGACGGCGAACTCTGGCTGCACTTCGGCCATGGCGATCCGGCGCGCCGTATCCCGGCCTGGCAGCTCCTGCAGGGCGAGGTGGATGGCGCGGACCTGCGCGCCCGCCTGTTGCTGGTGGGCAGCTCGGCCCAGGGCCTGCAGGACCTGCGCTTCACGCCCCTGGGCAGCGTCGTGCCCGGTGTGGAGGTGCATGCGCAGGCCCTGGAGCAGATGCTGTCCGGCGCGCCGCTGCAGCGGCCGGCCGAGATGGAGACGCTGGAAGCGCTGGCGCTGCTGCTGGGCGGCCTGCTGGTCGGCGGCTTGGCGCTGCGGCGTGGACCGCTGCCGTCGACGGCGGCCCTCCTGGCTGTACTGTGCCTGTTCGCCGGCCTGGGCTGGTGGGCCTTCTCGGCCCGGAGCCTGCTGGTCGATCCGCTGACGCCGGCGCTCGGCGTTCTGGCCGCCTTCCTCGTGCCCAGCGTGGTGCGCTACCAGGCCAGCGAGCGGCGCCGGCGCTGGCTCGCGCGTGCGTTCTCGCGCTATGTGTCGCCGAACCTGGTCTCCCACATCGTGCGGCATCCCGAGCAGCTCGCGCTGTCGGGCGAGCGGCGCGAGTGCAGCTTCATCTTCACCGACCTCATCGACTTCACGGGGCTCATGGAACGCATCGATCCGGCCGACGCCGTGGGCCTGCTCAATGACTACCTGGACGGCATGATCGCCATCGTGTTTCGCCACCAGGGCACGCTGGACCGCATCATCGGCGACGCGTTGGCCATCGTGTTCTCCGCGCCCGTGGCGCAGCCCGACCACCGCCAGCGCGCCTACGACTGCGCGCTGGCGCTGCAGCGCTTCGCCCACGCCTATGCGCAGGGCCGCCCGCTCGGGCACACGCGCATCGGCGTGCACAGCGGCGAGGTCATCGTCGGCAACTTCGGCGGCCGCACCATGTTCGACTACCGGGCTCTGGGCGACGCCGTGAACACGGCCTCGCGGCTCGAAGGCGCCAACAAGTACCTGGGCACGCGCGTCTGCGTGTCCGAGGCCACGCTGGCGGGCTGCACCGGCGCGCAGGTGCGCCCCGTGGCGCGGCTGCTGCCCAAGGGCAAGACCCAGCCGCTGCGCGTGTTCCAGCCGCTGCACGACGGCCTGCCGGGCCCGGTGGATGCGGTGGCGCAGGCGGCTTATGCGCAGGCCTATGCGGCGCTGGAATGCGAAGCGCCCCAGGCGCTGGCGCTGTTCGAGGCGCTGGCGCTGCGGCAGCCGGACGACACCCTGGTGCGCATGCACCTGGAGCGCCTGCGCCGCGGCGAGCGCGGCGACCTCATCGTGCTCGACGGGAAATGATCAACGGACGGTGACTTCGACGCGCCGGTTGCGCGGCTCGGCGGTCTCGTCCGGCGTGGACACCAGCAGGTTGGTCTCGCCGTGCGAGCTGATGTCCACATGCTGGGCCGCGGCGATCGCCTCCTTGAGCAGCTGGGCGACCTGTTCGGCCCGGCGCAGCGCGAGTGCTGCGTTCTGCTCGGCGCTGCCCACGGTGTCGGTGTGGCCGACGATGGACAGGTCGGCCGTGGGGCGGCTTTTCACCTCGGCCAGGATGTCGGCCAGCAGCGCCTGGGAGGCCGCCGTGATCTGCGCATTGCCCACGTCGAAATACAGCACGAACACGCGCGGTGCGCGCGGCTGGGCCGCCATGGCCGCGCCGGCGTCGCGCTGCAGCTGCTCGGGGCTGACGGTGAACACCGTGGGCGGGCCGTCCAGTGCCACGGCCTGGCGGGGCCCCTGCAGTTCGGTCGCGCCGGCCGGGCTGCTGTAGACCACGCGGCCGGTGCTGCCGTCGGCGTTCTCCAGCAGCGCGACATAGGCCCGCGGCGGCGCCGGCGGCGTGGCGCAGCCGGCCAGCAACAGCGCGGCGAGCAGGGCGCAGCAGCGCGCCATCATGGCTGCACCACCGCGACGAAGCGCGTGCCGCGCACGCCGATGATGCCGGTCGGCGTCTTGATCCGGACGGCCTGGGGCTTGAGCCTGGCGATGGCGCCGGAGACGTATTGCAGGCTGCCGGCCGCGATGCTGCCGCCCAGCTGCAGGCCACCCTCGGCCGGCGCAAACACGAACTCGTCCAGCGTGAAGGTGGTCGAGGGACCGAAGGACAGCATGGTGTTGTCCTTGAGGGTGATGCCCAGGCTGCCGTCCGCCCCCGTGCGCACCACGTCGCCCACCGCCAGCGCCATGCCGGGCTGGGCCGGCATGCTCTTGCCAGCCGAGACGATGCTGGCCTGGCCGCTGGCGGTCTTCACATAGCCGGCCGCCTGCGCCATCGCGCTGCCGGCGGTCAGCGCCAATGCGGCGCCGAGGACGAGGAGGAGCTGTTTCATGGGGAGCCTGTGCGCGGCGCGGAGTGGGTGGGAGACCACATAACGATACACCTGCGGTTTCAGGTGACAGCGGCTTGGCCCGGCACCTCGGTGCGCAGGCGTTCCAGGTCCAGCACGCGCAGGCCGCCGTACTCCGTGCGGATCAGCCCGGCCTGCTGCAGCGTGGCCAGGGCCTCGTTCACGCGCTGGCGCGACAGGCCCACGAGGTAGGCCAGCTCCTGCTGGGTGATGCGCAGCACCTGGCCCACGCCGGGGTACAGCACAGGGTTGAACAGCGCGGCCAGGTTGCGCGCCACGCGCACGTCCGGGTCGGCCAAGCGGTCGATCTCGCGGGCGGCGATGAACTGGCCGAGCCGCTCGTTGAGCTGGTTCATGACGAAGCGGTTGAAGCCGATGGAGTGGTCCAGCAGCCAGTGGAAGCTGTCCACCGGGATGCCGGCCACCACGCTGGCGCGCAGCGCCTGCACGTTGTAGCGGTAGGGCTCGCGCTTCAAGGCCGTGCCCTCGCCGAACCAGCCGCCCGAAGGCAGGCCGGCGAAGGTCATGGTCTGGCCCAGCGCGGTCTCCGAACTCATCTTGAGCAGGCCTTCGATCACGCCGAACCAGTAGGTGACGGGCCGGCCGATGCGGCAGACATGGTCGCCCGGGCGGGCGTTGACGGCCGTGATCTCGGGCAGCACGCCGGCGCGCTCCGGCGGCGTGAGTTCGGCCAGCCAGGGAATGGCATCGAGTTCGCGTACCGTTGGTGGGCGGCGGCGCTGGTGCAGCGGGGCTTCGGGTAAGTCCTGGGGAGGGGTCACCCTTAAATTGTCGTTGAGCCGACATCCTGGCGTCAAAGTCCCGCCTACGATGCGGCCACTTCTGCATGGCTGCGCCTGCCGGAGCCGAATTGAGGAGCGTCATGGACACCACCTTTCCCCAACTGCTGCGCAAGCACGCCACCGAACGCCCGGACGCACCTGCCATGCGCGAGAAGGAGTTCGGCATCTGGCAGACGCTCACCTGGCGCGAACTCGCCACCATGGTCGAGCACGCCGCTTGCGGCCTGCACTTGGCCGGCCTGCAGCGTGGCGAGCATCTCGCAGTGGTGGGCGCCAACCGGCCCCGGCTGTACGCCTGCATGCTGGCCGCGCAGGCGCTGGGCGCGATTCCCGTGCCGCTGTACCAGGATGCGGTGGCGGCCGAATGTGTGTTCCCGCTGTCCAACGCCGAAGTGCGCATGTGCGTGGTGGAGGACCAGGAGCAGGTCGACAAGATCCTGGAGGTGCGCAGCCAGTACCCGGCATTGGCGCGGATCTGGTACGACGACCCGCGCGGCCTGCGCAACTACAGCGAGAGCGGCCTGGCCGGCCTCACAGAGCTGCTGGAACTCGGCAAGGCCCGCGCCGCGCAGGACAGTGGCTTCTTCGCGGCCCAGGTCGCGCAGGGGCGTCCCGACGATGTGGGCGCCATGTTCTTCACCTCGGGCACCACGGGCAATCCCAAGGGCGTGGTCCATACCCACCGCAGCCTGCTCAACCGCGCCAAGGCTGGCGCCGACTTCGACAAGCTGACCGCGGCCGAGGACGTGCTGGCCTACCTGCCGCCGGCCTGGATCGGCCAGAACATCTTCAGCTACTCGCAGTGGCTGGCCTGCGGCTACACGGTCAACTGCCCCGAGTCCGCGGCCACGGTCAGCATCGATCTGAAGGAGATCGGCCCGACCTACTACTTCGCGCCGCCGCGCGTGTTCGAGGGCCTGCTCACCAGCGTCATGATCCGGATGGAGGACGCCGGCCGCTTCAAGCGCGCCATGTTCCACCGCTTCATGGACGTGGCACGCCGCGTCGGCCCCGCGCGCATGGACGGCCAGCCGCTCTCGCTTGCGGACCGCCTGCTTTACGCGCTCGGCGACCTGTGCGTCTACGGCCCGCTGCGCAACACGCTGGGCTTCTCGCGCGTGCGGGTGGCCTACACCGCGGGCGAGGCCATCGGCCCGGACCTGTTCACCTTCTACCGCGCCATCGGCATCAATTTGAAGCAGCTCTACGGCTCGACCGAGACCGCCGTGTTCGTGTGCCTGCAGCCGGACAACGCGGTGCGCGCCGACACCGTGGGCGTTCCCATCGAGGGCGTGGAGATCAAGGTGGCCGACAACGGCGAGATCCTGGTGCGCTCGGCCGGCCTGCTCAAGGGGTATTACAAGAACCAGAAGGCCACGGACGAGGTACTGACGGCCGACGGCTGGTACCACACCAGCGATGCCGGCTTCCTGGACGCGAGCGGCCAGCTCAAGATCATCGACCGCGTGAAGGACGTTGGGCGCCTCGCGGGCGGCGCCAACGACGGCGCCATGTTCGCGCCCAAGTATGTGGAGAACAAGCTCAAGTTCTTCCCCTACATCAAGGAGGCCGTGGCCTACGGGGACGGCCGCGCCACCGTCTGCGTGATGCTCAACATCGACTTCGAGGCCGTGGGCAACTGGGCCGAGCGCCGCAACCTGCCTTACGCGGGCTACACCGATCTGGCCGGCAAGCGGGAGGTCTACGAACTCATGCGCGAGTGCGTGGAAAAGGTCAACGCCGACCTCGCGCAGGACGCCATGCTGGCCGGCAGCCAGGTCAGCCGCTTCCTCGTGCTGCACAAGGAGCTCGACGCCGACGACAACGAGCTCACGCGCACCAACAAGGTCCGCCGTGGCTTCATCGCCGAGAAATACGCGGTGCTGATCGACGCGTTGTACGGCGGCAAGGCCGAGCAGTTCATCGAAACCCAGGTCAAGTTCGAGGACGGGCGCACGGGCAGCGTGAGCGCCACCCTGCGCATCGACGACGCCAAACTGTTCCCGCCCGTGAAGAAGGCCGCGTGATGAACGCCATGACCATGACCGAAACCAATGTCCTGGGAAGCGGCCGCAAGATCGGCGACGTGATCCTGGAGGTGCGCAACATCAGCCTGCGCTTCGGCGGCGTGAAGGCGCTGACCGACATCAGCTTCGACGTGCGCGAGCACGAGATCCGCGCCATCATCGGCCCCAACGGCGCGGGCAAGAGCTCCATGCTCAACTGCATCAACGGCGTCTACGCGCCGCAGGAGGGTGCGATCACCTTCCGTGGGCAGACCTTCAAGCACATGAACTCGCGCCAAGTGGCCGAAATGGGCGTGGCGCGCACCTTCCAGAACCTGGCCCTGTTCAAGGGCATGAGCGTGCTGGACAACATCATGACCGGCCGCAACCTGCGCATGAAGAGCAACCTCTTCCTGCAGGCGCTGCGCTGGGGGCCGGCCGAGCGCGAGGAGATCGCGCACCGCGAGAAGGTCGAACGCATCATCGACTTCCTGGAAATCCAGCCCTTCCGCAAGACGCCCGTGGGCCGCCTGCCTTACGGCCTGCAAAAGCGCGTGGACCTGGGCAGGGCCCTGGCCATGGAGCCGCAGGTGCTGCTGCTCGACGAGCCCATGGCCGGCATGAACGTGGAGGAGAAGCAGGACATGTGCCGCTTCATCCTCGACGTGAATGACGAGTTCGGCACCACCGTCGTACTGATCGAGCACGACATGGGCGTGGTCATGGACATCTCCGACCGCGTGGTCGTGCTGGACTACGGCAAAAAGATCGGCGATGGCACACCAGACGAAGTGCGCACCAACGAGGACGTCATCCGCGCGTACCTCGGCACCACCCACTGAAAGCGAACTGCGATGGGCTTTTTCCTCGAGACACTGTTCGGCGGCCTCATGGCCGGCATGCTCTACGCGCTCGTGGCGCTGGGCTTCGTGTTGATCTTCAAGGCCTCGGGCGTCTTCAACTTCGCCCAGGGCGCGATGGTGCTGTTCGCGGCGCTGGCCATGGCGCGCTTTTCCGAGTGGTTCCCCAAGTGGCTGGGCTTCGAGAGCCTGCTGCTGGCCAATGCGATGGCGCTGGTCGCCGCGATCGCCCTGATGGCCGGCCTGGCCTGGCTCATCGAGCGGCTCGCGCTGCGCCAGCTGGTCGGCCAGGAACCGATCGCGCTGCTCATGGCCACGCTGGGCATCGCCTACTTCATCGACGGTGCGGGCCAGCTGCTGTTCGGCAGTGCCACCTACAAGATCGACGTGGGCATGCCCAAGGACCCGATGATGGTGCTGGAGAACACCTTTGAGGGCGGCCTGCTGCTGAGCAAGGAAGACCTGTACGCGGCGCTGGTCTCGGCCATGCTGGTGATCGGCCTCACGCTGTTCTTCCAGAAGACGCCCACGGGCCGCGCGCTGCGGGCCGTGGCCGACGACCACCAGGCCGCGCAGTCCATCGGCATTCCGCTGTCGCGCATCTGGGTCATCGTCTGGACCATCGGTGGCATCGTGGCGCTGGTGGCCGGCATCATCTGGGGCTCCAAACTCGGCGTGCAGTTCTCGATCTCGCTGGTCGCGCTGAAGGCGCTGCCGGTGGTGATCCTGGGCGGGCTCACCTCGGTGCCGGGCGCCATCGTGGGGGGGCTCATCATCGGCGCGGGCGAGAAGCTCTCGGAGATCTACATCGGCCCCATGCTGGGTGGCGGCATCGAGAACTGGTTCGCCTACGTGCTGGCCCTGGGTTTCCTGCTGGTGCGCCCCCAAGGTTTGTTCGGCGACAAGATCATTGATCGCGTGTAAGGAACAAGAGACATGCTTTACCGCGAAAACGGCCAGTTCAAGCAGACCTACCGCAGCGACCTGCAGATCTTCCCGGTGCTGCAGGACCGCATCGGCGTCGCCGTGCTGCTGCTCGTCGCCTTCGTCGCCGTTCCGCTGCTGGGCAGCGACTACTTCTTCCGCGCGATCCTGATCCCGTTCCTGATCCTGGCGCTCGCGGCCCTGGGCCTGAACATCCTGGTCGGTTACTGTGGTCAGATCTCGCTGGGCACGGGCGCCTTCATGGCCATCGGCGCCTACGCGGCCTACAACCTGCAGGTGCGCGTGGAGGGCATCCCGCTGCTGCTCGCGCTGATCGGCGGCGGGCTCGCGGCCACGGTGTTCGGCGTGCTGTTCGGCATCCCGAGCCTGCGCATCCGCGGGCTGTACCTCGCGGTGGCCACGCTCGCGGCGCAGTTCTTCACGGACTGGTTCACCAACCGCGTCAAGTGGGTCACGAACGACTCGCCCTCGGGTTCGGTCAGCGTGGGCGCGCTGTCCTTCTTCGGCCTGCCGGTGGAGACGCCGGTGCAGAAGTATCTGCTGTGCCTGGCCATCGTCTGCGTGTTCGCGCTGCTGGCCAAGAACCTCGTGCGCGGCGCCATCGGCCGGCAGTGGATGGCGATCCGCGACATGGACGTGGCGGCCGCCGTGATCGGCATCCGCCCGGTCTACGCCAAGCTGTCGGCCTTCGCGGTGAGTTCCTTCATCGTCGGCGTGGCCGGCGCGCTGTGGGGCTTCGTGCACCTGGGCTCCTGGGAGCCGGCAGCTTTCAGCATCGACCGGTCGTTCCAGCTGCTCTTCATGGTCATCATCGGCGGCCTGGGTTCGATCTCGGGCGCCTTCTTCGGCGCGGCCTTCATGGTGCTGCTGCCGCTGCTGCTGAACTACGTGCCGCACTGGCTGGGGCTACCGCTGTCCACGGCCACGGCCTCGCACCTGGAGCACATGATCTTCGGCGCGCTGATCGTGTTCTTTCTGATCGTCGAGCCGCACGGCCTGGCCCGTTTGTGGCTCACGGCGCGCGAGAAGCTGCGCCTGTGGCCCTTCCCTCATTGACCCCTGTCCGAGCTTTTCCCACCCACCCCCAGGAGACAACCATGAAGCTGAACACCCTCGCAGCCGTTGCCGCAGCCAGCCTGTCCATGCTGGCCGCGCCCGGCGCCCACGCCCAGGCCGATCAGTTCGTGCCGCTGCTGGTCTATCGCACGGGCCAATTCGCGCCGCTCGGCATCCCATGGGCCGACGGCAAGCAGGATTACTTGAAGCTCATCAACGCGCGCGACGGTGGCGTCAACGGTGTCAAACTCACGTTCGAGGAGTGCGAGACCGCCTACGACGCGGCCAAGGGCGTGGAATGCTACGAGCGCCTGAAGGACCGCGGCGCGGCCGGCTTCGACACCCAGTCCACCGGCATCACCTTCGCCGTGACCGACAAGGCCTTCGCCGACAAGAAGGTCGTGGTGACCATGGGCTACGGCCTGTCGCAATCGGCCGACGGCACGGTGTTCGAATGGAACTTCCCGCTGCTCGGTTCCTACTGGACGGCCGCCGACTCCATCGTGCAGGACATCCTCAAGAAGGAAAAGGGCAGCCTCAAGGGCAAGAAGATCGCGCTGGTCTACCACGACTCGCCCTACGGCAAGGAGCCGATCGCGCTGCTGCAAAAGCGCGCCGCAAAGGAAGGCTTCGAACTCTCGCTGTTCCCGGTCACGCCGCCCGGCGTGGAGCAAAAGAGCACCTGGCTGCAGATCCGCCAGCAGCGCCCGGACTACGTGTTGCTCTGGTCGGCCGGCGTGATGACGCCTGCCGCCGTGCGCGAAGCCCAGGCCACGGGCTATGCGCGCGAGAAGATCTACGCGATCTGGTGGGCCGGCTCGGACCACGACGTGAAGGACATCGGCGCCGGCGCCAAGGGCTACAACGCGATCACCATCCACAACAGCGCGGCCAAGGACAAGGTGCACGACGACCTCAAGAAGTTCGTCTACGACAAGGGCCAGGGCACGGCATCGAACGCCAGCGAGGTCGGCGTGATGGCGCACACGCGCGGCATGATGATCTCCATGCTGCAGGTCGAGGCCATCCGCGCCGCGCAGGAGAAGTTCGGCAAGGGCAAGGTCATGACGGCCGAGCAGATCAAGTGGGGCATGGAGAACCTGGACCTCACGGCCGACAAGCTCAAGGCGCTGGGCTTCGGCGAGATCATGCGGCCGATCAAGACCTCGTGCAGCAACCACATGGGCAGCGACTGGGCGCGCATCGTGCAGTGGGACGGCGCCAAGTGGAACATCACCTCGGACTGGTACCAGGCCGACAAGAGCATGATCGATCCGCTGGTCAAGGAGCTGTCGGCCAAGTACGCCGGCGACAAGAAGATCACGCCGCGCAGCTGCTCCTAAAGCCATGTCCGCACTGCCTTCGGCCGAGCGCCGCGCATCCCCGGATGCATTCCTCGATGTGAATGGCATCGAGGTCATCTACAACCACGTGATCCTGGTGTTGAAGGGCGTCTCGCTGCGCGTGGACGAAGGCAGCATCGTGGCCCTGCTGGGCGCCAACGGGGCCGGCAAGACCACCACCTTGCGGGCGGTGTCCAATCTTCTGCATGCCGAGCGCGGCGCGGTGACCAAGGGCTCGATCGCGCTGCGCGGCGAGCGCATCGAGAACCTGACGCCGGCCGAGCTCGTGGACCGCGGGGTGATCCAGGTCATGGAGGGCCGGCACTGCTTCGCCCACCTGACCATCGAGGAAAACCTCATGACCGGCGCGTACACGCGCCGCGACGGCAAAGGCGCTGTGGATGCGACGCTGGAGAAGGTCTACGCCTACTTCCCGCGGCTCAAGACCCGGCGCACTAGCCAGGCGGCCTACACCTCGGGCGGCGAGCAGCAGATGTGCGCCATCGGCCGCGCGCTGATGGCCAATCCCAAGATGGTTCTGCTCGACGAACCCTCCATGGGCCTGGCGCCACAGATCGTCGAGGAGGTGTTCGAGATCGTGAAGGACCTGAATACCAAGGAGCGCGTGACCTTCCTGCTGGCCGAACAGAACACCAACATGGCGCTGCGCTACGCCGACTTCGGCTACATCCTGGAGAGCGGGCGCGTGGTCATGGACGGCGCGGCCAGCGCGCTGCGCGAGAACGAGGACGTCAAGGAGTTCTACCTGGGCACCGGCGGCGAAGGCCGCAAGAGCTTCCGTGACGTTAAGAGCTACAAGCGCCGCAAGCGCTGGCTTGCATGAAAACCCCCCAGGCGGCTGCGCCGCTCCCCCCTCCGCTGCGCGAGGGTGGCGCACCCGGCGGCCTGGCAGAGCCAGCTCCGCGGCTGCACTGGCATGGCCTGCTCCGCGGCCATTCGCACCGCGGCGCGCAAGCCTCAGCCCCATTGCTTTTCAGTTTCGGACCGTTCGCATGAATGCAGCCACCCTCGATGCGCGCGAGACGCGCGACCCCGCCGAGCGCGAAGCCGCGCTGATGGCAGCCCTGCCGGGCCTGATCGCTCATGCGAAGGCGCACAGCCCGGCCCAGGCCGAACGGCTGGCGCAGGTGGACCCGGCCCGCATCGACAGCCGCGCCGCGCTGGCCAGCCTGCCGGTGCTGCGCAAGCACGAGCTGCTGGCGCGCCAGCAGGCCGCGCGCGCGGCCGGTGGCGACCCCTTTGGCGGCTATTCTGCAAGCGGCTGGAGCGGCCTGCACCTGGCGCGGCGCGCCAAGCGCGTGTTCCAGTCGCCCGGCCCGTTGTACGAACCCCAGGGTGCGGACGAGGACAGCTGGCGCATGTCGCGCGCCATGTACGCGGCGGGCTTCCGTGGCGGTGAGCTGGTCCACAACAGCTTCAGCTACCACCTGACGCCCGCCGGCGCGATGATGGAAGAGGGCGCGCTCGCGCTCGGTTGCACCGTGTTCCCGGGCGGCGTGGGCAACACCGAGATGCAGCTGCAGGCCATGGCCGACCTGCGCCCGCACGGCTACTGCGGCACGCCGAGCTTCCTGAAGATCGCGCTGGAGAAGGCCGCGGGCCGGCCGCTGTCCATCTCCAAGGCCCTGGTCAGCGGCGAGGCCTGCCCGCCTTCCCTACGCGACTGGTTCAGCGCCCAGGGCATCGCCGCCTACCAGTGCTATGCCACGGCCGACATCGGCCTGATCGCCTACGAGACGCCCGCGCGCGAGGGCCTGGTGCTGGACGAGCAGGTCATCGTCGAGATCGTCGGACCGGACGGCGTGCCGGTTGCCGAGGGCGAGGTCGGTGAGGTCGTGGTGACCAGCTTCGACGCCGACTACCCGTTGATCCGATTCGGCACGGGCGACCTCTCGGCCGTGCTGCCGGGCCCGTGTCCCACAGGCCGGACCAACACGCGCATCAGGGGCTGGATGGGCCGGGCCGACCAGACGACCAAGGTGCGCGGCATGTTCGTGCACCCCAGCCAGGTGCAGGAACTCGTGCGGCGCTTTCCCGCGCTCGGCCGCGTGCGACTCGTGGTCAGCGGCGAGATGGCCAGCGATGCGATGGCGTTGCATGCGGAGTGCGCCACACCCGACGAGGGTTTGCGCGCGCGCGTGGGCGAGGCCATCCGCGAACTGACCAAGCTGCGCGGCGAGGTGAAGTGGTGCGCGGTGGGCAGCCTGCCCGACGACGGCAGGCTCATCGACGACCAGCGCAGCTACCGCTAGGCGCGCGCGCCGCCCACGCTCCTGGCGCGGCGGACCCTGGGGCTTGTCTGAATTTCCCTACACATCCTGGGGGGCTACCATCCGCGCCGTTATTTCACTTCGGTTGTAGAGGAGTCAAGATGAACAAGCTGTTGACGGCTGCCGCGCTGGCGGTTGCCGCGCTGGGTGCACAGGCCCAGGATTTCCCGGGCGGCAAGCCCATCACCATCGTCGTGCCCTTCGCTGCCGGCGGCCCGACCGACCGTGTGGCGCGCGATCTGGCCGAGGCCATGCAGCGCCAGATGAACAGCAACCCCATCGTGATCGAGAACCTGGGCGGCGCCGGCAGCACCATCGGCACGACCAAGGTGGCGCGCGCGAAGAACGATGGCTACACCTTGCTGCTGACGCACGTGGGCATGGCCACCACGCCGGTGCTGTACCGCAAGCTGTCCTACAACTACGAGACCGACTTCGAGTACCTGGGCATCGTCAACGACGTGCCCATGACGCTGATCGGCAAGCCGGGCCTGGCGGCCAACAACTTCGCCGAGCTGCGCACCTGGATCGGCCAGAACGCCGGCAAGGTGAACCTGGGCAATGCCGGCATCGGCTCGGCCTCGCATCTGTGCGGGCTGATGTTCCAGAGCGAACTCAAGGCCGAGATGACCACCGTGCCGTACAAGGGTACGGCACCGGCTATCGCCGACCTGCTGGGTGGCCAGATCGACCTGCTGTGCGACCAGACCACCAACACCACCTCGCAGATCGAGGCCAAGAAGGTCAAGGCCTATGCCGTGACCACGGCCAAGCGTCTGACCACGCCCGCGCTGAAGGACCTGCCGACCCTGGACGAGGCCGGCATGAAGAACTTCCAGGTCACGATCTGGCACGGTCTGTACGCGCCCAAGGGAACGCCGGCGCCGGTGCTGACCAAGATCAACACGGCGCTGAAGGCCGCGCTCAAGGATGCGGACTTCATCAAGAAACAAGAGGGCCTGGGCGCCGTCGTGACGAACGACAAGCGCGTCGAACCGGCCGAGCACAAGAAGTTCGTGCAGGCCGAAGTTGCGCGCTTCGGCCCCGTCATCAAGGCCGCGGGCCAGTACGCCGACTGAAGCCGGTACCTGCCCCCGAGAGAAGCCGCCGAGCGGTCTCGGCGGCTTTTTTACGCCTGCAGCCGACGCGTGGCCAGACCGCCGGCCACCAGCGCCAGCGCAGCTAGCACGGCCAGGGCCGCGAGGGACGGGCCCCAGCCCTGCGTGGCTGGCGGCACGGCAGCGAAGCGCGGGAGCGCCCCGATGGCGTTCGCGTCGAAGGGCTTGTCGGCGAACAGGTGCGGGTAGAAGTAGCCGCGCAGCTGCGTGTGGAAGGCCGTGACCGCATCCTGTTGTGCCAGCAGGGCCGGCAGATCGGTCGCGGCCTGCCGGTGCAGCGCGGCCTGCACGCCGACGCCGGGCAGCAGCCAGCCCAGTCGCTCGGTCCAGCGCTGGCGCGCCAGCAGGGTCGTGCGCCAGGCCTGCACATCGGCCGCCACGGCCTCGTCGCCGAGCTGCTGGAACGCGAAGTACCACTTCCAGTGGAAGCCCGCGGGCAGCGGCGCCGTGTCCTGCCACTGCGGATGGCTGGCGAAGAAGCGCGCCATGGTCTCTTCGCGCGGCTGGTCCCAGGCGCCGTGCACCTGTTCGCGCTGGGCCAGCGCCAGCTCCACGCCCTGGGACGCGGGCAAGGCGCGTGTGAGCGCGGTCTGGGCCAGCGTGGGCAGCACCAGGGTCAGCAGCACCCAGCAACCCATCAGCGCCGTGGCATGGGCGGCCGGGCTGCGGCCGCGCGCGCCGACCAGCAGGGCCAGGCCGGTCCAGAACCCCGCATAAGCCAGGGTCGCCGCCACCGCGCTCGCCAGCGCCACCGGCGGCGTGCCCAGCGCCAGCGCACCGGCCGCCACCGGCAGAAGCAGGCACAGCACGACCAGCGCTGCGCGCAGGCCGGCGCGGCGCAGCCACAGCCGCGCGCCGGCACCGGGCAGGGCCAGCAGCGTGCCGAGCCGGCCGGCCCGGCGCTCGCCCGAAACCAGGTCGTACAGCAGCGCGATGAGCACCAGCGGCCCCAGGTAGACCAGCACGAACGCCCAGTCGAAGCGGCCGGCCAGCGCCAACTCGGGGTTGAAGCTCTCGCCCTCGTGCAGCTGCGACTGCAGTGCCAGCGCCCGCACGCGCAGCAGCAGTGGTGCGCTGTCGCGCAGGCCTGTGGCCAGGAAGGCCGTGTCCGAGGGCGGGCTCCAGGTGGGGTGCTGGCCGTAGTAGGCTGCCGAGCCGGCGTCGCCGCGTGCCAGCGGCTTGGCCAGTTGCGTCGCCAGATCCTGCTGTTGCAGCGGGGCCAGCCGCTCCAGGCTCAGCTGCTGGCGCGCGACCTCGCGCGCGCCGGACCAGACCGCCAGGCTGGACAGTGCCAGCAGCAAGAGCAGCGCGAACGCCGCCAGCGGGGTGCGCGCCAGCAGGCGCCATTCGTGCAGCCAAGCCCTCATCGCGCCACCTGCGCGATCCGGCGCGTGGCCAGGGCCAGCGCGCCTGCGAGGGCGGCCAGCCACAGCAGCAGCACCACGGCCGCGGGCGCCGCCGCGCGCAGGGCCTGCGCCGCGGGTGTGGGCCGAAACTGGAACTGCGCCAGGTCGTGCCAGTGCTCGGCGGCGATGCGGTCGTCGCGGCTGGAGCGGTCGGTCGCCAGCGTGAGCTTCTCGGCCTGCAGCCGGTTCAGCGCCTGCACCAGCTGGTAGCGGTGGCGCTCGCCCTGCTCGAGGAAGCTGCGGTAGGCCGCCATGTCGGTGCCCGCGGCGGCCATGGACAGCCGGCGCAGCGCCAGCACCGGCGCCAGCGGCGCGAAGCGGGCGACGGCCTGCAACTGGGCCTCCTGCAGCGCGAAGCCGGCGGCGGCGTGCCGCACGAACAGCTCGGACGTGAGACGCTCGCCCTCCATGGCCACCAGGCCCTTGTAGTTCAGGGGCAGGTCTTCCACGCGGGCCACGCCGTACTGCGCCAGCAGGCGCGCGCGGAAGGTGGCGAAGTAGGGGGCCTTGGCGTTGTGGCTGTCGCCCAGGGCGGCGAGTTCGCGCGCGATGGCGATGTCGGTCTCCACGCGCGTGGGCAGCGGCCTGTCCGCGGCAGCCCATTCGGCAGCCAGGCGCGGCAGCAGCACCACGCCCACGGCCCAGACCGCCAGCAGGGCCACGAGCGCGCTGCGTGCCTGCATCAGCCAGGCCGAGACGCACGCGATGCCGAGCACCCACAATGCCAGCCACGCCGTGTAGCCGGCCGCGAGCATGCCGGCCCGCAGCGCGGAGGCCGGCGTGGCCTGCGCCATCCAGGCCAGTGCCGCCCAGGCCGGCAGCAGCAAGAGGCCGGCCAGTCCGGCCAGCGCGAGCAGCTTGCCCTGCAGGAGCTGGGTCGGCCGCACGCCGTGGGCCAGCAGCTGGCGCAGTGTGCCGGCCTCGCGCTCGCGCGCCAGCATGGCTTGGCCAGCGAACACCAGCAGCAGCGGTGCCAGCACCTGCAGCACGAAGGCCGGCGTGAGCTGGCCAAAGCGCAACAGCAACGAGGACTGGCGCGCTTCGCTGAAGTTGGCGCTGTTCTGCCGGTGGCCTTCGAGGAACAGCGCGTGGCCGGTCTGGGCATCGACACCGGGGTCGAAGGCGGCCAGCGGATTGAGCGGGCGGAACACGAAGTGGCCGTAGTGGACCATGCGGTGCGGGTGGCGGTCGGGCGCTCCCTCGAAGGCCTGGTCGACCTGGCTCTGGCGGCGCGCGCGCTCGGCGGCCAGCGCGTCGCGCTGCTCAGCCGCGTGGAAGATGGACACGGCCGTCAGCAGCAGCACCAGCGCCAGTCCCGGCACGGCCACGCGGTCGCGCCGCAGCCAGCGCCATTCCTCGGTGGCGATGCGCAGCACGGGGCTCACTTCGCCGCTCCCGCGGTCGCGTAGCGCCGGTGCAGCGCGCGCACGTCGAAGCGTTCGGGGCCGCTGGCGGTCACCTCGTCCAGCAGCCGGCCCTGGTCCAGGAAGCCAATGCGGTCGGCCACCTCGGCCGCGCCCAGCAGGTCATGCGTGACCATCAGGATGGCCACGCCCTCGCCGCGCAGCCAGGCCAGCAGGCGGCTGAATTCGGCCTGGGCCTGCGGGTCCAGACCCGAGGTCGGCTCGTCCAGCAGCAGTACCGGCACCTGGCGCGCCAGCGCGAGCGCGATGGCCACCTTCTGCCGCATGCCCTTGGAGAAACCGGCCACGCGCCGGCCATGGGCCGCTGTGTCCAGTCCGGCGCGCGCGAGCGCGGCGGCGATGGCCTCGGCGCCCTGGTGCCGGCCCGCCAGATCCAGGAAGTAGGCCAGGTTCTCACGCGCCGTGAGGTGCTCGTACAGCGCCACGTTCTCCGGCATGTAGGCGAGCTGGTGGCGCGCCTGGGCGGCCTGGGCCACGGGGTCGGCGCCCAGCACGCGCACCTGGCCACGCGTGGGCTGCACGAAGCCCAGGAACAGGCTCAGCGTGGTGGTCTTGCCGGCGCCGTTGGCGCCCAGCAGGGCGTAGGTTTCGCCGGGCGCGACGGCGAGGTCCAGGCCGCGCAGGATGCTGCGGCCGGCGTAGCCGGCCTCGACGGCCTGGGCGTGGAGTGCGTGAGTGGTCATCAGAACTTGGCCTGTAGGCCGACTGTGATCGATCGCTCCATGCCGGGTGTGACCCACAGGCGGTTGAAGGAGCTCGTGTAGTAGGTGGCGTCGAACAGGTTGTTCACGTCCAGCGTCAGGCGCAGATTCGGTGTGATGCGCCAGTAGCCGACCAGCTTGGCCGTGGTGTAGTGCGGCAGCTCGAAGGCGGCCGTGCCGGCCGCGGCCTCGGCCTGGGTGCGGGCCATGCCCAGGCGCTTGCCCGTGTGCGTGACGCCGCCGCCGATGCCGAAGCGCTGGCCGTTGGCGAAGGCGTCCTCGTAGACTGCCAGCAGGCTGCCGTTGACGCGCGGCACGTTGAGCAGTCGGCCGCCCACTTCCAGGTTGTTGTCGCGCGTGACCTCCACGTCGTTGAGCGACAGGCTGACGTTCAGCCGCCAGTGCGTGGTGATCTGGCCGGCCAGGTCCAGCTCCAGGCCGCGCGATCGAATCTCGCCAGCGGCGATGGAGTAGCCAGGGTTGGCCGGGTCCGCGGTCTGCACGTTGCGCTTGCGGATCTCGAACAGTGCGGCCGTGGCGCCGATGCGCCTGTCCTGGCTTTCCCACTTGGCGCCGAGTTCCAGCGCGCGGCCGGTCTCGGGTTCGAAGCTGGTGCCGGCCGCGTCGGTGCCGCCGTTGGGGCGGAACGAGCGGCCGGCGTTGGCGTACACCGTCCATTGCGCGGTGGGCAGCCAGCTGACGCCAAGCCGTGGCGAGGTCGAGCTCGGGCCCTGTGCGGTCTGTACGCCGGTGCGGCGGTTCAGCAGGGTTTGGTCGTAGCGGTCCACGCGCACGCCGGCCAGCAGCCGCCAGGCCGGCACCAGCGTGACCGCGTCCTGCAGGTAGAAGGCGGTGTTGCGCTGGCGCTCGAAGGTGGCAGTGTTGGGCAGCGGGGTCGGTTGACCCTGGCCGTAGACCGGGTTGTAGATGTCGATGCTATAGGGCTGACTGCCGCTGGGGTTCACGCGCAGCATCAGCGTGTCCATGTCGAAGTGGTAGCGCTCGATGCCCAGCAGCAGCTCGTGCTGCAGGCCCGCAGCTTCCAGCTTGCCTTGCAGCTCGGCCTGCACGGCGAGGTCGTCCGAGTCGTAGTCGCGCAGGCGGCGCTGGCGCGTCAGCAGGCCGTTGGCCTGCAGGGCCGTGGCCTCGGTCGACGTGCCGTGGATGCCTGTGGTGCGGTGCGACAGCCCGAGCCGGCTGGTCCAGCCGCTGTCCCAGATGTGCGAGAGGATGGCCTGGTGCGTGCGGTTGTCCACGCGCGCGTCGCCATCGGCCGGCTCGCCCAGGAAGCGCGTGCGTGGGATGGCGCCGAGACGGTTGCCGACGGCGACCACGCCACGGTCCAGCGGTGTCTCGTGGCGCAGGATCTCGCCCGTGTACTCCAGCACCGTGTTGCTGGTGAGCTTCCAGGTGAATGCCGGCGCGATGACCTGGCGCTGCGAGCCCACGTGGTCGCGCCAGCCGTCGCGCTCTTCCAGGGCCACGTTGAGCCGGTAGGCGAACGTGTCGCCGATGGGGCCGGTGCTGTCGAACGCGCCACGCTTGAGGCCGTGGCTGCCGCCATAGGCCTCGACCGCGTGCGCGGGCTTCCAGAGCGGGCGCTTGGACACCACGTTGAGCGTGCCGCCCGGCTCGCTGCTGCCGTACAGCGCCGCGGCCGGGCCCTTCAGGAACTCGATCCGCTCCACGCCGGCCAGGTCGCGCGGCGCGTTGAAGCCGCGGCCCGAAGAGAAGCCGTTGAACAGCGTGGCCGTGCCGGCGTTCTGGTCGCCGGGCATGCCGCGGATGGTGATGTTGTCCCAGAGCCCGCCGAAGTTGTTCTGGCGCGAGACACCGCCCACGTAGTCCAGTACGTCGTCGACCTTGGTTGCGCCCAGGTCGTCGATGGCCTGGCGCGTGACGATGCGCACCGACTGCGGCAGCTCGCGCAGCGGCAGTTCGGTCTTGGCACCGGCGGCTTCCTCGGCGTGGTAGGCGCCGGAGGCGGTGCGGCCGACCACCTCCACGGTGGAGAGCTGGGCGTCCTGGGCGAGGACGGGCAGGGCGGTGCACAGCGCGAGCGCAGGCAGCCGCCGCGTGAACGGAGCAAGGGACATGGGCGAGGAACAGCAAGGCGCCGCCCGGCCGAATGGCGGGCAGGCTGAAACGATGGCCGGTCAGGGCCGAACGGGGGGGAGCCGCGCAGGCGGCGGGTCTCAGACTTGCGGTGGGTCGCGCGAGCGGAATGGCCAGCGCTCCGCGCTCAGGGCTGTGCTGGCGCCATGCCAGGAGCAGGCACGGCCGGCGATGGCTGCGGGCTGGCCGGGTTGCGGCAGCGCCGCATCCAGCGCCTGCTCCAGCTGCGCGTAGCTGCTGCACCAGGCGCAGGCGGTGTGCACCTCGGGGCGTTCGGCCGGCCGGTCGGCGTCGAGCAGGCTGACCTCGAGCTCGTGCAGATGCTCGGTGGCGTGCGCGGGCACGCCGATCGCCGTGTTGAAGAACACGGCCACCAGCAGCAGGCGCAGCAGCAGGAGGCGGATGGGGTAGCGCAAGAAGAACGGGCCGCACAAATGCGGCCCGCGATTCTACTGAGAATGCAATCTCAGTTTCATGACGACGGCTTCATTTGGGCCGCACCGCATCCGCCGTGCCCTGGATGAAGGCCTTGATGGCCTCCACATCGTCCGCCGAAAGCTTGCCCGTGAAGTCCGGCATGCCGCGCGCCATGGCCGGACCCTTGAACACGAACTTGTCCAGGTTCTCGATGAAGGCCGCGTCCATGTAGCCCAGGTTGGGAATGTTGCCGCCGCGGTCCACGCCCGGAACGCCATGGCACAGCACGCAGTTGCTGACGTACAGCCCGGTGCCGGCTTCGACCTTGGCCGCGTCGTACTTCACGCCCTGCAGCAGCTTGCCCGCGCGGTACTCGACGAAGTCGGGCATCTTGGCGGTACCGCCCACCGCGAAGGTGTAGACCGTGCCGGGGCGCTGGCGTTCGGTGGCGCGCTGCGCCTGGCCGTAGACGCCGCCCCAGCCCACCGCGACGGACACGTACTGCTTGCCGTCCACGAGGTAGGTCGAGGGCGCAGCCACCACACCGGTGCCGGTGGGCGTCTCCCAGAGCTTGACGCCGGTCTTGGCGTCGTAGGCCACCATGCGGCCGTCGGCGGTGCCCTGGAACACGAGATTGCCGGCCGTGGTCAGCGTGCCGCCGTTCCAGGGCGAGACATGCTCCACGCCCCAGGCTTCCTTCTGCGCCACCGGATCCCAGGCGACGAGCCGGCCCATGGGCTTGCTCGTGGGCGGCGCGGCGTTCAGGAACATGGCGGTGTTCCAGCCCTGGTTGGAGTGCGGGCGCAGCGCCACGTTCTCGTTGAACTTCCAGTCCTTGTCGTCCATGAGGTTGATCGGCACATGCTGGGCCGGCAGGTAGACCAGGCCCGTCTGCGGGTTGAACGACATCGGGTGCCAGTTGTGCGCGCCATAGGGGCCGGGCATGCTCTCGCCGGGCTTGTCGTTCTGGCGGGCGGCGGCGATCTCGATCGGCCGGCCCTTGGCGTCGTAGCCCGTGGCCCAATTCACCTCGACGAAGTTCTTGGCCGAGATGAACTGGCCGTTGGTGCGGTCGATCACGAAGAAGAAGCCGTTCTTGGGCGCATGCAGGATCACCTTGCGCGGCTTGCCGGCGACCTTGATGTCGGCCAGGATCATGGGCTGCGTGGAGGTGTAGTCCCAGTTGTCGCCGGGGGTCTCCTGGTAATGCCACTTGTAGGCGCCGGTGTCCGGGTCCAGCGCGACGATGGAGGCCAGGTACAGGTTGTCGCCGCCCTTGGGGCTGCGCTTGCTGCGGGCCCAGGGCGAGCCGTTGCCGGTGCCGATGTACATGAGGTTGAGCTCGGGGTCGAAGGCCATGGTGTCCCACACCGTGCCGCCGCCGCCGGCCTCCCAGTACTTGCCGGACGGGTCCCAGGTCTTGGCGGCGCGCTCCATGGAGGCGTCCTCATAGGGCTTGGCCGGGTCGCCCGGCACCGTGAACCAGCGCCACCTCTGGTCGCCGGTGTTGGCATCGTAGGCCGTGATGTAGCCGCGCACGCCGTACTCGGCGCCGCCGTTGCCGATCAGCACCTTGCCCTTGAACACGCGCGGCGCGCCCGTGATGGTGTAGCTGCGTGCGTGGTCGATCAGCGTGTCCTTTTGCCACAGCACGCGGCCGCTGGCCGCGTCCAGTGCGATCAACCGGCCGTCGTACGCACCCACGTAGACCTTGCCCTCCCACAGCGCCACGCCGCGGTTGACCACGTCGCAGCAGCCGCGAAAGCCCTTGGACTTGTCGACCTGCGGGTCGTAGGTCCAGATGCGCTGGCCGGTGCGCACGTCGATCGCGTGCACCACGCTCCACGAGGCCGTCACGTACATCACGCCGTCGACGACCAGCGGCGTGGCCTCCACGCCGCGCGTGCTCTCGAGGTTGTAGGACCAGACCAGCCCGAGCTGCTTGACGTTGCCGGTGTTGATCTGGTCGAGCCGGCTGTAGCGCGTCTCGGCATAGTCGAGGCCCACGCTGGGCCAGTCCGGTGTCTTGGCCGCATTGGCGCGGATGAAGCTGCCGTTGACCTTCTTCACGGCGCTCGCGGCGCGCTCGGCCGGCGTCTGCGCGGCGACCGAAAACGCCATCGCGGACAGGGCCAGCGCGGCAAGGGAACGTACGACCATCGTGGTGTCTCCTCTTGTTGTCGGGGTGCTGCCGAGCATCTGCGCGCTGGGCAGACGGATGCTCCGTACTTTCCCTAGCCGCTGTCGCCCGGGTTACCACTGGCGCACCGCAGCATGGTGCTGACCTAGCATCGCGGCCACTTCGAACCAAGGAACTTGCGACATGCCATCCATCCTGCCGATCCGCCGCCTGCTGCTGGGCGCTGCCGCACTGGCCGCCTGCGCCCAGGCCCTGCCCGTGCTGGCCCAATCGGGCTGGCCCAACAAGCCCATCCGCATGGTCGTCCCCTTCGCGCCGGGCGGCACCACCGACATCCTGGCCCGCGCGGTGGCAGTGGAGCTGACCAAGTCGCTGGGCCAGCCCGTGGTGGTGGACAACAAGGCCGGCGCCGGCGGCAACATCGGCGCCGACATCGTGGCCAAGGCGGCACCGGACGGCTACACCATCCTGATGGGCACCGTGGGCACGCACGCCATCAACAAGTGGCTCTACGACAAGATGCCCTACGACCCGGTGAAGGACTTCGCGCCCATCAGCCTCGTCGCCGGCGTGCCCAACGTGATGGTCGTCAACGCCGACAAGGCGCGTGCGCTCAAGATCCACAACGTGCAGGACTTCATCGCCTATGCCAAGGCGAATCCGGGCAAGCTCAACATGGCCTCCAGCGGCAACGGCACGTCCATCCACATGGCCGGCGAGCTGTTCAAGACCATGACAGGGGCCTACATGGTGCACTTCCCGTACAAGGGCTCGGGTCCCGCGCTCATGGACATGGTGGGCGGCAACATGGACGTGATGTTCGACAACCTGCCCTCGGCCCTGCAGCAGATCAAGGCCGGCAAGCTGACCGCGCTGGCGGTGACGAGCGCACAGCGCTCGGCCGCGCTGCCCGACGTGCCGACCGTGGAGCAGGCCGGCGGCCCCGCGCTCAAGGGCTTCGAGGCCAGCTCCTGGTTCGGCCTGCTGGCGCCCGCGGGCACGCCGCCCGAGATCGTGAACCGCATCCAGCAGGACGTGGCCAAGGCCATCAAGACGCCGGAGGTCAGCGAGCGCCTGCTGGCCCAGGGCGCGATCCCGAGCGGCAACACGCCGCAGCAGTTCGCCGCGCTGATCGCGGCCGAGCTCAAGAAGTGGCAACCCGTGGTCAAGGCCTCGGGCGCGAAGGTGGATTGAAGGTCAGGAGCCTACACGCCCCAGACCACGTCCTTGCCCGCGGCCTGGGCGCGCCGCAGCATCTCGATGAAGGGCACGGCGCGCTGGCGCAGCGACACCACTTCGGGCTTGAGCTTGGGCTGCTCGCCCTTGGCGCGGGCCTCGTCTTCGGCGGCCTTCTGGGCCGCTTCTTCCTCGGCGATGGCCTTCTCCAGTGCGGCGACGGCCTGCGCCATCTGCTCGGGCTGGATGATGCCGCTGGGTCCGGGTTCCTTGCCGATCAGCTGCAGCACGCGGCGCCCGTTGGGCTCCAGCATGATGAGGTCGCCGGTGGCCTTGGACTTGAACTTGAACAGCATGGGGGTCAGCGGTACATGTAACCGCGGTTGAACGGATAGTCCGATTGTGCGCCCGTCATGGGGCCGCCGCGGGTGACGCCGCTGGGCCGGCTGGCCAGCATCTGGTGCAGCGAGATCCAGTCGTGCTCGAAGCTCATGGCGCTGCCGGCCAGGTACAGCCGGTAGGCGCGCAGCACCCGCTCGGCGCTGGCGGCATCCTTGGCCGTGGCCGTCAGCACCTGCCGGGCTTCGTCCAGGCGCGCCTCCAGCGCATCGGACCAGGCCCACAGCGTGCGTGCGTAATGCGGCCGCAGGTTCTCGGTGTCCACCATCTCCAGGCCGGCGCCGGCCAGCTCGCGCAGCACGTGCGAGACGTGCAGCAACTCACCGCCCGGGAAGATGTACTTCTCGATGAAATCGCCCATGCCCGCCCCGAGCTGCTCGTGGTGCACCGACGAGCCCGTGATGCCGTGGTTCAGCACCAAGCCGCCCGGCTTGAGCAGATCGCGGATGCGCGCGAAGTAGGTCGGCATGTTGGCCCGGCCGACGTGCTCGAACATGCCGACCGAGGCGATCTTGTCGAAGGGCTCGGCATCGAGATCGCGGTAGTCGCACAGCAGCATGCGCACCCGTCCCGACAGGCCGCGCCGCTCGATCTCGCGGTTCACGTGCGCATGCTGGTTGTGCGAAAGCGTGATGCCGGTGGCGTCCACCCCGTAGCGCTCGGCCGCCCACAGCAGCAGGCCGCCCCAGCCCGCGCCCACGTCCAGGAAGCGCTCGCCGGCACGCAGCATGAGCTTCTTGCAGATGTGGTCCAGCTTGGCCTCCTGGGCCTGGGCCAGCGTCATGTCGGCTTCGCGAAAGTAGGCGCAGGAATACACGCGCTTGTCGTCCAGCCACAGCGCGTAGAAGTCGTCGGAGACGTCGTAATGGAACTGGATTTGCTCGGCGTCCTTGGCGTGCGAGTGCGAGGCCAGCGACCTCGCGCGGCGCAGGATGTTGCCCCACCAGCCCGACGCCCCCTGCTCGCCGGGATGCCCGGGCAGCAGCCGTGCCGCCACCTCCATGAGATCGCGCATGCGGCCCTGCAGCTGCACACGGCTTTCGACGAAGTCCTCGGCCAGCCGACCGATCTGCCCGGCGGCCATGGTGGCCAGACTGGACCAGTCCTGGAACGACAGCGTGACCTTGGCGCCGCTGGCGCCCACGCGTTCACCGGCCGGCAGCTGTAGCGCGACAGGAACCGGCAGTCCCTGCAGCTGGGCCTCGATCTTGGGGATGAGGGGATTGGGCATGCAACAAATTCTTGCCAATCGCGAAAGCCCTGGTCAAGCCATGGTTCTGTAGGACAGTGCCGCGTAGCGCCTGCAGGCAACCCAATTGACATGCAATAGTTCATGTCTAAACTATTTGGACATGAACATCCTGTGCCTCGGTGGCGGTCCGGCGGGCTTGTACTTCGCGCTGCTGATGCAGCGGCAAAGCCCCGCGCACCGGGTCACGGTACTGGAGCGCAACCGCGCCGGCGACACCTTTGGCTGGGGTGTGGTGCTGTCCGACCAGACTTTGGAGAACCTGCGGGCGGCGGACCCGGCCTCGGCCGCGCGCATCGGCGAGCAGTTCCACCACTGGGACGACATCGAGGTCTTCTTCAAGGGCCGCAGCCTGCGCTCGGGTGGCCATGGCTTTTCCGGCATCGGCCGCAAGCGCCTGCTCGACATCCTGCAGGCACGCTGCATGGAACTGGGCGTGCAGCTGGTGTTCGAGACCGAAGTGCGCGACGACCAGCAGGCCGCGCGGCAGTATGCGGCCGACCTGGTCATCGCCTGCGACGGCCTGAACAGCCGGGTGCGCCAACGCTATGCCGAGACGTTCCGTCCCGATGTGGACCTGCGCGCCTGCCGCTTCGTCTGGCTGGGCACGCGCAAGCGCTTCGATGCCTTCACCTTCGCCTTTGCGCAGACCGAGCACGGCTGGTTGCAGGCCCATGCCTACCAGTTCGACGGCGAGACTTCGACCTTCATCGTCGAGACGCCCGAGGCCGTCTGGCAGGCCCACGGCCTGGACCGCATGGCACAGGAGGAGGGGATCGCCTTCTGCGAGCGGCTGTTCGCACGCCATCTGGATGGCGAGAAGCTCATCAGCAATGCCGCACACCTGCGTGGCTCGGCCATCTGGATCCGGTTTCCGCGCGTGGTCTGCGAACGCTGGGTGCACCGGCTTGCGCTCGACGGCCGCAGCGTGCCCGTGGTGTTGATGGGCGACGCCGCGCACACGGCGCATTTCTCGATCGGCAGCGGCACCAAGCTGGCCCTGGAAGATGCGATCGATCTGGCCGGCGCCATGGCGACAGAGCCCGACCTGGACGCGGCGCTGACCGCCTTCGAGGCACGCCGCAGCGTGGAGGTGCTCAAGATCCAGAACGCGGCGCGCAACTCCACCGAGTGGTTCGAGAACGTGGCGCGCTACAGCGGCCTGCCGATGGAGCAGTTCATGTACTCGCTGCTCACGCGCTCGCAGCGCATCGGCCACGAGAACCTGCGACTGCGCGACGCGCACTGGCTGACCGAGCTTGAGCGCTGGCTGGCCGGCGGCACCGAGGCCCGGCTGCCCATGCTGCTGCCGCTCACGGTGCGCGGACTCACACTCAAGAACCGCATCCTGGTCTCGCCCATGGCCACCTACAGCGCCGTCGACGGCGTGCCGCAGGACTTCCATCTCGTGCACCTGGGCGCGCGTGCACTGGGCGGCGCGGCCATGGTGTTCGTGGAGATGACCAGCCCCACGCCCGGGGGCCGCATCACACCGGGTTGCCCGGGTCTGTGGAACGCGGCGCAGCAGCAGGCCTTCGCGCGCATTGTCGACTTCGTGCATGCCAGCAGCAGCGCCGCCATCGGCCTGCAGCTGGGCCACAGCGGCCCCAAGGGCTCCACCCAGCGCGGCTGGGAGACGGTGGACGCCCCGCTGCCTGCGGGCAACTGGCCCCTGCTGGCTGCCAGCGCCATTCCCTATGGCCCAGATAACCAGGTACCGCAGGCCATGACGCGCGCCGACATGGACGCGCTGCGCGACGCCTTCGTGGCCGCCACCGAGCGCGCTGCCGCGGCGGGCTTCGACTGGCTGGAGTTGCACTGCGCCCATGGCTATTTGCTGTCGAGCTTCATCACGCCGCTGACCAACCGGCGCGGCGACGCCTACGGCGGCCCGCTGGAGAACCGGTTGCGCTATCCGATCGAGGTCTTCACGGCGATGCGCGCGGTCTGGCCGGCCGAGCGGCCCATGAGCGTGCGCATCTCGGCGCACGACTGGGCGCCCGGCGGCCACACCGGCGACGATGCCGTGGAGGTCGCGCGCGCTTTCCAGGCCGCCGGCTGCGATGTGATCGACGTGTCTTCGGGCCAGACCACGCGCGCGGCGCGGCCGGTGTACGGGCGCATGTACCAGACGCCGTTCGCCGACCGCATCCGCCAGGAGCTGGGCATCCGCACCATCGCGGTCGGCGCCATCACCGACGGCGACCAGGCCAACGGCATCATCGCCGCGGGCCGCGCCGACCTGTGCGCCGTGGCGCGTCCGCACCTGGCCGATCCGGCCTGGACGCTGCACGAAGCCGCGCGCCTGCGGGCCGTGCCGCAACCCGACTGGCCGCTGCCCTATCTTTCCGGGCGCGACCAGCTGCTGCGCGAACTCGCGCGCCAGCGTGCCGCCACCGACGAACCCGACAAGCATTGACATGGACCTCGAAGCCCGCGCCCACAGCGAACACCCGCAGGAGCTGCGCCTGTGGCTGCGCATGCTGACCTGCACCCAGCAGGTCGAACGCCAGATCCGCGCGCGCCTGCGCACCCAGTTCGCCACCACCTTGCCACGCTTTGACCTGATGGCCCAGCTCGAGCGCGTGCCCGCGGGGCTCAAGATGCGCGAACTGTCGGCACGGCTGATGGTCACGGGCGGCAATGTCACGGGCATTACCGACCAGTTGGTGGCCGAAGGACTGGTGGAGCGCGTGGATGTGGAGGGCGACCGGCGTGCCTACCGCGTGCGGCTGACCCCGCGCGGCCGCGCCCAGTTCCGCGCCATGGCGCAGCAGCACGAGCAGTGGATCGTCGAGGCCTTCGCCGGCCTGGGCGCGCGCGACATCGCCACGCTGCACAAGCTGCTGGGCAAGGTCAAGCAGCACACGCAACACAACTTCCTGGAGACCGAATGACCTACCCCATCGGCATGGACAATCCCATGCGCGCCCAGTTCTCCGACCGCGCCGGCTACCGGGGCCTGCATATCGACTGGCAGGTCGAAGCAGGCGTGGGCACCATCACCCTGCGCCGGCCCGAGCGCAAGAACCCGCTGAGCTTCGCGTCCTATGCCGAGCTGCGCGACCTGTTCCATGGCCTGCGCTGGGCCACCGACGTGCGGGCCGTGGTGCTGGCCGGGGCCGGTGGCAATTTCTGCTCGGGCGGCGACGTACACGAGATCATCGGTCCGCTGACCCGCATGCCCATGCCCGAGCTGCTGGCGTTCACGCGCATGACGGGCGAGCTGGTCAAGTGCATGCGCGCCTGCCCGCAGCCCATCGTGGGCGCCATCGACGGGGTCTGCGCCGGTGCCGGTGCGATGCTGGCGCTGGCCTGCGACCTGCGCTACGGCACCGAGGCGTCGCGCACTGCCTTCCTCTTCTCGCGTGTGGGCCTGGCCGGTGCCGACATGGGCGCCTGTGCGCTGCTGCCGCGCGTGATTGGTCAGGGCCGCGCGTCCGAGCTGCTGTACACAGGCCGCGCCATGACGGCCGCCGAAGGCCTCGCCTGGGGTTTCTTCAATGCCCTGCATGCGCCCGATGCGTTGTTGGACCAGGCCCAGGCCATGGCACGCGAACTCGCTGCCGGCCCCAGTTTCGCCCATGGCATGACCAAGACCATGCTGGCGCAGGAATGGTCCATGGGCATCGACCAAGCCATCGAGGCCGAGGCCCAGGCCCAGGCCATCTGCATGCAGACCGAAGACTTTCGCCGCGCCTACGAGGCCTTCGCGGCCAAGCGCAAGCCTGTCTTCCAGGGAGACTGAACATGGCCCGCGGCACCAGTGCGCAGCTTGATCGCTTCGTGCACGAGCGCCTGCCGCCGCCGGCGCAATGTGCGCAGCTGCAGTACGACCTGCCGGAACTGCAGTTGCCCGACCAGCTCAACCTGGTCGAGGAATTGCTGGACAAGGCCGCCGGGCGGCCCTGGGCCGACCGCCCGCTGCTGCGTTCGGACGCGCGCACACTGAGCTACCGCGAGGCGCGCGCCGAGGTCGACCGCATCGTCCAGGTGTTGACCGAAGACCTGGCCCTCGTGCCCGGCAACCGCGTGCTGCTGCGCGGCGGCAACTCCATCGCACTGGCGCTGGCCTGGCTGGCCGTGGTCAAGGCCGGGCTGGTCGCAGTGGCCATCATGCCGCTGCTGCGCGCGCGCGAGCTTGGGCAGATCATCGCCAAGGCGCAGCCGGCCGCGGCCTTGTGTGATGCGCGCTTGCTGGACGAGTTGCGCCGGGCGCCGGGTGCCAATCAGCTGCCGGCCGGCACCGTGGTCTTCCACGCGCCCGAAGATCCCCACAGCCTGGAGGCGCGCGCCGCACGCCAGCCCGGCGCCGCCGCCGCCTGCCCGACCGCCGCCGACGACATCGCGCTGATCGCCTTCACCTCGGGCACCACGGGCCAACCCAAGGCGCCCGTCATCAGCCACCGCGACGTGCTGGCCATGTGCAACTGCTGGCCGCGCCATGTGCTGCGCGCGCGCAGCGACGACGTGGTGGTCGGCTCGCCGCCGCTGGCCTTTACCTTCGGGCTGGGCGGGCTGCTGCTGTTCCCGATGTGGGCGGGCGCCTCGGTCTACTTTCCCGATGCACCCTACACACCCGAGAGTCTGGTGCGCCAGGCTAACGCGGTCGGCGCGACCATCTGCTACACGGCGCCGACCTTCTACCGCCAGATGGCGCCGCACGCCAAGGCGCTGGGCGGATTGCCGCAGCTGCGCATCAGCGTCAGCGCCGGCGAGGCGCTGCCCGACGCCACGCGCCAGCTCTGGAAGCACGCCACGGGCATCGAGCTGCTGGACGGCATCGGCGGCACGGAGTTGTTCCACATCTACATCTCCTCGCCGCCCGAGCGGGTGCGGCGCGGCGCCGTGGGTCAGGTGGTGCCGGGCTTCACGGCCCGGGTGGTCGACGACGAAGGCCGCGAACTGCCGCGCGGCAGCGTCGGCCGGCTTGCCGTGATCGGCCCAGTGGGCTGCCGCTACCTGGACGATGCGCGCCAGACGCAGTACGTGCAGCAGGGCTGGAACTACCCGGGCGATGCCTTCGTCGAGGACGACGACGGCTACTTCTTCTACCAGGCCCGGGCCGACGACATGATCGTCACGGCGGGCTACAACGTGGGCGGCCCAGAGGTCGAGGACGTGCTGCTGCAGCACCCGGCCGTCGCCGAATGCGCCGTGGTGGGCAAGCCCGACGCCGAGCGCGGCATGCTGGTCAAGGCCTTTTGCGTGCTGCGGCCGGGCTACAGCGGCGATGCAGCCCTGGTGCAAGCGCTGCAGGCGCATGTGAAGGCCAGCCTGGCACCCTACAAGTACCCGCGCGAGGTGGCTTTCCTGCCGGCATTGCCGCGCACCGAGACCGGCAAGCTGCAGCGTTACAAGTTGAGAGAGCCATGAAGTTCCTGCATCCCCGCGGCTGGGCCCCTGCCAGGGGCTACGCGAACGGCGTGGCCGCCCGCGGCACGCTGGTCTGCGTGGGCGGCCAGATCGGCTGGAACGCCGCCCAGCAGTTCGAGAGCGACGACTTCATCGACCAGACCGCCCAGGCCCTGGCCAATGTGGTGGCCGTGCTGCGCGAGGCCGGCGCCGGGCCCGAGCACATCGTGCGCATGACCTGGTACGTGACCGACCGCGCGGAGTACCTGCGCCGACAGCGCGAACTGGGCCAGGCCTACCGCACCCACATCGGCCGGCACTTTCCGGCCATGAGCTGCGTGGAGGTCAGCGCGCTGATGGAGGCGCGGGCCAAGGTGGAGATCGAGGCCACGGCCGTGCTGCCAGACTGACAAAAATGGCCGCTGGTGCGGCCACGGGCAAACATGGCCGCTGCTGCGGCCATGGGCGCTACCAGGCCACGGCATGCGCCTGCCGGCGCAGGTCGGCCACGGCTTCCAGGCCGCCATGCGCGTGGGCACGCACAGCCTTGACCGAGCCGAAGTGCAGCTGCTGGCCAGCGTCCTCGTGCACGGTGAGACCATGCGCCCGCAGGGCAGGCGCCACGGCCGCATCCATGCCGGCTTCCAGCAGCACCTCGCCGGCATCGTTGAAGCTCCAGCGAGGGCGGCCGGCGAGCTCGCCGAGCGTGGCCTCGCTCTCCAGCGCGCCGCTGGCCAGCTGCAGACCACCGGTGGTCTGGCCGATGCCGCCCGGCGAGATGGCGGCCAACTCGGCCCGGTTGCCCTGCACCACGATCCAGGGCGACAGCGTGTGCGCCGGACGGGCGCGCGGCTGCACGCTGTTGGGCAGGCCGGGCTCGGCGCGGAACTCGGCCATGCGGTTGTTCAGCAGCACGCCGGTGCCAGGGTCCACGGCGCCGCTGCCCAGCGGCTGAAATACGCTTTGCAGCAGGGCGACGGCATTGCCGTCCACGTCCATGGCGACGATGCCGGTGGCATCGGCCGGCGTCAGGCGGGTGGCGGTGGCATCCAGCGGGCCGTTGCCGATGTGGCGCTCGCCCAGTTCGAAATCGGCCGGCATCAGGCGCCGGCGCGCTGGGTCGCCCAGACGGGCGCGGTAGCGCTGCAGCACGGCCACGGCCCGCAGCACGTCGTGCGCCGGGTCGTTCTGCGCCGCGCCAGCGGCGGCCCGCAGGTTGAGTTGGCGCAGCATCAGCACCCCGGCCGAGTTGGGCGGCGCCACATGCACCTGTCGGCCGACATAGTGCGTGCTCCAGCTCTCCCACCAGTCGGCCTGGGCCTGGGCCAGGTCGTCCTGACCCAGCCAGCCGCCGTGCTCGGCGCAGAAGGCGGCCAGGCTGCGCGCCACCCAGCCGCTGTAAAAGCCCGCCTCGCCCTGCCGTGCGATGGCCTGCAGCACCTCGGCCAGCTGCGGCTGGCGCAGCGGCTGGCCCGCGGCGAGCGGCTGGCCGTTGCGGTGGAAGGCGTCGGTGAAGCCCGGTTGCGCCGCGACCTGCGGATCGGCCTGCATCAGATTGCGCGCGAGCTCCTCGGAGGTGCCGATGCCGGCCGAGGCCGCAGCCATGGCAGGCGCCAGCAGCTGCGCCCAGGGCAGCCGGCCGAAGCGCTCGTGCGCACGGGCCCACAGGCGCACCAGCGTGGGCGTGACCGCCGCACGCACGCCATGCCGCGGCAGCCCGGTGCGTGCCAGTTCGTCGACCGGTGTGGCGGCCGGCGCCCGGCCCGTGCCGTTGAGCACCTGCACCTGGTGCGAGGCCGCGTCGTAGACCAGCAGCAGCCCGCAACCGCCCAGCGAGCCAGCGTGTGGCAGTGTCACTGTCAACATGGCCGACGCAGCCAGCATGGCGTCCACCAGCGAGCCGCCTTGCTCGACCACGCGCTGGGCCGTCAAGGTGGCGAGGTGGTGGCCGCTGGCAAGCGCAGTGACGCGACCGTATTGGCTCTTGGGACGGTGAGGCTTTGGCATGTCAGCTCTTGGACGCTGGCGGGGCGTCTTGGTTCACGGCCGTTGCACAGAACACGAAGGGCGTGCCATAGCGCCAGCAACCTGCGTGCCAGGGTGCCGCGGGCCTGCCCGTAAACTGCCCGATGTGTGGAATCGTGCATTGCTCAAGCGTCTTGGCGCCGCGCTGGCGCTGTCGGCCCTGGCGGGATGCGCCGACATGTCCTACTACCTGCAGTCGGCACGCGGGCATCTGGCGCTGATGCAGGCGGCCCGGCCGATCCAGGATTGGCTGGCCGATCCCACGACGCCGCCCGAGCTGCGCCAGCGGCTGGAGCTGGCGCAGCGCATGCGCCGGTTTGCGGTGGAGCGTCTGCATCTGCCCGACAACGCGAGTTACCACCGTTACGCTGACCTGCAGCGGCCCGCGGCCGTGTGGAATGCCGTGGCGGCGCCGCCGTACTCGCTGACGCTGAAGACCTGGTGCTTTCCGTTCACGGGCTGCATCGGCTACCGCGGCTACTTCGACGAGGCGCAGGCGCGGGCGCTGGCAGAGCAACTGCAGGCCGAGGGCCTGGAAACGAGTGTCTACGGCGTGCCGGCCTATTCCACCCTGGGCTGGATGAACTGGCTGGGCGGGGACCCCTTGCTCAACACCTTCATCCGCTCCAACGAAGGCGAGTTGGCGCGCCTGCTGTTCCACGAACTGGCGCACCAGGTCGTCTACGTGAAGGACGACACCACCTTCAACGAGTCCTACGCCACGGCGGTCGAGCGGCTGGGGGGCGCCGAGTGGCTGGCCAGCGAAGCCGGCGAGGATGCGCGCGAGGCCTACCTGCGCTTCGACGGGCGGCGCCGCGAATTGCGTGCACTGATGCTGCAGACGCGCCAGGCGCTGGCCGCGGTGTACGCCGACGGCGCCAATCCGGAGCCCATGGAGCGACGCAAGGCCCGCGCGATGGCGGATTTCCACGCCGCCTATGCGCGGCTCAAGCGCGAGCACTGGGCCGGCTTTGCCGGTTACGACGCCTACATTGCGCGGGCCAACAACGCCGTGTTCGGCGTGCAGGCCGCCTACGACGGGCAGGTGCCGGCCTTCGAGGCCTTGTTCGTGCGCGAGGGTCGCGACTGGGCACGCTTCCACACCGCCGTCGCGGCGCTGGCGGCGCAACCCAAGGCCGAGCGTGACGCCGCTCTGGCGGCGCTGGCCGCGCTGGCGGGGCGCTGAGGCTTCAGTCGTCGAGCGCGGCGATGGCGTCGATGTACTGCTGCATTGCGTCTTCGGCCGACATGCCTTGCAGCTTGTTCCATGCGTCCCACTTGGCGCGGCCGACCATGTCGGAGAAACCGGGCTTGGGCATCTTGTTGTCGCCCGCGCTGGCCTGCTTGTACAGGCCGTACAGGCGCAGCAGCGTGGCGTTGTCGGGGCGCTGGCTGCGCTGCTGGGAAGCGACGACGGCGGCCTGGAAGGCGGTCTGCAGTTCGGACATGGCGGGCTCCTCTTGTTGGATTTCAGCGGGCACACGGCAATTGCGCCCCCGACGGCATCAGGCCTGCACGCGCTGTGTGGTGAATTCTGCCTCGTACTCCTTGGCCAGGGCCGTCTTCTGCGCCGCGCTGAGCACCTTGCCCGCCAGCTGAAAGAACTTCTGCTCCTCCTCATCCAGGTGGTGGTGCAGCTTGTGGTGCAGCGCACGCGCCTTGGCCAGCCAGGCCGGCGAGGACATGTCCAGGTCCATCAGCTCTTCGACCATCTCGTCCATCTCGTGGTGCTCCGCGATGCCGTGGCGCGACGTGTCGACGGCGGCATCGTGCTCCATCAGCGGGGCGTAGAAGCAGCGCTCCTCCGCGGTCTCGTGTGCGGCCAGCTCGCGGCGCAGGTCGCGGAACAGCCGCCGGCGCTCGGGACTGTCGCCGCTGGTGGCGACCAACTGGTCTGCCAGCGCGCGCTGCAGCTGGTGGCTGATGCGCAGGGCTTCGAAGATGTTCAGCATGGCAAGGGCTCCTGTGGGGTGCCTGCATGCTCGTTGCAGCATGGCATGGCCGCCAGTGCCCCGCACCGGGTCGCGCTGTAGGACAGCTGCGCGTGCGCGGTCAGTCCGCCAGCGCGGCCTGCGCGATGTCGACGTCCAACCGCTCCGTGGCGTCCTGCGGTTCGGCCGCGGCGGCGCGTTCATAGAGGCGGTTGGCCTCTTCCATGCGGCTGTCGCCTTCCAGCATCAGCAGCGCGTGGGCGTACTCCACCATGCCGATGACCGACCCCGGATGCAGTTCCAGGCCGCGGCGGAACATGCGCAGGCCCACCTCCTTCTTGGCGCCGTAGGTCATCGAGCCGATCAGCGCGCCGACCTTGTCGATGACTTCGGCATGGAAGGTGCCCAGTGCGAGATGGGCATCGGCGTGCCGCGGCGACAGCGCGATGACTTTTTCCAGCGACTCCTTGACCTTGGTGCCCAGGCCCTGGGCCAGGGCCTTGGCGATGCTGATGCCCTGGCTGTAGCGGCCCAGCGCATAGGCCTGCCAGTACCAGGCGTTCGCGTCGTCGGGCCGGGCCTGCGCCTGCTGATCGGCCCGCGAGGCGACCAGGCGGAACAGGTCCAGCCGTTGCTTCTCGCTGGGCTCCAGGTAGTTGGCGTAGATGGCGGTGGCCTTGTTGGCCACGGTCACGCCGGCACCGCCAGCTGCCAGGCCCGCCGTGCAGGCCTGCTCGAACTCACCGTTGTGGAACAGCACCCAGGCCTGCAGCACGGCCGGGTCGGTGGGCGGTGGCTCGGCATCGCCCGCGTGCAGCCTGGCCCAACGCTGGAGCACGCCGGCTGCATCGAGATGGAATGCGCCCGCATGCGGGAATGCGCTCCAGTCGCCCATCGTGGTCTCCTCTTTGTGGCGGGTGGCGGGTTCGAGTCTAGGTGGTTTGCGTGACAGGCGCTGCGCCGGCATAGGCGGCCACCAGCGCGAGCAGGTGTTCACGTTGCGCCAGCACCAGGTACGGCGCCAGCAGCATCAGCACATGGTGGGCACCGCGCAGCAGCGCGGCCTGCGCCGCGGCCGGTTCCAGCGCGTCGCGCGGCGCGCGGGCGTATTCGTAGCTGAGCCACCAGCTCAGCACCACCACCATGCTGGTGGCGGTGGGCTCGGCCGTGCGCGGGTCGATCTGCAGCGCGCCGTGGGCCGACAGGCTGGCGAGCATGTCGTGCACCGCCCGCGTCTTGGCCTGCAGCACCTGCTGCACCTGCTGCTCGAGCCGGCGGTGGTTGCTGAGCAGGTCGTTGAGGTCGCGGTAGAGAAAGCGGTATTCCCAGATGCGCTCGAACAGGCTGTGCAGGAAGAACCAGGCGTCTTCCACGTCGCGCACCTCGGCGCCGGCGTCCAGCAATTCGTGCATGTGCTGGGCATAGCGGTCGAACAGCGCGCCCAGCAGTTCGTCCTTGGCCGGGTAGTGGTAATAGAGGTTGCCGGGGCTGATGCCGAGTTCGGCGGCGATCAGCGTGGTGGAGACGTTGGGCGCGCCGAAGCGGTTGAACAGCGCCAGTGTGACTTCCAGGATGCGTTCGGCCGTGCGGCGCGGAGCTTTCTTCGGCATCGGTCCTCCCTGGGAGGCAGCATGCCGCAGCAGATGCTCGCCGGCCGCTAGGTATTTCCCGGTGGCGGCGCCGTAAGGTCGACCAGGGCGGGGACGACGCGGCGGATGCGCTCTTCCTCGAAATAGCCGCCATGCTCGGCATAGCGCAGGAATACCGTGGCGCAGGCCGTGCACCGCCAGACGCCGCAGCGGTTGTAAGGGAACCAGGCCGGCGCAATGGGCGCTTCGGCCGACCAGTAGCGCGTGCCGTGAGGGTGGTATTCCTCCAACGTGGCTTCGAGCGGGTTGCCAGCCTGCGGGTCGTAGAGCGTGCCCAGGGGCTCCATGCGCTGGCGGTCCAGCGAGACGGGGACGGTTTCCCAGCCGGTGGTGGGCAGCGTGGCGCACGAAGTGCAGGGCTCGGTGGCCGCCTGGGCGGCAAGATCCCGCAGTGCGCGGGCGTCCCAGATCCGGCCTTCTTCAGCCATGGCGCTCAGTCTTGGCGTGAAGCTGGGCGCTTGCGGGCGGCCCGCTTGGCCGGTGCGGCCGGCGGCGGCGTGTCCGCGGCATGGCGCGGCCGGGCGGCGGTCTTGCGCGCCGCTGCCGGGCGCTCGGCCGCGCGTTCCAGCGCCTCCACGCGCGCCGCCAGTTGCTCCAGCTCCTCGATCCGCGGCACGCCGAGCTTGCGCAAGGCCTTGGCCACGCGTTCCTCGAAGATGCCTTCCAGCTTGTCCCATTGGCCGGCGGCACGCGCGCCGAGTTCGCCGGCCATGCTGCCAAAGCGGGCGCCAGCTTCGTGCAGTCCTTCCCGGGCGGCTGCCTGGGTCTTGTCCTGCATGTTGGTGCCCTCCTTGACCAGCCCTTCGAACACTTTGCTGCCCTCGGCTTGGGCCTTGGCGAAGGCGCCCAGGCCCGCCAGCCAGATCTGCTGGGCCGAGGCGCGGACCGATTCGGCGAACTGGGCGGCCGAGGCGTCGTCGCCGAAGGGGTTGAAGGGGTTGGGTTTTTTCGCCATGGCGGATCCTCGAAGGAGTGGATGCTGGTTACTGTAAGCGCCCTTGGCGTTACAACTGCCCTGCGATAATCGCCGGTTCGTTTCGCAGAGATCCCCATGATCCTAGTCACCGGCGGTGCCGGTTTCATCGGCACCAACTTCGTCCTGGACTGGATCGCCACGGTTGGCGAACCGGTCGTGAACCTGGACAAGCTCACCTACGCCGGCAACCTTGAGAACCTGGCGAGCCTTGCAGGTGACGCCAGGCACCAGTTCGTGCAGGGTGACATCGGCGACACGGCTCTGGTGGGTCGCCTGCTGGCCGAACACCAAGTCCGTGCCGTGGTGAACTTCGCGGCCGAATCGCATGTGGACCGCTCCATCCACGGCCCGGCCGCCTTCATCGAGACCAACGTGGTCGGCACCTTCGGCCTGCTGGAAGCCGTCCGCGCCTACTGGGGCGCCTTGCCGGCCGAGCGCAAACAGGCCTTCCGCTTCCTGCATGTCTCCACCGACGAGGTCTACGGCTCGCTCGATCCGCAGGCGCCGGCCTTCACCGAGCAGCACCGCTACGAGCCCAACAGCCCCTATTCGGCCAGCAAGGCCGCCAGCGACCACCTGGTGCGCGCCTACCACCATACCTACGGCCTTCCGGTATTGACGACCAACTGCAGCAACAACTACGGGCCGTTCCATTTCCCCGAGAAGCTGATCCCGCTCATGATCGTCAACGCGCTGGCCGGCAAGGCGCTGCCGGTGTATGGCGACGGACAGCAGATCCGCGACTGGCTGTACGTCGGCGACCACTGCAGTGCCATCCGCCGCGTGCTGGAGGCAGGGCAGCTTGGGGAGACCTATAACGTGGGCGGTTGGAACGAGAAGCCCAACCTGGAGATCGTGCACACGGTCTGCGCGCTGCTGGACGAGAAGCGACCGCGCGCTGACGGCAAGCCTTATGCCGAGCAAATTGCCTACGTGACCGACCGCCCGGGCCACGATCGACGCTACGCTATTGACGCGCGCAAGATCGAGCGTGAGCTCGGCTGGAAGCCCGCTGAGACCTTCGGCACGGGCATCCGCAGAACGGTGGAGTGGTACCTCGCGAACGCCGACTGGGTCGCGCGTGTGCAGAGCGGTGCCTACCGCGAGTTGGTGTCGACGAACTACGGCGAGCGCGCTGCAGCATGAAGATCCTGTTGTTGGGCAAGGGTGGCCAGGTCGGCTGGGAGCTGCAGCGCAGCCTGGCGCCGCTGGGTGAACTGGTGGCACTGGACTTCGACAGCACCGACCTGTGCGGCGACTTGAGCAAGCCCGAAGAACTGGCGCAGACCGTGCGTCGCGTCGCGCCGACTGTCATCGTGAATGCCGCCGCCCACACCGCAGTGGACAAGGCCGAGAGCGAGCCCGACTTTGCGCGCGCCCTGAATGCGCAGGGAGTGGGCGCGCTGGCGCGCGAGGCGCAGGCACTGGGTGCATGGATGGTCCACTACTCGACCGACTACGTGTTCGACGGCACCGGCAGCGCGCCCTGGACCGAAGACAGCCCCACCGGCCCGCTGTCTGTTTACGGCCGCACCAAACTCGAAGGCGAGCAGCTGCTGCGGCAGGAATGCGCCCGCCACCTGATCTTTCGCACGAGCTGGGTCTATGCCGCGCGTGGCCAGAACTTCGCCAAGACCATGTTGCGGTTGGCGGCAGAGCACGATCGCCTGACGGTGGTAGACGACCAGTTCGGTGCGCCGACCGGCGCAGAACTTTTGGCCGACGTGACAGCCCTGGCGTTGCACCGTACGCGCGCCGCGGCAGGCGCTGCATTGGCTGGCCTGTACCACCTGGCCGCCGGCGGCGAGACGTCCTGGCACGGCTATGCCCGCTTCGTCATCGATTTTGCGCAGCACGGCGGCATGGCTCTCAAAGCGGTTGGCGATGCCGTACAGGCCGTCCCCTCCAGCGCGTTCAAGGCGGCGGCGCCGCGTCCGGCAAACAGCCGCCTGGACACGCGAAAGCTTCGCGACACCTTCGGGCTCGTCCTGCCGCATTGGCAAACGGGCGTAGCGCGCATGCTCACCGAAACCCTGCAACGCTCCGCATGACGCAACAACGCAAGGGCATCATCCTGGCGGGCGGCTCCGGCACCCGGCTGCATCCAGCCACGTTGGCCATCAGCAAGCAATTGCTGCCGGTCTATGACAAGCCGATGATCTATTACCCGTTGAGCACGCTAATGCTGGCGGGAATACGCGACATCCTGATCATCAGCACGCCACAGGACACGCCGCGATTCCAGCAATTGCTGGGCGAGGGGAGCCAATGGGGGTTGAACCTGCACTATGCGGTGCAGGCAAGTCCGGATGGGTTGGCGCAGGCGTTTCTCATTGGAGGGGCCTTCCTGGATGGCGCGCCGAGTACCTTGGTGTTGGGCGACAACATTTTCCACGGCCATGACCTTCAGGACTTGCTGGAAAGTGCAAGTTGCCGCACGCATGGCGCAAGCGTATTTACCTACCACGTCAACGATCCTGAGCGTTATGGTGTCGCTGAATTCAACACCGAAGGCAAAGTGCTTTCTCTTGAGGAGAAACCTCGCGAGCCGAAGTCGAATTATGCAGTCACCGGCTTGTATTTTTATGACGGACGAGCGTCGGAACTGGCTCGGCAACTCAAACCTTCGGCTCGCGGCGAACTTGAAATTACAGACCTAAATCGCCTCTATCTCGATGCGGGTGAGCTCAATGTCGAAATCATGGGCCGAGGCTATGCGTGGCTTGATACAGGGACGCATGAGAGCCTGTTGGAAGCAAGCCAATTCATTGCGACCATCGAACATCGGCAGGGCTTAAAGGTGGCCTGTCCAGAGGAAATAGCTTTTCGGCACGGGTGGGTCGACGCCACGCGGCTCGAACAATTGGCAGCGCCGCTGCTCAAAAGCGGCTACGGTCAATACTTGTTGCGGCTGCTAAGAGGGCGGGTGTTTTAATGAAGGTCACGCCATTGGCGATTCCCGACGTGCTCCTGATCGAGCCTAAGGTATTCGGAGATGCTCGCGGCTTTTTTTTGGAAAGCTACAACGAGAAGCTTTTCCACGCTGAAACTGGAGCTAAAGTTTCGTTCGTCCAAGACAACCACAGTCGCTCTACCCAAGGAGTGCTGCGCGGGCTCCATTATCAGCTGCCACCGCACGCGCAAGGAAAGCTCGTGCGTGTAGTCAGCGGTGCTGTATTCGACGTCGCCGTAGATGTGCGCGCTTCGTCGTCAACATTTCGGCATTGGGTCGGCGTAGAACTATCTGGATCGAATCATCGGCAGCTTTGGATACCCCCTGGATTTGCCCATGGGTTCTTAGTTCTGAGTGATGCGGCGGAATTTTTATACAAGACCACCGAATATTACTCTCCAACCCACGAGCGCTGTATCCGCTGGAATGATCCAGACATCGCCATCGCTTGGCCTCTCCATGAGGGCGCGCTATCTCTTTCCCCAAAAGATTCCTCCGCTGCCTTGCTCAAAGGCGCTGAAGTGTTTTTATAAAATCTAGACGTTGCAGCGCGTTTTCTCTATGTTGAATCTGGCTGGATTGAAGCTGTTGCACAGCTTGTGCGTTCCATGTGCTGAGAAATAATCCAGAAATCGCCCACGGTACATCAGATCATTTCTGCTACACGAAGTAAAGTCGGCTGAACGAATATCCTTCTTGGGAAGATGTGATCATCACAAATTCTGCGCTGAATTAAGCGCTTCATTGGGCTTTGTCGTCAGGCTCCGATGCTTGAAATTTAAGTGAATGGATATGCATGAATCCGCATGCCGCTAGTTCGATATCGCTGTTTGGCCTTTGTCGCTCGCTATATACCTACCGGTTGTTGCTGGTCAGTCTCGCGCACCGCGAGGTGGTGGGACGCTACCGCGGCTCGCTGCTGGGCATGATGTGGTCCTTTTTTAACCCCGTGTTGATGTTGGCGGTCTATACATTTGTATTCAGTGTGGTTTTTAAAACCCGGTGGGCCGGCGGTACTGGATCTCGAACAGAATTTGCTCTCGTGCTTTTTGCAGGTCTCATTTTCTTTAACTTATTCGCTGAATGCATCACTCGTGCACCGGGTTTGATCTTGGGCAACGCCACTTATGTGAAAAAGGTGGTCTTCCCCTTGGAGTTATTGGTTGTGGTGCCAGTGCTGTCCGCGCTTTTTCATGCAGCTGTAAGCTTCGTAGTCTGGCTGCTTTTCTATCTCGTACTGTTTGGAATCCCGCCCGTAACAATCTTATTGACGCCTCTTGTGATGCTCCCGCTACTCCTCATCATCTTGGGGCTGTCGTGGTTTCTGTCGGCACTGGGCGTTTACGTGAGAGACGTGACGCAGATGATCTCGTTGGTGGTTACAGTTTTGATGTTCATGTCCCCCATCTTTTATGCCGTCAGCGCTTTGCCGGCCGAATACCAAGCGTTCATGCACCTGAATCCTCTCACATTCGTTGTCGAACAATCACGCGACCTGATGATATTTGGGCGGCCGATGCGATGGTTCAATTGGTTTGTTCAGGTCGGGGAAGGTTTGCTTCTCGCCATTGGTGGCTACGCGTGGTTTCAAAAGACGCGTAAAGGATTCGCCGATGTCCTCTGATATTGCAATTTCCGTGCGAGGCGTCTCCAAGGTGTTCGACATTTACGAACGGCCGGTGGACCGGTTGAAACAGATGTTATTTCCCAACCGGAAAAGCGGGCAGGAGAAATTTTGGGCCCTCAGCGATATCAATTTTGACGTAAAAAAAGGCGAGACAGTCGGTATTGTCGGGCGCAATGGCTCGGGCAAGTCAACATTGCTGCAGACGATCTGCGGCACCCTGACCCCCACCACTGGGACAATCGAGCGTAATGGGCGCTTGTCCGCATTGCTGGAGTTGGGGTCAGGGTTCAACCCTGAATTTACTGGACGAGAGAATGTGTTCCTGAATGGCGCCATCATCGGCATGGGTCGAGACGAGATGGCGGAGAAATTTGATCGCATCGCAGCTTTTGCTGACATCGGGCAGTTCATGGATTCCCCTGTCAAGCATTACTCGAGCGGTATGTTTGCACGGCTGGCATTTTCGGTCGCCATCCATGTCGATCCCGAAATTTTGATCGTGGATGAAATCCTGGCTGTGGGAGATTTTGCGTTTCAACGAAAGTGCTTGAATAAATTTTACGAGATTAAGGAAACAGGCTGCTCTATCCTTTTTGTTTCCCATGATCAATATCAAGTCAAGTCAGTGTGCCAGCGCGCCATCTACCTTGACCAAGGTCATCAACGGATTTTCGGTCCTGCTGGGCAAGTCATCGATCAGTACATGATCGATGTAGAAGGGAGGTCTGCCAAAAAGGCGGAGCCACTGCCCAGTCCACAGGTCGAAGAGGCGACGCACAAGGAGGGCGGTGCTGAAGCGCCGGGCTCCAATGTCGCGCCAAGTGAGTACGCGAGTGAACCCGAGCGGTTGTATCGCATCACACGCGTCGAATTGCACAACAGTCGCTCCGGTCTGGTGGTGGACACGGTAAAGACAGGCGATTCAGTTCGACTTGTTTTTGAATACTCGGCGCTCGTGGATAACCCGCCCAAGAAAATCAGCTTTGTTTTCAATCTGTACAGGCATGATGATCTTTACTTGTGTGGCACGACGACGTTGATGGATGGGGTCGACTTGCCAGGAGGCGAGCACGGAGGGATCATTTCAGTTGAGTTTCCTGAAATCTCCCTTTTGAGCGGAAGGTACAAATGGCGAGTCGCCGTTAACGACCATGGCGGATTTGTGACCCACGCTGAAGCGAAGAATGCGTGCGAGTTCTTGGTGCAGGATGATTTCAAAGCCGTAGGTCTTTTCAATCTCCCCCGCAAGTGGTCACTGGTTCCAAAGAATAATGAGGTTTGAATCGTGGAACGTTTAGATGTTGCCGTGCCGCCTGCGCGCGCCAGTATGGAAGCGGCGATCCATTTCGCTCGCTACGCGATCGCAAAGCGCTGGGTTCAAGGAAAACGCGTTCTTGACATTGCCTGCGGAGAAGGTTACGGATCCTATCTATTGAAGCAAGCTGGCGCCGGGGAAGTGGTCGGTGTAGATATTTCAACCGACTCGGTGGAACGCGCCACACGCTCGTTTGGCACTCCTGGTCTGAACTACATCGCAGCCGATGTGGCGGACATCGACGGGATTTTCGAAGAGAATTCATTCGATTTGGTGATCTCCGTCGAGACGATAGAACATCTCAAGGACCCAGTAGCGTTTCTGAAGAGTCTCAGACGGCTCGCGAAGCCCGATGCGGTGATCATTATCAGTTGCCCCAATGACCACTGGTACTACCCTGAAGCCGAAAAATCAAACCCTTACCATCTAAGGAAGTATTGGCTGAAGGAATTCCAATCTCTGAGTACTTCGGTGTTGGGGTCGCGCGTCAATTGGAGCATGGGAACATGCGTGTTTGGTTTTGGCACTGCACCGCTGTCTCCTGAAAACTACGCTGCGGTGCCGAGCACGTGGATGTCGTACCGCGATGTGTCCAGTGCCTATCTGGCAGTCGGGGCATCCGAAGTTGACTTCGACGCTTCGCGCAGCAGTTATTTTGTGGGCGTGTGGAATGCGCCTGATGAATCGCTTGGCATTGCAGTTTTTCCACTGCCTATGGATGCTTACGAAGCCATGGCTGAAGCTCAGTATGGTTACAGGCCGTTTGAAGCAATCAAAACACAGTTGGAAATAGCATCGGCGTCGGCGACTAAGCGAGTCCAGGAGCTGGAGGACTACACGCAGGCCCTGCAAAAGAGATGTGTTGAGTTGGAGCAGCATGCGCAATCGTTGGAAGAAAGTGCAGCGCTGGTGCGGGATAGAGCCGCCAGTCTGGAAGAATCGCTGAAATCAAGAGATGTCGAAAGTCGCCGAAATGGCCTGCTGCTGGCCGCTGCCAGGGCAGAGGGGCATACTGTCCAATACGCACTGCATCGCAGGAACGAGATGGTTTCTGCGCTGAGGGAGTCGATGTCTGCGATGGAGCGTGACCTCCACTTGGCGAGGGTCGGGTATGAACGATATATCCGTTTGCGCCGAGTTATTCCGCTGCCGCTGCGGACCTGGATTGTCAAGACAGTCAAGGCAATGCGCCATCGGGGAGCGTGATGATGGTGGACGACACCGTGTTGTTGAGCGAGAAAGCAATGGCGCCTTTGACCAAGAAAAAAATCGGTCTGGTGATCGATGTAGATAACTGGGCATTCAGTAATATCAGTCGGCAGCTTCAAAAGCATCTTTCTGATCGCTTCGACTTTGTTGTGGTGCCAATTGCAGTGGTCGACAATCTTGCGCAGATTCTCATGATGATGAGAGACTGCCAACTCGTGCACTTTTTTTGGCGCGAAGTTCCATTGATGATACGGGCACCCTACTTCCGATCCTATGTGGAGTCATTGGGTCTCTACTTCGAAGAATTCGAGCACATGTGCCTGGATGGAAAGATATTCAGCACCAGCATCTATGACCATTTATTGCTTCAACCGCAGGAGTTGGAGGAGCGCCGGTATCTGTTCAACGAGTTTTTTGCGGGTTATACGGTGGCGTCTAAAAAATTGGATGTGATCTACCGCGCGCATGAAGGTTATCCTCCGCCTGCAAGCATCGTCGAGGATGGCGTGGATCTTGCCAAGTTCCGGCCTGCCAATCTCGACCGTTTTCATCCGGATGCTCGACGGGGTCTGGTGATTGGCTGGGTTGGCAACAGCAAGTGGGCGTCCGAGTTGGAAGATTTTAAGGGTGTGAACACGATCCTCAAGCCTTCGATTGCTCGACTTCGCGAGGAGGGGTACCCAGTGACGGCATTTTTTGCAGATCGACAGGAACGGCATATTCCGCATGACGACATGCCTGCGTACTATCAGAGTATCGATGTGCTGGTCTGTACCTCAAAAATCGAGGGGACGCCCAATCCAGTGCTCGAGGCCATGGCGTGCGGCGTCCCCATCGTTAGTACTGATGTCGGAATTGTTCCCCAAGCCTTCGGTGAATTGCAGACGAAGTTCATTCTTGCCGAGCGCAGTGTTGAGGCTCTGTGCGGTCTGATCAAGCGCTTGCTTGCTGAGCCTCAATTGTTGTGCGCGTTGTCTGAGGAAAATTTGCAGCAGATCCAAGACTGGGATTGGTCAGTCCAGGCGAGAAAGTTTGGAGAATTCTTCTCTGCGTTGCTCGCTGAACAACATGTCTGAATCGCATGCTATAGGGGCCTCCAGCGCAATGGTGAATGGCCAAGGCGGCATTTTCTTTGCGCTCGCTGACACGTTGATGTTGTGGGCGGCGCGGCTGTACGAGCAACTGGAGCGCGACGGTGTCCATCAGGTCTTCTTTCTCTCGCGAGAGGGCCAGCCGCTCCAGCGAATGTTCGAGGCCTACGCCCAACGGGCCGGGGGAGGCCCCCGGTCGTATTACTTGGAGGTGTCTCGCCGTGCCACGCTGTTGCCTTCATTAGGGCCTTTGGCGCGTGAGCGGTTCGATACGTTGTTCCGCCAGTATCGAGCCATCTCCTTGGAAGAGTTTCTGGCAAGTCTTGGCTTGCACGACGCGCTACGCGATCTGGTGCCAGCCTTGGGAACGACGGTCCAACAGGCCGGCGTTCGACAAGACGACTTCCCGACCAGCGAGCTGTTTGAGCGCTTATTGGCATGCGAGCCGTTTCGCCGCATTTACGAGGCTCGCCGGGTCGAGCAGCACCAGCTTTTCGTGGAATACCTGCGCGAGTTGGCGGGCGGCTCGTTGCCAACCACCCTGGCCGTGGTTGATGTTGGCTGGAAAGGAACCATCCAGGATCATCTTTATTCGGCGCTGTGCCGGGACGCGTCGACTGGCGTGGAGAAAGTGCAGGGCTACTACCTCGGGCTTGTGGCCGCGGGTGCGGCAACTGAAACCAATGCCAAGACTGGCTTGTTGTTCTCCTGCATTGGCGAACGCACGCGCGGCTTTTCCGTCTTCAACGAGAACAAGTCCTTGTTTGAGATCATCCTTGCCGCGGACCACGGCTCCGTGACGCATTACGCGCGTGACACGCACCAACGCGCGCGTCCGGTGCACGGCGTTTTCGACGAGAGCGACATGTTGACGCGTTCTGTGTTCCCGGTGCTTCGGCAGATTGAGCGCCGCTTCGATGTGCTGCTGCAGGCGCCGATGGGCTCGAGCACTTCGCTTCTACTCGATGACGTCATTGCTTCGCACGCGCGCATGGTGTTTCGGCCTTCGCCTTCCGAATATGCTTGGTTTGACGCGATCTTTCATGTAGAGAACTTCGGGTTGTTCGAACGCTCGCATTTCTCCGGCTCTGCCGCCAATAACTCTTTTCGCAGCCGTGTGGGTTTCCTGATGCGTGTGCTGCGGCGCCGCAACGTGGGGGAGTTGGGTTTCTGGCCTTGGGCCACACTGCGCCGTCGCGGGGGGCGAGCTGCAGCAACTGTCTACGCGATCGTTCGTCGATGGCAGGCCGGCAGGGGCAGCGCGTGAGTTCCGCCCGCATCTGCTTCCTCGTCGGCTCGTTGGCCATCAGCGGCGGCACTTACGTGATCGTGCAACATGCCGCGCACCTTCGTCGCAGTGGCTACGAAGTCACACTTGCTGTCCAGGAGCCCTTTGACCGGCAAACACTGGCCTGGCATGACGAACTTGGCGCCATGCGGTGCCTTCCCCTGCATGAAGCGCGCGCGATGCCGTTCGACCTGGTCATTGCCACGTGGTGGAAAACCGCATTCGAGTTGCATGGGTTTGAGGCTGGTCAGTACGCTTACTTCGTGCAGTCCATCGAATCGCGCTTTTACCCGCGCGCCGAGCAGCCGCTTCGCGCCCTGGTCGATGCCACCTACACCTTCGATCTGGCCTATGTCACAGAGGCGACCTGGATCCAGTCTCGGCTGGAGAAGGATTTCGGGCATCGGGCTGCCCTGGTTCGCAACGGCATCCGCAAGGATGTCTACCGGCACGACGGCGCTTGTGTCGAAGCCCGTCCTCGTCCTGGCACGGCGCCCCGTGTGCTCATCGAAGGGCACTTCGGCGTGCCTTTCAAGAACACCGCGCTCGGTCTGCGGCTTGCGAAGGAGGCCGGGCTGCGTGACCTGTGGGTACTCACCGGCTCTCCGGTGCGGTGGCTTCCCGGCGTGCGTCGTGTGTTCTCTCGCGTGCCGATGTTCACAACGCCCGCCATCTACCGCTCTTGCGACATCCTGGTGAAGCTGAGCACCGTCGAAGGCATGTTCGGCCCTCCGCTGGAGATGTTCCATTGCGGTGGGACCAGCGTGGTGTTCGACGTGAGTGGCCACGACGAGTACATCGTGGATGGGGTCAACGCGGCGGTGGTCCGCTCGGGCGACATGGATGCCGTCGTCACAAGCCTGCGAGAACTGGCCGAGCGTCCCGATCGGCTGGCGCAACTCAAGCAAGGCGCGTTGGAGACCGCCCGGCAGTGGCAGTCGTGGGAGGAATCTTCATCGGCTTTTCGTTCCTGGGTGGACGGGGTCCTCGGTGCCTCCACGCCAACGGATCGCCAGGTGCTGGCCGACATGACGGCGCAGGCCTATGAGGCTTACGGGCAGGCAGAGCGCGAACGACAGGCGGCAAACCGTGCCATCGTGCGTCGGCATCGGTTGAGCGGGCTCGCGGCGCGCTTGCCGCCCAGCTGCGTGGCGGCGGTCAAGCAATTCGAGGCGATCCGTGAGGTGCTCCATGGAGCTCGGCGGGTGAACTGATGGTCTACAAGCTTCGGACCGTTGATGTCTGGGACACGCTGCTGCGCCGCGACTGCCACCCGGAAAGCATCAAGATGGCCATGGCCAACCACCTGTTCCTGCGGCATCGTGCACACATGGTGGCCCAGGGGCAGGACGCCAGGTCGCTCTACCAGTTGCGCCTGCAGGCAGAGCAGGCGCTGGCAACTGCCGCTCGCGCGGGTGGGCAGGACGATGAGTACGTGCTTTCCGACGTGGTGCAGTCCTGGTATCGGAGCGCGTTGAACGACGAGCCCAGTCCGGCAGAGGTCGAGCGGCTCGTCCAGCTCGAATTTGAGATGGAAGTGGCGCGCTCGCGTCCGGATCCAGAAATCCTGGCCTTCTTGCAGGACCACCCCGCCGAGCAGACGATTTTTCTTTCCGATTTCTACATGCGCGGAGAGATGCTGCACGACCTTCTTGTCCGCAAGGGACTCGGTGGATCCATCCCGGCTGGCCTGGTGTCGTGCGATCTGGGCGTCAACAAGCGGTCGGGCCGCATTTACGAGCATCTGCACCGCGCATATGGCGTGGCGCCCGCCGAGCACGTCCACATTGGCGACAACCTGTGGTCGGACGTGGAAGCCGCACGCAAGCTGGGCATCCACGCCGTGCATTACGCACCGCAGGCGCTGCACAGCGCGCGCCTGGAGCAGGAGTCGCACTTCGGGTCGCGAGACGGGCTGTTCGCCTTGCTGCGGGACCAGATCCAGGCGGCATGTGCCGAAGCCACGGCTGGCATGCCGGCCGAGGACGCTACGGCGTGGCGCGTCGGCGCGGAAGCCGCGCCGCTGTTCGTCGGCCTCGCGCTCTGGCTGGCCGAGGAGTCGGTGGCGCGGCAACTGGACGGACTCCACTTCTTGAGCCGGGAGGGCGAGTTTCTGCACCGCGTCTATGCCGTGCTGTTCCCCGCACGCAGGCATTGCGGCCATGCGCTCGCACCGCATGGCTTGCTCGAGCTCAGCCGGCTGGCGACCTTCACCGCATCGCTGGCGTCGAGCTCCATGCGCGACGTCAGCCGGATGTGGAGTCTCTTCGGCTCGCAGCAGGTGCGCGGACTCCTATCGACGCTGGGTCTGCCGGTCGATCGCCTGGCGGGACCACTTGCTGCCAGCGCTCTGTCGTTGGACGACCGCCTGGAGAAGCCAGACGTGGATCCGCGCGTCGCCGCATTGTTCGCATCGCCCGAGTTCAAGGCCGCCCTGGAAGAGAGCATTGCGGAGCAGCGCTCTTCGCTCCTGACCTACCTTGCCCAGCGGGGTGTCGGCACATCCGGTCGGATCGGGCTGGTCGATGTCGGTTGGCGTGGAACGATCCAGGACCATCTGGCTGCACTGCTGCCGAATCTGCAAACGCACGGCCTGTATCTCGGTTTGCGGCGGTTCATCAATCCGCAACCGCCGAACGCCGAAAAGGCGGCATATGGCCCGAATGAGAACCTGGAAGGCGCCATCAGCCCCCTGTTCGAGTCATTCGCCGTGATTGAGATGCTGTGCATGTCGCCCGGCGGCAGCGTCGTGGGATTCGAGCCGGACGGCCTGGGTGCGGTTGCACCCGTGCGGCGTGTCTTGCAAGAAGAAGACGAGGTGCTCGCGGGGTTCGTGGCTCGATTCCAGGAAGGTGCGCTGTGCGCCGCGGCACATTGGCGCGAAGCCATCGAGCGCCACGCGCTTGGCGCTGTGGAGCTTCGGCCGCTTGCCCTTCGGGTTTGGGCGCACTTGCACGGAAAGCCCGATCGGGAGCTTCTGCGTGCCTTCATGCAAGCCCCACAGCAAGATCTCTTTGGCTTTGGTGATGTGTTTAGACGCGATCGCGTACCTGCGCTCCGTACGTTGATGCTGGCGCCGCTGATCAAGGCGCGTCGAAGGGAATTGGCAGATTTTGTCCGACGCGTCCAGTGGCCGGCGGCGGTGGCCGGGTTCGATGAGTTGGGTTGGTGGCATCGCCAAGCACTGACCGCAATTTTTATGTCTGCGAACCAACTTCGACGAGCAAGGACCATGTTGAGGCGGCATCTTTAATAGTGACGAATCGTCCAACCGTGCGATGTGGCAGAAAAGCTCGTGATGCCACATGCCGCATTATTCTCAAAATGTTGAAATCGACGAAAATCGAGCATTCTAGATGCATAAGCTTTTATCGGGTATTCGTCCCGCATTGCGCTTTCTGTGTCGCCGCGACTTTCGTTTAATTCTGTTTTGGGCTTAATGTTGTTGGCGATTTTGGTCGCTTTGTTCGGATGGCTGTACATTGGGATCGGTCCGCAGTATTTGAAGAGAGCGCAGGCATGAGTGCGGCCAAAAACAGCCCAATCGCCGGAAAACCGGCCCAAGACAGCGTCGCTACGCCCCTGAGACGAGATGGCGCTGCGAATTTGCGTGGTGGTTCGGCACTAGTACATCTTAAAGCGCATTGCGCAGACCTTCCCTAGCTTGTTGAGATCGGAAAATTCTATAGGCCTAGCTTGGTGCGAAGTATTTGGTTTGGCTATTTGAGTTTGTGCTTTTGGTTTGACAGATTCTGCGTCGTTATTTTAATCTTTGAAAGTGCGGCTGAGGCGGACAGTGCAACTATTATCAAAGTGCACAGAATGGCATAGTGCAAATATCTATAGTCAGATGCGGGCGCTATGAAAAAATGAGGCGCGAAAAATGCAAAGGCACTAAGAGATATCAGTGTGGCGGGTGTCTGCCATTGACGGATCAGGAGCAGGAAAATCCAGCCACCGGCAAGAGCAAACCCATATACCCAGGGGTAATACATCCAGGGCGTAGAAACGAGTGACGACCATAACGCATCTCGGACAATGGTAGGCCTGAAGGGGACGCCGGCTCGATTTGCTTCGGGCTTTGGGTCCACTACATAAGCTGTATAGTGCTCGCCTACACGGAGAAGCGACATCAACACATTCCAGCGATGTTGAAGATAGATTGCCGGATGATCGACTATAGAATCGATCCATAAATTTCTCAGCTGTTGCAGCTTGTTTTCATCGGTTGTAAAGACCGAATCTATTTCTGTGCTGTAGAAAAGCCGGTTGTTGCTGGCAGCTTCGTAGAGCGGCCGAAGTGCCGTAGGGTTGTCACCGATCTTCTCTCGAATGTAGGTCGGGAAAATTACTTGATTGGTCGCCACGGAAATGGCAAGCAAGTCATGGGTCTGAATGTATTGTGTTGGTGCGCGGTGGCGGATTTCAAGTGTTGAATTGATGGCCTGAGGTATTGATGCAATGATGAGAGTCAGCCCAAAAACTGCGGAAAATCTATGCCATTTTCCGGTCCCGGAAGTTCTGTTTTCTTTCGAAATCCAATAGTATGAAATAAAAGGAAGTACAACCATGCCATTTGGTTTTGCTCCAACTGCAAGCGCGAGCGAAAATAATATCGTGATGCGCTCAATCCAGTTAAGACGGCGACCTTCTGCGGCGGAAAAAATGATCGCCCAAGACAAGAAGACATGTGTCGTGAAAAAAATGTCCTTCCAAATATGGCCTAGTGGAAAGAAAACGCCGGGCCAGAGTCCGAACACAGGAAGAAAAGCTGCCAGTTTTCCAGAGGAATTCTCACATCGACGCGTCAGAAGATACCATCCGATCCAGTATGCGAGTAGATTTTGAATCAAAAGGACCTGTGGTCCATTCGATATGGGAAGCAGAATTCTCCACCACCAAGCCAGCGTGACGGGGTGCCAATCATGGTAGATCCCATTCTTGGCATCAAGATATTGGGAGAATGAGTCTTCGCTCATCCATCCAGGGTAAAAGGTGTAGAGGCTGAAAATAAATAACGCCAACGTAAAGAGTGGCGTAAATAGCTTTTCTTTCTTCATTTCTTTGGCGGGTTATAGCTCCCTGTGCAAGCCAATACCAGGGTCTTTAGGACCTTTATATTTCCTCTGAATGCGCTGATTTTGGTAGGGACTTCGCCAGGCGGATAGCGTCGGGTTGTTGCCAACTCCACGCACTTAAAGCCTAGCCGTGGACTGCGATGTGATAAGTAGGCTAGCAGTTCATATTCCAAGAAAACTTCACGGAACAAAGCTAGGCCAGGGCTCAGCAATAGCCGTCTACTGTACGCCCGGAACCCCTGGGTTGTATCTGTCCAACGGAATCCAGAACTGAGGGAAAGTGCCGGCGCATGAATCAGCCGGATAGCCAGATCTCGCAGCGGCGGCGTATTTTCCGCAATCCCTCCCGCAATAAAACGCGACGCCTGCACAAAATCTACCCCATCACGCAAGGCGTCGATAAAGCGCGGAATGGCTTCCGGGTCGTCTTTGTCGTTTCCATCGATCGTGACGATGCCCTCATAGCCTTGATCAAGCGCAAAGGCGTAGGCGCAGCGCAACTGGGCGCTGAGCTTGCCGGGGCCGCGTTTGAGCAGCAGGCCGCGCACGCCTTGGGCCTCCAGCGCAGGCAACTCGAGGGAACTGTCCGTGCTCCCGCCGTCAACGATGACGATGTCGGCGATGTCGGCAATGCGCAGTTGCGCCATGCGTGCAAGCAGACGCTGGATGCGTTCCCCCTCGTTGATGACGGGAATGACGACGCACCAAGGGTGCCGGCGACCCTGCCACAGCAGGGTTTCGGAGAGGGGAACTTGCCAAGTGTGGCGGTCAGCAGGAGTGGGTGTACTCATGGGATCAGGCAGCACGAGCCGTGATCAGCGCGACGCCGGCAACGACAAGCGCAATGCCCAGCGAATTCGTCCAGTGGAAAGACTCGTGAAAAACAAAACGGGAACACAGCGCGACAGCCGCGACGGCGCCGCAGGTCAGGATGGGATGCGCGACGTTGAGCGGCAGGCGGGCCAGGGCGGCGGTGTAAAGCAAAAAGGCGCACCCATACAAACCGAGTCCCAGCAAGAAGGGCCAGTTAGCAAACGCCTCCATCGGCGCTGAAGGGGACGGCACACGCCGAGGCGGCAACGTGGCGATCTTGATGAGCACGCTGGCGGCTGCGTTGGTGGCGATGCCCGCCAACAGGATGAACCACTTCATGCGCTGGAGCCAGCCACCGGGCCGTAGGAACTGCGGGCGTAGATTAGGGCGCGCTCCATGGCGGCCAGGTGAGGCTCGTCCCGCGAGGCCACCATTTCGATGGTGACCAAGTGCCCGGGCAGGAACCGTGCAAGCGTATCCCCGATATGACGATGGTCCGCGCCGTGGTCGCCTAGCGGCACTAGGTCTGGATCGCTGGCATGGACATGACCAACGAGCGCGTGGTGCCGGCCGAGAACGTCGTGCGCTTCCTCGCCGTTCAGCAGGATGGCGCCGCTATCGAACTGCATGCGGATGGCGGAATGCGCGACGGCTTGCACCACGCGCGCCGTCTCCGCACTGTCGACCATGAAGTTGGCACCGTAGTGGGTCGGATTGGGTTCCAGGCAGACCATCACGCCGTGCTCGATTGCGATGTCCCCCAGCTTGCGGAAGAAATCGGTTGCGATCTCATGCACCTGGTCGTCCGGCAAGCCCGCGCGGTCGCGGTTGCGCGGTGAACCAAACACCAGCCGGGTCGCGCCCACACCAGCGCCGATGCGACAGATGGACGACAAGTGCGCCAGCAGTGCCTGCCGGCTATTCTCGTCACCGAAGACGTTTAATCCCGTGGTGCCGAACAGCAGTGCCTGCATGCCGACGATGCTGATGCCGCGGTCGGACCACCATGACTTTACACGGTGCATGCCCTGGCTGTCCGCCCGTGCCGGATCTGAGAAGTACTTTCCGGGCGCGATGTCGATGGCGTCCACGCCGTAGCGGCGCAGCAGTGCGGCCACTTCTTCGTCCTCCGCGACGTCCCAGGCGATGTTTGAGAACGACAGCCTCACGGGGTGGAGCCTCCGGTCACGTGAGATTGGGTTGCGACGGGCTGGGACTGGGCATAGGCGCGCACGGCCTGGATTGTTTCTCGGGCGCTGTACTGGTAGTGCTGCAAACCATGAGGGCCAGGTGGCGCGTGCAGCGTGCGCATGTCGTATCGGGCCGGAGTGCCCGCAGAGAGCGGCTCTAACTGAATCCCGAAGCCCTGCAGCGCGACGTCGGCCACGCTGATGGGTTCGGCCGTCAGGTGTAGCAACTCGATGCCTGAGGCTAGCGCTACCTCGATGTCCGGCCATAGGTTGACCATGGGATAGAACTGGAACACGGCCCTGCTGTCGATAGCCTGCAGGTTGTTGTGGTGCAAGAGGTCGAAGATGATGTTCTTCTTGAGACCTGGCCCCACAAGCCCAGGTAGTCGGACGATCAGGTGGTGTTCAAAGTGCTGCTGCACAAACTTTTCGAGCATGCGCCGGTGCAGGCCGTAGGCGTGCAGGCCTTCCTCCTCCACCGGGCTTTGTTCATCCACGTCAATAGGCCTACCAAAAACATCGACAGTGCTGATCAGCACAAAGCTGCGGCACTGCGTGGCGCGCAGGTGGCCGATTAGAGCTTCAATGCTCGCGCGGTCCTGCTCCGGGTTGCGATTGGCCAACCACTTCTGCGCGGGCGCACCGGCGCAAATGATCCGGTCGAAGGACTTGCCCGCAATGTCCTGGATGTTCGTGGAGCGGTACAGCGCGTCGAAACGTGTCTGCCGCAGCAGTGTGGAGCCGACGAAGCCGGAATGGCCGATGAGTGCATTGGTCATGGTTCAGGGCTGTGGAATGGAGAAACGCTCTGCATCGAGCTTTTCGTAGATGTCGTAGATGTTGTCGATCTTGCCGCCGAGCACGGAATAGAAGCCGGGAAACTGCGGGCTGTGCTCGAAAAGGATAGGGCGGCCGTCATCGCCTTCGTTTTTGGTCAGCACGGTCTTGACCTCGAACAGCGAGTCAGCCTGCCGGGTGGCTGACAAGGCGGGCAGGTAGCGGGCAGCATCGCGCAGCATGCGTTCGTAACGGCTGTGCCGAGGGTACCTTGCTAGCACTTGGTAGGGCGTAGTCCCCGGGTTGTCGATCCAGCTGGCATGCGGCGTGTAGCGCACATGCGATAGCGTGTGCAGGCCACGTGAGGGAAACGGCATCATGGAGAAGAACGGCCCGTCCATCACCGTGATTCCGACATTGCGCAGCATAGCCGGCGCTTCGACCAGCGCCATTTCACTGATTTCGTGCTTCAGGCCCGCGCGGATCGTGCACGCGGGGCCACGCAACTGGTTGAGCCCGCTGTAGGTGCAGTTGAACACAAAGCGGCTGCTGTGCTTGACAGGCCCTGCTCCGACTTGATTGGCCTGCACGGCAAAGTGTCCGTCCGTTGGCTCCACTGCCTCGGCCGTCGTGCCAAGGTGAACCTTCACACCGCACGCGTGCAACTCGTCAATGGCCCAGGACGCCAGCGTGGTGGCGTCGAACGCATACTCCTGCACCATGTAGACTGCCGCGACTAGCCGTGGCTCGAACAGCGCCGCCAACTGCCCCGGCGCTGGTTGGAGGTCGGCTCCGATTTCTTCGCAAAACCTCTGGAACTGCTTCGGCGTCACCTTGGAGTGGCGCCGTGCGATGGCGTATAGCTTTGTGAAGTCCTGGTGAACGGCCCGCGGCCAGTCATGGACGAACTTCGGTAAGTTGACCCGACTGCGGAAGGCCGTGGTGAAGCTGCGCGGATAGTGGTAGCCATTGTGCACCCGCGCTTGGTTGTTGTAGGACGCGCGCGTCAGCAGTGCGGATTCCCTCTCCAGCAGCGTAATGCGGCGCAGTCCGCGCGACCTCGCGAGGTAGATGGCGATCGCGGCGCCATAGAAGCCGCCACCGATCACCAGCGCGTCATCCACTTCGGAGCGCTGCGTCATGCGGTGCCGCTGCGACGGAGAGTTTCCGGGCTTTCAGGTCGGGACAACGCGGTGTCTTCGATGTTGAGCTTCTCGCGGTGCGTCATGCGTGCGCTCGTGAACTCCCGTGCAACGTGGTATGTCGCCCCTTCATTGGAAAGGCTCGCCATCTGCAGGATGTATTCGCCCAGCACCAGCAACACCAGTGAAATCAGGAAAAACATGCCCGACTGCTGGAGCGACAGGCTGATCCAGCCGGGCGCCACATTCGTTTTGAATGCCGCTATGCACAACACATAGAGCGAATACACCACATTCGCGGCAGCACCGAACAAAGACAGACCAGTGACCAAGCGCAGCGGGGCTCGTGTTGTGGAGACCAGCAAGCGCATGCCACGGTCTAGGCTTTCGGCCAAGTGTTCCGTGCGCTGGCCGATCGGCTCGGAACTGAAAGTTACTGTCTGTCGAGAGAACCCCGCAGTGGCAGGGAGATGTCTGTAGGCCAGGCTCGGCTGAGGGTGCTGCTGGATGAAGTTGACTACCGTTCGGCTCAGCACGCGGTCGCGTGGGGCCTCATCCCCGAGGCGAATGCCGTGAAATCTGAAATACAGCAGGTCGAAGACCTTGCGGCCTGCCCTGTAAAGGACGGACGGGGATGGCTGCTGCTCATTGCTGGCGAACACCACGTCTACCCCCGTTGTCGCCTCGCCCAACATCTGGGGAAGAAACGCAAGATCCTCCACCAGTGGATCGATCACCGCCACATAGTCGCCTAGTGCGCTTTCGATGCCGACCCAGCTGGCGGCATCTTCAGAAACCATTTTCGTCAGCGTGTAGACCTGCAGATTGGGCAGCCCTGAAGCGGAGGTTAGTTGCTGCAGCACCGCGACGCTGTCGTCGGTTGACGCGTTGTCCACCACGATCAACTCGTGGTCGCGTGTCAACTCCTGTAGCAGCTGCGATGCGCGCTGCAGCGACTGTTGCAGTTGTGCGCTTTGGTTGCGCACCACGTAAACAACAGACAGGAACATCGTGAATCGGGGCATATTCGAAACCAACAAATGGGAAATGGGCGAACACGCACAGGCAAAACAGAGCCGCTCGCCGGCGGCGCTAGTCAGCCATCGCTCGAGTGCGGTATTGTGCGCGGTACTTCCAGAACGTCTGCGAGCACCATACCCTGGCCAAGCTGGTGAAGTGCCACAGCAGGTGGCGTCCGGCCCGGCGGCTTGCACGCTGCGCCTCGTGTCCGACGTGCAAGTGTTCGACGATCTGCAATCGCCAGCCTGCGAGTTGCAGCCGCGCGCACAGGTCGAAGTCTTCTCCGTACATATAAAAGCGTCGATCGAATCCCGCGATCTCGCGGAAGGCGTCGGCGCGGAGAAGCATGAACATGCCGGGCACCCAGGCCGGGCGCACTGGGGCACGGTAGTCGGCGCGGTGCCGGCACAGGATTTCGCGCGGTGTGAGCAGCGCGCGGTGTGGCTCGGGCGCATTCCTGCCAGGCTCCAAGATGCGTGGTGCCAGCAGGCCGCTGCGAAATGCTGCCCGCTGCAGCAATTCGCGCAGCACATCCGCGGCCAGCCGTATATCTGGGTTGAGCACCAGAAACCAATCACTTTCGCAGCGTGCGAACGCCGCGTTGTGGTTCGCGCCGAAACCCTGAGGACGACTGTTGATGATGCGCTCGATGGGAAGGCACGAGTTGAAGCCCTCGAGCAAGTCGGGCTCAGGGACGTTGACCGTCAGCACGACCTTTTCGATCGACCGCAGACAGAAGCGCTCCAACTGTTCGAGCAGGGGCCTGATCAAGCCCAATTGCCCGTGGCTGACGATGGAGACCGTGATGGGGCGGCGTATCTGGTCTTGCATGGTCTAATTTAAGGCTGGGGATTCTAGATTCCTCGCACCCCATGGTCGTCCTCGTAGTTTTCAGCTTCCTTGTCTCCGCCATCGCGGCCTATGTCGTGATCCGGCTGGCGCGCCGCCACGCGCGCCGCTACGCGCACGACATGCCCCAGCGCTTCCACAGCGGCCACATCCCCCGCATCGGCGGCGCAGGCATCTTCATCGGCCTCGTCCTCGCCTGGGCCTACGCCGGCACCCCCCAGGCTGCCTCCCTCAACGTCGACTGGCACGCCAATTCCACGTTCCTCTGGCTCATGGCCATGTGCATGGCGCCCGCGGTGTTCGCCGGCATCGCCGAGGACATGACCCAACGCCTGCGCGCCCGCCTGCGCCTGGGCTTGACCGCACTCTCGGCCATCCTCCTGTGCTGGCTGCTGAATCTGGGCGTGCGCCGCATCGGCTTCGCCCCTGTAGACGACTGGCTCCAGGCCGTCCCGCTCGCCGCCGCGCTCTTCGCCATGGTCGCCATCGCCGGCCTGCCGCATGCCTTCAACCTCATCGACGGCTACAACGGCCTGGCTGGCATGGTCGCCATCCTGATCAGCCTGGCCCTGGTCCACGTGGCCCTGCAGGTCGGCGACCGGCAGCTCGCCGCCATGCTGGTCTGCCTGGTCGGCGCCACGGGCGGCTTCCTGCTCTGGAACTACCCCTACGGCAAGATCTTCGCGGGCGATGGCGGGGCCTACGTGTGGGGGCTCGTGATCGCCGTGGCCTGCGTGCTGCTTGTGCAGCGCCATCCCGTGGTCTCGCCCTGGTTCCCCATGCTGCTGCTGATCTACCCCGTGAGCGAGACCATGTTCTCGGTCTACCGCAAGCTCGCGCGCGGGCAATCGCCCAGCACCGCCGATGCGCTGCACCTGCACCAGCTGATCTTCCGCCGCATCGTGCGCGTGGTGTTCGAGGACGACGAGGCCAGCGACCTGCTGGCGCGTAACAACCGCACCTCGCCCTACCTGTGGATCTTCTCGCTGCTGACCGTGGTGCCGGCCGTCATGTTCTGGAGCAACACCGCCGTGCTGGCGGCGTTCTGCGCGCTGTTCGTGGTCACCTACGTCGGCGCCTACCTCATGATCATCCGTTTCAAGGTGCCGCGCTGGCTGGGGAAGTGACACACAGCGGCCCCTACAATCCGCCGCAGTTTTTCCAGCCTCCGGAGAGCCCGCCATGACCGCCGCCCCCACCGAGCCCGATCTGTCCGCCATCGCGCCGCGCGACAAGGCCGAGATCCTGGCCCAGGCCCTGCCGTACATCCGCAAGTTCCACGGCAAGACCATCGTCATCAAGTACGGCGGCAATGCCATGACCGATCCGGCCCTGCAGGCCGACTTCGCCGAAGACGTGGTGCTGCTCAAGCTGGTCGGCATGAACCCCGTGGTCGTGCACGGCGGCGGCCCGCAGATCGAGACCGCGCTCAAGCGCCTGGGCAAGACGGGCCAGTTCATCCAGGGCATGCGCGTGACCGACGCCGAGACCATGGAAGTCGTCGAATGGGTGCTGGCCGGCGAGGTGCAGCAGGACATCGTGGGTCTGATCAACCAGGCCGGCGGCAAGGCCGTGGGCCTGACCGGCCGCGACGGTGGCCTCATCCGCGCGCAGAAGCTGCAGATGCCCGACCAGGCCGACCCGACCAAGTTCCACGACGTGGGCCAGGTCGGCGACATCGTGGGCATCGACCCCAGCGTGGTCAAGGCGCTGCAGGACGACCAGTTCATCCCCGTGATCAGCCCGATCGGCTTCGGCGAGGACAACGAGAGCTACAACATCAATGCCGATGTGGTGGCCAGCAAGCTCGCCACCGTGCTGCAGGCCGAAAAGCTCATGATGCTGACCAACATCCCGGGCGTGCTGAACAAGGCCGGCGAACTGCTGACCGAGCTGACCTCGCGCGAGATCGATGATCTGGTCGCCGACGGCACCATCTCGGGCGGCATGCTGCCCAAGCTGGCCGGCGCGATCGACGCGGCCAAGAGCGGCGTCAACGCCGTGCACATCGTCGACGGCCGCGTGCCGCATGCGATGCTGCTCGAGATCCTGACCGACCAGGCCTACGGCACCATGATCCGCGCGCGCTGAGCGCACGCCGACACCACCGCATGCCCCAAGCCGCCGCCCTGCCGACCGCAACGTCCGAAGGCGGCGAGGACGCCTCGGCAGCCGCTGCCGCACCACGCGAGCAGCGCAAGCGGCCCAAACCCGGCGAGCGCCGGCTGCAGATCCTGCAGACGCTGGCCACCATGCTGGAGCAGCCCGGTGCCGAGCGCGTGACCACGGCGGCGCTGGCCGGCCGTCTGCAGGTCAGCGAGGCCGCGCTGTACCGCCATTTCGCGAGCAAGGCCCAGATGTTCGAGGGCCTCATCGAATTCATCGAGCAGAGCGTTTTCCAGCTGGTGGCGGCCATCACGGCCGACGAGGCCGCCAGCGGCACGCAGCGGGCACGCAGCATCCTGACCGTGCTGCTGCAGTTCGGCGAGAAGAACCCCGGCATGGTGCGCGTGATGGTCGGCGATGCGCTGGTGCTCGAGCACGAGCGGCTGCAGGACCGCATGAACCAGTTCTTCGACCGCATCGAGTCCGCCCTGCGCCAGTGCCTGCGGCCCGCGCTGGCCGCCGATGGCGCCGCCATGCCCACGGTGGACGCCAACGTGCAGGCCTCGGTGCTGACCGCCTTCGCCATCGGCCGCCTGCAGCGCTTCGCGCGCTCGGGCTTTCGCCGGCCGCCGACCGAGCAGCTCGAAGCCAGCCTGCAGCGCCTTTTCTGACCGGCCTCGGGGATTTCCCGAGGTTCGGCGGCTTTGTCACTTTGCGCCAATCGGCGCGGCCATTTCGCCATTGATGGTCGGCGGGGCGCTCCAGATACTGCGCCCACCATGTCCCATCCGCTCTTCCGACACCTGCGCCTGTCCGGAGCACTCGCCGCGTGAGCCTGCTCGCCGCCCCCGCCTGCGATGCGCCGCAAGCCGCCACCCGTCGCGGCCACGCCATCGCGCTGCTTGACGCGGCGCTGGTCGCCGCGGCGTTGGCCCGCAACCCGTCCGCGCAAGCCGTCGACGTGATCGATCTGCACCTGGGTTTCGTGCAGCCCCATGGCACCGGCCTGCAGGCCGAAGGCCAGGTGACGGGCGGCGGGCGCTCGGTCTGCTTCTGCGAGGCCGAGCTGCGCGACGCCACCGGTCAGCTCGTGGCGCGCGCCATGGCCACGCTGCGCTACCGCCCCCCGACTTCTCCCGGAGCCTGACCATGTACCTGACCCAAGGCCTGCACCGTTCGCTGCAGCGCCACCCCGACAGGACCGCGCTGCGCCACCTCGCGCCCGGCGCCGAGCGGGCCTACACCTTCGCCCAGCTGCTCGACCAGGTGGCGCGCCGCGCCGCCGTGCTGCGCGCGCGCGGCATCGCCCAAGGCGAGCGCGTGGCGCTGCTCGCGCCCAACGACGACGCCATGGTCATGGGCCTGTTGGCCTGCTGGTGGCTGGGGGCCGTGGCCTGCCCGCTCAACACGCGCTGGAGCGTGCCCGAGCTGCGCTATGCGCTGGCAGACTGCGGCGCGCCGCTGCTGCTGGCCGATGCCAGCTTCGCCGGTCCGTCCGCCGAGCTGGCCGACCTGGCCCAGGTGCTGCCCATGGCGGAGCTCGCCACGCAGGCGGCCGCCACGGCCCCTGTGGACGACGCGCGCGTGGGCGGCGAGGCTTTGGCCGCCATCCTCTACACGGGCGGCACCACGGGCCGCTCCAAGGGCGTGATGCTCACGCACCTGAACTTCTGGTCGGCCTCGATGACGCGCGGCGCCGAGCTCAACAACGCGCCCGACAGCGTCTCGCTGCTGGTCGCGCCGCTGTTCCATGTGGCGGGTCTCGGCAGGCTGATCGGCCAGAGCATCGTGGGCGGCAGCTGGGTCACCATGCCGCAGTTCCGCGCCGAGGTCGTGCTCGACGCGATCTTCGAACATGGCATCACCGACACCATCGTCGTGCCCACCATGCTGCAGGCGCTGCTGGAAGCTTCGAACTTCGACGCGGCCAAGGTGCAGAGCCTGAACCGCATCGCCTTCGGTGCCGCGCCCATGCCGCCCGACCTGCTGGACCGCGCGCTCGCCACCTGGCCCCACGCCGAGTTCTTCCAGGCCTATGGCCTGACCGAGACCGCGGGGGCGGCCTGCATCAACCTGCCGGCCAACCACCGGCCCGGCGCGCCGGCCGAGCGGCTGCGTTCGGTCGGCCGTGCCGGCCTGGGGGCGGAGATCCGTATCGTCGACCCCGAAGGCAATGACTGCCCGCGCGGCCAGGTCGGCGAGATCATCATCCGCGGTCCCATGGTCACCAGCGGCTACTGGAAGCTGCCGGAAGTGTCGGCCCAGGCCCTGCGCAACGGCTGGCTGCACACGGGCGACGGCGGCCGCATGGACGAGCACGGCTTCATCTTCATCGCCGACCGCTTGAAGGACATGATCATCAGCGGCGGCGAGAACGTCTACTCGGGCGAGGTGGAGGCCGCGCTGCGCAGCCACGCCGACGTCATCGACGCTGCCGTCATCGGCGTGCCCGACGCGCGCTGGGGCGAGGCCGTGCACGCGGTCGTGGTGCTGCGTGCTGGCGTGGCCGAGAGTGCCGAGCTCGCGCAGGGCATCCAGGCCCATTGCCGCACGCAACTGGCGGGCTACAAGTGCCCGCGCAGCCTGGCCTTCGCAGCCGCGCTACCGCTGTCGGCGGCCGGCAAGGTGCTCAAGACCCAGTTGCGTGCCGAGCACGCCAGGGCACGCTGATGGACGCGGCCGAAGCCGCGCGGCGCTACAACACCGTGCCCTTCTCGCAGCTGCTGGGCATCCGGCGCGAGTTCTCCGAGAACGGCCGCGCGCGCCTGGTGGTCGATGCGCGGCGCGAGCTCGAGAACCCGATCCGCGCCATGCATGGCGGCGTGGTCGCCACGCTGCTGGACGTGGTCATGGCCAGCGCGGCCGTGTCCAAGATCGGCTTCGCGCGCACGGCCGTCACGCTGGACCTCAACATCGCCTACCTGCAGCCCGGCCGTGGCCGCCTCACGGCCGATGGCGAGGCATTGGCCATCGCCGAAGATGGCGACACTGTCCAGTGCCGCGCCGAGGTGCGCGACGACGAAGGCCACTGCGTGGCCCGCAGCATGGGCTCTTTCCGCTACCTGCCTTTGCCGAGCGTCTGAGCGTTTGGTCGATATGGCCATCGTCCTTCGGCGAATCGGCCATACCGCGGCGGGCCGGCCGCCTCTAGTCTTGCCGGCAAGTTTTTTTCACAGGCACACGGCCCCGTTCGAGGCCGCAAGGAGACAAGCATGCCCATCGCATCCCAAGCCCCCACCACGTCCATCGCACGCCGCGCGGTGCTGCGCGCCGGCCTCGGCGCCGTGGCCGCCAGCGTGCTCGGCACGCCGGCACTGGCCAGCAGCAGCTTCCCGAACAAGCCCATCCAGCTGCAGCTGCCGTTCCCGCCCGGCGGCATGTTCGATGCCGTGCTGCGTGCGCTGGCCGAGGCCGCTGCCAAGGACCTGGGCCAGCCCATCGTGCTCATGCACCGCGCCGGCGCAGGTGGCGTGACGGGCGTCTCCAGCCTGACGAGCATGGGCGATGCCGACGGCTACCTGCTCGGCGTCATGCACAACTCGGTGATCCGCTGGCCGCACATGAACAAGGTGGCGTGGGACCCGCGCACCGACTTCACCTACCTCATGGGCCTGAACAACCTGACCACGGGCATCGCGGTCGCGGCCGATGCGCCCTGGAAGACCCTGGCCGAACTGCTCGCCGACGCCAAAGCCCGGCCCGGCCAGCTGAGCTGGGGCAACGTGGGCGCCATCAGCGCCAACCGCATCTACGGCGAGCGGCTCGCGCGCGCCACCGGCACCAAATTCAACTTCATCCCATTCAAGGGCGGTAACGAGCAGCTGACGGCCGTGGTCGGCCGCCACCTCGACGTCTACGGCGACCCCGGCTTCGGCGCCATGGCGCGCTCGGGCAAGCTGCGCGTGCTGGCCACCTTCACCGAGCAGCGCCTGGCGCAGTGGCCGAGCGTGCCCACGCTGCGCGAACTGGGCCACGACCTCGTCGTGCAATCGCCGTTCGGCCTGGTCGCACCGAAGAACATGGATCCGGCCGTGCGCGCACGGCTCGAGTCGGCTTTCCAAAAGGCCGTGCACGACCCGACCTATCGGCGCATCGTCGACGACTTCGACCTGGCGCCCTGGAACGTCAGCGGCGAGGACTACCGCAGGTACGCGGTGGCGCAATACGACCGCGAGAAACAGATGCTCGACGAAATCGGCTTCAAGCCGGAGTAGCCCAGCGGCGCCCATCCGCCACAACGAGAGAAGAGGAGACACATGAGAAAGAACACCATCACCCGCTGCGTGCTGCGCCTGCCCGTGCTGGCGCTCGTGGCCGCTGCCGCCGCGGCCTGCGGCGGCTCCGGCGACGACGCCAGCGACGTCGCCGTCGCGTTCTCGACCAGCAACCCCGACGCCGCGCCGTTCCCGAGCGACCGCTACACCGCGGCCGACGCGCGCCAGGCGACGGCGCTGCGCGTGGCGCTGCCCAAGCCCGACTGCGCCGTGCGCGTGAGCGACTGCTACGACATCGACGAGCTCAACACGCTGGACGGCTTCTCGCTGATCCCGCGCTTCACGGTGCCGTTCACCGGAGACATCGACCCGGCCAGCGTGACGAGCGACAGCGTCTACCTGCTCGAGCTGTCCAGCGGCCGCAAGATCGCGATCAACCAGACTGCCTGGGATGCGCCCGCGAAGCTGCTGTCCTTCAAGAGCGATGAGCTGCTGCGCGAAGGCCAGCGCTACCTCATGGTCGTGACCGACCGCGTGCGCGACACAGCGGGCAAACGCCTGGGGCCGGGCGCTTGGGGCGACTCTGCCATCGGCCGCGACAGCGAGAGCGGCGCCTACCGCGAGGCTCTGCGCCAGGCCCTGGCGCAGGCCCCCGCCAACGCGGGCAAGCCCGTGGCCGCCACGCTGTTCACCACGCAGACCGCCACCGGCACGCTGGCCGCCATGGCCGACGCCACCAAGGCGCGCGCGGCGACGGGCATCGACTTCATGATCGCGACGCAGGGCGGCGCCAGCACGCGTGCGCTGTTCGACATCGCGCAGATCGCCGCAGGGGTACATCACCGCCAGACCGGCACGGCGCCGCAGTTCACAGACAGCGCACTGCGCCTGTCCGCGCTGCAGACCGTGCCGGGCAGCGTGGCCCAGGTCGGCTTCGGCCGCTTCGCCTCGCCGACCTACCTGGATGCCAAGGTGCGCATCTCGCCCAATGGCACGGCCTCGGCGCCGCAGCTGCTCGGCGAGACGCAGGTGGCGGTGCAGATCTTCGTGCCCGCGGGCGCCAAGCCCGCCGGTGGCTGGCCCGTCGTGCTGTTCGGCCACGGCCTGGGCAACAACATGCACGATTCGCCCTGGGCCATCGCCTCGGTGCTGGCCTCTTACGGCCTCGCGACGGCCTCTATCCACGTGGTCGGTCACGGCGGCGGCGCGCAGAGCACGCTGGAACTCCAGCTTTCCGGCGGCAGCCAGGCCAGCGTGGCCGTGCCCGGCCGCGGCGTGGACCAGAACGGCGACGGCACCATCACCGCCTTCGAAGGCGCGACCGCGCCCGCGCCCTACGGCGTGCTGGGCTCGCGCGATGCGCTGCGCCAGACCGTCATCGACTATGTGGAGCTGGCGCGCCGCTTCAAGGCCGGCGTGGACATCGACGGCGACGGCGTGGCCGACTTCAATGGCAGCCGCGTGAGCTACAGCGGCCAATCCTTCGGCGGTGTCTACGGCACCATGCTGCTGGCGGTGGACAAGGACCTCGTGGCCGGCGTGCCCAACGTGGGCGGCGGCAGCCTGATCGAGGCCACGCGCCTGGGTGGCCTGCGTTCGCTGCGCGTGGCCTCGCTGGCCGGCCGCACGCCCTCGCTGATCAACCTGCCGCCGACCTCCACGGGCGCGGCGCAGTTCGACGAGAACCTGCCGTTCCGCGGCCAGCCCGTGTTGACCAAACATGTGGACGGCGCGCAGGCCATCGCCAAGGTGTTCGACAACAGCGAGTGGGCCCAGCAGTCGGGCGAGGCCACGGCCTATGCGCCGCTGATCCGCCTGCGGCCGCTGGCCGGCCACGCGGCCAAGCCCATCGTCTACCAGCTGGCCAAGGGCGACACCGTGATGACCAACACCAGCTCGGGCATGGTGGTGCGCGGCGGTGCGCTGGGCGACCGCGTGAGCTGGTTCCGGCACGACCTCGCGTTCGCCAACAACAACGCCGTGGCCCGCAATTCGCACGGCTACATGCTGGACATCACCAACCCGGCAGCCTTGCCCTACGCCCTGCAGGCGCAGCGGCAGATCGGCGCCTTCCTGGCGAGCGGCGGCACGGACTTCAGCGATGCGGACGGCACGGGGCCGTACTACGAGAACGGCGTCGATCCCAAGCTGCTGGACGTGCTGAACTTCCTGCCCTGAGGCGGCACGCGCAGACCGGCACGGGCCGGCTGCACAGGTGACAGGGAGGGCAGGGCGCGACCTCTAGAATTTGCCGCGTCCCATGTCTCCCCCCTCCAGCGGTACCACCCGGCAGACCATCCCCATCGGCCAGGTCCGGCAGATCGTGCTGGGTGCACGGCGCGCCGGGCTCCATTGCGAAGCTCTGCTCGAGCGCGCCGGCATTCCGCCCGAACTGCTGGGCTCGCCGCTCTCGCGCGTGAGCCAGGCGCAGTACGCTGCGTTGATCTTCCAGTTGCGCCACCGCCTGCGCGACGAACTCTGGGGCCTGTGCAGCCGGCCGCTGCCGCTGGGCAGCTTCGAGGCGGTGTGCCGCCTTGCCGTCGGCTGCCGCACGCTGGAGGAGGCCCTGCGCGCGGGCCTGCGCCACTACCGCTTGCTGCTGTCCGACTTCACGCCTCGGCTGCAGGTGCGCGAGGGCGTGGCCAGCATGTCGCTGGCGCCGCGTGCACCGGTCGACGAGCCGCTGGGCTACGCCATGCGCTGCTTCGGCTTCCTGGGTTATGGCCTGGTGTGCTGGCTGGTGGCGCGGCGGCTGCCGCTGCTGGCCGTGGACCTGCGTTGCAAGGAGGCCGACCAGCCGGGCGACGCGCCGCAGCTGTTCCAGGCACCGCCGCACTACGGCCTGCGCACGGGCTGGCGCTTCGAGGCCCGTTGGCTCAGTCTGCCCATCGTGCAAACCCCTGAGAGCCTGGCCGGCTTCCTGGCGCAGGCACCGGCCAGCCTGCTGCTCAAGTACCGCGACGACAGCAGCCTGGCCGAGCGCATCCGCCGGCTGCTGCGCCGCCACCTGGGTGGCGCCATGCCCTCGCTGGAGGAGGTGGGCGCGCAACTCGCGATGACGCCGCAGACACTGCGCCGGCGTCTGCGCGAAGAGGGCACGGGCTTTCGCGCGATCCGCGACGACCTGCTGCGCGACGCCGCCATCGACTACCTGACGCAGCCCGGCCTCACGCTGCCCGAGATCGCCGGGCGGCTGGGCTTCTCCGAGGCCAGCACCTTCCACCGCGCATTCAAGAGCTGGACCGGACTGGCGCCCGGCGCCTACCGGCAGGAACGGCTGTCCTGACGCCTCGGGGTTAACCCGCGGCCAGCGTTGTTTTGAGCGTTCGGGCCAATGCGGCCCATCGCTTCGGCCATGGGCGGTGCGTGTCCCCGTCCCTAGACTTCCCCGCAGTCCCGGTCGCGTGCCCGCCGTGCGCCACCGGTCCGCTCCAACCAGAGGAAGACCACCCATGAAACGCAACGTCTACGTCGCCGGTGTCGGCATGATCCCCTTCACCAAGCCCGGCAAGAGCGAGGCCTACAACGTGATGGGCGCACGCGCGGCCGAGCTGGCGCTGAAGGATGCCGGCGTGCCCTACGACGCCGTGCAGCAGGCCTACGTGAGCTACGTCTACGGCGACTCCACCGCCGGCCAGGCCGCCATTTACGGCGTGGGCCTGTCGGGCATCCCGGTGTTCAACCTCAACAACAACTGCTCGAGCGGCTCGTCGGCGCTGTACCTGGCACGCCAGGCCGTGGAGAGCGGCGTGGCCGAATGCGCGATCGCGCTGGGCTTCGAGCAGATGGTGCCCGGCGCGCTCAAGGGCGCCTACGACGACCGGCCTTCGCCCATGGCGCGATTCGCAGAGACCATGGACCAGCTGCAGGGCACACACGCCGGCGCACCGCGCGCGGCCCAGTTCTTCGGCGGCGCCGGCCGCGACTACATCAAGCAGTACGGCATCCGCCCCGATACCTTCGGCCGCATCTCGGTCAAGGCCCGCCAGCACGCCGCGCGCAACCCGCTCGCGGTATTCCGCGACACCGTGACACTGGAAGAGGTGATGGCCTCGCCCGCCGTGTTCGACCCGCTCACGCGCCTGCAGTGCTGCCCGCCCACCTGCGGCGCCGCCGCCACCATCGTGTGCTCGGAAGAGTTCGCCAAGAAGCACGGCATCGCGCTCAAGGTGCGCATCGCGGCGCAGTCGATGACGACCGACACGCCCAGCACCTTCGACAGCGGCGACATGCGCCGCGTGGTCGGCTACGACATGACGGCCGCTGCCGCCAGGCAGGTCTACGAGGCCGCTGGCGTGGGCCCCGAGGACGTGGACGTGGTCGAGCTGCACGACTGCTTCACGGCCAACGAACTCATCACCTACGAAGGCCTGGGCCTCACGCCCGAAGGCACGGCCGAGAAGTTCATCCTGGACGGCGACAACACCTACGGCGGCAAGGTCGTGACCAACCCCTCGGGCGGCCTGCTGTCCAAGGGCCACCCGCTCGGCGCCACGGGCCTGGCGCAGTGCTACGAGCTCACGCACCAGCTGCGCGGCACCGCCGACCAACGCCAGGTGGAAGGCGCGCGCCTTGCGCTGCAGCACAACCTGGGCCTGGGCGGCGCCTGCGTGGTCACGCTGTACGAGAAGGTCTGACCATGATCGACAAGAAATACATCGGCCACACCCAGCCGGCCTTCACGGTCGCGGTGGAAGCCTCGCGCCTGCGCTTCTTCGCCAAGGCCACGGGCCAGCAGGACCCGATTTACAGCGACGAGTCCGCCGCGCGCGACGCCGGCCACCCCGCGCTGCCCGTGCCGCCCACCTTTTTGTTCTGCCTGGAGATGGAATCGCCCGACCCGGCCGCGCTGCGCAACCTGCTGGGCCTGGACTACCGCCGGCTGCTGCACGGCGAGCAGCGCTTCGTCTACCACCGCATGGCCTACGCCGGCGACCAGCTGACGTTCGAGCAGCGCATCGAGGACATCTACGACAAGAAGGGCGGGGCGCTGGAGTTCGTCGTGCGTGCGACGCGCGTGACCAACCAGCGCAGTGAGCACGTGGCCGACCTCAAGGGCGTCACGGTCATGCGCAACGGCTGAGGAGCACCAGATGACGATTTCCTACGACCAGATCCACGTCGGCGACACACTGCCGGCCTTCGAGACCGAGCCCATCTCGCGCCTCACGCTGGCGCTGTACTGCGGCGCTTCCGGCGACCACAACCCGATCCACGTGGACACCGATTTCGCCAAGGCCGCTGGCCAGGCCGACGTGTTCGCGCACGGCATGCTGTCCATGGCCTACCTGGGCCGCCTGCTGACCAACTGGGTGCCGCAGAGCGCGCTGCGCGAATACGGCGTGCGCTTCGTCGCCATCACGCAGGTGGGCGCCAAAGTGCGCTGCGAAGGGCGCGTGACCGAGAAGTTCGAACAGGACGGCGAGCGCCGCGTGCGCGTGGAGCTGTCCACCACCGACCAGAACGGCCAAACCAAGCTCTCCGGCGACGCAGTCGTCGCCCTGGCCTGATGTCCAAGAGAACCACATGACGCTCAAGCTCCAAGACAAAGTCGCCCTGGTGTCCGGCTCCGGCCGTGGCATCGGCAATGCCATCGCGATGAAGCTCGCCTCCGAAGGCGCACGCCTGGTCATCAACGACCTGGACGAAGCCCCCGCCATGGAAACCGTGGCCGCCATCCGCGCTGCCGGTGGAAAGGCCTGCGCCTGCGTGGGCAGCGTGACCGACGCCGACTTCGGCACGCGCTTCGTCGGCACCGCACTCCAGGAATTCGGTGGCGTGGACATCATCGTCAACAACGCCGGCTACACCTGGGACAACGTGATCCAGAAGATGAGCGACCAGCAGTGGGAGGACATCCTGGCCGTGCACCTGACGGCACCCTTCCGCATCCTGCGCGCCGCTGCCGACTTCATCCGCGAAGCGGCGAAGAAGGAGGCCGACGCACCCGTGTTCCGCAAGGTCGTCAACATCTCGTCCACCTCGGGCGTGTACGGCAACGCGGGCCAGGCCAACTATGCGGCTGCCAAGGCCGGCATCAACGGCCTGACGAAGGCCATGGCCAAGGAATGGGGCCGCTACAAGGTCAACGTCAACAGCGTCGCCTTCGGCCTGATCCAGACGCGGCTGACGCAGCCGCTCACGGCCGGCGAAGCCAGCGTGGACATCGGCGGCCGCACCATCGCGGTCGGCGTGCAGCCGGACCGCCTGAAGGCCGCCGAGGCGACGATCCCGCTGGGACGCGGCGGCACGCCCGAAGAAGCGGCAGGTGCGGTGTACATGTTCTGCATCCCCGAATCCAACTACGTGAGCGGCCAGGTCCTGGTCTGCGGGGGAGGCCGGCCATGAGCTTCGGTGCCACCACCCGGCCCTGGATGACCGACGAACTGCAGATGGTGCGCGACACCGCGCGCCGCTTCTTCGAGACCGAGTGCGTGCCCAACCAGAAGAAGTGGCAGGAGCAGGGCCACGTGGACCGCGCCATCTGGCGCCGGGCCGGCGCGCTGGGCCTGCTCTGCGCGGGCATCCCCGAGGAATACGGCGGCGGCGGTGGCAGCTTCCTGCACGAGGCCGTGATCTGTGAGGAGCAGATGCGCGCGATGGTCAACAGCTTCTCGATCAACGTGCACAGCGGCATCGTGGCGCACTACCTGCTGGCCTACGGCACCGAGGCGCAGAAGAAGCGCTGGCTGCCCAGTATGGCGCAGGGCGAGACCATCGCCGCCATCGCGATGACCGAGCCCGGCGCCGGCACCGATCTGCAGCGCATCACCACCAGCGCGGTGAAGGACGGCGAAGATTACGTGATCAACGGCGCCAAGACGTTCATCACCAACGGCCTGCTGGCGGACATCATCGTCGTGGCCTGCAAGACCGACCCCACCGCCAGGGCCAAGGGTGTCTCGCTGGTCATCATCGAGACCAAGGATCTTGCAGGCTTTCGCCGCGGCCGCCTGCTGGAAAAGGTGGGCCAGCAGGGCCAGGACACGGTGGAGCTGTTCTTCAACGACATGCGCGTGCCGCAGGCCAACCTGCTGGGCGTCGAAGAGGGCAAGGGCTTCGCCCAGCTCATGCAGCAACTGCCGCGCGAACGTCTGGTGCTGGCCATCGGCTGCGCAGCCACCATGCAGCGCGCCGTGGACGAAACCCTGGCCTACACGCGCGACCGCAAGATATTCGGTGACTCGCTGCTGCACCTGCAGAACACGCGCTTCAAGCTGGCCGAGTGCCAGACCAAGGCGACGATCGCGCGCAGCTTCCTCGACGATTGCGTGGCCCGGCTCGCGCGCCACGAACTGGACATTCCCACGGCCGCGATGGCCAAGTGGTGGGTCAGCCAGGCCACCTGCGAGGTCGTGGACGAGTGCCTGCAACTGCACGGCGGCTATGGCTACATGCAGGAGTATCCGATCGCCCGCATGTACGCCGACGTGCGCGTCTCGCGCATCTACGGTGGCGCCAACGAGGTCATGAAGGAAATCATCGCCCGCGCGATGGAGAACGGCTGATCCCATGCACACCAAGCCCTGGCTCAAGCACTGGCCGCGCGGCTTCCCGCACGCGCTGGCCGTGCCGCAGACCACGCTGTGGGACAACCTGGCCACCAGTGCCGCGCGCTACCCGCAGCGGCCCGCCATCGTCTACTACGACAGTGTGCTGACCTACGCCGAATACCTGCGCCAGGCGCGGGCGCTGGCCGGCCACCTGCAGCGTGCCGGTGTCGCCAAGGGCGACCGCGTGCTGCTGATGAGCCAGAACTGCCCGCAGTTCGCGATCGGCTTCTTCGCCGTGCAGTGCTGCGGTGCGGTGGTCGTGCCCGTCAACGCCATGTGCACCGCCGGCGAGGTCGACCATTACCTCGAAGACAGCGGTGCGCACCACGCCATCGCGGCGCAGGAGTTGCTGCCGGCGATGGAACCCGCGCTCGCGCGTGGCGCGCTGCGCGAAGTAGTGGTGATCTGCTACGCCGACGCGCTGACCGCACCGACCGAACTTGCCGTGCCCGAGGTCGTGCGCGCGCCGCGCCAGCCACTGGCGAAAGCCGGTTGCGTGGCCTGGGCCGAGGCGCTGGCCGGCGCCCCCGCCGCGCCCGTGGACAGCCAGCCCGGCGACCTCGCCGCGCTGCCCTACACCTCGGGCACGACCGGCCGGCCCAAGGGCTGCATGCACACGCATGCCAGCCTGATCGCATCCAGCGTGGGCGCCTGCCTGTGGCGCAACCTGCACGCCGAGTCGGTGGTGCTGGGCGTCGCGCCCATGTTCCATCTGCTGGGCATGCAGAACGCCCTGCTGATGCCGGTCTGGCAGGGCGCCACCGTGGTCATGCTCGCGCGCTGGGATGCGGGCGCCGCCGCCGCGCTGATCGAGCGCTACCGCGTCTCGGTCTGGGCCTCGCCGCCGGCGATGCTGATCGACTTCTTCGCGCATCCGGATGCGCAACGGCGCGACCTGTCCAGCCTGGCCATGCTGAACGGCGGCGGCGCGGCCATGCCCGAGGCCGTCTCCGCCATGCTCAAGGAGCGCTTCGGCATCACCTACATCGAGGGCTACGGCCTGACCGAGACGGCCTCCTTCCTGCATTGCAACCCGATGCAGGCCAGCAAGCGCCAGTGCCTGGGCATCCCCACCTTCGGCGTGGATTCGCGCATCGTCGATCCCGAGACGCTGGCCGAGCTTGCGCCCGGCGAGACCGGCGAGCTGGTCAGCCGCGGCGCGCAGGTCATGCAGGGCTACTGGCGCGACGAGGCGGCCAACCGCGCGGCCTTCCTGGAGATCGATGGCCAGCGCTACTTCCGCACGGGCGACCTCGCGAGCATGGACGCCGACGGCTATTTCTTCATGCGCGACCGCCTGAAGCGCATGATCAACGTGAGCGGCTACAAGGTCTGGCCGGCCGAGGTGGAGAGCATGCTCTACGAGCACCCGGCGATCCACGAGGCCTGCATCGTGTCCCGGCCCGACACCAAGCAGGGCGAATCGGTCTGCGCGGTGGTGGTGCTGCGGCCCGGCCAGGCGCTCGACGAGGCCGGCTTGATCGCCTGGTGCCGCGAACGCATGGCGGTGTACAAGGCGCCGCGTGCCGTGGAGTTCCGCGCGGCCTTGCCCAAGTCCAACACCGGCAAGGTCGCCTGGCGCGAGATCCAGGAAGCCTTTTCCCGAACCTGAGCACACACCAAGGAGACACACCGATGCAGCAAGACATCACACGCCGCCAGGCCCTGGCCTTCACCGCACTCGCCATCACCGGCCTGCCGGCGCTGGCGCAGCAGGATTTTCCGAACAAGCCGCTGCGCGTGATCGTGCCCTATGCGCCGGGCGGTGGCACCGACACCATCGGCCGCCTCATGGCGACCAAGCTGGGCGAGAACCTGAAGGCCACCGTGGTGGTGGAAAACAAGCCCGGCGCGGGCGGCGTGATCGGCAACGACATGGCGGCCAAGGCACCGGCCGACGGACACACCATCCTGATGGCCATCACGGTCATGGTGCAGCACCCGGCCCTGATGCCCAAGCTGCCTTATGACCTGCTCAAGGATTTTCAGCCGCTGGCCGTGGCCGCCCGCTCGGCCGACCTGCTGCTGGTGCACCGCGACGTGCCGGCCAACACGGTCGAGGAACTCGTCAAGCTGGCCAAGGCCGACCCGCGCACCTACGCGCTGGGCTCCTATGGCAACGGCACCTCGGGCCACATCCATGCGGCCATGCTCAACAGCCAGGCCGGGCTGGACCTGGCCATCGCCCATTACAAGGGCGCGGGCCCGCTGATGGCCGATTTGCTGGGTGGCCAGGTCAAGGTGGGCTTCCTGGACTCGACCACGGCCGCGGCCCAGGTCAACGGCGGCCGCGTCAAGGTGCTGGGCGTGACCGGCGCGCGGCGCTCTCCACTGGCGCCCAACGCGCCGACCTTCACCGAACTGGGCTACAAGTCCTTCGAGCCCTACGGCTGGTTCGCGCTGTTCACGCAAGCCGGCACCCCGCCGGCCATCACCAAGAAGCTGTCCGACGAAATGAACGCCATCCTGGCCCAGCCCGAGGTGCGCAAGCGCCTGGAGGAACTGGGCCTGCTGCCGGGCGGCGAGCCCGTCGCCGAATTCGCCAAGGAGATGCGCCGCGACCTGGACATCTGGAGCCGCGTCATCAAAGAGGCCAACATCAGGATCGATCAATGACCACCCCGTTCTTCGACTTCAAGGGCCACCACGTCTTCGTGGCGGGTGGCTCCTCCGGCATCAATCTGGCCATCGCCGATGCGTTCGCGCAGGCCGGCGCCAAGCTGTCCATCGCCAGCCGCTCGGCAGAGCGCATCGCGGGCGCCGTGGCGCAGCTGCGCACGCACGGTGGCGAGGCCGAGGGCTACAGCGCCGACGTGCGCGATGCCGAGGCCATCGAGGCCGCGCTGCGCACCGCGCACGAACGCTTCGGCCCCATCGACGTGCTCATCTCGGGTGCGGCCGGCAACTTCGTCGCGCCGGCGCTGGGCATGTCGGCCAAGGGCTTCAAGACCGTGGTCGACATCGACCTGCTCGGCGGCTTCAACGTGGTGCGCGGCGCCCATGCCTTCCTGCGCAAGCCCGGCGCCTCGGTGCTGAACATCTCGGCCCCCCAGGCGGCCAACCCGACGAAGCTGCAGGCGCATGTCTGCGCGGCCAAGGCCGGGCTGGACATGATGGTGCGCGTGCTGGCCATGGAGTGGGGGCCGGACGGCATCCGCGTCAACTCGCTGGTGCCCGGCCCCATCGCCGGCACCGAGGGGATGAAGCGGCTGGCGCCCGATGCCGCGGCCGAGAAGCGGGTCACCGATTCTGTGCCGCTGGGCCGCATGGGCAGCACGCAGGAGATCGCCAACATGGCGCTCGTGCTGGCCTCGCCGCTGGCCAGCTACGTGACCGGCGCCATCCTCAACGTGGACGGCGGCAGCTCGTTGCCGGGCGGCCGCGACCTGGGCGCGAGCCCGCAGTGAGCCAGGAGCAGCGATGAGCAAGATCCGTTTCGAACAACAGGGCGCCACCGCCATCCTGACGCTGGACGATGCGCCCGTGCGCAATGCGCTGTCGCCCGAGATGCGCGTGGAGGTGGCGGAGGTGGTCGAGCGCGTGCGCACCGACGCCAGCATCCGCGCCCTCGTGATCACGGGCGCCAACGGGCACTTCTGTTCGGGCGGCGACCTGCGCAACATCGCGACTGTGGGCCTGGACAACGGCGGCTGGCGCGACCGCCTGCACCTGCTGCACGACTGGCTGGCCAAACTGCTGAGCCTGGACAAGCCCGTGATCTGCGCGGTGGACGGCGCGGCCTACGGCGCGGGCTTCGGCCTGGCGCTGGCGGGCGACTTCATCGTCGCCACGCCGCGTGCGCGCATGAGCGTGTCCTTCCTGAAGGTCGGCCTGGTGCCGGACTGCGGCATCTTCTACACGCTGCCGCGCGTCGTCGGCCCGCAGCGGGCGCGCGAGCTCATGTTGTCGGCGCGCGAGGTCCAGGCTGACGAAGCCCTGCGCCTGGGCATCGCGATGGAGGTGGTCGAGACGGAGCAGCTGCTCCCGCGTGCGCTGGCGCTGGCCAAGAGCTTCGAGGGCGCCTCGCCCCTGGCGGTGAGCCTGATCAAGCGCGCCTGCGCGTCCACCGGCGACCTCGTCGGCCAGCTCAACCTGGAGGCCGACGCCCAAGCCCTGGCCATGGGCTCGCCCGAGCACAAGAGCGCGATCCAGGACTTCTTGCACAAGCGCCCGCCCCGGTTTTCCTGGCCGGCGTAATCCCCTGGCGCCATTCGGCGTACGGACTGTTGCGCTGGCGCTGCGACAATGCGCCGCTTCGCCGTGGGGCGGTGCGCATGGGGCGCCCGTTGTCGTACCGGCGTCCGGATGCTGATCGATGCGCAGGGCTCTGGGGTGGCTGTGGGGGATCTGTCTGTGGCTGTGCGCCGGCGCGGTGGCGGCCCAGGCCGTGCAGGTCGTGCCCGGGCAGGGCCAGCTGGTGTTGCACGAGGCCGCGGAAGTGTTCGAGGACCCCACGGGGCAGCTGACGCTGGACGACGTGCGCGCGCGGCCGTTCACGCCCCCCACCGGCGGGTTGTCCAGCTTCGGCTTCACCGCGTCCGCCTACTGGTTCCGCTTCACGCTGGAGAACCCGGGCGCCAGCCCGCTCTCGCGGCTGCTGGTGCTGCGCACCAACTGGCTGGACACCGTGGATCTCTTCGCGCCGGGGGGTGACGGCCAGACAGTCCACCGCCGCTTCGGCGACACACTGCCGTTCGAAGAACGCGAGGTCGACGCGCCGCAGTTCGTGCTGAGCCTGTCCGTGTTGCCCGGCCGGCACACCTACTACTTGCGCATCACCAGCGCGCAGGCCTTCATGACGCCCATGGAACTCTGGGAGCTCAAGGCCTTCCACGAGAGCGACCGGCGCTGGTCGGCCTACTACGGCATGTTCTACGGCATCCTGGCCGTGATGGTGCTCTACAACGCCTTCATCTGGACGTCCACGCGCGACCGCAACTACCTGGCCTACTGCGCCTATCTGCTGTCGTTCTTCCTGATGAATGCGTCCTACAACGGCTTCGCGTACCAGTACTTCTGGCCGGCGTCGCCGCGTTTCAGCAATTGGGCGCACACCCCCTTCATCTTCGGCTTCCAGGTCGTGGCGGTGTGGTTCACGATGAGCTTCCTCGAGTCGCGCCAGCGCACGCCGCGCGTGCACCGCGTGATGCAGGTTTACCTGGTGCTCACGCTGTTGGCCTGGGCCGCGGTCACGGTGGCCGGCGATCCGGTGGCGTACAACGCCGCGCCCGTGTACTTCATCTTCCTGGGCACGCCCTTGATTCTCGTCGCCGGCCTGCGGGCCTGGCTGCGCGGCTACCGCGCGGCGCGCTTCTTCGTGCTGGCCACCATGGCCAGCCTCACGGGGAGCTTCGTCACGGCGCTGACGGTCAGCGGTTTCCTGCCCTACACCTTTGTGCATTTCCACGCGGCCGAATTCGGCATCCTCGTCGACGTGGTGCTGCTCTCGCTCGCCCTGGCCGACCGCATCAACCTGCTGCACCAGCAACGCCGCGCCGCGCAGGCGCAGGCCACGCGCCAGCGCCTGCAGGCCTCGTTCCAGCTCGAGAAGGCCAACATCCGGCTCGAGCAGCAGGTGCAGGAGCGCACGGCCGAACTGGCGCGGGCGCGCGACGAGGCCGAGCAGCTGGCCCGGCTGGACGCGCTGACGGGCGTGGCCAACCGGCGGTCGTTCCAGGAGGTGGCCGAGCGCGAATTCCTGCGCGCGCGGCGCTACGGGCATCCGCTGGCCGTGCTCGTATTCGACATCGACCTGTTCAAGCAGGTCAACGACACCCATGGCCATGCGGCGGGTGACCTGGTGATCTGCGCCGTGGCGGGCATCGTGCGCGGCGCGGTGCGCGAGGTGGACTTCCTGGCGCGCATCGGTGGCGAGGAGTTCGCGGTGCTGCTGCCCGAAGTGGAGTTGCTCGATGCCCAGCGCACCGCTGAGCGCCTGCGCGAGCTCATCGCCGACTGGCGCGGCGCGTTCGAAGGTCAGGCGCTGCGTTGCACGGCCAGTTTCGGTGTCAGCACCATCGAGGCGGACGACGCCGGCTTCGACACCGTGCTGCAGCGCGCCGACCACGCCATGTACGCGGCCAAGCAGGCCGGCCGCGACCAGGTCAGCGTCTACAGCACTCTGTTCTGACTTAGCCCGGGATGGTGCCCGGCAGCAGGATGCTGCGGTCCACGTTCTGGATGTTGGTGTGGCCGCAGAAGGCCATGGTCACGTCCAGCTCCTTGTGCAGGATCTGCAGCGCCTTCGTCACGCCGGCCTCGCCCATGGCGCCCAGGCCGTAGGCCATGGCGCGGCCGATCATGGTGCCGCGCGCGCCCAGCGCCCAGGCCTTGAGCACGTCCTGGCCGCCGCGGATGCCGCCGTCCATCCACACTTCGGTCTTGCTGCCCACGGCATCGACGATGGGCGGCAGCGCCTCGATGGAGCTGGGTGCGCCGTCGAGCTGGCGGCCGCCGTGGTTGCTGACCACGATGGCGTCGGCACCCACGTCCACGGCCAGCTGGGCGTCTTCGGGCACCATGATGCCCTTGAGGATCAGCTTGCCGCCCCATTGCTTCTTGACCCATTCGATGTCGGCCCAGGACAGGCGCGGATCGAACTGCTCGTTGGTCCAGGCAGACAGCGAACGCATGTCGCTGACGCCCTTCACATGGCCCACGAGGTTGCGGAACGTGCGGCGCTGCGTGCCCAGCATTCCGAGGCACCAGCGCGGCTTGGTCGCCAGGTTGACGATGTTGCGCAGCGTGGGCCGTGGCGGCGCGGTGAGGCCGTTCTTGAGGTCCTTGTGGCGCTGGCCGATCACCTGCAGGTCCAGCGTGAGCACCAGCGCGCTGCACCGGGCGGCCTTGGTGCGCTCGATCATGCGGGCCATGGCGTCGCGGTCGCGCATCATGTAGAGCTGGAACCAGAACGGCGCCTTGGTGTGTTCGGCGATGTCCTCGATCGAGCAGATGCTCATGGTGGACAGCGTGAACGGGATGCCGAATTTCTCGGCCGCGCGCGCTGCGTGGATCTCACCGTCGGCGTGCTGCATGCCCGTCAGGCCCACGGGCGCGATGGCCACGGGCATCTTCGCCGCCTGCCCGACCATGGTGGTGGCCGTGCTGCGGCCTTCCATGTTCACGGCCACGCGCTGGCGCAGCTTGATCTTGTGGAAGTCGGCCTCGTTGGCGCGGTAGGTGCCTTCGGTCCACGAGCCGGAATCGGCGTAGTCGTAGAACATGCGCGGCACGCGCTTTTCGGCGAGGACGCGCAGGTCCTCGATGGTGGTGATGACGGTCATGGCCTGATTTTCCCTGTTGCGTGTGCGGCGTGCGACGCGGTTGGTTGCCGGCATGCTGAGGTGCTGGCAGGACGCGGGGCGAAGGGCCGCGGAGCAGGCCATGCCAGCAGACGCCGCGGAACGGGCTCTGCCCGGCCGCTGGCGGCGCCCCCTTGAGGGGGGATGGAACTTCTACACGCAGTGAGAAGTTCAAACGGGGGTGGTCTCACTTCACCACCATCAGGGTGAACGGCCAGACATAGGCCTGCATCGTGACGTACAGACCGACCAGGCAGGCCAGCGCGATCGAGTGGAAGAACACGTAGCGCAGGATCTCGCCTTCCTTGTTGAACCAGCGCGTGGCGGTGGAGGCCACCACGATGGACTGCGCGTCGATCATCTTGCCCATCACGCCGCCCGAACTGTTGGCCGCGCCCATGAGGTTGGGCGACAGGCCCAGCTGTTCGGCCGCAACCTTCTGCATGCCGCCGAACAGCACGTTGGACGCCGTGTCCGAACCCGTCAGCGCCACACCGATCCAGCCCATCAACGTGCCGAAGAAGGGATACAGCACGCCGGTGTTGGCGAACGCCAGGCCCAGCGTGGTGTCGGTGCCCGAGAAGCGCGTGAGCGTGCCCAGGGCCAGCATCAGCACGATGGTCAGCAGCGAATACTTCACCAGCCAGAAGGTCTTGAAGAAGGTGCGCACGATGGCGAGCGGGTTGTACTTCATGACCAGCGCCGAGACGATGGCGGCCAGCAGGATGCCGGTGCCGGTCGCCGACAGCAGGTTCAAGGTGTAGACGGCAGCTTCAGGGTGCGGCGTCGGCACGACGGGCGGCACCTTCATGATCAGGTTGTGCAGGCCCTCGATCGGGAACTTGGGCGAAAAGATGCCGTTGAGCCAGGCCTTGACGGGCGGCAGGCCCCAGATGAACACGAACACCGACAGGATGAGCCAGGGCGTCCAGGCGGCCACCAGGGCCTCCTTGGAATGGCGCACCACGGGTTGCGGCGGCTTGGCCTCGGCGGCGCTGGGGTCCTTGCCGCGCATGGCCGGCGAGGTCCAGACCTTCTTCGGCTGCCAGACGCGCAAGAAGGCGACCAGGCAGAGCATGGAGACGATGGCGGCGATGATGTCCACGAGTTCCGGGCCCATGAAGTTGGACACCAGGTACTGCGGGATCGCGAACGACAGTCCCGTGACCAGGATGGCGGGCCAGATCTCCAGCATGCCCTTGCGGCCGGCGAAGGCCCAGATCAGCCAGAACGGCACCAGCAGCGAGAAGAACGGCAGCTGGCGGCCGATCATGGCCGTGACCTGCATCAGGTCGTAGCCGTGCACCTGGGCCAGCGTGATGACGGGCGTGCCCAGCGCGCCGAAGGCCACGGGCGCGGTGTTCGCGATCAGCGACAGGCCCGAGGCGGCCAGCGGCGAGAAGCCCAGGCCAATCAGGATCGCGGCCGTCACGGCCACGGGTGTGCCGAAGCCGGCCGCGCCCTCGAAGAAGGCGCCGAAGCAGAACGCGATCAGCAAAAGCTGGATGCGGCGGTCCTCGGTGATGCCAGACAGCGAATCCTGCAGCACCTTGAAGCTGCCGTTCTGCTCGGTCAGCTGGTGCAGGAAGATGATGTTCAGCACGATCCAGCCGATCGGCAGGAGGCCCGTGAAGCCGCCCAGCATGGCGGCGCGGCCGGCCATGTCGGCCGGCATGCCGTAGGCGAACACCGCCACGATCAGCGCGGCGACCAGGCCCATGCCGGCGGCGATGTGGGCTTTGATGTGGAAGAAGCCCAGGGCGCCGAGCATCACGATCACGGGTATCGCCGCCAGCGCGGTCGATAGGAACATGTTGCCGAAGGGGTCGTAAATCTGCTGCCAGGTCATGGCGGGTCTCCTGCCGGTATTGAAAAAGTGGTTGTGAACAGGGCGTGGGGCGGCGGCCGCCCAAGTGCGCAGTGCACGGCGCGTCGGACTGTAGGGGGACCGGTCACGGCGGGGTGTGAAATGCCCGCGGCGGGCTTGTGAAGGTTTTTCACGCGGACGGACGCCATGTTTGTCAGCGCTGTGTCAGTCGGCTGCCGTCGCGTGGCGCGATGCATGGTCGAAAAAAATGCACGCGGCCACCTGTGCAGGCCGGGATCATGGACCAGCACGGGGGCGCAGGCAATCCCTCAAGCCACGACAACGAAGGAGACGACATGGACCGCAGACAACTGCTGGCCGCCACCCTGGCGCTGGCCGCCGCCGCGCCGGCGCGCGCGCAGGCCTTTCCGAGCAAGCCGATCCGCATGATCGTGCCGTTCCCGCCTGGCGGCGGCACCGACTTCATCGCGCGCACCGTGTCCACGCGGCTCGCCGAGGCGACCGGCTGGACGGTCGTGCCCGACAACAAGGCCGGCGCCGGCGGCACCATCGGCGTGGCCGAGGCGGCCAAGGCCGAGAACAGCGGCCACACGCTGCTGCTGGGCCAGCTCGACAACCTGGGCGTAGCGCCGCTGCTTTACAAAGGCCTGGCCTACCAGCCGCAGCGCGACCTGCAGCCCGTCACCAACGTGGCGGACTTCCCCATCATCCTGCTGACCTCGTCCGCTTCGCCCTACAAGACGCTGGCCGACGTGGTGGCGGCCGCGCGCGAGCCCGGCCGCATCACCTTCGCCTCGGCTGGCAACGGCACGGTCTCGCACCTGGTGGGCGAGCTGTTCCAGCTGCGCGCGGGCGCGAAGATGCAGCACATCCCGTACAAGGGCTCGGCACCGGCGCTCGTGGACGTGGTCAGCGGCCAGGTCACGGTGCTGTCCTCGTCCATCCCTTCGGCCTTGTCGCAGGTACAGGCCGGCAAGCTGCGGCCGCTGGCCGTGAGCTCGGCGCGGCGCAGCCCCATCCTGCCGGACGTGCCGACGATTGCCGAGAGCGGTGTGAAGGACTTCGACGTGAACGTCTGGTACGCCGTGTTCGCGCCGGCCGGCGTACCGGCACCCGTGGTGGCGCAGCTCAACGCCGCGCTGAACAAGGTACTGCAACTGCCCGAGGTACAGAGTGCGGTTCGCGCCCAGGGCGGCGAGGTGCGGCCGGGCACGCCGCAGGCGCTGGGCGAGCGGCTGGCGGCGGACATCGCGCAGTGGCGCGAGGTGATCGCGGCCGCGAAGATCCAGCTGGAGTGATCAGCCCACGGCCGCCGCCTGCGCCTCGGCTTCGTAGCGCCGCAGGCGTGGACCGGCCCGCATGACCTGGCCCGGCAGCGGCCGGCCCAGCACGCGCTCGAGTTCGCGCGCGGCCTCGCACAGTGCGTCGAGGTCGATGCCGGTGGCGATGCCCAGCTGCTCCATCAGGTGCACGGTGTCCTCGGTGCAGACGTTGCCCGTGGCGCCCGGTGCGAAGGGGCAGCCACCCGTGCCGCCCAGCGCGGCCTCGTAACGCGTGACGCCCAGCGCCAGGCCTTCCATGACGTTGGCCATGGCGAGGCCGCGCGTGTTGTGGAAGTGCAGCGCCACCGGCAGCTGCGGCACGCGCGCCGCCAGGCGTTCGACGGTGGCGCGCACCAGCGGTGGCGTGGCCATGCCCGTGGTGTCGCCCAGCGTAAGGCCGGCGAAGCCGAGTTCGGCGAACTGGCGTGCGATGGCCTCGACCTGGTCCAGCGCCACATCGCCCTCGAACGGGCAGCCGAAGGCGCAGGCGATGGCGCCGTGCAGGCGCATGGGCGCGCCGCGTGCGATGTCGGCGATCTCGCGCATGTCCTGCAGCGAGTCGGCGATGCTGCGGTTCAGGTTCTTGCGGTTGTGCGTCTCGGAGGCCGAGAGGAACACCACGGCCTCGTCGGCATCGGCCGCCAGCGCGCGCTCCACGCCCTTGCGGTTGGGCGCCAGCACCGAGAGCTGCACCCCCGGGCGGCGCCGCACCGTGGCCAGCAGCTCGCTCGCGTCGCGCAGCTGCGGCACGGCGCGCGGCGAGACGAAGGAGGTGGCCTCGAAGTGGCGCACGCCAGCGTCCATGAGCCGCTCCAGCAGCGCGACCTTGGTGGCCGTGGGCACGAATTCGGCTTCGGACTGCAGGCCGTCGCGCAGGCCCACCTCGGTGATGCGGACCTGGGTGGGGTAGATGGGTGGGTTGAGCATGCGGGTCTCCTCCGACCAGCATAGCGGCGCGGGCCGGTGCAGGCTTGGCCGTTGGGCAGGGCGGCATCGCCAAATGCGATGCGTGGGGGGCGTGCGTGCCGCAAGATCGCGCCTGCTTCAGACACAGGAGATTTCTTCATGCAGTTGAGCGGCATCCGCGTCATCGACCTGACGCGCATCCTCTCCGGCCCGTTCTGCACCATGCTGCTCGCCGACATGGGGGCCGACGTCGTCAAGATCGAGGCGCCCGAGGGCGACCCGGTGCGTGCCCAGGGCGAGATCGTCGACGGCATGAGCTGGTACTTCGCCTCGTTCAACCGCAACAAGCGCTCGGTGCGGCTGGACCTCAAGTCGGAGGCCGGCATGGCCGCGCTGCGCCGGCTCATCGCGGGCGCCGACGTGGTGGTCGACAACTTCCGCCCGGGCGTGATGGAGCGCATGGGCCTGGGCTGGGAGCAGCTGCGCGCGCTGGCACCGGGCGTCGTGCACACCAGCGTGAGCGGCTTCGGCGCCTCCGGCCCCTATGTGGACCGGCCGGCCTTCGACTTCATCGCCCAGGCCATGAGCGGCTTCATGAGCATGAACGGCACGCCCGAGACCGGCCCCATGCGCAGCACGCTGCCGATCAGCGATCTGATCGCGGGCTGCTATGCCGCGCTCGGCACGGCCGCCGCGCTGGTGCGGCGCGCGTGCACGGGCAAGGGCGAGCGCGTGGGCGCCTCGCTGGTGGACGGGCTGATCAGCTTCGGCGCCTTCGCGAGCGCCGACTTCCTGGCCACCGGCCGACTGCCCGTGCCGACCGGCAACGACCATCTGCTGGTCGCGCCCTACGGCCTGTTCACGGCCAGCGACGGCGAGATCGCGGTGGCGCCGTCCAACGATGCGGTCTACCACAAGCTGCTGCAGGCGCTGGAGCTGACCCACCTGCGCGAGGATCCGCGCTTCGCCACCAATGCGCTGCGCGTGCAGCACCGCGCGGCGATCAATGCGCATGTGAACGTGGCCGTCTCGCGCCACGACAAGGCGCACTGGATCGCCACGCTCAACGCGGCGGGCGTGCCCTGCGGCACGGTCATGAACCTGGCCGAGGTCTACAGCGACCCGCAGGTGCTGTCGCAGCAGATGGTGCTGAATGTGGAACATCCGGGCCATGGCACGGTGCGCATGAACGGCTTTCCGGTCAAGTTCTCCGAGGCGCCCTGTGCCGTGCGCCTGCCGGCGCCGGACCCGGGCGCGCACACGGCCGAGGTGCTGCGCGAGGCGGGGCTCAGCGAGGCCGAGATCGCGGCCGTTTCAGGCTAGCGCGGCCGCCTGCAGGTGGGCCAGCAGCAGTCGGCCGGCGTTCGGCAGGCCCTCGCCCGCGCGCACGCAGATCTTGAGTTCGCGCTGCGCCCAGGCGTCGGTCAGCGCGATGGTGGCCAGGCCATCGCCCGCGTACAGCGCCAGCGCCTCGCCCGGCATCACGCCCACGCCGAAGCCGGCCTTGACCATGGCGACCATGGCGTCGTAGGAGGTCACCTGAAAGCGCATGCGCAGGGGCAGGTTGGCCGCAGTGGCCGCGCGCATCAGCATTTCGTTGCCGGCGCTGCCGCGGTGCATGCCGACCTGGTCATACGCCAGGGTGTCGGCATAGGCCAGCGCGCGGTGGCCGGCCAGCGGGTGCGCGGCCGGCACCACCAGCACCATGCGGTCGCGCCGGTACGGAAATACCGTGAGGCCTTGCAGGTCGAGCGCGCTCGTGAAGATGCCGATGTCGGCCGCGTTGTCCAGCACCAGCCGCGTGACGACCGAGCTCACGCGCTCTTCCAGGTCGATCTGCACGCGCGGGTGCTGGCGCGCGAAGCGGGCCAGGTCGCCCGGCAGGAACTGCGTGATCGACGAGAGGTTGGCTGCCAGCCGCACATGGCCGGCCGCGCCGCTGGCCTGCTCGCGGATGGTGTCGGCCAGGCCCTCGGCGTTGTGCAGCAGCTGGCGCGCGCCGCGCGCCAGGTTGCGGCCGGCCTCGGTCGGCTCGACGCCGCGCGCGCGGCGGATCAGCAGCGGCGTGCCGACCTGGCGCTCGAGTTCGGAGATGCGCTTGCTGAGTGCCGAGCTCGCGATGTGCTCGCGCTCGGCGGCCGCGGCGATCGTGCCTTCCTCGACCACGGCGACAAAGAGTTGCAGCGAATAGAGGTTCAGGCGCACCGGCAAGGTCTGCGGAGAGTGGGGGGAGGGCGCATCATAGAAGCGTGGCGGCGGCACAATGCGGGGCCTTTTCTGCCCGTCCCACGCCTTTGCCAGAAGCCTCCCCGCCGTCCCAGCCGATCGCCGCCGAACTGGTGGCCGTGCTCGTCGCCGTGACGGCCGGGCAGGCCCGCGTCCTGACCACGGCTAAGGGGCTGGCGCTGCCCAGCGGGCCGTTCGAGCAGACGCACCGCTCGTTGCAGGCCGGCATGCGCGCCTGGATCGAGCGCCAGACGCGCCACCCGATCGGCTACATCGAGCAGCTCTACACCTTTGCCGACCGCGACCGCGCACGCGACCAGGGCCGCCGCGTGATCTCGGTCAGCTACCTGGGCCTCACGCGCGAGGTCGCGGCCATCGACGAGGCCGGCGGCTGGCGCGACTGGTACCGCTACTTTCCTTGGGAGGACCGGCGCTCGGACGCGGCCGAGGCGCTGCTCGCGCAGCAGATCCTGCCGGCCCTGGCGGCCTGGCGCGATGCCGCGCCCGACGCCGCCAGCGCGCAGCAGCGCCGCCTGCGCGTGGACACGGCCTTCTGCCTCGGCGGCTCGGCCTGGAACGAGGACTTTGTGCTGCAGCGCTACGAGCTGCTGTACGAAGCCCGCCTGGTGCCCGAGGCGTTGGGCCGCAGCCGTGCCGGTGCGCCCGCGCTGCCCACCGGCCAGCCCATGCGCGAGGACTTCCGCCGCATCCTGGCCACCGGCATCGCGCGGCTGCGTGCCAAGATCAAATACCGGCCCGTGGTGTTCGAGCTCATGCCCGATGCCTTCACCTTGCTGCAACTGCAGCAGACCGTCGAGGCGCTGGCCGGCCATGCGCTGCACAAGCAGAACTTCCGTCGCCAGGTCGAGCAGCAGGCCCTGGTCGAGGAGACCGGCGAGCTGGCCCAGGGCGGCTCGGGCCGGCCGGCCATGTTGTTCCGCTTCCGCGACGACGTGCTGCTCGAGCGCGCGATCTCGGGCAGCAAGCTCCCACTGTCCCGCTGAGCCAGCGTTGATTCCCCCTGTGTGGCGCCCGAGTTACACCTTGGCGCTGGCTTTATGCTCAAGTTGAGTGTAAAAACAGCGCTCCCGCATTTTTTGCGCCGTTAATACTCAAGTTGAGCAATATCATGGAGACATCTTCCACCGCCCGCCAGGCTTTGCCCGTCACCCCGCTGCCGCAGCTGATGCTGGAGCCGCTGGTGCGCGCCGCGCTGCTGGAAGACCTGGGCCGCGCCGGCGACATCACGAGCAATGCCGTGGTGCCGCAGGAGGCGCGCAGCCGCTTGACGCTGGTCGCGCGCCAGGCCGGCGTGCTGGCCGGGCTGGATCTCGCGCGGCTGGCCTTCCTGCTCTGCGACCCGGCCATCGCCTGGCAACCGCTGCTGGCCGACGGCGCGCCGCTGGTGCCGGGCAGCGCGATCGCGCAGATCGAAGGCCCGGCGCGCGCCATCCTGACGGCCGAGCGCACGGCACTCAACTTTCTGGGCCATCTGTCAGGGGTGGCCAGCGCCACGGCGCGCATCGCCGACGCGATTGCCCACACGCCGGCACGCGTGACCTGCACGCGCAAGACGCTGCCGGGCCTGCGCGCCGTGCAGAAGTACGCCGTGCGCGTGGGCGGCGGCAGCAACCACCGCTTCGGATTGGACGATGCCGTGCTCATCAAGGACAACCACATCGCCATCGCGGGCAGCCTGCGCACGGCCGTGGAGCGGGCGCGCGCGGCCATCGGCCACATGGTGCAGATCGAGCTCGAGGTCGACACCCTGGCGCAGCTGCGGGAGGCGCTGGAGCTCGAGGTGCCCATCGTGCTGCTCGACAACATGGACCTGCCCACGCTGCGCGAGGCCGTGCGCATGACCGCTGGCCGCGCCGTGCTCGAGGCCTCGGGCCGCGTGACCGTGGAGACCGCGCCCGGCATCGCCGAGACCGGCGTGGACCAGATCGCGGTCGGGTGGATCACGCACAGCGCGGCCGTGCTCGACATCGGCCTGGACGCCTGAAATGAAACACCCCCGTCTGGATTTCTCACTGCGTGTAGAAATCCCATCCCCCCTCAAGGGGGCGCGGCCAGCGGCCCGGCAGAGCCAGTTCCGCCGCGGCTGCTGGCATGGCCTGCTCCGCGGCCGTTCGACCAGCGCCGTGGACGACTGAGAGGACAACGATGCTGCGCAGACTATTTGTCGATGCCGTGCTGGCCCTGGCTGGCGCCGGCGCGGCCCACGCCGGCCCGGCCGACTACCCGAGCCGCCCCGTCACCATCGTCGTGACCTTCGCGCCCGGCGGCGGCACCGACCTGCTCGCGCGCAAGCTCGCGCCCGTGCTGCAGCAAGCCCTGGGCCAGCCCGTGGTGGTGGAGAACCGGCCCGGCGCCAGCGGCAACATCGGTGCCAGCCACGTGGCCAAGGCCACGCCCGACGGCCACACGCTGCTGATGGCCAACAGCTCGTTTGCGATCAACCCGGGCGTCTACGGCCCGTTGGACTTCTCGCCCGCGCGCGATTTCTCAGCCGTGTTCAATGTGGGCTTCGTGCCTTCGGTGCTGGTGGTGCCGCCGGCCTCACCGTTGCGCAGCTTGGCCGACCTGCTGCAAGCCGCCAAGCCGCCGGCACCGCCCGCGCTGTTCGCCTCCTGCGGCGCCGGCACGCCGCAGCACCTGGCCGGCGAGATGCTGCAGCTGGCCGCGCCCGTGCGCCTCGCCCAGGTGCCCTACAAGGGCTGCGGCCCGGCGCTGACCGATGTGCTGTCGGGCCAGGTCGGCCTGGGCATCGTGACGGCCAGCAGCGCCGCGCCACTGCTCGCGGCAGGCAAGCTGCGCGCGCTGGCCGTGACCTCGCCGCAGCGCACGGCGCAACTGCCCAGCGTGCCCACGGTGGCAGAGCAGGGCCTGGCCGGCTACGAACTCGACCAGTGGCATGGCCTGCTGGCACCGGCCGGCACGCCGGCAGCCGTGGTGCAGCGGCTCAACGCGGTGCTGGTGCAGGGCCTGGCCGACCCCGGGTTGCAGGCCCAGCTGCGCAGCCTGGGCTACACGCTCACGCAGGGCGAGCAGGGTACGCCGCAGGCTTTCGGTGCGCTCGTGGCGCGCGACCTGCGGCGCTTCGGCACGGTCACGGCGCAGTTGGGGCTGCGGCTGGATTGAGTTCGGCCGGCGACAATCCGCGCCCCGCCACTGCCGACCGTCGCCCGCGCGAAGATGACCCTCACCGAACTCCGCCAACGCCTGCGCGCGCTGGGCGCGCTGCCGCTGCACGAGGGCCGCGTGCTGCGCCAATGGGCCCAAGGCCGCCCGCTGATCGACGGCGCACGGCGCTGGCACGACGACTTCTTTCCGCAGCGTGTGCGCGCCGACCTGCCGCAGTTGACGCGCGACCTGGCCGCGCTGGCCACGCTGCAGTCGCAGCACCCCGCTGAAGACGGTTCGGCCCGCCTGCTGGTCGGCCTGCAGGATGGCCAGTCCATCGAGAGCGTGCTGCTGCCGCGCGACGGCCTGTGCGTGTCCTCGCAGGTCGGCTGCGCGGTGGGCTGCCAGTTCTGCATGACGGGCCGCGAAGGCCTGGTGCGCCAGGTCAGCAGCGCCGAGATCGTGGCCCAGGTCGCGCTGGCGCGTTCGCTGCGGCCGGTGAAGAAGGTCGTCTTCATGGGCATGGGCGAGCCGGCGCACAACCTCGACCAGGTGATGGAGGCCATCGAGGTGCTGGGCCTGCACGGCAACATCGGGCACAAGAACCTGGTGTTCTCCACCGTGGGTGACCCGCGCGTGTTCGAGCGGCTGCCGCAGGGCCCGGTGAAGCCGGCGCTGGCCCTGTCGCTGCACACCAGCAAGCGCGCGCTGCGCGAGCAACTGCTGCCGCGCGCGCCCAAGCTCGCACCGGAAGAGCTCGTCGCCGCGGGGGAGCGCTATGCGCGGGCCACCGGCTACCCGATCCAGTACCAGTGGACGCTGCTGGACGGCGTGAACGACGGCGAGGACGAGATCGAGGGCATCGTGCGCCTGCTCCAGGGCAAGTACGCGCTGCTGAACATGATCCCGTACAACACCATCCCGGACCTCGCGTTCCGACGGCCGGACTGGGACAAGGCCAAGGCCATCGCCCGCACGCTGCACAAGCGTGGCGTGCTGACCAAGCTGCGCGACTCCGCCGGCCAGGACATCGATGGCGGCTGCGGCCAGTTGCGGGCGCGGGCCGAGAAGCCGGTGCGGCTGGTGGCGCGGGCCGCGGCGGGATAGGAGGCGGCGCGCCAGCTGGGGTGCTGGCGCTACGTCCGGCGGGGGCCCTCAGTCCGTGACCGCGCACCCCACCTTGCGCCCAGCCTCGACGATCTCCTGCCAAGTGGCCTCGTCCACCGTGATGCCGGCCACCGCGCGCGCCTTGCGCGCCGCGCGCTCGGGCTCGCCCGCGATGCGCACATGGTCGTGGCCCTGGCCTGCGGGCCCCTGGCGCAGCCAGTCCACGAAGGCGTTGGCTTCCTGCGCGAAGCTCTGCTGCGTGCCGAGCCTGGCCGGATCGATCAGCACCGTCAGCATGCCGTTGAGCACCACGCGCGACTGGTCGGCCGGCCGGTGCCAGGTGCCGCCGCCCGACAGCGCGCCGCCCAGCAGCTCGCAGGCCACGGCCATGCCATAGCCCTTGTGCTCGCCGAAGGTCATGAGCGCGCCGAACAGGCCGTTGCTCTGCGGCACCACGACCACGCCGGGGTCGGTGGTCGGGCGGCCCAGTTCGTCGATCAGCGTGCCTTCGGGCACGCGCTCGCCCTTGTTGTGGGCCACGCGCATCTTGCCCTGAGCCACGCGGCTGGTCGCGAAGTCCAGCACGAAGGGCTCCTGGCCCTGCAAGGGGATGCCGATGCAGCAGGGGTTGGTGCCGAAGCGCCCGTCGCCGCCGCCGAAGGGCGCGACCACGGGCCGCGACAGCACGTTGACGAAGTGCAGCGAGACCAGACCAGCCTCGATCGCCATCTCGGCGAAATGGCCGATGCGGCCCAGGTGGTGGCTGTTGCCCACCGTCATGATGCAACTGCCGTGCTCCTTGGCGCGCGCGATGCCCATCTGCATGGCCTGCTCGCCCACGACCTGGCCGTAGCCGCGCTGGCCGTCCAGCGCGAGCATGGTGCCGATGTCCACGGTGGCCTTGGCAGAGGTGTTGGGCTTGAGGCCGCCTTCGAGCACGGCGTCCACGTAGCGCGGCACCATGCCCACGCCGTGCGAGTCGTGGCCCGAGAGGTTGGCCAAAACCAGGTTGGCAGCAACCTTCTGCGCCTCGGCGGCACTGCTGCCGGCGGCCTGGATGACTTGCGCGACCTGGGCGGTCAGCTGTTCTGAAGAAATGGTTTTGCTCATGGGCCGCGACCTTACATGACTGCGCCAACCTGCCACGGCACGAACTCGTTCTGCCCGTAGCCGTGCTTCTCGCTCTTGGTCTGCTGGCCCGAGGCGGTGGCCAGCACGAGTTCGAAGATGCGCTGGCCCATCTCCTGGATGCTGGCCTTGCCGTCGACGATCTCGCCGCAATTGATGTCCATGTCCTCTTCCTGCCGTTGCCACAGCACGCTGTTGGTCGCGAGTTTGAGCGAAGGCGAGGGCGCGCAGCCGTAGGCCGAGCCGCGGCCCGTCGTGAAGCAGATCATGTTGGCGCCGCCCGCCACCTGGCCCGTCGCGCTGACGGGGTCGTAGCCGGGCGTGTCCATGTAGACGAAGCCGTGCGCCGTGACGGGCTCGGCGTACTCGTAGACGGCCTCCAGGTTGCTCGTGCCGCCTTTGGCCACGGCGCCGAGCGACTTCTCCAGGATGGTGGTCAGCCCGCCCGCTTTGTTGCCGGGCGAGGGGTTGTTGTTCATCTCGCCCTCGTTGATGGCGGTGTAGCGCTCCCACCAGCGGATGCGCTCGACCAGCTTCTCGCCGACCTCGCGGCGCACGGCGCGGCGCGTGAGCAAATGCTCGGCGCCGTAGACCTCGGGCGTCTCGCTCAGGATGGCCGTGCCGCCATGCGCGACCAGGATGTCCACGGCCGCGCCCAGCGCCGGATTCGCGCTGATGCCCGAGTAGCCGTCCGAGCCACCGCACTGCAGGCCGATCGTGATGTGGGCCGCGCTGCAGGGCTCGCGCCTGACGGCGTTGGCGCGCGGCAGCATCTCGTGGATGAGGGCAATGCCCTTTTCCACGGTCTTGCGCGTGCCGCCCGTGTCCTGGATGTTGAAGGTGCGGAAGTTCTCGCCCTCGGCCAGGTGGCCCGTGGCCAGCCAGGCGTTGATCTGGTTGGCCTCGCAGCCCAGGCCCACGACCAGCACGCCAGCGAAGTTGGCGTGCGTGGCATAGCCCGTCAGCGTGCGCGACAGGATCTGCATGCCGAGCCCGTCGCCGTCCATGCCGCAGCCCGTGCCGTGCGTGAGCGCGACCACGCCGTCCACGTTCGGGAACGCGGCCAGCGCCTGCGGGTTGGTCTGGCGCGAGAAGTGGTCGGCGATGGCGCGCGCGGCCGTGGCCGAGCAGTTCACGCTGGTCAGCACGCCGATGTAGTTGCGCGTGGCCACACGGCCGTCGGCGCGCACGATGCCCATGAAGCTCGCCTCGCGCTTGGCGGGAGCGGGCTTCACGTCGGCGCCGAAGGCGTAGTCGCGCGCGAAACCTTCACTGACGGCGCCCTTGTCCGGGCCCATGTTCAGGTTGTGCGTGTGCACGTGCTCGCCCTGGGCGATGGGCTTGCTCGCGAAGCCGATGATCTGGTTGTAGCGGCGCACGGGCGCACCGGCGGCGATGTCGTGCGCGGCGACCTTGTGGCCGGCCGGGATCAGGCCGCGCACCGTGAAGTCTTCGACGGTCGCGCCGCCGACCAGCTGGCTGCGCGCGATCACCACGTCGTCGGACGGGTGCAAGCGAATGAAGGGGGTCATCGTGGGGGCCTCTCGGGGCTTAGAAGAACATCTTGGGCAGCCACAGTACCAGTTTGGGCACGTAGGTGATGATGGCCAGGCTCAGCAGCAGCGGCACCAGCCAGGGCAGGATGGCCATGGTGGTGCGTTCGAACGAGAGCCCGGCCACCCGTGCCAGCACGAACAGCACCAGGCCCATGGGCGGGTGCAGCAGGCCGATCATGAGGTTCAGCACCATGACCAGACCGAAGTGCACGGGGTCGATGCCCAGCTGCAGCGCGATCGGCAGCAGGATGGGCACGAGGATGGTGATTGCCGCCGTGGGTTCCAGGAAGCAGCCCACGAACAGCATCAGCAAATTGGCCAGCAGCAGGAACACCCAGGCTTCCTTGGTGAAGCCCAGCACCCAGTTGGCGATGTCCGTGGTCACGCCCGTGGCCGTCAGCATCCAGCCGAAGATCGACGCGGCCGCGACGATGAAGAGCACGGTGGAGGTGGTCTCGATGGTCTCCAGGCAGACCTTGAGGAACATCTTCCAGCGGAGCGTGCGGTACCAGACGAAGCCCAGGATCATGGCCCAGACGCAGGCCGCGATGGCGCCCTCGGTGGGCGTGAACAGGCCGGTGCTCATGCCGCCGATCAGCAGCACGGGCGTCATGATGGGCAGCAGGGCCTCGAACTTGAACAGCTTGTCCAGCACGAACAGCGAGGCCAGCCCTGCGAACACCGTGGGCTGGGCCGGCAGGTCGAGCTTGTCGACCAGCAGCCACAGGCCCAGCGGCCAGCCGACCACGACGGCCAGCTCCGACAGCGCCTTGACGAGGCGCGGTCCGCTGAACTTCATGTCGCGGCCCCAGCCGTTCTTGTGCGCGTAGTAGGCCACCGTGAGCATCATGAGGATGGTCATGAGCAGACCCGGCAGCAGGCCCGCGAGGAACAGTGCGCCGATGGAGACGTTGCCCATCATCCCGTAGATCACGAAGGGCAGGCTGGGCGGAATGATGGGCCCCAGCGTGGCCGAGGCAGCCGTCACGCCGACCGCGAACTCGGTGCTGTAGCCGTGCTCCTTCATGGCCTTGATTTCGATGGTGCCGAGGCCTGCGGCGTCGGCGATCGCCGTGCCGCTCATGCCCGCAAACACCACCGAGCCGACGATGTTCACATGGCCCAGGCCGCCCTTGAGCCAGCCCACCAGCGCCAGCGCGAAGTTGTAGATGCGCGTGGTGATGCCGGCGTTGTTCATGAGGTTGCCGGCCAGGATGAAGAAGGGCACGGCCAGCAACGGAAAGCTGTCGATGCCGCTGACCATGCGGTGTACCACCACGAAGGGCGGCAGGTTGCCCGAGATCAGGATGTAGACCAGCGAGGCGCCGGCCATGGCGATGGCCACCGGGATGCCGCCGGCCATGAAGAACAGGAACAGAATCTTGAGCATGGCTTCTTGTGCTTCTTATCGGTCTTCGATGGTGGACTCGGGGCGTTCCAGCACGCTGTAGCCGCGTGCCCAGTGGATGCGCGCGACCTGCAGCGAACGCCAGGCCATGGCGACGAAGCCGATGCAGCACATGGCGTAGACGATGTTCATGGGCGCGTCGATCACCGTCATGCGCGTGTTGCTGCCGATCTTGAGCATCATCTGCACGGTCATGACCGCGGCCGCGACGAAGAACGCGATGCGCACCACGTCGACCACACGCGACAGCCAGCGTCCGATGGCAGCCGGCATGTGGCGGTAGAAGAAGTCGACCTGGATGTGGTTGTTCTTGCGCACGCCGATGGCCGCGCCGATGAAGACCACGCCGATCAGCATGTAGCGCGCGACCTCCTCGGTCCAGGCCGCCGAATCGTTGAGCGCGTAGCGTGTGACGAACTGGTAGAGCACGGTGGCGCCCAGCAGCCAGAACAGCGCCAGCGCCGCCCAGCCCTCGGCAATGGTGCCGGACAGGTCCACTTCCTCGTCTTCGGCATGGAAGTGCCCTTCATCGTCGATGATTTTTTGTTCGGACATGTGTTCTCCAGAATGCAGCGTGCTTCGGCCGGCGAGCGCAGCGAAGCCCGTTCGAGTGCACCCGCGGAACTGGCTCTGCCAGGCCGCTGGGTGCGCCCCCTGTGGGGGTATTGGCCGGCTACACGCAGTGAGCCGGCCAAACGGGGGAGAGCTTTACTTGATCGCAGTGATGCGGTCGTAGTCCTGCTGGCGGTAGCCGTGGTCGGTGGGCTTGGTGTTCTTCAGCACGGCGGCGCGGAAGGCTTCCTTGTCGACCGTGATCACGTTGTTGCCCTTCTTCTTGAACTCCTCGACCAGCCGCGCTTCGGAGGCGATGATCTCGCGGCCGGTCTTCTCGGCGGCTTCCATCATCACGTCGCCGAAGATCTTCTTCTCGTCGGCGCTGAGCTTGTTCCACAGGCTGCCCGAGACCACGGTCAGCAGCGAGTCGACGATATGGCCGGTCAGTGAGATGTTCTTCTGCACCTCGTAGAACTTCTTGGCCTCGATGGTCGGCAGCGGGTTCTCCTGTGCGTCCACGGTGTTGTTCTGCAGCGCCAGATAGACCTCGGCGAAGGCGATCGGCGTGGCGTTGGCGCCCAGTGCGCGCGGGAAGGCCAGGTAGGCCGGCGCGTCGGGCACGCGGATCTTCAGGCCCTTCATGTCCTCGGGCTTGCTGACGGGCTTGGCCGCGCTGCTGGTCACGTGGCGCGCGCCGTAGTAGCTCAGCGCCGTGATGTGGTTGCCGGTCTTGTCGTCGTAACCCTTGGCCAGTTCCTTGAACACGTCGCTGTTCGCGTACTTGAGCTGGTGCTCGGCGTCGCGGAAGATGAACGGGAAGTAGCTGATGGACAGCGGCGTGTAGCTGCGGCCCGCGAAGCTCGCGCCGGTCAGCACGATGTCCACGGTGCCCAGCGTCAAGCCCTGGTTGATGTCGGCCTCCTTGCCCAGCGTGGAGGCCGGGAACACCGTGATCTCGTACTTGCCGTTGGTGCGCTTCTTGATCTCTTCGCCGGCCCAGACCGAGTACTTGTGGAACGGCTCGGACGTCTCGTAGACATGGGCCCACTTGAGCTTGGTCTGGGCGCTGGCCAGGCCAGTGGCGGCCAACAGGCTGGCCAGGGCCACGGTCTTCAGAATGTGTCGCTTGTGCATGGCTGTGTCTCCTCGTTGATGGGGTCGGTTCAGGTGGCAGGAAGATCCTTGGCGCGGCGCCAGCTGGCCGAGAAGCGCTGGTGCGATTTGTCCATGTGGGTGTGCATGGCGGCGCGGGCTGCGGCCTCGTCGCGCGCGGCGATGGCATCGCGGATGGCCTCGTGCTCGGCGATCGCCATGCGCCAGGACGGCACGGTCTCGAAGTAGCCGCCCAGGCGCGTGAAGATGGGGCCACGGCGCGAGTCCCAGAAGCCCTGCACGGTCTCGCTGAGCACCTGGTTGTCGCAGGCCTCGACGATGGCCAGGTGGAAGGCGCGGTCGCCTTCCAGCGGCATGCGCTTCTGGTCGGCCAGTTCGCGCATGGTGGCGATGGCGCGGCCCATGGCGTCCAGGTGGGAGCGTTTGCGCTGCAGCGCGGCGATCGCGGCGGTTTCGCCTTCGACCACGCGGCGCGCACGGATCAGTTCGAGCGGGCCCCATTCGGTTTCGGCGACCGGCGCAGCGGCACGGCGCTCGCGTTCCAGCACGTAGACGCCGGAGCCCGTGCGCACCTCGACCCAGCCCTCGACCTCGAGCGCGATCAGCGCCTCGCGCACCGAAGGCCGGCTCACGCCCAGCTGCTGGGCCAGGTCGCGCTCGGCCGGCAGGCGCGCGCCGACGCCGAACTCGCCACGCGCGATGAGGTCGCGCAGCTGGTCCGCGATCTGGCGGTACAGGCGTTGCGGTGCGATGGACTGCAGTGGCACGGTGAGGAACCAGCGTTAGGGCTTGTACTGAATTGGCCAAGTGGTCTGACCAATTGATAATTCCACAGCTTCCGGATGGCCCCCATCCGGCGAAACCCTGAACTGGAGGAGATTGCGATGCGATTGCAGGGCAAGAAAGTGCTGGTGACTGCCGCCGGCCAAGGCATCGGCCGCGCGGCCGTGGAGGCGCTGGCGCGCGAGGGTGCGGAGGTCTGGGCCACCGACGTGAACGCCGGACTGCTGGAGCAGGCCTACGGCCGCCAGGCCATGGTGCACACCCAGCGGCTCGACGTACTGGACAAGCAGGCCATCGCCGCCGCGGTCGCGGCCATGCCCGGCATCGATGTGCTCTTCAACTGCGCCGGCGTGGTGCACAACGGCCCCATCCTCGACGCTACCGACGACGACCTGGAGTTCGCGCTGAACCTCAACGTGCGCGCGCAGTTCTGGGCCATCCAGGCCGCGCTGCCACGCATGCTGGACAACGACGACGGCCAGGGCGGACGGGGCCGGGGCAGCATCATCAACATGGCCAGCGTGTGCAGCAGCCTCAAGGGCCTGCCCAACCGCTGCGTCTACGGCACCAGCAAGGCCGCCGTGATCGGCCTGACCAAGAGCGTGGCGGCGGACTACGTGGCGCGCGGCATCCGCTGCAATGCGATCGCTCCGGGCACGGTGGACACGCCCTCGCTGGGCGAGCGCATCAACGCCCATGCCGACCCGGTGAAGGCGCGCAAGGCCTTCGTCGCGCGCCAGCCCATGGGCCGTCTCGCGCAGGCGGCCGAGATCGTGCCCATCGTGACTTACCTGGCCAGCGACGAGTCCGTGTTCGCCACGGGCCAGGTGTTCTCGGTCGACGGGGGCATGACGATATGAACCAGCTCGACCTTCAGGGGCGCCACGCGGTCGTCACGGGCGGCGCGGTCGGCCTGGGCTACGGCATCGCGCAGCGCATGCTGGCCTCGGGCGCCACGGTCACGCTGTGGGACCGCAATGCCGAGGCCCTGGCGCAAGCGAAGGCCTCGCTGGGTGCCGGCGTGGACACCGTGCAGGTCGACGTGGCGCAGCACGCCAGTGTGGCCGAGGCCGCCCGCCAGACCGGCGCCGCGCATGCGGCCATCGACATCCTCGTCAACAGCGCCGGCATCACGGGCCCCAACGTCAAGCTCTGGGACTACCCGCCGCAGGCGTGGGAGCAGGTGCAGCAGGTCAACCTCAACGGCCTGTTCTTCTGCTGCCGCGAGATCGTGCCGCTCATGCGCGCGAAGAACTACGGCCGCATCGTCAACATCGCCTCGGTGGCCGGCAAGGACGGCAATCCCAACGCGAGCGCCTACAGCGCCAGCAAGGCCGCCGTGATCGGCCTGACCAAGTCGCTCGGCAAGGAGCTGGCCGACACCGGCATCCGCGTGAACTGCATCACCCCTGCGGCCGTGAAGACGCCGATCTTCGACCAAATGACGCCCGAGCACATCGCCTTCATGCTGTCCAAGATCCCCATGGGCCGCTTCGGTACAGTCGAGGAGGTCGCGGCCATGGTCGGCTGGCTCTGTTCCGAAGACTGTTCGTTCTCGACCGGCGCGGTATTCGACCTCTCGGGCGGCCGTTCCACTTACTGACCTTCAAGAAGGAAAACAAGACATGAAACTCGTCCGCTACGGCAACCCCGGGAAGGAAAAGCCGGGCCTGATCGACGCCAACGGCCAGCTGCGCGACCTCTCGTCCGTGGTGCCTGACATCGGCCCGGCCCAGCTCGGCGATGCGGCCCTGGCCAAGATCCGCAAGCTCAAGACCGACAAGCTGCCGCTGGTGCGCGGCAAGCCGCGCTACGGTTGCCCCGTGGCCAATGTCGGCAAGTTCATCGCGATCGGCCTGAACTACGCCGACCACGCGGCCGAGTCCAACATGCCGATCCCGGGCGAGCCCGTGGTCTTCACCAAGGCCAACAGCTGCATCCAGGGCCCGAACGACCCCGTCATGCTGCCCAAGGGCTCGGTCAAGACCGACTGGGAGGTGGAACTGGGCGTGGTCATCGGCACGCGCGCGCGCTATGTCTCGCAAAAGGACGCGCTGAACTACGTGGCCGGCTTTTGCGTGATCAACGACGTCAGCGAGCGCGCCTGGCAGATGGAGCACGGCCTGACCTGGGACAAGGGCAAGGGCTTCGACACCTTCGGCCCGATCGGCCCCTGGCTGGTCACGCGCGACGAGATCGCCAACGTGCAAAAGCTCGGCATGTGGCTGGACGTGAACGGCCAGCGCATGCAGACCGGCAACACCAAGACCATGATCTTCAACGTGGCCAAGCTGGTCAGCTACGTGAGCCAGCTCAACACGCTGATGCCGGGCGACGTGATCACCACGGGCACGCCGCCCGGTGTGGGCATGGGCATGAAGCCGCCGGTGTTCCTCAAGAAGGGCGATGTGATCACGCTGGGCATCGAAGGCCTGGGCGAGCAACGCCAGGAAGTGGTGCCGTTCAAGCTCTGAGTAACCGTCTTTGAAGTCAAGCGCCGTAAAGCGATTTGTCCCAAGGTTTGCCGGTT